>NZ_BAGE01000024.1 GCF_000308675.1 Nocardia paucivorans NBRC 100373 | reverse complement strand
GGGGCATTTCACCAAGGGCAGCAGCGCGGCGCTGGTGGAGCCGAGCAGCATACCGGTGAAACTGTCGCGGCCGTGGCTGCCCGTGACGATGAGCTGGGTGTCCTCGGCCGCGGCGAGGAGGGATCGCGCCGGGCGATCCCGTACCAGGATCTGCCGGACCGAAACGTCCGGATACCGTTCGCCGAATCCCGCGAGGCATTCGGCGAGCAGTTCTTCCTCCTGCTGTCGCGCAGCGCTCCCGCCCTTCGCCGGGGAATGGGTCTCGTCGGTGTCGTCCCAGGCGTGCAGGGCGACCACGCCGACTCCGCGCCACGACGCCTCCTCGAAGGCCACTCGAATTGCGGGCATGCTGTTGTCGGTTCCGTCCACCCCGACCAAAACCGGCTTGTGCGCCGAGTCGGGGTCCGTCGCCACCGCGGAGGAGACGACCGCGACCGGGCAGTGCGCGTACCGGATAACCGCCGAGCTCACCGAGCCGAGCAGTTCGCGCCGGTAGGCACCGAGGCCACGGTTGCCCACCACGAGTATGCGGCTATGCGATGAGCGTTCGATCAGCTCGGGCACGATCGGTCGGTCGACCATCCGGGTGCCGACGGTAACGGTCTCCCCGGCCACCGCCGTCCGGGTCACCCGGAGGGCGGCGGTGAGCACCCGTTCGCCTTCGGCGCGCAGCCGTTGTCCGGCCGGGCCGGGACCGAAGGCCCCTGGTGCGGCGACCGAGGTGATGATCTGCAACGGGCAGCCCCGCAGTTTCGCGTCCACCGCAGCCCATACCGCCGCGTGGTACGAGGTCGCGGAACCGTCCACGGCGGCAACGATCGGTGGATCGAGTTCCGGTGAGGTCGCCGCGCGCGATTCGGCGATATCGGCGGGGGCGTGCGGTGGAGGCATCCTCGGAAATCCCTTCCCTTCGAAGCTCGAACCGTGGTCGCTTTCGGCCCGCTCTACCCCCCGGGCGTGGGTTTCGGTCGGCGGCGACCGGCGGCCCGAGCCTTCGCGGTGGTGTCATAGACCGATACGGGCCCGGTGTGTGCGAGCATGCACGTAACCACCGGGCCTCGGCCAGAGACGAAGGTCATCGGCGAGGTGCCCTGTGGCATCCCTTCCGATTTCCCGATGTCGTCCGGGGTCGACACCACCGGATCTCATGCCGGTGGGTCGAGTCGGCACAGTTCGGTGCACACCGTGCGAACCACCTGGGGGACGGCGGCGGCGACGGGGGCGGACAGTCCGGCGCCGAGGTCGAAACGGGCCGCTTCGACGGCGACGACGACCAGTGCGTGCGGAACCCGGCCGAGGGCGCGACCCAACAGGAACGCCTCCGGGACGCCGAGTGCGTGCGAGCTCGTGACCTGCGCGCCGGCGGGGACCGTATCGATGGTGGTTCGGTGGATCCGGCCCGGTGTGGCGGGGGCGCACAGCACCGCGTCCACGACGACGGCGAGATCGACTCCGCTCCAGGCGTCCAACAACGCGGCGGGCTCGCCGTCGCACCACGTCACCACGACCCCCGGAAGGTCGAGTTTCACCACCTCACGAACCACGATGGGACCCACCCCGTCGTCGCCGCGGTATTCGTTGCCGACGGCGGCGACGGCGGCTCGGGCACCGGTCATCGACGCACCAGATCGAGGGCGAGGAAATGCGCCGAGCAGGAGATGCACGGATCGTAGTTGCGGATGGTGCGCTCGCACACGGCGGTGAGCGCGGCATCGTCGAGGTCGAGGCCGGTCGTGACGACCCGTCGCAGCGCGTCTTCGATCGCATCCTGGTTCTGCGAGGTCGGGGGGATGATGGTGGCGGAACGAATGAGGCCGTTGGCATCGATGTCATAGCGGTGGTAGAGCAATCCGCGCGGTGCCTCGCTGATACCGTGACCGACCCCGGCGCGTGGTGATGTGGGTACCGAGGGGCGGGCCGGACGCTCGTAGGCGGTGATGAGCCGAAGGGCCTCGTCGAGGGCGTAGACGACTTCGACGGCGCGGACCAGGAGACTGCGAAACGGATTGCGGCACTCGTCCCCGAGTCCGATCTCGGTGGCGACCTGACGGGCGAGTGGGGAAAGCCGCCGGGAGTTCAAGGTGTAGCGGGCCATCGGTCCGGTCAGGTAGCGGATGCCATCGAGTCGTGCGTGCAGTGCGGTGGAATGCGGCACCTGCTGCTCCGCCACGTGGGCGGGGAATTCGGCTGCCGGAAAGGACGCTCCGGTGCCGGTATGCACCTGTCCGGATTCGATGGCGTATCGGTCCGGCTCGGTGGCGGCGAGCGGTACGGGGTCGAGCTCCAGGTCGGGGAAGTCGAAGTCGGCGGCCCGACGCGCGGTGTCGATGGCATGGTCGAGTGCCTGGCGCAGTTGTTCGGCCAAAGGGATCAGGTCGGCGCGTTCGGGAACGGAGTAGAACCCACCGACCCGCACATTGATGGGGTGAATCGCCCTACCGCCGATGAGTTCCAGCAGGGCATTGCCCGCCTTTTTCACCGCCAGCCCCCGCTCCACGAGGTCGCGGTGGTCGGCGGCGAGGGCGATCGCATCCGGGTAGCCGAGGAAATCGGGTAGATGCAGCAGGTGGATGTGCAGGCAGTGGCTGGATATCCACTCCCCGCAATACAGCAGGCGGCGCAGGTCGGCCAGTGGTCGGTCCAGTTCGATTCCGCAGACCTGTTCGATGGCATTGCACGCGCTGACCTGATAGGCGACCGGGCAGATACCGCAGATGCGCGAGGTGAGGTCCGGCGGTTCGGTGTAGGCGCGGCCCCGTAGGAACGCTTCGAAGAACCGCGGCGGCTCGTAGATGTTCAGTTCGGCGCGTTCCACCGTCCCGTCGGTGACGGTGATCCGCAGCGCGCCTTCGCCCTCCACTCGGGCCAACGCGCCGACCTGCAATGTTCTACCGCGGCGACTCATCCGAATCCCTGTCCGCGAAATCCGGTTCGGCGGCGGCGAAGGTGGCGAATACCCGGTCGACCTCGTCGGCGGGCATACCGTTGACGCGCAGAATGGGCAGGAGGGCACCGACATTCGGTTTGGCCATCGGTCCGAAACAGCCGAAGCAGCCGCGGTGATAGGCCGGGCACAGGGCACCGCACCCGGCCTGGGTGACCGGCCCGAGGCAGGGGATACCGTCGGCGACCATCACGCAGGTGGTGCCGCGCCGTTTGCACTCGGTGCACACACTGGTGTTCGGGAGATCGGGGGTGCGTCCGGCCAGGAAAGCGGTGAGCGTTTCGAGGAGCTGACGGCGATCGATGGGGCAGCCGCGCAGCTCGAAATCCACCGGCACGTGTTCCGAGATCGAGGTGGAGGTGGCGAGGGTGTCGATGTATTGCGGATCGGCGTACACCACGGAGGCGAACTCGGCGATATCGGCGAAATTTCGCAGCGCCTGAATTCCGCCATGGGTGGCGCATGCCCCGATTGCCACCAGGATCCGGGACTGCGCGCGGATCTCGATAATGCGCCGCCGCTCCTGCGGGGTGGTGATTGAACCCTCCACCAGGGACACATCGTAGGGTCCGGCTTGCACCGCGCTGGACGCCTCCAGGAAGTGGACGATGCGTATCCGGCCGGCCAGTGTCAACAGCTCGTCCTCGCAGTCGAGAAAAGTGAGTTGGCAGCCGTCGCAGGAAGTGAACTTCCACACCGCCAATGTCGGGGCGTCCATCACAACTCCTGCACGGCCAACAGGGGTCCGGCGACGGCGTAGTCGACGACCGGGCCATCTCGGCAGACCAACAGGGGACCCAACTGGCAGTGGCCGCACCGGCCGATACCGCACTGCATATTCCGTTCCAGCGATACCCGGATATCGGTCGCGGCGACTCCCTTGCCCAACAGTGTCCGGGAGCAGAAGCGCATCATCGGTTCCGGTCCGCACAGGAACGCCGTGGTGCGACCGGGCTCCGGGGCCAGCCGCGCCAGCGGTTCGGTGACGAAACCGATCGGCCCGGTCCAGCCGGGCGCGGGATGGTCGACCGTCCGATGCAGTTCGATCCGATCGTCGGCCTCCCAGTCGTCCTGATCGCGGCGGAAGAGTATGTCGGCCGGGGTCCGGGCCCCGGTCACCAGAACGACCCGGCGATACGCGTCGCGGGCGGCGAGCACGCCGAGCACCGCCGGACGCAGCGGCGCCAAACCGACCCCACCCCCCACCAGCACGAGGTCCCGACCGATCGCCGATTCCGGATCCCACCCCACACCGAACGGACCGCGTACCCCCACCGCCCCACCGACCGGGGTGTTCCGCAAGGCGGTGCTCACCGCGCCGACTGCGCGGATGGTGTGCTCCAGGGCGGTACCGCGGGCGGTGGGGTCCCCGCTGATCGATATCGCGATCTCACCCACCCCGTAGCTGTAGAGCATCATGAACTGGCCGGCCCGGAACCGCGGTGCCGCGCGATCGAGCGGCTCCAACACCAGTGTGGTGGTGTCTTGAGTCTGCGGTATCCGGTTCGTGACCCGATACGGGAGCATGGTGTCGCCGGGGATCGGAGTGGAGTGGGGCATGATGTCGACGCTCATGGGTGGCTCCGATCCGGGCCGGCGCGGTGCGTTTCCCGGTGTGGTTTCTCGTTCCCCTCGTGTGGATTGCGGTAGAGGTCGAGCAGCCGGGCCCGGGTGGCCTGTAGTCGTTCCAGCAGTGCCTCGAACAGCATCATGGTCAGCGCGCGACCGAATCGGGGGTCGGTCTCGGCGGCCTCGCGCAGGCGGGCGGAGTCGAATTCGACGGCGTCGACGGATTCGGTCGCCTGCGCGCCGAAATGCCACCGGTACGGCGGTACCAACCAGGACCAGCCCAGGAGATCACCGCCGCCGAGCGTTTGGATCACCACATCGCCCCGACCGGGCACCTGGGCGTCCAACACCACCCGACCGGTTCGGATCAGCAGACACCGGTCGGCCGGCCCACCCTCCACCAGCACCCGCTGCCCGGCGGAGAAGGACACTGTATGTCCGAGCTCGGCCAGCACCGCCAGGTCCGTCCGGTTCAGCGAGGTCAGCCGCGGGAAGGCGGCCAGTTCGTCAACGGTGGGCATTGTCGGTGGTTTCGGCGGCGAGTTCCGCGAGTCGGGCCACTTCCTCGGTCAGGTCGATACCGGCCGGGCACCATGCGATGCACCGACCGCATCCCACACAACCGGATGTGCCGAACTGGTCGTACCAGGTGCTCAGTTTGTGGCCGAGCCACTGCCGATACCGGCTTTCTCCCGACTGTCGCACACTGCCGTCGTGCAGATAGGAGAAGTCCAGTTCGAAACATGACGCCCACCGCTGCCATCGTTGCGCGTGCTCGCCCTCGAGATCGGTGACGTCCTCGAATGTGGTGCAGAAGCAGGTGGGACACACCATGGTGCAGTTACCGCAGGTGAAGCAGCGGCTCGCCACATCCTGCCAGTGCGGTGATTCCCGCGAATCGCGCAGCAGCGTCCGCAGATCGATCTCGGGCATCGCCCGCCCCATTCGGTCCGCGGCCGCCGATACCGCCGTACGCGCCGCCGCGATCTGCGTGTCGGTCGCGGCGCGCGCGGTGACATCGGCGAGCACTCGGGCACCGTCCGCGCTGCCCACATCGACGAGGAACCGATGCCCGTCCTCGTCCATCTGCTCGGTCAGGGCGAGATCGTATCCCGGTGACACCGCCGGTCCGGTGCCCATGGAAGCACAGAAGCACACTCCGCCGGGTTCGGTGCAGTTGACCGCGACGACGAACAGACCACGACGATGCGCGTAGGAGGGGCTCGCGTGATCGGCGCCTTCGAGCACCTGCCCGAGAACCGATATGGCGGCGAGATCACAGCCGCGCACCCCCAGGAACGCATAGCGCGGCAGGGTGTCGTCGGTGGGTTCGGCGTGCATATCCGGGGTGATGTCCCAGATCTTGCGGCGCGGTGGATGCAGGAACTGTTTCCACGATCCCGGTCCGGCCGAGTGCGCGAATACCGCATTGTCGTCGCGGCGCCGAACCCGATATCGACCCGGTTCTGCCTCCACCCCCCATCCGTCGGGCAGTTGCGCTCCTGAATCGAGTTCGTCCAACACGATGGCCCCGTCCCGCAGTCGCGGCCCGACAACCCGATACCCCTGCTCTGCGAGTACCTCCACCAGGCGGTTCAGGCCTGTGCGGTCGATGACCATGCTGTCGCCGGGAGTCATGGCGAACCTCGGTTCGTTCGTGAAGGAGTCGATCGATCTCCAGTCTGGCCACTCGGCCGGATGGGCGGGCAGGGGCGAAAGTCCTCATCGTGCCCGAGCGGATCGATTGCCGACGGTTTTCCGATGTGCGTGAGTCGGTCGAAGGACGGCGGGCTCGAACCGCTTCGTCGGGCGACGACGCGCCGGTGGGATCATGCGAGTTCGTATGCCGAATTCGTGCGATATTTCCCGATAATCGGGGTGAAATTCGGGTTCGGGAAGTCGGCGGACGCTCCTCGTCGCTTCCCACGACATATACATACCCGGCGGTATACTGCGATTTGCTGCATGGTTTCCAACCGGCGAACGCGACGGAGCGGCCATGAATATTTCCGAAGGCGTGGTGGGCGTGATCACCCGGACGGCCGACGCAACAACGGCTGCGGCCGGGGCGGTGAGCGGCGCCGCTGTCAACGGCGTCATCGGCGGCATACAGGGCGCCGCGTCCGGTGTGAAGAGCGGGCTGGTCAAGGGAAGCCACTCGACACCGGCGGCCGTATTGACCATGGCGGCGGTGGGCGCCGCGGGATTGGTGGACTGGCCCGTGCTCCTCGGTGTGGGCGGTGCCGCCCTGGTGGTCCGGCAGCTCGGTCGGCGGTCGGAATCGGCGACCGAACCCGACAGCGCCGCACGTCCCGAATCTCTTCCGGAAGGCAATCGAACACCCGCCCCGGGTGACGCGGACGACCGGCCGGCCACGCGTAAGGGTGCGGCCCGGTCGCGGCGCACGCCGAGCGAGCGATAGCGGCCGCCGGTGCGACCGAACCGAGTGATACGGGCCTCCGTATCGGCGCCGTTGCGTGTTCTCGACAGGGGGATGCGGCGTGCCGCGCCGGCCATCGGGATCGAGCGTGCGAGCGTATTGCCGCCCACCCCATCCGTCGGGTGGATGGTCGAATCGCTCGCCGCCGCCGCATCGGAGCTTTTCGGCGGTAGGCCGATCCGGCGCCGTTGGCGGGGTGCGGGGCGCTGCTGGATCGAAGTGCGTGGCCTGTCCGACCGGGATCCGGACCGCGATGTGGGTTCCGCGGTGCTCGCAGCACTCCGCGCACACCATGGGGTGATCTCGGCGACGCTCAACCACCCGCTGTCGCGTGTTGTCGTCGAAGTCGACGACACGGTAGCCGTCGACGAACTGTGCGATGTGGTGACCGCCGCCGAGAACGGGTGCTCGGATACCGGTCGAGTACCGGTCGATCTGCCCACCGAAGGCGCGGTACTGGCCGCCGGCCTGCTCTCGGTGACGACGAACGCGGTCGGTCTGGGGGTCGCCCTGGCCGGCCGAGTGGTCGGTCTGCGGCGGTTGCCGGCGGGCCTCAATGCCGTTGTCTCGCTCGTCGCCGGCCAGCCGCGGCTGCGGCGCGCCGTCGAACAGCGGGTCGGCGCGGGTGCCACCGACACGGTGATGGCGCTGGCCACGGCCGCTGCGCACACCGCCACCCAGTTACCGGCGTCACTCGGTGTCGACCTGTGTGTGCACCTCGCGAAAGTCGCCGAGACCCGTGCCGCGGCCGCGGTCTGGCACCGCCGCGAACCCGAGTTGGCGGCGCATGCCACGTGTATCGATGGGGTCCGGCCCGGTGTTCGGCCGCGCCCGCTGCCGCCGGGACCGATAGAGCGTCATGGGGAGCGCAGCGGAAAGGTGCAGACGGTTGCCGCGCCGGCGGTCGGTCTTCTCGCCTCCGACCTCGACACCGCCGCTGCCGCCGTCGTGGCTGCGGCGCCCAAGGCGGCCCATACCAGCCGGGAGCTGTTCGCCGCGACATTCGCCCGTGGTCTGGCCGACAGGCACGGTGCGCTGACCTTGCGGCCTCGGGCGTTCCGGCGACTCGATCGGGTCGATGCGGTGGTGTTCGACCCGCGGACACTGTGTGGTGCGCAATTGCGGGTTGCCCGCATCCGCGACGTCTCCGAGCGAAAACGGGCGACGGTCTGGGAGTGGGCACAGGACCAACTGGACCGCGGTGCGTTACGGCCCGGATGGCAGCAGGTGGCGCCATCGATGTCCGGTGATGGCGGGGGCGGCGCGGTATCGGTGCGGTTCGCGCATCATCCTCTGGCGACGGCGGTGCTCGGCGAAGCTCGGCGCAGCGGTGTCGAGGTGGTGTCGGTCGAGGTCGACACGCTCGACGATCTGCGTTCGTCGTTCGACGACCTCCATCCCGTCGATGGCTGCCTCGACGACGCGCTTGCCCGTACGGTGCACCGGTTGCAGCAACAGGGGCGCACGGTGGCGATGGTCTCGGGTTCGGCGGCGCAGGCGCTGGCCGACGCCGATATAGCGATCGGCGTCGGCGCGGGTGGGCCGGCATGGCACGCCGATGTGCTCGTCGAGGATCTGGAGGTCGTGTGGCGGATCGTGCACGCCCTGCCGGCGGCCCGCCGAGCCAGTGAGCGCGGTGTCGAAATCGCTACCGGGGCATCTCTTCTGAGCGGGCTGCTGATGGTGCCCGGCGTACGGGGTCGTGGTATGGCCCCGGTCACCGTCGGGGCCGCCGCCGGCGTGTGGATGGGATACCGGCTCGCGGGCGAAGCGCTTCGGGTTCCGCCGCCGCCCGGGGAGAGCGCGCACGAGTGGCACGCCATGTCCGTCGAGCAGGTGCGTCGGGTACTGCGGCCACCACGGCCGGTCCCAGGGCGTGAGGATGTCCGGCCGGCGTCCTTGGTCCGCTTCGCGCGATCGACCGTCGACCCGGTGCGTCGGGTGGTGCGGGATTTTGCCGGCGCGATGCGTGAGGAACTGTCCGACCCGTTGGTTCCGGTCCTGGCCGTGGGGTCCGTGGCAGGTGCGGTGTTGGGCTCGCCCGTCGACGCGTTCCTGGTCGGATCGGTACTCGTCGGGAACGCGGTCCTGGCGGCTACCCAACGGATCCGGTCCGAACGATTGTTCCGGCGACTGCCGGAGGTCCAGGGCACACCGGCCCGCAAGCTGGTCGGGGCGGGCCATTCGGTAATGGTCGACGCAGCCGAGCTGCGTCCGGGTGATGTCATAGAGGTGCGGCCCGGTGAGGTGGTGCCCGCCGACGCGCGACTCACTCGCGCGAACGCCGTGGAGGTCGACGAGTCGTCGCTGACCGGGGAGTCGTTACCGGTGCCCAAGCAGGTTGAGGCCACTCCGGCTGCGCCCGTTGCCGAGCGCGCCTGCATGCTGTACGCCACCACCACGGTGGTGGCGGGCACAGCGGTGGCGATCGTCACCGCGGTCGGCGAACGGACGCAGGCGTGTCGCGCTGCCGCGATCCCCCACGTGGACGGTTCGACCACCGGTTTACAGGCCCGGCTCGAGGAGCTGACGGCCAAGGCGTGGCCGTTCGGCCTTGTCGGTGGGGGACTGGTCACCGCGCTCGGACTGTTGCGTCGGCTCGATCTGCGGCAGGCGGTCGCCAGTGGTGTGACCGTCGGTGTCGCCGCTGTTCCGGAGGGATTGCCACTGGTCGCGACACTGGCTCAGCAGGCATCGGCGCGGCGACTGACCATCGCGGGCGCGGTGGTGCGCAATCCGCGTTCGGTCGAGGCCCTCGGCCGGGTGGATGTGGTGTGCTTCGACAAGACCGGAACCCTCACCGAGAACCGACTTCGGGTGGCCAGGGTGTATGCCGCCGGCGGATGCTCCGACGACGAGGTGCTCGGACACGCGGTTCGGGCCACGCCGTTCGCTCACGGCGAGCCGCACGAACACGCGACCGACCGCGCGATCGCCGAGGCCGGGCGGCACCTGGACCGAGGCGAGCCGATGGCGCATCTGCCGTTCCGATCGGGACGTTCGTTCTCGGCGAGCGTGTGCGGGGAACGGCTGTCGCTCAAGGGGGCGCCGGAGAGCGTGCTGGCGGCCTGCGTGAACGTCGACGAGGAAGTGCAGCGGCAGGTGCGCAAGATGGCGGCCGAGGGACTTCGGGTGCTCGCCGTCGCCACCCGACACCTCTCCCGGTCACAGGCCCGCGCGGTGCGGGACGACACCGACGCCTTCGTCGAATTGTGCGGTGGCGGGATGCGGTTCGTCGGGTTGCTGGGTTTGTCGGATACCCCTCGCGCGGAGGCGGCCGAGGTGCTGGCCGAACTGGCCGACCGAGGTGTAGGGGTGCGGGTGATTACCGGTGATCACCCGGTGACCGCTACCGCGATCGCCGCCGAAGTGGGGATGTGTGTCGACGAGGATCAGGTGATCAGCGGGCCCGAATGGGAGGCGCTGTCCCGGCGGGAGCAGGAACAGGTGGTGCGCAGCAGGCGGGTGTTCGCCCGGATGTCGCCCGAGCACAAGGTGCAGATCGTGGCGACGATCCAGCGGCTGGGTCATGTGTGCGCCATGGTCGGCGACGGTTCCAACGATGCGGCGGCCATCCGCGCCGCGACCGTCGGTATCGGGGTGGCCGCGGGCGGTAACGATCCGGCTCGCACCGCGGCGGAGATCGTACTGCGCGACGGGCGGATACGCGCTCTGCCCGCCGCCCTCGACGAGG
Source organism: Nocardia paucivorans NBRC 100373 (assembly GCF_000308675.1). Lineage (GTDB taxonomy): Bacteria > Actinomycetota > Actinomycetes > Mycobacteriales > Mycobacteriaceae > Nocardia > Nocardia paucivorans. Next base: position 92,223 of record NZ_BAGE01000024.1, on the reverse strand, counting down.
GTCGACAGCTGTGGCGGCGGGTGCAGGCGGCCGTGGCCGTCCTGCTCGGCGGTAACGCGGGCGAGGTGGCCTTCATGATCGCCGGCACCGCACTCACCGGCCGAGCGCCGCTGAACACCCGGCAATTGCTGGTGGTCAATATCCTCACCGATGCGCTGCCCGCCGCGGCTCTCGCGGTCGGTCCGCCGCGTGGGAAACCGCGCTATACCGGACGGGGACCCGACGGGGCCGCGGTGTGGCGGACGGTGGCGGTGCGTGGTGCGACGACCGCCGCCGCCGCGACGGTCGCGTGGGTGATGGCGAGGTTGACGGGTCGGCGCCGGCGCGCGTCGACGGTGGCACTGGCGGCATTGGTCGCGACGCAATTGGGGCAGACATTGCTCGACTCGCACAGCCCGCTGGTGATCGCCACCGTGGTCGGCTCACTACTGGTGCTCGGCGCGCTGATCGGCACGCCGGGGGTGAGCCAACTGCTCGGCAGCACACCACTGGGACCGATCGGCTGGTGGCAGGCCCTGTCGACGGCCGCTGTCGCGACGACCTTCGCCGCGGTTGCCCCGCGCCTGCTCGCCGTGATCGGGCGACGCCGGGACGATCAGTCGACGACCTCGATGACTCCCCAGCGCCACAACACCGCGTACAGCTCACGCAAGGGCACGGTCAGCACCCGCGTAAGCACTCCTGCCAACGGATCCGAGTCGATGCCCACACCAGTTCTCTTCACACCCGACACAGTGCGGTTGCCGGGCGTCGAATTCGCGAACACGCCATGACCGGGAGGCGACAAGTGACCGAAAAATCACGAACGAGTCAGCGCAATGCTGTCGGTCGGGTATCGAACGCGCGGGGTTTCACGGTGGATCTGCCCGTGGTCGGTCGGACGCGCATACCTCGGCCCGAGCAGTTGGCGTACTACGGAGCCCTCGGTGCGTTGGCCGCGGCGGAGATCATCGAATGGCCCGTCGCATTGGCTCTCGCGGCCGGTCATTGGCTGGTGCGCAACGAACACGATCGCGTCGCCCACGAGATCGGCGAGGCCCTCGAGGAGGCTTAGCGGTCCCACCGGAAGTCGAGCCGCCCCGGGCCGGTCGTCGAGTGTGTTTCGGGCCGCGGACGGGGTGCCAGGAGATGGGGTGCTAGGAGATATCGAGACCGAACCGTCGGCCGAGCCACGGCAGTTCCTGCTCGAGACCGGCCGACCACACGGCGAAGCTGTGCCCACCGGGCAATTCGGTGAGGTGGACGTCCATCCCCGCGGCACGTGCCGTGACGGTGAGCCGCTCCAGATCACCCAGGTATTCGGTGTCGTCGCGACCCACCACGAACGCCCCGGCCGAATCGGGGTAGCGATTGCGTTTCAGCAGCTCCGCGGGATTGTTGCGGGCGAATGCCTCGGCGTCGCCTCCGAAAACCTTCCGAATGGTGCCGGCTCGATCCTCGAGAAGCGGTTCTGCCTGCCCTGACATGTCGAGGAATGTGGGATAGACGTCGGGCCGGGTGGTGGCCAGTTGCAGGGCGCACGTGCCGCCGTAGGACAAACCGCCCACGGCCCACGCCCGCGGGTTCGGATCGACCTGGAGGTGGGTGCGTATCCACTCCGGTACGTCGACGGACAGGTAGGTGGCGACGTTCCCGAGATGGGAGTCGACACACAGCGGGTTGGCGAACGGGCCCCCGGTGTCGTCGGCGAGGACGGTGATCGGTGCCAACCCCTGGTGTGCGGCGGCATAGGCGTCCATGGTGTCGGTGAGTCCGCCACCGATGAGCCAGTCGTCGGTACTGCCGGGCTGCCCGGCCAGGAGCACGAGTACGGGCAGGTCGGGTCGTGGGGTGGTGAAATACGCCGGCGGTAGATAGATCCGTGCCTCCCGGGCGGGGAACCGGGAGACGGTGGCCGGGATGGCGGTTTTCGCCACCGCCCCGGTCGCCGGTGTATCGACGGGGGCCCGCCATTTTCCCGGCGGCAGTGGATGCCGGTCAGATCTCGGGGCCAGTGCGGCGTCGAACGGTACGGTGCGGTATTCGCCGATGCCGAGGGCCGCACGCACCGTCGGATACGCGTCGTACACCGCGTTGGTTCCGCCGGCGGCGCACAGCACCACCGCCGTCGCGGCCGCTACGAGCCCGGTGGCGACGATCGGCCGGTTTCGCCGGCGCACGAACCATCGACCGATGAGCAACGCGATGGCGAGCACCGCCGCACCCGACCAGGTGTAGACGGTCCAGGGCAGGTGGTCGGGGAAAGGTTGCCACACCTTCTCGACGAACACGGCGGTCGATACCACCGTCGTCACGGTCGCGGCCACCGCCGTGGCGAGTCCGGCCGGGAACCAGCGGGGCCGCCGGCATGCGCTGAGCGTGGTCAGACCCACTGTCGTGACCACGACGAACAGCAGGATCGCTCCGGTTGTCGTCACCCGCAGGTCGAGCACCGCATCGACGAGCCCGGTTGGTTTTGGTCGCGAACCTGGACACCAGTTGTGCGTGAATCTCGACACCACCTGCGCGAGCGAGATTTTCGTGTTCGCGAATTCTGACACCACCAGCACGGTCGCGGTGGCACGATGTGCGTGCTTCACCGCTGAGGCCGTCCGGTCTGAGTGGACACCGCTCGGACGAGGGGTTGTTGATGGCGATGTCGCGGGCGGAGCTGTTCGCAGCGATCCGGCGTGACGCACGGGACGGGTTGTCGAACAGACAGATCCAACGCAAGCACGGGGTCGGATTCCGGACGGTGAAGCTGGCCATGGGTACTGCTTGGCCGGCCGAGCGCAAGGACTACACCCCGCGAGGGTCCAAGATCGAGCCGTTCACCGAGTTCATCGACGAGGTCCTGGTCGCGGACCTTTCCGCGCCACGCAAGCAACGCCACACCATGACACGGATCTATCAGCGACTCATCGACGAGTGCGGCATGACCGAGGTGTCGTATTCGGTACTGGGCCGCTACGTCCGCGAACGCAAACCGCAGATCCTGGCCGAACATGGCCGCGGGCCGGTCAACGTGTTCATCCCTCAGACTCATCGGCCCGGCGAGGAAGCCGAGGTCGACTTCGGTGACATCTCGGTCTGGCTCCGCGGTGAACTGGTCACCTGCTACCTGTTCTGTTTCCGGATGTCGTTCTCCGGCAAGGCCGTCCACCGGGCATCCCTGTCGGCTGGTCAAGAAGCGTTCTTCGAGGGTCACCTGCATGCCATGCGGGTGCTCAGCGGCGTCCCGTTCGGGAAGGTCCGCTACGACAACCTGCGTTCGGCAGTCGCGCAGGTGCTGGGGTTCACCCGGGCCCGTGTGGAGGCCGAACGCTGGACGGTGTTCCGGTCCCATCTGGGCCTGGAGCCGTTCTATTGCAAGCCCGGCATCGACGGCGCTCACGAGAAGGGCGGCGTCGAGGGCCAAGTCGGCTGGTTCCGGCGAAACCACTTGGTCCCGGTCCCGGAAGTGGACTCGATCGCCGAGCTCAACGCGATGATCGACGCCTGGGACAGCGCTGATGACGGGCGGCGGATCGGGTCGAGACCCCGCACGATCGGTGAGATGTTCGCCGCCGAGAAGCCCTTGCTCCTTCCGTTACCGACCGAGGAATTCGAGACCGGCCGCTGGTTCAGCATGCGCGTCGACCGCTATGCCCAGATCTCGGTGCGCACCAACAAGTATTCGGTCCCAGTCCGGTTCATCGGCCGAACTGTCCGGGTTCTGCTGCATGCCTCAGAGCTGGTCGTTTACGACGGCCACGCCGAGATCGCCCGCCACGAACGGCTCTGCGCCAAAGGCGGGGCGCGCCTGGAACTCGACCACTACCTCGAAGGATTGCTGCGCAAACCCGGCGCCTTGCCCGGCGCGACGGCACTCGAACAGGCCCGAGCGGCAGGCAAGTTCACCCCGATCCACGAAGCCTGGTGGGCCGCCGCGCGCAAAGCTCATGGCGATCAGCACGGCACCCGCGCGTTGATCGAAGTGCTGTTGCTGCAGCGCAATCTTTCCCATGACCTGCTCGTCGACGCGCTCGCAGCGGCCCTGCGGTCCGGGGCGCTGACCGCCGACGCGGTCGCCCTCGAGGCCCGCAAGATCCAGGAAACAGCGCCGACCGCACCCGCAGCGGTCGACCTCGACGCGCCGTCGACCGAGGTGATCACCTCGTTGACCGCTCGGCGGCTCGCGCACCTGCCACCCGATGACCGGCCGCTGCCCACTGTCGATCACTACGACCAGCTTCTCCGTCTCCCACGAGCTCAGAAAGGCACTCGATGACCGCCACCACCGCGATCGGACGACGTCATGGATTGACCGAGCAGGCGGCCGAGGCGGCCATCGATCAAGCCTGCCGAGTGCTACGGCTACCGACAGTCCGGGGCCAGTTCAGCGAGATCACCGAGACCGCGACCCGTGAGCAGATGTCCTACCGGGCCTATCTTGCCGAGTTGCTGCTCGCCGAATGCGACGACCGAGACCGGCGCCGCAGCGAGCGCCGCATCCGCGGGGCCGGGTTCCCTCGGGACAAGTCGTTGCGGGCCTTCGATTTCGAAGCCAACCCCAACATCGATGCCGCCGCGATCAACACCCTCGCCACCTGCGACTGGATCCGCAAAGGGTTGCCGCTCTGCCTGATCGGCGACTCCGGCACCGGCAAGAGCCACCTGCTCATCGCGTTGGGCACCGAAGCCGCGATGAAGGGCTTCCGGGTCAAATACACCCTGGCCACCAAGCTGGTCAACGAACTCGTCGAAGCCGCCGACGAGAAACAGTTGTCGAAGACGATCGCCCGCTACGGACGGGTTGATCTGCTCTGCATCGACGAGCTCGGCTACATGGAACTCGACCGCCGCGGCGCTGAACTACTGTTCCAGGTCCTCACCGAACGCGAGGAAAAGAACTCCGTCGCGATCGCCTCCAACGACAGCTACTCGGGCTGGACCAAAACCTTCACCGACCCCCGCCTCTGCGCTGCGATCGTCGACCGACTCACCTTCGGCGGCCACATCATCGAAACCGGCACCGACTCCTACCGACTCGCCAGCACTCGCGCCAAACAGAACTGAAACGATGGCACCCGACCGACACGCCGGTCGGGTGCTTTCCGTTCTCGCGCAGACGATCCCGCCCGATTACCTCGACTCAGAAACGGGCGTTACGAACGGTGACGGCCATACGGCGAATCCTGCCACGCAGCCGACCATCGGTGGCAGGCGCCAGCCTCACACCGACCGACTCGGCAATGCGGTCGGCTACCGACGCCACCGGCGTCGTGTCGGTCCAGATCTGGTCGGCGAACTCAGGCTTGCTCAGCTGCTCGAGGCAGAAGTCGAGTCTGTCCACAGCGAACTGTTCTGCACGCAGCAACAGATCACCCTGACCGACTGCGCGCAGGACGGGGGCGAGACCGAGTCCGCGATCGCGAAGGCGATCCAGAACTGTTTCTCGACGGGCCAGCAACGCAAAATGCCGCACGTCGTGTCCCGTCTCCCGCAACCGCCCGACTGTCTCGGCGAAGTATCGAGGTTCGGCAACTGTCATCGGTGCGATCACCACACCGTCGTGCTCGCGAAGCACATGATCCAGCACCTCGAACACGCCCTGCCGCCAGCTCGGATAGTCCTGGAAGTCGGCACGAAGCCTCCGCGGCATCATCCGGTGCAGCCCATAGCCGACCATTTCCGGATCGCACACGACACTGCCGGGCAGCCTCCGATGCAGCTCGAACGCAGTCTGGGTCTTACCACCCCCGAAAGGGCCGTTGATCCAAAGCAACATGGCCCCACCCTAACCATGAACCGAGCACCGGCCGGTGAACAGCGGGTTCGGTGACAGTCCGCCCTTGCACCGGACGAGAGGGTCGGGTGGTGTTCATTTTCATGCACACGATCCCGACCGGAACCCACCCAACGATGCCGAGATTCACGACAAAACGCTGCCAGATTTCACGACCAAAGCCACCCGGTCCATGACATATCGTCCAGTATGCGAGTGCGCAATGCCCGTGTGCGGGGTGTGCGCTCACCGCATGGGATGTGTTCGTTCGACCCTTCATGGGTGACCGCGGCCCGCGGCTCTCGGGCGGGAACAGGGGCCCGATCCCGCCGTGGTGAAAACCGGGTGACCGAACCGGCTCTCCGACGGAATCCGTCGGAGAGCCGGTTCGAGGGGTCGGTGCGCTCAGTAGGCCCCGTAAACGTTGTCTATGGAACCGTAGCGGTTCGCCGCGTAGTTGCACGCCGCGGTGATATTGGCGACCGGATCCCAGATATCGAAGGCGGTGCCGCCGACGTGGTACGCGTTGAAGGTCGGGTCGATCACCTGGAGTAGCCCCTTGGAGGGGGTGCCCGCGGCGGCATTGGAGTCCGACAGGTTGATGGCATGGGGGTCGCCACCGGATTCACGCATCACATTGCGGTAGATGCCGTCGTAGCTGCCCGGAATGCCGTTCGCACGCATGATGGCGAGGGCCTGGTTGATCCATCCGTCGAGGTTGTTTCCGTGTGCGGAGGACGATATGGGCTGCACGCTTTGGGACGACAGTGCCGGGGCGCCGTCGTCCGCCACCGCGGCTGCGGCGGAGGGGCCCAGGGCGAGAGCGCCGAAAGCGGCCGCGAGGGCTGCGCCATTACGGAACGAGCGGCGACGGAAAGAAATGTGTGAGGCAGGCATTTGCGAGATCAGTTCCTTTGTCGTGCGTCTGTCGTGCGTCTGTCGTGCGGCGATCCGGCCCGAGGAGGCAGCGCGGATCGACAGCGGGCGTTCGGTTGGAGTTCGCCCGAATCGGTTCGTGTGCTGTTTTCGGATTTCGTTGTGAAGCCAGGCGATCGAATCCCTGGCGATGCGATGCGGGAATGGGCCGGATCGGCGCTTCTCGCGTACCGCTGTCGTGTCCGGAGGAAATCCGGTCACGGGAGTGTTACTGGTTTCCCAGGTCTCTGGCGACCGATCTCAGCCTGATCACGCTTGTTTAACGCAGGATGAACCAATGGTTAAAGAAAAGAATTACCGATCTTGGATGGCGATTTTCGTCTCGAATATCAACCAACTGACCAGGTGTTTCGCAATAAACAGTGATTTGGATCACAAATAGTGAATATCTGTCGATATTGCCATCCGATCACGAACGAATAACCCAAATAGCGAAAAGTCGGCAATGGCGGGGCTGGATGTGGAATTGCCGGTAATTGATCATTAGGGTTGTTCGGTAACGCATTGTTTGTGATCTTCGATACGATCCGGCTCTGGGGAGAGGTGGGTTCGGCAATCCACTTGTGTCCGTGGGGAAAACAACCGAGATCCGGTTTCGACACCAGAATCATGTCGGCGACATCGGAACAGGGACGCATCCGGTGGGCTACGGTGGGGAGCCGGTCGGCCGGATCTCGGTCGATTCCGGTAGCGAAACATCGTGGGTGACCGGCGGGCCAACTTTTCGACCGCCGAGACCGATACCGCCGCCGGCGGTCACCGACGAAGCGTCCACCGAGACCCTCGACAGTTGTGCCACCACGTTCAGCGCGTTGTGCGAACGAGTCGCCCACGCAGCGGGAGGGCGGTATGGGAGAAGGTGGGGCTATGTCGTCGGTGCGGCCGATGGCGATGGGTGCGGGGGAGCGCCCCCGACGTCGATTGCCTCGATGGTTTCCGCGACCCGTTCCCGGGCCCAACCCAGGAACGCGCGCACCTCGGCCATGGGCAGCACGGGCGACGGGATCGAACGAGGATGTCGGAAGCTCTGTAGCGCGGTGGTGACCAGCGGGCGGAAGGCGCTTTCGGAGTCGGCGATCATCCGGGCGGCGTGCCGTTTGGCCATCCAGCGCCCTGTTCGGCAGAAAACCACGGCACGGCAGCCGTTGAGTACCCGATTATCGGCGAGGTGACCATCCGCGTCGGAGTGTTCGTGGACCGAATCGAGAACCGCCGAGACCAGATCGCGGCGTGAGGGGGCCGTCATGACCTGATCGATCGGCTTTCCGTAGAGGAGACGACCACTTTGCAACGCAATGGATCTATCGATGACGAACCAAAAGGCCGGTGCTCGCGTGGTATCGAAGTCGGCGCGATTCGGCAGGAGCGAGCCGGTATTGAGATTGAGCAGGAAACCGGCCTCGGCGGAGGGCCGGGCGGTGAAATCCGCTCCGTAGACCACCAGCTCCAGTCCGGTCGCGGGACAAGGCAGGGCGGGATGGCCCAGTGCTGTCGCGAGGTCACGCAGGGCATGGTCGGGAAGCGAAGGGGCGACGACCACCACGACGTCCACATCGCTGCGATCGTGTCGGTAATCCCCCAGCGCTATGGAACCCACCACGCAGACGGTGATGAGGTCGGTCCCGCACACACTGCGGGTTCGTCGAACGAGCTCCCCCAGGTACGGGCGCAACTCTACGGGCAGTGGTGGGGTGTCAACGTCGGGACGCGACATGCCATCAGTATCCGGGTGCGGCCCGGTGCCGGGTGGACCGGGTGCGTGCCCGCCACCGGTCCGACGATGAAGTCGGGACGCGGTGTCGGGGAAATCAGGCACATGTCAAGGTCGATTTCACCGTGCCGGACAAGGGGCGGGTCCGGCGCACCGGATTCTCGACTCCCTCGGGGCGGTCCACAATGCCCGGTACGAGAGTGGCCGGGCCGGTCACGGGGATGATCCGCTTGTGCAGTTGCAGCGTGGTCAGCGCGGCGACCACCGTCGAGCGAATGGGCAGGCGGGCGGTTCGGGTATCGCAGCAGGCGAGACGGGCGATGCGGAGGTCCATGGTGACCAGGCATATCTCGATACCGTCGCGCAGGTAGGTATCCGCGTCCTCGGCCAATGCGGCCAGGGTGCGCAGCGAGAGGAAATCGAGCCGGGTGGCATCGATGATCAGTGCACCGCACGCGGCTGCCGCCGCATCGGCGGCCTCGCGCACCTTCTGTCGCCACAGCGACAGCGTGAATGCATCCGCTTCGCCACGTGCCGACATCACGATGATGTCGCCGCGGCGGCGGATTCGGAAGGTCAGTTGGTCCTCGGGCGACCTGGCCGGCGACGAGGTGGTGGATGGAGCAGAAATAGATGGAACAGACGAGAACCCGGTATGGGGATTCATAACGCACTCGAATCGGATCGAGATGCTCTACGGCATCATGGTCACGCGGCCCTAATTTTTCAAGGCCTGCCCTCGGGGCAAATGCGTGATCCCTTGCCGTCATCGTAGCCTATCCGCCGATGTCACCGCACCGCTCTTGCCGGTACCACGGTTCTGCTCATCGGTCCGCGCCTCGGTCACATCGTCATCCGGCCTGTTCACGAACTGTTCGATGCCATGGCGGGGCCATCGAGGTCCGCGCAGAAGACCCGGGTGAACCTCCGGGCCGGTCCTTCGCGCCGGTCGCCCCACCGCCCGGGCGGTGGGGCGACCGGTATGCGTGCCCGGACCGGGCGCCCGGCGGCGGGACCCGGACCCGAGGTCAGGTCGGGTCGATCTCGGCGAAGGAATCGACCCATCGGTGCGGCGGGCGCGGCGAATTGGGTTCGCCCGGGCGATGCACCCCGATAACCGACCATCCCGCCGCGAGGGCTGCGTCGAGTTCCTCCGGGTGGTCGGAGAGGAACAGAATCTCGGCCGCGGGCACATCGACCCGGTCGGCGATCGTCTCGTAGGATGTGATTTCCCGCTTCGGTCCCGCGGTGGTCAGGTCGAAGTATCCACTGATCAACGAGCCGAGTTCCCCGCCACGCGCGAAGTGGAACCAATCGCGCTGATTGCGCACCGAACCCGACGAGTACACGTACAGTGTCAGCCCCGCGGCCCGCCATTCGGTCAGCGCAGGTGCGACATCGGGGAAGAACTCGCCGTGCAGGGCGCCGTTGCGGAAGCCCTCGTGGCAGATCAATCCCTGCGCGGTCTTCAGCGGTTCGGCCTTCACATCCGTGTCCAGCCACCCGCGCAGGATCTCGGCCACCTCGGCGGTGTCGGCATCCGGGCGACCGGCCAGTTTCCGGACCTCCGTGAGGATCGGCGCCGCCGCCTCGGTGCTGTGCTCGGCCAGCCACCGTGGCAGCCGGTCGCGGGTATAGCCGTAAAGATCCTCGCGCACGGAAGCGGTCGGGCTGGTGGTGCCCTCGATATCGAGGACTATCGCCCGGGTCACGATGCGGTGAGCAGCTCGTCGAGGGTCGGGAAACCCTCACTGATCCGGTCGCCGGTGAAGTCGCCGATCCAGCCGTCCTCCTCCTCGAAGAAGCGGATGGCGATGAAATCGGGCCGGGTTCCCATATCGAACCAGTGCAGGGTGCCCGCAGGGACCGAGAGCAGATCGCCGGCCTCGCACACCACCGCGAGCACCTCGTCGTTCAGATGCAGGTAGAAGCAGCCGCGACCCGCGGCGAAGTAGCGCACTTCGTCCTCGGCGTGCCGGTGCTCGCTCAGGAACTTCTGGCGGGCCTGTTCGGCGATCGCGGGCCACTCAGGGTTCGCGTCGTCCGGGTGGAGGCGCGCGATATCGATGTGCTTGTAACGGCCGGAGGAGTTCAGCTCGGCGATCCGGTCGGCGTAGTGGGCCAGCAGATCGTCCGAGGACGTCACGGTGGCATCGTCGAGGGCGGGCCAGCGGTCGAAGGTTATGCCGTGCGCGGCGAGTTCGGCGGTGATCACGGAGTCATCGGTCGTCCGAACCCGCACATCGGCGGCATTGTCGGCGGCCATCACCTGAAGCAGGGTCATGTCGTTCCAATCTCGAGTCACTCGGTGGGGTCGACGAAGGCCTGCCTGCGGCCGCTGCGAACCACCAGCTCGCACAGGGCCTCCAGGCATTCGGCGCGATCGCGTGCCCGGGAAAGATTCTCCCCCCATGTGGTGATGCCGTGTCCGGCAATACACAACACGGGTGGTGCGGTGGGATTCGCCCGCAGATAGCGCTCGATGTCCGCGCCGATACGCGGAACATCACGCCAATTGGGGAACACCGGTATATCGATTGCCGTCGGGTCTGTGGAGCCGAGCCCCTTGATGAGTTCGAAATCGGTGATACGCAGGGTGGTTTTCCGTTCGGCCGCGCCCGATCCGGTCGCCAGCACGGTGGCGAAGGGCGAGTGCACGTGCACGACGGCCGCGGCGGCGGTGGTGCGGTACACCGCGGTGTGAATGGTGGTCTCGGCGGAAGGTTTGCGCCGTTGGCCGGGCAGTGGGGTGGAGTCGGTAAGGGAGACGACCACCATGTCCTCGGCCGTCAGCTCGCCCTTCGACAGTCCGCTGCCGGTGATCACCGCGGTCGCGCCGTCACGCACCGACAGGTTGCCCGCCGTGCCCGGCATCCAGCCCCGGTGGTAGAGCTGTGCGGCGAGGGCGGCGAGTTCGCCGCGGGGTGTCGAAACGGATTCACTCCCTGCGCCGTACACCACGCCGTTCTCGGTGACCACCGCGGTGATCAGCTCGCTCGGCGTCACATCGAAGGCCGGGTTGAACACCTCGGTGTCCGGGGGAGCCGTCGCGACGCCGCCGAAACCGGTCACCTCGCTCGCGGCGCGCTCCTCCACGACGATATCGCGGCCGGTGGCCGTATTCGGATCCCGAGTCGATTCCGGCGCCACCACGACGAACGGAATGCCGTGGCGGTGGGCGGCGAGCGCGACGGCGTAGGTGCCGATCTTGTTGGCCACATCGCCATTGGCGGTGATCCGGTCCGCGCCGACCACCACACAGTCGACCCGGCCGGTGGCCATCGCCCATGCGGCGGCCGAATCGATGATCAATCGGTGCGGGATACCGGCCTCGGCCAGCTCCCAAGCCGTCAGCCGGGCGCCCTGCAACAGCGGGCGGGTCTCGTCCACCAGCACATTCTCGATGGCGCCGCGCTCGTGCAGCACTCGTAACGCACCCATCGCGGTCCCGAACGCGCTGGTCGCCAGGCGGCCGGTATTGCAGTGGGTCAACACCCGCAGTGGTCGATCCGCGCACAGCCGTTGCACCAGGTCGGCCGCGTGCATGGCGGCGGCCCGATTGACCCGGCCGTCCTCGGACAACATGTCCAGGGTTTCGGCGAGTACCGCGTCCGCGCCCGCGGCCACCCGGGTGCGGACCCGTTCGACGGCCCACGCCAGATTCACCGCGGTCGGCCGCGCCGCGGCGATGCGATCGGCTTCGGCCTGTACTCGGGCCTCGTCGACGACATCGTCGACGGTGTGCGCAGCGGTGGCGATGACCACGCCGAACGCACCCGCTATTCCGATGGCGGGTGCGCCGCGGATGGCCAGTGTCTCGATGGCCTCGATGATCTCGTCCACCGTGCCGAGGCGCAGTTTCCGCACCTCGTGTGGCAGTCCGCGCTGGTCGATGGTGACCAGCGCATCGACGTCCCAGACCAAGGAACTGTCGTCCATCGGGCGCATCCTTATATCGCGAAGAACTGCATACTGCGAGGCGAACGGTATCCGATCGGCCCCGCCGGCCGATACCCGGCTGGGTACTCGGTGTCCTTCACAGGTGGAGCCCGATATCGGTACGTCGATTCGGGGTATGGGTATGGTCCGCGCCGGAGTGTCGGACCGCCCTGGTGGGTTGCCCGGGAATCACGGGAAGCAGCTCGAGATCCGATATCACGCCTTCGGCAGTACCGGGTGTTCGAAGCGCCGAATCCTCGCTCTCACTCCGCGGACCGGAAGCGGCACAGAAGCACGAACGGCAGTGGAATCGAATATCCACCGGGGTAGGTCTTCCGGTGCGGCGTGCTCGGGGCCCGCTTCGTAGCGGATCGTGGCTCATCGCCGAAACGGGGTATTCGGGGCGCGGTGTTCGGGTTTCTACCTCGGTGTCAACGCAACCGGATGGTCGCGACCGCCCGTCCGAGGACTCGTTTGCCCGCCGATTCGGCGGAGACGGTGACGGTTGCGGTGCGTTGCTCCGGGTCGAGGGATTTGACCGTACCGGCGATGTGGAGCTCCGCCGGCATGGTGGAGGGCACGAAGACCGGGCTGGTGAACCGCACATCGTATTCCCGCAGGGCACCGGGATCCCCCGCCCAGCAGGTCAACATCTCGGTGCTGGAACCCATCGTCAACATCCCGTGCGCGACCACATTGTCGAGTCCGGCCAAGGCGACGATATGGTCGCTCCAGTGCAACGGGTTCGGATCGCCCGAGACCCCGGCATAGTTCACCAGATCGCCGCGAGCCAACCGGATGCACCGAGGCGGTAGTCGGTCGCCCACGGCCACGCTGTCGAACGAGCGGGTCGACCGGGGTATGTATTCGTTCGGCACGGCGGCCCGATAATCGCTCAGGGCGCCCTCGGCCGGTAGCAGTTCGTTGTCCGCCGAGGGGTACTCACCGCCCCGGGCCATTATGGCCTCCGCCGCCGGCCCGATGATATCGATCCGCGAGGCATCGGACGATGTCACCGCCGTGGTCCATCCCGTCTGCACGGGCGTGTTCGTCCGGTCGACGATCACGCTTGCGAAGATCAGCCGGTCCTGGCCGTGACTGCTCCGATAGCTCTCCAAACCGATCAGGCAGGACAACCGGTCGCCGACGCGGACCGGACGGTGCGCCAGTATCCGCTGCTCGGTGTGCAGCATCTGCCCCGACCGTGCATCGTCGATGATCGTTTCGAGCATGCGCCGCTGCGCGCGAGCGCCGAGCACGGCGGTGAAGGTGAACGGTGCGACCAGCCCGGAGTGCCCGAGCTCGGCGGCGGCGCTTTCCCGATAGTGCGCCGGGTGGGTGAGCTGGATCGCCCGGGCGAATTCGCGGACCTTTTCCCGTTCCACCTCATAGGTGCCGGAAAGTCGATACATGCGTCCGGCGAGTGCTTCCGCGAGGGCGCTACCGGAGTTGTTCTCGACAGATATGTTTCGCACGGGTACCTGCCGTTACTTTCCGATGAGATCGAATTGCGCGACGTCGAGACGATCATCCCCGAGGGGCATATCGTTGTATTCGGGGTATGTGCCGCCGTACGGGTGAGTCGATTCCGAGAAGAGGGCGAGGAAATAATCGGACGAGTCGTAACGCGACCGGACATCCGAATAAAATGGCGTCGAGCTCTGCATACGCGCTCCCTTCTACGGGCCGTCCTCGCCGGTCGACGGTGAAAGATTCGTGGAACAAGAGCATCGGGACGATCTCCCGCACAGGCCCCGGGAGCCACCGTGAGTTTATACCCGTCGTTCACGAATTTCCTGCTCCGGGCAGGTGTTGTCGTCGCCCTCGGCTGCATCCGGGTTCCGGTGCGGTCGAGGCCCTGTGTTATCGGTTCGTCCCGGCCGTCGCTCGGAAAAGGAAGTCGCGCATGACGGGAAAGAAAGTCCAGGTGACCATCGGGGTCGATGTCGATTCCTGTGTCGGATGGCTCGGCTCCTACGGTGGTCGGAATTCACCCAACGACATCCAGCGCGGGGTTTTTCGCCGGCGAGTTCGGTGTTCCGCGTGTGCTCCGATTGCTCGAGCGCCGCGGAATCACGAGCACATGGTTCTGGCCGGGGCACTCCATCGAGATCTTTCCCGCATCGGCACGGATATGTGTCGACGCGGGATACGAGATCGGCGCCCACGGCTACAGCCATCAGAACCCGCGTTCCCTCACCTTCGCGCAGGAACACGATGTCATGTCGAAGAGTGTGGAACTCATCGACCGGCTCTGTGGCCGACGCCCCGCGGCCATGTCGCGCCGTGGTGGGAGCTGAGCGGGCACACCGCCTCGATCCTCGCCGAGTTCGGCTTCCCCTACGACCATTCCCAGAACTACAACGACTTCGTCCCCTTTTACGCCCGGGTCGGTGACAGATGGACGCCCATCGACACCTCCGAACCGGCCGCGCACTGGATGCGGCCGCTCGAAGCCGGCCGGGAAATCGATCTGGTCGAATTCTGTGGTAACTGGTACCTCGACGACCTGCCACCCATGATGTTCATCAAGGAGCATCCCAACTCGCACGACTTCGTCAACCCTCGGGATATCGAACAGATGTGGAACGATCAGTTCGATTGGGTGCGCCGCGAGTAGGACTACGCCGTCATCCCGCTGACCCTGCATCCGGATGTGTCCGGGCGGCCGCAGGTGCTTCTCATGCTCGAGCGACTGCTGGACCGCTGGGCCTCGTTCGACGGGGTCGAGTTCGTCACCATGGCCGAGGCCGCCGAGGAATTCAGGAAACGCTATCCGTTCGGCCGGCCGAATCGGCCGGAATGTATCGGTCGCTGATTCATGGGTGAACCGGGTCCGGCGGTCCCGGTTCGGCACGGTACGACCTGGCACGTCCGATGGCGGCGGCCGGAACCGACCCATCGGTGTCACGTCCGCGGGCGCGCGTCCGGCGACCGGAACAGGTGGTACCGCATCGTCCGGCCATCCGGGCCGATGATCTCTATCACCTTGTGCCGGAACTCATCCGGTTCGGCTTCCTCGTGTTCGTCCCGGATATCGATATGGCGGTGTTCGGCCACCCGGGTCTCCTTTCGTGCTCGGTGTAGCCGAGAGCGTAGGAGCGAGATGACCGTCCGGTGCCGGTTCGCTCGAGGATGGGGGATCTCACCTGTGACCGGTCGGTATTGCCCACCGGGAAACCTCCCGACAATCATCGGCACGAGCGGGCGAATCTTCGCGGAGGATGTCACCGCCGCACGCGTGCCGGCTCGGCCTCGATGGCCGCGACCCGGTCGGCATCGATCAGATCCCGTGGCCGCAAGGGGTAGGTTTTTTAGACGGCCTCGGGAAGTTCCAATGCGTCGACGGCGGCGCGTACGGTTTTCGGGTCGATATCGTGCTTCGGGGACCGTTCGGGGACCGAAGGAATCCGGAGTTCACCACGATTCACTATACGAATGCGCCGATATGTCGCTACTGTCCCGACATGGGCGCACTCATCGGTTTGCGCATCGTGTTCGCAGTGCTGCTCGTCATGATGACGCCGATCATCACCGCGATAGTTCGCACCAGCTTGCGCCCCGGGCCGTATCTGCCGCCTCCCGCCGCCGAATACGACGAAAACGGAAGAGACAGCGAATATTACGGCAGAAATCTCGCGGGTCGGTTCTGGGTGGCAGGTGGGGTCGGTCTGCCCAGCGGATTCGATCAACCGCACAACGATGGTGGCGAACACCATCGCCACGACAGTAGTTGTTGGGGCGGTAATTCCAGTTGTGGTGGCAGCAGCAGTAGCAGTTTTCGAGGGGTATCCGGCGCCTCACGGTTCCGGAGCCCCGGTGCGGCGAGATTCATGCCTCGACCGGAAACCGAACTCGGCGCGTCCCGGTGCCCGAATCCGGGAATCGAGAGTGCCCTGGCAGGTGAGCGCGGGCCGGGCAGGAAACGTTACGGGATTCGGAATCCCCGGAAGGTCACTCGCTTGCGGGCGCGGAAACCGAGCCGCTCGTAGAGGGTGATCGCCGTGGTGTTCGCCGCGGCCACGTGCAGGAAGGGACGTTCGCCGCGGGCTGTGATCCGCGTGGCCACCGCCTCGACCAGGCGGCCGGCGTAACCTTTCCCGCGCGCTTCGGGCGCGGTGCACACGGCGCTGATCTCGGTCCACCCCGGCGGTCGGAGTCGTTCGCCCGCCATTGCCACCAGGATGCCGTTGTCCCGGATCCCGAGGTAGGTGCCGAGTTCGTGGGTGCGTGGCCAGAACGGTCCCGGTCGGGTCCGGGCAATGAGGGCGAGCATCTCGGGCACGTCGTCCGCACCCAGTTCGACCACTTCGACGGCGGTCCCGCCGGTGGGGTTCTCGGGTAGGTGGTCGTCGGGCCGGATCATCTGGTGGCCCTCGAGGGCGAAGACCGGTTCCCAGTCGGGTGGTGGGGCGGCCGGGTAGGAGAACATATCGGCGAGTTCACCCCGACCGAGCAGCCGCGCCAGATCGCCCCACTCTTCCGGGCCCGGGTCGGGTGATACCGCGGCGAAGGTCGCGACTCCCGGTAGATAGGCGACGGCCCGGCCGAGTCGGCGGGCGAGGTGTGCGTGATGGCCGCGCAGTGATTCCCACACCGGGTCGTCGAGCACGCCGGTGTCCCGGCTCATCGTCGTGTCGCACCTTCCGTCGTATGCCACCTCCCGAGTATGCCGGGACGTGCCGGGCCGCCGTGCATCGGCTCCGCCCCGGTTCCGTGCCGGTCGAGGGGCTGCGCCCCACGGTGACCGGTGGTATGGCTACTTCATGCGACACCTCGCCGATTCCGCATTCGCCCCGCCGTCGCTGCGTCCCCGCGCGCGCATCGAGCGCGGAGAAGAGAGGTCACCCCATGTCGTCGACGTCCTTGCGCGACCAGTTGCTGCGCCGCAAACCCCTGGATGAGGTGGAAGACGACATCACCACCGAACAGGGCCTGTCCCGGCACCTCGGTTTGTGGCAATTGACCGCGATCGGCGTCGGCGGCATCATCGGCGCGGGTGTCTTCGCCCTCGCCGGTGCGGTGGCGAACAAGACCACCGGACCGGCGGTGCTCATCTCGTTCCTCATCGCCGGTGTGGCCAGCGCCTGCGCCGCGCTGTGTTACGCGGAATTCGCCGGTATGGTGCCCAAGGCCGGTTCGGCCTACACATACGGCTATGTCGCGTTGGGCGAGTTGGTGGCATGGTTCATCGGCTGGGATCTGCTGCTCGAGTACGTGGCGGTCGCCGCGGTGGTGGCCATCGGAGTGTCGGGCTATTTCAACTTCCTGCTCGACCAGGTCGGGATCGAGCTGCCGCAGTGGATGCTCGGCGCGCCCGGTACCGGCGACGGTCACCGGGTGGATGTGTTCGCCGTGCTGTTCTGTTTGGGCACGGCGTGGGTGCTGGCGCGCGGTATTCGCAGCGTCGGCCGGTTCGAGACCTTCTTCGTGGTCGTCAAGGTCTCGATCGTCCTGCTGATCATTGCGCTGGGGGCATTCCATATCGACAGCGCCAACTACTCGCCGTATTTCCCCTACGGTGTCGGCGCGGTGTGGACCGGGGCGGCGACGGTGTTCTTCGCGGTCTTCGGCTACGACGCCATGAGCACCGCCGCCGAGGAATCCATCGAGGCGAAAAAACATCTCCCCAAGGCGATCCTGTACTCGCTGGGCATCGCCATGGTGCTCTATGTGCTGGTCACGCTGGTGCTCACCGGTATGCAGCACTACACCGAGATCAGCCCGACCAGCGGTTTCTCCACCGCGTTCGATTCGGTCGGTATGCCGGGGGTCGCGAATATCATTGCGATCGGCGCCATCGTCGGCATCATCACCGTGGTACTCACCTTCATGCTGGGCGTGACCCGCGTGTGGTACGCGATGAGTCGCGACGGGCTGCTGCCGCAGTGGTTTGCCAAAACACATCCGACCCGCAAGGTGCCCACCCGGGTCACCTGGATCGTCGGCTGCGGTGCGGCGATCCTGGCGGGATTGCTGCCCATCGACACCGTGGCGGAGCTGACCAATATCGGCATTCTGATGGCTTTCATCGTGGTCAGCGTCGCGGTGACCGTGCTGCGCTACCGGCGACCCCACGTGCCTCGGGAGTTCCGACTGCCGTTGATGCCGGTGGTGCCGCTCGTGGGCATCGGTTTCTCGGTGTATCTGATCTGGTCGCTGCCGTGGCAGACGTGGGTGCGTTTCGCGGTCTGGCTGGTGCTCGGCCTGGTCGTCTACTTCACGTACTCCCGCACCCACTCCGCGCTGGCACACACCGACCCAGAAGGGGAGAACGAGGTCGGCGTCCGACCCGCCTGAGCGCCGAGAGGGGCGGGATCGGGTATCGAGTTCGACCGGTGTGCATCGGTGGTGGCGCGGTGTGTGGGTTCGTTCTCCGATGCTCCGAGCGTGCTCAACAGCGGCGCGATACCGGGCGGGTCACGGCAGCGACACCTCGGTGATCGGTTCGCGAATGTAATCGTCCGGGTCGGCCGATCGTGTTCTGGTCCAGTAGTCGATGATCCGCCACGGTAGGACCGCGACCACGCGGCCGTCCGCATTGCGATACCAGTTGTTCATCGCCGGATGGGTCCACACCATGCGCGCGTGGGCCTCGTCCACCGCGCGGTTGTATGCCATGGTCACATCGTGGCGGACCTCGATGGCGCCCAGTTTCTCCTCGGCCATGATCCTGATCAGGTCGGTGATATAGCGAACCTGGCACTCGAGGATGCTGATGAAACTCCCGCCGTGACCGAGGGCCGTATTCGGTCCGGTCAGGATGAAGAGGTTGGGAAAGTCGGGAACGGTGATACCCAGATAGGCGTACGCGTCGTGTTCTCCCCAGGTCTCGACGGTCGATCGTCCGCTACGACCGCGCACATCCATGGGATAGAGGAAACGGTCGCTGTGGAAGCCCGTCGCGAAGACGATGATGTCGAAGTCCCGCTTCGTACCGGTCGCGTCGATCACACCGCTCGAAGTGACCTCGTCGACGGCCTGCGGCACGAGTTCGACATGCGGTCGGCGCAGCATCGCGAACCACCCGTTGTCCAGCAGCATCCGTTTGCCGAACGGGGGATAGTCCGGGGTCGCCGCCCGGATCAGGTCGTCCCGGTCGCCGAGCTGCTCACGGAGGTAACGCAGGTAGAACTCGCGATGGCCGTGGTTGACGGCATTGATCGATTCGTTCTCCACCGACCATTCGGGGTCTACTTGGAGCGAGGGGTGGACCTTGTCGTTGAAAATCCACGACAGACGGGCCCGATACCACTGTCGGTATCCCGGTATATGGTCCATCAGCCAGTGGATATCCTCGCCCACCGGGGTGAAATAGTCGTCATTGGGGGCGATCCACTGCGGCGAACGTTGGAAGACGGTCAACGACTCGACCTCGTCCACTATCGCCGGTCCGATCTGCATCGCGCTCGCGCCGGTGCCGATGATCGCCACCCGCTTGCCGTGGAGGGCGCCCGGGGTGCGGAGTTCGGCCGGCCATCGGGCCGAGTGGAAGAGCGGCCCTTCGAAACGGTCGAGACCTTCGAGCGGGGGGATCTTGGGGCGGTTCAACAGGCCTACCGCGCTGATGAGCAGTCGGGCGCGAAACTCGGTACGGTCCCCATCGGCATCCATGGCCGTAACGGTCCACTGTTGGGCCCGGGGGTCGTAGGCGGCCGATTCGACCTCGGTACCGAAACGTATCCGCTCCCGGATGCGGTGTTCGTCGGCGTATCTCGACAGGTACTCCTGTACCTCGTCGCGTTTGCCGAAGTGGGTCGACCAATTGTGGTCGAACGACGAAATCGAATAGAGGAAACTCGGTGTGTCCACCCCGGCCCCCGGATAGGTGTTCTCCCACCAGGAACCGCCGACCTCGGTGTTCTTCTCCAGGATGAGGTGAGGGATGCCGGCCGCCGCCAGCCGCACCGATATCAACATGCCGGCGATACCCGCGCCGATCACGATGGCGGACAATGCGCTCACATCGGAGTCGACCGAGACGGTGTGTTCGGTGCCCCGGACGATCTCGGTCATCATCGGACCGAATTCGTGCGGGACGGTCTCGCCGGCGGTGAAGTTCATCAATGTGGTCACCAACTGCTCGTCGGCCGGTCTGCGAGGCGGGCACCCCGATTCGTGCCATGCCAGGACGGCCTCGACCACCGCTTCGCGGATCTCTTCCTGGATTTCCGGGGCAAGTCCTCCGGTGCTGTTGTCGTCCATGCCGCGGCTGCGGGTGGGGCGGTAGCGGTCGGTCAACCAACGGTCGTCCCCGGTCATCTCGACCAGCACCGCGAGGAGGGTGGGGATGTTCCCGGCCGCTACGGCGTGTCGAAGCCGGGCGATATCGGGCTCCGCTGCGCTCTGCTCCGAATTCGAGGTCATGAACGATACTAACCATTGTTAGTTAAATGAAGTCAAGGGCGGAAAACAGGCGAATGGTTACCTATTGACAAGTGGGATTACCTCTGGGAGTGTGACCGAAGTCATGCTAACTGCTGTTAGCTGATGTGAACCAGGAGGTTGTGATGGAACTCAGCGAAGCAATGCGGTCGACGGGGACCTGCCGATACTTCACCGACGAGTACGTCTCCGACGAAGTGCTGTACCGGGCGTTCGACGACGCGCGGTTCGGACCGCAGGGCGGAAATCGCCAACCGGTTCGCTGGGTGGTGGTTCGGGACGATGCGACCAAGAAGCGGCTGGCGGAGCTGTATCTGCCCTACTGGGAGGCCTACTACGCCGCCGTGGTCGCCGGCGTCAAAAATGTCGGTGCGGTGCCGGCCACCGTCGAAAGCGCGAACCACTTCGCCCACCACCTCGGCGAGGTTCCGGTCATCATCGTGGCCTGCGCCGAAATCGAGGGCCTCCATCCCACCGACCACGAACTCGGCCGGCTCAGCGTGGTCGGCGGCGCATCGATCTATCCCAGCGTCCAGAACCTCACACTGGCGCTTCGGGAACAAGGTGTGGCCTCGGCCCTCACCACTCTGCTGTGCGCCGCGGAGCCCGAGGTCAAAGCACTCCTGCGCATTCCCGACGGATATCTGACCGCGGCCCATATCGCCGTCGGATATCCCCGTGACGGTTTCCCCCGCAAACTCACCCGAATGCCGGTGGAGAAAATCGCCTTCCTGGATCGTTTCGACGCCCCGATGTTCGCATGAGCGGCGCCGGAGACACGATGACCACGAACACGACGACACACTCTGGACCGACACCGGAGCAGGAAGCCGTACTCAGACGGGCCACCATCGGTGACCAGCTCCGACGACTCGGCCGTTCCCATGCGCGCAAGCTTGCGATCGTCTCGTACGGCCCCGAGGGGCAGCGCCGCGCGACCACCTACGGTGAGCTGAATCGGCTCGCCAACCGGTTCGCGAATGCACTCCTGCGCCTGGGGGTGACCCGTGGCGATCGAGTGGCGGTGATGAGCCGAAATCGGGTCGAGACCGTGGTCGCCTACTATGGGGCGTTGAAGATCGGCGCAATCTATTCGGGGATCAATTTCCTCTTCGGGGAACGGGAGATCGCCCAGCAGATCGACCATCTCGAACCCGCGGTCCTGGTGACCACCGCCGAGTACGCGTCGCTTGCCGGTCCGATCGCCGAAAGTGCCGGCGCCGGGGTCATCGTCGTCGACGACTCGCCGGACCCGCGGTGGCAGTCCTATTCGGCGCTCATCGCCGAGGCCTCCGACGCGGAGCCGAACTGTGAGGTCGACGAACACGATCTGGCGATGATCGTCTACACCAGCGGGACCGAGGCGGCCCCCAAGGGCGTGGAGATCGCGCATCGCAACTACCTGATCTCCACCGCTCCGGCATACACCTGGGGGTTGCGGTGTCTGCCCGATGACGTCTGGCTCTACGTCATGCCTTTCCACACGATTGCGGGCATCGGATCGCTCACCTCGTTGACCCTGCTGGGTGCAACACTCGTCCTGCCCGCCTCCCTGGAGGCCGGTGAGTCGCTGCGGATCATCCGGGCCGAGCGCATCACGGTATTGGCGCAGACGCCGACGTTCTTCATCGCATTGGCGAACCATCCGGATTTCGGCCCCGATACCGCGGGCACGGTACGCCGGTGCCTCACCTACGGCGGCCAGGTATCGCCGTTCGCCATCGATGCGTGGGCCGAGGCGACCCCGGAATCGATATGGGGGACCTACTGGGGGCAATCCGAGCTGACCCAGTTGGGGTCGGTGGGGTGGTTCCGTCGACTCGAGGACATACCCGATCGAGATCCGGCCTGGATCGGAAAACCGGTGGGTCACCTGGAGGTGCGGGTGGTCGACGCCGACGGCAACGACGCCGGTGAGGGTGAGTTGCTCTGCCGAACGCCCTCGGTCATGGTCGGATACCACAAGGACCCGGAACGGACCGCCGAGGTGCTGGCGGACGGCTGGGTGCACACCGGCGATATCGTGCGCGTGGACGACGACGGCAACCTGTTCTTCCTGGATCGGCGGAAGGACATGATCAAGACCGGCGGGTTCAATGTGTCCTCGCAAGAGGTCGAACGGGTCGTCCAGGCCCATCCCGATGTCCTCCGCTGTGCGGTGGTCGGGCTGCCCGACGACTACTGGTCGGAAGCCGTCACCGCGTTCGTGGTGCTTCGTGAGGGCACCACGGTGACCGCCGAGGCGCTTCGCGAGTACTGCCGTGCGGATCTGGCATCGTACAAGGTCCCCAAGGCGGTGCATCTCCTGAAGGAGTTGCCCACCGACCCGCAGGGAAAACTGCTCAAACGTGAGCTGCGCAGGGCCTACGGAAAGGACTGAGGTGAAAGACGCCGCCACGGCGCGTACGAGTGCGGTTGCCGACAACCCCCCGCGTGCCCGGATCAAACGCGACGAGATCATCGAAGCCGCCGCCGTGTACTTCGCCGAGCACGGCTACAACAACGCCGGTATGCGCGATATCGCCCGCGCGGTCGGGATCAAGGGAGCAAGCCTCTACAACCACTTCCACTCGAAAGAGGAAATCCTCTACGCGATCGCGCTGCGGATGACGAAGGATCCCCAACAGCACCTGCTGTTGCTCGACGCGGAGGGTGCGCCGGCCGAAAGGCTCGCCCGACTCGTCGAGGTTCACATCCGGCATCTGGCGGCGCATCGGGTGGAGCATCTCGTCGCGCTCCGAGAGTTGTCCGCACTGCTGCCCGAGCATCTCGCCGTGATCGCCGACTATCGAAAGTACTATCAGCGCCGGGTCCGGGATGTCATCGCGGCGGGTGCCGCGGCGGGCGCGTTCGTGGTGCGGGATCCGATGCAGGCCGCCATTGCGGTGCTCGACCTCATGAACGGCATCAGCTGGTGGCTTCGCGATGATCACGATGTCGACCAACTGGTCTCGGACTACATCGATTTCGTGATCGGCGGAATTCTGCATCATCGGGAGACCGGCGCATGAGCGGACCATTGCGCGGAGTGCGTGTCGTCGAGATGCTCGGACTCGGGCCGACACCGCATTCGTGCATGATACTGGCCGATCTCGGGGCCGATGTCGTGCAGATACGTCGTCCCGGTGGTGTGCCGGCGCCCGACGGGAAGGCCGATGCCGACGTCGGTCTGTGGCGTGGTCGGCGTGTCGTCGAAGCCGATCTGAAGGACGACGACGATATCCGTCGGGTACGCGATCTGATCACGAGAGCGGATGTGCTGGTCGAAGGTTTCCGCCCGGGGGTGATGGAACGACTCGGTCTGGGACCCGGGGATTTCGCCGAAATCGCTCCCCGGCTCATCTATGCGCGAATGACGGGATGGGGTCAGACCGGTTCACACGCCCACGACGCCGGTCACGACATCAACTTCCTCGCCCTGACCGGGGTGCTCGACGCCATGGGCCCGGTGGGTCTACCGCCGGTGCCACCACTATCCCTGGTGGCCGACTTCGGCGGCGGATCGATGCTGTTGGTCGTCGGTGTTCTGGCCGCCCTGCACGAACGCACCCGATCCGGACGCGGACAGGTGCTCGACGTCGCGATGACCGACGGCGTCGGCATACTCGCCCAACTCCAGTGGTCGTGGAAGGCTGCCGGCCGTTGGATGCCGCGAGAGCAGGGAAATCTCCTCGACGGTTCGGCGCCGTTCTACTCGACATACCGGTGTGCGGACGGATTCATGGCCGTCGGAGCGTTGGAGGACGTGTTCTGGCGGAACCTGCTCGCCGCCTTGGACATCACGGATCTGCCCGATCGCTGGGATCGGGCGAATTGGTCACTCATCCGAGGGGTACTCGCGCAACGGTTCGCGGGCCGGACGCGCGCCGAATGGCAGGAGCATTTCGCCGGCGTCGACGCGTGCGTCACACCGGTTCTCGATTTCGATGAGGCCACCGCCCACGAATACGCGCGCGAGCGGAACAGCTACCTCACCGTCGGCGGGCACACCCAGCCCGCGCCGGCTCCGCGGTTCTCGAGATCCGAGCCCGCGATACCCGTCCCAGCGGTGACAGGTGATCTGGCCGCCGTGCTCGACACCTGGTCGGGGCATGCCCCGACATCGGGACCATCGGACGCCACTGCGTGACCTGTTACCACCGAGGTGATGTGCGCCGGCAATCCTTCGGCGTCGTACCCCACGAACGCAGCGGCGGACCGGCGCTCACCACTATCGAAGGTATCGAAGGGCGCCGGGGCCGTACTTGACCTGGAGAGTGCTCCAAGTCCTAGCCTGTCGGCATGCGATTCGCGTTCAAGACCGCCCCACAGGAAACCACCTGGGCCGATATGTTGGCCGTCTGGCGGGCCGCCGACGATATCGAGATCTACGAATCCGGTTGGACCTTCGACCACTTCTATCCGATCTTCTCCGACTCCACCGGCCCGTGCATGGAGGGTTGGACCACGCTGACCGCGTTGGCCCAGGCCACCGAACGTCTGCGACTCGGCACGATGGTGACCGGGGTGCACTACCGGCATCCCGCGGTGCTGGCCAATATGGCCGCCACCCTCGACATCATTTCCGCCGGTCGTCTCGAACTCGGTATCGGCGCCGGCTGGAACGAGGAGGAATCCGGTGCCTACGGTATCCCGCTCGGCAGTATCACCGAACGCATGGACCGGTTCGAAGAGGCCTGTCAGGTACTCATCGAGCTGTTGAGTCGGGAAACCACGGATTTCGACGGCAAGTTCTACCAACTGACCGGCGCTCGCAACGAACCCAAGGGCCCGCAGCGTCCGCATCCCCCGATCTGTATCGGCGGCAACGGCGAGAAACGCACCCTCCGCATCACCGCCCGCTACGCCCAGCACTGGAACTTCGTCAACGGCACGGTCGAGGAATTCGCCCGCAAACGCGATGTATTGGCAGCTCACTGTGCCGATATCGGCCGCGATCCGAAGGAGATCACGCTATCGGCGCAGAAACGACTGGATCCCCAGCTCGGTTACGGTGAGATCATCGATTGGGCCGCCGCATTGGGCGCCGAGGGCCTGGAACTCGCGATCATCTATCTGCCGCCCCCGCACGACCCGGCGGTATTGGAACCATTGGCCGAAGCCATTCGGGATTCCGGGCTGGTTTCGTGAGCCGTGCCGGTCGGGTCGTGTCCCCATGACCGCGAGGGGGCGATCGGCGCGGACGGGACGGATCGACGTTCGGATCCGTCCGAGCCGCCGGTGCGCCACGAAATCATGAAATCCTCCGGCATCCGGAGATATATGGGGTTTTCCCTAGTTGTCCATGAGACATCGGCCGATGAGGATACCGGGGTGGAGATCTCCTCTGCTTCGGGACCCGTATCGATGCGGAGCGCCCCGGAGATATGTGTTTCACCGATGGTTCGAATTCGCCCTAGGACTTCATGATGAGTGTAACCACAGTTGTCGGCACGCCTTCGACGCGCGCTCGACCTCTCGTCGGTCACGGCATACGATTGCAGCGCAAACCATTGGAATTCCTGGCCGAATTACATCGGCTTTCCGAGCCGATCGTTCGAATCAGGTTGGGGCGCAAGGATGCCTATGTGGTGACCGCGCCGGAGCTGCTGGATCCGTTGCTGCGGGGAAAAATCGCGCACAGTGTGGAAAAGGGCGCATTCTTCGATGCCATGCGGGCGGTGCTGGGCGATGGAATCGTCGTCTCGTCCGAACCGAAACATATGCGTCATCGTCGGTTGATGGCTCCGGGTTTTCATCGCGGGCAGGTCGCGAGCTATATCGACATCATGGCCGACAGCGCGGCGAAGATGGTCGAGGGCTGGCGGCCGGGGCAACGGATCGAGCTGGATCAGGAGCTCGGCGCGCTGTCCCTGCGAATCGTGGCGCGGTCGCTGTTCTCCAGCGATATCGCCGAGGAGGTGGTGACCGAATCGCTGCGGGTATTTCCGGTTGTCGCCGCCGAGATGCCGAAACGGGCCATGCTGCCCTGGTTGGCGCGGCTGCCACTGCGCAATCGGACCTTCGACGCCGGGGTACGGCGGTTGGTCGAGGTCATCGACCGCATCATTGCCGAGTACCGGACGCAGGGCCAGGACCATCGCGATATCGTCTCGATGCTCTTGGCGGCCCGTTTCGACGACGGCTCCGGGCTCGGCGACCGGGAGATCCGGGACGAAGTCATGACGATGTATGCGGCGGGCTACGAAACCGTCTCGAACGCAGTGACCTGCGCCTTCCACGAGCTGGGGCGGCGGCCGGATATTCGGGAGCAACTCGAACGCGAGGCGAGGGACGTTCTCGGTGACGGACCGGTCACCGCGGACAATATTCACGACCTCGTCTATACGGAGAAAGTGGTCACCGAGACCTTACGCCGCTATTGCCCGGTCTGGCTCGGTATGCGCGAGACCACAGCCGATATCGAACTCGGTGGGGTGGCCATCGCCTCCGGTACGACGATCATCTATTCGCCGTACACCTTGCACAACGACCCGAAATATTATACGGACCCGGCGATTTTCGACCCGGACCGGTGGACCCCGGAGTACCGCAAGACAATGACCCGCAGCGGGGCCTTTCAGCCCTTCGGTATCGGTAATCGCAACTGCATCGGCGAGCCCTTCGCCTGGTTGGAGGCAAAAACCGTTCTGGCAACGGTGGCGGCGCGGGCTCGGCTGGAACCGGTGGCAGGCGTGACGGTACGGCAAATCGCGGCAGCCACCGTGCAACTCGACCGGCTGCCGATGATCGTGTGCCCGCCTGTCCGGGACGAACAACCCCGGGCAGGTGTGTGAATCCGCGCCGATTCACCACTCGTGGTCACGTGCGAGCTCTGCTTTCACCTGCGACAGCAGCTCGTGTTGCAAGGGACGACAATGGGCCCACCAATCGGGGTGGGCCACCGGGTCGCGGACCACATCGTGCAGGCCGCGGGCATGGGCGATCACCCGATCCCGCAACGGGTCCGAGCAGATGATCTCGACCCGTTTCTCCGCCAACCAGACACTTTCGATCAGTCGCTTCAAATCATCCGGTGTGTCTCCGCGCTCTCGCGCATCGAGCTCTCCCTGTAGCCGCTGCGTCGTCTCGAAGTAGGCGAGGATTGCGGACTTCAGCTCTTCTCGGTGGGCCAGACGACTCTTGGCCAGAAACTCGAGCTTCGACTGACGTGCCGAACTTCGTTGTACCAATAGCGTTGCCGATGCCCCGAGTCCGGCGCCCAACAAAGGCATCAGACTCGTCACCAACGTCGAAACCACACCTGACGACATGGCTCGATCTTCCCCGATTACGCGTCGATGACTGCTCGCCGGCGTCGCCAACGGCGGGGACATGGGACGGTGACGTTTCGTCGATACGCAGCCGCGTGCGGGCGCCGGCAGGTCAACGGTATGCGGGGGTTCCCATATGGCGCCGACAGGTCGCCTCGCGCCGCCCGGGGGTTCGGTCCGGGGGTGGTCCGGGGCTCCGATGGGCGCCGTTGTCGGAGGGAAGATCCCGTCGACAATTCAGACACCACTGCGAAGTGGGAATGATCTGCAAAAGGTGGATCGGGATCTCGTCATGGCAACCGCGGCAACGTCCGTAACGGCCGGTGGCGATGAGTGTGAGGGATTCCTCGATATCGGCCAATGCCTGCCGGGCGGCCGCGGCCAATTTCACGGTGACCTCGTGCCTGGCCGTATCGGCGGCGTCGGTGGGTGTGGCACGGTCGATTTCGGCTTCGAGTTCGGCCAGTTGTCGCAGCCGGAAGCGGCGTTGCCGGTGCAAGGCGGCTCGCAGTGTGGGGAGTCGGTCGGTGAGGCGTGCACGTGAGACGGGGTGTGTGTGGATCATCCTGGTCTCCAGAGCCGTGGTCGGAATATGGTTCGAGACGCGGTCGGGAAAGGAGGGGCCGCCGGTCGGCGGCCCCTGGTACAACCACGTATGGACCACCTCCACGCCATCCGAATGATCGCTGACAAGACCAGGATCGTTCGCCAAGGACGACTGCGCTTGTTCGTTCGACACAATCATGGGGGCGTCGTTTGCCCGTTTTCTCCATTCGCCTCCCCGGCGCCGTTTCGGCAGTGCTTTGATGGGTTTCGGCGGGGATCGAGATCATCGCCGCGGCGGCGTTGTCCGGGCCGAATACAACGGGCAAGATACAACGGGCAAGTACTTTCCACCTTCGCCCGATGATCGCGATCGACGGCCGAGTTGTGGGGTGTCGACCGGCGGAGTCGGAGTCGGGGTCGATATCACCGTGGTGGCCGTGGGGGTGGCGCGGGTGGAGGTGACCCGGCAGCCCTTCGACCTCAGGCGCAAGGGGGCACGATCGTGCTCGTCTCGACGGCGGACGACACCGTCGTGCTTCCGGGATCACTGCCGACCCTCTACCGGAAGACGATCGTGGGAACCCTGTTCGGCCATTGCACCCCCATACCGATGTGCCGCGCCTGTTGCGGATGGCCTGGGGTGGAAAGCCGAACCTCGACGATCCGGTGACCGGACGCTATTCGTTGGACGAGATCAACGAGGGCTTCGACGATGCGGTGGCGGGGCGGAACATCAGGGGTGTGATCGTATTCGATCACACCTGGGTTCGTGTCGATACCCGCGACGGTGCGGGATGAACTCCACGCTGAGCAGGGCCGCGGCGACCGTGACCAGATCGCGTCGGCGGAGCAGGACATAGCGACGGTCGGCGAGGGCGTGGAACTTGACCAGGAAACGATAGAGCGATTCCAGTCCTATCAACGGATCGCCCAGGTGCGCCAGGCCGCGGGCCAACCGAGCGGTACGCGACCTCTCTCCGGCATCGAAGATTTCCGGAAACGGCGCGAAGGCCAGGGAGATCCGATGGATGCCGTGGGCTTTCGCATAATCGACCAGATCCACGATCATGCGTTCGTTGAGACCGTTGGGCGCGTCCTCGCGCCGCCACGGAACATCGAGACTCAGTTCTCGCCCATACCCGGATATGCCGTAGCGTTGGAAGCCCATCGGGGTGCCGTCCCGACCGTAGGCGATGACGACCAGCATATTCGGATTTCGGCCGTCGAGCAGATGGTCGAGGATCATCGAAAAGCCGCGGGTTTGTCTGCCCCTGCCCCATTGATCGACGATGGCCAGCAGTTCGTTCCGCTGTGTCTCGGTCAGTGCCGATTCGTGCACCACCTCGGTATCGACACCGAAGTTCCTGGTGCGGTTCACCGCCTGGCGCAGATTGCGGAATCGGCGACCGACGAGGTCGAAATCCTCGACGTCGAGGACCACGTCGTGTCCGATGGGTATCGGATACAGTCCGCGCTGCTCGACGGCGTGTAGCCGCCACAGTTCGGCCACCTCGGGACTTGCGCCCAGTACCGCGATTCGCCAGCCGTGGTCGGCGACGAACTCGGAGAACGCCGTGATCAGTTCGGGGAATGCGGCGCGGTCGCCCACCGGATCGCCGCCGACGACGGCGATACCGAAGCGGGCCCGGTATCCGATGACCGCGGTGGATCGTTCGTTGAAGAAGTACGCCTTGGACGAGTGCAGGGCGAAGGGAGCCAGCGGGTCGCCTTCGGTGCGGTCGACGAGTTCGACCACTCTGTCGAGGCGCTCGGGCTGTGGCCGGCTGCCCTGCGGCAGGGTCAGGACGCAGCCGGTTGCGGCGAGCAGGAGAAAACCCATACCGGGGTGGTGTACCCGGTAGGCGGTGTGCGCGATGGCCAGCAGCAGTATCGAGGCCGTGACGTGCGATAACGTGATCGGGCGGCGGAGGCGTAGTCCGCGTACCACGAACAGTCCGGACAGGACGAGAGCGATGAACCACGAATGATCGGGCCGGGCGGTGGTGATATCCGATTCGTGGATCAGAATCAGGTCGGCCGCCAGAATTGCGGTGATCGCCGCCGTCCGTGCCGCGGGTGGGGCGGTGAATGCAACGGCACGATGGCCGGTGGGTGCGCTGCCTCGCGGCGTTCCTGTGTGGTTTCGCCCGTAATGGCGTTCTCGCTGCCGTGACCGTTCTGCCATGTGGTCCTCCCGACGGTTCTCCCTCCGGCCTCGATGTTCTATCGGTGGCCGAGGGGACCGCGTATCCCGAGCGCGTCAGGGGCCGACGGTCCCGGTGCCGCGAAGACGCAGGTCGTCGGATAGAACCGACCCGTATCGATACCGTGCGTGGGCCGCTTGTCCGAGTGGATACATCCGCGCAGATGGATCGGTTGTCGACACCTGGACGAACACTCGAAGTATACGTTCGACGGTGTCCCGGGTGTGGCGAAATACCGCAACTATATAGGCAATTTATATAGCCAATTTATATAGATTTGGCTATATGGTATGGCGGGTCGAATAGACTCGTGGGGTGGATGGTGACAGCTCGACCTCGGTGACGACCACACTTCCCGAGCAACGGCACTCGCCGAGCGACGATGCCGCTGCGCACGAGCTCGCCGAGGCGTTGTATTCGCTGCTCGTGCTGCTACTGCGTAAACAACCGCGGGAGATGAGCATGACCGCGACATCGACGATGTCCACCCTCCGACGTGAGGGTTCGCGACGTATCACCGCCCTGGCCGAACTGCAGGGTGTGACACAGCCGTCGATGACGAACCTGGTGAGCGTGCTGGAAAAAGATGGAATGGTTCGCCGCAAACAGGACCCCGCCGACGGTCGGGCGACGCTGATCGAGCTCACCGACAAGGGGCGGGCGTACATGATCGAACGTCAGCGGCGGATGACCGCCTCGATCACCGAGCATCTCGCCGGTCTGTCCGCGGAAGAGCTGTGCAATATCCTCGCCGCGATACCGGCGTTGAAGGCGTTGGGCGCCTCCATCGCGGGCACATGACCACATCGGGGCGGAATCCGTATCCCTGTCGAGGAGTGTTTCGGTACCGCCGCTGCGGGCACCACTCGTACAGGGCGGTCGTGTTTCCACCCCGTGTGTGACCGACAGGCGTGCGTAAGCGAGGCGAACCGACATGGCCGTAGAGCGCGACGGATCGAACCGACCCGACGGGGCCGTGGCCCCGCCGCATGCGCAGCGCCGCACCGAGGCACGAGGTCGTGCGACCGTCACCGGAGCCCGGCCGGATCTCGACCCGGAC
The DNA here is from genome assembly GCF_000308675.1 of Nocardia paucivorans NBRC 100373. Lineage (GTDB taxonomy): Bacteria > Actinomycetota > Actinomycetes > Mycobacteriales > Mycobacteriaceae > Nocardia > Nocardia paucivorans. The sequence continues at coordinate 60,443 of NZ_BAGE01000024.1, read as the reverse complement.
GAGCCGAGCAGCCCGGCCGAATTGTCGACGCCCTCGCTGCTCGCGGTGGTCAAACGTGCGGGCAGGCAATTGCGGCGTGACAATGTGACCGACCTGGCCGCCGGACTCACCTACTACGCGGTGTTGTCGGTCGTGCCGGGGCTCATCGTCCTGGTTTCGCTACTCGGCCTGTTGGGGCCGAATGCCGCCGACACGCTCGTGGACCAGGCGCAGCAGATCGCGCCGGGCTCGAGTGCCGATTTCGTGCACACCCTCATCACCCAGGCGCAGGCCAACAAGCAGGGCGCGGGCCTCGGGGCGATCCTCGGTCTCGCCGTCGCGTTGTGGTCGGCATCGGGCTATGTGGCGGCGTTCATGCGCGCCTCCAATATCGTCTATGGCATCGGGGAGGGGCGTCCGATCTGGAAGACCGTCCCGATCCGGGTCGGTGTCACATTCGTCGCGGTGATCCTGCTGGTGCTCAGCGCCGTGATCGTGGTGGCGAGCGGGCCGGTCGCTCGACAACTCGGTGACTTTCTCGGTGTAGGGAGCACGGTGGTGACGATATGGAACATCACCAAGTGGCCGGTGCTGTTCGTCCTGATCTCGGTGCTGCTGGCCATTCTGTTCTGGGCCAGTCCGAATGCCCGACAGGGCGGGGTGAAATGGATCGGCCCCGGTGGTGTCATCGCGGTGCTGATCTGGCTGATCGTTTCGGGATTGTTCGCGGTTTACATCGCGAATTTCTCCGCCTACGACAAGACCTACGGGTCATTGGCGGGGGTGGTGATCTTCCTCGTGTGGTTGTGGCTGACCAATATCGCGTTGTTGTTGGGCGCCGAGGTCAATGCCGAACTCGACCACGGTAAGGCCATCGCTCGGGGGCTGCCCGAGGACGTGCAGCCGTTCGCCGAACCGCGTGACACCCGCAAGCTCGACGAGGTGGAGAAGGAAGCGGTCCGGGCCGCTCGACGTGGATGGTCGGCTCGTGTCGTGAGCTCGTCCGGCGGGAACGGATACGGCCGAAATGCGGGGCGGTCGCCGTGAGCGACCGGCCCTGTTCCTTCACCTGTCTCCGGGACGGGCATACCGGAATCGTGAAGGATCGAGGCGAGTAGATCGCGAGAACGGTTCAGATCCGCGGCCAGGGCGTCCATCCGGTCGATCTGCGACCGCAGAAGTGCCACGACCTCGGCGCAGGGCTCGATACGCGGACTGCTGTCTCGTGTGCACGGCAGCACCCGGCCGATGACATCGGTGGACAGTCCTGCCGCCAGAAGAGCCCGGATACGTAGCACCGTCTCCACGGCGGAACCATCGAAAACTCGGTACCCGTTGCTGTGCCGCGCAGAGGTCAGTAGGTCCTGTTGCTCGTAGTAACGCAACGCCCGGGTGCTCACGCCGGCGTGTTGTGCGAGTTCGCCTATTCGCATATCGCTCGTCTCGACCTCGACCTTGACGCTGATGTCAACGTTTACCGTACCCGCAGCGGATCGGAATCTTCACCGGCATCACCGACGAAAGCATCGGCCCGGGCGAACTCGCCCGCGCGGTGGAAGAACGTGACTTCGAGTCGTTGTTCGTAGCCGAACACACCCATATCCCGACAACCTTCACTACGCCCTATCCCGGCGGAGGCGATATTCCCCGGGGCTACCACCGTAATTTCGACCCGCTCGTCTCGTTGGCGTTCGCCGCCACGGTGACACGGCGATTGCAGATCGGCACCGCGGTCACTCTGGTAGTTCAACGCGACCCGATCATCCTCGCCAAGGAAGTGGCGAGTCTCGATGTGGCGTCGGGAGGGTGACTCGAGCTCGGCGTCGGTGTCGGCCGGCTCCGTGAGGAAATGCGCAATCACGGCACCGATCCCCGAACCCGGGTCGCATTGCAGCGGGACAGGCTGCCGGAGATGACGGAGATCTGGACGAATGAGTAGGCCGAATTTCACGGTGAATTCGTCGATTTCGACGCACTGTATTCCTGGCCCAAACCGATTCGACAACCACGCCCACCGATCTGGCTGGGCGGTTGGGGTCCGTCCACGCACGACCGTATCCTCGACCACGCCGACGGGTGGTTGGCCCCGGTCGGGATTCTGCTGGACGAACTGGAGAAAGGGATCATCGAACTGCGGCGGGTCGCCGACCGCCTCGGCCGACCACCGATGCCGGTCATCGCGACAGTGTTCCGGCCGCGCCCCGGTGATCTGGAGCGGTTGGCACGCACACTGCTCGGCATCGTCTCGGTGCTTGCGCGCGATGCGACGCTGCGTGAACTGGACCGGTTGACCGATGTGCGCCACGGTATAGGAGGTGACCGTGGGTACGGCCGGCACTCGCCCCGGTCCGAGAATCGCTGCTGTTCACAACAGGGACGACTGGCATTTTCATGATCTTTCGGTGGCCTTTTCCCGAGCCCCGGCTAAAGTACATTCGATGATGAGTCCCGACCATCGACCCGGCCCGATGTCGCATGGGTCGCCCATCAATACCGACGATCCACGGATTCCGTTGTATGTCCCCGAGTTCGCGGCGGACCCGCACGGCGCCTATCGCGCGATGCGAGAACGATACGGGTCGTTGGTCCCGGTGGAGTTGGCGCCGGGTGTGCCGGCCACGCTGGTGATCGGTTACTACACCGCGGTACGGATATTCAACGACCCGGACCATTTTCCGGCCGATCCGCGAGCGTGGCAACGTGATGTTCCCGCCGACTGTCCGGTGCTGCCGCTCATGCAGTGGCGGCCGAATGCGCGGCGTAGCGACGGCGCCACCCATTCCCGCTATCGGCAGGTCATCGTTGCGGGTCTCACTCAGGCCGATCGATACGATCTACACGACACCGTGGCGCAGGTCGCCGTCCCATTGATCAACTCGTTCTGCGAGGACGGATCCGCGGATCTGATCCGGCAGTACGCGTTTCCGCTCACTTTCGCGGTGTTGAACTCGTTGCTCGGATGTCCGACCGAGCTCGCGCAGCGCGCCGCGTCCGGGATGGCCGCGATGTTCGAGGGGGTGGGAGCCGAGCGTGGGAACAAAGCGGTCATGAACGCGATGCTGGAGTTGATCCACCTCAAACAGACCACACCCGGTTCGGATGTGACGACGCAGATGCTGCGGCACCCGATCGGACTGAGCGATATGGAGCTGGCGCATCAGGTGGCCACCCTGTACGGGGCGGGTATCGAACCTTTGCAGAATCTGATCGTCAACGCCCTGCGGCTGATCCTCACCGACCAGCAGCTGGGGGACAGCGCGTTGGATGGGAGCCTGTCCACCCGCGACGCCCTCGACGAAGTGTTGTTCAACGACCCGCCGGTGGCGAACTTCTGCTTCACCTTCCCGAAACAGCCGATTCTGATCGACGATGTCTGGTTGCCTGCGCACCAGCCGGTGGTGATCGGTCTGGCCGCCTGCAACACCGATCCGGTGATCGGCTCGAACCAACATGCCGGCAACCGCGCGCATCTGGCCTTCGGCAACGGACCGCATATGTGCCCGGCCAGTTCGCTGGCCTACCGGATTGCCCAGGACGCCATCGATCAATTGCTCGACGCTCTGCCCGAGATGAGGTTGGGGATCCCGGCCGCCGAGCTCACCTGGCGGACCGGCGCATTCCACCGCGCGTTGACCACATTGCCCGTCGTTTTCCCGGCGTCACCACCGCTGGCGCACGTGTAGCGGCCTCCGGCATCGCTTTCCGCCCGCCCGGCGGGGGCGTTCTCGAGGCACCGCCTGCCATCGAGAAGGGGAGTTCGTCACAGCGTGCGCAAGTGGGCGATATGGTCGAGCCAATCGTCGATGACCCGATCGGCCGATGTCTGATCGTCGCGCATGATGCGAGTCAGCTCCAGTCCGCGGATCAACGCCATCAGGGACTCGAAGGCCGTCCGCGCCGCGATGGGGTCGTGGATGCCCGCATGCCGGTTGAAAAGCGCGCGGAGCGCGGCGCCCAGCCGTCTCTCCGCGGGCAGCAGTGCCGAACGCAGCTGCGGGTCGGTGCGAGAGGCGGCCCACAGCTCGATGGCGGCCTGAAATGCGGGTCCCGCCATCGCCGCTCGGATCGCCCGCACCATGTGTTCCAGCGCATCGGGGTGGTCGTCGAGTTCCGCGACGAGCTCGCCGAGATTTTTCAGGCGCAGGTCGGCGATGTGATGGATCGCGGCGACGAGCAGTTCCGACTTCGAGCCGAAGTGGTGCAGCAGCGCACCCCGGGACACCCCCGCCTCGTCCTGGATCCGCTGTGTCGTCGTGCCCGTGTAGCCATGGACCACCAGGCAGCGCATCGTCGCGTCGAGGAGCGCCGCGTGGGTTCTCGCGTGTTGCTCCCTACGCGTCGACCCGCTCACATCCGCACCCTGCCGGCAGCGGAATACGGTTGTTCGCGCATTCGGCCGGAATCGGGCACGAAGAGACCTCCCGCGAAGCGTGGTGATCGGGGTTCACAGCGGCTCGAGCTCGCCGGCGACGATCTGATCGCGTAGTCGGAATTTCTGAAGTTTGCCCATGGCGTTGATCGGAAGGCCATCGGCGATGTACCAGGACTTGGGGGTCTTGTGCGGGGCGAGGCGTTCCCGCAGGTAGGCGTGCAGTTCCTGTGCCGAGGGGAGCGGTCGGGTCGGATCCGGCCGGACGACGGCGGCCACGCTCTCGCCCCACTTCGGATCGGGCAAACCGAGCACGACCGCGTCGGTGACGGCGGGATGGGTGGCCAGGGCTTCCTCGATCTCCCGCGGATAGATGTTCTCACCGCCGCGGATGATCATGTCCTTGAGGCGCCCGGTGATCCGCACATATCCGCGCGCGTCCATCGTCCCGAGATCACCGGTGTGCAACCAACCCTCGGCATCGATGGTCCGCGCGGTCTCGGTCGGCATATCGAGATAGCCGATCATCCGTTGATAGCCGCGCGCGCATATCTCGCCCTCGACCCCGAGAGGTTGAACCACGCCGGTGGCGGGATCGAGTACGGCCACCTCGACCTGGGGGAGTGGTCGGCCCGCGGTGTACAGATTGTCGTCGCGGCCGTCGGCCGGGCTCGTCTGACATACGATCGGGCCGAGTTCGGTTTGGCCGTAGACCGCGCTGGTCGCGGCGCCGCACGCTTTCGCCCATCCCTCGATCAACGCGGGTGGGACGGCGTCCCCGCCGGACATCACCACCTTCAGCGAGCCGAGATCGAAGCGGGCCAGGTCGGGGTGAGCGAGTAGGGCGTGCAACATGGTGGGCACGCCGCCGAAGATCTCGGCCCGGTAGTCCTGGATCGCGGTCAGCATCGTTGTGGGATCGAAGATTTCCGCGAGCACGAGGGTGGCCCGTTGGTACACCGATCCCATCCCGGCCAGTCCGCAACCCGCGGTGTGGAACAACGGGAGGGCGGTGGCGAATGTGGCTCCCGGACGTGCACCGCAGCGTTCCCGGACGAAAGCCGCATTGGTGACCATGGCCCGGTGCGCGAGCAGCGCCGCTTTCGGGCGACCGGTGGTGCCGGAGGTGAACTGGATCTGGGTGGCGGATCGGGGATCGACCGTCGGCAGCTCGGCCCGTTTGTGGGTGCGACGTACCTCGTCGAGCCACCCTTGGAAGGGAATGGCCGTGCGCACCGTGGGAACCGCGGGAAGCACGGTCCGTATCAGGGCGGCCATATCGGTGCCGCGGAAGCCGTCGACGAAGAAGACCCCGGCCGACCGCGAGGTGGCGAGGGCGTATTCGAGTTCGGGTCCGCGCAGCGCGGGATTGACGGTCACGAGCACGAGTCCGCCGAGCGCGGCCCCGTATTGGAGTACGAGCCATTCACCGACATTCGGCGCCCACACCGCGATGTGCTCACCGGGCCGGAAAAGGTCGAGCAACCAGGCGGCTGCACGCTCGGCGTCGTCCAGCAGTTCTCGATACGTCCAGGTGCGGGCTGCGCGGTCCGGGGCGACCGACACGATGGCGAGTTCGTCGGGGGCCGCTGCGGCGGCCTGCTGCAACAGTTGGCCCACGGTGATATCGAGGACCGGCCGCCCGGTGTCCATGGGCCACCGGGATTCGGTGAGGGTCCTCATCGGCCCGTCCCCTTTCCCGCGGCCGCTTTCTCGTCGAGTTCACGCCGCATCTCGGCTATCTCGTCCTCGCTCGGGATGGCGCCGCCGCCATCGGGAATGAAACGGCCGGTGTCACGCCACTGGACCGCGGTGCCGAAACCGTACTCCTGCGCGAAGTCGACGAACCAGCGCCCTTCCGGCGAGTGGCGGGTGATGCCGTCGAAGAGGATCGCGAGGTTCTGGGTGCTCTGCAGCCCCATGTTGTCGTAGGCCTGGTTGATCATCATCTTCTGCATGACCAGTTGGTTGATCGGGACACCGGCCATCCGGCCTGCGAGCTTCTCGACGGCCGCGTCGAGTTCCTCCGCCGGAACCGCGTCGAGGACCAGCCCCCATTCCTTGGCTTGGACACCGTCGATGGTGTCACCGGTGAGCAGCATGCGTTTGGCCCGTTCGGCGCCGAGGCGATAGACCCACATCGCGGTCGTCGGGCAACCCCACACCCGCGCCGGCATGTATCCGATCTTGGCGTCCTCGGCCATGACGACCAGATCGCAGGAAAGGGCTATATCGCTTCCGCCGGCGACGGCATATCCGTGGACCTTCGCGATTGTCGGCTTGGCCGAGCGCCACAGTGAGAAAAAGTGATCGGTATTGGTCTTCATCGACCGAAAGTCCTTGATCGGGTCCCATACCGGGCCCTGATGCTCCTCGCCGCCCTCGGCATACCGTTTCAGATCGTAGCCCGCGCAGAACGCCCGTCCCGCGCCCTGCACCACGATGACCCGTACCGAGTCGTCGGCATTCGCCTCGGCGACCGCCTCGCCGATCTCGCGGGCCATCTCGGCGGTGATCGCGTTCAGTCTGTCCGGGCGGTTCAAGGTGAGGTAGGCGCGATGCTCACGCACTGCGTAGTCGACCGTGGTTCCGGTGAACGTCATGTGTACCCCAATCGTGCGGCGGTGCCGTGGAGCACACTTTCACAGTCCGTATGGACTGTCAATGAAAGTTGTCCATGTGCCGGCGCCGGTCCGGCGGATGCGGGCGGCCGGCGCCCGTGTCCGATCGAGTGGAGGAGATTCCGGAGCGGGATGCCGATCCCGGGTGGGACACACCGACGAACCGGTATCCATTTTCTGCATGGAGGTCCCTCCCGAGGAAGCGGTGAGCACGCGTCGACTTCGGGCGGGAATTCGTTTTTCACTCGATACGGTCTCGCTTCGGTGTGGCGTGATGGTTTATCGGGCGGAGCGGACTGTTATAGCTGCGAATCGACCGACGCATGCGGCGAACTCCCCGGAGGTCAAGATCGTGACACGTCCCATTCTGCGTTTTCTGGGTGTGCTCGGTGGTATGGCATGCACGTTGCTGATGGCGACGACGGCGACCGCCGAGCCGATATATCCCCGCCCCGATCCGGACCCGTTCTACGCCGCCCCGGCCGATCTGGCGGCGCACCGACCGGGTGATGTGCTCGATGTGCGGGTCATGCCACCGTTGCTCGTCTTCCCCGGTGCCACGGTTCGGCTGGTCAAGTTCCGTTCCACCAACTCGCGGGGCGCGCCGATCGCGGCCACCACCACGATCGTCACCCCCGCAGGTCATCGCCCCGGTGCACCGTTGCTGTCCTACCAGCATTTCATCAATTCGCTGGGCACCGGCTGCGCGATATCGCACAAGCTCTACGATGCCGATCCGAATCTGGCGACATCCCTGCCGATGCTGGGTATGTTGTTGCAACAGGGTTGGAGCGTGGCATTACCGGATCACCTCGGACCACAATTCGCCTTCGGCGCCGGACGTCTGGGCGGCCAGATCACCCTGGACGGTGTCCGGGCATTGAAACGAGTACCCGAACTCGCACTCGCGGACAGTCCGGCGGTACTGGCCGGCTACTCCGGGGGCGGTCTGGCCACGGCATGGGCGGCCGCGCTGCAGCCGTCCTACGCACCCGAGTTGCGACTCGCCGGCGCGGCCATCGGCGGAGCTCCGATGAACCTGGTATCGATTGCGCGAGGGCTGGGCAACGATCCCCACCCGGCTTTCGGGTTGGCGATGGCGGCGGCCATCGGCCTGGAACGGGAGTATCCGGATCGGGTCTCGGTCGGTCCGAACCTCAACAAGCGCGGTCGCGCGCTTCGTGACGCCATGGCCAATAGTTGCACCAACGATATCCTCGCCGTCGGCACCGGTGGCAGGGCGCACGAGTTGGCTTCGGGCCCAGCCGTTTTCGACCAGCCCGAGGCCTGGTCCGTGGTGGAGGAGAACAGTGTGGAGCTCTACGGCGGTATTCCGCAGACACCGATATTCGAATGGCATTCACCGTCCGACCCACTGATCCCGATCCAGGCGATCGATAACACCAACCGGCGCTGGTGTGCGGGCGGGGCGCGAGTGCAGGCGGTGCAGGTTCCCGCGCTGGAGCATTTGACCGCCGCGGTTGCCGGTGCCCCCGCGATGCTGCACTGGCTCGAGGGCCGGGTCCGCGGCGAACCCGCACCCGTCACCTGCTGACGACTCGGCACTTCGTGCGGGTGCCGCGCTATGGTCCGATGCTCGGGTCCGCGTGGCTGCCGGTCGCCCCGGTGACCGGCAGCCACGCCGCGGTTCCTCGGCTTCCTTTACGGGTGCGCTATCCGGTTTTCCCGGTCGCCGGATACCCCGTGATCTGCCTCGGCGGTATCGACGACGGCGCGTGCCATGCCCTCGAATACGAGTGCGCGATACGGTGCGGTCGCCCTCCAGTACAGCTGTCCCGCCAGCCCGTGCGGTTCGAACACCATACGCTGCCGATATATCGTTCTCTGCTCGTCTCGTACCGCCTTCAGTTCCAACCATGTTCGTCCGGGGCGCCGTGCCTCGGCGCGAAGCAGCACCCGTGGGGGCTCGAGTCGTTCGACCCGCCATCGGCCTGCCCATCTGCTCGCGCGCGGTGGATGTGACCTGCCGTGTAGCGGTCCCGCGTCGCGGGCGTTCCACTTCATCCATCCGCGTAACCACCGGGTCGGCGGAAACGAGTACCGACCGTGTTCACCGAGCGACTCGAGTACCGTCCACAGCGACTCGGGTTCGGCATCGGTGCGACGCTCGTGAAGCTCCTGGTACAGCGTGCCGCCCGCCCACACGGGATCGGTGGGCTGGGGAGCGGACGGTTCGCGGCCATCCAGGTCGACATCCGGCCATCGGGAAGGGAGCTCCGGATCGCGGGACCGCGCCAGGGCGAGTTTCAGGGCGCTCCGATAGTCGAGCGTGCCGCCCGGCGGGTCGGGAATGTGCGCACCGATGGCGTGATCGCGGCACACCACGTCGTTGACCAGTGACTCCATCAAGGGAACGGCGATCGATTTCGGCACCGGGGTGACCAGATTGATCCATTGGGCCGACAGCCAGGGGGTCAACACCGGCACCGGGACGATCACTCGCCGCGGTAGCTCCGCGACCTCCGCATAGCCCCGCATCATCTGCGCATAGGTCAGCACTTCGGGACCACCGATATCGAACGCGCCGCGCACATCGGGAGCCAATTCCGCGGCCCGGGTGAGGTAGTACAGCACATCGCGTACCGCGATCGGCTGGATACGGTTGTGCACCCAGCGGGGAGTGACCATGGCCGGCAGCCGCTCGGTGAGGTAGCGCAGCATCTCGAAACTGGCCGAACCGGCCCCGATGATCACAGCGGCCTGTAATGCGATCGCCGGTACCGGACCGTCGAGCAGGATACGACCGACCTCGGCGCGGGAGGCCAGGTGCCGGGACAGCCGCTGCCCGCTCGGAACGATACCGCCCAGGTACACGATCCGGCGAATACCGGTCGCCGCCGCCTGCTCGGCCACCACTGTCGCGGCCCGGCGATCCACTTCGTCGAAATCCGTTCGGGTCAGCGAGTGCACCAGGTAGTACACCACGTCCTGATCGGCCAGAGCCGAACGTACCTCGTCGGAGACCGTCACATCACCGCGCACGATCTCGACTCGATCCCGCCACGGCACATCGGCGAGTTTGGCCGGGGTGCGGGCGACGACGCGAACCGAATGGTTCGCGCGCAACAACTCCGGCACCAGCCGCGCGCCGATATAACCGGTGGCTCCGAATACGACGCAACGCATACCGTCTCCTGTCTCCAGGTATCAGCTCGGCACCGCACCGCGGCCGCTATCGATCCCTCGGGTCGACACCGGTGGACCGCGCTGTCATATCCGTCGATTGCCCACGTGGTGGGTGTTCAATCATGGGGTGGGTCCGCACCGAGTCCCGTCGGTCGGCGACCCGCGACAGTGGGACGAGGCCCGATCGAGGAGTGCCATGTGTCGCTTGTTCGGACTATCGGCCGCGCCGCGGCGGGTGCGGGCCACATTCTGGTTGTTGGACGCGCCGGACAGTCTGTCGGAACAGAGTCGGCGTATGCCCGACGGCGTCGGCCTGGGCACGTTCACCGCGCACGGGTCCGCGCGGGTGGAGAAGCAACCGATTGCCGCGTACGAGGACGCCCGGTTCGCCCGTGAGGCACGGGAACGGGAATCGGCGACCTTCGTGGCGCACCTCCGCTACGCCTCCACCGGTGATCGGGAACTGCGCAACACCCATCCCTTCGAACAACGCGGCCGCCTGTTCGCCCACAACGGCGTGCTGGGCGGACTCGACGAACTCGACGCCGAACTCGGTGACCACGGCGACCTCGTACACGGCGACACCGACTCCGAACGGTTCTTCGCGCTGATCACCCAACGTATCGATCGGCACGCCGGCGATATCACCGCGGGTATCGTCGACGCCGTCCGATGGCTCGCGGACCGGCTGCCCGTCTATGCCCTGAATCTGGTGTTGACCACCGCCACCGATCTGTGGGCGCTGCGCTATCCGGACACCCACGATCTGTTCGTATTGGAACGCGCGGCCGGTGGATCGCGCGGGGGACGGTATCTCGATCACGCGGGCCGCGCGGGGATCCGCACGCGTAGTGCCGACCTGGCCGATCTGCCCGCGGTGGTAGTGGCCAGTGAACGCACCGATGAGGACCCGGGGTGGCGATTGTTGGCTCCCGGGGAACTACTGCACGTCGACGGGCACAACCGGGTTCATACGACGACGGTTCTGCGCCACCCGCCCCGACACCGGCTGACCCTCGCGCAGCTCGACGAAACAGCGGCCGCTTCGCAGCGGGGCCGATGAACCGTGCCGTATCGGCCGGATCGGTTTCACCCGCTCCGGCCGATACGGCGATACGGGTCGTACTCAGATTCGCACCCCGGCGTCTCGCATGAGCGACAGCGCGGCCTTCGGGGCGAGGGTACGGGGGAGTGCGAAGTTCTTTCCGTCGTTCTTGCGCAGGTACACCACGTCCCGGAACAGATAGAGCCGTTTGATGTGGGGGTACGGCAGATGTATGTCGGCGGTGTGGGGCAACCGCAGGTGTAATGCGTCGTGCGTGTACCGGGCCCACATCTGGGTGCCCGGTTGGGAGTACCGGCGGACATTCGGATTACCGCGCACCATCGTCCATCCGGTGACCAGTACCAGGATCACCAGCTCGAAGACCAGGACCACGAAGAACGCGCCGAAGATCTCGGAGGGGTCGACCGTCGTATCCGGCTTCCTGGTCAGCAACCGGAAGGTACCGCGAAGCAATACCAGGACGGGTAGCACCATCACGAATATCCACAGGGCGGGCAGCCGCCAGGTCATCAGAGCGGTCACCCGGCTGAGGGCGCGTCCGGTGGCCTGATCCGAGAGGTGGGTGACCTCGATCGGTCCGGGCGCCGATACCTCGAATTGTCCCTGCCCCCAGTTCCCCTGTGGTGGTTGGGTCGGGTACCCCTGCGGAGGCTGTTCCGAATACGACTGCCGATCTGGGTACATACGACCGATACCTCCCCGACGACCCACCGATGCGGCGTCGCCCTCACGAATTGTGTTGTGCTACTGGAATTCGGACAGTACATATACGGCCGGCTCGCGTCATGCGGCGGGTCTGCCGCGAACCGTTCACCGTGGGAAGAGGGCCAAAACCTCCGACATCACCTGTCGGGCGACGTCATCGGTGGCCGAGGTTACTTCGACGACCGGTACGTGCGGAATGAGATCCGTGCTGTCGAGGGGTAGTTCGGGTCCGACGACGGCCGAGTAGATCGGGATGCTGTTGTCGTATAGCGAGGTGGAGCGGAACACGGTGCGATCGGCGATCTTCTCCTCGGTGCCCCGGGCCGTCACCTGCTCGAGCACACGGTATTCGTAGCTCACCGTGACGGTTTCGCCACGATAGTCGAACAGGCATTGGTTGAGTCCGCGCCGATCGGCATCCACGGTGCCGGTCAGCCGGGTACGCACCGCGCACGGGTCGGCACCGAGTAGCGCCGTGGCGACGGTATCGGGTGAGGTGCCCTGGGCCGGTGACTGTCGCCAACGCTCGAGCATTCCGGGAAGCAACCGGTCGGCTATCTCGCACGAATCGCGGTCCGGAACCGAGAGATCGAGGTAGAACGCGGCACCCGCCGGGAAGCGGGCCGTCGCGCCACAGGAACGGGGATCGTTGTCGCGTGCGGAGACCAGCAGGACGTCCACATCACCCAATTGTTTGTGGACACCGCGGCCCGGGGTCAACGTCGGTAGCGAGGTCGTATGCCAGGTCAAGGTGGCGGTTTCGCGTGCGGCCGCGCGGCCGAGAGCGGCCCGGCACGAGTTCAGGCCGACCGTCACGCTTCGGATTTCGCCGAGGTCGAGACCGGTAAGGGTGTCGCGAGGTAGTAATGCGCAGACGTCGATTTCGCGGGTGGCCTGGGCGACGGCCGCGCGCCGTTCCGGCGTGTCGGCGGGTGCCGACCAGAATTCCGGTGGGGGGCCGGAGGCCACCGGTGACCGGGTTTCGCCGATCCGGTCGTCGGTATCGTCACCGCAGCCCGCCACGGCGAGCAGTAGGGCTGTGACGAATACGAGCGTGCGATACATCCTCACCCTGGCCTTCCTGTTCGAGCCGAGCCGGATAGTGCCCGGCGTCGAGTCTGCGCGCACGAGCAACCGCAGTGCAATTATCCCGCTGTTCTCGGCCGGTCGCCCGATCTCGGCTCGTCGGCCGTGTGACCGCGGACCGCGCCGAAAGAGCGTGGAACGCACCGGACGACGCGGACCGCTCACCCGAGGCCGTAGCGGTCACCGACCCGGGCGGGTATCCGACCCATCGGGTCGACGCGCCGATCCCGGAGCGACACGGCCCGCGTTGCGGGCGGTACCCCGGTGGGCGGGCACGGTGGTGGGGTCCTCCGGCCAGGCGTGTTTGGGATAGCGCCCCCGAAGCTCGGCGCGAACCTGCGGCCAGCCGGTGCGCCAGAAGGAGGTGAGGTCCGCGGTGACCGCGACCGGACGTTGGGCAGGGGAGAGTAGATGCAGCACGATCGGGATGCGACCGTGGGCCAGACGCGGTGTATCCGTCCAGCCGAAGACCTCCTGCACCTTGACCGCGAGTACCGGAGGATCGGTCGAATAGTCGAGTCGCACCCGGCTGCCGGAGGGGACCGTGATGCGTTCCGGCGCCAATTCGTCCATCCGAGCGGCCTCCGGCCACGGCAACAGGCGGCGCAGGGCCTGTTCGGTATCGATGTCGTGGAGATCGGCGCGGCGGCGGACGGTGGCGAGTTCGGGACCGAGCCAGGTATCGGCAGCGGCGAGCAACGACTCGTCGTCGACTGCCGGCCAGGGGGCGCCGAGGGTTCGGTGCAGGAAGTTCAGGCGCCGGCGTAGCGCGATCGCCTCCGCGTTCCAGGGCAGCAGGCCCAGACCGGTCGAGGCCAGTCCGCGCCGCACCGCCGCGCCGATCGATTCTGCATCGGGGTCGCGGATGGGTTTTTCCGACAAGATGATCGCCCCCAGCCGTTCGACCCGTCGGGCCACCACATCACCATCGATCCAATCCACCTCCTCGACGGTGGTGATCAAATTCGACGCGGCCCGACGGGCCAGTTGTTCATCGGCGGCAGCGGCCAGCCGGATGTACCCCTCGGAGCGGCCGGGATCGCGGGTCGCGACTCCGACCGCCAGCCACTCCGGATCGCCGGTTCCGGAGCCGGGCGGTAGTGTGGCCGCGGTTCCGCCGGCCATGAGATAGCTCGCCGAATCCGGGCGTCGTCGGCGTGCCAACCGTTCGGGATAGGCCAATGCGACAACATAGGCCGGGTCGTCGGTCGGATCATCGGCACCGGCCGATTCCTCGACCGATCGAGCCAACAGCTCGACCTCGCGCCGCCACCGCACCGGTTGTTCGCGCCGCAGCCGCCGGAGACCGGCCACGAGATCCACCGTGGACAGGTGTGTGTCGTCGTCGAGGAGGGCGACCACCTCCGCGGCTGTTCGCACGCCGACAACGGCTGCCCCGTCGAGCAGTGCGCGCGCCAGACGGGGATGCAGCCCGATCCGGGCCATACATCGTCCCCGGTCGGTCACCGCGCCGTCGTCGCGCACGGCCCCCAATGCCCGCAGCACCTCCCGACCAGCGGCCAATCCGCCGGCCGGCGGCGTATCCCACCAGGACAGTCCGTGTCCGTCGGCCGTGCCCCAGCACGCCAATTCCAAGGCCAACCGTGTCAGGTCCGCCGTCCGAATCTCCGGTTCCGGGTAGGCGGGCAGTGTGCTCTGCTCGTGCTCCGGCCAGCATCGCCACACTCGTCCCGGCGCCTCACGTCCGGCCCGTCCGGCTCGTTGCTCGGCCACCGCCGCCGAGACGCGAACCGTGGTGAGCCCGGACAATCCCCGTGCCCGATCGATACGCGGGACGCGGGCGAGGCCCGAATCCACCACGGCCCGCACTCCCGGCACCGTCAGACTGGACTCCGCCACCGCCGTGGCCAGCACCACTCGCCGCCGGGGACCGGGCCGCAACGCCGTGTCCTGCTTCGCGGCCGACAGTCGGCCGTGCAGGGTGACGACATCCACATCGACCAGATCGGTCAACAGTGCCGTCGTTTTCCCGATCTCGGCCATCCCGGGCAGAAAGACCAGGACATCGCCCTCGGTTTCGGCGAGTGCGGTTCGTGTGGCACGCGCGACTTGCGCTTCGATTCGTTCCCGGGGCAGCGAGGGGAAGTATGTCGTGTCCACGGGATGGGACCGACCTCGCACCCGCACCACCGGCGCCGCGTGATCCCCGCCCACCAGCGTCGCTAGGCGGTCGGCCGCCACGGTCGCCGAGGTGGCGAGCACCCGAAGATCGGGCCGTAATCCGGCCCGGGCATCCAGCAGCAGCGCCAACAGCAGATCCGCGTCGAGATGCCGTTCGTGACATTCGTCGAGTACAACCGTATCGACCCCCGTCAACTCGGGGTCCTCCTGTAACCGGCGCACCAACAACCCGGACGTGACGACCTCGATCCGGGTCCGTCGACCGCTTCGACGATCTCCTCGCACCGAGTAGCCGACGGTTTCTCCCACCTGCTCGCCCAGCAGTGCCGCCATTCGTCCGGCAGCCGCCCGCGCCGCCAACCGTCGCGGCTCGGCCACGAGCACCCGCCCCGTGGTACCCGCCGCCAGCGCCAAGGGAACCATGGTGGTTTTCCCCGTTCCCGGCGGGGCGACCAGCACGGCCGCCCCACGATCGGCCAATACCCCGACGAGGTGATCGAGAACGTCACGGACCGGTAGATCAGGAAGCTCGGGCAGTTTCACAACCCATCAGTCTGCGGTCTCGGCCGCCATGGGAAGCATCCGGCCGGTTGTGATGTGTGGGCGACCGGATTCATGGGCGGTGTGGTCGGTGTGGCGAGGACACCGATTCGCGAGGACACTGATTCGCGAGGACACCGAGAAGATAGTCCACCGTCGCCCGAGGAGCGTATGCGATGCCAACCAACGGGCCTTTCGGTATCGACCCGGAAGATTTCGAACGTGCACTGCGTGAGGCGGAAGCCGGTCTGCGGGACCTGCTCGGGAAAGCCGGCGCATACCTGGATCGCATGGACCCCACCGGCGGCGGTTCGCCGGCGTCGCTGCTCGGCCGTTTTCTCGCCCCGGATCGGTCACATCCGCCGGAATCCGAGGGAAGGACCACCGGTGAGACCGGCAGTGGGGTGTGGGCGATCTACAGTATCGATGACAACGGTGCGGCCCGGGTCGACCAGGTTTTCCCGAGCGAACTCGAGGCCTTGCGCGCGCATCGTGACAATACCGATGAACGTCGGCGGGTGCGGTTCCTGCCCTACGGTGTTCCGGTGAGTGTGTTGGATATGTCCTGAGGCTCCGGAATTCTAGGCCGCGCTCAGACGATGACGATGACCTCGCCCGGGTTCGTGCCGACCGTGATGGCCACCCTACCCGGCCCGGTATCGGCCAGGACTCGGCCGTAACCGTGGTCGGGAGTGAGGAAACCACCGGATACGGGAACGGACGACACCGTGACATCCTCGGCCCCGCCGGCCCCGGAATCGAGATTGCGCCAGTTCACCGTCGTGGTCACCGCACAGGACGGGTCCTGGTAGTCGGCCTTGAACAGCACCACCACCCGGACTCCCAGCGCACCGTTCGGCAGCGGACTCACCGCTGCCACCGTGCGAACCACTCCGGCGCATCCGGGGTACACCTCCACCCGGGCATCTTCGAAATCGGCTGCCGCTTGAGCGGCGGCGGGTGCGGTGGTCGGTAGCAGAGCCGTAGCGGCACATGCGCCGAGGAGCAACAGGCGCAATCGCATTCCCAAGACAACTGTTCCTCTCTGCGGGCTTCCGATCGGTCTACCCGATGCGGAGCTGCCTTAAACCGGGCTGTCGATCGATAGGACGGATTCCCGGCCCGGGACGCCCGGCCGCTATCCGGGTGCCGGCAACACGGTCGGCGGCCATCGCCCGTCACCCTACTCCGCCACCCACCCGCCCGCATCGGAAAGAAGATCGAACACCATCGCCGGCCGGGCGATGGTCGTTATCCGACCACCGCTGCGGACATCACGGCCCGCATGCCCGACACTGAAAGGCGACACCTAGCTGGTAGGAGGATGTGCGAATGGCCGGGCCCTATTCCGACGCCGAGAAGAAGAAATATCTCGGGGACGTGAAAAAGCTTCTAGGACAAGGTTACTCGCTGCGCTCGGCCTGTCGACAGGTCGCCGATCGCCACAGCGGGCGGCCGTCGGAGACGAGTTTGGTGAAGTGGGCCAAGGCGGCAGGACTGGAGAACGGCGCCGAAACAGCACCCGCTGCCGTCGAAACCACACAGGCCGAGGAGCATCTCGCCCCGGGAACCGAACGCGGTGGCAGCACCCCCATCGTCGGTGATTCGAGGCCGGAAAAGGATGCGCAGGAGCAGATCGCGGAACCGGCCCCGGAGCCGTTCCCCGACACCGACGAGTCCGAGCGCGACAGTGAGGTCGAGGGCGAGGATGACTCCCAGAGCGACAGTGAGCCCGAGATCGGTGCCGAGTCCAAGGAGGAGGGCACGTCCGAGGGTAAGGGCGAGCCCGAGGGGGAAGGCAAAGCCGAGAGTGAGGGCGAGGGTGACGGTGACCTCGGGGGCGGTGGTGAAACCGAGAGGATACAGGCATCCCCGGTTTCTGTGATGGAGGCGCCGGAGGAGAAGGCGGCCCTTCGCGAAGACAATCCTTCCCGCCTGCGGGGTGTGGTCACCACGGTGAACGAGAAAATTCGTGGGTTGCGCAACTTTGCCAAGGGGCGCTTCGGCCGATAGACCTCGGGGATGTGGTCGGATTTGCCCTTGTTCTCGACGTACGAGTTCGGCTCGCGAGGTCTGATACCGGCCTGTGGAGATAAAGCCCCGCACCGTTGACGGGGTGCCGGCGGAGAGGCCTGATCGGGATCGCGATCCCGATACCAACAGGCTTCTCCGCCGGCGATCCCCGCGCGTCGACCGGGCGAGCGCGTATCGCTTTCTCGGTCACCGCGGCGGGGGACGGGCCTTTCGGCCCTCTCGGATGCCCACCATGGCCCGACGGATGGGGTCGATCGGAGTATGTGATCGGGATTTCAGTCACGGAAGGCGTCTTTGACCTTCTCGCCCGCATCCTTCAAATTGGACTTGACCTGGTCGGCCTTGCCCTCTTGCTTCTTGTCCGGGTCGTCGGTGGCCGCGCCGTACTTCTCCTTGGCCTGACCGGCGAGATTCTCGGCCTTGTTCTTCGCCTTGTCGGTAGCGCTCATGGCTGTTCCCTTTCCGTATCGGCCGGCGATTCGATATCACCGGTCCTCTTCCGCAGTAGCCACAAGTGCGGAAACCAAACAGCCGCCCGTGCGGATAGGATCAACTCACAGGTTCGAGGCCTGCTCGCCCCTGTGCTCACCCGACCGACACCGATGTCGGGTTCGTCATCGGTCCGTATTCTGCCGACCGACCGTTTCGGCTGCCTCATGCCCGGTTTCGGCACGCAGATCGTCGACGGCGAAACCAACTCGACGCCGGGTCCCATGTGTTTCGATGGGCCCGAGATCACCGGAGAAGCCGTCGCTCGCGGGGTCGTCCTGCCCGATGCAGTCGACTATATGCGTTGGGTGATGCTGCTGCCGTCGGGTTGATCGGGTGAGACGGTCGGCCCGCAGCGTACGATGCTTGCCCATATCCGCGACCGGCGCCGGACGTCCGTGCTCTCGTCACGCAGGCCGATGCGGACAACAGCACGGCACTGTCGATTCGGGTGGTCCATTCCGTGCGACGTCGGCCGCTCGGTCCGGTGACCCTGCTCGGCGCCGCGATCCACGCACCTCACCCAGCGGTGGTAATGGTGCCGATACCGCATTGCGTGATGCGGATCTGTTGCGGCGCAATCTCATCGGTGTCGCCGAGGGACATTGCGACCTGCTCTGCGCCATCGACGACCACGAGCCCGGATGATCGACTACGGTGCCACCGCCGTCACACACAGCGTTGCCATGCTCGACAAGTTCCTCCCGGTGAACCATACGAGCGCAGTCCACCGATAGGTCCGGGTGAGTCCGGGAAAACGCCTGTCCTACGCGGGCAGCCCGAGCCCTTCTGCGAGGACCGGCCAGGACCGGTAGAACGCTTCACGCCAGTAGCCCCACGAGTGGGTACCCGACGGCGCGTAGTCGAAGGTGGCCGGGATCCGCAGTTGGGTGAGCCGATCCTCGAGATTGTGGGTGCACCAATTGGTCGCGGCCTCGATAACGCCGCCCACCAGGAGCTGATTGGCCAGACCGTGGGGACCGGGCTGGGAGTAGTCGCCGTTGACGGTGTCCCACCGTCCCGGCAATCCGTTGCCGCTCGATATGTACAGTCTGGTGCCCCGCAGCGCCTCGGCATTCACGACCGGATCATTGGCCGCCCAGGCCGGATCATCGTCTTCACCGTACATATTGCGCACATCGCCGCCGCCGTAGAGCTCGACGACCAGCTTGGTGAACTGTTTTCCGATCGGGTCGGCGATCTGGGCGCATCCGCTGTATCCGGCGACGCTCCGATAGAAGCCGGGTGCGGCCTCGGCCAACTGTAGGACCGCGGTGGCGGTCATCGAGTTCGCGGCAATGGCATTGATTCCGTTGGTGCCCAGGGCCGCATCGACCAGTGGGGGCAGCTCCTCCAGGAAGAAGGTGCGCCATTTGTTGCGTCCCAACACCGGGTCATCGCGCCGCCAGTCGGTGTAGTAGGCGAATGCGCCCCCGATCGGCATCACCACATTGACGTCCTTGGTCGCCAGGAAGTCGCCGACATCGGTATTGGCCCACCAGGTGGCCCGGTCGGTTCCGCCGCCGGCCCCGTTGAGCAAGTAGAGCACCGGTCGGGGTTGGGAGGCGTCGTGGGGGCGCTGCACCCGAACGGTGACGTTCTCGTCCATCGCCACGGAGTGGACCAACATGGTCAGGTTGCGATCGTCGACCCGGTAGGCGACGATCCGAGAACCGTTCTCGGAAACGGGATCGGCGAGCAGTTCCTTGGATGCGATGATCGGATCGCCGCTGTCGGCGGTGCCGTTTCCGGCTCCGAACACCGTGACGGATGCGGCGACCATCGTTGCGGTAACAGCGACTCGCAGTGCGGCCCTGAATCTTTGGCGTCTCACGTCAAACCCCGGATCTCCACTCGCGACCGACATCGCATCGGTCGGGAATGGCAATCTACCCGACTCGACGGAAAGATGATCACACCGAGCCGGCCGTCGCCGGGGACCGGCGGCGTCTGCGACCTTGCCGCATGTGGATGGGATTCGGCAGAGTTGTTCGTGAGATAGCACCGTTCGCCGAGCCTGATCGGCGCGCCCGTCCGGAGCGATCGCCGGGGTATGTGGTGGTCGAGACCGCGATCGATATGCCGCTCGACGCGCCCCCGGAGATGGAGCCGGCAGCGCCGATCGACGAACTCGTCCGGCGGCGAAGTTCCACCCCTGTATCACCGGGGTCTTCGTCACCGGTCCGGTGTGGCCCGGCCGCGGGCCGATCGACCGGTGCGGCGTTTACCGTGGATCACGGCCAGAGCGTGTTTCTGCGCCGGCGGATTCAGCAGCGCATCGAGTTCGTCGAACAGGGCGCCCGCGGCCTCACCGTTCCAGGCGGGCGGCAGCAGCGACAACGGTAGCCCCGGATCGCGGTAGGGCAGTCGGCGCCATTCGGTGAGCATGGGGATGTACAGCGCGAACGCTTCTCGCGGTGTCATCGGCTCGGCCGTGGCCCGGAACAGGACCGGACGGTAACGCTGTAGATAGTCCGTGTACAGCTCGGTCAACTCCGTCAGATCCCACCATTGCCGAACCTTGGTGCGCAGATCCCCGAAGCCGGTGTGTCGGGCGACGAAGAGGTCCACGTATTCCGCGAGACCGAGCCGCTCGAGGGTGTGCCGCACCTCCGTTTCCAGCGTGCCGGGGGCCAGCCACACCCCGGGGGCCGCCGTCCCGAAACCCAGCCGGGTCAGGGCCGAGCGCAAGGCGTGGCGTTTGTCGCGCTCGGATTCGGGGACGGAGAACACCACCATGACCCAACCGTCGTTCTCGGTGGCCCGGGAACGCGCGAAGATCCGCACATCACCCTCGGCGAGGACCTCCAAGGTGGTGTCGGACAGGCGATAGCCGGCGGTGGTGCCGGAGCGTTCGCTCACCAGGACGCCGCGGCGCTTCAACCGGGAGATCGAGGAACGAACCGCCTGCCCCTCGGCGCCGAGGTCCGCCATCAGCGCCACCACCGAGGCCGTCGACAGCCAGTTTCCCTCCGCACGGGCGCACAGCCCGAAGATGGTGATGATCCATTGCGCCAGTCGGGAGTCCCGGCCGGTGGGAACCGAAGCGGTCGCCGGTGATGCTGCCGTCATGCTTGCACCATACGATAGGACCGCTCCGGCCGGACCCCGGCGCCGACTCGCGCCATATCGACATCCGTCACGATGGTCTGATCATGCCTTCCTGCACCACCGTGGCGACATGCCGCCCGTCGCGGGTGAAGAAACGGCCCATCCCCACGCCACGGCCGTCCTCGGCGGCCACGGCCTCCTGGGCGTAGAGCAGCCAGTCCCGCACCGGCTCGCGACGATGGAACCACATGGCGTGATCGAGGCTCGCGGTGACCAGGCCCGGCCGGCCCCAGGGCAGATCGAGCACCCGCAGCACCGGCTCGAGGATCGTGTAGTCGCAGACGTAGGCGAGGGCGGCCAGGTCACGCTGCTCGTCGGTGAGTCCGTCCACCGGACGCAGCGGGTCGAAGGGCTTGATCCACAGCGCCTGGTGCGGCGCCCGCTCGCCCTCCACCTCCAGATAGACCGGGCCGGGGATGTGCCGCATATCGAAGCTGCGGCCCCCGGACCAGTAGGCCTTGGATTCCGGGGTCATCGTTCCCCCGCTGCGGCCTCGTAGGTATTCCGCGGAACTCGGCAGGTCCTCCGGCGCGGGGAGGGGGGCGATCGGCTCGGCCGTATGGCTGCCGCCGGGCTCACCGGCGGCGAAACCGGCCAGGCATACGTACAGCGGTTTGCCGTTCTGATAACCGCGTACCTGGCGGGTGCTGTAGCCGCGACCGTCCCGCAGCACCTCCACCTCGTAGCGGACCTCGGCACCGATGGTGGCCGGACGCATGAAATAGCTGTGCACGGAGTGCAGCGTCTTGCCGTCGGTGACCGAGCGCATCGCCGCGGCTGCGGCCTGCGCGACCAGATCGCCGCCGTACGCCTTGGGCCACGGGCACGGCTGGGTGGTGGCGGTGAAGGCCAGATCGAAGTGCTCGGCCTCGGTCGGGGTGAGTGTGACGGCCGCGGTGAAGATCTCGGAGGTGGGCAGCTCGCCGGGCATCTCTTCGGACATATGGATATTCCTCAACTGTCGTAAGAACGTGAATATGGGGGAGGGGTCCGGTCAGTGGGTGACGGCCTGTCGCGGCCGCCACCGCCGAGCGACCGCGGTGGGGCCGCTGTCGCGGATCAGTTGCAGCCGGGGCGGCGGGCCGTCGGTGCGGCCGGTCGGCGGTTTGCGATTACCGGCGCGGAACTGGGGCGGCCACTCGGCGCCGTCTCCCCGGTAGCCCTGCTCGACCGCCGCGTGCAGGGTCCACTGCGGATCCCACAGATGTGCCCGGCCGACCGCGACCAGATCGGCGCGCCCGGCGAGCAGTACGGAATTCGCGTCGTCGAACGAGGAGATCGCGCCGACGGCGACCACGGCGATGCCGTAGGGCACGCCGATCTCCTGCCGGATCCGGTCCGCGAACGGGGTCTGATAACTACGTCCGTAGGCGGGCTTTTCCTGTTTGACCACCTGACCGGAGGAAATGTGCAGCACATCCACGCCGTGATCGGCGAATGCCCGCGCGATCTCGACCGCATCGTCGATGGTGTTGCCGCCGGCGGCCCAGTCGGTCGCCGAGATACGCACCGAGATGGGGCGCTGGGCGGGCCAGACCTCCTTGATCGCGTCGAGGACCCGCAGCGGGAAGCGCAACCGGTTGGTCAACGACCCGCCGAACTCATCGGTGCGCCGGTTGGCCAGCGGGGACAGGAACGACGACAGCAGATATCCGTGTGCGCAATGTAATTCGAGCAGATCGAATCCGGCGCGCGCGGCCGACTCGGCGGCGGCGACGAACTGCGCGGTGATCTCGTCCATCTCGGCGGCGGTGATCTCGCGCGGTACGGAACTGGTGGGGCCGTAGGGGATCGCGGATGGTCCCACGGTCTGCCAACCACCGGACTCCAACGGATCGTCGATGCCCTCCCACATCACCTTGGTGGATCCCTTACGGCCCGAATGTCCCAGCTGCACACCGATCTTCGCCTGCGTACGGGTGTGCACGAAGTCCACCACCCGGGCCCAGGCCTGTTCCTGTTCGGGGGTATAGAGACCGGCGCAGCCGAGGGTGATGCGGGCTTCCGGTGATACGCACACCATCTCGGTCATCACCAGTCCCGCGCCGCCGAGCGCCTTGCTGCCCAGATGCACCAGATGGAAGTCGTCGGGCACCCCGTCGACCGCCGAGTACATGTCCATCGGCGACACCAGGATCCGATTGGGCAACTCGACTTCTTTGAGCCGCAACGGGTAGAACATCGGTGGCCGAGATTCCGCCACCGGGGTCTGCTGCGTCGACCGGTACCATTCGTCGAGCGCGTCGACGAAACCGTCGTCCCGCAGTCTCAGGTTGTCATAGGTGATGCGCCGACTGCGGGTGAGCAGGTTGAACGCGAACTGGTCCGGATGCTGATCGGTGTACCGGGCGATCGATTCGAACCATTCCAGGCTGGCCTGTGCGGCCCGCTGCACCGATTCCACGACCGGCCTACGCTCGGTCTCGTAGGCGGCCAGGCCGGTGGCCACCGAGTCGTTCTCGTGCAGGCAGGCGGCCAGTGCGAGCGCGTCCTCCATGGCGAGCTTGGTGCCCGAGCCGATGGAGAAGTGCGCGGTGTGCGCGGCATCTCCGATCAGCACGATATTGCCGTGTCGCCAGGTGCGGTTGCGCACGGTGGTGAAGTTGATCCACTTGGAGTTGTTGGCCTGTACGGCGTGTCCGTCCAGCACGTCGGCGAAGATCTCCGTCAGGAGCGCAACGGATTTCTCGTCGTTCTCCCCGGGTGCGAATCGCCGATCGGCGAAGGCGTCGAATCCCGCATTGCGCCATACCGATTCGTGCATTTCGACGATGAAGGTGCTCTGCTCGGCGCTGAACGGGTAGGCGTGCACCTGCATGATCCCGTACGGGGTGTGCGCGATGAAGAATTCGAACGCCTCGAACACCCGGTCGGTGCCCAGCCAGATGTATTTGTTGTGTCGGGGATCCAGGTCCGGCTCGAAGACCTCGGCGTAGCGTTCGCGCACGGCGGAGTTGATACCGTCGGCGGCGAGGACGAGGTCGTGGCCGGCCGCGAGCTCCTCGACATCCGGTGCGAGGGTGTGGAAGTGGATCGTCACCCCGAGTTCGAGGCATCGTTGCTGCAGGATGCGCAGCAATTCCTTACGGCTCATGGCAGCGAAGCCCTGACCGCCCGAGGTGCGGACCCGGCCCCGGTAGTGGATGTCGATATCGCTCCAGCGGGCGAACTGCTCGCTCATCCGCCGGTAGATCTTCTCGTCGGCGTGTTCGATGCCGCCGAGTGTTTCGTCGGAGAACACCACGCCGAAGCCGAAGGTGTCGTCCGGGGCGTTGCGTTCCCAGATGGTGATCTCATGGGTGGGATCGAGTTGTTTCATCAAGGCGGAGAAGTACAGACCCGCGGGTCCTCCGCCGATCACGGCGATACGCATGGCAGCCTCATATGTCTTGGATCGGAGTCGGCGCGGCATCGGCCGGTGCCTGCCCGGTCAATGCGGCGACGACGTTCGCGGGCCAGGGTTGGGCGCCCGCGAAATTGTCGGGGGTGTGAACCGCGGTCAGGCTGCCGCGGAGCGCGAGGGTCGGTTCGGTGGATGTCGCGGCGGGACGCACCGACCCGGGAATCCGGGTGATGGCGAAGTCGTAGCGGAGTGAACTGGTGCCGAGGCGACCCACCGAGAGTTCGATCGAGACGGTGTCGCCGAACCACAACCGGCCCACGTAGTCGACTTCGTAGCGGACTCGCGGGGTTCGGCCGAACAGCTCGCTGAGTCCGAATCGTTCCAACAGAGCGGCTTCGGCCGCTTCCACCCAGCGGATGGCGCTGCCGTGGTGGTAGTGCCCGGCCGCATCGGTGTCCTGCCAGTCGACACGTCGTTCGATTGTTACCATCGTCATTGAGTCGACTCATCATCCAGTGCGGCCACTGCCTGGATCTCGACCAGCGCTTCCGGTTGCCACAAGGCGGTGACGCCGATTCCGGCCATGGCCGGGTATTCGGTGCCCGCCAATTCACGCCAGATCCGGCCGATCTCCTTGCCGTTGGTCTGGTAGTCCGGGATGTCCAGCAGGTAGATCGTGACGTTCAGCAGCTGCTCGGGGCGGCCGCCCGCCGCGGCGAGCGCGGTCAACACATTGGTGAGCGCCTGACGGAACTGGGGGACGATCCCACCCTCGACGATTTTCCCTTCCGGGGTCAGTGCGGTCTGACCTGCCAGATGGACTATGCCGCGATGGCGGACGGCATGCGCGTATCCCGAGGGGGTGGCCAGTTCGGGTGGGTTGATGCGGTCGACGGGCATGGTTCCTCTTTTCTCGGTCGGTTCGAGCGGATGCGGAGCGGAGGATGTCGCGGTCGGCTCGGTGTGATGGGGGCCGATTTCCTCGTGGGGATGACAGGGTCACCGTATGGTGTTAACGTCATCGCCGTCAACAGAACGGCATAAGTGAAATGCTTCATGCAGTGTTCATCCGACACGATGGCCACCCGACCCGATGGTCATCCGAGATGACGTTTCTCCGATATCGACAGCCCGTCCCGATCCTGGGAGTGCCGCCACCATGCGCCTGCGAACAGTTCTTTCCGATACCGGTGACAGCCGTGCCGAAGTCCGGCTCGATGGACTGTGGTGTGCGACCACCGCCCCCGATGTCGGTGCATTGCTCGCCCACCCGGCCTGGCGTACAGGGCCGCGGCTCGCCGAACGGCAACCGGCATTGCAGGGCAGCCCCGCACCGGTTGTCACCACCCCGCGCAAGGTCATCTGCTGCGGCCACAACTACCGCTCCCATATCGCCGAAATGGGCAGACCCGAGCCCGAATACCCCACCCTGTTCACCAAGTTCGCCGATACGCTGACCGCCTGGGACGCCGATATCGCATTACCCGGCGACCCCGAATCGGTGCTGCTGGACTGGGAGGCCGAACTGGCCGTCGTGGTCGGCGCAGTCCTGCACCGGGTCGATCACGCCACCGCGCGAGCCGGTATCGCCGGCTACACCGTCGCCAACGATTTCTCGATACGAACCTGGCAACGACACACCTCCCAGTGGCTACCGGGTAAGGCGTTCGACGCCACCACCCCGCTCGGTCCCGAACTGGTCACGCCGGACGAGGTGGATCCTGCCGACGGCCTGCGCATCGTCTGCCGGGTCAACGGTGTCGAGGAGCAGATCGGCTCCACCGCGGACCTCGTCTTCGATCCCGCGGCGCTGCTGTCCTACATCTCCGGTTTCACCACACTGCGGCCCGGTGACGTGGTGCTCACCGGAACACCCGGCGGCGTCGGTATCGCCGCCGAACCGCCGCGATACCTGCGGGCCGGGGATGTCGTGGAAACCGAGATCGACGGCCTCGGCCTGCTTCGCAACCACATCACCGTCCTTGCGCCCGACAACCACACCGCCCGATGAGGGCCGGAAAGGAGAACACCATGACCAGCGAAACGAACACCCGGGTTGTGCCCGTTGTCACCCGGGCCGGGCAGGAAGACACCGGCACCGCCCAGTCCGGCGGTGCGGTGCGCGTGTCCGGCGTCGGTCCGCAGCACACCCCCGCCACCCGGATCTGGTACGGCCGGGTGAGCAACGAGCCCGGCTACCGATCCCTCCCGCACCACCACGGTGAGGCCGAGACCGGTGGTTATGTGTTGAAGGGGGTCGCACGCATCTATTTCGGCGAGAACTACCAGGAATACGTCGATATGAGCGAAGGCGACTTCGTGTTCGTGCCGCCGTTCATGCCCCACGTGGAGGTGAACATGAGCACCACCGAGGAACTGGTGTGGCTGACCTGCCGCACCCCCGACAACATCGTGATCAACCTGCCCGATGTGGACGATTCCGTCCTACAGGGCTACCGCCGCGCCTGACCACTTCGCAATGGGGACAACCGCCGCGTATCGCGGATAGCGCCGCCCCGCCCCCTCGAACAACACTCGCTCAACTCACCCGCATGCCTAGGAGTCGCGATGTCCGTACTCGCCGCCGTTATCGAGGCGACCCGGTCCGGTGAAGTCGAAATCATCGACCTCACCACTCCGCTGCAATCATCCACCCCGATCCTGCAGCTACCGGAACCGTTCGCCAACACCATCCCGTTCCAGCTGGAGGAGATCAGCCGCTTCGACGACCGCGGTCCGGCCTGGTATTGGAACAACATCCACACCGGCGAGCACACCGGCACCCACCTCGACGCCCCCGTGCACTGGATCACCGGTAAGGACGGTGACGACGTCTCCCAGGCGCCGCTGCGCACCCTGGTCGCCCCGGTCGCGGTGATCGATATGAGCGCCGAGGTCGACCGGAACCAGGATTTCCTGCTCGAGGTCGAGCACCTCGAGGCATGGGAGAAAGAACACGGTCCCCTGCCGGAAGGCGGATGGCTGCTCTATCGCACCGGCTGGGAGGTTCGAGGCGACGACGCCGAGGCCTTCGCCAACGACGGACACACCCCGGGTGTCTCGGCCGAGTGCGCGGCCTGGATCGCGCAGTCCTCGTTGGCCGGTTTCGGCGTGGAGACCGTGGGCACCGATGCGGGCGCCGCCGGCGGTTTCGAGCTGCCGTTCCCCTGCCACAACCACCTACTCGGCGCCAATAAATGGGGTCTGACCAGCCTGCGCAATCTCGGTCGACTACCCGCCACCGGCGCCCTGTTGATCGTGCTGCCCCTGCCGATCGTCGGCGGTTCCGGTAGCCCGGCGCGGGTGTTGGCCCTCGTCGAGCGCTGAGCACATCCAGGAAGGACAACAATGGCTGAACGGTCGTTCGCGAACGAGGTGGGCAAGCTCCGGCAGGGCGCCGGCACCACCTTGCACGTCGAGGGCATCCTCGCGGTCACCAAGGCGCTGCTGCAGTCCGGTGTCGCCTATGTCGGCGGCTATCAGGGTGCGCCCATCTCGCATCTGATGGATGTCCTGGGCGATTCCAAGGAGATTCTGGACGAGCTGGGTATCTATTTCGAGAACAGCGCCTCCGAGGCGACCGCCGCCGCCATGCTGGCGGCGTCGGTGCACTATCCGCTACGCGGCGCGGTGACCTGGAAATCGACCGTCGGCACCAATGTCGCCGCCGACGCCCTCGCCAACCTGGCCAGTGGTGGGGTCACCGGCGGCGCACTGATCATCCTCGGCGAGGACTACGGCGAGGGTTCCAGCATCATGCAGGAGCGCTCACATGCGTTCGCGATGAAATCGCAGATGTGGCTGCTGGACCCGCGGCCGAACATCACCGCGATCGTGAACGCGGTGGAATCCGGGTTCGAGTTGTCGGAGGCCAGCAATACCCCGGTGTTCCTGCTGCTGCGATTGCGCTCATGCCATCTGCACGGCGCCTTCGAGGCCGAGGACAACCGGCCTCCGGCCATGACCGTTGCCGAGGCCACGCAGCAGCCGGCCCGCGATGTGAGCCGAATCGTGCTGCCGCCGGCCAGTTTCCAGCACGAGAAGGAAAAGATCGAGGACCGCTGGCCGGCAGCGGTGAAATACATTCGCGAGCACGGGCTCAACGAGGTCATCGGCAACGACCGCGCCGATATCGGGATCATCGTGCAGGGCGGGCTGTACAACACGGTGAACCGGGCCATGGAACTGCTCGGCTGCTCGGACGCCTTCGGTAACACCACGCTGCCGATGTACGTGATGAACGTGGCCTACCCGGTGATCGACGAGGAGGTCATCGACTTCTGCGCGGACAAGCGCGCGGTGCTGCTGTTCGAAGAAGGGCAGCCGGACTTCATCGAACAGAACATCAACACCATCCTGCGCCGAGCCGATATCCCCACCAAACTGCACGGCAAGGACATGCTCACCATGGCCGGGGAATACACCTCCCTGGTCACCACCCGGGGCCTGCACCGATTCCTGAGCGAATACCTACCCGAGGCGATCACTCACGAACCCGCCCTTCTGCGGGCTGTCGACGACCCGATGAGCCCGTTCGCCCCTCGGGTCGAACCGCAACTGGTGCAGCCGCGCCCGCCGGGTTTGTGCACCGGCTGCCCGGAACGTCCCATCTTCAGCGGGCTCGCACTCGCCGAGCGGGAAACCGGTAAACACCATGTCAGCGCGGATATCGGCTGTCACCTCTTCTCGATCAACGCCCCGTTCGACCTCGGTGCGACCACCATGGGTTACGGGCTCGGCTCCGCCGCGGCCTCGGCTCTGGATTCGAAGGATTCCGATCGCCGAACCATCGCGATCATGGGCGACGGCGGATTCTGGCACAACGGCCTGTCCAGCGGTGTCGGCAACGCCGTGTTCAACAAGAGCGATCAGTTGCTGGTCGTGGTGGACAACGACTACGCCGCGGCGACCGGCGGCCAGGATGTGCTCTCCTCACACGCCGAACTACCCGCCCGCTCCACCCGGCATCCGATCGAGAAGGCCGTGCGCGGTATCGGCGTCGAATACGCCGAGACCATCGATAACACCTATGACGTCTCCCGGGTGCGCGATGCGTTCGTCGAGGCGCTCACCACCGACGAACCGGGGCCGAAGGTCCTGGTGATGCAGAGCGAATGCCAACTCAACCGGCAGCGGCGCGAGAAGAAGAAACGCGCGAAGGAATTGAAGGCCGGTAAACGGGTCATCCGGGAGCGGTTCGGCGTGGACCCGGAGACCTGCACCGGCGACCACGCCTGTATCCGAATCTCCGGCTGTCCGTCGCTGACCATCACCGACAACCCCGATCCCATGCGCACCGACCCGATCGCCACGGTGCTCGACAGCTGCGTCGGGTGCGGGGTGTGCGGTGCGAACGCGCACGCGGCGGTGCTGTGTCCGTCGTTCTATCGCACCGATGTCGTCTACAACCCCACCCGCAAGGACCGTGTGTTGGCCCGGGTGCGGCGCTGGTGGATCAATGCCCTCGCCCGCGGTGTCGAGCGCCGCGCGGCCGCTTTGGAGGTGGCGTGATGTCCGGTTGGTACAGCGGGCAGCGGCCCATAACGATCGCGATCCTCGCCATGGGCGGTGAGGGCGGTGGCGTCCTGGCCGACTGGATCGTGGAGGTGGCCGAAGCGGCCGGTCACCATGCCCAGACCACCTCGGTGCCCGGTGTCGCCCAGCGCACCGGCGCCACCGTGTACTACGTCGAGTTGTTCCCGCCGGTCCCCCACGAGGGGTCCGACCGCGACGAACCGGTGCTCAGCGTGTTCCCCACCCCCGGCGAGGTGGATATCGTCATCGCCTCGGAGCTGATGGAGGCCGCACGGGCGGTACAGCGTGGTTTCGCCACCCCCGACCGCAGCATCCTGATCACCTCGACGCATCGCGTCTACTCGATCGACGAGAAGATGGCCCTCGGTGACGGTCGCACCGACAGCGCCGCGCTGCTCGCCGCCGCGCGGGCCGGGGCGAAACGGTTGATCGCCGCGGACTTCATGACCATTGCCGAAGAGGCCCGCAGTGTGATCAGCGCGGCGCTGTTCGGCGCGGTCGCCGGTTCGGGGGTGCTGCCGTTCACCCGGGAACAGTTCGAGGCGCCGATCCGGGCTTTCGGCAAGGGAATCGAACAGTCGTTGCAGGCGTTCGCCGGGGGGATGGCCGCGGCCGCCCCACCACCGGCGACCACCTCGAAACCGGTCGATCTGCAGCTCATCGCCAAACCGTTGTCGGCGGAGGAACGCAAGGATCGAGAAGAGAAGCGCCGCAACGAAATCGCCGCCACCGACCCGGGAGCGCTGGTCGGACCGAAACTGCGTCCCCTGGCCGCCCGGGTGACCGATCTGCCGGTCGCGGCGCGATCGATGATCCTGCACGGCCTGGTCCGTACCGCGGTGTACCAGAACCTCGGCTATGCCCGGCTGTACCTGGATCGGGTCACGAAGTTCGCCGCTGTCGACCCGGATGCGGCCGGCGACGCCCGGCTCACCGTCGAAGTGGCCCGGCATCTGGCCCTGTGGATGTGCTACCAGGACACCATTCAGGTCGCATTACAGAAGGTCCGCAAACACCGGATGAGCCGTATCCGGGAGGAGGCGCGCGCCGAACCGGATCAACTCGTCCACGTGCGCGAATATCTGCACCCGCAGGTGGACGAGATCACCGACACGATGCCCACCTGGATGGGGGCGACGCTGCGGCGCTCCAAGGGATTCCGGCGCGCGATCGACAAGGTGACCCACCAGGGCA
This sequence comes from Nocardia paucivorans NBRC 100373, assembly GCF_000308675.1. Lineage (GTDB taxonomy): Bacteria > Actinomycetota > Actinomycetes > Mycobacteriales > Mycobacteriaceae > Nocardia > Nocardia paucivorans. Next base: position 29,082 of record NZ_BAGE01000024.1, on the reverse strand, counting down.
TGATCATCAACACCAGCTCGATTACCGGATACACCATGTTGTCGGTGATGGCCCGGGTTCGACCGCTGCGCCCGCGGTCCCTGCGCTACCACCGGGAACAGGTCGCCATCGAACAATGGATGGCCGCGGCCCTGGCCGTCGCACCCGAGGACGCCGAGCTGGCCCGCGAGATCGTCGAATGCCAGCGCGTCCTCAAGGGTTACGGCGCCACCTATGAACACGGCAACGACAGCTTCGCCAAGTTGATGCGCGCCGCCGACACCATCGTCGGCCAACCCGACGCCGCCGCCCGACTGGCCCGGCTGCGTGATGCCGCGCTCGCCGACGAGGACGGCACGACCCTGCGAGTGGCCCTCGGCGAGGGCCGGTAATCCCTTCGCGACCATAAGTATTCGGAGCTGTTCATGGAATCCACCGATACCCCCGCACCCGCATCCATCACTCCCGAACCGGTTGTGGGGCCTCTCGAGCTTCGACAGGCGATGGCGGCATGGACCACCGGCGTCGCGGTGATAACCACCAGCCACGGGGCACGGCCCGCGGGGCTGGTATCGACCAGTTTCACCTCCGTATCGCTGGATCCGCCGCTGGTGTCCTGGTGTGTCGATCGCGGCTCCACCAGCTTCGACATCTGGTCGCGGGCAGAGGGTTTCGCCGTGCACATCCTCAGCGCGGACGAGGCGGACCTGGTGTCGCGATTCGCTCGGCGCGGTGGCGACAAATTCCACGGTCTGGACTGGCGTCCCGGTATCACCGGAGCGCCGCTACTGACGGCGGGTATCGCACGCCTGGAGTGCCGCACCCACATCCGCTACGACGGCGGTGATCACCTCATCCTGCTCGGTCGGGTACTGGTCACCGACCGTCGCTCGGCGCCCGCGCTGACCTTTTCCGAAGGAGCGCTGACCCCCGCCCCGATCCACCCCTGACACCACACCTATTCCTCGGAAAGGAACACACCATGGTCAAATCGATCGCCGACGGCAAAGGGTTCAAACTCGGACTCTTCTCCGCGAACTGCTCGTCCGGGCTGGCCGTGACGAAAATCCCGGAACGCTGGTCCGGAAGCTGGGAGGACAACCTCCGTCTGGCCGAACTCGCCGACGAGGTGGGCCTCGACTTCCTGCTGCCGATCGCACGGTGGATCGGATACGGCGGTGAGACCAACTTCCACGAAGGTGTTCTCGACCCGACCGCTCTGGCGGCCGGTCTGCTCGCGCACACCCGTCGGATCTCCGTCTTCGCCACCATCCACACCGCCTTCAACCATCCCGTGGTGGTGGCCAAACAGATGGCCACCGTCGACCACATCGGCCAGGGACGAGCCGGAATCAATATTGTCGCCGGCTGGAACCAGCCCGAGTACGAGGCGATGGGTGTCGATCTGCCGACCGATCACGACGACCGCTACGAACTGGCCCAGGAGTGGTGGGATGTGATCCGGAAGATCTGGACCACCCCGGGCCGCTTCGACCACAAGGGCAGGTTCTACCAACTGACGCAGGTCGAGGGCATGCCCAAGCCCTACGACGGGGTGTTGCCGGTGCTCAATGCCGGTTCGTCCGGTCAGGGGCGCGATTACGCCGCCCGCAACGCCGACTTCGCGTTCACGATCGTGGGCGGTCCCGAGGACGGAGGCCGGATCGCCCGAGAGGTTCGTGAACAGGCCCGGCAGCGCTACAACCGCAGCATGGGTGTGTTCACCCTGGGGCATGTGGTGTGCCGGCCGACTCGCGCCGAGGCCGAGGAGTACCTGCACTACTACGCCGACGAGAACGCCGACTGGGACGCGGTGGACAACCTGATGCGTCTCCAGGGGATGCACGCCAAGTCGTTCACCCCGGAGATGCTGCAAACCTTCCGTGCCCGGTTCGCGGCCGGCCACGGCAGCTGCCCCCTGATCGGCACCCCTGACGAGGTGGCCGATCGGATCGAGCAGTTCTATCAGGCCGGGTTCGGCGGTATGACCCTGTCGTTCGTCGATTATGTGTCCGAGCTGGAGTACTTCGCCCAGGAGGTGCTGCCACGCCTCGAGGCCCGTGGGGTGCGCGTGCCCCGGTAACCAGGGTGTAACCAATACGTCAACCGGTCGCGATGGGATACTCACCGCGGCCGGTTCGTGGGTAGGGTCGTCTCCGGAGCACGACAGGAGTTCGCAGATGGTACGACATATCGCTCGGGACGCGGTTACCTTCCCCGCTACCACCGTGATGAGTAGCTGCCGTATGGCCGAGTTGCGTGACGCCGTGCAGCAGGTCACCGTCGTCCACGATGTGCAGGTCCGCGCCGGGGCTCCGGACGGGCTGGTCGCCACTGCCCGAGTGGGTGCCCTCGATGTCGCGTACGTGCGATACGGCGCCCGGGTCGCCGTCGACGCGTTTCCCACCCACAACCGGTTCGCCCTGACCGTGCCGCTGGGCCCGATGCAGGTATCCGAGACGAGTCTCAACCGGTCCGGCACCCTGCGTCGCGCCTTCGTTCTGTCCCATCGGGGACACACCTTGATGGACCCGCATCCGACCCGCGGAGCACTGATCTTCGCCGCCAACACCCAGCGGCTCGAAGAGCATTTGACCACCCTCACCGGCCGTCCTCCGGCGCGACCGCTGCGATTCTTTCCTCCCGGCGACGGGACCGCCGTGGGGCCCGTCGAACTGGTCGATTCCGGTTGGCGGCTGGTCTACCGGACCCTCGCCGGCGCCGGTGGGCACCCATTGCACACCCTGGTGACCCGGCAACTCGAGGACACCCTGCTGTCCGCCGTACTCCTGGGACTACCGCATACCAACACCGACGATCTGCGCGCCGGCGACATCCGTCCCTGCGCCGGTCTCGCCGACCGCGCTCGTCGATGGATCGAGGAGCATTACGCCGAACCGGTCACCGTCACCGATGTGGCCCGCGCCGTGGGCGTCGGCGTGCGGCAGCTGCAACTCGTATTCCGGGAGCGGTTCGACAGCACTCCCACCGAGATGTTGCGCACCGTACGACTCGAACAGGCCCGCAGGCTGCTGTGTGATACCACCGCCGACCTCGCGCCGACCGTCACCACGGTGGCCTACGGCTGCGGTTTCACCCACCTCGGACGTTTCGCCCTCGCCTATCGGGTACGGTTCGGCGAGAGCCCCTCGGACACCCTGCGGCGCATCCGGCACGAATAGGGTTTCTCCGGCCGGTGCGGGAGCGGTGACATCGTCCCATGGCGTCGAACCATGTCATGGCGCCGGCGCGGAGAGTGGGACGTCACCGGATCCGGTTGCGGTCGTGCTCGGCAATGCCTCGCTCCTCGGAATCGGCTCCCCGATGCCGTGGTGGCCACGGTTGACCATGGCCACCACGGCGATCGGCCTGCTTTCGTCGTGGTCCTCGTGGTCTGGGCCCGATCGATATGGGTGGAAGTCGTTGTGGTGGCTCGGAGTAACCGCGCACGGTATGTGGCCGGCGTCCGGGCGGCTCGTTTCCGAGCAGACGGGCGCACCACTGAAGCAACGACCGATCGTCGCCGCCGTCACCGTTCCGATAGTGCCGGCGGTAGCGCTGTTTCGTATCGACGCCACCCCGGTCGACCACAAGGTCGCCGCCGCTCGACGGGACGGTGACTGCGCTCGGGCGTTACTCGCCGCGAACACCAGGTGGCCGGGTGACCGTATCGCGAGTGCCTCGCTCATGGTCCGGATCGACGGAACCGTGCGAGCGTGTGAATTGTTGCGACAGGCCGCAAACGAACCGAGCCCCGCCGCCGATGATTGTGGGATCGCAGCGGTCGCCGGATGGTTGCGCACCCGGCGACCGGCCGGTGCGGTTCACGGCCGATTCGCCGAGGCAATACCACGAATGGAGCCTGCGGCGCTGCTCGGAGCGGTACTGATGATCTGCGCGGGCGCTATCGGATTCGGTGGTGTCGTCACAATCTGCGGCTATACCGGGGATCGCGACAACCAGTGTGCGGAGGTCACCTTTCGGAGGAAATGGCTGTGCCACTTCATGTGGCGGCGAACCACCGTAGCTTTGCCCGCGATCTCACCTGCCCGTGCTCACGGTTGGCCGGTGACGAACGCCTGTACGGCGTCGAGGAACTCCGGGCCGCCCATGAGGTATCCGCCGATGGTTCCGCCGATCAGCGCACCCGCCGGAATACTGACCCCCCAGATCAGGAAGAGACAGGCTCCGAGGAGGCCGCCCACAATGGCACCGGCGACGACACCGGGCATGTTCTTGTCGATCTGTTCCCTGAGCCGTTCGTAGGAGCCGATGTCCTTCGGCTGTGTCCCATCCCCTGCCGTCGGCGTCAGTGTCAGGGTGCGGCCGTCCGCGCCTATGTGCTGCCCGAGCGCGATCGACCGCCCGCCGATGGCGAACCACCGGGGCGCTTCGGTCACGGCCGTTCCGGTGTCGGACTCGAGCAGCGCCTCGCCGTTGTGCGCCACGAATCGGCCGTTCTCGACGGTGGCGACAACCACCCGGTCGGCCGGTGAAACGGTGATGCGATAGCCGATTCCTCGATCCACGCCGGAGACCGTGCGCCCCGTGGGTACGGCGGTCGGTTGCTCGGCCACGGCCGGCTCCGCATGGGCGGTTGCCGCGGCGATACCCAGGGCCGAGACGGCCAGGAAAACGGCGGCAGTGATCCTCTCGAACGTCATTCCTCGAACCCTCCGCTCAGCTGCCCCTGGTGGGCGGACCGAATCAGACCCTAGGCGTCGAATTCGCCGGTGTGTGGGTACGCCACACGTGGTTCGAAGCCGCGCCCCCTACGCCATGTGACCGACCGGAGAACGGCACGCGCGTGCGGACCGGTGCGATCCTGCCTGCCGGACGGTGCCGTGGTCGGACGGACCTCGGTCGGCGAGATAGCGCAGCGTCACCGCCGTGTCGAAGTGCCTCGTTTCCACCGGCCGGAGCCGGATTCGGTTGTCCAGTGCGGGGAACAGTGGTGTACCGCCTCCGAGCAGCACGGGCGAGACGAACAACTGGTATTCGTCGATGAGCCCGTGGGGTATCAGCGAGGCTGCCGAAGCCGCGCCCCCGACCTCCATGACACCGTCACCTTCGGCCTCGAGTCGGCGGATCTCTTCGACCGCGTTCGCACCGACCAGCCTGCTGTTCCACTCGACCTCGGTGAGGGTGCGGGAGAAGACGACCTTGGGTTCGGTCGTCCAGAGCTCCCCGAACTCGCGTTCGATGGGTGATGCGTCCTCGGGTATGTAAGGCCAGTACTCGTCCATCAGCTCGTACAGTCGGCGGCCGTGCAGTGCGATCTCGATGGCACGGTAACGGTCGTTGTGGAACCGGTGCAGTTCCTCGTCGGGGTTGTGGTCCAGTCGATACCGCCGTCGCGGTCGTTGACATAGCCGTCCAGGGACACCCCGAACCCGTAGACCAGTTTCCTCATGACCAGGCGCTCTACGCGCACGAAACTCATCGCACGGTGCCGGGTGATCCGGCGGGTGCGACCGCTCGGGGCTGCCTGTGGCGTGCTCAGCGGCGGCGAGCACGCTGGAACTTCTTGATGGGCCGGATGTCTTGATCTTCTCCGTAGACCGTGCGGCCGGCGGTATCGAACTCGACCACACCGTTGTGGCGGACGCTGGTGGCGAAGGGAAGGATGAATCTGTTTCGTACTCGTCCGGTGAGGTCGAGTCGGGTGCCGTATTCGTCGACAACCGTCAGGTCGAGTTCCCGGATTCGGCCGTGATCGGGATCGTGGATGGGTGAACGATGACCACCCGCGACCGCGGACAGGAGGTTTCCGTTTACGGAGGTAGCCCGAGCGGATATCGTCGCTGTCGTCGGTCGGCGCGGAATAGGTCGGAAGGCTCAGGTCGAGATCGGTCGGCCCGGTGTGGTCCACGCGCCGGTAGCCGTGTTCGGCGTGGGGCCCCAGAAACGGTCGCGTATGGCGTAACAGTCGATATCGATACGTCCCCCGTAAGCACCAGCACACCGGTGACGTGGCCGATATTGTCGTCGTCGATGATTCGGAAGAGTGATGGATGGTCGGTAATACGGCGTACGGACAGTTCATCCCATCCGACGTTCCGGTGACCTTGTGTGCCTTGGTGATCCATCGCACACGAGTGTGCGCCCCCACCTTGCGGTCGACTCGTCACGACAATACTGTTCCGACACAGAAGATGTCCTAACTGAGACATTTTCCTGGATCCGACGCTGTTGCTGTTCATTGGAGTTCTCGGCATTGACCAAGTCCATACCGTCGCCCGAAACACCCGCCGCCGGTTGTCCGTATTCCGCGCCCGGTCAGACCGATGCCCCGACTCGCGTTGCTCTCTACACCGAGGAGTATGCTGCCGATCCGCATCGTGTCTTCGCCGAGATGCGTCGTCGGCACAGAACACTCGTGCCGGTGGATCTGGCTCCGGGTATTCCGGCCACCCTGGTGATCGGCTACCACACCGCCATTCGGATTTTCAATGACCCCGAACACTTTCCGGCCGATGCGCGCGCGTGGGAGAAGACCGTTCCGGCCGATCACCCGCTCATGCCCATGATGGCCTGGCGTCCCAATGTGATGCGCAGTACCGGGCGGGAACATGCCCGGTACCGGCAGGCGATCACGGCCGCTCTCGACGGGGTCGACCTGTTCTCCATGCATCAGAACGTCGAAGAGGTCGCCGCGCCGTTGATCGATGCCTTCTGCATGGACGGCGAAGCCGAACTCATCGGCCAGTATGCCTTTCCGCTGACCTTCCATGTGCTCAACGCCATGTTGGGGTGCCCGCCGGAGCTCGGGGAGAGCATCGCAACCGGTATGGCCGCAATGTTCGAAGGTGGTGACGCCGCGACCGAGGCGAACGATCGGATCAACGAGGCACTCCTGGAGCTGGTCGCGCTCAAGCGCGTCGAACCCGGCCGTGATGTCACCTCGCGTCTTCTGGCTCATCCGGCACGGTTGCAGGACTCGGAGATGGTGCATCAGTTGGCCGTGCTCTATGGGGCGGGGATAGAGCCGCTGACCAATCTGACGGTCAACACCCTGCTGTTCATGATCACCGATCCCCGGTTCACCAGTGCGTCGTCGCCCGGCGCGGTTCCCACGACCCGGGATGCGCTCAACGAGCTGCTGTACACCGATCCGCCGATGGCCAATTACTGCCTCAGCTACCCGAGGCAGCCGATCATGATCGACGGAGTGTGGCTTCCCGCCGATCAGCCGGTACTCATCAGCATGTCGGCCTGCAACAACGATCCGGCGATCCACTCGGGCGAGTACACCGATAACAACGCGCATCTGGCGTGGGGTTCCGGTCCGCATGCCTGCCCCGCCCGGTCGATTGCCTACACGGTTGCGCAGAACGCGATCGATCAGTTGCTCGACGCACTCCCCGAGATGCGACTCGCCTGCGAGGTCGAGCAATTACGTTGGCGGCCGGGGCCTTTCCATCGCGCCCTCGTTGCTATGCCGGTGACCTTCCCTCCGGCTCCGCCTCTCGGCCGGTGACATCGCTGTGATGCGGCCACCGGTGGCTGCCAGGGGGATCTCATGCTGTCGTGAGTGCGTCGATCGCTGCGGTCCCACCGTACGAACGGTACTTCCTGACGGTGTAGCAATTCCGGAGCGAATGTTTTTGTGCAGGAACATATATCGATAACCATCGATAAGCCCGGAAGAAGCGGCGTGAAGGCTGAGAACGGGATGCGTTGCGCGGCAGCGCATCCTATAATTCTTTGTGGCGCTAACGAGTTCAATATCGTACGACCACTCCGTATCCGCAAACTCACCGACCATCTGCCGAGTCCGCTAGTGCGGCAACGCTGTCGACAGCGGACATAGTCGACTCGCCGATAACACATCCGACGGCGAGCAATCCTGCCGTATCGCACTGAGGAGGATGCCGTGGCCCAGCCTATTTTCCTGGACGTCAGGCCAAGTAAGGAACGCATTCTAACCCGAGCATTCGAACTCGTGCAAGATGATCCGGCATTGGCCGAACGTTTGTTGCGCATCAACGAAACGGCTCGCGGGATACGGACGGTGGAAGTCTGGGTTACCGACGCCTGCAACCTGCGGTGCAAGGGCTGCTGGTTCTTCGAACACGATATGGACAAGCAAAGCACCGAAATCCGCGATCTCGACACGATCCGTGCGTTCGCCGAAGATCTGCGGGACAACAAGAAGATCACCAGCACCCTGCTGATCGGCGGTGAACCGGCTCTCGTCCTGGATCGGGTCCGGGTGTTCGCGGAGACGATTCGCCATGTCACAGTGGTAACGAACGGGACGCGGCCCATTCCCTACGAGGGGCTGGAGAATATCGCCATTGCGCTCTCCCTATGGGGTGGCGGACCGGTCGACGACGAGTTACGTGGTCACGGGGCCAATGGTCGGCGAATCACCGGGTTGTTCGACCGGGCGTTGCGCACCTACACCAACGATCCGCGGGTCACCTGGGTTTATACCCTGAGCGAGGCCGGGATGCCCTACCTCGAACGCACTGTCGAGGCCATCGCGGAGAACGGAAACCAGATCAACTTCGGTTACTACAGCGATTACGGCACCGACCCCACCGCGCGAGTGCGTAACGAAGAGTATGTGATTCAGGAGATGACCCGGATGCGGGAGACCTACCCCGACACGGTCGTCGGGGATCCGTACTATTACCGCACTCTGGTCACCGGTAAGACGCACTGGGGCACTTTCGGTGCCGAAACCTGTCCCAGTATCAGCAACGATCACCCGGCCCACGCCCAGCGCCTGCGCGAGGGTCATCCGATCGTCGGCCGCTTCAACGCGTACCGCACCGATCACAGCGTTCAGTACTGCGCCACCACCGGTGACTGCGACAACTGCCGCGACAGTCAGGCGGTGTGGAGCTGGTTGCTCGTCAACATGCACCGGTTCCTGGGCGATCGCGACCAGCTGAACACCTGGGTGACACTGGCCGAGGAGTTCTACCGCCAGTACTACTGGTCCAGCTACCACACGGCTCGGCAGGTTTCCGCCGAAACCGTGGTCGGCGCGTAACGCAGGAGTAGCGACCGGTCATGGCAACGATGTCTCTGGAAAAAGCACGGCTGTTCTCCGATGTCCTACGCGGTGACCCGGGCGCCCGGATCCTCTGGGCCCGCCCGGGGGTGGACCGGCATCGCCAGTACGAGAAGATCCGTGCTCGGGGCGCCCTGGCCATCAGCCGCCGAGGCCTGCTGTTCACCGCCTCGCATCGGCTGTGTCAGCAGGTCCTCACCAGCGGTGACTTCGGCCCGGCGCCGATCGGCGCCTCGGCCCGCAGGCGCAACGAAACCGGAGATGTGACACTCGTGCATCCGGTCGACGACTCCTTCCTCAAATTGGAACCACCCCGGCACACCGAGCTGAGGTCGCTGGTCGCGCCGACATTCCATCGGCGCGCACTCGGCGATCTCACTCCCCGGATCGAAAAAGCCGTCGAACACTGCCTGAACGAGCTGCCACACGGCAGCGTCACCGATCTGATCACGAACTATGCCGAAGCCGTTCCGATGGCGATGATCTCGGAGATCCTCGGTCTACCCCATACCGAGGCCCCGCGTTTCGCTACATGGGGAAACGTACTGGCCTCATTGCTGGACGGAGCCAGAACGGCGCGGGAACGGGAGCGGTCCCGCGCGCTCGTCACCGAGATGACGGCATACTTTCGGGAGCGTCTGGAGCAGGCCGAACCGCAGGACGTCGGGCTCATCGCCGGGTTGGCGGGGCAGTGTCCGGCGCGGTTGACCCTGCGCGAGGCCATCGCCACCTGCAGCATGCTGTTGGTCGGTGGTTTCGGCACCACCACCCACCTGCTCGGCAACGCCCTGTACATGCTGCTGCGGTACCCCCACCTCCATCCGGCCGATGGTGACTACACAGCGGTGATCGAGGAATCCCTGCGGTACGACACTCCCGTCCAATACGTCGTTCGGGTGGCCAAGACCGATACTCGGCTCGCCGATCGGCCCGTCGCCGCCGGAACACCGATCGTGCTGCTGCTCGCCGCGGCGAACCGCGACCCGGAAATCTTCTCCCTTCCGCACGAATTCGATCCGCACCGCAGGGAACCGCATCGCCATCTCACCTTCGGCGCCGGGATCCATTTCTGTATCGGTGCTGCACTGGCCCGCGCGGAAGCCGTTATCGCTGTCCAACGATTCTTCGAAAGGTATCCGGACGCCCGTCTCGCCGGAAAATGCGTCCCCCTGCAATCCCGCGCGCTCCACGGTTTGCGGCGGCTACCCGTCGTTCTCGAGGCCTGATACGCCACCCGACACTCCGTCGTATCCGACCCGGCGGCCGTCACCCGGGCGGGCGGCGGTGCGTCGGGTGCGGCCGCGGGCCCAGCGGTCGAAGCGTTGGGATACGGACGTAAAGTTGCGGCGCACCCCGCAGCGCCGCAACCATGCCTCCGTATCCGATGGCCGGGGGACGGGGCGCGCGGCATGGTGCCGCGGGCACATGCCGGCCGGCCCCGAAGGCTATCGGTGAGACCGTCGATGAACGGCGGGGGAAGTGTGAGACGCCGAGGGAGCGGTGGCGTGACATGGATACCCGAACCATGCGTCGCGGTGTCGCGCAAGGGTCATTTCCGGGCATTCGCTCTCGATCGGTGATGTCTACACGAACCAGGGCGTAGTCGCTCGGGGATGACTGCGCCGTGGCCTCACCCTACGGGGTCTCATGGCCCGAGCCGAGGGGCGGAAGCGACCGGAAAGGATGCGTTTGCGACATTCGGTCGATCCGTACCGACAGCTCATGGTGCCGCAAATCGAACCGCGAGGTTTTGTCGCGGTGATATCGCGCCGTATCCTGCGGGCGTGAACGTGGGCATTTTCGTAGTGGATGGTGTGGGTGAACTCGGCCTCGGCACTCTACTCGGTGTCTTCAGTACAGCGAATGTCCTGCGTGACGAACTGCCGCACCCGCCTGCCGCCTGGAATGTGCATACCGTGTCCCTGGGGGAATCGGTGCGCTCGGGAAGCGGAAACCTGGTGCCGACCACACCGCTCGGTGAGATTTCCGAGCCCTTCGATACCGTCGCGGTGGCCGCGGTGAACGTCCTGGAGCCGGGCTCGCTGGTCGAACTCGTATCCGCGCCCGGTAACGCATGGCTGGTGGAGCATATCCGCAGTGCGCGTGCGCGCGGCGCGCATCTCGCCGCGGCCTGCACCGGAACGTTCTTCTTGGCCGAGGCGGGGGTGCTTGCAGGTGGTCCGGCCACCACCAGCTGGTGGTTGGGGGCCAGTTTCCGCAAACGCTATCCCGAGGTCGACCTGGACGAGACGAGCATCGTCTGTCACGGTGACGGGGTGACGACCGCCGGCGCGTCACTGTCCCATGTGGACATGGCCCTGTCCCTGGTGTACCGCACCAGCCCGGAGCTGGCGGAGCAGGTGCGGCGTTACCTCGCGGTCGACGACCGGACCAGCCAGGCCTCGTATGTCATCCCCGAGGTGGTCGCCCGGGGCAACTCGTTGGTCGCAGGCTACGAACGTTGGGTGCGCGATCACCTCTCCGAACAGTTTCTGATCTCCACCGCAGCGCGTGAGCTGGGGGTCACCGAACGCAGCCTGCAGCGGGCCACCCGCGCCGCGCTCGGTATGTCGCCCAAGGATTTCGCCGACGATATCCGTTTGGATCGTGCCGGTCGGCTGCTGCGGACCACCGATTTGACAGTGGAGGCCATCGCACGGGAAGTCGGCTATGCCAATGCGAGCTCTTTGCGTGCGCTCGCCCGTCGTCGCCGGGGGCTGTCGTTGACCGAGATCCGAGCCCGCCGCCCGGCCCGATAAGGACGATTCGTCCGAGCCCGGTGGTGGTGGCCGGTCGACCCTTCGTTCCGGTCTGCGATTCGCCATAGGGCGTCGCTTTCTCCGGTTTCTCCTTCTTCCTCTCTTCGTTGCGGGCAAGTCTTCGCCGCGGGCAAGGCCCTATTGCCCGCGCAAGGAGATTTCGGCATCGACATCGGCCGCGCCCACACGTGACGACCCCATGGTTGCCGTCGGTCGACAGCGGCATGGCTCAGGCTGCGATATCGAACAGTGCCGGTTGCGCCGCCGTCGCGGCGCACCGCTCGATGCGCTCGCGGACCGCGCAGGTCGGGCCGATCCCTTCGGCGATCGACTGCGGTGACAGGAGCCATCCGTGACAGCGGCGACAGCGCGCGACCGGTCTCATCGCGGGCCGGTCCTCGATCTCGGCCATATTGTCGTTCTCCCCTCCGAGCAGGGTTGGTTACCTCGGGAGGATGACATATCGCACCGACAGAGCATGCCGATGTCGCATACCCCGGTGGTGAGCAGCCGCTCACCACCGATTCGCGGCGAGGCCCGGCAGCCGATATGCCGATTGGTTCCGGTGGCAGGGATGGGCGGTCGCTGAAGCCGTCGGCAGCCGGTTCCGGACCACCGGTTCGAAGGGAGATCAGCGGCCGACCGGAGACATCGCGGCGGTCACGAGGTGGTATTCGACACCTTTATCGAGTCCGGACCGGCAGGTGGCGAGGGCCCCGGATGACTCGGGACGGGCAGTATTCACCCTGCCCGACCGTCTCGAGCCGGGGATACCGTCGATAGAGACCGCGCAATGCGATCTCGCCTTCCAGCCGGGCCAGCCCGGCACCCAGACAGTAGTGCACACCGGCTGCGAAGGAGAGGTGGTCGCGCGCGTTCGGCCGGTCGATATCGAACCGCTCGGGTTCGGTGAAGACATCGGGATCGCGGTTGGCGGCCGCCAACAAGGCCACCACGGGCGTACCCTTCCCGATCTCTCGACCGGCCAGCTCCAGCGGTTCACCCGCCACCCGGACGCTGTATTGGGCCGGGGCCTCCCAGCGCAGCGCTTCCTCCACCACCTGCGGTGCCTTGTCGAGGTCGCTCGTGAACAGCTCGCGTTGCTCGGGAAAACGCGACAGGGCGACAACGGCATTGCCGATGATATTGGCCGTGGTCACGAAGCCGCCGATGAGGAGTGCCTGGCAGGTGGACACCAGCCCCTCCTCGGTCATCGCTCCTTCGTCCACCGCATGGGTCAGTGCCGTGATCATGTCTTCGCCGGGTTCCTTGCGGCGCAGCTCGGTCACCGCGGCGAAGTAGTCGGTGAGTTCGGAGAGCAATACGTGCGTGCGCCGGCGCTCCCGAATGCCGCGCGCCCCGTCGACCGTCGCGCCGAATTCGATACCCCAGTGTGCGAAGAGATCATGATCCTCCGGGGGGAGGCCGAGAAGTTCGGCGATCACCAGACTCGGTATGCGCAGGGCGAACTCGTCGATCAGGTCGACGGGCTCGTCGCGATCCAATCGATCCAACCGCCGCTCCACCAGCTCTTCGACGAAGGCTCGCCGGGCTCGTATCTGCGCGGCGCCGAACAACGGTGCGACGATCTTGCGCAACCGCGTGTGCTCCGGCGGATTCTCCGAAGCCAGCGAGTCGTCGAGCGGATGTACCAGAAAATCGGTTCGCTGACCGGGCAACGGTCCCAGTCGCAGGCGCACCGCCGAGGTGGGCGCCACCTTGAACCGGTTGTCGCGCAGAAGCCCGTTGCAGACCGAGTAGGTGGCGGACATGTGCAGGCCGCTGCGACCACGCACCAGTTCACCGCCTGCCCGGATCCGCTCGTAGGCCGCGTGCCCGGAAACGCCGCGGGGTAGGTTCATGACGGCGGCAACCGGATCTCCGAGCGCGGCCGACGTCTTCAGACGGGCCGCGTTCCGGTACAGCCGGGTTATGGTGCGTAGTTCACCGCTCATGGACGGGCCCCCTGCACCACTCGTAGCTTGGGCGCCCGAGTGATGCCCGCCTCGGCGAGCTCGGTCCTGATCCGCTCGCGCAGAACGTATTTCTTGATCTTCGTACCGGACATCGGCCATTCCTCGAGGAACCGGACGTATCGGGGTACCCGGTAGGTGGCGATATTGCCCAGGCAGAAGTCGATGATCTCCTGCTCGGTGGCGGTGGCGCCCGGCTTCAACTCGATATAGGCGGCCGGCACCTCCACGTAGTAGTCGTCCGGCGCGCCGACGACCTGCGCGATGTGGACGGCCGGGTGCCGCAGTAGATACCCCTCCACCTCGACCGCCGAGACGTTCTCGCCGCCGACCTTGAGCATGTCCTTGAGCCGGCTCACGAAGGTGACCCGGCCGTCGGCGTCCATGACGGCGATATCACCGGTGTGGAACCATCCCTGCTCGTCGAAGGCGCGGGCCGTCAGCTCCGGGTCGTGGAGATAGCCGTCGAAGCAATTGCTGCCGCGGAACAGCAATTCGCCCTCCGTGCCCGGTGGCAGGTCGTGTCCGGTCTCCGGATCCACCACGCGGCACTCCATCCCGGGCAGCGGGTGCCCACCGGTGGTCATGCGCTGCTCATGGGTGTCGGTCTGCCTGCTCAGCGCCAGGAACGAGGAGGCCTCGGTCATGCCGAAACACGACACCTGGATCGCCTGCGGTAGCCGGGTGGCCATATCGCGCAGGCGTTCCGGAACGCCCACCGCCATGACGAGCCGGAGCGCGGACAGGTCGCGTCGGTCGAAGTCGGGCTGGTTCAATACCGGCAGCCATACCGTTTCGAAGCCGGGCAGGGCGACCGTGCAGCGCTGTGCTTCCAGATGGTCCAGCGCGGTATCGGGCCGGTAGAACCCGACATGGCAGTATCGGCAGCCGGCGTAGAGTGTGGCGATGGCGAAGGCGACCGCGCCGATATGGAACAGCGGTAGTGGTGTCCAGACGCGATCGTGGTCGGTGAGTGAGAGTCTGGTGCGGGCGCCCGCGGCGAATCGGATCAGGGCCTCGTGGCTGATCATCGCGCCCTTGGGGCTTGCCGAGGTCCCGGACGTGTACATGACCATGGCGGTGTCGCGGACCCGCACCAGTTGCCGGCGGTCACGGATCTGCGTATCCGTCACATGGGCCGCCGCCGCGAGGAATTCGGATTCGGGTGTTACGCCCTCGGGTGCCCGGTCGCTCGTGAGCAGTACCACCTGTTGTAGGTCCGGGGCCTGTGCGCGTACCGAGTCGGGAAGCGGCGTGTCGGGATGGACGAACAGCAGGCGCATACGGGAGTGCGTGATCACCTGCTGCAGTTCGTATTCCTTGAATCGACCGTTGATCGGGACGGGTACGGCGCCGATCTTGGTGACCGCGAACAACGTCGCGATCGAGTCCGGGCAGTTCGGGAGCAGAATTCCGACGGTCTCGCCTCGGGAGGTGCCGGCGGCCAGTAGCGCGCGGGCGAGAGCGTCCGCGCGGGCGGCCAGTTGCGCGTAGTCGAGTTCGGCGTCCGGGAAGGCCAATGCAACCCGATCCGGGTGGGCTTGGGCTCGTCGGTCCAACAGATCGCCGAGGGTGGTGACATCCACCCACTCGTAGTCGACGTCGGCCTCGTCGCTCATATATGACTCCCGTCCTCCGAAAATGCCACCCCCGGCGGCGGAAGCGTACAGCGAAGATGAATGGATTCGAATGCTGCATAACTCCCATATTTGGGAACTTCGCGGGTGGGTTGCTTCGTGGTAGCTTCCTGCGGTATCGCACCGGCCGGTCCGGCGGTGATGGATGGTAGCGTGTACGGAGTTGGTTATGAGCGAAATTTTTCCGATAAAATCCGGCCGGAGTTGCGGTTCGCTGCGGTTGCGATAGCGTGAACATGCTCGAGCGGGTATTCGCAGACCATGATCTGACCATCGATACTGTGGTTGCACAGGCCTTCGACTATTTCCGTCGATGCCTGCAATCCGACGGGTCCATTGCAGAGGATCCATCGGTGGATGTGTTCCAAGAGTGGGATTCGGTCAATGCTCTGAAGGCTATCGCGCTGTGGCAGAAGCGATTGCCTTCGGAATCGGGTGAAGTCATCGATGCTCTGCTGGGATTTCTCTCCGGTCGGGAAAAACCGACGGGAATGCTCAGTTGGGGCGCGCTGGAAATAGCCGACGACGAATACTGCACCGAGACCAGTAGCGAATACGTACACGCGCTCTCGCTGCTCGGTTGCGAGGAGTCTGCCCGTCGAAAAGCGGAATTTCTCCGAAGTAGACAGCTGCCCGACGGTCCGTGGGAGGAAGTGCACAGTCACATCCCGAAGGCATTTCAGCGGGAATCATCGGTTACCGGATTTGTGCTGTGCGCCCTGGACAAGGCGGAAATCGAGCCGGATCATCTCGACGAGGCGCTGAACTTCTTGGCCGGGAAACAGAATGCGGAAGGCCATTTCGGCATCAACTGGTACTACTACTGCACCCACTATTACCTGATGCGTCCGGCGGTCGCCGCGCTGGCGGACTACGGTAACTACGCCGCCGTGGCGAAAGCACGTGATTTCGTCCTCGCTCGGCAGCGCCCGGACGGAAGCTGGTTCTCCCGGGTCGACGGCTTCCACGGCGAGCCGTCCGTCCCCGAGCTCCAAACCGCGCTCGCCCTGGCGACGCTCGCTCACGCCGGTATGGACGCAGGTGAACCGCCGGTGCGTCGGGCGATCGACTGGTTGCTGGCGCGACGTCGCCCCGACGGTTCGTGGTTCGGCGGCCGCTACCCGTATCCGGAAACCGAAAGTTACCGCTCGTTCCGAGCGACTCAGGACGTATTCACCACGGCGCAAGTGCTCGCCGCGTTCAATTACCTGGAGCAGATATGACCTACGCGGCCGACGAACCAGTCGCCATCATCGGTATCGGATGCCGGTTTCCGGGTGGGGCCACCACACCCGAAAAACTTTGGGAACTACTCGAACAAGGTGTCGACGCCATCTCGACCACCCCCGCCGACCGGTGGGATGTCGACCATTTCTATTCACCCAAACCACAACAGCCGGGCCGAATCAGCGCGCGTCGGGGCGGTTACCTGGACGAGGTGGACACATTCGACGCGACGTTCTTCGGTATTTCCGGACGTATCGCCGAACAGATGGACCCGCAGCAGCGACTGCTGCTGGAAGTGAGCTGGGAGGCTTTCGAGGACGCCGGCATAGTGCCGCGGTCGGCGGCGGGCACGCGGACGGGTGTGTTCATCGGCGCGTGCAGCCAGGACTACGGCGCCCTGCAATCGGCGCCGAGCGAAGTGGAAGGGCTCGGTCCGCATTCGGCGACGGGCACATTCATGAGCATTGTCTCCAACCGCCTGTCCTACACCTTCGATCTCCGCGGCCCGAGTATGACCATCGACACGGCCTGCTCGTCCTCCCTGGTCGCCGTGCACCTGGCCGTGCAGAGTCTGCGTCGCGGGGAAAGTGATCTGGCCCTGGCCGGTGGCGTCAATCTGATGCTGACGCCCCAGTTCGGTATTGCGTTGAGCCAGGCCGCCATGCTCTCGCCGGACGGTCTGTCTCGCGCCTTCGACGCCTCGGCCAACGGATACGTCCGGGGAGAAGGCGTCGGTGTGGTGGTGCTGAAACCGCTGGCCCGCGCCGAGGCCGATGGCGACCGGATTTATGCGGTCATTCGCGGTAGTGCGGTCAACCAGGACGGTCGCACCCAGGGCATCACGGTGCCCAGCGGTGAATCGCAGGAGGAGAATTTCCGGGCGGCATTGGCCGCCGCGGGGGTATCCCCCGCGGAAATCGGTTATGTGGAAGCGCACGGCACCGGGACACCGGTCGGTGATCCGATCGAAGCGAACGCTCTCGGCCGTGTTCTGCGCACCGAGCGGGAACCGGATCACAAGGTGCTGCTCGGATCGATCAAAACCAATATCGGGCATCTCGAGGCGGCGGCGGGTGTCGCCGGATTGATCAAGGCGGCACTGTGTGTCCGTCATCGGCGGGTGCCGGCGAGTCTGCACTATCGGCAGGGCAATCCGGATATCGAGTTCGACTCGCTGCCGATCGAGGTCGCCGCGACGGCACGACCGTGGCCCGAGGAATACGAGACCGCGATCGCCAGCGTCAACTCGTTCGGTTTCGGCGGCACCAACGCCAATGTCGTCCTGTCCGAGCCGGTGTCGAAAAGCATTGCCCCGGAGTCGGATACCTCATCCGATGACCGGGTCGACGACACCGCCTCGCGGTCGGAGAACAGTGTGGTTCCGACGGTGCTCACCTTCAGTGCGCGCAGCGAAGCCGCCCTCGACGCGCTGACCGAGGGCTATGCGCGCGCACTGGAACAACCCGTGGCGGATCTCGCCGAGTACGGTGCGGCGAGTGCGCTGCGGCGTAGTCACCACGACCATCGCCGTGCCGTCGTCGCCGCTGACACCGCGGAGGCCGTGGACAAATTGCGGTCGGGCGATCTCGTCACGGGGCAGGTGACTCCGGGACGTACCGGCAAGGTCGCCTTCCTGTTCAACGGTCAGGGACCCCAGTGGTATGCCATGGGACGCACCCTGCTGGAGACCTCGCCGATCTATCGCGACAAGATCCTCGAATGCGATCGCCTGGCGAGGCAATACATCGATTGGTCCATCTACGAGGCGCTCACCGCCGACGAGGAATCCTCGCCGGTGAGCCGGACACAATATCTCCAGCCGACCATGTTCGCCCTGCAGGTCGCGCTGGCCGAATTGTGGAAGTCCTGGGGCGTTTTCCCGGACGCGGTGCTCGGCCACAGTATGGGGGAGATCGCTGCGGCCCATGTCGCGGGGGCGCTGTCGCTGTCGGAAGCGTTGAAGGTGATCTGCCACCGGGCGCGGATCCAGGACGGCGCCGACCCGTCCGGCGGAATGATGTTCGTCGCCGTATCCGAACAGCAGGCGCGCGAATTGTGTGCCGGTCACCCGGACGAGTTGTGGGTGTCGGCGATCAACAGCCCCCGGGCCAGCACCTTGTCCGGGCGGCGCCCGGTCCTGGCGGCATTGGCCGAGGAACTGGACGAGCGTGGGATCTTCGCCCGGTTGCTGCGGGTGAACTGCGCCTGTCACAGCCAGGATATGGATCCGCTGCGCGAAGAGCTGCTCGAGGCGTTGGGCGAAATCGAGCACACGGCCACCCGGATTCCGCTCTATTCGACACTCACCGGCGCCCGGATCGAGGGGACGGAACTCGGTACCGACTACTGGTGGCGCAATTTCCGCCAACCGGTGCTGTTCGAACCCGCCATCCGTGCCATGCTGGCCGACGGTTACGACACCTTCGTCGAGCTGAGTCCCCACCCCGTGCTGGCGAACTCGGTCACCGAAATCACCGCCGACGCGGTGGTCGTCCCGTCGCTGATACGTAAGAAGGACGACTGGACGGTCTTCGGCGACACCTTCGCCCGACTCTACGTCGCGGGATGTCCGATCGACTGGCAGCGGCGGTACCCCACCGGTGCGCCCGTGCTCGACCTCCCCACGAACCCGTGGATTCGCCAGTCGTTCTGGAACGAGAGCACGGTGTCGCGGCGGGATCGCACCGGTGCGCAACAACATCCGATGCTGCGCCGGGTGGACGGCCCGCGACCGACCTGGGAGATCGGTTGGGACGACCATCGACTGACCTGGGTGCGGGAACACGATGTGTTCGGGTCGGTGATCGTGCCCGGTGCCTCCTATGTGGAGGCCGTGCTGGCGGCGACGGAAGAGTTGACCGGGCAGCGGTGCGCCCTGGATTTCGTCGAATTCGAACGTGCCTGCGTACTGACCGAGGACCCGCAGCTCAGCCGTCTCGAGCTCGATCCCGAGGCCGGAACCTTCGAATTCCACCAGCGGCCGGTGCGCGGCGACACCTGGCTGCGCAATGCTCGCGGTCGATTCCATACCGTGTCCGCCGAGGACGCCGAGGACGTGACATCCGCATTCGATCTGTCGGCGATCCGGGACCGCTGCGCCGCGACCTTCTCGGCCATCGACGTCTACGGGCGGTTCGCCCACCGCGGATACGCCTACGGGCCGGCGTTCTGCGGTATCGACAAGATTCACGTCGGAGACGGTGAGGCGCTCGCGCGTGTCCGCGTGCCGCGGGTGCTGCGCAACAAGCTCACCGGGTATCTGCTGCATCCGGCGGTACTCGACGCGTGTTTCCAGAGCGCGATCCTGCACCCCCGTGCCGATCGCCCGGACGTGCTGCTGCCCACCAGTTATCTGCCGACCGGAATCGAGCGGGTGCGTCTGCACCGTCAGGTCGATCTCCCGGTGTGGTGCTACACCCGTTCGCGCAAGAACGACGACACCCTGCTGGTGGACATCTATCTGCTCGACGATCGGGGCGAGGTGGTCGCGGAGTACACCTCGTTGACCGGTAAGTCCGTGCACCACTCGACCGAGGGGGCTGCCGACCGTCTCGACGACGATTTCTACGCGTTCACCTGGCAGCCGAGTGGTCTGTCCACGCGGCCGGACCGCAGCGCGCTCGCCTTGGCGCCGCGCGAACTGGCCGGTGAATTGACTCCGATGTCGCAGGAATTGTCCGAGCGGCTGGGGCGCGCCGAGTATGCCGACGACTATCGGCATGATGTGACGCGGTTGTGCGCGGCCTATGTGTCCCGATGCCTGGACGCGTTCGCGGTGGACGGAGAGTTCACGGTGGCCGAAATCCCGGCGCTGCTGCCCAAATACCAGCGGGCGCTACAGGGGCTGCTGCGATTGCCGATCGCCGAGGGCGTCGTACACGAGTCCGGCGGGCGTTATCGCATCGAGCGCTCCTGTGACACGGACGTGGAGAAGCTGTGGTCGGAGCTCTTCACCCGCTATCCGGCCTGTGCCTGGGAACTGCTGCTGCTGCGCCGGACGGGTGGTCGGCTGTACGACGTACTCGTCGGTCGGGTCGATCCGCTGGAACTGCTCTTCGCCGACGGCACGCTGGTCGACACCGAGGCCATCTACCAGAACTCGCCGATCGCTCGGTTCTACAATCTGGTCGCTCGCCAGGTGGTTCGGCGTCTGGCCGAGACCGCCGATCCCCGACGGACGCTGCGGGTGCTCGAGGTCGGCGCAGGTACCGGCGGGTTGACCGCGAGCCTGTTGCCGGTACTGCCCCCGGAACGCACCGAGTACGTGTTCACCGATGTATCGCCCGCATTCTTTTCCGCGGCGCGGGATCGGTTCCGGGCCTTCGAATTCGTCGACTACCGAGTGCTCGACCTGGAGCACGATCTGATCGCCCAGGACATTCCGGCGGGCACATTCGACCTGGTGGTGGCCTCCGATGTGGTACACGCCACCGCCGATGCGAAGAAGACACTGCTGTTCCTCCAAGAGGTGATCGCGCCCGGTGGCGCGCTCGTCCTGGTGGAAGCGGCGCCGGACAACCCCTGGTTGGACCTCACTTTCGGCCTCACCGATGGTTGGTGGTCGTTCCGCGACCAGCGGGTTCGTCCGCGGACTCCGCTGTTGTCCGCGCAGGACTGGTCGGAGTTGTTGCGGTCCGTCGACTACGACGATGTCGCGGCATTCGTCGACCCGGTTCACTCCGGAGGGGGCTCACAGACGTTGCTGGTGGCCCGGGCACCGATGGAACCATCCCTGCCCGAACCCTCCGACACCGTCGAGGTGTCGGGTAGCTGGCTCGTCCTCGCCGGTCCGGGCGATCCATTGGCCGAGGCGCTGGCCGAGCGGATCGAACGGCACGGTGGCCGGGCGGTAACGGTCGGTGATCCGACGGATATCGACCTGGCGGCCTCGGCGCCGACGGCGATCGTCGATCTGCGCGACCGGCGGGTGGAGGACTTCGAGGAGGCCCTCACCGAGACCACGGTGCGCATTGTCGATCTCCTGCGGCGGGTGAGCGAGGTGGAGTCCGGGGTATGGCCGCGGATCGTCGAGGTCACCCGGGGCGCCCACGCCTTCCGAAGCGAGGACATCGATCCGACCGGGGCCGCGGCCTGGGGCATCGGTGCCGTCGCGGCCCTCGAACTGCCCCAGCTGCGGTATACCGTGATCGACCTCGAGACCCGGCCGTCCCCGACGGATCTCGATGCGGTATGGGCCGAACTGCTCACCACCGATCACGAGCGTGAGGTGCTCATCCGCGCGGGTGAACGTTTCGTGCGACGACTGCGGTCGTGGACGCCGCGACCGGAGACCGAGCCCGCCGCGGAGTTGCCGGCCGAAATCGGCTTCGTCTTGAGCACATCGGGTCCGGGTTCGCTGGACGGCCTGCACTACGCCGCGCGGGAGCGGTCCGCGCCCGCCGCCGGTGAGGTGGAGATAGATGTGCGTGCCGCCGGTCTGAACTTCCTGGATGTGATGATGGCGCTCGGTCAGGTCCCGCCCCTGGAATCGGCGACCGAATACCGTTTCGGCGCCGAATGCTCCGGGATCGTGACCCGGGTCGGGGACGGTGTCACCGAATTCCGGGTCGGTGATCCGGTTGTGGCGGTGAGCCCGCTACAGGGGGCGCTGGCCGATCGGCTCGTCGTCTCCGCGGCGCATGTGGTGGCGAAACCGGCCACATTGAATTTCGAAGAAGCCGGTTCGATTCCGATCGTCTTCCTCACCGCCTGGTACGCCCTGCACGAACTCGCCCGGTTGACCGCGGGCGAACGGGTGCTCATCCACGCCGCCGCGGGCGGCACCGGTCTGGCCGCGGTGCAGATCGCCCAATTGTTGGGGGCGGAGGTGTTTGCGACCGCGGGCAGCCCCGCCAAACGAGAGTTGTTGCGCACCCTGGGGGTGCGGCATGTCTTCGACTCGCGCTCGGCGGATTTCGCCGACCGTATTCGCGCCGTCACCGACGGCGGCGGGGTGGATGTCGTGCTCAATTCCCTCACCGGCGAGGCGGTGGAGCAGAGCATTACCTGCCTGGCTCCGTACGGACGGTTCGTGGAACTGGGCAAACGTGATCTCCTTCAGGACCGGAAGATGGGATTGCGCCCCTTCCTGCGCAACCTGTCCTACTTCGGCTTCGACCTGCGTCAGTTGCTGGTGGATCGCCCCGAGGCCACCCGACGGGTGTTCCGGGAACTGATGGATCGGTTCGCCGCCGGTGAGTTGCGTCCGCTGCCGTACCGGCTGTTCCACCCGTCGCAGACCGAAGCGGCGTTCCGGCATCTGGCCGCCGCGCGCCATATCGGCAAGGTCGTACTGACCATGAACGAGCGGGAGATCGCGGTGCAGCGGGCGCCGCAGCCGCCGAGCACGGATGGTACCTGGCTCATCACCGGCGGTCTGGGTGGTTTCGGACTGGCCATGGCCGAGGCGCTGGTGGAGTCCGGTGTGCGGCATCTGGTGCTGGTCGGACGTTCCGGTGTCCGCGACGGGGAGACGGCCTCCCGGGTCGACGCACTGCGGCAACGCGGGGTGCAGGTGTCGGTCGAGGCGGTGGATATCGCTTCGCGCGCGCAGGTCGCGGCACTGCTCGAGCGTATCGATGCGGAGCTGCCCCCCTTGCGCGGAGTACTGCACTGCGCCATGGTGCTCGACGACGCGTTGTTGGCCGATATGACTCCCGAACGAATTCGGAAGGTGCTCGCGCCCAAGGCGTTCGGCGCCCGGCATCTGGACGAGCTGACCGCGGATCTTCCGTTGGAGGCCTTCGTGCTCTTCTCGTCCGCGACCTCGATGATCGGTAATCGGGGACAGACCAACTATGCGGTGGCCAACGCCTTCCTGGATCAGTTGGCTCATGCCCGGCGTGCCCGGGGTCGCGCGGCGCTCGCCGTGAACTGGGGCGCGATCTCCGACGCCGGCTATGTGGCGCGACACGAGGAGGTCGGTCGTCTGGTGGCCGCAACCGGTATGCGGGGGTTCACCTCGACGGCCGCGTATCGGGCGTTGACCACCCTGTGGGCTACCCCGGCGCCCCAGGTGGGCGTGCTGCCCATGGACTGGTCGGAGTTCTTCGGACATCATGGCATCACCGCGGACGAACATCCGCGGTACGAGCACCTGTCCGATCGGGCATCCGGGGCCGCGACGGTCGGCGCGGGCGGTTCGCTGCGCCAGCAGTTGCTGGCTCGCGGCGAATCCGCTCGTGGGGAATTGGTCACCGCGGCGCTGGAGGCCCGGCTGGCCTCGGTGCTCGGCATACCACAGGACTCGCTGGACAAGAACATGCCATTGATGGACTACCTCGATTCGCTGCTCGCGGTCGAGATCAGCGCCTGGCTGGAACGCGAATTGGGCACCAAGGTCACGATCATGGAACTGATGAAGGGACCGAGTGTGCTGGAACTGGCGGATATGGTGTTGGACAGGCTGGACAAACAGTGACAGCCATGGAAGAGATATCGTTCGCGCTGCCCCGCGCGGGTATCACGCTGCACGGTAAGCGAAGCGCGGGGGGCCGCGGACTGCCGGTGTTGTGCCTACACGGGATTCTGGACAACTGCGCGAGCTTCGACGCGCTCGCCCGGTGTCTTCCCGAGGTGGATGTGATCGCCGTCGATCTGCCCGGCCACGGCCGGTCGGATCCTATTCCTTCGGCGACCTGCCACTACCTCGACTACGCGGCCTGTGTATTGGAGTTGGCGCACACTCAGGGCTGGGATCGTTTCCGGCTGATCGGACACTCGTTGGGCGGGGCGGTCTCCTCGCTCGTCGCCGGTATCCACCCGGACAAGATCGACCGACTGGTGCTCATCGACGCCATCGGCCCGTTGTCCGCGGAACCGGATCGCGCGGTCGCGGGTCTGGCCCGTTATCTGGACACCTATCTGCGCGGTGACCGACATCCGGTCTATCGCAGCCGCACTCATGCCGTGAAAACCCGTGTCCAACTGGCCGATATCCTGCTCGAAACGGCCGAGACGCTGGTGGAACGTGACCTGGTCGAGGTCGCCGACGGCTATTCGTGGCGGCACGATGTGCGGCTCAGCCGAGGGATGACTCCGTCCATGGGGGAGGAGCAGGTGCTCGCCTTCCTACGCAATATCACCGCCCCGACCCTCCTGGTGCGGGCCGAGCGGACTGCGCTGGTCGAGTCCTACTATCCCACGCGGATCGACACCGTCCCGAAATTGCGCGAGGTCACCCTTCCCGGCGGACACCATCTGCACATGGAGAATGTCGAAGCGGTTGCGGAGGTGGTGGCCGGCTTCCTGGAGGCCGGCTGATCACCGGGTGCGCAGCACACCGGTCAAGAC
Organism: Nocardia paucivorans NBRC 100373; assembly: GCF_000308675.1. Lineage (GTDB taxonomy): Bacteria > Actinomycetota > Actinomycetes > Mycobacteriales > Mycobacteriaceae > Nocardia > Nocardia paucivorans. The sequence goes on along the minus strand of NZ_BAGE01000024.1, from coordinate 4,190 downwards.
GCATTTGTCCGCCCGGGCCGGGATCGATGTCGCGAAGACGTGGCGATCCTCGTCGCTCCAGATCCGGGTGCGCAGTGTCTCGCCGGGGAAGACGATGCCGCGAAAGCGCGCCGTGTATCGCCGCACCCGGGATGCCTGTCCCTCCAGGACGGTGTCGACGATGACGGCGCAGACCATGGCATAGGTGCACACGCCCTGCATGATCGGGTCGGGCAGCCCGGCTGCACGAGCGAAGGCGGGATCGGTGTGCACATTGCCCAGCATCGAATTCCCGCGCCCGCAGCGCTGATACCACAGCGCCTGATAACGCAGCGTCGGCGTCAGGACCTCGGCGTCCGGTGCGCGGTCCGGGATGGGCGTCCGATCGGGTTGCGGCCGGTCGCCGGCCTCGCCGTTGCCCTCGCCGCGCGCGTGGACACGAGAGGTGCCGGAGACCAGAACGGTCCCGTCGGTGCCAAGCAGATCGGTGCGCTGCACCAGGACCGCCGCGTCGCCGTGTTCCTCCACCGCGACGACCTCGCCGCGACACCGGGCGGACCCCGTGTGAGGGAGCGGGTGGTGCACTTCCAGTTGCTGTTCCAACTGCAGGAGAGTGGCCAGGTTCAGCCGAATACCGGGAAACCGGATCTCGGGCGGCTCGGGATGATAGAAATCCGGGGAGACCACGCCGAAGGCTCCGGGTGCCGTCATGGCGAATGTCGGCAGTACCTCCCGCTGGGCCACCGATTGGCCGACGGCGAGGCGGTATCGGACCATATCCGATTCATTCCAGTGGAAATCCTGTTCGGGGATTCGGAGTCCGACCGCCATCTGCCGATGGATAGGCATATGGTGTTCTCCTGTCGATCCGGCCGGGCTGGGGTGCGTGGGTCAATCTACCCCCGAATATGCGTGGTCGGGCACCGATCGTTCGGAGTGCAGGCGGTCGGTGTGCCCGCTTCTTCGTCCGTATGGCCTCGACGAAATGGTGCCTCTTCCGGGCGGCGAGTCGTGGGACGGATGCTATGGCAACAGACGTTCGACGGCGTCGCGAGTACGTAGCGCCGCGGCGCCGTAGTCCTCGAAGAGGTCGGGTGTGAGCCGAGCGGAGGGACCCGAGATGCTGAAGCAGGCCCGCGCGGTCCCCGTTCGGTCGCGAATGGCTACGGCAACGGCCGAAATCCCCTCGTGTAGTTCCTGTTCGGTGCAGGCGTAGCCGCGTCGGCGAGTCAGGCGGATCTCGTTCCACAACCGGGTGGGGTCGGTTTCGGTCCGTTCGGTGACCTTCATCGGTGCCGTGTTCAGATAGGCGGTGATCTGTTCATCCGGAAGGCAGGCCAGGTACGCCTTTCCGGTGGCGGCCGCGTGCAACGGCAAACGGGTCCCGAGTGCGAGAAACGCGCGCAATTGATGTGGGCTGTCGAGTCGCTCGACGAGAACGAGCTCGTTTCCGTCCGGGACGGCCAGGTGGATCGTCTCGCCGACCGTGGCCTGTAGGGCACTGAGTTCGGGCAGAGCGACCTCTCGGAGGTGATCGCCTGCCGCAACCGCGCTGCCGATGGTGAACGCGCGTCCGGTGATCGACCATCGTCCCCCTTCGCGGCTCAATCGCACCCATCCCGCTTGCTGCAGGGTTTTCAAACAGCGCTGCACGGTGCTCTTCGGGACATCGAGGTGTCGGGCCAGATCGCTGAGCCCGACCGGCTGGCTCTCGGCAACCGCTTCGAAAACCCGCAGTGCGGTGAGCACGCTGTTCACGACGTCCTTTCCGTCGGGTGGGGCGGCGTTTCCTTGCGCCACGCCATATGGGACTTGTACTGTACAACGGACCACATAGTAGCACATCGGTCCATAATGTGGACCGATTCAGGAAGGGGAAAATGGTGCCACCACTGCTGACCGCACTGTTCGAGGCAGGCGGGGACACCGCCCCCGTGGTCACGATCGGCGACCGATCACTGTCGCGTGCGGAACTGATCGGCGCCGCCTGCGCGGTCGCCGCCGAGATCGGTGGTGCCCGGCGAGTGGCGATCGATGCGCGGGCGGATATGAGTACCGTTGTCGCCGTCGTGGGATGCCTGATCGCCGGCGTAGCGGCGGTTCCGGTCCCGCCGGACTCCGGTGACCGTGAATTGCGTCATATACTCGCCGATTCCGGGGCCGAACTCTGGTTGGGCACGTCGCGGCCGGACTCGGCACTACCATGGGTGCCGGTCGACCTGCGGGCGCGAGGCACGAGCGGTCTGCCCGAACCTCCGGACGACGCGCCGGCGTTGATCGTGTACACCTCCGGAACGACCGGGGCCCCCAAAGGGGTGATCCTTTCGCGTCGAGCCATTGCCGCCGGCCTGGACGGTGTGGCGCAGGCATGGCAGTGGTCACCCGAGGACGTGCTGGTCCATGGCTTGCCGCTGTTCCATGTGCACGGGCTCGTGCTGGGTGTGCTCGGCGCGTTGCGGGTCGGGTCTCCGCTCGTGCACACGGTACGACCGACGGCCGCGGCGTACGCGGCGGCGGGCGGCTCGTTGTATTTCGGAGTTCCGACGGTGTGGTCACGAGTGAGTGCGGACCCGACGGCCGCGCGGGCGCTAGCCGGGGCGCGATTACTCGTATCGGGTAGCGCCCCACTGCCGGTGCCGGTGTTCGAGCGACTCGCCGCCCTCACCGGTTCCGGACCGGTCGAGCGCTACGGTATGAGCGAAACGATGATCACCGTCAGTACCGGGTTCGACGGTGAACGCAGGCCCGGTTGGGTGGGACGGCCCATCGAGGGGGTGCGCACACGACTGCGGACCGAATCGGGGAGCGAGGTGCCGCACGACGGTGAATCGCTGGGGCGATTGGAGGTCGCGGGGCCGACTCTCTTCGACGGCTATCTGAACGACCGGGCCAAGACCGCCGCTACCATGACCGAGGACGGCTGGTTCATGACCGGGGATATCGCCGTGATCGACCCGGAAGGTTTCCACCGGATCGTGGGTCGGGAGTCGGTGGACATGATCAAGTCCGGTGGATACCGGATCGGGGCCGGGGAAGTGGAGCAGGCCTTGCTCGCCCATCCCGGCGTTCGAGAGGCGGCGGTGATCGGTGCGCCCGATGCCGACCTGGGGCAGCGCATTGTGGCCTATGTGGTCGCAGACGTGACCGATGGTGCGGCGCTGATCGATTTCGTCGCGACTTCGCTGTCGGTGCACAAGCGGCCGCGTGAGGTTCGTGTCATCGAGACGCTGCCCCGCAACGCGATGGGCAAAGTGCAGAAGAAGGCGTTGCTGGCGGGTGAGTTGTGAGGGGCCCGGTCGCGGAGGTGGATGTGACCGCGGATCGGCCCGCCATCCTGTTGCGCAGGGCCGAGCCCGTTGCGTTCGTGACGATTCGGAACCCCGCCAAGCGCAATGCCTTGACCGTCGACATGCTCGACGAACTCGACACCGTACTGGCCCGTCTGCGGAATGATCGATCGATACGGGCTGTTGTATTGAACGGCGCGGCAGGAGATTTCAGCTCCGGTATGGATATCGACGAGTTGCGTTCGGCTCGTGTGCGCGGTATCGCGCTCGAGCATCGGATGACCGCGGCCGAGGAGCGGTTGGCCGCTTTTCCGAAGGCGGTCATCGCGGCGATCGAGGGGTACTGCGTCGGTGGTGGTGCTCAACTGGCGATGGCCTGTGACCTTCGGGTGGCCGGTCGGGCGGCCCGCTTCGGTGTGACACCGGCAAAGCTCGGGATCGTGTATCCATCCGCCACGGTGGCCCGCCTGACGCGGATTCTCGGTCCGGCCACCGCCAAACGGCTGATCTTCACCGCGGAACTGATCGATGCCGATACCGCGCTGCGCATCGGTCTGGTCGGCGAGATCACCGCCTCCGCCGACCCTGTCCCACGGGCCGTGGAACTGGCCGAGCTGGTCTGTTCCCGATCGTCGGTCTCCGTGGCCGCCGCCAAGGAGATGATCGATACCGGTGTGGGTGATATCGATGACGCCGGGAGCAGGTATCGGGATGGCCTTCTCGACGCGGACGCATTGGAGGGCATCGATGCCTTCCTGACCGGTCGTATGCCCCGGTTCGGTGCTCGACCGGGGTGATCTAGGCAGTGTCTCGAAGTGGTGGGTAGTGGGGGATCGCCGCCATGCGGCGATCCCCCACTCGTGTGTTGAGAACCATTGCCCGCGTTGGTGTGTCGATGGCCCGAGGCAAGCGAGGTCTCCGGTA
>NZ_BAGE01000025.1 GCF_000308675.1 Nocardia paucivorans NBRC 100373 | reverse complement strand
GAGGCGCTGGACATCATGCGGGCGAACAACATCCCCGGCAGCTACGAGGGCATCAAGCGCAATATCCTGCGTGAGTCCTCGGGCAACCCGAACGCGATCAACCTGTGGGACTCCAACGCCGCCATGGGCATCCCGTCCAAGGGCCTGCTGCAGGTGATCGACCCCACCTTCGCCGCCTACCACGTTCCGGGCACGGAGTTCAACGTCTGGGATCCGGTCGCCAATATCGTCGCCGCGTGCAACTACGCCGCGCACCGGTACGGCTCCATGGACAACGTGAACAGCGCCTACTGATGGATTTCCGCACCGCGGAAGGCCTCCGGTGAGTGTCGTCGGCGCGACGTAAACTGCGTCATGGCCGATTACGCTCATTCCGCGGCCGCGGAAGCCGGGCGCGCCGCAAAGGCGCGGCGCGTTGCCGGCTACCTCTGGGACCGCGATATCTCCGGTGCCGAACTTCTCGCACTGCCGAACGCGGTACGCCGGAAACTGGCCCGGGTGGCGGGAGTCAATCCGCCGAGCACCGAGGAAACCTGGCAACAGGTCGCTCGACTACTCGACGAGAAGACCGCCTGGGCGGCACGCCACCCGGACCACCCGGCGGCCCGCCGCACGGCCGTCGACGAGAAGCTGCTGTGGGTGAAACCCCCCGTCAAACCATGGTCGTGAACCCGGGATCACGAACCATCGAGGGATGAAACCGACAGTTCGTCCGGATCGGCGGGATCAACGACGATCTTCGCCGACAACGACCGCAGCGCCCGCGCCTCGGCGTCGGAAATACGGTCGATGAACATATCGCGAACCAGGGCCACATGGTGTGGGGCCGCGCGCTCGAGCAGCGCGCGGCCCTTTTCCGTCGGCCACACCTCGACACCCCGGGCGTCATCGGCCACCGGTCGCCGATCCACCAGACCACGAGCCGCCATCCGGGCCAGATGTTTGGACAGCCGGCTTTTCTCCCAACACACCTCGGCGGCCAGATCCTTGGCCCGCAGACAGCCCCCCGGCGCCGCCGCGAGCGGCACGAGCAATTCGTAGTCGGACGACGACAGCCCGTCCCGGGCCAGGCCCGCCGCTATCGCGGCATCCATCCGTTGACGCATTCGGATATACGCCTGCCAGGTCTTTTGCTCCTCAGCGCTCAACCAGCGGACCACGAAATCATCCTATCCGGGGCTTGGTTGACATGGACACCAATCTCTCGGGGCGTCCCCGTCATCACCGTCGACGACATCCTGATTCCACCCGAACCGCCCGAGCCTGGGCAGCACCCGGCCGACCGCCGCACGGAGCCGGCTCGAAGATGCCGATTTCCGGGGTGGTTATGCCAGTGAATTTGGGCGTCGTTCGTCGGCGAATTTGGGCATCGGCGGCGGGAGTGATGGCGGTAGTGTGACGGCGAAATTTGACGTCACTGGACGGCCGAGCGAGAGGGTACTGCACGCAGCACGATGGTCCCATCGGGTCAATTGCGCGATGTCATCCCGGGGGCTCGCAGCTCTGGCCTCCAGGGCCAGACAGGAAGATGACAAGGCCAAATCCGCACATCATGGCGAGAATCCCACAGCTACTCAATGTAAGTCGCAGTATGCTGATCTGATCGCGACGGGCCCACAGATCAGCCAGCAGGACAAGCCCGCCGGCCAGCATGGTGACGGCGCCTGTGACCTGGAAGCTTTCGACAGCTGTGAACTTCGCGTTGCGTGATGCTGGTCCTCCATGAACCGCGTCACAGAAATCCGCGACTCCTCCGGTGAACAATACGTAACCACCGAGGAAGATGGCTGGTCCGAAAAGGAACGAGCTCACGACATAGGTCAATGTGAGTACAACCGGACGTTCCAAGGGCTTCACCATACGTACCGTAGTTCGCCACCACCACTGGAGATGCCAGGAGCAGGAAGAACGGCCAAACTGCAGTGGCAAGCCTTCTCAGATGGCTCGAATGTCGCGGCAAAGGCGGAACTTCCCTGGTAACGAACTGGCGGGCCACGGTGATCGGCTGGTTGGCGTGTGTGCTGGATCGGTGGATATGAGCACCGGTTTTGGGGACGTGTTCTGGGATCTATTGGTGAATATCGGTGTCACTGGGCGATGGTGGTGGCCTGTTTGGTGCGGGCGAGGCGGTAGGAGTCGGTGCCGGTTTCGAGGATGTGGCCGCCAAAGGTGAGGCGGTCGACGATCGCGGCGCAGAGCCGGGGATCGGTGAAGGTTTTTGTCCAGCCGGAGAACGACTCGTTGGAGGCGATGGCGACGGAGTTCTTCTCCTCGCGTTCGGTGAGGACTTGGAACAGTAGTTCGGCGCCGCGGCGGTCGAGTTCCATGTAGCCGAGTTCGTCGATGCAGAGCAGGTCGACGCGTCCGTAGCGGGCGATGGTCTTGGTCAGTTGCTTGTCGTCGGCGGCTTCGACGAGTTCGTTGACCAGCTTGGTGGCCAGGGTGTATTTCACCCGGAACCCCTGCATGGCGGCTTCGGTGCCCAACGCGATAAGCAGATGGGATTTGCCGGTGCCGGAGTCGCCGATCAGGCAGAGCGGCAGGCCTTTCTTGATCCAGTCTCCGCTGGCGAGGGTGTTGATGGTGGCGGGGTCGATATTGGGGTTGGCGTCGAAGTCGAACGCGCGCAGTGATTTGTCCCGGGGGAACCCGGCGGCGCGGATCCGGCGTTCGGAGCGGCGGCGGGCTCGGTCATCGCATTCGGCGATCAGCAGCTCGGCCAGGAAGGCCCGGTAGGTCATCTGTTCGCGGCCGGCGTTCTCGGCGATCTCGTTGAACTGGGATCGGACGGTGGGCAGCCGCAGCATGCGGCAGGCTTGGTCGACCGCGGCGTCGGCGGCCTGCTCGGTCATGCCGTGACGACGCGGTGTGGAGGTTGTCATGCGGTGGTGGATCCTTTCGTCGTGGTGGGCGTTCGGCGGAGTAGCTGGTCGTAGGCCGCGACCGAGGACGGCGGGCGCCGATCAGGCGGTAGCTGGGCCAGGCGGCGCTCGGTCAGAGACGGCACCGAATTGGGTGCATCGAGGTCGACCACTGCGGGTTCGGAATCGAGGGTTTCGCCGATTTTGCGGGCTTCGAGAGCGACCGCGTCGGCGGTCAGTGCCCCGGCCTGCTGCGCGGCCGCGAGGCCGGCGACCACATGATCGTGGGGCAGATGGCGGTGCAGCAGAAGCACTTCGATGAGTGCGCGGGTGCCGTCTCGGTCGCCGTGTGCTCTGCGGGCCGCGGCCCACCAGGCTTCGTGGACCGGGGTGAACTTCCCCGCGGCGCGGGCTTGTTCGAGTGCGGTCGCGCCGGGTAACGCACCTGGTTTACGGAGCAAACCTTCCAGATAGTGGTCCAGATCCAGCCGCGACCGGGCTTTGCCGAGCAGGCGTTCGTGGCGGGCGACTTCGGTGCGGCCGTCGAAGACCACCAGGTGGTTGGCATGCAGCAGGACCCTGACCTGGCGTCCGACCAGCCGGACCGGCACCGAGTATCGGTTGGTGCGGACGGTGACCTGGGAGAATTTGTCGACCCGGGGACTGAACCAGCGGCCGGTCTCGGCGGCCTCGTCCGGAAGCGCGGCCATCAGTGGTTTCTCGATCGCGAAGTGCTCACCGATCGTGTGTGGCCGGGCCCCGATCCGGCGCTGTTCGTCCTCGACGTCCCAGATATCGATCATGGCGTTGAGCTCGTCGATCGACTCGACCTCGGGAACCGGAACCAGGCGGTTGCGTCGAAACCAGCCGATCTGTCCCTCGACGCCGCCCTTCTCGTGCGCGCCGTCGATGCCGGGCTGGCAGTAGAACGGTTCGATGCTGTAATGCGACCGGAACGCGGTCCAACGGTCGGATTCATCACGCAGCCGGGCGAACCCGATCACACGCGCGACAGCAGCGCGCAGGTTGTCGTAGCGGATCTTGCCGAACGGAACCCCGCCCAGCACCGCGAACGCGTGCGCATGCCCCTCGAAAAACGCTTCCTGACCACCAGAGAGAAAGCAACGGTGGACCGACTTGCCCGAAAACGACAACCGCAGCGCGAACACATAAACCTGAACCAGCTCACCACGCAGCCGGATCGTCACATCACCGAAATCGACCTCGGCTTCCTCACCCGGCCGATGGCTCTGACGGATAAACACCTGCGCCGGGCCCCGACCGGCCTCTACCCGGATCTGTGGCTTGCGGTCGGCGACATAGTCCGCAGCGTCTGATACGCGATGCCGGTCATGGCCTGCTCATCGGTCAACCGGGCATAGAGCCGCTTGACCGTGTGCCGCTACTTGCGCGGAGCATCCAGATCAGCCCGCAACACCTCGTCGACGAACGGCTCGAACGGATCCAGCTTCGACCCCCGCCGCGGATAGGACTTCCGCTCCGCCGGCCACACCATATTCGTCGCCGCCTGAACCGTGCGCCACTCCACCCCGTACTTGGCCTGCAACGTCCGCCCCGACATCCCGCCCGAGCATCCCGACGTATCGCGGCATACAGCTCGACCTTCGACGGACGAGGCAACAGCGGCTCACTTCCACAAGGACCGGACCCGAGACCAAGCACACCGATACCCGCACCGCAACCAAGATCACGACGTCAAAATTCGCCGATACGAACATCTCCCGATCTCGACCGACGTCCACATTCACCGATGAGTGACGTCACAGATCACCGATAGAACCACCGGGGCGACCGCCCGCTGCCCGGTGCGCAACCGCGTAACGCCGATTCGTCCCCACTCGGCCGGACAATGTGCCCGATGAGCTACGAACCGACCGGACCGGACCACGCCCTCCGGCGAGGTCATCGTCGCTCGGCCGATCCACGGCCGAGCGAGGCGATACGGGCCGTTCGTGATGAACGGCCACAACCGCAGCCCGGACGGCCGAGAACCTCCCCACGGGCCGTCTGGGCGCCATTACGGCCGACCACGGGGCCGGCCGCGGTCACCACAAACCGGTGACGGCGCCGATCTGGCGCTCCAACTCCGGGGCGATGGTGCGCGAGTAGGTCGCGCTGAGGTGGTGTTCGTCGTGATAGACGAGCACATTGCCCTCCACCACCCGACACACCACCGGCCCGCACACCGCATCGGTGAGATCGATCGGATGCACATTCGGGAACGCGGCCGCCGCCGCGAGCGCCGGATTGACCGGGGAGAGCGCGTCGCTGCGGCGGATACCGCAACTCTCGGCGTTACCGCCCGCGGCCAAGCAGTCGGAGGCCTTGTAACGGCGGCCGGTGTCCGTGCGCAACCACGGGGTATCACGAATGGCGATGATCTGTAGATCGAACTCGGCCAGGGCCGCCCACACCTCGGTGAACTCGTCCGGTGTCTCGTCACCACCGATAGGCCAGATCGGCCGGGTGCCGGTGGTGAAGATCCAGTCCGGACGTTCTCGTCCGAGTTGGTCGATCACCGCCCGCGACCAATCGCGACAGTCGGGGATATCGAGCCCGCGGTACTGCGCGTCCTCGCGGAGAGTGAGGGAACAGCCCATCTTCAAATAGACGACAATCTTGACGGAATGAGCCTTGGCCAGAGCGTCCATGGCCGGCAGCCAGTGCTCGGCGTGCGAATTGCCCACCATGGCTATGGTCGTGTCACCGGCCGGGTCGCCGTAGATACAGCTGACCACCTGGGTGTTGTACCAGTCGGCGATACAGCCGTCCCGGGTGGGCGGCGGCAGATCCGACGACGCCTCCAGCACCGAGGGCCGTATCTGCGCGGCGGGTACCGGAGCCCCGGCCAGGAGCGCTTCCGCTCCCGGATACAGATTGGGTTCGAGTGCGCCCACCGGCTCCGACGGGGCGGTGACCATCACCGCCTGCCAGACCATCGACGCGCCGAGCGCCAGCACCCCCACCAGGGTCACCGCGACCGCCGACGTCCGCCGCAACCACAGCGCCCCCACGACGGACCCACTCGACCGCAACCGCAGCGGCTCCTCCACGAGCCGATTGGTCAGCACCGCCAGCACCAGCGACACCCCGATGACCAGCAGGCCGCCCACCAACCCGGCGTGATTCCGCTCGGAAGCGACCAGATAGAAGATGAGCAGCGGCCAGTGCCACAGGTAGAGCGAATAGGCGATGGAGCCGAGTTCCACCATCGGTCGGGTCGCCATGACCCGGCTCACCACGGGCCGGTGTCCCGACTCGGTCGGCAGCCCGGCCAGAATGAGCGCCACCGCGGCCCCTACCGGGAACAACGCGGCCGGGCCCGGGAACTGCCGCGCCCCGTCGAACAGAATGCCGCAGGTGAACACCGCCGCCAGCCCGCCGAACGCGAGCAGGGCCCGAACCACCCGGGCGAACCGGTGGTCGGGCACCCGCAGCATGCCCACCACCACCGCGAGCAGCGCGCCGACCATGAGCTCCCAGGCCCGCGCACCGCTGTCGTAATAGGTCCATTCCTGGTGTGAGACCGACCACAGCGTGGCATAGACGAACGATGCGATTCCCGACAGGAGTGCGAGAACCCCGACCACGGGCCGGATCGCCGGTGTGCCCCCTATCCGACGGCATACCCACGCCGTGATCGCCAGCAATAGCGTGATGAGCAGATAGAACTGGCCCTGCACCGCCATCGACCAGAGATGCTGCATCGGACTCACCGAGGGGTCGGCGGCCAGATAGTCCTTGGCGGCGCCTGCCAGGTACCAGTTCTGGTAGTACAGCGCCGAGGCCACGACCTGCCCGGACAGATCTCCCCATTGGGTGTAGGGCCGCTGCCACACGGTCAGCGCCACGATCGCGGCCAACACCACCATCAGAGCGGGCAGCAGCCGGCGGGCGGTGCGGCGCGCGGTGCGCCACAGCTCGACCCGACCACCGCGCTCGGCCTGCCGCAACAGCATGCCGGTGAAGAAGAAGCCCGAGAGCACGAGGAAGATGTCGACACCGCCGGAGACCCGGCCGAACCACACGTGAAACGCAACCACCAAGGCGATTGCGAGACCGCGCAGACCATCCAGGTCGAGTCGGTAGTCGGCACGTTTCCCGGCCTCGCGCGCCGGGCCGGTATCGACGGAAGCCGCCCCCGAGGCGGTGGGCTCATCCGTTGGCCGAGTCGTGGCTGTGTTCTCGATCCGCAACACTCGTTACTGCTCCCGAACTATCCGAATCGTGCGCCGGCCCCGGGCGCAGTGTTGATCAGCAATGGGACACGAGCGACGGACACAGCAAGAATGCCTATCACAACCGACCATGCCACCGGAATTCGCCTGGGTGTCACCACCTCGCCTTATACCCGAATTCGCGGTCATTATTCCGTGATCTTCCCGTGCCGTCGAAGTGACATCCGGTTGACAATCGGACAGCAGGTCACAACAGTGGATGCTGCGTTCTTCGGTCGAACGTTCTTCGGTCGAACGCCCGATCCATCCCAGTAAGACACATACACATAGAGGAATCCATGAACGTACGCCGGCTCACTGTCAGCGCCGCCGCCGCGGCGGGCTTGACCTTCCTGGCCGCCCCCGCCGCTCTGGCCGTCCCGGCCCCCTCCGGTTCTGCCGGCACGGGCTCGTCGGGCGTCGACAGCCTGCTGGGAGCCACCGGCTCGTCCCAGCTGTCGCAGACCGGCTCCGCTGGTGGCGCCTTCCAGAACTGCGACGAGGTCCGCGCGGCGGGCCGGGCCCCCATCTTCCGCGGCGAACCCGGCTTCGGCCCGCACCTGGATCCGGACGGCGACGGGTTCGCGTGCCCGACCGTCTGATCACGTAGTACCCCGAAATACGACGAACACCCGGTAGCGGCCCGCTACCGGGTGTTCGTCGTCTACGGCCACGTCTATGGCCACTCTGGTCAACGGAAGATCTTGTACAGCACCAAACCGACCACCAGCGCCCCCGCACCGATCAGGGTGTACTTCACCTTCGGCTCGTTCACTTTGGCCAATGCCAGCTGTTTGGTGCCCTCGGCGAGCCGTTGCGGATCGGCACGTACCGCGATCTCGTCCAAAGTGTCGGCCAGTCGCGCCCGCGCGGCCTCGATCTCGCGCTCGATCCGCTCGGTATCCCTTGCCACGTTCAAGCCTCCTGTAATCCGCCCGCACCCGGGCGGGCCGTTCTGCCGCACCCGCACCGCGGGTGGTTCTGCTCTACCGCACCTGCCGGTCCAGGGCTTGCGGACGAGTGTATCCGCGCTCACGCCGTATCTTTTCGCGGCATGAGCGACGCCCGCCGTGGCATGAGCGACGCTCTTCGTGACACGCTCCGCTACCTCCTCCGGGCGCCCACGCGCGGGCCGGGGCGGAACGGGACAGACAGGGCACCGGCGTCCTGCCGCGCCGCGCTCGATGGTCGGTTACGGTGCGAAGGTGACCGACAACCATCGACTCTCCCCCGGAGACCGGGCACCCGATTTCATCCTTCCCGACGCCGACGGCAACCCCGTATCGCTGGCCGATTATCGCGGCCGCAAGGTGGTGGTGTATTTCTACCCGGCCGCGAGCACACCCGGCTGCACCAAGCAGGCGTGTGATTTCCGGGACAACCTCACCGAACTGAACGAGGCCGGTATCGATGTCATCGGCATCTCCCCCGACAAACCGGCAAAACTCGCGAAATTCCGCGATGCCGAAGGACTGAATTTCCCGCTGCTGTCCGATCCGGAGCGCACGGTGCTCACCGAGTGGGGCGCCTTCGGTGAAAAGACCATGTACGGCAAGAAGGTCACCGGTGTCATCCGTTCCACTTTTCTGGTGGACGCCGACGGGGCGATCGAGGTGGCCCAGTACAACGTGCGCGCCACCGGGCATGTCGCCAAGCTGCGCCGCGACCTGTCGGTGTAGCGGGCACCGGCCACGACCGTATGCCGTAGCACCCGCACAGCCGGCCTCGAAAACCGGACGGTTCCGAACCTCACCGTGAACCGCCCGGTCTTCGGTGTTTCGTATTCGCCGCTGCGCCCTGTTCGCTAGAGGACGGCGGCCGGGCGCACCCCCTGATAGCCGGCCTCCGGGGTGGGCGTCCGGTACGGCGCCGTCCCACCCGAGGGCGGTCGCTCCGAATCCGGCAGGGTGAACTGGGTGGCCCACTGCACCAACAGTCGCAGATGCCGGCTCCACCAGGCATACGACTCCGGAGTGAAGGGGGGCGGTGGCAGTTCCTCACCCGGGAAGAGCAGCCCGGTCGGCGATTCGGCCCTGCGCATGGGGGCCGGAATATACGGCCGCGAGCGTGAATCCGGAACCGTCGAGTCGGGGGTCGATCCCGGGGCGAGGGAATGGCTCTGCGGCTCGGCGCCCTCGACGGACGGATCGGAGTCCGACTCGTAGTCGCGGTTCGGAGCCACATACCGGGGGGTGGAGTACTCGGAATCCGTCGAATACTCGACACCCTCGGAATCGGCGGGGATGCTCAGGCTGCCGGTCTCGGGCACACTGCTCGCCGCCTCGGGTCGGAACATCCGCTGCTGCGGCGCGTCCGTGGACCCCCGGTCCGCGGCCTGGCCGCCCACCGGGACCATGGGGGTGACATCGGCGGCCACCGACGTGTACTGCGGGTTGTTGTTCATCAGAAGATACGCCCCGCCGCCGGTCATCCCGCTCGCCAGCACCCCGGCGGCCGCAACCACCACCACCGGCCCACGCCGCTGCTGTTCGGACCGCAACGGCACCGCCACATCCACCAGATCGGTCATGGCGCACAGCGCCGCACCGGCGGCCGGCGCGGTCCGGGCCATCCCACACGGAATGACGGAGGCGCCGAACCCGCCTACGGCGCCCATGACCGCGGGCTGATCGGCCGCCGAACCGATCAACACCACCGCGTCCGGGCGCACCTGCGCCGCCTCGATCTGGTCCCGGGCCGCGCCCACCGCGGCGCTCATCGCCGCCATGGTGGGCTCCGCCGCCGACTGTCCGGTCGCCGCCAGCACCCGGGTGCGTGCCGCATCGACCAGTGTGAACGCCTGGTAGCCGGGCACCACCTCGCCGATGAGCAGATGGCCGAACTCCCCCAACCAGGTCATGGCACCCGCGACACTCAGATGCGCGGATTTCGTCGACACCATGGAGGCGCTGCGCCATGGACCGGTGGCCAATTCGGTGACGATGGCCCGACGTTCCGCCGGATCGCGGTAGGTGACGGCGGCCCCCGCGATCTCCTCGGCCGGTCCCAGTTCGCGAGCGACCTCGTCCATGACTCGCGCCACCGCGGCGGCCACCTCGGCCCGACCCGTACCGAGCACCTCGAGGACCCGGTGCACCAATATCCGATCGGGCAACGGCACATCGCTGTCATCCAAGGCCACGGCGTGAACGGCACCACGCTCGGTTGATACCCCCACGGTGACGAGCGACTTCTCCGACCGAGCTATCACAGACCCTGCCTCCCTGTACCGATACCGACCCGTGCTCGGGCCGAAACCCTGGGCTTCCCGCCTGCTGTCCGCCCCTGTCCGAACGCGAAAGATATGTCCTTGATATGTGTTCGTGACCAAACGAGGCCGAGATGGGTCGTTGGTGAGGACAGTTTCCGGTAGCCGACCACGGCCGTATATCGCGACGGTTGCGTCCTACCGCTAGCCTGGGCATGTGGATGTACGCACGGAGGCCAGGGTGAAACGGCGCCCGGACCCTGCGTTGGAAATGCAGGACGATCCCCAGGAACTCATGCCGCGGCGGCGTCCGACGCAGGAACGCAGTAAGCGCAAATTCGACGCCCTGTTGCAGGCATCCAGAGAACTGCTGGTGGAGGTGGGTTTCGAGTCCTTCACCTGTGAGGAGGTCGCCGCCCGGGCCGAGGTGCCGATCGGCACCCTTTATCAGTTCTTCGCCAACAAGTACGTCATCGTCTGCGAGCTGAACCGGCAGGACCTGGTGGCGGTTTCGCAGGAGCTGGCCGATTTCCACGGCGAGATCCCGTCGCTGGACTGGTTGCGCCATATGAACCAGTTCGTCGACCATCTGGCCGAACTGTGGGTGACCGACCCGTCCCGGCGCGAGGTGTGGCTGGCCATGCAGTCCACCCCGTCGACCCGGGCCACCGGTGCGATCCACGAGAAGGAGTTCGCCGAGGTCGTCTCGCAGATGCTGCGGCCGCTCACCCCGCGCACCCCCCGGAAACGGCGCACCATGATGGCCGAGGTGCTGGTGCACGTGGTGTATTCGATGCTCAACTTCTCCGTGCAGGACGAACAGAGCCATACCGACGCGGTGGCCGAGCTGAAACGGCTCATGGTCGCGTATTTGTTGGTGGCGGAGAAGGAATCTCGGACGGCCGGCGGGGACGAGAACGAGAACTGACCCCGCCGGCCGGTCGGTTCAGGCGCCTTCCGGTGCCCGTCCCTCGATGAGATCTGCCAGTTCGCCCGGGTCCTCCAGGACGACCATGGCGGCGGCGGTGTCGCCGTCGTGGGTCAGGGACAGATGCACCCGGACCCGGGGTAGGAATTCCGCGGCCAGGCCGTGCAATTTGATGCTCGGCCTGCCCCAGGCGTCGTTGACCACCTCGATCAGCGGATACGGGTTGTCCCCGATCTGCGGGCGGCGGGCGAACCGGGACGATGCCCAGGCCTTGAGCACCGCCTCCTTCGCCGCCCACCGCGCCGCGTAGCTGCGGGCCGGATCCGTGCCCTTGCTCTGGCAGTAGCGCCGCTCACCGGCGGTGAAACTTTCTCTGAGCATGGTGGTTCCGGCACGTTGCAGCTGTTCGGCGAACTCGGAGATGGTCACCAAGTCCAAGCCGATACCAAGGATCGTCATGGACACAGCAGCCTACGGTGTCACCGACGAGTCGGCATCGGAACCGACGGGCGCACCGTCCGTTCCGGCGTCCTCGCCGTTCGCTCGGTAGGCCCCGTCCCCCCCGAGGCGCGCCTCGGGGGACAGCAGCACATCGGCTTCCAGCTGCCGGATGCGTGCCGCCGGGGTGCCGTCGGGTCCGAACCGTCGGTCGGCCGGCCGCTCGTAGAGCGGACGTCCGCCGCACATCGCCTCGACGAACCGCTGCCGCCCCGCGAGCCGCCGCTGTTCGGCGCGACGCTGGTAGTCCTCCCGCCGCTCCGGGTCGATCGCCTGGATGAACGCCTCCGGATGCACGATGGCCAGCAGACCGGACACATGGCCGAAGCCGAGCGAGGTGACCAGTCCGGCCTTGAGCGGGAACCGCTCCCCGAAACGCAGCGGCTGTCGCGGCCACACCAGATGCGAGTAGCCGAACATCTTCTCGTCGACGCAGTCCAGGCTGCGGTTCGGCGGAACCACACCCTGTTCCAGCACCTGGCACAGGCCGATCAGCTGGAATGCGGCCGCACCGCCCTTGGCGTGCCCGGTGAGGCTCTTCTGCGAGATCACGAACAGCGGGGCGCCCGCGCTGCGGCCGATGGCGTCGGCCAAGCGCTCGTGCAGCTCGGATTCGTTGGGGTCGTTGGCGGCGGTGGAGGTGTCGTGCTTGGACACCACCGCGATATCGTCCGGTCCGACACCGAGTTTGCGCAGTTCGGTGACGAACCGGGACTCCCGACCACCCCGTCCGGCGCCGAGCGCGCCGAGGCCGGGCGCCGGAATCGAGGTGTGCACACCGTCGGCGTAGGACTGGGCGAAGGCCACCACCCCGAGCACCGGCAGACCGAGCTCGAGCGCGATATCACCGCGGGCCAGCAGCACGGTGCCACCGCCCTGCGATTCCACGAACCCGCCGCGCCGGCGGTCGTTGGCCCGGGAGAAGTAGCGATCGCTGATGCCCTTGGCGCGCATGGACGCCGAGTCCGCGGTGGCGGACATATCACCGAAGCCGACGATGCCCTCGATACCCAGATCGTCGAAGCCGCCGGCCACGACCACCTCGGCCTTGCCGAGCCGGATCTTGTCCACGCCCTCCTCGACCGACACCGCGGCGGTGGCGCAGGCCGCCACCGGGTGCACCATGGCGCCGTAGCTACCCACATAGGACTGCACCACGTGCGCGAGCGCGACGTTGGGCAGCGCCTCCTGCAGGATGTCGTTGGGCCGCGGCTCACCGAGCAGGTTGTCGATGTAGAGCGAACGCATCGACGACATACCGCCCATACCCGTGCCCTGGGTGTTGGCCACCAGGCTCGGGTGGACCCAACTCAGCAGCTCGGCCGGGCTGAGTCCGGCGCTCACGAAGGCGTCGACCGTGCAGGCGATATTCCACAGCGCCACCCGATCCACCGAGTTCGCCATATCCGCCGAGATGCCCCATACGGTCGGATCCCAGCCGGTGGGGATCTGACCGCCGACGAAGCGCGACAGTTCGACCCGACGCGGAACCCGGATCTCGGTGCCCGCCCGGCGGGTGACCGTCCAGTCACCGGAGTCGGCGACCGGGGTGATGATCGTGTGTTCCGGATCGGAGGCGTGGAAGGCACGGGCCTCGGCCTCGCTACCGACCGTGAACGACAGATCCTGATCGAGGAACACCGAGGCCATGAGCGGCGCGGTGTTGTCGGTCATGGCACCGTCGTCGGCGTAGCGGCGGACACCGCAGCGCTCCACCACCGCGTCGTGGTACTTCTCGACCAACTCGGATTCGTCGACGTATTCCCCGGTTTCGGCGTCGTACCAACCCGGTTTGGGCTCGTTCTCCCAGCGCACCATGCCGGTGGTCCAGGCCAGTTCCAGCACACCCGCGGCGGAGAGCTCGTCGGAGACCTCCATCTCGAAGCGGGTGCGCGCCGACCCGTACGGGCCCAGCTCGCCGGCGCCGACGATCACGACCATATCGGCGAGATCGGCGGTGACCTCACCCCATTCGGGCACCGGCAGCGCGGACGACAGGGTCGGCGGAGCCGGCAACGCCGCGATGGTGCGCGCGGTCTCCGACTCGGACTCGGTGGCGCTTTCGGCCTGCTGCTGGGCCTGTTTGGCCAGCGCGGCCAGATCCAGCTCGGCGTCGGCCAGACCACCGGTCAGGTCGATCTGTCGCGGGCCCTCCACGGCGGCCGACCGTGCCTCCGCGGTGCACCATTCCAGCAGGGCCTCGGCCATCTCGGCGGTGGACCAGGTACGCACACCGGCCTGTTCCACGGCTTCGACCATGGGGTCGTTACCGCCCATGAGCCCGGTGCCGCGCACCCAACCGATCAGCGCGTGCACCAGGGTGACCCGCGTCGACCAGGATTTCTCGGCCCGCCACTTGGCGACCACCGCGTCCAGCGCCGCCTTGGACTCGCCGTAGGCGCCGTCGCCGCCGAACATGCCGCGGTTGGGCGAACCGGGCAGCACCACATGCAGTTTGGCGTCCACATCGTGGTCGGCACCCAGTTTGGACAGGCCGCCGATCAGCCGCTCCACCGACCACAGCAGGACCCGCATCTCCATTTCGGCGCGGGCACCCGCGTCGGCGAGATCACCGGCCACCCGTGGCGCCGCGAACGGCAGCAGCAGGGTGGGGGTCATGGCGTCCTTGATCTTGATCTTGGCGCCACCCGCGTTGTCCACCTGTTCGGTGCCGACCCATTCGATGAGGGCGTCGACATCGACGTAGGAGGCCATATTGGCGGGCACCACCCACAGCGCCGCGCCCGGGCGGGCATTGTCGCGGTAGAGCTGCTTGTAGAAAGCGAGTTTGGCGTCGTCGAGCCGGGACGTGGTCGCGATGACGGTGGCCCCGCCGCCGAGCAGGCGCGCAATGGCCGCCGCGGCGATGGAACCCTTACCGGCACCGGTGACCACGGCGATATCGGTGGACCACTCACCCGGGGTGGCGATGTCGCGCGCCGCTTCGGCGATGCGCTCGTAATGTCCGGCGAGCACCGAACGCGCCTCGCCCATCGCCCGCTGCCGCCACCAGTCGGCCTGGGCGGCCACGGCCTCGCCCGCCCCCACGAAACCGGTGACCGGCAGCGCGGCACTCACCGCGTCGTCGGCGGTCCACATGCGGGCCAGGTCCTCGCGGGCGGTGGCCCAACGGTCGTCGAGCAGCACCGCCTTGCGGGCATCGAACGCGGGCGCCACCAAACGCGGCCAGTCCGAACCCAGTTCGCTCGACACCAGGTCGATCAGGGAGTCCTCGGCGGCCTCCGGCGCGGACACCCGGTCGCCGAGACCGAGTTGCTCCAGCACCAGCCGGGCCGCCGACGCCAGCACACCGTCACGGCCGGTGATCTTCTCGGCGAACTCACCCAACGCGGCCGCGTCCACGGTCGCGCCGCCGCCACCACCGGAGCTGGGCAGCGACACCGAGATACCGCGCCGCGCGGCCACCGCCTGGACCGCGGCATCGATCACGGCGTCCACCGCGGCGGCGTCGTTGAGCGGCCCGGAGACCAGTCCACCCAGGTCCCCGCCGCGCACGCTGGTGCCTTCCCGGGTGCCGAGAGACACCTCGGCGGTGACATGGCTGGCCCAGCCGTCACCCAGTTCCCAGACCTTCTTCACCCGTTCGGCGACGGCGGCGGGCCGCTTACCGGAGGGACCGAACACCTTGCGCAGGTGGTCGTTGATGGCGTCGCTCAGCACGGAACCGAACGGCTTGTAGGTGCGGGCCAGGCGTTCCACGGTGGCCGAGAGCGCGCCCATATCGGCGTCGGCCGCACCGTCGATGGCGCCCAACGACAGCTCGGATCCGAGGTCGACCAGCAGCTGGTTGCGCCGGGAGCTCACCCCGTCGCACAGGCCCTCGATGGTGTCCACCGCGCCGATCTGGTCGATCCGCAGTTTGGTCCACAGCGCGATGAGCACCCGAGTGGCGTCGGCGGCGGTGAAGGCGATGTCGTCCGGCCGCGGCCCACCCGAGGCGACCGGGGCCGCGGCGACCGGAGCGGCCGCGGGTTCGGCCGCGGCGACCGGGGCCGCGGCGGTCTCCTCCACCGGCTCCTCCACGGGGGCGGGGTCGGTGTCGGTGGAGAACACAATGCCGGCCTCGCGCTCGATATTGAGCACTTCCACCGTGGTGGTGCCGTATTCGGGCAGCTTCAGCGTCTGGCTCGCCAGGTTCGCCACGGTGGGGGTCGCGCCGAGACCGATCTCGACGAACCGCTCCACCCCCAGCCCACCGGCGGAGGTGTCGGTGAACAGCAGGTCCTGGGTTTCGATCCACCGCACCGGGCTGGCGAACTGCCAGGCCAACAGTTCGATCAGCACCACCCGGCACAGTTCGGCGGGCCGCTGCGACCAGCTGTCGAAATCGGCCAGCACTTGCGCGAGCGGCTCCGAGGGCACCAGATCGGCGATTTCGGCGACGAATTCGCGTTCCAGCGAGAACGGCTTGGGCACCAGGTTCGGAATGTAGCGTCCGACCAACACCTCCGGTCGCAGCTCCTGCGGCAGCAGCTGCTCCAGCTTGCTCCGGAACTCCGGAACACCCTTGCGCAGCACCGTCGAATGGAACGGCACGTCGATACCGGGCACCAGGATGAAGGCCCGCTTACCGCCGAACTCGGCCCGGCGCCGCTCGATCTCGGCCTCCAGCGCCTCCAGGCCCGCGACCGTGCCGGCGATGGCGTACTGCGAACCGCGCAGGTTCAGGTTGACGACCTCGAGGAATTCCCCGACGCTCTCGCCCACACCGGAGACGAAGTCGACCACCTCGTCGTCGGGCAGCCCGATCTGCGACGGCCGGATGGCCGCCATCCGGTAGTTGCTGCGGCCCTGCTCGTCCCGCGGCACCAGCTGGTGCATGGCCGAACCGCGCTGGAACACCACCTCGAGCACCGCCTCCAACGGCAGTACCCCGGCGACGGCGGCGAGCGCGTTGTACTCACCCACCGAGTGCCCGGCCAGCAGCGCGTCCTCCACGAACGCGCCGGCCTCGCGCAGTTCGGCGATCTGCGCGACACCGAGGGTCGCCATGGCGACCTGGGTGAACTGGGTCAGGTGCAGCACGCCCTCCGGATGCCGGTGCTCCACCCCGCGCGCTTTGAGGTAGGTCGGGTTGTCGCGCACCACGGCCAGGATGGAGAAGCCCAGCGCCTCGCGAGTGTGCTTGTCGGCGCGGTCCCAGATCTCCTTGGCGGCCTTCGATCGGGTCCGCGCGTCCAGGCCCATGCCCTTGCGCTGAATGCCCTGGCCGGGGAAGGCGTAGACGGTCTTCGGGGCTGCGGTGCGACCGGTGGCGGTCATCACCAGCTCACCGTCGATCCGGCAGGACACCTCGACGATCTCGCTGCCCGCGTCGACCGCGATCCGCTCCACCCGGACATCGATCTCCGCGCCGGGACGGACCATGCCCAGGAAGCGGGTGGTCCAGGCGGTGAGGGTGCGCGGCGGCACCGAGCTGGTGGTGTCCACCGCCGACACCGTGTGCTGGGCGGCGGCCGACAGCCACATACCGTGCACGATCGGGCTGCCCAGACCCGCCAGTTTGGCGGCGGAATCGCTGGTGTGGATGGGGTTGTGGTCACCGGAGACGGTGGCGAAGGCGGTCATGGTGCGCGGCGCGACGATGGTGGTGTCGCGGCGGCGCCGACGCGGTGTCTCGGTGGCGTTTTCGCCGACGGTGCCGGCGGCGCGCGGCGGGTCGGCGAGTTCTGCGGCGCCGGTGCGGCCGCGGATGGCGAACCGCTCGACGAGTCGGGCCAACGGCACCACGTCCAGGCCCTGATCACGCATTTCGCCGACCGTGACCCCGACCTCGATCACCCGGCCGAGATCGGTGTCGACCACCGAACCGGCCTCGGCCCGCACCACCAGAATGCTGGTGGTGTCCGGCAGTTTCCGCAGCAGTTCGATCTGGTGGTCCAGGTGGACCAGGTCGAGCATGCCCTCGATCACACTGGCGCCGGTCTCGGTCCGGGCCGCGCCGAGCACCGCGAACACGGCCGGCCAGCACGCGCCGACCAGCACGTCGGGCACCGCCCGACCCAGAGTGCTCAACTCCGCCGGCAGCCCCGAACCGGTGACCCCGGCGTGGTCGGCGATGAGGTCCGGCGTCCAGGCCAGGTTGACGTGGGCGACCCTGCCCTTGACCTCCGGCAGGGTCTGCCCGGCCGCGACGGCCAGCAACGCCGACATGGCGGTATCGGCGTCCTCCTCGGTGACCAGGGGGGCGCCGCCGTTGTAGGTGGTCACCGGCACGGTGATCCGGATCCGCACCTCGCGGCCCGCGAACAGCGGAACGACCAGCTCGACGTAGGCGTGTTCGGCCTCCGGACCGGTGGTCTCGGTGAGGGTGGCGCCGGTCGGCGGGTGCACCGCGCCCTTCTCGTCGACGGTCCACTCGTGCAGATCACCCAGCCGGTGCACCGGGTTGACGGTGGCGCGTCCGGACCAGGTGATGTCCGGCGCGGCCAGCACCACGTCGATCGGGCCGGCGGTCACACCGGCCACCCGGCGGGCGTCCACGGCGGCCGGCACCACACCGGCCCGCATCATCGAGTAGGCGGCGTCCTGCTCGAACCGGTCCAGCAGCTCCCCGACCGGTTCGTTCACCTTGGTGATACCGGCGACCGACACGGTGCCGGGAATGATGCACACCTGGTCGGCGGAGTAGCGCGGATCGTGGGCCTGCCACAGCGAATCCGAACGCCACCAGCGCCGCACATCGGCGTCGATGACGGGCACGAAGTTCACCGGTTTGCCCGGGGTCCTGCACAGCGAGACGAAGAACGGCACATCCGCCGGGTGCAGCAGTGTGGTGGCCGCGGCCGGGTAGCGTTCACGCAGGGCGGCGATGGCGGCCGACGGGTTCTCCAGGTCGTCGTCGGCGAACAGGGTCTCGATCCGCCCGTGGTCGGTGGGCGCGAGCCGGGACTCGGCACGCTGCAGCATCTCGACGAATCGGTCCCGCCAGGTGACGTCCAGCCACACCGACCGGGTGGCCTCGGTGATGGCGTCGCCGAGGTCGCTGCCGCAGTCGAAGTCCTGGCGACGTTCGGTGCCCACGGTCAGTTCGACATAGCGCTCGAGCCATTCGAGGTAGGTCATGGTGGCCACATCGCCGAAATACGGTTTGGCGGTGGCGTTCAGCGCGGCGATGATCTCGTCGCGGCGCTCGGCGACCGCATCGGCGTCACCGGCGACCTCGTCGAGCAGCCGGCCGGTGCGGGAGGCGGCGTTGTCGATCTCGTGGATATCGGCGCCCAGCTGGCTGCGGCCGGAAGCCATACCACCGCGAGCGGTGCCGGCGCCGACCCAGTCGGGGGTGCCGGGGGTGTCCACCAGCAGCTGCTTCACCTCGGGCGCGGTGGTGGCCTCGAGGGTCGCCATGGCGGCGGTGCCGACCAGCACACCGTCCAGCGGCATGGCGGGGTAGCCGTGCGCGGTCGACCACGCGCCGGTCAGGTATTCGGTCGCCCGTTCGGGGGTGCCGATACCACCGCCGACGCAGACCACCACATTGTCGCGGGAACGCAGTTCGGCGTAGGTGGCCAGCAGCAGATCGTCGAGGTCCTCCCAGGAGTGGTGCCCACCGGCCTTACCGCCCTCGATGTGCATGATCACCGGGTAGTGCGGGACGGCGTCGGCGATCCGCAGCACCGCCCGGATCTGGGCGACGGTGCCCGGTTTGAACGCGACGTGGGTGATACCGACCTCGGTCAGTTCCTCGATCAGTGCGACGGCTTCCTCGAGCTCCGGAATACCGGCGGTGACCACCACGCCGTCGAAGGGGGCGCCCGCCGCGCGGGACCGCTGCACCAGGCGTTTCCCGCCGAGCTGCAGCTTCCACAGATACGGGTCCAAAAACAGCGAGTTGAACTGCACCTGCCGCCCGGGGTGCAGCAGTTTCTTCAGTTCCGCCACCCGGTCGGCGAAGATCTGTTCGGTCACCTGACCGCCACCGGCCAGTTCCGCCCAGTGGCCCGCGTTCGCCGCCGCCGCGACGATCTTCGCGTCCACGGTGGTGGGGGTCATACCCGCCAGCAGAATCGGGGAGCGTCCGGTGAGTCGGGTGAACGCGGTTTCCACCACGATCCGCCCGTTGGGCAGCCGCACCGGTTTCGGCGCGTAGTCCGACCAGCGCCGACCGGGTTTCGGTGCCGCGCCCGGGGTGAGCAGGCCGCGCTGGCCCTCGCGGGTCGCCGCCGCGACGATACCGACCCCGGTGCCCTTCAGCGTCCCGCCGCTGACCCGGGTGAGCAGATCACCGGGGCCGAGGTCGAGAATCCACTGCGCGCCGGCCGCGACGACCTCGTCCACGGTCGCCACCCAGTCGATGGGGTCGACCAGGATCCGCTGTGTCAACGACGCGGCGAGTTCGACGTCCAGGCCGCACTGCCCCGCCCAACCGGACACCAGGTCGACGGTCTCGGCCAGCGCCGGGTGGTGGAATGCCACATCGACGATGAGGTCCTCGAAGACCGGCGCGAACACCGACCCGCCCCGCATCTTGGCCTCGCGTTCGCGGCTCTGCTCGGCGTGGATCCGTTCGCAGCGCTGCCGCACCCGCCGCAGTTGCGCGGGGGTGCCGGAGAGCACGGCGCGCCGCCGACCGTTGCGGATGGACAGCACCGCCGCCGCGGCCGGATCCACTCCCTCGGCCACCTCGGCGAGTACCGCGCGCAGTTCCTCGGGGTCGACGTTCGACACGGCCACCATCGGCGACTGGTCGCCCACCGGCATGAGCCCGCGCCGCCGGGCCACCAGTCCGGCCGCGGCGCCGATCAACTGGGCGATGGCGAGCATTTCGGCGTCGGAACGTTCGTCCCGTTCCAGGGCCGCGACGGCCAACTGTCCCTGCGAGTGCCCGATCACCGCGACCGGCGGGAACTCGGTGGGCTCCAGCCCCTGCAGGCGCAGCGCCCGCAGCGCGGCCAACTGGGTCAGCAGCACGCCCGGCATGGAAACCGCCGCGGAGCGCAGCACCTGCTCCGACGGCAGGGCAGAATTCTGCGAGGATTCCTCGTCGGCCAGTTCGTCCTCGAGCATCCAGCCCATGGGGTCGAAGCCCATGGGGCGCACCACCAGCAGCTGCCCGGCGACCGGTTCCAGTAGCGCGGCCGACTCGTTCACCAGCGCGGTGAGTTCGGGTTCCAGCGCCGCATCCCGGCCGATCTCCTCCAGCTCACCGAGCCATCGAGCGCCCTGGCCGCCGAACGCCAGCGCGTACGGGGTCCCGTCGCGCAGTCGGTCCAGCAGCGGTGAGCGGACTTCCTCGGCAACGGTCCTGCCGGCGGTGCCTGCCACGTTCACGCGGTATCCGGCCTTGGCCGCCGTGTTCTCGTTGATCGTCAAGACGCTTCGACTTCCTACTAGTGGCGACATGTCCTCGGAGACATCCCCGGCTCCTCCGGCGCGCGGGCGTCGCACGCCCGATCGGCCTCTCCTGGCAAGGATCACACAAAATCATGAGGAAATCCTCAGGTTTCTCCCCACGCCCCGGCCCTACCAACCAGTTTTCTGGCACTTTCGTACCAGAAATCATGGAAACATGAACCTTCCTCATGTTTGAAGCCGCAGGTCCGACGCATGCTTCACCCGAGGAAACATGAGACTCCCTCATATTGGCCGTTATATAATCGTTATAATCCCAGGTGGAGTTACCGACGAGTACGCCACACCCACCCACTGCTTCGCGAACGAGCCCGGGCCCGGTAAAGTTTGGACGGTCGTACCATCAGCGCGAGTGGCGAAATTGGCAGACGCGCCAGATTTAGGTTCTGGTGTCCACGGACGTGGGGGTTCAAGTCCCCCCTCGCGCACAAATACCCAGCAAATTTGCTGGGTTTGCGTGCCGTGTGTTCGAGCGCACTCGAACACACGAAGGGACCAGGCAATATGCCTACTGACCTGCGGAAATTTCTGGCAGATTCGCCAACCATACCCGCCATCAGCTCCTCGGCGCCGCGATTCGGCAGCCACCGCCAGGAGGTTCGATGATCCCGGCACTCATCCCCCCACAGGCACCGCTGGACCAACTGGTCCACGGTTCCGCACCCGTCGCCCCAGCGCATCGTGTAGCCGACGGCGATGTCGTCTACGGCATCTGCACGGTGGGCGAAGCAGGCCGGATCCTCGACCATCACCTCTTCGCTGCTCTCGGCTGGGCCCCGGGCACACGCCTGCATATAGACGTCACCGACGATGCACTGCTCGTCGGGCAGCTCCTGGACGGGCCGGTCCACGTCACCCCTGGCGGCTTCTTCCGGGTTCCGTTCCGCCAGCGACGCCGTGTCCACTTGTTCGTCGGCGACCGGGTACTGCTGATCGGCCGCCGCAGCAGCGGACGCCTTCTCGTGCATCCTCCCGCGACGTTGGAGAACCTGCTCGGTGCCCGCATCGAACTCCTGGGCAGGTGACCCGATGACATCAACCCACCAGTCCACAACTCCCCCGGCCGACACCCTCGCTGCGGCCAGGCTGTTGCTCACCCAGATGGGTCTCTCCCCCGCGGATCTGCTCACGCCTACCGTTGCGGCACCTACCTTCGCCGAGATCGTCCCTGCGGTGCGCGCAACCCTGCGCCCCGGCACCCGCCGCACCTACGGCACACACCTCGACAGACTCGAACAGTGCTGGGGTGATCGCCGACTCGACCAAGTGACCAAACCCGACTTCGACCAGCTGGCCGAATCTGTCCGCACGACCGTACGGGTCAACCGGGCCTCCCGCGGCGGCGCCAGCGCGGTCGAACACTTCATCTCCACCGTCCGCTGCGTCTACCGCCACGCCGAGGAGAAAGGCTGGATCCGTCCCGCCGACAACCCCGCACGCACCCTCACTCGCCCCACCCGCCGCAAATCACACCGCTACGCAATCCCTACCCACCAACTCGCCGATATCTGCCGTATCGCCGCCACGACCGGCAACGACCAAGAACTCGACTCGTTGCTGCTGCGGCTGCATATCGAAACCGCCTGCCGCCGCAGCGGCGCGCTGGGACTGCGCCCCCACGACCTCGACACCACCCAATGCCTGATCTACCTCCGCGAGAAGGACGGAACCGACCGCTGGCAACCGGTCTCCCCCACCCTGATGGCCCATCTCACCGCCCACGCCCAGAACCGCCACAGCCCGCAATCGGAGCAACTACTGCGTTACCGCAACGGCAAACCGATCACGCACCGCCGCTACGACCACCTCTGGAACCGCATCGGCGAACACCTGCCCTGGGTCCTCACCCAGGGAGTCAGCACCCACTGGCTCCGCCACACCACCCTCACCTGGGTCGAACGCACGTTCAGCTACGCGATCGCCAAGGAATACGCCGGACACTCCAGCAAAAAGGCAGGCACTACCGCCACCTATGTCAAGGCCAACCTTCATGAAGTCGCTGCCGCCTTGTCCGTCTTGACGAACGAACCACACCCCCTGATACATGCAGAAGAGAGCTCGCAGCCGAATAGAGCGACATCGAATCGCAGGAGCCTGCCCTGACCGAGCCGGATCCGCCACTTTCCGGCGGAAAGAACGAAAAGCGCTGATGTACAGCAGTTTTCACCAGAATGTATTGAGCGCCTCGGCCGACGACATATAGCGTCGGGCCCGGCAGATCTAATGCGCCCCGGCCGGTGGGCTAACACCGGGCCGGGGCAGACACGGAGAGAGGACCTCCGCCATGCAAAGTGTAATCATCTCGGTCGGAGCCGAGGTGGAAGTCGAAGCACCCTACAACCCACGCTTCCATGATGCGGCCGACGAACTCGGTGGAACGCTCACGCCGGACTCAGACGTGTGGCGGTTCGCCCGCAGCGACGAGGACCATGTCCGCCGGCTGTGCAGTGAGATCTTCGGCCACGACACCTCAGCGACGCCTACACGTGTCCAGCCACGCGAGGTTACCGAACTACCGGAAGCGGAGACGGTCAGCGCTCACCAACGACGGGCGAATTTGCTCGACCGGCTCAATTCCCTCCTCGACGAGGTGGCCGATGTACATACTGCCCTGCAGGGCCTGACCAAGCACACCTGATCGAGAAAATCGCTCCGTTGCCCGATATGGCGAGCACTTGCTCGCCATATCGGGCGACGAAGCATCGTGAGCGGCTCGGCGAAAGCTCAGGACGTCCAGGACATGCACCGCCGCGCGTTGCCCGTCCTTCTGGACTGTCGTCACGGTTGCATCGCGTCACCGGGGGTTATTGCAATCCCGCCGACGCCGGTGTTGCACGATAGGGAGCCATGGAAGCCGCTGACAGCAACGCTGTGCACGACACCCCCGAGGGAACCCTGGTGAGCATCGGTTACGAGGGGAAAACCGTCGATGATCTCGTTGCTCAACTGCTCGACGAGGACGTCCGTGTCCTCGTCGACGTGCGCCTCACCCCGCTCAGCCGTAAACCCGGATTGTCGAAGACCAAGCTGTCGGAGGCCCTCGCCGCAGCGGGCATCGGCTATGTCCATCACCGAGCGCTCGGCAATCCGAAAGACAATCGTGCCGGCTTCCGCGCAGGTGATCCGGCCTCCCGCACCCGGTATAGGAAGGTCCTCGACAGCGCTGCGGCGCATGACGCGCTGGCCCACGTCTGTGAACTTCTCGACGACGGCGCGGTGGCGCTGCTCTGCTTCGAGCACAACCACGCCGAGTGTCACCGGAACATCGTCGTGCACCGACTTCTCGAGGCTCGACCGAACGCGGCCGTAGTCCACATCTAGTCAGAACAAGGTGTTCTCGATCTTCGGACGCCAGACACCGAGGACGGAGAAGGCGCGGCGACGACGATTCTGGTTACCGACGTAGAAGTGCACATCGTTGTCCGCCGACAGCATCTCGTCGCGCCATTTCTTCAGCATGGCTTCCCTGGCGCCGGTATCCCCGTAGTCGCGCAACCATTTTCTGCCGCTCTGCCCGGCCTCCCAGTCGAGAACCTTTTGCTTGTGTCCGGGGCACTTCGGGCTTTCGCAGCGGTATTTGTACCGGACCGCGAACGGCGCGGGCTGAAGAGGCTCGAGCGAGCTGCCGAACAAGTCCGGCGCCGAGGCTCTGTCGATCTTCGCCTGCTCGGCCGGGGTCCACGAGTCGCCATCGACGACCGCAGTCTCGATATCGACAGGTTTGATCAGCCCCAGCGACGGTGATGGGATACCCATACCGCCCACCGGATTCCGGTCGAGGAGTTCACACATCGTGGTCCCGCCGACAAGGCTGCCGAGGTTCATACGCCGCCGCTGCCAATTCCTGCTCGTGTCCAGCAGCTCAACGCGCACCAACTCGTCCTGACGCGGCCGGAAAGACTCCGGCCGGTTGTCTTTCACCTGGTGATACGTACCATTCACTCGAATGATCTCGTACTTCCTGAACTGACTGTCGAAGTCCGCGTTGCGGAACTTCACCGGGTACAGGCGGATCCACTCCGGACGGCCTCGATCGAGTCGAACGCCGGCGACACATACCGTCTCGCCGTAGCTGTCGCTCGGATTGGGATAGGTCTTGACGGTGACCATGACAGCCGCCGTCTCCTCCCCAGGCCGCGGCGGCCTCATACCTGGGGAATCGGCACCGTCTACCCGGCCACTTCCTCCCATACAACCAGGAAAACACACAGTGCATCAGCACCGAGGCAAATCGACAACAGTTGTCGCCCAGGGTGTCTCACGATTGCACCGTCGGTGACAGTCGTAACCGACAATGGCGAGGCAACCAGCTTCGAGGTGTTCTCCAACGACTGCGGAACGACGACCAGGGGCTGGGAATCGTGGTGTCCGCCGGTCCGATCGCCCGGGTTGGCCAAAATGCGCAGGATCATCTCCGCAACCGGGGCTATGCGTAGTCGTCGTCGGCCTGGCCATCGAGCCATGCAACCGCGGCAGCGAATCGCACGCATGCCGCACCGTGGCCGCCGTGCAGCCGACGGACGAAATCCGCCTCCTCGTAGCAGGCGAATGACGGCTCCCCCTCCGCGCAATCTGCATGCCAGGACCGCCACCGATCACGATCGGCGATTCCGGCACGCACACGGTACGGCACCGTGTTCATCGGTTCGCGAGCTTTGCCTTGTCCCAGCCGGCGCGGTCACTCCATGCCTGTAGGTAGTCGGGGGCGAACATCGGGGCGTCCGGAAGTTCGGGGATATCGAAGGCGGCGGCAAGGAGGATCTGGTTGGCGGTGACAATGACGCGGTTGTGTCGCAGTTCGTCGTGGATCTCCTCTGCCAGGTCCGGGGCCTGCTGGCGGTGGGCGTTGTACCAACCGCTGTGCCGGTCGAGGTAGGTGAGCGCGACCACCGCCGCACATGCTCGGGCCACGGTCGCGGCGGTCGGGTCGGTAGCCTCCTCCGCGACGATCAGGGCAGCAGTTGCCATGAGCCTGGCACCGGTGGTGCGGGCGAGGTCGGCCCTGATCGAGTCAATGCCCAGCGCGGTGCCGTCGGGTTCGTAGTTTTCGCCGGCCTGATCGATTCCTGTGGCGGTGTAGAGGTCGGTGGCCAGGATCGTCTCGCGGGTGATGATCATGTCGAGCCACCACGGTCGCACGGTCGGGGTTCCGGGCAGGATCAGCGTCGACAGGGCTTGGTGGGTGCGTCCGGCGGATTTCTCCAGGACTTGGTTGTCGCCTTCGGCGGTTGTGGAGCCGCGAGCGTTGGCGTTCCAGTCGGGGTAGTAGTTGCAGCGTAGCTGCCCCTGGGCACCCCCACGCGCGCTACACGTGCGCAGCGCTTTCTCCGCGATCGTGGTCAGGACCGGTTTGACCACCGTCATCCACAGCGGCAATCGCTCCTGCTGGCCGGGGTCCGTGGACAGGTCGCGGACCAGCCGGCCCAGCACGCTGCCCGCGTAGGCGTGTGCGGCGGAGGTGACGAGGTCGCGTTGCAGGACGTCACTGTGACCGTGAGGCCGCTGCTTGCTGTAGTTGACCAGTCCGGCGACTCCCGCGCGGGCGGCGGCGATATTGGCGGTGGCCAGATCGAGACGGCCACCGACGAGTGGGCTGATGGAGCGATGGCAGCGCCACCGCGCATCGGCTTCATCGCAGCGGAACTCGCCGTCGTCGGTGATCGTGGCCCACTCCCCGCCGAGGAACCCCTCGCGAGGGACGAACAGCCGGTCGGCCAGGGCCCAGCCATGGTCCATCGCGGCGCCGAGTTTGCTGGACATCTCGCCCACCTCGACACCGTCGGCCAACCCTTCTTCGACCGTGCGCAGGCGGGACAGGAACAGGAACACGCCCTCGTCGCGGCCCTCGAAAATCAGGCGCGCACTGAACACCACGATCTTCGGGACAGTGTTGTCGGCGATATTCGGCGGGCCTTTCACCGACCCGATCGTGGGGCTGGACAGCCAGAATCCGTCCGCGTCGCGATCCCAGACCGCCTGCATCTGCTGGTCGGCACCGTTGGTGCCGCCGAGCTCGGTCAGGGCCAGGACACCGACGGCTGCGCCGGTGTCGAGGTCGGCGAGGCACTGCTGCTGGTAGGGGGCGCCGGTGCCGTGGGTCGCGATCGCGCCGATCGCGAGGTCGAAATGCCCGGTCCACACCGTCAGCAAGTGCGGGGCGGCGACCGCGGCCCAGTCGCCCAGCGCACCCCGCAGGTGGGTATCGGCAGTGATCTCGCGTGCAGGGACACCGACCTCGGACAGCACGCTGCGCAGCAGGTCCGGGGCGATTCCGGCTTCCAGCGCGTAGGGCAGGTGATCCTGGGGGACGTCGCCGAGCCGCATGATCAGCTCGCGCGCTTTACGGTAGGTCGCCAGGTACGGGCCGTAGATCGAGTCGCGCAGAGCGGCCACGGTGGGGTCGTCGCCCTGGTATCCGATGGGGCTGATCTGGTCGAGTGTTGTTGTCATGGTGCACAACTCATTTCGGTAGTGCTCAATCGAGCGGATCATTCGAACTGGTGCCGAGGTACAGGCGGACGTGCGGCTACGGGATGAGCAAAGGCTCTGCTGGTGGGAACGCGACCGGCAGCGCGGTGAGTGAACGGTGGAAGGGCCCCGGGCGCCAGGTGAGTTGCTCGCGCGGGATGGCCAGCTGCATATCGGGCAACGCGTCGAAGAGTTGGCCGATGGCCGCGCCGACTATCAGGTCCGAGGATCGGCGGGTCATCTCCGGGCAGCGGTGCCGACCGGCTCCGTGGCCCAAGTGCCAGCCGTTGCCGCCGCCGTAATCCCAGTCGCTGTCGTTGGTCCGGCGAATTGTGGGATCGTTGTTGCAGGCGGCCATGCTGATCAGCACGGGCTGGTGCGCGGGCAGCCATATACCGTCGAGCAGGGTGCGGGCCCGGGGATAGCGGGGGGCGTAGTTCGCCATCGGCGGGTCGGTGGTCAGGTTTTCGACCATCGCGTCCTCGACCGGTGGGGCGAAGCCTGCCTCGTTGTGGCGGTAGCGGTCGTTGGTGAGCATCAGCAGGGTCGTGTTGGCGGCGTGGTTACGCGGCACCTCGATACCTGCGGTCAGCAGCGTCACCAGCTGGTGCAGTTTCTCCTCGTGCGCCAGGTCGGTGGCGGTGTGCACGAGATTGGCCGTGACATCGGTGTGCGCCGGGCACCCGTTTTTCGAGGCCATGAGCGCGCCGAGCGCACTGCCCAGCATCGCCTCGACATCGACGGTGGCGTCGGTGTCGAACATCGCCGCGGTCGCGGTCAGGACATCGCCGAGCAACTCGGGCGGGCAGCCCATGATGTCGCTGGTCAGGACGGACGTGAAGAGAGGCGAGAAGTACTGACTGACCAGGTCCGCGCTCGCGTCCCGGCAGAAGCTGTTGATCAGCGAGATCGCTGTGCGTTCGGCGGCCGCGCGCACGTAGTGCAGGTCGACCACCGTCAATCCGCGATTCAGCGCTTTCCGGTATCGGCCGTGCTCGTCGCCGGCCGCGCGGAGCGTGTTGGGGCGCCATTCCATCATCGGCCGCAACCGATGCCGGGTCGGCAGCGTCTTCTGCCACGTCCGCGGGTCGGCCGGGAACCGGTCATCGTCGTTGAGGACCCGTTTCGCCGTGTCGTAGCCGATGACCAGAGTTGCCGGCACGTCCTCGGCCAGCAGCACCGGCACCATCGGTCTGGCACCGGCACGCATCCGCTGGTAGACCGCGTGAGGGTCTTGGGCGAACGCCTGGTCGTACATGCGGTAGCGGGGCCCGAAACTCTCGATCGAGGGATACGACTGAGAGGCGGTGATTTGCGGTGCACTGGTGTGCAGCGAATGGGATTGCACGGGATGGTCCTTACGAAAGGTGCAGCGGCGGCGCGGGGAGGAACGTCGCGGGAAGCGCGGAAAGCGCACGCAGGAACGGGGTCGGAAACCAACTGAGCTGCTCGGCGGGAATCGCCAGCTTCATCACCGGCAGCGCATCAAGCAGCTGTTCGAGTCCGGTAGTGGCGATGAGCAGCGCGAGAACACTGGACGGGCATTGATGTGCGCCCGCGCCCCACGCCAGATGCGCGCGGTTACCGTGGCGTTCGGCGGCCTGAATGGCCGGATCCGCGTTGGCCGCTCGAATGCCGATGACCACCGGTTGATGCGCAGGCAGCCACACTCCGTCCAGCCGTGGCGCGGTCGGATACCGCACGCATCCGTTCGCCACCGGCGGGTCGAGGAACAACGTCTCCTCGACCGCTTCGCGGGCCCCGAGCGCCCCGCCGAGGACATCACCGGTAAAGCGGTCGTCGGTGAGGAACAGCCGCAACGTATTCACCAGCAACGACACGGTCGGCTCAGCCCCGGAGAGGTAGAACTCCGCCAACTGGTGTACGACCTCGTCGTCGGTCAAGCCGGCCGGATGCTGCATAAGCCATGTCGCTATGTCCTCGGCCGGTGCGGCCTTCTTCTGACGCACCACCTCGGCCAGCACCGCCGTGGCCAGGTCGTATCCCTGCACTGCGACCTGGGCATCATCTGCGGTCAGGTGCTCGGTCACTGCCTGATACAGCTGCGCATTCGCGTCCTCGGGCACCCCGGCGATCTGGCCCAGCGCCGTGTACACCAGCGGCACACCGTATTCGGAGCGCAGATCAGCCTGCCCGCGGTCACAAAACAGGTTGATCAGGCCGACCGCGACGCGTTCCACCTGGGCCTGCACCATGTGCAGGTTCACCCCGCTCAGAACATCGACGACCACGCGCCGGTACCGGTCATGATCGGCGCCAGAGCTGCGTGCCGCGGTCGGCCGCCACTCCAAGCCCGGACGCACCGGACATTCACCTGGCACACCTTTCTGCCAGACCCGCGGGTCGGCGGAGTAGAACTCATCGCGCAGGACCTCCAATGCCTTGCCGTAGCCCGTCACCAACGTGACCGGCACATCATCGGCCAGCGTGACCGGGACCAACGGTCCGAACTGCTTCCGCGTCTGCTGGTAGAAGCGGTCCGGATCGGCAGCGAACGCCGCACCCCATAGCGGCACCGCCCGGCCGTCCGGCGCCATCGGCGAGCCCTGCGCAGTCCCCGATTCTCCGGATGGGGTCTGTGCTGGACGGGCAAGAGACCTCTTCACAAACACTCCAAGGGATACATAGAAATCGAATGCACGTGTCCCCCTGCGGTACACGTGGCGCCGCCGTCGTCGGGAGGGCTGGAATGCTGTGGTGTTCGACGTTCGGCTGAGGCAGATTCAGGCTGGCAGAGCACAGGATTCGCGAACATGAGCCGCTGCCCTAGACTTGTCCTACTCTCGTGTTCGACCGAGTTTCGACGGACAGTCTCGATGGCGACCGATAAGGGGGATGAACGGGGCCTATGGCGTCAGTGGTGGCCCGCTGGACGGGATACGAAGCCCGCGCCTTGCGTGAGGCCACAAGGATGAGCGTTCGCGAGTTCGCTGCTCACCTGGGTGTGAACGATGCAGCGGTCTCCAACTGGGAACGGCGCGGAATCGAAGCCAAGCTACGGTATGAGACTCAGCAGATTCTCGATACTGAACTCGCCCGATCTGGCCCGGACGTAGTAGCCAGGTTCGAGTTCATCCTTCAGCACGAAGCGGAAGACACTCCCCTTGGAACAGGACCGATTCCGAATCAGTCAGCGACCAGCGGGCCTGACTTCGGACTCCGGTCCAGGCGGCGAACGGCGGCTCTCCTCGATACAGCGACGCCGGTCCTCATGGAGGTACCGTATCGGGTCGATGATGCAGCAGTCGGGAGGTTTCGCCAGTTCCTCGCCTCAACGGCAAGGGTATTCGTCATCGCGGGCGGTGTGGGTAGCGGAAAGACCTGCCTCTCTCAACACTTGGTCCGCGAATGCCGGGAAACGGTGGATTTCCAACTTCACCTTTGCCAGACGTGGGTTCTGCCCACTACGGATCTGGCTACCGAAGTTCTGCGGTATTCCTCGTTATCGAGCGGTGATGATGCGTTACTCACTCTGGAGCGTGTCGTAGGCGCGCTCGCATCTCCGTGCGTTGTTGTTATCGATGGCATTTCGTCGGAGGAGCATCTTTCCTTCGTCGGTCGGCAAGTCGATGGCATATTGCGCCAAACAGACTCCCATCACCTTCGGTTTGTCCTCGTCGTCCGGACACCGCCCGAGCTCGACCTCTCCCCTTTTCCGATCCTGGCGGCCTCTACATTCAGACAGATCAGTGCGTCACCAACGGCTTCGTACACACTTGCACCCTGGACGATGACCGAGACACGCGAATGGTGGGACGGCACGCGCCGCAACAGCCAAATACCGTTCTCGCGCCTACCGGGGCCGCTGCAATCCCTGGCATCTATCCCGCTGTATTCGCAGTTGCTTCACAGCGCCGGAGAACCCCTCCAGGAGGGAATTCGCAATGGTCCGGCGAATGGGTTTCGCCTTGTCGACCATTGCGTGCGGACTATTCTCGGCCGCAACGCCCAACCCATCGAGCCAACCATCGAGAGCCTCATACAGGTAGCCCGTGCACTGGATCCGAACGCGATTCCGCCGTCTCTGACCACCCCTTCACAGAAGACCAATTACCGCGCCGAGCCCCCGCAGCCGACTCCTCTTTTCGTGGAGCGGGCCTCCGACGGAGGTGCGCGTTTCGCCCACGACATCTTCCGTGCTTACTTCCTTGCTACCTGGATTTCGGACCGGTTAGCAGAGACCGGGAGGTCTGCCGCGACCGTCATCGCATTCAACGAACTGGCCGTTCGCGCATCGCAGTCCGCCGCGGCGCGCAATGTGTTCGATTTTGTGGTGTGTGCACTCGATTCCCGCGCGCACCACCTCATCGAGGTGATCGCCTTGGCGCCATCGATCACGATGGACGTAGCGCTCCCGATGTTGCTCGAAACCATGGCAACCAACGGCGTACTGGCAGAAGATGCTATTCGTTCCTCCGCCCACCGCTGTACACAGTCGCAGGCACTGACCAAAGCGGTGCTGGCCACACCGAACCTCCCGGAAATCCTCGGCGATCAGCACGCGCCCTGGGTGGTCGAACAACTACGCACTCACGGCTCGCAGCTCTGGCCTTCCATCGCCAAACATGTCGAGGATGCCCTTAATGTAGAGATCAGCACTCGAATCGTCAGCTGCATCGACCTCGACAGCCCTGCTGAAGCGGCCTTCCTCGCCCGCTACTTCGACCTGTTCACGAATGCGGGCCACGACCCATTCGATCTACTGCAGCAACTCGTTCGTAATCTCGACTGGCGTGTACGCGCGGCCCTCGCCGAATCATTGCCAGGACGCGGCACGCTCAGCCCTCCACAGGTGAACTCCCTCATCGAGCAACTCGCAGGTGATTACGACTACAAAGTGCGAGCAGGCCTCGCCAGGGCGATCAGCGCCCTCGACACCGCCGCTTGCCAGCGTGTCCTTCGGTTAATGCTCACCGACAACAACTGGCATGTGCGCGAGCAAGCACTCCAGTCGATCACCGCGGCGCGACAGAACCCGGTGCCTGATCCAGCGTTCACGGACCAAGTCCTCGCCATCATCTCCACTGATAAGAGCTGGCTCAGACCCCCCGTGCACGTAGCGAAGCTCATCACCCGAATACATATGCTCAGCGGCACAACCACTCGGGATCTACAAGTCCGGGAAAACACCGGTCTGATCGGGCTTCTCAAAGAAGTTCGGTCCGGCTGGATCACATTGCCACCCGAACGTGAGCAAGCCCTGGTCCGCTGTGGTCAGGAGTCCTCTCATTGGCTCGTGGCGCGCGAAGCCGAAGCGGTCCGACGGCGACATGAGTCCGGAACACCCAGCATCCAGGAGTGGTATCGACGGCGCCGCGGCAGGCGCTCGCTCCAGGTGGCCCTCGATGTTCATTCGCTCGACCGGGCAACCGAGATAGCCTACGTGGCCGTCGAGGCCGACGTAGATTTTATCGAGGTCGGTGACCCGCTGATCAAACGGGAGGGCATCGCGGCAATCGAAGCGATCAAGCAGTGCGCGCCGGACACCGCCGTCGTAGCTGAGATGATGTCCGCAGACTGGGGCCGGGACCAGGTCGAACTCGCCGCTGAAGCCGGCGCTGATGTCATCCTCTTGATCGGTCCTGCATCGATGGCCAGTGTTTCTACCGCGGTCGCAGCAGCCCGGCGCCTCGGTGTTGCACTCACCCTCGATGCCACACCC
Source organism: Nocardia paucivorans NBRC 100373 (assembly GCF_000308675.1). GTDB lineage: Bacteria > Actinomycetota > Actinomycetes > Mycobacteriales > Mycobacteriaceae > Nocardia > Nocardia paucivorans. The sequence continues at coordinate 9,237 of NZ_BAGE01000025.1, read as the reverse complement.
GAGCACGCCACGCCCGCCTGGCTGCGCGATATGGAACGCACCGGCATCGACGGTTTCGTAGTCACCACCAATATCGACCTCGGTGTCGGCAGCAATCACCCCCTGGCCACCGCCGCCGCGGTCCGCAGATACAGCCAACTGCCCGTCGCGGTCTCCGGCGGCTTCAGCCCCGGCGACGACGCACTGAGTAGTGACGAATGGGACATAGCCATAATCGGTCGCAGCATTGCCGACGCCGTAGCACCGGCCGATACTGCCGGCCAGCTGGCCACCCTTGCCCGTAAGATCCGCGCCAAGGAGCATTCGTGATCATCACGCCGCTGCAGCCAGAACACATCGGCGAAGTCCGACAGCTCATGCAGCTCGGGGAGCCCTACATCAGCGCGCGCACCCTGTCGGACTACTGGCTGTATGCGACGCTGTTTTCCACCACCTGCCCCGTGGCAGTCGACGAGGAGAACACACTCGCCGGCGCAGTCATCGCCTTCCGAAGCCAGGACGAACCCGCCGACGTGTACGTACAGGACGTAATGGTTCATCCGCACTACCGCCGCCGCAACATCGCACGAACGCTTCTCGGCGCAGTGCGATCGCGAGCTGCGGGATGGGGTTGCACGCGACTGTACTTGACGTCTGAACCCGAAAACCGCGCAGCACACTCCAGTTGGATCGCACTAGGGTTCGAGAACCTCGAGGGCGACAGGGAGATCGATGGGGTCTCCGTCACCAACGACTTCAAAGGCCCAGGCCGAGATCGAGCTGTCTACGCGCTTTCCCTGGAATAGGCTCTCCCGTATCCGATTCGCCTCGTTGGCCCCTGCATTGACACCGGCCGCTCATCCTTGTTCAGGAATCGCACGCCAGGGCCTGGCGACCGACTGCAATCCATGAAGCGGGCCAACGCCAGGTCAGGCGACGCTGCCGCGTAACACCGCTACGCAGAACTACAGCAGAACTAGGACAGGACCGCGGTGTCTACTTTCGGTCTCACCAACGACGCTGGTCACGAGTACGCGACTCCTCGTCGCCGACGGCCGAGCGTCGTGACCTGCTGACCATTTCCGGCACCGACCTCACCCGAGGCGAGGAGGTCCATTCGAGTGAGAGGTGAGCCCGTAATGCTCACACCGGAAACAGATTCCCAGTTCGCTGAAACGTGCCGAGAGGAAGGAATCAACCCGGCCGAAGCCGCCCGCTCGGTAGCCAACGGCACGATGGTCTTTCTCCGGTCCGAAGCCAGCAAGCATATGGAGAACTTCAAACCCCTCCTTGTCGGCACCGGCACCAGGCCCAAGATCAGCGGCCTGATCGGGCTGGGGCCGCGTGACACCGATCGGCACGCCATCGTCGACACGATGAGCGTCATCCTCGCCGCACGCCCCGATGCCGTCATGGACCTCACGACCAACCCGGAGGGTGTCGCTCTACGCACCGACCTCAAAGAGATCATGGGCGTTCCACTCGGGGCTTGCCTGACCTATGACCTGTTCACCGACCCCCGCCGGCGCATGAGCCGTGCGGAATTCCTCGAACGATTCGAGGCAGGATTGGCAACCGGGGTCGACTACGTGCTTGTCCATATGGGTATCACCCCGGCGATATCCGAGGCGATGAAGAAATCGACCCGAATCGTGCCCACCACCTCGCGCGGCGGCGGACTGATCGACCGCTACATGCGGATACAGCACTGCGACAACCCCTTGATCGAGCACCTCGACGGCATCATCGAGATCTGCCGACGCCGCGAGGTCGTACTCGACCTCGGCGACATCTTCCGGTCTGCCTGTACTGCGGACGCCGCCAACGATGAACTGAAGTGGATGGAGCTGCGGCTGCTGGCCCAGCTACGCGCCGAGATACTGCGCGGCGGCGTGCAGGTGCTGTGTGAAAGCGGTGGGCACATCCCACTCCATCTGATCCCCGAGCTCATCCCCGCCTACAAGGAGGCCCTGGGCGGTGCGCCGCTCTGGCTGGCCGGGCCCATGGTGATCGACAATGCCGTCACGCTCGACCAAGTCGTCAATACCCTCGGTATCCTCGCCGCCGGCCAGTGGGGCGGGGACATGTTCGCCTCCATCACCCATAACGAGCATTACGCGATGCCGACCGCACCTGATACCGCCGAAGCCATCCGGTTCGCACGGGTCGCGATCACTGCATTGGAGTTGGCTCGCGGAAAGGAGTCCGAGACCACCAGGCAGCGCGCGATGGGGCAGTCCCGGCGCCGCAATTCCTGGGCCGAACAGGCCGAGCTCGCGCTGTACCCGGACCTGGCAGACCAGGCGTTCATCCGCGAAGGACTCAAAGACGGCGCACCGTGCACGATCTGCGGCAAGTACTGCCCACTCGTCATCGTCCACAAAGACGACGAGAAGCCGGTCACAGCCTCGGCAGTACAGCCCTTGCCCGTAATCGACCGCGAGGACTGATCATGCCGGCCACCGGTATACAGCACAGCATTGTGCGGCGCCTCCCCGATTCCGCCGAACTCGACGATGTGGCGACCGACATCGCGGACCGCCTCCTATCGATCGGCCGCCGCGTACCACCGGCCGACTGGCTGATCGTCGGTGGTTCCCTCGCCCGCGGCGAGCCGACGTTCGTGCGGCACAAGCAGCAGCACGTGCTGGTCTCCGATATCGATTTCCTGTACGTCCACTCCGGACAGCGGCCATCGATGCCGGTAGCGGAGCTGGTCGAGATGGCCGAACAATACTTTTCGACTGTCGATCTCATGGTTCTTCCGCTGTCCGGCTACCGCCGCGTCCAAACCTCGCTCGGCTACGACTTCAAGAACCTCGGTATAGCACTCACCGACACCGGTCTCCCAGGCCATACCCCTGTCGAGCTGGATGCCCGCGACGCCTACGAGATCCTGCTCTACTACACGCAAGCATATTTCTGGTGCGGGCTACACGGCCCGTGGCTCAACGGCGAAAACACTGCGCAGCACCATCTCGTGACCAACCGGCTGTGCATGAAGATCCTGCGCGCCACCGCGATGCTGGACGGCGCCTACGCGCACCACGACTTCGACCGTATGCCGCGGCCGATCGCGGACCGGATGCGCGCGGAACTGCGCTGGCGCCGTGACCCGTCGCAGCCTCCTATGGACGCGGGCCGATTCTGGACCTATCTCGCCGAGGCACTGACGCGTTTCGATACCGAATTCGGGCAACGGCGAGCTGATGCGGTCAACTACAGCCGGTACGCGACGACAAGCAGCGGGCGGATCGTCGCCCGTCACCACCAGGCGGCCCATCAGTTGGCGCGGGCAATGGCTGACGCATGGCTCGTCACAGGCGACCCGCGGGCATTGGCTACGGTGAAGCACCGTGCGTGGGCGGAATACACCGGCTGGGACGGCACCCACATACAGCCCAGCCCGGAAGACTACTTCCGCCGCCACAAGCAGGACATTCACGACCATCTATTGGCGATGAAAGTGCAGGTTGTATGAAACTGCTGGTCACCGGAGGTGCGGGCTATGTCGGCGCCACCGTCGCTCGCATGGCACGCGACGCCGGCCACCAGGTCGTCATCGTCGACGACCTCTCCCGCAACGACGATCGCCAGGTCCCCTCCGGCGTGGTCTTCGCGCGGCTACGCGTCCACGACATCGCCGATGTCCTCACCGCTGAGGCCGGTTTCGACGCGGTCCTGCACTTCGCCGGCCTCATCGCCGCCGGCGAATCCATGGCACATCCGGAATGGCACTGGGACAACAACACCCGTGCCTCGCTAGCCCTCCTCGACGCCATGCGCGCCGCCGAGGTCGGCAAACTGGTGTTCTCCTCCACCGCCGCCGTCTACGGCGAACCGACCGAACTGCCCCTCACCGAAACCTCACCCACCAACCCGGTCAACACCTACGGCGACACCAAACTCGCCGTCGACCGCGCCATCGCGTCCTACACCCGCACAGGCGCCCTCGGCGCGACCTCGCTGCGCTACTTCAACGTCGCCGGCGCCCACGCCTGCGACGACGGCATCATGATCGGCGAGCGACACGACCCCGAAACCCACCTCATCCCCCTCGCCCTGGACGCCGCACTCGGCCACCGCGACAAGCTCTCCTTGTTCGGCGACGACTACCCCACCGCCGACGGCACCTGCGTCCGCGACTACATCCACATCACCGATCTCGCCCGCGCCCATCTGCTGGCACTCGACGCGATTGAGCCGGGCGAACACAATATCTACAATCTCGGCAACGGTATCGGCTTCTCCAACCTCCAAGTCGTACAGGCCGTACGCGAAGTCACCGGAGCACAATTCGACGTCGAGAACGCCCCACGGCGGCCCGGAGACCCCGCCACCCTGTACGCATCCTCGGACTTGGCGCACAGCGAACTCGGATGGAAACCGGAGAAACCCGACATCGCCGACATCGTCGCCGACGCCTGGGCATTCCACCGCACCCACCGGTAACCGAACCAACAGGACACCGATGACCACCCCCTCGCTGGACACCGAATACGCAGACCTCACGCCGCTACAGGTCCGCATCGCCACCCACCAGCACCACTCCGAATACCCCGACGACCCCGTCGCCGAAGTCCTCGCAGCCCTCGGCCTAACCGGCACCGAGGACCTCGCCGATATCGGCTGCGGCGACGCACGTTTCCTCGCACACCTACGCGAAACGGGCCACACCGGTCGTCTCGTCGGCGTGGATGCCTCACTCACCATGGTCGCCGCCGCGGCGGCGGTAGCCGGTGTCACCGCGCTCCACGGCGAGGCCAGAAATCTACCGCTACGGGACGGCGAGGTCGACGTTTGCACCGCCCGGCACATGCTCTACCACGTCGCGGACCCACTCGTCGCACTCTCGGAGTTCCGGCGGATCACCCGACCCGGTGGAACGATCGCTGTAACCGTCAACCACGCCCGAACCTGCCATCGCACACACCAACTCGTCGCGGCGCACGCAAGCAGTTACGGACTCACTCCTCCGGACGGAATGATCAACCACACCGTAACCAGCGACACCTTGCCCGACATGATGCAGGACATCTTCGGCAACACGACGATCGAAACCCACGACAACGCGCTGGTTTTCGACCGACCCGGACCGCTGATCGCCTTTGCCGAGGCGCTGTTCACCTTCTGCGGCATCGCACCCGACTCGCCACACCGCGTTCAGATCCTCGCCGACATCACCAGCGAGATCGAACAGTGGTTCATGACCCATCCGGACCAACTGTGGCGCGACTCCAAGGGTTATTCCATTGCCACCGCAACTATCACCGGGTGACTGGGAACGAGATGCGCCTCGTGAGCCACTACATCCTTGCGAACCAGCTCACGGGCGGCGGAATTCGCCATCGGCCACACCTTTGCCGAAGGCTTCCCATTCATCAGCGGTGTAGCGCAGCGTGACAATCCTCGAGGCGGTGTCGGCGGCGGCCAGCTCGGCGGAACCATCCGCGTTCACACTGACCTCGGCGGTGCCAACTGTGCCGGGCCGGCTGCTGAGTGCGAGATCGAGAAAAGCGGTCCAGCAGGCGGTCGGGATCGCGATTGTCGGCTGGGTGTCGGGCGCGTCGGCGTAGTCGCTGTTCTGTTTGCTGTCTCGGATGAGCACGCAGTCACCAAGGAACTTGACCTCGACGCACGAGGGGCCGTCGTTGGAGTACGACGACTTGAAGAAATCACCGTTGTTGCTGGTGACGGGCCTATCTGTGCTCATACTGATCAGGCTATCCTATCTGCCACTTGCTGGATCAGGGCCGCGGAGTCCTCTGGGCTCAGCGCCAGGTCGAGTTGGCGGTCGAACAGGATCCGCAGTTCGCGGACTCGGGATGCGTCGTCGATGATTCCCCGGGTGGCGACCGATTCGTGCCATGCCAGGGACGGCAGCATGGGGCTGGCGAAGTGGATGATGTGGAACGGCGATCCCGACAGGATCGGGCGCCTGGGAGCGGTGAAGGGGACGATTCTGACCTCGATCGTGTCGCGTCGTGCCATCTCGTTGAGGTGACGCAACTGGCCGGCCACCACCTCAGGACTACCGGTGAGCTGGTGAAGTGCCGCCTCATGAATCAGCGCGGTCAGCTCCAGTGGGTCTTCGCCGGCTAATCGTTCTTGTCGTTTCATCCGGGCGTCGATGTACAGGTCCGCGTCGACCGGGCGAATTCGGGCGATATCGGAGTCCATGATCGCGCGGGCGTAGTCCACGGTCTGTAGCAGACCCGGGACTATCAACCCTTCATAACTCTGAATGGCCTTCGCGCCATGTTCGAGGCCGAACAATCTGAGGGTCTCGGTGTCGAAGAGGGCGGAGTAATCCATCCACCAGCCGCGCTCGCGGGCATCGGCACGGAGGGCTTCGAGTAGTTGCCGTTCCTCATTGTCCGCAGCGGCGATGCCGAACAGTTTCAGGAGCGCGTGGAAGTTGTCGTCGGTCAGGGCGCGCCGGTCGCTCATGAGCTGGTGCCAGTGATTGGTGGTGATACCCAGCGCCTTGGCGGCGGTCTTGACGTCGATCTGCTGCGCGGTCTTCCACTGGTTGATCCGAAGCAGCAACTCCCAACGGGCGACCGTCGGTGACTTCACGCGTCAGCTCCTTCCCTGGGGTCGAAGCGATCCTACCCCTCGCCTGAAATACCGGTCTGGCAGTTGTGCTGACAACTTGTCAGAGCTACCGTCAGACATGACATCGGCCACTACATCCGACTAGTTCGGATCACATGTGTCAGACAGGGAGAAGTCATGCCGATACAAGTCATCGACCGGACACTGATGGTCAGCGACCGGTGCGGGCATCAAGCAAGAAGCGTCGGAGACCAGCAGTGGGTAGTCAGTTTCCTGCCGGGCCGCACGCTCTCGACCGAACAAGCCACCGCGGCCATGCAGATCGCGGAATCCGTCGCCGACAACCTCGTGCTGGCCAGGTACCTGGGCTTGACCGTTCTCGAAGCCTGCGGCCTGGCGGCCCAAGAGCCCCCACCCGGCGAAGTAACCGCAGTCGCCACACGACGCACATTTCGTCGGTTCGGTGACGGGGCAGGGCGGTGGTCTGCATGAGAAACCATCGGGCGCTGACTGATCGGCAGGCTTCGATTGCTCTCGTCATCATGTTCAGCGCAGGAGCAGCCAGGGGACGGAGAGTAGCGAAGCAGGCGCGGCGGGCGTCGCGATCTCACATGTTGCGCTCTGTCGATACCGGCGGCCGTCACCGGCTGGAGGCGTAATGTTCGAGCAGTGCCACAGCGCGCATGAGGTTGCCCATGTATATCGTGCGATGGGATTCGACGCGTCACTGATCTTCCACCGAGTCGCGTTGATCGCATCCAACTCACTCGGAGCGGTAGCGATGCCAGCCGCCCTGGGCGCCGACGTACGCCGCGCACTCACCGACGGACCGCGCGCGATCCATGCGCCGATCATCAGCTTCCACCGCCCCGACCGAGAGTGGGTCTACCTGGTCGGCCCCGGTATAGGTCGCAGTCTCGGCCGCGCAACCCGAGATATGTTCGACACTGCCGGAGTACGGATCATGATGTCCGGACAGCGGGTATGGCTCCCGATGAGTGACAGCTTCACCCAATGGTATTGGGTATCGCCGCCCAGTCACGCCAGGGCATTGCCGTCGCGGACCGCGGTACTCACAACCACGCGTCATCTGCTGCACCTGCAGTCGCATTCGTCCGTACGGCGGTGAACCCATGTACACCGTCACCGCGATGAGTGCGACGACCCCGTTCCCATCCTGCGAGGAACTGCTATCCGCCGTACGGGGCCACCGTATCTCCGCCCATCCCCTGACTGGGCTGGCCCGTGAATTCGGCCGGATGCACCGGCGCCAACTTCACCTGGACGAACCTGCGGACCGCCGCCACCGAAACGCTTTGATCCGCAGGGTAGACGAGTGGGTCGCGAACCATCTCCCTCCCCCGCATCCGGCATCGACGCTGCATCCCGAGTCGATGGGAACGGTGATCGACCGCCTCGCTGAAACACAGGTGCTCGCGTTTCACCTGCTCATGACGATCGAGCCTTCTCATCCCAGCGTGCACAAGGCGTGGTACCAGCTCGCCGAACTGCGCGACAACTACACCGACCTGACGACCGCAGTCACACACCGGGCACTCCGCCTGCCTTGCACACCAATCCCATGACCACCGGGGTCGACAACCCACAAAGCAAGGAGCCTCGAAATTTCCATTCCCGGCCTACCTGCATCTGGCCACCGGACCTCCCCATTCCTCGGGACAGCCGACGACCTGGTGATTCTCGATGCCGATATCGGGTGGCGCCCAGGAGGCCTCATAGCATTAGCGATCGCGGCGCGTGTGGTGCCGAATCTGGTCGTGGTCACCGCCGATGAAACTCATGGCCGCCGCGCCCAGCTGGCCCGCCACGCCCTGAACCTGCTCGACCGTACCGACGTCCGGGTCATTGCCGGGTTCGATCTAGGAGGTGAGGACCGATTTCTCCTCGACAACCACCACCGGTCCCCAGCATTCAGTGAGGACTTCCTCGAACGTATCCGCGGTCTCGATCGCATGATCGCCGCCATCGTCGAACTCTGCGAGACCACTCGCCGAATCCGGTGGGTCGGACTCGGCCCGATGTCCAATATCACGGCTGTTGTCTCTCGCCTGCCGGAGATCGCCGACCGCGTGATGGTCACCCAGCTGGGTGGGGCACTCAACCATCACCACGGCAAGACGCCCGTATCGCACAACTTCCGTGTCGATCCCGTCTCCGCCGGGCTGGCGTTGCGCGCACTCCACACGCCGCGTCTGGTGCGAGGCGAGCACACCGACTCCGACGCCACCCAGATCACTCCGGGTTTCCCACTCCTTCCGACGTTCGAACAGCCAACCGCGCCGGGGTGGGCGCAACTGCTGGCGATCCACCTGCGCGCATGGCTTGTCCGTGAACCCCGGACCTGGTTGGGGCATCCCTTGGCTCTCAGCGCCACGCTCGGGCTGCCATTCGTTACGTTTCGCACCGAACGAATCGAAATACACCCTGATGCACGTCTGTCCCGCACACCCCACGGACGGCCGATGCAGGTGTCCAACACGGTCGACTACCCCGCCTTCCTGACCTGGATGCGCGACGCACTGCGCATATGACGCCGCGTCGGCATCCCGTCGCGAAACGAAGGGGAAACGCGTGACCGCCAGGACACCCAATCGAAGTCCCGTCTGCAGCAGCCGATTAGCTACCTACCATGCGGCGCTGCGCCGATACCCGGTGCTAGCCTGACCCCGGGCCGGTCGC
>NZ_BAGE01000026.1 GCF_000308675.1 Nocardia paucivorans NBRC 100373 | reverse complement strand
CGTGTCGGACCACGCGGGCGGGGGAAATAACCTCATCCGAGGCCAGATCGACATTGTCGGTGATATCGAGGAGCCCGGAGATGAAGGTGCGGTAGCACGAGACCCCTTCGGCCTGCAACGCCTGCCGATCCGCCATCGCGTCGCCCGTCGCCGCCGGAGGCTGTTTCACCACGAAACCACCCTTGGCGCCGACCGGCACGATCACCGCGTTCTTCACCGCCTGAGCCTTCACCAGACCCAAGATCTCGGTCCGGAAATCCTCCAACCGATCCGACCAGCGCAAACCACCCCGCGCCACCGCACCGAACCGCAGATGCACACCCTCCACCCGCGGCGAATACACGAAGATCTCATACCGCGGCCGCGGCTGCGGCAGTTCCGCGATGAGCTGCGGATCCACCTTGATGGAGAGGAAATCCCGGGGCGCACCGGCGGCGTCGACGACATAGTAGTTGGTGCGCAGGGTCGCGACGATCAATCCCAGAATGGCCCGAAGAATACGGTCGGCGTCCAGGCTCACGACCTCGTCGATCCGGGCGCGCACCTGCTTTTCGATATCGGCCGCACGTTCGGCGGAATGGGTGTCCGGATCGAAGCGCGCCGCGAACAATTGGGCGAACAATCGGGCCGCATCGGGGTAGGTGAGCAGCACCCGGGCGATATTGGCCTGACTGTACGGGAAACCGGCCTGTTGCAGGTATTTCGCGTAGGTGCGCAGGACGGCGACCTCGCGCCACGGCAGCCCGGCGCGCAGAACCAGTTCGTTGAGGCCATCGGCTTCGGCCTTGCCGTACCAGACCGCCGCGAACGCATCGGTGAACCGTTCCCGGATCCCGCGCTTACGTGCCTCCACTTCGGCTCGGTCGGCCTCGGTGGCGGTTCCTGCGCGGGTGAGCTCAAGGAGTTCCGTGTCGAGGTCCTGGCCGATGGCATTGCGCAGCAGATCGGGCCGAGCCAGCAGGCCGAAATCGTAGATCCAGCGCTCCACTCGCGCTGTTTCGGTGGATTCCCCGTCGGGGGTGAGCACGACCTGATAGGGCCGCTCGTCGACGACCTCCACGCCGAGGCTCTGCAATACGGGCAGGACCTGGCTCAGCGAGATCCCGGCACCGCCGATATAGAGCGAGAACCGCCAGGAGCCGACCGGGGCGTCGGCTGGTCGGTACAGCTGCTGATCGATGGCGCCATCGGTCAACCGCTCCAGTCGCGCGATATCTGCGAGTGCCCGTCGGGGGGAGAAATCCTGTTTGTAGCCGTCGGGCAGGGCCGCGGCGTAGCGCTGCACCAGCCGGGGGTCGAGCAGTGTCGAGGTGCTGACCTCTTCGTCGAGACGGTCGTTCCAGGTATGGCTGGCCTCGGCGAGTAGATGCTGTATCCGCAACCGCTCCTCGTCGGAGATCTGCTCGACGCGCTCGGCCCGGATCGGCTCGGTGGAATCGTCGGGTTCGGTTATCGGCAGCCGCACCGTGAAGTACACGCTGGCGAGCTCGCTCTCGCTCACCCGCGCCGAATAGTCGATGGACTCACCACCGAGTTCACGGACCAGGATGTCCTGCATTTCCAGCCGGGTTTGCGTGGTGTAGCGGTCGCGGGGCAGGTAGACCATGGCCGCGACGAATCGTCCGTAGGGGTCGGTGCGCAGGAAAAGCCGCACCTGCCGCCGCAAACCGATATTGAGCACGGCGCTGGCCGTGCGCCGCAGCGTCTCGGTGTCGGAGGAGAACAGCTCGGTACGTGGGAACGACTGCACCACCTCGAGCATGGCCTGCCCGGAGAACGAATCCAGATCGAATCCGCTCTCCTCGATCACCGAACGCACCCGTCGTTCGATCACCGGGATATCGAGCACGTTCTCGTGCAGGGCCGTCACGGTGAAAACGCCGATGAACAGGTGCTCGCCGCGCACCACGCCGGTGTCGTCGAGGTCGGCGACCCCGATGAAGAACGGGTACACCGAGCGGTGCACGGTCGCCGGAATCAACCCCTGGGTCATCTTGAGCAGCGGCCGGTCCACGCCGTTGATCGGCACCCGGAAATCGGTACCGACTCCCGGGCGCAGCATTCCGAGGCAGGAATCCCGGTCGATCTCGATATCGGCCGGGTCCGCGTTTGCGTGTTGCCGGTAGCGGGCGTAGCCGAGCACGGTGAATTTACCGTCGGCCAACCAGCGCAACAGGTTTGCGCAGTCGGTCAGGTCCTGTGCCGGAAACGGCGCCGTGCCGGTCTCTGCGAGGCGGTCCAACCCGGCCGCCACTGCCCCGAAGGTCTCGTGGATCTTCGGAGTGTCGCCGACCACCTGTCGCACATCGTCGACCACGCTCGGTACAGCAGCGGCAATACGGTCGAGGAGGTCGTCACTGGTCGACGGATGCAGTTGGATGTGCATCCACGATTCACGCAGACCCGTCCCGCCGTTTTCATCGACCGCGTGCGGACGGGCCGAGATCAGTCGACCCGTCCGGTCGCGTTCCACCTCGAAGATCGGATGGATCACCTCGCTGATGCTGACGCCCATCCGAGCCAATGACGAGGTGACGGACTCCACCAGCAACGGCATATCGTCGGTGACCACTTGGACGGCGGCGCCGAGCCCGGCACCGTCATCCGGGTGGTAGACCCGCACCGAGGCCCGCCCGGGGTTGCGGTCCAGCGCCAATTCCAGATGCCTGCGGAAAACCTGCGTGATACCACTGATCACGCGGTCCGCGTCGCCCGCGTCGACATGCCGGAAGTATCCCTCTTCCAGTTCGCCGAGATCGGCGCGCAACGCGTCGAGCAACTCGGCAGTCCATGCCGCGCCGGACAATTCGGACGAGACCGTCATTTTCGCCAACTCCCTCGGATGCCATTCCGTGCCCTGTGACGCCGGTCCCGAGACTAGTCCTGCACCCGGGAGGGGGGAAACGAGCCGAGGATTACCCGCGAGTCAGCTTGCGGTGGGTCACCCGATGCGGCCGTGCGGCTTCCGGACCGAGGCGTTCGATCTTGTTCGCCTCATAGGCTTCGAAGTTGCCCTCGAACCAGAACCAGGCGGCCTCGTTGTCGTCGTTTCCTTCCCAGGCCAGGATGTGCGTGCAGGTTCGGTCCAGGAACCACCGGTCGTGCGAGATGACCACGGCACAACCGGGGAAGTTCTCCAGCGCGTTCTCCAGCGAGCCAAGCGTTTCCACATCCAGGTCGTTGGTCGGCTCGTCGAGCAGGATCAGATTGCCCCCCTGCTTGAGCGTCAGCGCCAGGTTCAGCCGGTTGCGCTCACCACCGGAGAGCACCCCGGCCGGCTTCTGCTGGTCGGGGCCCTTGAAGCCGAAGGCGCTGACATAGGCGCGCGAGGGCATTTCCTGGTGACCCACCTCGATATAGTCCAGCCCATCCGAAACGACCTGCCAGACGGTCTTGTTCGGGTCGATACCGGCGCGGTTCTGGTCGACGTAGCTCAGCTTGACCGTCTCACCGATCTTCACGGTCCCGCTGTCCGGCTGCTCCAGACCCACAATGGTCTTGAACAGCGTCGTCTTACCGACACCATTGGGGCCGATCACCCCGACGATGCCGTTACGCGGCAGGCTGAACGACAGGTCCTTGATCAGTTGACGATCGCCGAAACCCTTGTCCAGGTGCTCGACCTCGACCACCACATTGCCCAGACGCGGACCGGCCGGAATCTGGATCTCCTCGAAGTCCAGCTTCCGCATCTTCTCGGCCTCGGCGGCCATCTCTTCGTAGCGACCGAGCCGGGCCTTGTTCTTGGCCTGCCGGGCCTTGGCACCCGAACGCACCCAGGCCAACTCTTCCTTCAGCCGCTTCTGCAGCTTCTGATCCTTCTTACCCTGCACCGCCAGTCGTTCGGCCTTCTTCTCCAGGTAGGTGGAGTAGTTGCCCTCGTAGCCGATGGCCCGACCGCGGTCGAGCTCGAGGATCCAGCCGGCGACATTGTCCAGGAAGTACCGGTCGTGGGTGACGGCGAGGACCGCGCCCGGGTACTGGCCCAGGAACTGCTCCAGCCACAGCACGCTCTCGGCGTCGAGGTGGTTGGTCGGCTCGTCCAGCAGCAGCAGGTCGGGTTTGCTCAGCAGCAACTTGCACAGCGCCACCCGACGACGCTCACCACCGGAGAGGTTGGTCACCGGCTCGTCCGGCGGCGGGCAGCGCAACGCGTCCATGGCCTGTTCGAGCTGCGAGTCGATGTCCCAGGCGTCGGCATGGTCCAGGTACTCCTGGAGCTTGCCCATCTCGTCCATGAGTTCATCGGAGTAGTCGGTGGCCATGAGTTCGGCGATCTCGTTGAAGCGGTCGAGTTTGACCTTGACCTCGCCGAGCCCCTCCTCCACGTTGCCGCGGACGGTCTTCTCCTCGTTCAGCGGCGGCTCCTGCTGCAGAATGCCGACCGTCGCGCCCGGGGCGAGGAATGCCTCGCCGTTGTTCGGCTGGTCCAGTCCGGCCATGATCTTCAACACGCTGGATTTACCCGCGCCGTTCGGGCCGACGACGCCGATCTTGGCGCCGGGAAGGAAGTTCAAGGTGACATCGTCGAGCACGACCTTATCGCCGTGCGCCTTGCGAACCTTCTTCATTTGGTAGATGAACTCAGCCATGCGACAACCCTAACTGTCGTATGCCGTCCGCCCGCACTCCATGCAGGTCAACGGCGGTTTTTCCGATAATTCGCGGCATCGGGCACCGATGGGTACGAACAATTCCTCCCCCGCCACATCGCGAGGGCCGACCGAGGCGACCCGCCGCCTCCTCGGGGCGCGCCCCCGCGACGAATCCCCGTGAGTGTATGTCCACATCACCGAGCCGCGGGCTCGGGGATCACACGTCGGCGGGCTCGGGATGCCGGGTGGGCGGGACGGTCTCCATCACGGTGTCCCCTTGCCGATCCTCCCCCGCTGTATTCGTCTCTTCAGCGATCGGAGTGCCGCCGATATTCCCCGATTCGTTCGCCACGGATCGCCATCGGGTCACCTGGGCCATGCACCGGGTGAGATCCGGGCCGACGGTGTGCGCGCGCATCTCGAGGTCACGGCGCTCCGCACCGTCGCGAGTCCGGTACTCGTTCGACCGCAACTGGCCCTGAACGATCACCGGGTCGCCGCGGTGAATCGAGGCGTTCACCCCCGCGACGAGCCGACGCCAACAACTCACGGTGAGAAACAACGTCCCGTTGTCCACCCATTCCCCGGAATCACGGTCGAGTCTGCGAGCCGTACTCGCCAACCGGAAGGTCACCACCCGATCGCCGCCCGGCAGCTCCCGCGTTACCGGATTGCTGACCACCGTACCGATGACGGTTGTGATCGCCTCGTACATATCCACATCCCTTCGCTCCACCCGGCGATACCGGGCCGCCCCTCCCGTGCTTCGGGAACGTCTCCATCGTCGCCTCCGACGAGCGCCTCTGGAGGACGGGAACCGAAGTTGTGGACAACTCCCGCAATGTGGACAAACACCTGTGCGCCCTTGACGGGGCGGAACGATTCGGTTCAGATCACGGCCAGGTCGGTATTGGCCCCACACAACACCACCACGGGACGCACCCCGGGGTCCGGCACATACCGGCCACTGAGAATCGCCGCGAGCGCCACCGCGCCCGCGAGCTCGACGACAATGCGGAACTCCCGCCACAGATACGCCCGGGCATCGGTGATGGCGTCCTCGGTGACCAGCACCGACCGCACCCCATGGCGTTGGGCGATATCGAAGGCGACCTCCCCGATCCGGGTCGCCCCCAATGCGTCGGCGGTGATACTCGACACCCCCACCTCCACCGGCCGGCCCGCCGACAACGCCGCGTGCAGGGTCGGGATTCCTTCCGGTTCCACCCCGATCACCTCGCGCCGCCGCCCCAATGCGGCCGCCACCCCGCCGAGCAGACCACCGCCGCCGACCGCCACCAGCACCGGCGGTCTCCCCCGCACCTGTTCTTCGATCTCGAGCCCGATCACCCCGGCCCCCGCCACCACACTGGGCAGGTCGTAGGCGTGAACGTGCAGAGCCCCCTGCTGCTCGGCGAGCTCGGTGGCGTGCTCGTAGGCCTCGGCGTATGTGGTCCCGTGCCAGCGCACCTCGGCGCCGTGCGACCACATGGCCGCCACTTTGGTATGCGGCGCCGATTCCGGGACGACCACGGTGCACGCCATATCCAGGCCCGCCGCGGCCAACGCCGCGGCGATCCCGGCATTACCGCCCGAGGCGATGACCACGTGCTCTGGGCGTCGGCCCGCCGACAACAACGCGTTGTAGCTGCCGCGCACCTTGAAGGTGCCACCGTGCTGGAGGTATTCGAGTTTGAACGTGACCGGCACCGGTCCGGTCGGGCCGGGAACGGAGGTGTGGAAGACCGGGGTCTTGCGGATCCGCCCGCTCAGTCGCCGACGAGCGGCTCGCACGTCCGACCGGTACACACGACGGCTCGGTGGGTGGGTTTGCAACGGGGTCCTCTGGTCTGTCATCTACGGGCAGCTCGATCTCGCTGGGCCAATTCGGCGAACATGGCATTGTGCGCGGCCAGTTCCGCGTCGTTGTCGCGTTCGGCCGCCCGGTCGCTGCGCCGCGCCAGGCGCTGGTCGCTACGCGACCACTGGATGAGCAGAGCCATCATCACCACGACCAGCGGCACCTCGCCGCTGGCCCACGCCAGACTCCCGCCGGTGCGCTGATCACCCAGCAGATCCGTATGCCAATCGAGTGCCAGACTGCGATAGAACCAATCGCCGAGCACGGCGCTCATACTCATCAGTGCCACACCGAAGAAGGCGTGGAACGGCAGCGAACCGAAAACCATCCCCAGTTTCATCAGCGGCTCCACCCGACGAGGTTTGGGGTCGATTCCGATGACCACCCAGTAGAACAGGTAACCGCTGATCAGGAAGTGCGCGTTCATCAACACATGCGCCGCGTGCGAATCGACGAATGTGTCGAAGATGCCACCCAGGTAAAGGGCGTAGAAACCGACCACGAAGATCACCGATGCCACGATCGGGTGGGTCAGGAACCGGGAGACCGGATTGTGCACGGCGAACAGAACCCATTCCCGCGGCCCGGGTGGGCCGTTGCGGCCGGCGGGCGGCAGGGCGCGCAATGCCAGCGTGACCGCTCCGCCGAGCGCCAACAGAATCGGCGTCAGCATGGACAACGCCATATGTGCACCCATGTGCACGCTGAACATCGCCGGCCCGTACCGTCCGACACCCGATGACGTGGTGAACAGCAGCACCGCGCACCCGGACAGCCAAGCGACGGTTCGTCCGACCGGCCAGGAATCGCCACGCGCGTGCAACCGCCACACACCCCACAGGTACAGCACGGCCAACAGGACGGCCGCAGTGCCGAAGATCAGATCGAAACGCCAGTCGAACAGCAGCCGCGCCACCGTGGGCGGGCCGTCGAGCCCGTAACCCAGTTCGACCTCCACCGGCGTCGGCACACTCGTCGGCGGAGGCGGCGGCGTCCGGCCCAACCCCACCGCCAGACCCATGGTGGCGGCGAAGAGCACCACTTCCATCCCGGCGAACCGGATGAGCGAACCGCGATCACGCGGGTCCGCGGCCAAGGCGGGCAGGGCCGCGCGCCGCTGCCACCAACCGAGCACACCCAACACCGCCAAGGCAGCGACCTTGGCCAGGACCAGGCGTCCGTAGGTGCTGGTGAACAGTTCGCTCCAGGGCACCCGGACCCATGAGTTGACCACCCCGCTCACCGCGAGGACGACGAACGCCACCGTGGCCACCACGGAGAACCGCCGGGCCGCGATCTCGGTGCCGGTGCCGTCGCGCAGCGCGTGCACCAGCACGGCCACCAGACCGCCGACCCAGCAGGCAGCGGCGACCAGGTGCAGGATGAGACTGTTGGTGGCCACATCGTGCGATCCACCGGAAGACGAATGTCCGGTCAGCGCCAAGGGCAACATCGCGGCGATCGAGGCGCCGAACAGCACCGGAGTCCACCCCCAGCGCAATGCCAATCGGCAGCCGACGGCCACGACGAGCGCGAGCACTGCGGTCAGTCGCCAGGTCCCGGCCAGTTCGACCCGGTCGATGACACCCCACAACTCCCCGGGCGCCCATATCTCGCGTACGGGCCGCCCGGTGCTGTCGGAAACGGTCAGCGGAACGAGCAGCGCCGCGCAGCCGGCCCATCCCGCCGCGGTGATCGAGGCCCGCCGCACCGCGCGGTATCCACCCACATCGAGCAGGCCGTTGCGTTGCGGTGGAATGAGGAACGCGGCGAACAGCAGCGCCCCGACCGTCAGGGCGGCGCAGAGATCGGCGAGCGCGCGCACCGCGGGCAAACCGTATGTGGTGAGGGGGCCCGGGTCGGGGATTCCGAGCAGACTCAGCGCCTGTTCCGCCGACAGTCCGACCACCAGTGCCGCCACCACGGCCGCGATCGCGCACAGCGAGAACAGCAGCGGTCCCGCGACTGTGGCGACCCGCCCGCGAGCACTCTCGACGGCGGGTTCGGCGGACTGTGCCGGGGCTGCTGACATAGGTTCGAGCGTAGTTCGATTGCCCGCTCCCGGCCCGCCGGGGCCGTATTCCGGGCAGCACGAATCGAGCGATTTGGTCAATCGCTATAATCATTCGGCTGGACAGCACGGCCGATCTCGGCCATGGTGGAACCACTGCCTCCGTAGCTCAGTTGGATAGAGCAAGGGCCTTCTAATCCCTAGGTCGCAGGTTCGATTCCTGCCGGGGGCACCCTCCGCATGGGCAACACTGTTGCCCATGCACGTATCGGCTTCGACCGCGTTGCCGTCGTGACATTCCCGACGGCGGCGCCGGTCGGGCCGGTACCTCCTTCGGAAGATTCGCTGCGTAAGCGGGGTCTACCTGCCACAGAGGCGATCCGGTACGGGAATCGGTTGTATGGGTCTCGGCGAAACCTCCAGGTTCGGGGCCCGCGGGTCGACGGGCCGAGAGTGGGCATGTCCTGGAGAGATGTGTACCCACTGGGTGGATCGGTCAATCAACCCGGCTTCGCGCTGATCTGCGTCGATCCGGCGTGCCGCCGCCGACACGCCGAACGACGGGTGTTCCGAATCGTTACAACAGACCCAGCAGTCCGAGATCGGTGGCGTACTTGCCGATGATCTCCCGCGTCACATGAGGAATGTCCTTGTCGGGCCCGATTTTCGCCTCCCGCACCGCCGCGTGGAAACGCTCGGTCGGTGCGATGGAGCCGCGGACCGGCCGCTGCGGTTGCCGGTAACTGTGCAGCAGAGGTAACACCGAATGCCGACGCTGCCGATCCGGCAGGGCCCGTAGCGCGGTCTCGAACCGCCGCAGCCACGTCTCGTAGTCGGGGATGCGTTCGATGGGGTGGCCGGCGTCGATCAGCCAGTCGACACAGGCGTCCAGCGAGATGTCGTCGTCATACGGGTTCATCACGTGGTAGGTACGGAACTCTGCCGCCGGTTGCGCGCCGAGGGCGGCGATCGCCTCGGAGACGAAACCGACCGGCAACCCGTCGTAGTGGGCTCGCTGCCGCCGACCGGCGGAGTCGAGTTCGTAGAACGAACCGGGCGCGATACCGGTGGCGAGCAGGCTCAACATCAACCGGGTGAACATATCGGGGACATTGAGCTGACCGGCGTACTCGGTATCGGCCAGGATCAGATCGCATCGGAACACCGCGACCGACAGGCCGCACAGGTCGTGGGCCTCCCGTAACAACACCTCACCCGCCCATTTGCTGTTCGAGTAGCCATTGGCATAGCTGTCGTCGAGGGCGCGGATGGGGCCGATCGTCCGGATATCGGCGTCCTCGGTGAACGCCGACGGGTCGATCTGCGCGCTCACCCCGATGGTCGAGACGTAGGTGTAGGGCTTCTGTTTCGTGGTGAGCGCGAGCCGGATCAACTCGGCGGTGCCCACGACATTGGGGCCGAACAACTGGCTGTAGGGCAGCACATGGTTGACCAGCGCAGCCGGGTCCACGATCAGGTCCACGGTGTCGGCCAACCGCTGCCAGGTGGTGTGATCCAGTCCCAGCTCGGGCTCGCTCTTGTCGCCGGCGAGGACCTCGAGATGCCCGGCGGCCGCCTCCCGATAATGCGTGAACAGCCGCGGGTCGCCTGCGGAGAACGTCCGGTCCAGCCGTTGCCGGGCCGTGGCGTCGTCCTCGGCGCGCACCAGGCAGATCAGTTTGCCGTCGACGAAGGACATCCGCCGCAACCATTCCAGGGCCAGATACCGTCCCAGGAAACCGGTCGCGCCGGTCAACAGGACGGTCCGTGCCGTACTGCTCGGTCCGGGGAGGCTCGGCGCGGCCGCGAGCGTCGCAGGGTCGAGGAACTTGTCCAGGGTCAGATCGCGGGCGCGCAGCTCGGTGGCCCCCGCACCGTGCACCGCGGCGAAGGTCGGCCGCTCGGTGCCGCCGCGTTGCCGATCGATGTACTCGGCGAGGGCACGCAGGTCGGTGGCCGGGCCGACGATAACTCCCACCGGCACGTCGACGTCGAAGATATCCCGCAGCAGGTTCGCGAAGGTCAGCGCCGACAGCGAATCCCCGCCGAGATCGGTGAAATGTGCCTCGGGCGGCGGAGCGCCGTCCGTCGTGCCCAGAAGCGCGCTCACCGCTCGGCGCACCGTCTCCAGGACGGGCCGGTCGGCTCCATCGCGCCGCAGCGCGCGCAGCTCGTCGGTCCCGGCTTCGGCCAGTTCGGTGTAGAGCTGTTCCAGCCGGGGACCGTAATGCTCCTCGAGCTTGGGTCGCGCCAATTTGCGACTGCCGGTGAGCAGCCCGTTTCGCAGGGTGAACGGCGTGGTGTCGACGATGAGGTCACGGGGGATCTCATAGGACTGCAAACCGGCCGTTTTCGCGACCTGCCGCAACGATCGGCCGATCAGCGGTTTCAGCGCCTCGACATCGCCGCCGGCACGTGCCTGCGCCTCCTCGGTGGGGACCACGACCGCCAGCAGATACGAGCGGGTGCTGTTGCCGTAGACATAGATCTGCCGCACCAGCGGGCTCCGGGCGAATACCGCCTCCAACTTGGAGACCGTGACGAACTCTCCCTGGGACAACTTCAGCACGAAGCTGCGGCGGTCGACGTAGACGAGTTCGTCGGGAGCGACCTCGGCGAAGATATCGCCGGTGTGATAGTAGCCGTCGGCGTCGAACACCTGGGCCGTGACGTCGGGGCGCCTGTAGTAGCCGGGGGTCAGCGACTCGGACCGCACGGCCAGCTCACCGCGCGGATAGGGCCGGTCGGTGCGGAAGTAACCCAGCTCGGGGACGTCGACGAGTTTGTAGTCGATCACCGGTGGACGCCGCACCCGGCCGTCGAGGGTGATACTTCCGGCCTCGGTGGAGCCGTATCCGTCCCGCAGCGGTAGATCGAGGAGGTCTTCGACCCACACCTTCATCTCCGCCGACATCGGCGCGGAGCCCGTGGTCGCCGACAGGAACCGTCCGCCGAGCAGATTCCGGCGCAGCTCGGCCGTTACCTCGGCCGCCACCTCCGCCTGCTCCCTCCCGTCGGCGGCCCGGCGGTACATTTCGCTCTGGAACCGCTGGAACAGCATTTCCCACACCCGGGGCACGAAGGTCAGTTGGGTGGGCCGCACCAATGCCAGATCGTCCAACAGGGTCGACAGATCGCTCTTGGCGGCGAAATAGACGGTACCGCCGCTGCCCAGCGCCATCCAACAGATCGCGCGTCCCAGGATATGGCTCATCGGCATGAAGCCGAGCACGATCGATGGTTCGGTGCCGCGCTGTCCCCATCGCTCGGCGGTCGCAGCCCGCCAGTGCTCGGCCACCATTCGGTCGGTGATCATGGCGCCCTTGGGCGCGCCGGTGCTACCGGAGGTGTAGATCAGCAGGGCCAACGAGTCCGGTTCCTCGGCGGGGGCGAGCGGTACGGGTGGTAGGGCCGTACCGCGGTCGATCACCTCGGCCAGGGTTTCGATGACCACCGGACCACCCGCCTCGGCCAGTTTCTCCGTCGCGGCCGCGAACGCCTCACGCTGGTCGTCGACCCGGGGGTGGTAATCGAACACGATCAGCCGAGCCGGCAGATGTCCGGCGAGCACCGCGGTGACGGCGTCGTCGAGATGGTCGATACTCGCCGCGAGCACTGTCGGCTCGGTTTCGGCGATGATGGGCCGCAGCCGCTCGGCCGGGGCACCGGTCTGCAATGGAACCGACACCGCGGCCAATCGGGTCAGCGCCATATCGATGGTCGTGTAGTCGACACTGGCGAATCCCAGGATGCAGACCCGGTCACCGGCTCGGACGGGATTACCGGCCAGGGCACTCGCGATAGCGCCGGCGCGCTCCCACACCTCGCGATAGGTGAGGGTCTCGTATCGGGGTAGCAGTTCCATCGAGGTGCGACCGGTGCGCGGGTCGGTGATGTAGTCGACCGCGCGCTGCCCGAGGGCGGGCCGATGCGCGTAGCCCTTCGCCACGGCGTGCACGACCCGCGCCGATCGCCGACCGGCCCGCTCTACCTCCGCGGTGACAGCCACATCGGGACGGGCCGCGGCGAACTGCTCATCGGTGGCGTACAGCTCCGCGATGCGGCGCTCGAGCCGGGATTCCCGGGTATCAACTGACATCGGATTCACCTCGACGACGTTTGGGTGGCACTCTCGAGTGTCATATGACATCCTCAAGTGTCAAAGCGGCACTCCAGGATGTCAAGAAAGAAGGCGACGGAAGTGACGGAAACGACCCGGACCACCGCCCGGCACAGTGTGATGCGCCAGAAGAGACTGCAGGTCACCACCGATGCGATCGTCCAGGCCGCCCAGCGCGCCATGGACGAGCACGGACTCGATGTCACCGTCGACGAGATCGCGGCCCTGGCGGGGGTCGGACGCCGGACGGTGTTCCGCCACTTCCCCACCCGCGAGGACCTCATCCAGGCCGCCGTCACGGCCGACTTCGCCGACTTCTTCGGCTCCCTCCCGCCCTACGAGGGCACCGACTGGGAAAACTGGTTGGCGGATCTGGCCCGGCGAGTACACCGACGAACGGCCGAGGCCGGACGGGTCATCTCGCATCTGCGCACCCGCCGCCTACCACCGCGACTGGCCGACGCCTACCACGAACACCTACGGGCGCTGCACCGTATGTTCACCACGATCACGACCACCTTGTGGGAAGCGGCCGACGGCGAGGGGACGCCCCCGGATCGACTGCGCCGCACGGTCGCCGCCCATCTGAGCCCCCTGTTCACCCAGGCCGTGTTGCTCGACGCCGAGGGCACCCCGGAGTTCGCCGCCGAGATGGCGAGCACCGCCATCATCGCCACCGTACGCGGACTACTCGGCAGTCACCCGTAGCAGATCACCGCGCTCCCACGTCCTCGATAACGAGTTTCCGTACCGCACCCGAACAGGTAGAGTTCTTCCCTTCGTGTTCGGGCGAGAAGGAGCGTCAGTGGCGATCGGCGGGGGGACGGGAGGCGGATCGTTCACGGTGTACCGGTGTCTCGCCGTCGCCGGGTTCCGACGCCAATGGCAGTACAAATCGGCCATGTTCGCCGGAATGTTCACCAACTGCGTCTTCGGGTTCGTCCGCGCGGCCATCATGACGACGGCGGTCGGCGCAACAGGCGGGTTCGCAGGCTACGACGCCGGCAGTATCGGCGCCTACGTATGGATTTCCCAAGGGTTGCTGGGCGCTCTGCTGTTCATGGGCGCGGAAGTCGAGCTCGGCGAACGGATGCGAACCGGCGATATCGCCGTGGACTTCCTGCGGCCGGTAGACATCCAATTCGGCCATCTCGCAGCCGATCTGGGTCGCGCCGCGTGCACCCTCCTACCACGGGCCGTACCCAGCCTGCTGGTCGGTACACTCACCTTCGGCCTGGTCCTACCGAGCACCCCGGGGCCGTATCTGCTCGGCGCGGTCAGCATGACCCTCGCCGTCGCGCTGTCCTTCCTGTCGCTGTTCGCCCTGACGACCATCGGCTTCTGGGTGGTCGAGACCCGCGGCCTGCGCACCCTCCACGGTGTCGGTGGCTCTTTTCTGGCCGGGTTGGGCGTGCCGGTGCACGCCTTCCCGGAGTGGCTGCGCACGGTGGCTGATGCCACCCCGTTCCCGTCGATGTTGCAGGCCCCCGTCGATGTGCTGTCCGGGCGGATCGTGGGCCTCGACGCCGTGCGAGTGATTGCGATCCAGGCCGGATGGGTACTGGTGGTCGGCGCGGTAGGCCGAATACTGCTGGCGGCGGGACGACGCAAATTGGAGGTGCAGGGTGGTTGAGACCGCACTGTCGCCCCCCGCGGTCCGCCCCGGCCCGGCGGGGTCACCGTGGACCCCCTATGCCGCGGTGCTGGCGTCACGACTGCGGGCCCAGCGCTCCTATCGGCTGTCCTTCGCCACCGAGGTGCTGGGCTCGCTGCTGGTCGGCCTGGTGGAATTCGCCGAGGTCTGGGTGGTCTTCCACAATGTCGGAGTGCTCGGCGGCCTCGATATGGACGCCGCGCTGCTGCTGTTCGGCCTGAGCAATCTCTGCTTCGCACTCGCCCAGGTGATGTTCGGCCACCTCGACGAGCTACCGAAGCAGATCCGGCTCGGCACGCTGGACATCTATCACCTGCGTCCCCAGCCACTGTTGCTGCAATTGATCACCAGCGATATCTCGCTACGCCGACTCGCACGCGCCGCGGTGGCGCTCGTGGCCCTGGGCATCGGTCTGATTCGCAACGACATCGCCTGGTCGGCGGAAACCGTCGCCCTGCTCGCGCTGAGTGTGGTGAGCGGAATCGCACTGTTCGCCGGGATACTGGTCACCGCCGCCGGATGCCAGTTCTATCTGATCGACGGAGCCGAATTGACCAACAGTTTCACCTACGGCGGCTCGTACGCGGCCACCCAGCCCGCCTCGATCTTCCCCACTCCGCTGCGCCTGTTGTTCGGTTTCGCCATACCGGTTGCCTTCACTGCCTACCTGCCGACACTCGCGCTCCTGCGCCTACCGGGCCCTGCCCTGTTGCCCACCTGGCTTGCCTGGCTGTCGCCGGTGGCCGCTGCCTGGGTGTGGCTGGTGGCTCTGTTGGTGTGGCGGCTCGGCACCCGGCACTACCAAGGAGGAGGGGGCTGATATGTCCGATCCGGGCATCGTCGAGGTCGACGGGTTGACCAGGACATTCGTGCGTTATCGCCGGGAGGGCCGGTTACGACGTCGCCGTGCGGAGGTCACCGCGGTCGACGCCATGACCTTCCGGATCGAACGCGGTGCGGCGGTGGGCTATATCGGCGCCAATGGCGCGGGCAAATCCACCACCATCAAAATGCTCGCCGGCATTCTGGTGCCGACCTCCGGCACGGTGCGCACCTGCGGACTGGAACCGTCCCGACAGCGTCGGGAGCTGGCCTCCCGGATCGGTGTGGTGTTCGGACAGCGTTCCCAGCTGTGGTGGGATCTGCCGCTGCGTGAATCGTTCTCCATCCTGAGCGCCATCCACCGCCTGGACGCGGACACGGGCCGTAAACGGACCCACGAGCTGATCGAGCGACTGGAGATGGCCGATACCCTCGACACCCCGGTCCGCCAACTGTCCCTGGGGCAGCGCATGCGTGCCGAGGTCGCCGCGGCCCTGTTGCACTCCCCCGAGCTGATCATCCTGGACGAGCCCACCATCGGTCTGGATGTGGTGTCCAAACAGCGGCTGCGCGAATTCCTGCGGACCGAACGCGCCGAACGTGGCACCACGCTCCTGCTGACCACACACGATATGGGCGATATCGAACGCCTCTGTGAACGGATGCTGGTGGTGGATCACGGTCGGTTGGTGTACGACGGATCGCCGGCCGGGCTCGGCACGACGGTGGGGGCACGCCGGATGCTGATCGTCGATCTGACCGAACCCACCCCGGCACTCACCGATCTGCCCGAGGCGACGCTGATCTCCAGCGAGGCCGACGGTATGCGACAGCGTCTGGCCTTCGACGCCGAGAGCACCACCGCGGCGCAACTGCTCGCCGCGGTATCGGCGCGGGCCGAGGTGCGGGACCTCTCGATCGAAGAACCCGAGATCGAGGACATCGTGCGGCGGCTCTACGAATCCACACGGTGACGAGCGCGGTGCGAACCGACCGTGCCGGCGCCGACCGCGATGGTGGCGCCGGCACGGGTTCGGGGACGGCTTATTCGTCGCCGGTCTCGGTCGTATCCCCCGCGGGCTTGGAGGTATCGACCGCGGGCGAGGCCTCCTCGATGGGCGCGGTCTCTTCCCGTGCGCCCTGATCGAGCCGGAAAGGCGGGTACTCGTCGCGGAGCAGCCCGGCATACACCTGAACCCGAATCATCCAACGGTTGATGCCCATCAGGAAGTCGAACAGCCCCTGCGGATAGCGTCCCGTGAACAGCAGGGCGAACACCGCGACCAGGACCAGCACCCCGAGCAGTGGAATCGCGAAGACAACGCTGTCGTCCATCTCGCCGGTCGCCAAGGTGATGGCGCCGCCGACCAACGCGCCCACGATCAGATAGTGCGGGATGGCCAGTAGCCACCATTTCACCAGCACCAGGCCGCGGTGCAGACGCTCGGGATAGTCCACCTCGAGGTCGGCCGGATAGTCGGCCCTGCTGTCCAAGGTGAACGGCGGATAACGGTCGGTGCCCAGGACCGTCCAGACGTAGTACGACACCCGCCACGTCCAGCGCGTGACCCCGACGGAGAAGTCGAACAACCTTCGCGGATACCTACCGGTGAACAGGATCGCGAAGAAGGCGATCACGGTGACCACCGTATAGGCGATATGCAGGAAGAACAGAACGATGTAATGAGGTATCGCCAGAATCCATTTCACGATCCACATCCACCGCGACAGCGCGGGGTCGAGATCGCCACGGACTCGGACCGGATAGCCGGGAGTAACCGGGTTGCCGGACATGATCGAGCTCCTTCATGGTGCCGCTTCGGTCGAGTGGATCCACCCAACCGCCCATTTATTGTGACGCACAACACAAATGAGCGGGGCCATGTTGCGATACCGACCCGAAAATCGGACGGCACCCGAAGGACGCTAGGACGTGGTGACGGGCACCCCGATCGCATTCACCCGCGGCAGGGCCTCGGGATACTCACGCCGCAGCCAGCAGATCAGTTCCTCACGCACCGCGCACCGCAATGTCCAGACATCGCCGGAATTGCGCCCGGTCATCGAGGCCCGGACCTGAATACCCGAAGGGGTGCTGTCGGTCACCAGGAGGTTCCAACTGCGACCGTCCCATTCGGGCCGCCCCCGTAGGTACTCGTACAGATGCTCGCGTAGTTCGGGCACGGGGGCGCTGTGGTCCAGATACAGATAGACGGTGCCGGTGAGTTGCGGACCGCCCTTGGACCAGTTCTCGTACGGCTTGCTGTTGAAATACGACACCGGCATGGTGAGCCTGCGGTCGTCCCAGATCCGGATGGTGATGAAGGCCAGGGTGATCTCCTCGACCACCCCGTACTCTCCCTCCACCACGACCGTGTCGCCGATCTTCACCGAGTCGCCGAAAGCGATCTGGAGACCGGCCATGAGGTTGCCGAGCGTGGACTGGGCGGCCACACCGGCGATGACGCCGATGATGCCGGCGGAGGCGAGCAGCGAGGTCCCCAATGTGCGCAGGCCGGGGAACAGCAACACCATGGCGACGGCGGCGGTGGCGACCGCCAGCACGGTGGTGACAATGCGACGCACCAGGGTGAGCTGGGTGTTCAGCTGTCGCACCCGCGCGGTATCGGCGCCGCGGTTCGCATAGCGGTTCAGGGTGTTCTCCGCCACGGCATCGACCACCCGGATGGTCAGCCAGACCATCGACATCATCGCCATCGCACCCAGCACATTGCGGATCACCGCGTCCTGGGGCAGATCGAGTCGGGCCAGGGGGTAGGTGTAGTGCAGCCCACCGCAGGCGAGCAGGATCTGCAACGGCAACCGAACCCGCCGCAGCAGACCGGGCAGCTTGTTCGTCGGATGTCGCTGTGCGCTGTAGCGCAGCATGCGGTCGATAGCCCAGCCGATCACGATGGTCGCCGCCGGCGTGCCACCGAGAACGATGAGCGGGCGTAGCACATTCTCCAAGGCGTCCAACTCCTTGCCCATCGGTCGTCCATAGCTCGTCCACAAGGCTACAGTTCGATAACGACTTGGATCGAGACCATACGGACACCCGCGTTTCACTCGAAACCCGGGATCAGGAGATCGGAATCAGGACGGCGGCTCCCCGTGACCCGAGTACAGCCGGATCTCCCCGTTCTCACCGATGAAGGCGTTGACCAGCATCACCCGCTCGGCACGCAGTTCCTCGGAGGTGGGGCTGCGGGTGGTCACGGCGATCTGCCGGATGGCCGCCCAGTTCACCACATATCGTTCCGGCGGCCCGAGATCATCGGAGAGCCGGGCCAGCCGAAACACCGAAACGGTTTTACGGACCATGAGGTCGCGCACCACCCCCGCGATCCGTTCGGGGTCTTCCAGCGCGAACAGGAAACCGAAGCTCAATTCCGGCGAGGAGACATAGGCGGGCACGGCCCCGAGGCTATCCCATGGCCATCCTGCCGAGTGTGTTTCACCTCACGGTTCGGGACCATCGGTGTCGGGTTCGACCGTCGTCGTCGATCTCGGGCTCGACCACCTCGACATCCACCGGCTCCGACTCGACGGCCGATGGTGACACCGCTTCGGTCACATGCCCGCTGTCCGGCTCGGGACGGCGCTCGTCGAGGTCGGGAGACCGCTCGGCCGCGGCGGCGTCGCGCCGGGCCGCGGCGGCGGCCTCGTTCATCTCGATGGCGTCGGTGATCCACTCACCGATCTCCCGGGTCACCTCCTGCACGGTCCCGGTGATGATGCCGGCGATATTGCCGATCCGCCGGGCGCCGGAGGTTGTGAGCTCCTGGATCAGATCCTTGTTGGCCTCGAACTTGCCGATCATCGCACGCCCACTTCGGTCTTGTTCCCCTGCCGCATCACGATAACACCGGGCGCCGACCGTTTCCGCAGGAAGGAGGGCAGCAGCCGGGCCGCCCGAGAGTCCAACAGCCGCGGCGGAAGGGCGAGTTGGAAGATCTTCGCCCACACCGATCCGATCTGCCTGCCCAGCGGACCGGTGTTGTAGGGCAGACCGTATTTCTCACACAGCGCCCGAACCTCCGGGGCGATCTCCGGATACCGATTGGCTGGCAGATCCGGGAACAGATGGTGCTCGATCTGGTGTGACAGATTCCCGGACATGATGTGGAAGAGCCTGCCCCCGGTGATGTTCGCCGAACCGAGCATCTGACGCACATACCATTCGCCGCGGGTCTCGTTCTCGGTTTCCTCCTCGGTGAACGTCTGTACGCCGGACGGGAAGTGGCCGCAGAAGATGATCGAGTACGCCCACAGATTGCGCACCAGATTGGCGCTGATGTTGGCGGTCAGCGTGGAGAAGAACAATGGACCGCTGAGCAGCGGAAAGACCACGTAGTCCTTGAGCACCTGCCTACTCGCCTTGTGCCACTGCCCTTTCAACAGCGGTTTGATCTCGGACCAGCGGCGCTTGCCCTTGACGATATTGTCCGCCTCCAGGTCGTGCAGCATGACGCCCCATTCGAAGAGCACCATCAGCAGGAAGGCGTAGAGCGGGTTGCCGAGATAGTACGGATTCCATTTCTGCCCTTCGTCGATGCGCAGAATGCCGTACCCGATATCCCGGTCCCGGCCATGGATATTGGTGAAGGTGTGGTGCACGTAGTTGTGCGAATGCTTCCACTGGTCCGCGGGGCAGACCGTATCCCATTCGAACACCCGCGAGTTCAGGCCCTGTTCCCGCATCCAGTCGTACTGGCCGTGCATGACATTGTGGCCGATCTCCATATTGTCGAGGATCTTCGACACCCCCAACGCGGCTACCCCGGCCAGCCAGAACGGGGGGAGGAACCCCAGGTACAGCAGACCGCGCCCGGCGACCTCGAAACCCCGTTGGGCCTTGATGATCGAATAGATGTAATCGCGATCGCGCTGTCCCAGATCGGCGACCACACGATCACGGAGTTCGTCGAGCGTTCGGCCGATTTCGGCGATCTGCTCGGGGGTGAGGACCAGTGGTCCGTCCTCGGTCTCGGTGAGGATGGTCATCGTTCGGCTCCTCTTCGTACGTCAGATATCGATATCCACGTCGCCGACGGCGGCCTGGATACAGAGTTGGATGGGTTGGTCGGGGTCGGATTCGAGTTCACCGGTGCGCAGGTTTCGGGTGCAGCCGGCCCGGCGCACCGCGGTACAGGAGAAGCAAATCCCCATGCGGCAGCCGAACTCCGGGGTGAGACCGGCCTGTTCGGCCTGTTCCAGCAGGCTCGTTCCGGTGTTGTCCGCGGTGACCCCGCTGGCGCTGAAGGTCGTTTCGCCATGCACCTCGGCCGCGTCCACCGGTGCGGCGGAGAAGGTGAATTCCTCGGTGTGCAACCGGTCGGCCAGTCGTTCGGCCTCGAAAACGGCGCGTACCGAGTCCATCAATCGCGGCGGGCCGCACAAATAGGTCTGTCCCTCGGCGAACCAGGGCGCCACCCGGATCAGTTCGTCGCGATCGAAGCGGCGGCCGTCGTGTCGCGAATATCGCAACTCCACCGAGATATTCGGGTGGGCGGCGGCGATCTGCTCCAGTTCCCGGCGATGCGGCACCATTTCCGGCGATCGCGCGTAGTGCAGGAACACCACCGGCGCGGTGTGTTTCTCGTCGGCGAGAGTGCGCAGCATCGACAGCACCGGGGTGATACCGCTGCCACCGCTGATCAACAGCACTTTCTCCGGACGTGGCCGGGGCAGGTGGAAGACACCGTCGGCGGGTTCGAGATCCACCACCATGCCCGGTTCGGCGTAGTCGTGCAGATATTGCGAGACCAGACCGTGGGGGTGTGTCCGGATCGTCAGGTCGATACGCCGGTCCCGGCCGTGTTCCGAGTTCGTGGGCGAATAGCAACGGGTGTGTCGCACTCCGTCGACCACCACGCCGATCCGCACGAATTGGCCGGCCCGTAGGCCCCGCCAGTGCCGGGTCGGACGCAGGGTCAGCGAGACCGTTCCCGGCACCGAGCGGTCCACCCGAACGAGCTCGGCGCGCATCTGGCGCACGGTGAGCGTCGGGCGCACCAATTCGAGGTAACGGTCGAGCGGATGTGGACTGGTCAGGGTCTGCACCAGGTTGACGAGATCAACCATTCGGTTCTCCGTGCCTGTATCGGTGGGTCGCGGCGTGGGACGCCATATGGCCTGCACGCCGGTTCGCAATTCAGTGTACGTATGTACACTCAACTAGTGTGCCGGACACCCCAGTGGGACTGTCAACCAGGAATAGGTGTGACACGAGCAACAGTCGAAGGATGATCGAATGGTGAACGGATGTATGCTCACGGAGATGAGCGAGCAGGCGGTAACCCGAGGCGAGCGCAAGGAGCGCACCCGAAAGGCCCTGCTGGACGGCACACTGGCACTGGCCGCCGAACGTGGTTTCGGTGCACTCAGCCTGCGCGAGATCGCCCGTTCGGCGGGTATCGTGCCGACGGCGTTCTATCGGCATTTCGCCTCGCTCGACGATCTCGCCGCCACACTGGTCGACGAAGGAGTTCAGGCACTGCGTCTGGCCCTGCGGCAACTGCGCCGCACCCCCGACGCACGACTGTCGGAAACGGTGCGCTTCGTCTTCGGCGAGGTATCCGCCAAACGGGAACTGTTCGGTTTCCTGATCCGGGAACAACGCGGCGGCTCGGCGACCCTCCGTGCGGCGATCGCCCTGGAATTGCAGTTGATCGTGCGGGAACTCGTGGTGGACCTGTCCCGGATCCCCGCGCTCGACGCCTGGTCGCCACACGACCTCGAGGTGGCCGCCGACCTGATCGTGAACACCGTGACCGACGGTATCGCCGACTATGTGTCCGCACCCCCGCGCGAAGAGCGCCCGATCATCGACCGCACCATCCAACAGGTTCGGCTCATCGCCCTGGGGATGGGCGCCTGGCGGCCCTGAGTCGAGGCCCGCGCCCGCCGCTCAGGCGCCCGACGCCTCGGACGTATGCGCCCACTTCTTCGGCGTGGGAACCGCCAACAGCGCCAGCAGACCGGCCCCCAACACGACCAACAGCCCGACGATCCCCGCCCGGTCGGCGGCGAACATCCAGACGAACACCCCGAACAGCAGCGGTGACAGGAACGACACCGCTCGACCGGTGGTGGTGTAGAGACCGAACAGCTGCCCCTCCCGTCCCGGCGGCGCCGACCGCGCCAGATACGACCGCGCCGATGCCTGCGCCGGCCCGACGAACAGCGTGAGCAACAGCCCGAAGAGCCAGAACATGACCGGCCCGGACACCGTCAACAACACGACCCCGCAGCCCACCATGGCGGCCAGAGACACCACGATCACCCGTTTCGGCCCACTCCGATCATCGAAGCGACCGGCCACCACCGCCCCCAACGCCGCGACGACATTGGCGGCGATGCCGAACAGCAGTACATCGCTGTTGTCGAGACCGTAGACCCGCACCGCGAGCACCGCGCCGAAGGTGAACACCCCCGCCAACCCGTCCCGGAACACCGCGCTGGCCATCAGGAAACCGACGACCCCTCGATCGACCGCCCACAACTCACGCAGATCCCGCCACAGCACCCGATAGGAACCGAAGAACCCGGCCGTGGAAGCACCCGGATCGGCGTTCGGCCGCACCAGTTCGGGCACCGCGAACAACACCGGAAGGGCGAAGGTCGCGTACCACACCGCGGCCAGCATGACCACCAACCGGATGTTCAGTCCCTCGTCGGTGGGGATGCCGAGCAGTCCACGGGTGTCACCCTCGCCGGAGATGAACCCGAAGTAGCAGATCAGCAGCAGGACGATACCGCCGAAATAGCCCATCGCCCAGCCGAACCCGGAGACCCGGCCCACGGTGTCGGGGGTGGAGACCTGCCGCAGCATGGCGTTGTAGGGCACACCGGCCAGTTCGAAGAACGCCGAGGCGAGCGCCAGCAGCAACAGCCCCAACCACAGATCGTGGTAGTCGTCCCGCACGAAGAACATCGCGGCCATCATGGCCACGCACAGCGCGGTCAACACCCCCAGCGATCGTTTGCGGTTGGCGGTCGCGTCGAACCACTGGCCGCTCACGGGGGCGGTCAACGCGACGACCAGACCCGAGATACCGAGCGCCCACCCCAGCCAGGCACCGGCCGATATTCCGCCCGGTAGATCGTCACCGACGGTATCGGTGAGATACACCGAGAACACGAAGGTCAGGACCACGGCGTTGAAGGCCGCCGATCCCCAGTCCCACAGCCCCCATGCGATCACCTGCCCGCGCCGCTCCCGTTCCATGGCGCGCGCGTCCACCTCGCTCATCGGATGAGCGTAACGCGAATCTGCCGTCCGATCGGGCGGAAGGAATCCGGTGACGCACCGCCCTGGGACAAGTCCCGCGCCGGGCCGTCCTCGGCAATCGGAGCGCACGCGGTGGAACGCATTAGGGTGACGGAGTGAGTGTGCCAGCCGCAACCGCTGAGAACCGCGCCGTGGTCACCGGCGCATCGTCCGGAATCGGAACCGCATTGGCCGAGGAACTGGCCCGCCGCGGCTATTCGCTGATCCTCGTCGCCCGGCGCGCGGAACTGCTCGAGGGACTCGGCCATCGACTCACCCGGGATCACGGGATCGCCGCCGAGGTCCGGGCCATCGACCTGGCCGACCGGGCGCAGCGCGCACCGCTGGTCGAGGAACTGGCCGAACGTGAGATCGCGATCCTGTGCAACAACGCCGGTATCGCGACCTTCGGCCCCGTCGCCGACCTCGACCCCGCCTACGAACGAGCCCAGTTGGAGCTCAATGCCGTCGCCGTCCACGACCTCACCCTGGCCGTCCTACCGGGCATGCTGACCCGCCGCGGCGGCGGCATCCTCATAAGTGGTTCCGCCGCGGGCAATATGGCCATCCCCAACAACACCACCTACGCGGCGAGCAAGGCCTTCGCGAATACCTTCGCCGAATCGCTGCGCGGAGAACTGAAGAGCTCCGGTGTCCACGTCACCCTGCTCGCCCCCGGTCCGGTACGCACCGAGACCCCGGACCCGGCCGAGGCGTCGATCGTCGACCGGATGGTCCCCGACTTCATGTGGGTCTCCTCGGAGCAGACCGCGAGGATATCGATCGACGCGCTGCTACGAAACAAGATGCGAGTCGTGCCGGGGCTGATCGGCAAGGGGATGAGCGTCGCCGGCCAGTACGGTCCTCGTGCCGTGACCGCCCCGATCGCGGGGGCGTTCTACCGGAAACTCGGTGGACAGTAGACAGGCGTTAATCAATCGAAAGAGTCATAGGGCTGACTAGGGTAGTGGAAGTGTCCGACAAATTAGTGGTGTCAAATTACATGCTTGCGATACAGCGCAACCCAATGCACCGGTCGACTGTGACCACGGGGCTACGGAGTGTCCAGTGAGCGACAAACTCGTGGTGTGGATGGACTGCGAGATGACCGGGCTGCGCCTGGACAGCGACAAGCTGATCGAGGTGGCCGCCCTCGTCACCGACAGCGAGTTGAATGTCCTGGGTGACGGCGTCGATATCGTCATCCACGCCGACGACGAAGCGCTCGCCGCCATGCCATCCGTAGTGGCCGAGATGCATGCCCGCTCGGGGCTCACCGAAGAGGTCCGCCGGTCCACGGTCACCGTCGAGGAAGCCGAACAACAGGTCCTCGATTACATCCGGCAGTACGTGCCCACCCCCGGAGCGGTACCGCTGGCCGGTAATTCCATCGCCACCGATCGCGGGTTCATCGCCCGGGACATGCCCCGGTTGGACGAACACCTGCACTATCGGATGATCGACGTCAGCTCGATCAAGGAGCTGTGCCGACGCTGGTACCCGCGGATCTACTTCGGGCAGCCGGAGAAGGGGCTCACCCACCGCGCGCTGGCCGATATCAAGGAGTCCATCCGCGAACTGATCTACTACCGACGCACCGCCTTCGTCGCCCCGCCCGGCCCGTCCACGGCGGAGATCACCGCAATCGCCGCCGAGGTCGGCGCCCTGGAGGTCAACCTGCCATCGGCCCAGGTCAACGGCTCGCCGGAAACCGATTAGGCTCGGAGGGGGTAAACACGCTAGTATCTAGCCCGCCGGTTCTTCACCGGCAATGGTGAGTGTAGTTCAGTTGGTAGAGCACCAGGTTGTGATCCTGGCTGTCGCGGGTTCGAGTCCCGTCACTCACCCCACATGAGATAGGCCCTGACCGGTTCCTTCCGGTCAGGGCCTATCCGGCTTTTCACAAGCCGTGCGTACTCGACGTAACCCTCCACCGGGTATCGGCCATGATCCCCTCGCTCGGGACCATCGCGCAAAACACCCAACCCGCCGACTCGATCACATGGCCACACAAGTGGGTCTTGACCTCGTGCGCCGGCGGAATGGTTTCGACGACCCCACAGCCTCATATGCCGCGCCGGCCTCCCGGGCTACGACATCACAGCAAATGCCCGAACGGGATTCCGACCCCACGGCGCTCGCGACTCCGGCTCCTGCCGAAGCGGAATCCGGCAGGCAACAGTGACCGCCGAGATGTAGGGCACCGACCCCATGTGGATCAAGGGATTCCCCTACTGCCGGGTACCAGGTGTTGCACCCCATCCTGGAGGAAGGCGCCGGCGCAAGTTCAGTGGACGTCCGGCGGCATGCCGGACGAGAGAGAACAGCGGCTCCGTGCAGTCGACCGTCGCGATCCCCGATGTAAGGATGAAGTATTGCCACCGTCGCGGGAAGCAGCATTCCTGAGGATGCTCAAAGAAAAATTGATGGAAGTTGTGATGCGAATAGGCACGCATCTGAGAAGCAACACCAAGGATCACAGCTCCAGTCCTTTGCGCCTGGTGGTCAACTCCCACAACCGCGCACAGGACGGCAGACGGGAGTGGGCGGATTTCATCCGAGAAGAGGACCGAGAACTGCGCCGGCGGAGGGGCGAATGGGACTGGTACCAGGAATGGGGCTTGACCCCGGACGAAATCAGCTCCCTTGGCAACAACGTTGTCTACCGCGCCGGCGATCCCGACTTCCCACCTGTTTCTCTGGCGCCTTCTCGCGTCCCTGACCCCGATACCCACGGCACTGGCACCGGCAGCCCCAACACCAACCATCCCCACTCCGACAAGCTGGTGGCGGGCGGACCCGTTCCCCGCACCTCGGATAGCACCAGTCCACCTTCCGACCACGGACACAGCCCCGGAAACAACGGTCCGAGCGTCCCCGGCGAAGGCACCCGCGCAGGCCGCCACCCCTACCCGAGTACCAACGACCAACGCAACGCCGGCGCCGACCTGCCACGCCAAAACAGCAACCCCGATCCCAACAGCACCATCCGCAACAGCACCCCAGAAACCAACCGCCCTCATCGCGACGCGCCGGTACAGCCACCCCGCACCCCGGACCCCGACCACCCCGCACCCACCACAGACAACAAACCCACCACGGACGACAAACCACGCTCTCCCGACCCCAATGACGTCCAGGTATGGCCACCCCGCACCCCGGACCCCGACCACCCCGAACCCGGCAGCACCAAGGACAAGGACGACAGCACCAAGGACAAGGACGACAGCACCAAGGACAAGGACGACAGCACCAAGGACAAGGACGACAGCACCAAGGACAAGGACGACAGCACCAAGGACAAGGACGACAGCACCAAGGACAAGGACGACAGCACCAAGGACAAGGACGACAGCACCAAGGACAAGGACGACAGCACCAAGGACAAGGACGACAGCACCAAGGACAAGAGCGACAGCACCAAGGACAAGAGCGACAGCACCAAGGACAAGGACGACAGCACCAAGGACAAGAGCGACAGCACCAAGGACAAGGACGACAGCACCAAGGACAAGAGCGACAGCACCAAGGCCGCCCTCGGCGCCGCTGCGGTTGCCGGCGTAGGTCTTGCGGCTTTCGGTCTGGGCGGAGACGACAACGAAAACCCCGAGACCGAAACCCCGGCCGAGTCCACACCTACTACACCGACAACCCCCGGCACTCCCGAGAACCACGGCACACCCAAAGACCACGGCACACCCAAAGACCACGGCACACCCAAAGACCACGGCACACCCAAGAACCACGGCACACCCAAGAACCACGGCACACCCAAAGACCACGGCACACCCAAAGACCACGGCACACCCAAGAACCACGGCACACCCAAGAACCACGGCACACCCAAAGACCACGGCACACCCAAAGACCACGGCACACCCAAAGACCACGGCACACCCAAAGACCACGGCACACCCAAGAACCACGGCACACCCAAGAACCACGGCACACCCAAGAACCACGGCACACCCAAGAACCACGGCACACCCAAGCCAAGGAACAGCTCGGACAGCACCCCGGACGACAATTCCGGAGCAGCCCTCGGCCCTGGCAATGGCCCTAGCACAGGAGCAGATCCGGGCGGCGCAGCGATGACCGCCGTCGCTGCCACGATTGCAATGGGAATAACAGCGGCCGCCACTACCGCTGCCGCCGCTGCCAAGGATGCCGAGGACGCTCCGGACAAAGACGACAAAGACAAAGACAAAAAGGACAAAGACGAGCCCGAATCGAAACCGGCGCCCGAGCATCGGCCGGAGCCCGGACTGCCTTCCGTATCGGGGTCCGAACCCGCGCCGGAACAAGAACAGCCCCCGGCGCCCGAGCAAGCTCCTGACAACAGACCATCAACCATCGAGGACGCCGCACAGCGCGCTACCGATCTACTCGGTCCGATCTTGCCGCCCAGGACGGCCCCGCCCGAGAAGGCCGAAGATCCCCCTCCCCCGGCATAGACGTGCGGAAGGCCCGGCGCCAAAGCGCCGGGCCTTCCGTTCGTATAGTCCTGTTTTCCTCGCGCCGGTCAGCCGATATCGGCGTTACCGGCCTTCCATTCCGGCCACGGGATATTCCAGTCGCCGAGACCGTCCGTACCCGACAGAGTGCCGCCGATGGTGTTCTTCACGATCGCGATATCCCCGCGTTTGGCAGTCTGAAGCACCCATAGGGCGTCCTCGGGGCTCAAGTTCAGACAGCCGTGGCTGGTGTTCGTATTGCCCTGGGCGGCCAGCGACCAGGGCGCCGAGTGGAAGAAGATACCGCTGTAGGACATCCGTGTCGCATAGTCGACATCGGTGCGGTAACCGGCCGGCGAGTCCACCGCGACCCCGTAGGTCGAGGAGTCCATGACGATGTGTTCGTGCTTGTCGGCGAGGATGTAGACGCCGTTGGGCGTGGGGGTGGAGTCCTTGCCCATGGACGTGGGCATGGTCCGGATGACCTGACCGTTGCGTTCCACCACCACCTGTTTGGTGTTGTCGTCGGCGGTGAAGATCACCGCGTCACCGATGATGAAATGCGAGTGTATGTCCTCTTGGCCGTAGAGGCCGTCACCGAGATCCCGGCCGTAGACATTCACGTCGATGTTCACCCGGGTGCCCGGCGCCCAGAAATGTTCGGGCCGCCACCGGACCTCCCGGTTGTTCACCCAGTAGAACGCGCCCTCCACCGGTGGGTCGGTGGTGATGGTGATCGCGTCCTGGGCGGCCTTGCGGTCCGGGATGTTCTCATCGAACTGAACCGCCACCGGTTGCCCGATACCGACCACTTCGCCTTCGCCCGGGGTCAGATAGGGCTTGGTCTTGTTGTCCGGAACGGTTGTGGTGAATTTCATAGTGCTGGTGACGGATCCCCCGAGCCCGAGCGCCTTCGCCTCCAGCTGGTAGGTGGTGCCGTAGCCGAGAGGTTCGGTGGTGGCCCAGGTGCGGCCGTCGGCGGCCATCGTGCCATTGACCACCCCACCCTCCGGATTCACCAAGCGCACCTCGGAGAACCTGCCGTCCTCCACGGTGAAGGTGATCGGTGCGACCGGCGATACACCGACCGCACCATCCTTCATCGGAGCGAGCAGCTTGGGCTTGATCAGTTCGGTGAAGGGGTTTCGATCGATGGGCACCGACGCATCGGATGATTGTGATGAAGAACACGCCGATAGCACCATTGCGAGAAATGCGAGAAAGATCAACGGCACACTGCACCGTCTGAGCGATCCGCCTCGACGACGACCACTATGCATGTCTAAAACCCCGTTTCAAGTCCCAGTGCGACCAGCCCGCACCACGGCTTCGGATCCGACCGATTGATTACTGACGCGCTCGACCCACCGCATCGGCGGGATCGGTCGAGACCACGTGAGTCATTGTGCCGGCCACACCAAGTCGATCCCAATGTGAAACATGGACGTTGTCGACTGTTGCGGGCTCGTACGGTTTGATCCCGTCCGAACCTCACGCCGTTACATTCCGGTGTCGTTTCCAGCCCTGCTCACACCCCTGTTCGGATATCGATTTCACTTCTGCGCCCTCGGCCTGTTAATGTCTGTCCCGCACCGCATAACGGGGCAAGCGCCATTAGCTCAATTGGCAGAGCAGCTGACTCTTAATCAGCGGGTTCGGGGTTCGAGTCCCTGATGGCGCACCATGAGACCTCTCCCTCCCGATCTCCCGGACCATACCGGAGGCGGGATTCCCGGCCGGAAGCCCTCGACGAGAAGTTCCGCCACTCAACTCGGGGCGCACGGGGTGCGCCGTGATCGAAATCACCTCTTACCGCACCGAGATTACTTCCGACCTGTTACAGCGGATACCAGCGAGATGATCTCGCCCATGAGTCGATACCGACCTGTTGCAGCCTCCGAAAAAGCGCCTGACACCACCGGCCCGAAAATCTCGTCACAGCCGCGCGGCCAAGCGGGTGCCCTGCTCGATGGCACGTTTGGCGTCGAGTTCGGCGGCCAGCTCGGCGCCACCGATCACATGGGGGCGCAGGCCGGCGGCGTGCAACTCGTCGAACAGGTCGCGAACCGATTCCTGCCCCGCGCACACGACGATGTTGTCCACCGGGATCACCCGGCCGCGTTGCCGCTCGGGACCGAAGCTGATGTGCAGGCCGTCGTCATCGATACGTTCGTAGTTCACCCCGCCGATCTGCTCGACTCCCTTGGCCCGAACCGCCGCCCGGTGCACCCAACCTGTGGTCTTGCCGAGCCCCTGACCGAACGGGGTGGTCTTGCGCTGTAACAGCACCACCTCCCGGATCGCCGGCGCGGGCCGCGGTTCGTTCAGTTGACCGCGCGAGTGCTCGTCGTCGACGTCGACCCCCCATTCCCGCCGCCACTCTCGCAGATCGAGGGTGGGCCGGCCCTCGACGGTGAGATATTCGATGACATCGAAACCGATACCGCCCGCCCCGATCACCGCCACCCGTTTACCGACCGGTTTCTCCCCGCGCACCACCTCGGCGTAGGACAGCACCATGGGGTGATCGATACCCGGTATATCGGGTATCCGCGGTCGCACCCCGGTGGCGAGCACTATCTCGTCGTATCCGCCGTCGATCAGATCGGGGGCGGTGACCCGGGTGTTCAGCTTCAACCGCACGCCGGTGCGCTCGAGCCTGCGGGAGAAATACCGGATGGATTCGTCGAACTCCTCCTTACCGGGGATCCGCCGCGCCAGGTCGAATTGGCCACCGATCCGGTCGGCAGCCTCGAACAGCTCCACCCGATGGCCACGGTCGGCGAGATTTATCGCCGCGGCCAGCCCGGCCGGACCGGCGCCGACCACCGCGATGTGTTTGACGCGTCGGGTCGGCAGCAGTTGTAGTTCGGTTTCCCGACCCGCCCGGGGATTGAGCAGACAGGACACCGTTTTGTAGCGGAAGGCATGGTCCAGGCAGGCCTGATTGCAGGCGATACAGGTGTTGATCTCGTCCACACGGTTGTGCGCGGCCTTGGTCACCCATTCGGGATCGGCCAGCAGGGGGCGGGCCATGGAGACCAGCCGGGCATCGCCGCGCGCCAGGATCTCCTCGGCGACTTCCGGCATATTGATCCGGTTGGACGCACAGACCGGGATATCCACCCGCGCGCTGATCTTGGCGGTGAATTCCACGAAGGCCGCACGCGGTACCGAGGTGACGATGGTCGGCACCCGGGCCTCGTGCCAGCCGATATCGGTGTTGAGAATATCGACCCCCGCCGCCTGTAGTTCTTCGGCCAGGGCCACGATCTCGGCGAAGGTCTGGCCGTCGGCGACCAGCTCGGCCATGGACAGTCGGAACACGAGGATGAAATCGGCGCCGACCGCGGCCCGAACCCGACGGGCGATCTCCACCGCGAACCGGCGTCGGTTCTCCGGTGAACCACCCCATTCATCGGTGCGCCGGTTGGTGCGCGGGGCGAGGAACTGGTTGATGAGATAGCCCTCACCGCCCATGATCTCGACACCGTCGTAACCGGCGAGCCGGGCCAGTTCGGCGCAGCGCGCATAGTCGTCGATCGTCGCGCGCACGCCTGCGGCGGACAGCGCCCGCGGCCGGAACGGGTTGATGGGCGCTTTGACGGCCGAGGCCGAAACGCTGCCGGGGATATAGGCGTAGCGCCCGGCGTGCAGGATCTGGAGCGCGATCTTGCCGCCCTCCTGGTGCACCGCACGAGTGATGCGTCGGTGCCGGTATGCCTCGGTTCGGTTGGTCAGCTTGGCTCCGAACGGGGTGAGCCATCCGGTGCGGTTGGGCGCATAACCTCCGGTGATGATGAGCCCGACGCCACCGCGGGCGCGTTCGGCGAAATAGGCGGCCAACCGGTTGGTGTGCCAGGCCCGGTCTTCCAGACCGGTGTGCATCGACCCCATCACCACCCGATTACGCAGGGTGGTGTGACCGAGGTCGAGCGGGGCGAACAGGTGCGGGAAACTCGTCGTCGAGCTCACGGTGGACCCACTTTCGTCCGAAGTCCGTGGCCAAGGCCGCGCGGACCGTCTCGGCGTCAGAATAGGCAGCGCGTGATAGCGGGACAACCGGACGGCAGTCCGGAAGGTTACGGTTCACGCGCGCATACCCACTTTTGGGTCACGACACCATCACGGAACGGACAAAATCGCGACTCGACCGGAAAAGTTATGTGATCTGGGTCACTGAATGTTTAAAAGCAAATTCCCAGGTCGCTCCCGGGTTTCACCCGGCAACCTTGCCATTTCAAGATCTATCGCACCTGTAGTTCAGAATTCGTTCACCCCCTGTTAACCATACGTGACCATTCTGCAATCAGGTCATCAAAGAGACCCGAGGTTTGGTTGGCCGGCGAAGTCGTGAGCGAGAAGTTGGAAAAAACTCGAGTGCGGCAACGCAAGGACCGATAGCAGTCCGGCGACAACCCTACTTCCACCCGACAACTCCATCGATATGGAGCTCGCCGGCGTGGCGGCCCGGGACCCCCAGTTCCGGCACCGCGGCACAGCACGTCGTCTCCGGGAACCGGATCGTTCCCACACAACAAAACCCGACAACAGCACAGCCATGTTCCGGCCGTGGGCCCGTAAGGCCCGCCGCCGTGGATCCGTGCTGCCCGATTACGACCGGATCGAACCGAGACCAACACGAGGAACCGAATTCGACATGCCTGACCACCGTTTCCGCATCGCCCGTACCCGCGCTGTCTCCGGTATCGCCGCCCTGCGTGGCCGCTCCCGCCGGGAGACCTTCGCCGTTGCCATGGCCGCGGCCGGACTGGTCGCCGTGACCGCTTCCTCGGCCGTATCCGTCGCCGACAACGACGTTGCGCCCAGCCGTATCGCCATGGTGGCCGAGGAGCAGGCCGCTCCGGCCGCCGAGCAGGTGGCCGAGGCCGCCCCGGCGCCCGCACCGGCCCCCGAGGCCGCCCCGGCGCCCGCACCGGCTCCGGCGGTCGAGCCGATCGCCGCTGC
>NZ_BAGE01000027.1 GCF_000308675.1 Nocardia paucivorans NBRC 100373 | reverse complement strand
CGGTGCGGTCGTAGACACCGCCGCCCTTGCTGATCAACGACCGGTCGTAATCGGCCCAACTCGACCGCGGCAACTCGAACAACCGACGCCGCTCCGCAAACGACACCGCCGCATCCGGATCCGGATCCAAAAAGATATGCCGATGATCGAACGCCGCCACCAACCGAATGTGCTCGGACAACAACATCCCGTTACCGAACACATCCCCACTCATATCCCCCACACCCACCACAGTGAAATCCTGCGACTGGGTATCGACATCCATCTCCGCGAAATGCCGCTTCACACTCTCCCACGCCCCCCGCGCGGTAATCCCCATCGC
The DNA here is from genome assembly GCF_000308675.1 of Nocardia paucivorans NBRC 100373. GTDB lineage: Bacteria > Actinomycetota > Actinomycetes > Mycobacteriales > Mycobacteriaceae > Nocardia > Nocardia paucivorans. The sequence goes on along the minus strand of NZ_BAGE01000027.1, from coordinate 143 downwards.
CTTGTGGTCATACCCCGCCGAACCACCCGACGCGAACGCATCCCCCAACCAGAACCCATACGACATCGCCACCTCATTGGCGATATCGGAAAACGTCGCCGTCCCCTTGTCCGCCGCCACCACCAAATAGGTGTCGTCACCGT
>NZ_BAGE01000028.1 GCF_000308675.1 Nocardia paucivorans NBRC 100373 | reverse complement strand
ATTCGACACCGAGCAGCCAGGAACCGACCGCGGCGCGTATTCCGGCCAGCAGCGTGCGGGCCAGGACGAGGTCACCGTCCACCCGTTCTCCCACCACGAACGACGGTGCCGCCGAGGCGTGCATGGCCGCACCGACCGCGTCCTTGACGAGCTCCTTTCCCTTGTCGGCCGTTTCGGGCCTTTCCTCCGGCTGTGGAATGGAGAAGGCCTCGCGCGATGGTGGCTGCGATTTGCCGCCCGGCGCCGCCGCGACGCCGGGCGAGGAGCCGGCCGGCGGCCCAGCGGTGGCAGCAGGTTGGACCCGTGGGACCTCCGATGGCGGCACCACCGCGGGGCGGGCCGGCGCGGAGGGATTGGGCGCCGATGGGGATACCGTCGGATTCGTCGGTGCGGACGGGGTGGCAGGGGCCGGAGCACCGGTGGTCGGGGCAGCGGCGACCGGTGGCGGCACGACCGCCGGAACGGCCGGGTCGGATGTGGGATCGGTGGGCGTGGAGAGCCCGCCGGCCAGGGCCGAATCGAGGCGGTCGGCAGCCGATGGTTTCGTGGTGTCCGTCGCGCCGGAGCGTTCACCGGTCTTGTCGCCGAACTCCGCCGTGTTCCGGTGCGCCGCTTCGGTCGAACCGGACTCCGACGACCGGTCTTCGGCAGCGCTGTCCGACTCCGCGGTATTCGATCCGGAACGCGCCGGTGCGGCGGCGTCGTCGCCCGCGGGCGATTGGTCCACCTGTCGACCGTCCGCCGCCGGTCCCGCGGTACTCGGCCCGGCGTTACCCGGTCCGGCGTTGCCCGGTCCGGCATTGCTCGGTCCGGCATTGCTCGGCCCGGCAGCGCTCGGCTCCGGGGCACTCGGCTCGGCGGGGGCCGGACCGGCGGGACCGGGGGCAACCGGATCGAACGGAGTGGATTGATCCGATTCGATCGGCGCGCCGATACCACGGTTCGGAAGCTCGGGAAACAAAGGCAGGTCGCCTAGGTCGACAACGGGTATGTCGGGCAGACCTATCGGTATGTCCCACAGGGGGAACTGCGGGATGCTCATACCCGGGGGCATCCCCGCGGGCATGAACGGACCCCAACCCGGAAGGAACGGCAACGGCCGATGCTGCGGGCCGGGACCGAAATGACGTCGGCCGCCCGGACCCGACGGCGTATGGACCGGAACATTCGGCAACGGTCCCGTGACCTTCCACGGGCCCGGCTGCCCCAGGGCGTGGGCGATATCGTCGAGTTGGGGCAGTCCTTGCGGCCCGAGCGAGCCCAATGCGGCCGAGATGATCTCGGCCACCTCCTCCCGCGCCTCGCTCAAGATCCGCTCCCGGGTGGCCGCATCGGCGGCGGCTTCGGCCTCGTCGTCGGTCTCCCCGTCGCCGTTGTTGTCGCCTTCGGTCTCGGAGTGGATCCTGGCCGTGGCATCGGCGACGACATCGAGTATCCGATTACGGGTGCGACGCACCAGATCGGCGAAGGTGTCGAAAGTATCGGCCGCGGCATTGAGGGCATCGGCGAAACGCTGCGGATAGTGTTGCAGCATCGCCATGGCGTCGCGCACCGGCCCCAGGGCGGCGGATTCGACCACCAGATCGTCGAAAGTCCGCAATGCCTGCGGGGCGTCCAGCACGTTCAGCGCCTCCGCGCCCTCGCGCGCGGCATCCGCGAGAGCGCTCCACGCCCCCGGCGCTGTTTCCGGCCAGTTGTCGCCGACTATCTTGTCCCAATACGGGCTCTGTTGCTCGGGTGGCGGCATTGATCGGCCGGCTCAGACCTCGGCGGTGCGTACGACGGCCTCACCGTCGATATCGGCGTTCCGGAGAACGTTTATGCCGACCGTGGCGGCCTGTTTCGTCACCCCTGCCTGCGAGGCGGCTTCCGACAGGCCGTTCTCGAAGGTGGTACGGATCCAGCTCAACTTCGCGCTGAGCGCGCGGCCCAGCGGCGAGTCGTCCCGAGCGTTCAACACGAAACTTTCGACCACCGTATCGCTTTGTCCGGTCACCGAGCTGATCGCGGTGCTGAACCTGCCCGCCGCCGCCAGCGCTTCGTGGTGGTCTTTGATGTGAACCATATCGGCTCCTGCTTTCGGTTGAGGTTACTCGGTCAAATCGCTCGACTGCCGAACTCCGCGTCCTCCATGGCCCGGTAGGACGCCTCGGTCGGCAGACCGAACGCGTCGATGGTGTAGGGGCGGTTCCCCTTCTCCTCCATCTCCTTGCGCAACCCGAGTCGAGACTTCATATGCGCCAGCTTGGCCACCTTCACGATCTCCGAACCCAGCCAGGCGTCACCGTTGTCACGGGCCTCGTCGGTGATGTGCAGGCCCACGATCTCGCCATCACGGTCACACGCCACCCCGACCGTGTGGTCGGGGTTGAAGACCTCGTAGATCTTCGGTGCGGGCTCGGTGGCGGGGGTCGCCTCGGCGTCGACATCCACGTCGAAGTCCGGATCGAAATCGTCGTAGTCATTGGTCATCGGATGATCTCCCTATGTGGTGTGCCGCTCCTCGGCAAGCTATCCGCCATCCGCGGCGAAGGTCTCGGCGAGTGTCGACCACGCCCCGTCCCCAATGGTCATGATGTGGTCCAACTGCCAGAACCGCGGCCCCAGATACATCTCCCCGATACCGCCGGGGGCGATATCGAGATGGTCGGGTCCGTCCGTGGTGGCGTTCATGGAAATAGTGGTGACCGGGGGCTTTCCATCGTCCACGCTGATGATCGACCCACCACCGCCCGGGATGAAGCTCTTCTTGCATCGCGGGCTCGAGCCGATGGCGATATCGGCGCTGTTGGTCGTGAGGGTGACCTCCGGATTGAGCAGCAACTGCATGGCCCAGGAGCGCGCGGCCAGTTCTGGACGATCGCCGTTGACGGCGATCACCAGCGAACCCGCCAGGTCGACGACCAGCAAGGCCTCGGTGGCCGTGATACCGACCACCACCAACCGACCGGGCCCGTCCGCGGGCGGCGGCAGGTCATCGGCCGCGAGGGTGGTGGAATCACTCCCGATACCCCCGTTGGTCGCGGGATACATGGTGATCGCGCCCGTCGCCACCTGCACCGTATACGCCACCGGGGGACTCAGCGATGTGCTCCCGAGCGCGGTCAACCGGCTGAGCCCTTCCTCGTGCAGCCAGCGAACCGCATCCGCGGCGGTCACCTCACTGTCGGCGACCGCGGCATCGCTCATGACGGGGCCCCCGTGACACCGGCCCGGAGGACCGGCCCGACCTCTTCGATGTCATCGTCCTCGTCGAAGTCGTCGACCACCCCGGCCACGGCAGGGCGGGCCGGTTCCTCCTCGGCGGCACCGGGTTCCTCGACCACGGCGGTATCCATGATCACCTGGTACTGACGGGCCGCGTCCGAGGTGCTCTCCCGGATCGCCGCCATGATCTCGGCCGACAGTTCCTCGCTGGTGAAACGGTCCGCGGTCCCCGGCGCCAGATACAGGTTGGTGAGCCGACCCATGGCGTCCACCTCGGGGATCACCAGACCGCTCGGCGAAGGCCGGCGGGCGCGGACCGCGTCGATGCGTTCGCGCATATCGGCGATGCGGTGGCGAAGTTCGCGGGCGGCGTCGAGCGCGGCCTGCACGTCGGGGTGGATATTGCTCATGCGGAACCTCCGGAACGAGTCGGAGCCTGATTATTGGTGGGGGCCGGGGTCGGCGATGTCACCGTCGGGGCGATCGTCGGCCGTTCGCCGATCACGGGCTCGGTGTGCGGGGTGTCGTCGACGTACATGAGGCGATCGGGATGCCAGGCCACCACCCGATTGCGTTCACCGCCTCCTCCCGCACCCTGGCCGGCGCCGGCCATACCCGGAGCCATCGGCATATAGGGCATCCCCGCCATGCCGGGGCCACGACTGCCGGCGCTGTTTCCGGGCGAAGCGGCCACCGGCTCCACCGCCGCCGCGCGCGGCGCGGCGCCGAGCCCGGTGTTTGCACCCACGCTCGTGGCCAACGGCATCGCCGACACCGAGTAGCCGTCGACCTGCGAAGGATTCGGCACACTGGTATTGCCGATATCGCCGATCGACGGTATCCCACCCGCCGGCGACGATCCGATCGAGGGTATGCCGTAGTTCTCCAGTCCGTAATCGTCGTAGTAGTCGTCGAAGTCGTCGTCCGACAACGTCTCGTTGAGCGGCAGGCCGTTCATGCCCATCCCCATCATGCTCATGAGGGTGGGCAGCATCTGCGCCAGCATGCTGGAATCGCCGGAACCCGACGAGCCCGCGGCCGCGGCGTTGCTCGCGGTCGCCGTACCGGCCTCCTCGGCCGCGGTGGCACCGGTTTCCGCCGTGTAACCGCTGATCGTCTCGGCCGACCGCGCGTTCTGTTCCTGGAACTTCGCCAGCGCGGCCTGTACCCCCACCTCATCCTTGGAGCGCATGGCCCGCGCGAGCTGTTTGCGGGCGGCGATGATCTCCTCAGGGGTGGGATGCTTCGATTTCGCCTTGGTGAAGGCATGACCGTAGGCGTCGGCGCTATCGGCGAGTTCGTTCAGCGCCTCGCTCAACTGATCGAGCCATCCGCGATACTTCGTGAACTTCTGAGCCGCATCGCTGCCCACCGGCGTCCAATGCTGCAAACGTGCACCGGCGCGGTCCATTTCACTGGTCACATCCGTGAAAGCACCGCCGGTGAACGAGCGGACGGAGTCGGCGAACCGATGCGCGGGTCCCGGCCCGGGTCCGCTGTGCAGCTGCTGCGCGAAGACCAGCGGATCGCCGGTGGTGCTGGTCATACTGCTCAACTGCGTGGGCACCCGCCGATAACCCATGCGCTCCACGACGGGAACCGGGTTGGCCATTTCCTGGCCGCCACCCGCCTTCGCGACCCGCTGGGCCGCATTCCCGTCGACGCGCGAGTAGTCGACCGCCGCGGCGCCCACGTGATGGGCCATCTGCTGCACCTTGTTCAGCACCCCCACCACACCGTTGAACAAGCCCTCCGCATGCGCGTTGAGCCGCGGCACCGTCTGAGCGGAGATCGGATCGGCACCCGCGGGCAGCACCCACTGACGCGGCAGGGCGGCGCCCGTCGTCCGAGCCATATTCGCCGCATTGGCGGCCACCGAGGCGAGCTCACTCAGATCGACATTCAGCTCCGGCACTGTCTCCTCCTCTCACCCATCACACCACTCATGCCGATGCGACCATGGGCGAAGCGTCCGCCGCCGGTGTCGCGGGCTGGTCGGAGACCCCGGTGGCCATCTGCTCACCCGGCTGCGGGACCGCCTCGATGCCCTTCGGCCGCCGGAAACCGGCGAATGCTCCGAAGTTTCCTCCACTATCGCTCATTTCCGGAGCGAAGGGCCTCAGCTCACCGTTGACCACGACTTCGAGCGTTCCGGTCTCCGGGGGACCGAACACCACCAGGATCGCGGTACGAGTGCCGTCATCACTGGCGGATTCGGGTTTCTTCCCCTTCTCGGTCGGGGCACTGACGACGAAATCGGGCCCGGCCTCCGCCTTGCTCTGCTCGGATGTCTCGGCGGGCACGGGATCCCAGACCACGACATCGCCGGTCATCAGTTCGAGTGTATCGATCGGTTCGATCTCCTTCGCGTCCGTCCACATGGCCGGGGTACCGGCGTATGCCTCCTGGGCATCGGTGCCCTTCTTGTTCGCGAACGCTTTGGTAAGACCCTCGTACACCTCGTTGCACACCCACTGCTGACGCCCGTCCCCGAAATCGAAGAGCCTGCCCTTCTTGTCGTCCGGGTTCTGCGGCGGAATCGCACCGGTGGGCGCGGAGGTGCCGGAGGACGAGGTGGAGGGCGAGGGGGTCGTATGCGCGGCCTGTTGGGCGGCTGCGTTCTGGTTGGACCACGGGGTGGTGTTGGTCGGAGCCGGAGTGGTCGGCGGAGCGGGAGGCGTGAGCGCTTGCTCGTAGCGGGACGGGTCGAGGTCCTCCTGTCGGGCCGCCATATTGCCCTCGGCCATCCTCCGCATCACATCCTGCATCATCATCGAGTTCACCAGAGGACCCATATCCGAGAGGGGATTCATCCCCGGCATCCCGGACATATTCGCTCCAGGAATATTTGATCCAGGCATATTTGCCCCGAGATCATTCGATCCGGGAATATTCGATCCAGGCGTATTTACTCCGGGAAGGTCGGGTGTATTCGTCTGATTCAGATCGGGCTTGGACGCATCCTCGAGGTCCTTGATCCTGTCCCGCCACTCGGAGTCTTTGGTGGGATCGATATCTTTGGGGTCGTATCCATTGACCTTGGACGGATCATCGATGACGTTGTTGCCGTTGTTGTTGGGGTTCAGCCTGGCCCATGTATTCGGGTCGTACTGGTTCAGATGGTTCTGCCCGACCTGGTTCGCCAGATCCTGTGCAGCTTTCTGGTCCTTGCTCAGCTGTTCTTCTTGTTTTGCCAGCTGCTGCGCGAGCTTTTCGTTGCTCGCGTTGTCCATCTCGATCTTCTCGGTCATCTCGTCGAGCGCACCGGCCATCGCCATCAGAAACGCACCATTCGATCCGTCGCTGGCGTTCTGCACCCAATGGTTCATTTTTTCGATGAAATCGGCGATGTATGTCCGGCCGGCTTCCGTGATCTTCTCCACCTCGGTGACCACCATCGCCACGTTTCTCTGGCCGGCGTCGAGCCGCTGCGTCTTTTGCTTGATGTCGTTGACCGTGACGTTGTACGCGCCGGCCAAATCGCTGGCGCCGATCTTGAGGTCTTTGTCCGATGCCCGCAGGGTGGGTACCGGCTCCAGGTTCAGCGTGCGATCGGCCTTGGGATCTTTCATGATCTTTTCGGGATCACCGTACAGATCGTAATTCTCGACCACGGTGGAGGCGACGGAATTGGTGTTGCCACCGTGCCATTCGGCGAGCGTCGGATGAATGGACTTCGGCTGGAGCAGGAACCCATCGCCGTCGTCGGTGATACCGGGCGTCTCGACGAACGGCTCTTTCCCCAACTTCGACCCCGCGGCGCCGGCCCCCACCCAGAGCAAATCCAGTGCGATCGTGTCCTGCGTACCCGGTTTCTTCTTTTCACCCCCACCCTCGTCACCACCGAAGAAGTTCCCGATACCTTCGGTGATGTCGTCGAAGAGGACCGCACCGGTCGATGTAAGGGCCGCCAGAAGTGCCGGGCCTCGACCCTGCCACAAATGCAGGTTTTCACCCTGCTGGAACAGTTCTTTCAGCTTCGTTTTTCTGTCATGCGCCGCCTTGACCTTGTCGACATTCGGCCCGGCGCCCCTGTAGGGCAGCTTCTCCGCTTTGAGATTCTTCCGAGCCTCTCGACGCGCCAAAGCCTTCTGGCGAAATTCCACTTTGGCCGAATCGAGCTCTCCTTTCTTGTCATCTATTTCCTTCTGCTGCGCTCTCCTATCTGTCCATCCTCTCTTTTTCGGAGCGGAAGTAAGTTTGTCTAAATCACTTTTCGTTTTCCGCATTTTCTCGAATGTGGATTTCAAATCATCGTGAGCCCCTTTGAATGCATTGGCGGCATCCAACTGCTTCTGCGATTTCTTCGCCCAATCCGCGGTGGGTTTCGTCAGCCCCTGGGCCGCGCGATGTGTGACGCCCCCGACCAAGCCGCCCACCACCGCGCCTTTCATCCAGTTTTCAGGGGAGTTGCCATTCACCATCCCCTCGGCGATCGCGCCCCCCAACGCACTGGCGAACGCACCTCTTAACGCCCCACCTCGACCGGCAACAAGTGTAGTCACAGCCACGTCGGTGACTGCGGCGGTGAGTATATCGGTTGCACCCATGGGCAGCCCCTACGCTGAGGTCACGGCGTTCATCGCGCCGGACTGATCAACAGATACGGACGCCGATGACGAATTCTCGGCCTCCGCTTCCTTTTCGATACCTTTCGGATGCCGGAAACCGGCGAAGGCGCCGAATCGGCCCTTCTCATCGTCCATATCCTCGGCGAACGGCTTCAGCTCACCATCGATCACGGCCTCGAGTGTTCCGCTATCCCAGGAACCGAACCTCACCAGAATCGCGGTGCGAACACCTTCCCCGTTCTTTCCGGGCGACTCGGCGGGCCCGGAAGCCCAGACCGCGACATCGCCGGTCATCAGCTCGAACGCGTCGGCCGGTCGGCCGATATCTCTCGAATCCGTCCACATGGCAGGGGTATTGGCGTAGGCCTCCCGGGCATCGGTGTCCCTCTTGTTGTCGAAGGCCTTGTCCAATGCCATGGCCACCATGACGGACACCTCCTGGGTGCGTCCGTCCGGAAAAGTGTACGTAAAGGGAGAACGCGGATCCATCGCGCTCTTCCCGGTGACCGGTGTGAGTTCCGACTGTGTGTTTCCCGTGGCGGAGACCGCCCGCACGGGAGCCGCGGATGTCGTCTGGTTCGCTTGGGGCGTCTGCGTCTGATTCGTGGTCGGAGCCGAGGATTGGGTCGGCGCCGTGTTCGCGGCCGGAATACGCTGCCCCTGACGCGGGTCGCCCTCTCGGGCGCTCCGGTTCGTACCCTGGTTCTCCGGACGCTGCTGCTGTTGTCCGTTCATCAGAGCCTGCATAACCGCCGGTAGCGTCATCTGTTGAAGAGCGGAATCGGTTGCGCCGCTTGTCGTCACCTGTTGGGCCGGAGTGTTCATCGACGTCGCGATCCGGTTTCCGGACGATCCGCCGAGAGCGGTATCGCCGGTGGTGGAAACCGAACTGTTCGCCCCCGTCGAATCCTTCGCGACCGTCGAATCCTCGGCGACCGTCGAGTCCTTGGCCTCTTGCGCCTTTTCGACTCCTTGCGGCGTCGTCTGCTGCGTCCGGTCGGTTTTGTTCCCATTCCACGACTGCGGCGTCGCGACCTGCTGGGTGTTCCCGGTTGTCGTGTTCGTCGGCTGATACGGGTATCCGGTCGGATAGACACCACCGTTGTTGGTGTTGTTACCGGTATCCGTGGATACGGGGTCCGACTTCTTGTCGCCGGTCGTCTTCTCGTTGCCGTCCGACTTGTTCTGGCCATTGGGCACTTTCTTGGCCAACTCCTCGAACTGCTCGGCGTAGTACTGGACAACGGAAGCCCCGGTGTCGGCCGCGGATTCCGCAAGAGCGAACACGTAGTTGTCCTCGGAGAGCTGCTCGGCATTGAGTTTCGTCTCGTCGAAGAAGAAAGTGCCTTCCTTTTCGAAGGTGGCCGTGAGCTCGGCTATCGCATCTATATTAAGGGGATGAACTTTGGCGAACTCGGTCAGAGATTTGATCGATCCCCCGACAATCTGCTGCCCCTCCGCCGATAATTCCGCACTCCTGTTGTCTATCTGAGCGATACGACTCTCGTCCTCTTTCATATCCTCCAGGGCCGTGCGTAGGTATTGCACCCGCTGCACATAGTTCTCGATATTCGCGGCCTCTTCCCCGGAGATATCGCTTACCTTCACATTCTTGGGCTTTTCCGCCTCCGATTTGCCCCCTTTTCCGAACAGCTCCCAGTGCCTGGCGTACATATCGGGCAGCCTCTTGTATTCCTGCTGCACCGCTGACGAGAGAGTCAACCCGTCGGGCAGTTTCGTCGGATCGGGCATGAAAACGACCGGCATACCGGTCGGGGCCGCATCCCCTTCGATGGGAATTACCGGGATCTGCCCCAACGTGGACTTATTGTTCCCTCCCGACTCGGACATGGCCTTGTGGTATCCCACACCGGTGCTCAAGCCGGTCAGCACCATACCGGTGTAGAGCTTCCATGGCGGTACATGAGCCGCCCCGAACTTCACAGGAATGTCGTGTGTAAATCGCCCGCTCTTGTTGAACGCCAACTTGGCGGCGGGAGCACCTGTCGTATTTCTGGCGAGCTCGATGGATTTTTTGGCGAAGATGGCACCTTTGACGCCGCTACCGACACCACCGAAAGCACCACCGATCGCACCATTCATGGCGGCAGAGGCGACTTCGCCCATGTCTTTTCCATCGGCCAGCGCCACGAGGCCGCCGACGATCCCCCCGACAAGCGCCCCGCCAGGCGGGCCGCCCAGCATGAACCCGACCACACCTGCGCCGGCCACACCTGCGACGGAGACGACCGTGTCCTTGAGAAGATCCCCGAGAAGACCCATGGGTCACCTACCGGGCGAAGTGTTGATACCGGCCACCACTATCCACCCGCCATTCGTACCGTCGGCGAACACCGCCGGTCGGCCACCCCGGCGATCGCGTACCGGCAGCCGACCATGCGTGTGACTTCCTTCCTGACGTGATCATTGTCAAGGATTCCCAGCACGGGGAAGCACCCAATCGGGCGCACGAGTCAAGATAGGGGTCTCGAGTTCGACCCGTCGTGTACGAATTGCCTTGGCCGCCCCCATCCCGAAAGGCGGATAACCGAAGCAGGAGGAAGTATCGGATGAGCCTCCGCTGCCCGAGGTTATCGATGCCGTGCTCCCTATCGCCCCCCTCACTCACCGCGGCTCGTGGTAGCGGTGGGGACACTCACCGAAACATGGCCGGCCCTTCTCGACGTCGAGGGCACCCGAGCTCGCGTAACCGCCACACGAATAGCGAAGGGCACCGCTCACACATCCCCAGGCCGCCCGGTGCGTGGCAACGGGTGTCGCGAACGGCCGGGAGGGTCGAGCTTGTATGGGTTACCGATAAATCGCCCGGCAACGCCCCAGGGGCGATACGAGTGCAGGAAGGTGGGTCTTATGTCGGCTACCGATACAGCTGAAGCCGATTCGTGGGATCCGCTGCGGTGGTATCCGGATACCATCGTCCAACGCTGGCGGTCCTGGCTCGGCGCCCGACCCTGGCGACGCAGGGCGCTGTGGACGGCTGTGGCGCTGTTCGCGCTCATCGTCTTTCCCGGTGTCGTCGGCGCCGCGGCAATGGCGCAGACGAGTAGTGGCGTCTCACAGATCGACGGACTCAGCTGGATGAACGTTCGCGATTCCGATGGCGTCCCATTGACCTCCTACATATTCGCCTCGGACAAAGGCGGCGTGTTCAACCCTGAGAACACGGTGTTGTGGTCGGTCATCAGCATCGAGTTCGTCGGATACATCGCCATTGTCACCACGGGCATCTGGTCTGTGACCTTCGTCTTCAGCTTCCAATGGCTCGATATGTTCGGCAAGGCGTTCACCGGTGTCGCCGATGCGCTGACCCGGCAGATCGCCACGCCCATCGTGTTGATCACCACGGCAACCATCGGGGCGGTCTTCGTGGGCGTGTTCATCGCACGCGGCTTCCATGCCAAGGCCGCGGTTCAGATCGTGACAATGCTGTCGGTCGCCGTACTCGGCCCGTTCTTCCTGGCCGAGCCGTTGGAGGATGTGCTGTCCTCCGACGGTTTGCTCACCAAGGGCCGCGATGTGGGGCTGTCGGTCGCCGCGGGCCTGAACGGGAACGGTCATCCGAACCCGCAGCAGCTGGTGACGGTCATCCAGCACCAGCTCGCCGATAATTTCGGCCGCAAGGCGGTGCAGGTGTGGAACTTCGGTCATGTGGTCGACTACAACGCGGCGTGCGAGAGCGCCTGGACCTCGAGTGTCCTGTCCGGCAAGGACGACGAGGTCAAGAAGGCGATGGAAAGCTGCGGCGACAGTGCCGCGTACGCCAAGACGCAGGATCCGACGGCCGGCCAGATCGGCACCGGGTTGATGCTCTTGGTCTGCGCCACCCTGTTGTTGGCATTCGCGGTCTACCTCGGCCTGCGGATCACGAAAGCCGCGCTGGATGCGATCTATCACGCCTTCATGGCGATTTTCGGTTTCGCCGCGGGGGGTTTCGTATACGGCCCCACCCAGACCTTCCTGGTCCGCAATCTGGTCGACAGTTTCGTGGCGGCGGCCCGGATGACGGCGAACACCATCTTCCTCGGCGTATACGTGCTGGTCATGGGAAATCTGTTCAGCCAGGCCCGCGATCAGGTGATGGCGGTGATCGTCATCGCCTGTGCGGTGGAGATCATCGCGATCTCGCAGATACGCCGGCTCAACAGCAGCCTGGACAAAGGTAACAACTGGGTGGCCAACCGCTTCGCGCTCGCCATTCAGGGCCAGCCGACCGGCCGGAGTGGCGCCGCGCTGGGGGCCGGCGGAGGCGGCGGAGGCGGCGGCGGAGGCGGCGGCGGTGCTGGCTTGATCACCCATCTGGCCGCGCTCAATACGCTCAACTCCTCGCCGCTTGTCGGCTGGCTCGCCATGCGCACGCTCAACCCGCTGAGCCCAATGGCGCGAGGCCGGAAGAAGAACGAACTGACGAATGCCGAGACTGCCGACTCGCGTTTGGAGACATACCTCTGGAGCTCATTGAGTCGAGAGAACTGGCGGCAGAAAGCCCTGGAGCGTGCGGAGAAGTGGGGAGGAATGACCGAGGCCCTGGGTATCGCCAATGCTCTCGACGGTCTCGGCGACAGCCGTGCTCCGGACCATATGATGAACTCCATCCTGCTCGCCACCGGCGGCAGCGAGACGATGGTGACCCAGGCATTGCGCGCCACCGCTGTGCAGAAGGGCACCACGTCGCCGAACCCCTACGGCTTTCTACCACTGCAAAAAGCGCTCGCCGCGGCCCGCGCCGTGGAAAACCACTCCGATCCTGGGACCCAGGAACCCGCCCGGCGCGCCTTCGCCGCTCAGGCGGTGGTCGCCTCGGACAACTTCCTCAGGCATACCAATGCCCCCATGCCCGGTGCGACCCTCGACCACAATTTCATCAACCGCGTCCGGCAGAACTGGGATTCCGATCTCGCACTGCGCCAAGCCATCACACCCGACGAGTGGAACAATGTCGACCGCAATACGCGGTGGGCGATCGGCCACGAGCTGGCAACCGCACACAACAAGGCCGCACACAATTACTACAAAAACCCCACTCCCACCAGCCGCCGCGAACTGATGAAGTGGACCACTCGAATCGCCAACCTCGACCACCTGGATCCGACGATGGGCCTGGATCCCTGGGATCCGTAGAATCCGGCCGGCGTGCGTGCCGACGCACCGGTTCCGGTGGCATCGGCACGCACGCCCGAACTACCGGGTCAGACCGCTCGGGCCGCCTGGAAGCTGGAGGGCAGGCTCGTGGTGGTCACCGTGCGTCCCGGCCGCGGGGCGTGGACACACTGGCCGTTTCCGATGTAGATCATCACGTGGCCGGGGGCGCCGGCGCCCTTGAAACTGCTCGACGGGAAGATGAGATCTCCCGGTTGGATATTCTGCGGATGTATCTTGGGCAACGCCTGGTACTGCGCAGCGGCCACACGAGGGACATTGCGGCCCGCGGACCGGGCCGCGTATTGCACGAGCCCCGAGCAGTCGAAACCGCCCGGTCCCTCGGCGCCCCAGATATACGGTTTGCCGATCTGCGCCAGTGCGGTGCGCAACAGCTGTTGCGCGGCCGTGGAGCCACCCGCCACCGTCTGCCCGCCGGGTGCCTGTTGTCCGGCGAGGTTGTACAGGTACTGGTTGGCCAACCGATTGATCGCGGCGGCGGTGTCGGTGGACTTGGCCTGCCCACCGGAGACGATCCGATGTGCCTTGCGTAGCGCGGTGGACAGGATCTGCCGGACCTTCTGATGGCCTTGCTTGGTGTAGGCATACGGCCCCAACTCGGCCAATTCGACATTGACCTCCCGGATCAGGGATACCACGGCCTTCTTGTCGATCTTGTTCGAACCGGCCAATCCGGTGGTGTAGGCGGCGAGCTGATTGTCGAGATTGTTGAACGCGCTCGCGGCATTGGCCTGGAACAGTCGTTGCGCTTTCACCGCCGTGGCGGTGCGGCCGGACCCTTTCGTCTCCCCGAGTTCTTCTCGCAGCTTTTTGGCCTGCGGGTTCTTGGGCTCGCCGTCCCCGTACACATCGGCCATCCGGTTCAATGCCTCGAGCGCCTGCTGCTCGTCCGGTGCCAGCCCCACTCCGGTCGCCGGCTGCGTCCCGGGTGTCGCCGCGGTGGATTGCGGCTCGGCCTGCTGCCCCCCGCCCCCACCGAGCAGACCGGCCAATGCCGTGCCCAGCAACGGCAACATACTCGTCCCCGCGCTCGACGCCGCCGGAACCAGGTCCGCCACCATATCCGGATCCACCAGCGGCTCCGGAGCTTTCGTCGGTAGTGGGCCGGAGGTGCGCACATCCGGCATACCGGTCTGTGACGGTTCACCGGATATGGCAGGCGCGCCGGCAATCGATGGGGCAGCCATCGGGTGTGCGGTCGATAGGGGCGTTACCGTACCCGGCGAAGTGGACACCGAACCTGGTGCCGGAGCGGTCCCCGACGGAGCCGAGGCAACCGGCGTGACGGAGGTGGCGGGTGTCGAGTGACCGACCGGCGCGACCGGAATCTGTCCAGGATTGGGGAGACCGTCCCCTCGCCGCCGTTCCCCCGGGCGCCGGACCGCACTCGTCGCATCCGTCTCATCGGCGGGGGTGTCGATCTCCGCTTCGATGGCCGATGGCCCGATCTCGGCACTTGTCATCTTCCACCACCCAATACGCGTTTGATCAGAACATCCCGACGCTCCGGAATCGACATGCGGACGAGCCCGTCTCCACCCGGCTCGCCGGTCACCATCTCCCGCGCCCCGATCGCAACACCGACACGCCCCGCCCCGTCCCGACCGTACTCCCAGAAGACGAGGTCCCCCGGCGATACGGCGGACGTTGCGACCCGCAGACCGCAGTACCCCTGCCGTTCGACTGTCACCGGCAAGAGCACCGCCTCCATCGAATCGGTCGGGTTACCGCATTCGCTCGGTGTCGTACTCGAATCGGTCGGGGCACGCAGAACGATGCACTGGTTGCTCAGGGGGGCCGTCGAGGCCGCATAGATCAGATCGCGTGCCATCATCACCGCATCGCCGGTGCCGTTTTCGAGGTATTGCATCCCGAGTTGTCGCGCGCACTCGACAGCCACCCCGGTATTCGGCTGCCGGAGAATGCCCGCCCCCTGGTACGGCGCGTATCTCATCGCGGAGATACAGGCCAGGTCGCGATCGGTGACGTTGGGATCGTCGGGGTCCAGTATCACCGCCGCGTACGGATTCGTACTCGGTAATACCGTCGAGGACGGAGCAGACATCGGCTCCGGATCGTCTGGGGTGGTGGTCGGCGTAACCGTGACCGATGGGTCGGGGCCGAGCGCTGCCTCACATTGGTTCCGGTAGTCGGTCGCACCGTGGGAGAACTCGTTTCCCAGCGCGGCGAACGGCCCGAACAGACAACACCCACACGCCAACAGCAATGCCACCAATACGATGGTGGCCCGTGTCTTGCCGGACTCGCCCGTGGACATGGCTCGATACGCCCGCCGCTACGACGGTTCGGGAGAGACGGACAACGCACCGGTATCGGTCCGGGCGACGAGGAGTTTCCTGTTCACCGGACCGCCTCCGGCTCCCGATGTTCCGACCGACCGCCGCCGGTCGGCGTGCTGGTGATGGCCGCGGCCCGGTCCAGCCGGGCCGGGCCCAGCACCTTACCGCGGCCGATCCGGTTCAACGCGTCCCGCATGAACATCTCCCCACGTCGCTCCTCCGGAACCTGACGCCCCGGTCCGATAGGAGGTGAGGTCTCCTCCCTCAGAATCGACAGCAGGAACGGGGCCTCCTCCAAATCCACACCGAGCCATTCGAGGCTGTTGCGGGCGAGAGTTTCGTCGCGCTGTCGGAAGACGAATCGGTTCGGGATCAGATTGTGGGCCGCCCCCTGGAAGTCGGTGGCCGGATCGTGCGAGGCCAAACCGATGGCGGCCAGGTGCTTTCGACCGTCCCGGCTGAAATCCGACGTGACGGCGGCGCCGACCTGGGTCTGGGTGAAGTGGTGCGCCTCGTCACCGACCAGGAGTCCGAAGCGCCCATTGTCGGACAGGAATGCCTCGCGGGCCGCGACGCCCACGAGTTCGTACAGCGCGGTGCCGAGTCGTTTCGTCAGCGGCAACCGGTTGTACAGATGCGGGGTGGTGAGCTCCTCGGCGCTCGGCAGGGCGAGTTTGTGGCTGCGGACCACGGTGGCGGCGGCATCGAGCCGCAGCGGCGGCAGATTCGGGTCGAACAGCACCGGCATACGTTCGGCGATGGAACCCAGACGCGATGCCAGATCGGCATATTCCTCGAGGGAGCCGGGCTCGTCACGCAGTCGACAGACGACCCGGTACAGGTCGAGCATGCTGCGAATATTGTGTTGGGCCACGCCCTTCGGCGACAGCAATCCGCTGATCGCGGCGCCGGCGCCGGAAGTCGGCGACAGATCCAGCAGCGGTAGGATCGAGTCGAGCGCGCGTTCACCGGCCACTCGGGGATCGAACAACCGCAACGGGTCCAGCGATACCGATGGATTGGCCAGGTCGATGATCACCGCGTCGTCGATCGCGGACGCGAAATGCTCCCATTCCCCTACTTGACTGCGGTCGATGGCGAGGAATTGGCCACCCATATCGTGGACCAGCACGGCGATCAGCTTCAGGAAGTACGACTTACCCGAACCGAGTTCGCCGGTGACCGCGAACGAGGCCGACAGGTCGTGGAACGCGGCCTCCATGATGCCGAAGTGGATCGGCTCGAAATTGCCGGACAGCAGGTTGATCCCGATGACCGGGCCGCTGTCGTCGCCGATCTGGCTGGTGGTGAACGGTACGAATCCGGCCCACATATCCGATGGCACGATATGCGCGAAATCGTCGAATGCCCGGCGATGCGGACTGCCCGGAACCAACATCGACCACAGGTCGACCTGGGCGCCCACAGGCGCGGTCATCTCCACCTGGAATCGCTTGTAGCGGCGACGCAGCGTGTTCACCGCGTCCATGGTCGCTTCCTGGGTGGGACCGCCGACCGCGATAACAGTGGTGAACGAAACTTCCGATTCACCGCCGTTTATCTCGAAATGCTGGTTGTACTCGCCCAGCATCTGGGCCTTGGACATAAGTGTGTTCTGCGCGAACGACACCTCTTGGTCGCGCTGGTCCATCTGCTCGCCCAGCCGGCGCAGGTTCACCTCATTGTTCTTCAGCACCACCTCGGCCGGTTTGGTGGAGATGCGCATCCCCCAGTCGACGGTGACCTCGCCGAGGCCTTCGATAACCGTCAGGAACTCGCTGCCACCGGGAAAGACCATCCCGGCGTAGGGGAACGAGCGCGGAGTGAGCATGGCCTGGTACGACGGGCGGTAACCGGAATCCGGCTGCACGATCTTGATGACCGGCACGAACGACGGCCGCAGCCGACGATTGCTGTCGGTGCGAGCGCCTTCGTCGAGCGCGGCCGATCGAAAGACCGCCGCCGTCGCGTCGTCGAGCGCACCCGCTCGGGTGGGCGCGACAGGATCGTTCACGGCACCGCGTGCCAGATAGTGCTCCCACAGCCACTGGAACAGGGCCGCGGGCACCGGCGTCGGGTCGAAATCGTCTCCGATGCGGGACAGGATCTCGTTCGCCTCGTCCTCATATTTGTCCAGTTCCGCCCGCGACAGCGCCGCCGCGTCGATAGCGGGGGTGCTGCCCCGCCACATGCGCGACAGCGCCGATATGCCGGGATTGGCGGTCCCCACCGGAAACGACAGCAAGAAGAGCCGGGTATGCGGCGCGATGGCCCGAATGCGTTCGAAGGAGGCCACCACCTCGTCGGCGTAGTCTTCGCATTCGTCCAGGTCCACGCCCTCTACCATCTTGCTCAGCACATCGATGGTGTTCTGGCGCGCCTGGATGCCGAGCAACAGAGAACCGTTGGGCAGGTTGTTGATCAGCGAGTGATGTGCCAGCTTCACATCGAATTTGTCACTCGCCTTGCGCAGGCCGTAGCCGAGCGGATTGATGAAATATGTCGCGGTGACCAGACCCGAATGGGTGAACTGCAGGTGGCCACGAATGGCCGCGGTGGGCTGTAGATCTCGGTTGAACCCCATCAGCGCCCCTCTCCGGTTGTCGGTCGCATCCCGTTACCGTTGGTTATGGCCCGCCAACCCGACGAGGCGATGGCTTTCAACGCGGGACCGTCCGTCGCGGGTTCGGCGCGACCGCG
The DNA here is from genome assembly GCF_000308675.1 of Nocardia paucivorans NBRC 100373. Lineage (GTDB taxonomy): Bacteria > Actinomycetota > Actinomycetes > Mycobacteriales > Mycobacteriaceae > Nocardia > Nocardia paucivorans. The sequence continues at coordinate 27,417 of NZ_BAGE01000028.1, read as the reverse complement.
AGCGAATATGTCTTGGAACATACCGCGTGACTGCTCGGGCTTCTCCGGCTCGGATCTGGTGGCGGGATCGCGATCCGGCAGGATGAGTACAACTGTTTCCTCGATGAACGAGGTGAGCCGACCCGATTCCGGTGTGACCGGCATACCGGAGGCGGAAACCGGCCTCGGGTCGAAGATCAATCGGGCCAACCACCACACCCTGGAGGTCAACCGGATTCCCGTGTAGGGGATCAACCCCAGCAGGAAGGTGATCACCACGGTGAGGACCACCCCGATGAGGAAGGTGACGGCAGGATTGATCGGCAGGGTCAACGCACACGTCGCGGTGAGCAACAGACCGCCGGCCACACCGGCGACCTGTGGCAGAGTGTACGGTCCGAACGGCAGTTTCTGCCCGTTCTGGGCCTTGCCGATCACGGTGGGGACACGTTTGACCGGCGTGAAGACCTTGACGACCTGCGCCTGTGTCATCGATAGCTACCGACCGGGTGATCGGGAACGATGGTGTTGGCGTCGCTACGGGCGTAATTGACGAGAGTGGGCAGCATCCAGAACAGCACCGCCGCCAGGATGGCCGATCCGGCGACGCCGAGGATCTTTCCCGGCGACAGCTTGGATTTCGCGGCCTCGGAGATGAGTACACCCATGCTGATAATGGTGATGAGAATCAGTCCCGCCCAACGGACGAAGACCAGCACTCCATACAGGATATTGCTCAAATTGCTCATGGGGCTGCCTCTTCTGTTCTCAGTTCTGGGTGGCCGGTGGTATCTCGACCGCCGTGGTGGGTGTTGTCGTGGGCGAACCGGCGGTCTGTCCCGGTGCGCCGCTCTGTGCGTCGACCACCGCAAGGGGATTCGACAGCGCCGGTATGGGATCGATGGACCGCACCTGCCATTGCCCTTCCCCACGCGCCATGGTCAACGGGTACGCCAATGAAGGCACGACGCTGCCACCGGCCTTGGGCGTAACGGTCGCGAGCACGCGGGCACTGGAACCGCTCGTACCGCAAGCGGAATCGTCGGCGGTGATGGTCACGGTGGTCAGACTGTTGTACGGCGCGGGAACGAGAGGCGTGATACCGGAATCGACGGTGACATAGCGGGTCACATCACCGGAACCGGTGAGGTAGGCGGTGAGGAATCCGGTGGCGACCTGCGCCAAGGGGGTGTCCTCGGCGCACGGCGCGGAATAGGCCTGCGCGAGATCCGGCCCGATAGCGGGGGGTTCGACCGCCGCGGGCAGCGCCAGCGCGCGCAGTCGCCCCTCCGAGACCAGCACCGGCACTCGGTAGTAATGACGCTCCGAATGCGGCCCGGCGCGCCCGGACCGCACCGAAACGGTTATCGACCACACCTCGACCGAACCACTGTTCATGCTCCGGGTGGTGTACACGACGAGCGGATCGCTCACCTGCTGCGCGACCTTCGGCAGAGTTATGCGCTCGGCGCCGGCGACGAACCGGGACAGCCGATCCTTCTGTGCCGAGGTCGCCCCCAGATAGGTGACGACGAAATCCTGGGCGAACGATTCCGCCAAACGCGCGTGGCCCAGGGTGACGATGGTCGATTCATCGCCGGGCGGCACCGGATCGCTGGAGAATATACTGAACACCGCATGCCCGCCGCCGAGTACGGCCAAGGCGGCCAGCACTCCGACCACGATATTGTCCCGACGACGACGTGCGGCCATTCGGCGAAGCAACGCCTCGCCCGAATCTGCGCGTCCGCCGGCCCCGGTCCTCACCCTCGAAATGGTAGAGAGCGCTATGGTCCCCCCCGACCAGGTTATTCCCACACATGGGGAGCGATCAGTGCACGGGACTACCGCGTAACCGTCCGGACAGCCGGTACCGCAGTTGATCGTCGTAGCCGATCGGCGTCTCCGTTCGGGCCGGGGTGAGATCCACGGGGTCCGGCTCCACCACCGGGGTGTCCTCCGCCGCGCGGACCAGTTGGGCGATTGCGAGTTCGCGCGTGGAGAAACCGGGATAGGGGTACAGCAGTAGCGAGGTCGGGGTGTACCCGCCGTTGTAGTTCAGCGCCCGCACGGTCACCCCCGCGGTATCACCGGATCGGATGCGTTCGGCGAGCTCGATCAGTCGGATTCGATCGTCTGGATGGAAAACGTCGACGGGACGAAACAGGTAGTCCCACCGGATCCACGGCGCGGGATCGGTGAGCCAGTGCGAGATGCTGGTGTGCGCCAACTGCACCACGGCGATGTAATTGCCCGCGCGACGATGCGCTTCCCGCAGTCCCACGCTCTCCAATGTCGGCCAGATTTCGGGGGCGTTGTCGGAGGTGATGTCCTCGATCAACCACCACGCGCCCCGGGTGCGGTTGTCGTCACGGGCTCGCATGCTGATGCGCCATTGCGTGGCGCGCCCCGCCGCATGCGTGATCGACACCTCGAATTGAAGCTTCTCCCCCGGTTCTGGGCTGTAGAGAAGGTCGAGCACCTCGGCATGGCGGTCGAATGCCGTGATCCGATGAAAGAACTCGGCGATGGACGTCCGGGGCACATACTCCTCGGGCGCGATGCCCGAGAGTCGGGTGATACCACTCGGTTGTTGAATGGTTTGGCTGTCCAGATCCCAGATGGCGCCGACCGCGGCCGGCCGAGGCGGCGCCTGGGCCGTCTCCGGCCCGGCCCAGAACTGCACGGCGTGGACATCGCCGGCGGGCCCGAACACCGGGCGAATCATGAGCCGGTGCGGCCCGGATGCGGTGGGAATCTCGGAGTCGACATCTTCCGCCCGATCAATGGCGGTGCGGATGATCTCGATGAGATCGCGGGTGGTGAGCCCGTCGTAGAGGGCGGGCGTCTTCGCGAGCTGGCGCTGCAGCACCCGACGCCAGTCGGCGAAACCCCGCGCCTCATCTCCCACGGAGACAACCGAAAAACCTTCCGGCGCCAATGCTTCGACCGTCACCCAGGGGATCACCGCGCCACTTCTCTCGTCGCATGCGTCTGTCCAGCCATCCGTGGTCTTCGCCCCGTACACGCTAAAGACCGCAAGTGCAATGTACCGTTGGACAGCGGTACGCTCAACAATGAACCCAAGATGCTCGCCGGACCGTTCGAACAGCTAATCCGAGCAGGTCGAGTCCACATTCCGTCACGCGCAACGGCGGCCACGATGTAACCATCGGGAACACAATATCTTTCACGTCCATCCCACTGAACAGGGGATGCGCCCAAGGCGAACGAACCTCTCTCGCCACCCGAACCATCAGCCGTCGGCAAATATTCGGCTACCCGCCGGATGCGGCACCGACAGAAGTGAAATCAGCTCTCCAGAGCCGTCAGGGCCAGCACACCGGCGCCGGCCAACAGACCCACATCACCCAGGTCGGACGGAACGGCTCGCAACCCCGGAAGAAAACTGAGGCGCGCATGCATGGCTATCGCATTGTTGAGCGGCTTCCACAACGAGGTACCCGCCTGCGACAAGGGACCACCGATCACCACGCGATCGAGATCCAGCAGGGCCGCCACCGAAGTGATGGCGGTACCAAGCGCCTTCCCTGCCCGCTCCAACGCCGCCACCGGCACCGACTCACCCTGCTCCGCGGCCGACACCAACGCCGACAACGAGGCGCCGCCCCAGCCCTGACCATTGGCCCAACGCACCAGGGCAGCACCTCCCGCGACCGCTTCCAGACAGCCACGCCCCCCGCAGGAGCAGGGCTCGTCGAAGCCCGGCACCAGCACATGGCCGATCTGACCAGCGTTACCGGTACGACCGACCAGCACGAATCCGCCGACCATCACCCCACCCACGATGCGGTCCTCGACCAAGATCGACAGCGAGTCCAAAACCTCGCGGGTGCCACCGAAATGGCGTTCGGCCAGCGACAGACAGACACCGTCGAGCCCCAGACGCACCTCGGCCTGCGGAAACAGCCCACTCAGCGATTCCACCAAGGGGAATCCGGCCTGCCATTCCAGCACCTCGGGAGGCGCCACCACCCCCGAGGCCATGTCTATCGGACCACTCGAGGCGACCCCCACACTGGTCACCTCCCGGCCGGCCGCAATGTCGAGCAGTAGCTCGCGGCACCGCTCCCACGCTTGGCGCTCGGGAACCGGTATCGCCTGCACCCCCTCCGGACCGACGTTATCGGCGATCTCTATGGCGGCGAACCGGCTCGGACCGATCTCCAGCGCGAGAATCGTCATCTATACACCCACCAGTACTAGTCGCTCCAGAAACAACGCCCGCGAGTCAGAGCCCACCTGTTCCGGTCGGGCGCAACGGACGTCCGAGCACGATATGTCGTTGCGGCACGGTTGTCACCGGCTGGTTGGGAAGCGGCCGGCGACCATTGCGGATAATGCGAAGCGGCCGTTTGTGATCCACCGGAACGGTACGGTGCCGATCCAGGTTCTCGATGACGTTTCCGGAATTGTCGTAGGCGACACCCGCCCAGATCATGGCTCGGGGCCCGTCCCCGCGCGCGATGAGCGTCTGCACCAGTTGACGGCACTGCGCGATGAGCGGGCAGCTATTGCAGGTACGAACCGCCGACTGCCAGGCCTCCGGAGTGCCCGTGTCCAGGTCCCAACTGTCCGGCAGGTCCGCACACGGGGGGCGCTGTGTCGATTTGACGGGAAGGGCCGCGACTTCCGGTGCGTGTACCGAAACCTTCCTGTGGGCAATGGAACCCGTTGCGCGCGAACGAATCTGCATAGTGCGCATAGCCATCTCCGGAACTGCCGAGGGCACGACCGAATGATCGGTGCGATACCCGTTGGTCGGGAGGTTCGTCAGGGCTGCTCGACAGTCCCCGGAAAAGCAGCCGATGTTAGCTGCACCACGCACGGTAGCTCACAGCCGACGGCCGAGCAACTGCCCTTACCGTTACGTAACGGTCTGTTGACCTGCGAAACGGACGTTTTGACCACTGGTTAACGGTTCATTCCTTTACGACCCGTTTATCTATGGCACAGATTATGGTTTCCTATACGTATGCCTGGAGAATCCGAGTACACGATCGACGAGCTGGCGCGGGCCGCCGAAACCACCGTGCGCAGTGTCCGCGTGTACCACGAACGGGGGCTCTTACCGTCCCCCGAGGTGCGTGGACGGATCGGGTACTACGGAACCGACCATCTCAATCGACTGCAGACGATCAGCCGGCTGCTCGGTCGGGGCATGAAGCTGAACGGGATCAAGGAACTGCTCGCCGCCTGGGACCGCGGAGACGGGCTGGCCGAGGTCCTCGGGGTCACCGACACCTCCGCCAATGGTTCGGCGGATCGGTCGGCCGCCAACGGGACCGCGAAGAAATCCGACGAGAACTCCGCGCCGTCGGAAACGGGCCCCACTATCGGCAAACCCCGGCCCCAACCGGAACTGCCGGACTACATACAGCAGGCGCTGGCCTCCGACAGCGATCCGTTCGAGGTGTATCGGATCACCAATCCGCGCTGCTGCGATCTGGCGACCCGCCTGACGGACGCCGGCCTCCCCCCGCAGGAGACCTTCCAACTGGTCGAACGTCTCCGGGCCGACTGCGACCGTATCGCCGACAACTATGCGAGCGAGCTCTTCCATGTTCTGGCAGGGAAGAACTACGAACAGTCCGAGGGCACCCCCAAGGACCGCACCAAACTGGAAACCGAACTGGCCATCGCCCGGCTGATCGCCACCCGGGCCGCGTCGGAGCTGATCGACCAGGCGTTCGGCCGCTACGCCGAGCTACCGACGGCGGCACTGGCAACCCGGGAGAAACAGGCCTCCGGCCAGTCCGGCCAGTAGCGAAATCCCTCTATGCCCCCTCGGGCACCCGCCCCACCTCGAGACCTCGAAAAGGTGTCGGGGTGACAGGATTTGAACCTGCGACCTTCCGCTCCCAAAGCGGATGCGCTACCAAGCTGCGCTACACCCCGTGACTTCGCCCGGGGCCACCAGGCGAGCGTGCCGCGTACGAGCGGGTGACGGGAATCGAACCCGCACCATCAGCTTGGAAGGCTGAGGTTCTACCATTGAACTACACCCGCAGGCATACGACACCGATGGGATCGCCACGATGTCGTCTGCATGAGCGACTGTACCCAATCACACTTTCCCAACGCCAATCAACCCCCTGCCTGTCGTGATGACGTCACGATCGGCCCTTGTGAACCGCTGCCGCGATGCGAACGCCAATCGGGTGGCACACAAGTGGTTCGACCGTGCTCGGACGGAGCCGGCATCCCTCCGAAGAGCGAGAACTTGTTGCAGATCGGGGTTATTGGGGTTCGATCCGCTTGCTACCATCGTCGTGCTGGAGCGGGGTAGCTGGAAAGGGGGCGGTGAGCGTGCACCCGAACAAGGTGGACCATCCGCATTGCAGTGGTGAGGCCGGGGCCCTACTCGGCAACCGTTCGGGCGGCGGCCGACCATACGACACCATCTGTCCGAGGTGATGGGCATGGGCACCGGCACCACCCCACCCGTCCGCGAGACCGCCAGAACATGGGCGATCGCCGCATGTACCCAAGCCGGCACCACCGCCCACCCGAAGGACATCGAACCTGTTCTCGCCGAGATCATCGAGCGATTGCTGGAGCTCGCAGCCTTCGAGCCTTTCCCGATCCTTCCGGCGCGCCGGTTGGGTGCGCGACTGTGCGCCGATCCGTGTGCGCGGATCCGAATGCTGGCGCTGTCCACCCGCACCCTGCTCGGCTTTCCCGCCGGCCCTCGGGGCTCCCTGGTGGCCACCCGATGGCCGCTGGTGGCCAGTCAGGCCATCGACAGCTACGCCCAGGCCCTGCAGGAGCGGGCCCTGGCGGAGGCGCTGGCAAAACAGGAACAGGACCTGTCGGCTGCGGTATCGCAGCGGGTTCAGGAGATCACCGCGCTCCAGCACCGGTTACGACACGAGGCCACCCACGACGCGCTCACCGACCTGGCCAACCGCACCCTGCTGCGGGACCGGGTCCGGTTGATGGCCGGCAACCCGAACCGTGGGGTCGGGTTGCTGGTGGTGGATCTGGACCGGTTCAAACAGATCAACGACGGCTACGGCCACGCGGTCGGTGACGAGGTGCTGGTGGAACTGGCCGCCCGACTGCGGAAGGTGTGTCCGCCCGATGCCGTGGTCTGTCGGTACGGCGGGGACGAATTCGTCCTGGCGGTCAACTCGACCCACGATGTGGACGAACTGGCCCGCCGCGTCGTGACCGTCCTGAACGATCCGGTGTGGTCCACGGTGGGCCCGGTTCCGGTATCGGCGAGTGTGGGCACCGCCTGCGCACCACCGGGTACGCCGTGTGATCTGGAAAATCTGCTACGTCGCGCCGATCAGGCGATGTACGCGGCGAAAACGGCGGGCGGGCGGCGGTTCGTGCCGGCCGAGGACGAGGAGGTTCCGGCCGTCGCCGGCTGAAAGGAGAAGCCGGCGCGCGGCCCGGACGGGCCCGAATCGCCGTGAACGAACCGGTTCACTTCGGTTGGCAGACCGGGCACCAGAAGAGGTTTCGTCCCTCCAGCACCGAATGGGCCACCGGGGTCGCACAGATCCGGCAGGGCTCCCCCATCCGCCGATAGACGTAGGTGCGTGGGCGGTCCGGCGCGTACGAGGGTGCGCCGTGATCGTGTTCGGGCCGCACGACGTGCATCTTGCCGCGCCGCACCCCCACCCGCATGAGCTCCACCAGATCCGACCAGATCGCCGCCCACTCCTCGGCACTCATCGCGGCGCCCGGCCGCGCGGGAGAGATCCCGTGCCGGAACAGCACTTCCGCCCGATAGACATTGCCGACACCGGCCACGACGCGCTGGTCCATCAACAGCGAGCCGATCGACCGACGGGAGCGGTGGATCCGCCACCAGGCGCGGTCGGGGTCGGCGTCGCCGCGCAACGGGTCCGGGCCGAGCCGATCGATCAGCGCGGCGACCTCGGGCGGGGTGAGGATCTCGCAGGTATTGGGTCCGCGCAGATCGGCGCCGAAGCCGATGCCGTCGCGTCCGGTGCCGTACATCCGCATCCGCACCTGTCCGACCGGCTCACCCATTGGCAGCGTCGACTCCGTGAAGGTGCCGTACAACCCGAGATGGATGTGCACGGTCAGATCCGACTCGTATTCGTGCAGCAGATGTTTACCCCACGCCTGCGCCCGCACCAGCACCCGCCCGTCCACCCGGGCGGCGCCGGAGGCGAACTTGCCCTGCGGGCTGGACACCCGCACCACCCCACCGGCCAGCCGCCGCTGATGCAGCCGCGCCAGGCGGTGCAGGGTATGACCTTCCGGCACCGTCGACGACCGCTCGACTATTCGGCGGGCAGCGCCGGGGGTTGACCGGTCTTCTCGTATTCGGCGAGGATATCGATGCGCCGCTGGTGCCGCTCCTCCCCCGACCAGGGGGTGGAGATGAAGGCATCCACAATGGCCAGCGCTTCCTCGGTGGAGTGCATCCGGCCGCCGATACCGATCAGCTGGGCGTTGTTGTGTTCCCGGGCCAATTTGGCGGTTTCCACGCTCCAGGCCAGCGCGCAGCGGGCGCCGGGCACCTTGTTGGCGGCAATCTGTTCGCCGTTGCCGCTACCCCCGAAGACCAGCCCCAGGCTGCCCGGGTCGGCGACAGTGCGCCGCGCCGCCTCGATGCAGAAGGCCGGGTAGTCGTCGAGGGCGTCGTAGACGAGGGCGCCGCAGTCGACGACCTCGTGACCGGCCTGTTCCAGATGGGCCTTGACGGCGTTCTTCAGTTCGAAACCGGCATGATCGGCACCGAGATATACGCGCATGGGTGCGATTGTGTCAGGCGGCCGAACCTGCCCTCGAGCCGGGCGGGTGCCCTGCATTCCGAATCGTTGCCACACCGTGCGGCGCGACCGCCGAACCCGCCCACTCGTCGGGCCGGCGGTCACCGCCGGGGCAGAGGTCAGTCGAAGACCGGTCCCTCGTCGCGGGTGCGCTTGAGTTCGTAGAAATGCGGGTAGGCGGCGAGGGTGACCGCCGCGTCCCACAGCTTCCCGGCCTCCTCGCCGCGCGGTATCCGCGACAACACCGGACCGAAGAAAGCGACCCCGTTGATATGGATGGTGGGTGTGCCCACGTCCTGGCCGACCTTGTCCATACCGGCATGGTGGCTGGCGCGCAGTTCCTCGTCGTAGTCGGTGCTTTCGGCGGCCGCGGCCAGCGATGCGGGCAGGCCCACCTCTTCCAGGGCGTCGGCGACGACGGCGGCCAGGGTTTCCGCCCGACTATCGCGCTCGTATTCGTCCCGACGGTTGTGGATGCGGGTGCCCATGGCGGTGTAGAGCGGAGAGAGCACCTTGTCGCCGTGTTCCCGGGCGGCCGCGATCGCCACCCGCACCGGCCCCCAGGCGCTCTTCATCATTTCCTGGTACTCCGGCGGCAGATCCCGGCCCTCGTTGAGTACCGCCAGGCTCATGACGTGGAAGCGGGCCTCGATATCACGTACCTTCTCGACCTCGAGGATCCAGCGGGAGGTGATCCAGCACCATGGGCACAGGGGGTCGAACCAGAAATCGGCCACGTCTTTCGTGGTGTCTCGTGCAGTGTCTCGGCCCGACTCGGTCACGGGGTTGTCCTCTCCGTTCGGCATGAAGCGGCGGCTGTCACCGCCCTCTTTCCAGCAACCACGCCGACACGGTATTCGTTCCCGATTTCCGCGGATCGCCGGCCGATACAGCCACTAGGGTGGCGTTCAGGAGTTCGGCTCGCTGTTCGATTCGACCGCGATCAAGGAGCCCACTATGACCTCTACGCGCCATTTCGTCGTCGTAGGCGGTGGCCTGGCCGGGGCCAAGGTGGCCCACGCGCTACGCGAGAACGATTTCGACGGAACCATCACCCTGATCGGCGCGGAGGAACACCTCCCGTACGAACGGCCACCACTGTCCAAGGAATATCTGGCGGGGAAGAAGGATCCGGCGGACTTCACCGTCGAATCGGCCGCCTGGTACCGCGACCACCATATCGATCTGCGGCTCGGCACCGAGGTCACCGCGATCGACCGAGCCTCCCGGACCGTCGCACTGCCCGACGGATCGACCCTGGGCTACGACAAGCTGGCATTGGCCACCGGGGCCACCCCGCGCCGACTGCCGGTCCCGGGCACCGACGCCGAGGGGGTGTACACCCTGCGCACCCTGGAGGACTCCGACGCGCTCATCCGTCTGTTCGGCACCGCGCACCGGCTGGCCGTGATCGGGGCGGGCTGGATCGGGCTCGAGGTAACCGCGGCGGCCCGGGCGGCCGGTGTCGAGGTGACGATCGTGGAGGCGGCGCGGACACCGTTGCTCGGCGCACTCGGCCCGGAGATGGGGGCGGTGTTCGCGGACCTGCATCGCGCGCACGGGGTCGAGCTGCGCTTCGAGACGCAGGTGGAGCGGATCGTCACCGACGGTGGCCGGGCGGTCGGGGTGCGGTTGGGTGACGGCACCACCATCGACGCCGACGCCGTCCTGGTCGCGGTGGGCGCGAAACCGAATATCGAACTCGCGGCGGCAGCCGGGCTCGAGGTCGCCGACGGTGTCCTGGTCGACGCGGGTCTGACCACCAGCGATCCGGATATCGTGGCCGTCGGGGATATCGCCGAACAGCAGCATCCGCTGTTCGGCCGCCGGATCCGGGTGGAGCATTGGGCGAACGCGTTGAACCAACCCGCGGTGGCCGCGGCCACCATGCTGGGAAAGCACGCCGTCTACGACCGCCTACCGTACTTCTTCACCGACCAGTACGACCTCGGGATGGAGTACACCGGCCACACCGCCGCCGGTGACCACGCGCGGGTCGTGGTGCGCGGTGATCTCGCCGGTCGGGAGTTCGTGGCCTTCTGGTTGGACTCGGTCGATCGGGTACTGGCCGGGATGAATGTCAATGTCTGGGATGTGGGCGACCGGATCAAGGAGCTCATCCGTTCGGGCGACCCGGTCGATCCCGAGCGCCTCGCGGATACCTCCACCTCGCTGTAGTCACGACAGAGCACCCGACCCACCATCATGTGATCTACATCACGCATGACTCCTGTCAGGAATTCGGCGGGCGTCTCGTTCAGAGGGCAAGCGAACAGACAGGAGCGAGACCATGCAGCACCGCATCATCATCCTCGGGGCCGGATACGCCGGGGCCTTCGCCGCCGGTATCCTCGCCCGCCGCCTGCACCGCGCCGACGTCGAGATCACCGTCGTCAACGCCGAACCCGATTTCGTCGAACGAATGCGCCTACACCAGCTCGCCGCCGGGCGAGAACTGCGCCGCCACGATCTGGGGAAGATATTCGCGGGCACCGGTATCCGGTTGCGCGTCGCGCGGGTCACCGCCCTCGACGCCACCCGCCGAACCGTCACCGTGACCGACGGCTCGGGCACCGAACACCTCGAATACGACACTCTCCTCTACGCGTTGGGCAGCGCCGGCGACGACCACGGTGTTCCGGGAGCGGCCGAGCACGCCTTCCACGTCGCCGAACGCCCGTCGGCGCTACGGTTGCGCCGATGCCTGGACGAATTGGACGGCAATGGGACGGTGCTGGTCGTCGGCGGGAACCTGACCGCGATCGAGGCCGCCACCGAAATCGCCGAATCCCGTCCCGGACTCCGGGTCACCCTGGCGACCAGCGGCGAGTTGGGGGGATGGTTGGGCCCGCAGGCCCGTCGTCACCTGGCGCGCGCCTTCGACAGGTTCGGTATCACGGTCCATGAGCACGCCACCATAGAACGCGTCGAGGCGACGAGGGCCGTCACCACCGACGGCATCGCCTTCGCCACAGATGCCACCGTATGGGCCGCAGGCTTCGCCGTTCACCCGCTCGCCGCCGCCGGTGGGCTCGCCGTGACGGACAGCGGCCGGATCAGGGTCGACCGCATGATGCGGTCGGTATCGCACCCGGGGGTCTATGTGGCCGGTGACAGTGTTTTCGTCCTCGGCGACAACGGCAGACCGCTGCCCATGTCCTGCGCATCGGCGGGATTCACCGGTATGCAGGCGGCGGCCACGATCATCGGCGATCTGACCGGGCGCAAAATCGCGAAAACCTCCCTGGCCTATGTCGGCAACCACATAAGCCTCGGACGTAAGGATGCGATCTTCCAGCTGGTCGACGGCGACGCGCGGTCGAGACGCTGGGCGCTACGCGGTCGGCCGGCGGCACACATCAAATCGGCCATTCTCGCGGCCGGGCCGTGGAACATCGCCCACCCGACCTACGGCCTACCGAGCCGCAAATACCGTGTGGGCAGCACATCCGATGATTCGGCCGAGGCGATTGCCGCCTAGGGTGGCGACCATGGACACCGCGGCGGCGGAGCATTTCCAGGCCGGTCGGGACCGGCTGGCCTCACTCGCCTACCGCCTGCTCGGCTCGGCCGCCGACGCCGAGGACACCGTGCAGGACGCGTTCCTGCGCTGGCAGGCGGCCGATCGGGACCGTATCGAGGTGCCGGAGGCATGGCTGACCAAGATCGTCACCAATCTGGCGCTCGACCGCCTCCGTTCGGCCCGGGCGCGACGCGAGCGCGCGGTCGGCGCCTGGTTGCCCGAACCGCTGCTCGACGGCGACCCCATGCTGGGCCCGGCCGACACCGTCGAACAACGCGAATCGGTGACCCTGGCGGTACTGACGCTCATGGAACGTCTCTCTCCGGTCGAACGGGCCGTATACGTACTGCGCGAGGCGTTCTCCTACAGCCACGCCGAGCTGGCCGAGATCCTCGACATCACCGAGTCCGCGAGCCAACAGCATCTCCACCGGGCTCGGCGGCGGATCGCCGCCGAACACCGCCCGCAGGAAATCGACCACGCCGGGGCCCGCCGAATCGTCGAGGCGTTCGTCGCCGCCGCCTCCTCGGGCCGGACCGAACGACTGGTCGCGCTGCTGACCGACGACGCGACCGTGATCTCCGACGGCGCCGGACTGGGCGAGAAATTGCTGCGCTACACGTCCCCCGCACGGATCGCCATTGTGATGCGGGCGGCCTTCAAACCCTCCGCGGCGAAACGGAAATTGGCCGGCGGCTCTCCTTCGATCCACGCCGGCGTGGTCAACGGTTCCCCGGCCATGATCGCCGCATTCGACGACCGTGTGGTGGGAGTCGTGGTTCTGGAGGTCCGCGACGGCCGGATCGCGACCGTGCGCGGCATGGCCGGCCCGGCCCGACTCGGTCGCCTCTCCGCGCAATGGCGTCGGCGTGAGCACGACGCACCTCTCGTCGAGTTGTGGTGACCGAACTACCGATCCGAGCCGATTCCGGAGTTGCGCCGCGGCGCCGGCAGGCCGCGCCGATGTCCGAGGTACAACAGCAGCACGGTCGCCGCCGAGCAGACCAAGACCGAGACAATGCTCGCCTCCGGTCCGAAACCTCCCCCCGACAGCCAATCGGGCCCGGTCGTGACCGCGGCGAACAGGGATTCGCGTGCCTCACTCCCGGAGGCCACGGTACCGAAGAGCGCCACCGTGGCGACGTTCCAGCCGAAGTGCAGACCGATGGCCGCCCACAGCGAGCCGGTCGCGAGGTAGACGGCACCGAGCAACAGACCCGCCTCGACGGCGATGGCAATCGCCCCCCACAACGATGCATCGGGATTGATCAGATGCACGAGACCGAAGATCAGGGCGGATACGACGAGCGCGACCGTGGCACCCCAACGACCCTGGAGGAGCCGGAAGACGATACCGCGGAAGAACACTTCCTCCGCGACGGCGACGGTGCACATGGAACCGACCACCGCGAGGGCGCCGGAAGCCGATCCCCACCCGTTTATTCGATACACGCCGGAGAGGGCGAGGACGCCCATCACCACCGCGGCGAGACCCGATCCGCACACCGCACCGACCACGAGGTGCGGCCCGCCGCCGCGACGAGGGAGCTCGACGACGTGACGGCGCTCGACGCGGCGGCCGGCCCACAGATACAGCCAGGCCACCGCGCACGCCAGTGCGGGCCCCACAATGAGGGCGAGTACGGGGTTGCGGACTGCCGAAGCAATGGAATTCGATACCAGCATCACGGCGGCGAAACCCACGACCATAATCGCCACCCGACCTTTACCCGGGATGCTCGAGACCACCCGAGTCCGGAACTCATCCCATCGGGCCAACCTCACCACCTATTTCTGTTGGTCGCGTAACGCTTGCGGGCGGCGTCCTGTGCCTCGTCGACCTGCGGGGCGTAGTTGCCGACCTTCTCGATCAGCGGATCGACCTTGTCCATGTTCCGACCCGCGAGGGTGGGCACTTCGTTCGCCGGCCCGTTGAAAACCCATGGTGCGCACCTCACTTCGACCCGCTACGGCGATAACGATACTCAGCCGATTCGCGGCAAGCGGCAAACCATGACCACAACGGTCATCGCGTTTCGCCGAGCCGGGCAAGGTACCGAAAGCAGCCGCTGTCAACCCGATCCACATGGCGGACAGAGCCTTTGAGTTTCGTTGGCGCCCGGATCGCGTCCGAGGTCGTCCGGCCGGCGCTTCCCGGACCTGCCACAGGACGCTGCCGACACAATGCCTCGCCAGGTTCAAGCCCCATCAGTCGCCCGGTACGGGAACGATGGGTCCCGCCGGGTTCGTCCGGCCTGCCGGCGGCGGTGTCAGCGCTGTCGCCGCGGGACCGGAAGAATGCGCGCCACCACCACCCCCTCGCTGGGATGGAGCCAGCATTTGCAGGGGCAAGGGCAGCGCCTGCTGAGCGCCCGGCGGCTTCCCACCGGGCGGGGCGCTCGGCGCCGAGCCGCCACACGGTCTCCCCGGATCGATCCGTGCGGCATCGCATGGCAGTGGTGTGGTCTGCTCCGCGTGGGCGGTCGCGCATGCGATTCCGGTGACGAGCAGCAGTCCCAATACCGGGACCACGGCGGCCGACCTACGTCGCATCGTCATCACCACCAGATCGGATCACCGTAGACGGCGACCGAATTGTCCGCGGTGGATGTCGACATCGACGCGATCGCATACGAACGCAAACTGACCGGCCCCGCGCAGGCATCGACCTTGATCTGCACCTGCTCCGCCGTCACCGAACCATGCGGTCCCTCGAGGTCTTTGGTGCCGAACGGGATCGTGGTGATGGTTCCCGGTTTCGGGGTGAACGAAAGACTCGGGAGCGCCAATGCGCTCCCACCGATGCTGACACCCGGGGCCGGCAGCACCGTGATCCCCACATTCGGACCGATCGCCGCCGACAGCCCCATCGTGAGACCATTGGAAACATCCACCTGGCAACCGATTTGATACCCGTAGGTCACACTAGCCGCGTTCACCGGGTTTTTCCCCTTCCCGGTGATATCGGCCACCGCTTTCAGACTGACGAACCCTTCGTGCGTGAACGGTGTGGCAGCCAGATTCGGCACCCGGTCGAAGGTTTCCGCGGTCTTGGTGACCCGTAATACCCAGCCGTCATCGGTGGTCGTGGACCGGGATTTGTCCGCCATCGCATCGGCAGTGGCCGGGCCGGCGGTCGGAACGAGAAACGCTGCTGCCGCCAGCACACACCCCGCGACGGCACCGTAGTACTTCATCGGACTCCTAGAACTTCACAAGGAGTATCCAGGATGTCATGCAATCGGCCGTCGAACAGCCCCCTCTCGAAACCGATTCGATCGATCATGGGACCGCCGGTCCGAAGTGATTCGTGGCGAGCACGGCACCGACGAATGCCCCGCCGTCGTGGTCCGGCCCCGGAATCCACGCCCGCTCCGAATATCGGTGGTCCTGCCGAGGTGGCCGCGGTCTCCTGCTGCGAATCGTCGGGGATGTGAGATCGTTGCCGTGATCGAATATCGGAAGAGAGGCCGATATGACGCCCACTGTTCCCAGGGGTCCCCTCGGACCGGTCGTCGCGAAGCTCAGAAACGGGGTCCAGCGTTTGAGTAAAGTCCCGAAACGCACCTCCGCGACCTATAACAGCTTTGCCTCCGACCTTCGTCGCGGAGCGAACCGGCTGCAGGCGAGCAAGATCGATTCCGCGGACAAACTTCGATGGATGGTGGCGGGAGCCGCGGCAGCCACAGGAGCCATGACGTTGGGGCACTTGGCGCACGAGTACTTCGACTCGGACGAGACCGAGCCCCCGGCGGAGAGCAAGCCCCCGGCGCCCGAAAGCCTCCCGATCGAATCCGAACTCGACGAAACCGTGCTGCGCTATGCCGATATGTCCCCCTTCCTCCGCGAACAGTTGAAGAAGCTGAAGGCCGAGGGATGGCAGATCGGCTACGGCGACGCCGATGCCGCCGGCGCTGTGGACGACAAACCGGCCGCCCTCAACGGCCTGACCCGATACAGCACCAAACAGATCGTTATCGATAACGACCTGAAGGGGGATCCGTTACAGGCCACCGCCACCTTGGCACATGAAGTGGGGCATGCGTATTCCGGTGCGTTCCGCGCGATTATCGATCCCCCGACTCCCGGCGAGGAATACTCTGCCTGGCTCGAACGGAATATGCGTATGCGTTACCTCGCCGAAGCCGAGAGTGAACTCATCAATGCCCGGGTGCGGCAGGAGGTCATGGACCACGGCGGTCCCGATATCAAAGGTCTCGACAAGACGACCGAGTACCTGTACGAGCAGCAGCGTACGGGAAAACTTTCCCACGACAAAGCCCGCGCCGCGCTGGCAGATGTAATGAGTACCAGACCGCATGAATTTTACCTGAGCCGCCTCGAAAAAATCTGGGACGAGCACTATGCCCAGTCACACGGACCATCGGAGCAAAAGAACGAGAAGCCGCCACTCCCGGCACCACCGGGCCATTCGGACAGCAACCCGGTCGTCGTTCCTCCCGATGGAAAAAGCACGGGTATGGTGGGCGGCTACGTCGGCTCTGCCCCCCCTGATGGACCACCCGCCACCTACAAGCCACCCACCCCCGAAACACCGTAGGCCCTGACGAACCGGGCATCGGGCAGGTCACCGCTCGCGGTCGAGCCGTGGCCCTCTCACACGATGATCGATTGCGTGTTTCGCGGCCCGCCCGGCGGTCGAAACGAGAAACGCTATCGCCGTCAGCACGCCCCCACGACGGCACCGTAGTACTTCATCGGACTCCTGGAATCCCGCAAGGAGTATCCGGATGTCATGCAATCGACCGTCGAACAGCCCTCATGCAGCAGCCGACCCGGAGTGGCCCATGGAGAACTCGACATCGAAGGATGCCACCGTGTCCTCGTGGTCCGGCTTCCAAGGTCCGTGTATCGATGGTCGTACCACGATGGTCACAATCCTCTATTTCGAATCGTCACACCGGTGAGATTATCGGTTGTGATCGAAATCGGGCGGAAGGCCGGATATGACACCCATTGCCCCCAAAGGCCCCCTCGGCCCGGTCGTCAAGAAGCTCAAGGACGGGGTCGAGCGTTCGGGTCGCGTCCCGAAGCGCACTGCCGCGACCTATAACCGCTTTGCTCTCAACATTCGTAACGGCGCGAATCATCACCTATCGAGCGACCCTACGTTCGGGGACAAACTTCTGTGGGCATCACTGGGAGGGGCGACAGTGTTGGGAGTTTTTGCGCTGACGGACTTGAAGCACGAGTACTTCGACTCGGACGAGGCCGAGCCCCCGGTGGATACAAGCCCCCCGATCGAATCCGAACTCGACGAAACCGTGCTGCGCTATGCCGATATGTCCCCCTTCCTCCGCGAACAGTTGAAGAAGCTGAAGGCCGAGGGGTGGCAGATCGGCTACGGCGAAATCGACTCGCTCGGTTACACCTTCGGCGCTGCCAAGAAGATCGTCATCGACAACGATGTCAAGGGTGATCCATTGTGGGCCACCGCCATCCTGGCGCACGAGGTGGGCCACGCATACCCCGATGCGTTCCATGCGATTATCGATCCGCCGACCCCCGGTGAGAGGTACCCCGACTGGCTTGAACGGAATATGCGTATGCGTCTCCTCGGCGAAGCCGAAAGCGGGCTGGTCACCGCCCGGGTACGCCAGGAAATCCTGGACCGCGGCGGTCCCGATATCGGCCATATCAGCGATTCGACCATCAAGGCCTACGAGCTGGAGCGCGCCGGAGGACTGACTCGCGACGAAAGCCGCCAGTTCTTGGCGGACACATTGAACGAACGCGGGTACGAGCACTACCGGTCCGAACTCGAAAAACATTGGGACGAGAACTACGCCCAATCCCACGGACCGTCGGAGGAGGAGAAGGAGGCACCGCCGCCCTCGCCGAACCCGGACCGTGGGGAGAAGGAGAAGGCGGTACCGCCGGAGAAGGGGGCAGTACCGCCACCGGAAAACCCGGGCCGTTCGGACGGCATCCCGGCCCCGGGCGCCATTCCCCCCATGGGAGAGAACATCCCCCCCGATGGAGAGAACTCGGGCCTATCGAGCTCCGACGACACCGGCTCCGCTCCGATGCCCCCGGATTATCCACCCATCGCCGGAACACCGTAGGCGCTATCGAACCGAGCATCGACAGGTCATCGCTCATGGTGATGGATCTCGCGACCGCGCACCTGGCGATGCGCACCCATATCGACTGCTGGAGCGCGATCTGTCCACCGCGCCGCCAGGCCGAACAGCACCTTGTGGAGGCCGGACGACTCGTACCCCGCGTCGAGTGGCCGAATATGGGATGAACCGCCCGAACGGATCACCAGGTGCGGCCGGTGATCCGTTCGTAGGCCTCGATGTACTTGCGGCGGGTGGCCTCGACGATATCGGCGGGGATTTCCGGCCCGGGCGGCTCCTTGTCCCAACCGGTGGAGGTGGCCCAGTCGCGGACGAACTGTTTGTCGAACGAGCGCTGCGGGCGGCCCGGCTCCCATTCGTCGGCCGGCCAGAACCGCGACGAGTCGGAGGTGAGCACCTCGTCGCCGAGGGTGAGCGCATCCCCGTCCCAGCCGAACTCCACCTTGGTGTCGGCCACGATCACCCCGCGTTGCGCAGCGTGCGCGGCACCGCGGGTGTAGATGTCGAGGGTGAGATCACGCAGTTTCTCGGCGACCTCCCGCCCCTCCTGGTTCACCACGTCGTCGAAGGTCATGGGCTCGTCGTGGCCGGTGTCGGAGACCTTGGTGGTGGGCGTGAAGATCGGTTCGGGCAGTTTGTCGCCCTCCCGCAGCCCCGGCGGCAGCTTCACCCCGCACACCGACCCGGTGCGCTGGTATTCCTTCAGTCCCGACCCCACCAGGTAGCCGCGCGCGATGCACTCCACCAGCACCATCTTCAGCGGTTTCACCCGCAGGGCGCGACCGGCGAACTCCGCGGGGACGTCGGTGGCCGACAGCACGTGGTTGGGGATATCGGCGAAGTAGTCGAACCACCAGGCCGACAATTGGGTGAGCAGCGCGCCCTTGTCCGGGACAGGGGTGGGCAGGGACACGTCGTAGACCGACACCCGGTCGGAGGCGACAATCAGAAGAGTGTCGCCGTCGGCATACAGGTCGCGCACCTTTCCGGCATGCACATGCTTCACGTCGCGGCTCCGATCATCGATAGGGTTTCCCGTAGGCATATTGCCCGCGCGGGCCACCCTACCGGCGTGGCAGTGTGTCCCTTGTTACCCGTGTCGTTTCCCCGATTCCAAGGAGTCCGATGTCCGCACCGAATCTCACCCGCGACCAGGCGATCGAGCGCGCCGAGATCGTCTCGGTCGACAACTACCGCATCGAACTCGACCTGACCGACGGAGCGGGCGCACCGGGCGAGCAGACGTTTTTCTCCCGCAGCACGGTCACCTTCACCGCGAAGCCGGGGGCGAGCACATTCGTCGATATCGTCGCCCGCTCGGTGCGGTCGGCGGTGCTCAACGGCACCCCGATCGACGTCTCCGACTACGACGAATCCACCGGCATCACCCTGACCGGACTGGCCGAAACCAATGAACTGGTGGTGGAGGCCGACTGCGAGTACTCGCACACCGGGGAGGGTCTACACCGGTTCGTCGACCCCACCGACGATGCGGTGTATCTGTATTCGCAGTTCGAGACGGCCGATGCCAAACGCATGTTCGCCTGCTTCGACCAGCCGGACCTCAAGGCCACCTTCGATATGGAGGTCACCGCCCCCGCCGATTGGAAGGTCATCTCCAACGGCGCCCCGATCCCCGGCGGGGATTCCGGCCGGCACCGGTTCGCGACCACCCCGCGGATGAGCACCTATCTGGTGGCGCTCATCGCCGGCCCGTACGCCGAATGGACCGATACCTACACCGACGAGCACGGCAGCATCCCGCTCGGCCTCTACTGCCGGGCCTCACTGGCCGAGTACATGGACGCCGAGCGGCTGTTCACCGAGACCAAACAGGGTTTCGGGTTCTATCACCGCAACTTCGGCATGCCGTACGTGTTCGGCAAATACGACCAGCTGTTCGTCCCCGAGTTCAATGCCGGCGCCATGGAGAACGCGGGCGCGGTAACCTTCCTGGAGGACTATGTCTTCCGGTCCAAGGTCACCCGGGCCTCCTATGAGCGACGCGCCGAAACCGTGCTGCACGAGATGGCGCATATGTGGTTCGGCGATCTGGTCACCATGAAGTGGTGGGACGACCTGTGGTTGAACGAGTCGTTCGCCACCTTCGCCTCGGTGCTGTGTCAGGCAGAGGCCACCGAGTACACCAATGCGTGGACCACCTTCGCCAATGTGGAGAAGTCGTGGGCGTACCGACAGGACCAGCTGCCGTCCACCCACCCGATCGCCGCTGATATCCCCGATCTGGCGGCGGTGGAGGTCAACTTCGACGGCATCACCTACGCCAAGGGCGCGAGTGTGCTCAAACAGCTGGTGGCCTATGTGGGATTGGAGCCGTTCCTGGCCGGTCTGCGCGAGTACTTCGCCGAGCACGCGTACGGTAACGCCACCTTCGACGATCTGCTGTCCGCCCTGGAGAAGTCCTCGGGTCGGGACCTGTCCACCTGGGGCGCGCAGTGGCTCAAGACCACCGGTCTGAACATTCTGCGCCCGGATTTCACCATCGACGCCGAGGGCCGGTTCACCTCCTTCGCGGTGATCCAGGAAGGCGCCGACCCCGGCGCCGGGGAGCGCCGGGTACACCGGCTGGCCATCGGCGTCTACGACGACCGTGACGGCGCCCTGGTCCGCACCCATCGGGTGGAACTGGACCTGGACGCCACCGAACGCACCGAGGTGCCGGACCTGGTCGGTATCCCGCGCGGAAAGTTCGTGCTGATCAACGATGACGACCTCACCTACTGCTCGGTGCGGCTGGACCCCGATTCGCTCGACGTGCTCATCAACCGCATCGCCGATATCGCCGAACCGCTGCCACGCACCCTGGCCTGGTCGGCGGCCTGGGAGATGACCCGGCAGGCCGAGCTGCGGGCCCGGGATTTCGTGGCGCTGGTGCAGCGCGGGATCGGCGCCGAAACGGAGATCGGCGTGGTGCAGCGGCTGCTCATGCAGGCCAATACCGCGCTGCGCAGCTATGCCGACCCCACCTGGGCCGACGCCACCGGTTGGACGGACTTCGCGAACCGACTGTTGGAACTGGCCCGGGAGGCCGAACCCGGCTCCGACCATCAGTTGGCCTTCGTCAATGCCCTCACCGGCGCCAAGCTCTCCGCCTGGCACACGGAGGTGCTGCGCGAACTCCTGGACGGCGACCCGGCCCGGGTCGGCCTGCCGGGTCTGGTGGTGGACACCGATCTGCGCTGGCGACTGGTCACCGCACTGGCGGCGTCCGGGGAGATCGACGCCGACGGCCCGGACACCCCGACCATCGACGCCGAACTGAGCAAGGATCCGACGGCGGCGGGCCGGCGTCAGGCTGCTGCGGCGGCCACCGCCCGCCCGATCGCCGCGGTGAAGGAGATGGCGTGGTCCACGGTGATGGGCGACGATTCGGTGCCCAACATCACCGCTCGCTCGATTGTCGGCGGTTTCGCGCCGGCCGGGCAGCAGGACCTGCTGATGCCGTATGTGGACCGATACTTCGCCGAGATCCCCGATGTGTGGGAGCGCCGCTCCAGCGAAGTGGCGCAGACAGTGGTCGTCGGGCTCTACCCGGCATGGGCGATCAGCGAGGAGGCCGTCGCCAAGGCCGACGAATTCCTCGCCCAGGATCACCCGCCGGCGCTGCGCCGTCTGGTCAGCGAGGGTAAGGCCGGTATCGAGCGGTCGCTGCGCGCCCGCGCCTTCGACGCCTCCTGACCCATAGGGGGCCGTTCGCGCATTCGCAGCGGTCCCCTACCCGGTGATTTCCCCGCCTCCATGTAGGTGACCTCGTATCTGCGAGTTCACCCGGGAACGAAGATCCGGGGCCACGGAACCGCAAAGGGTTGCGGCCCGTCTCGCGTGGGCACGTCCGAGGCGCATGCGCTCGAAGGCGCGAGTTCCGGACGCGCACACGCGAGACCCATCAGGGCCGCAACCCCGTGCCGGCGGAGCCGGCGTAATTCGACACAGCCTGTACAAGTCCTACACGGCGGCGGCCATGACCCGCAGAGCGGAGATCAGGCCGTCGATGAGGTCGCCCTGGCGGATCGAGCTCAGCGCCGCGGTCACACCCAGCTGGCAGACCCGGTCGTTGGCGCGGTCGGCGACATCCTTACCGGAGCGAACCTCCACGGCCCGGTCGTTGGGGGAGACAGCGATGAGCACCGAGCGCGCCGCCTCCGGGGTGGTCGGGAACAGCGCGTCCACCGCGGCGGCCGGATCCTCACCGAGGTCGCCGATGTAGATGTTGAACCGAATCTTGGTGGCGCGGGTCACCTCGGTGAGAACATTGTCCACGGCCAACCGTTCGTTATTGCTGAACGGGGCTTCCTTGAACACATCACCGGCCTCGTGCACGCCCGAGACACGTCCGCTGCTGGTGAGCGCGTAGCCGCGAGGCAACTCCGACTCGATCACCGCCGGCCATTTAGAACCTGCCACTTGCCCGGCCTCCGATCAGCTCTTTCCGGTTCGATTCAAGGGCTTCGAACGCCGCATGCTCACCATGCGACGATTCGCTCACGTCGTAGTGGCCGAGCCCGGTCACCTCGTCGGTGGCACTCCACAGCACGGGCTCCGAGGTCCACGGCTTACTCAGGTCGTAGTGGACCGGCTTCTCGCCGGGCAACGGCTTACCGAGAAACGACAAGCCGGCGATTATGAGGTAGATCCCCAGCGGGATACCGGCGAAAACCGCCACTGTCTCGAGAATGCTCACGAATCAACGGTAGACGATGGTGTGTAGTAGTTGATCACGAGGTGGTCACCATGCGGTGTTGACCAGGGAATTCGCCGCCATTTCGAGATAGTCGAGCAGTTGGCGGCGGTGGGCGTCGTCGAGGATCTCCGGTTCGATCTCGGCGACGGCGATGCGCATACAGCGCAACCAGGCGTCCCGCTGCACCGGCCCCACCTCGAACGGCATGTGCCGCATCCGCAGCCGCGGGTGGCCGCGCTCGTCGGAATAGGTGCGCGGACCACCCCAATACTGTTCGAGGAACATCCGCAGCCGCCGCTCGGCCGGACCCAGATCCTCCTCCGGATACATCGGGCGCAGGATCTCGTCGGCGGCCACCTCACGGTAGAACGCGGAGACGATCCGTCGGAACGTCTCCGCGCCCCCGACGGCCTCGTAGAACGATGTCGCTGTCTGCTCGCCCGAACTCATACACCTCTCGATTCACCGATTCACCCCCGCGTGCGCCCCCGCACTCCATTGTGCCCGTCCGCACCCGTCGCGCTTCAGCCACAGTTAACCGATCTTTGTGCAAAATAGTCGTGCGCGACGGCCTGTTCCATGGTCAACTGGTTTGCAGTATCCGGATTGCGATACCACATGATCTTGAAAAGCAGGAATTGGGGTCGACATGAAGCACCGGAACGGCGCCCGACCACAGGAGGCGAGAGCTCATCGACAACTGAAGCCCGCCGACGTCCACGCTCGTGGGTCGGGGGCTCCTCCGTTGCAGCTGTTGTCCGATCACCATTCCGGTTCCCGGCATGCCGGGGACTCCGCTCGTTCCGTCGATTCCGACTCCACTCCCACGTCCTCCACTCCCACGTCCACCCGGTCCGCCGCACCGGTCACCGGCACCAACTGGCTCAAACGCCGGGTGCTGTTGCTGAACGCCACCTACGAACCACTCACCGCATTGACCGCGCGCCGCGCCATTGTCCTGCTCGTCTGCGATAAGGCCGACGCCATCCATCACGACCCCACCGGACCGGTCCTGCACTCGGCCGGCGGCGCCGTCGCCATCCCCTCCGTGATCCGATTGCGCACCTATGTGCGTGTCCCCTACCGGGCCCGCGTCCCCATGACCCGCGCCGCGCTCATGCAGCGCGACCGCTACCGGTGCGGCTACTGCGGCGGCAAGGCCGAAACCATCGATCACGTCATACCGCGCAGCCGTGGCGGTGAACACAGCTGGGAGAACTGTGTCGCCAGCTGCGCCCCCTGTAACCACCGCAAGGCCGACAAACTGCTCAGTGAACTGGGCTGGACCCTGCGCACCCAGCTGGTGTCGCCGAAGGGCCCGCACTGGCGGTTGCTGTCGACGGTCAACGAACTCGACCCGGTGTGGTTGCAGTATCTGGGGGAGGGCGCGGCCTGAGCTGCTCCCGGCGACACCGGCACAGTCGGGTATGAACTGGAGGCGACCGAGATCGTCACGGGCGAACCGGTAGGGCTATCGAGGGGTCAGTGGTAGGGAGCCGGTGCGACGGCGGGCAATCGAACCGTAGCGGGCGTCCAGGCGCAGCCAGGTATTGGTGGCGCGCACGCGAACGATCTCCGAGGCGGGGATACGCCGGGGGTCTGCCTTCTCGCCCGAGTGCGGGATGAAGTCCATGGCGGTGAGGGCGAACACCACCCGCATGGGCACTTGGACCTGTGTCCGTTCCTCCGAGACGGTCAGGACGGTTTGATCCAGCAGGGAGGCGGGGGGACCGTGGCCGGACCCGTGTGCCCTGGCCAGACCGACCCCGCGTTCGGCGAGCTCCACCAGGGTTCGCGCCGGAACGTCGTCGACATGTCCGAAACCGGTGTCCGGGGGTAATGCGCCCCGCCAGGCGGAGTCCAGCGAGTATCCGAGGTCGATGGGGTCCGTCGTGCCCAACCCGCTCAACACGGTGTCGGCGCCGACCGTGACATCGTCGACGCCCAGTTCGGCGACCACGGTGCGGGTTGCCAAGGCCTCGAAACCGGTGGCTACCCAGGCCGCCACATATCGGTCCCCGCGCCGGCGCAGCCGCACCACCGCCGCCGGGTCCAGGCGCACGGCCCGGGTGAGGAAGGTGGCGAGATTCTCGCGTTCGGCCGGGTCCTCGACATACAGCACCCGCTGATCGAGGTTCACGGCCGGACCATCACCCCGGCGGCGTTCAGAATTTCCACTGCGCCAGATATTCGCGTTCCGCATCGGTGAGCCGGCGCAGGCGCTGGGTCTGGATATCGAAGGCGGCGAGCTGGGTGGAAGCCAGCACGGCCGGCGGCGAATCCGGTGCCGCACCCGCCGCGCGCACCTCGTAGGCGACGGTGAAATCCACCGCCCGCAATTGCTCGATCCACATGGCGACATCGAGCGGGGTGTCCTCGTGCCGCAGCTGGCCGCGGTAACGGACGTGCAGGTCGGCGAGAACACAGCCGTTGCGCAGCGCGGCTGTGGGACGTCCCTCCTCGAACAGCCACGGAATCCGAGCCTCCTCCAGCAAGGTCACCATTCGCGCGTGGTTGACGTGCTGGAAGGCGTCCATATCGGACCACCTGATGGCCACCGGGGTGTGGAAACGCCGAGGGGCAAGAACCGCCCCGGCGTCGCCGCGAACGCGGTCCGTCGCGTTACCGTTGCGCGAAACGGCATTCGTCACCGTGGTACCTCCGATTGGGCGCCCACCCCGCTCACCATGCTGCGCACCTGCCGCGCTGCAACCGACAACGTGGCGAGATCGTGGGCCCCGGACTCGAACAACTCCGACAGCGCGGCTCTGGCCCGCCCGAGTCGTGACTGATTCTTGGATTCCCAGTATGCAATTTTCTCGTCGGCTGTCTCCTCCGGATCACCGCCGGTGAGCACATCGAGGGTGAGCGAACGTAGCGAGCTGTACATATCGTCGCGCAGCGCGAGCCGCGCCAACGCATGCCAGCGGTCACCACGTTCCAGATGGCTCACGGCCTCGAGCAGCCAATCTATCCGCAGGTGTTCGTTCAGCGCATAGTACAGCGACCCCACCTCGTCGCCGGAGCGATCGGTGATGTCCGCGATATCGATCACATCGAGCAGGGGGAACATGTTCAGCAGCCCGAACACCTCGGTCGCCAGGTCGAGCGGGGCGCCTTGCGCGACCACTTCGGCGGCCCGCTCGGTGAGGGAGGCGATATGGTGCCCGCGCAACCAACCGGGCACCTTCGGCGCCAGCTCCCGCACGCCCCGGCTGTACCGATTGACCTCGGCGCCGACGGCGATCGGCTGCGGGCGATTGGTGAGCAGCCAGCGCGAGGCCCGGTCGAGGGTGCGTTTGGTTTCCAATTCCAGTCGGTCCCGTACGGCGGTCGAGGCGTCGGCGCTGCGAATACGGGCCCAGATATCGTGCAGGCCGAATATCTCGGTGGCGGCGGTGAAGGCCCGCACCGTATCGGTGGCCGTGGCGCCGACCTCCTCGCTCAGCCGGAAGCTGTAGGTGATCCCGCCGTAGTCTACCAGTTCGTTGGCGATCATGGTGGTGACGATTTCCCGGCGCAACCGGTGTTTCTTGATTGCGGCGCCGAATCGGCTGCGCAGCGGCGGCGGGAAATACTCGGGCAGGCGCGCCGAGAAATAGGCGCTGTCGGGCAGATCGGTGGCGAGCAGTTCGGACTTCAGGGTGAGTTTCACGTGCGCCAGCAGATTCGCCAACTCCGGTGAAGTGAGCGCAGTGCCCTCCTCCATACGGCGTTTGATCTCCGCGTCCGTGGGCAATGCTTCCAATTCCCGGTCCAGGCCACGGGATTCCAATTCCGCGATCAACCGGCGGTGCACATTGAGCATTCGCGGTGCCTCGGCGCGGGAAATGCCCATGAGGAAGTTCTGGGACACATTGTCCTGCAGCACCATATCCGCCACGGTGTCGGTCATCGAGGCCAGCAGCGGATTGCGTTCGGATTCCGGCAACAGCCCGGATTTCACCACGCCGTCCAGCAAAACCTTGATATTGACCTCGTGGTCGGAGCAGTCCACACCCGCCGAATTGTCCAGGGCGTCGGTGTTCATCTTGCCACCGTGGCGGCAGAACTCGATCCGCCCCAATGCCGTGACCCCGAGGTTGCCGCCCTCACCGATCACCTTGACCCGCAACCGGTTCGCATCCACCCGCACCGCGTCGTTGGACTTGTCCCCCACATCGGCATTGGTCTCGGTACTGGCCTTGATATAGGTACCGATACCGCCGTTCCACAACAGATCCACCGGCGCGAGCAGGATTGCGCGAATGAGTTCCGGTGGGGCCAGCGAGGTCACATCATCGGCCAGACCGAGCGCGGCCCTGGCCTCCGGGCTTATCGGCACCGCCTTCA
>NZ_BAGE01000029.1 GCF_000308675.1 Nocardia paucivorans NBRC 100373 | reverse complement strand
ACGGTTCGGCGGCTGCCGCCGACTGTGTGCTGTGAGAAGGTTCGAGACTTGAGTATTCAGATCCCGAGCGAGGTCGTATTCCTCCTCAATCTCCTCGGCCTCCCCTACCCGGACATCAACGCCGACGATGTACGCAAACTCTCCCAGCACGTCGGTGATTTCGCCACCGACGTTCGGGAAACCCACGAGTCGGCGACGGGCGTGGTCAACGACATGGGGTCTGTCTATTCCGGGGACTCCTACCAGGCGCTGCTCGTGGCGTGGAGCCGAATGAGCACGGGGAATATGGCGCAGTTGGACTCCGCCTGCAGGATGGTGGCCAAGGCGCTCGATATTGCGGCGGATGTCATCGAAGCGGTGCAGGTCGCGGTATTGACCGAGCTCGCCGCCCTCGCGGTGGCCTATGCGGCGGTCATGCTCACCCCGGCCGGTTTGACCATGCGTCCGCTCGTCACCATGGCGGCGCGCCGTCTCCTCTCGAGCCTGCAGGAGACACTGGTGTGGTACATCGCCGCCGAAGTACTCGGCAAGGCGATCGAGCCGCTCGAGGATAAGATCGAGCAGATGATCAGCGGCGCCTTGTACGACGCGGCGAGCGATGTCCTCGGGGTCACACCGGGAAGCGCGAAGGAATTGCACATCGAACCCGACGAAGTGCTGCGCTACGCCAAGGTGTTGGACGATCACGCCGACGCGATGCTGGCCCACGCCGAGAAATTCGCCGAAAAGGTGGCCACCCTCGACTTCACCACCCCCGGACTCGATCTGCCGGTCGGCGATGAACCGCTCACCACACCGGATCTGCTGCCGAGCGGTGTGCAACCGAACACCAGGCTCTTCCAACCGTCCCTGATCCCGCAGGAGTTCTCGGCCCCGCCGCCGGAAGTACAGCGACCACTCACCGCGATACCCTCCGATCACCCCTCCTCGAACGAGATCACACCCAACGATGGGCGGCGTCGGGATCGCGGTGGCGATCCGTCCGATACGACTGCCCCGGCCTCCGAGACGGACCGACAGACCACCGCACCGTCGGCACCCGCAACATCCGCCGAACCGGGCCGTCCCTTTTCCGCATCGGACAACCCGGCGGATCGCGTCGCGCTCGACGATCCGAATGGGAAGTCGATGGGCAACGGATCCACCACCGGTGAGGCGACGACGAGTCCGAGCCGAGCCGCCTCCGCCCCCGGGCTCGACAGCCCCGCTATCACTGCGAACACGCCATCCGCTGCCAGCGCGAGCACCGTGGCCACGGGGTACCCCGCTGCGGATACGGCACCGGCCGGAGCTGCCGAGACACTCCCGTGGGCCCAGGGACGGACCTCGTCGTCCGTCGATGCGAACGAACAGCTTCCCGCCGCCGCGGCCCCGGCCGGACAGAACCAGGGCGGTACCGGACAGAACCAGGGCGGTACCGACCGGTCACCGGCTCGTTCGGCGGCAGCTGCCGCCCGGCCCTCGTCCCGCTCTCAGACCGCCCAGACGCCGTGGTCGAAGGCCGGTCGCGCGATGAGCCGGGTCGTATCCGCCGCCAAACGCTCTACGCGGCGGGTGTCGGCGGGCCAGACCGACGGTCGCGAACAGACCACCGATACGCCGTGGTCGAAGACCGGCAGCGCACGGGATACCGGTCCACAGGTATTCGCGCCGACCACCGCACCGCCGACCACCGCACCGCCGGCGAAATCCGACAAGCCGGACGAGATCAGCGCACCCGAGCGGGACCGGGACGCCCCCACTCCCGCCCCGGCACAGACGGTGGCGCCACCCCCGAGCGAGAATCAGCCCCCAAAGGTGTGACGCGGACCCGGGACGGTCGGAGGACAATGACCGTATGCACCGTCACGGGCCGATCGACGATATCGACGAATCAGCGCTGACCGTCACCCCACCCGAGCAGCAGGCGGCAGGGGTGAAAGCCGTCGGCGTGGCATTGGCCCGCGCCGTCTCCGACATGGGCGTCATCCGTACCGCCCGCACCCTGACGCGAGTCAATCAGGAACATGGTTTCGACTGTCCCGGCTGTGCGTGGCCGGAGCCCACCGGCCATCGACGACCGGCCGAGTTCTGTGAGAACGGGGCCAAGGCGGTCGGTGAGGAAGCGACCCTGCGTACGGTGGGATCGGAGTTCTTCGCCGCCTATTCGGTGGCCGAACTCGCCGAGAAATCCGGGTACTGGCTGGGCCGACAGGGGCGGCTCGCCGAGCCCGTGGTGTTGCGCCCCGACGACACCCACTACCGCCCCATCTCCTGGGACGACGCCTACCGGCTGATCGCCGAGCAACTACATGCTCTGAATTCCCCCGACGAAGCGGTGTTCTACACCTCCGGACGCACCGCCAACGAGACCGCTTTCCTGTATCAGCTGATGGTGCGCAGTTTCGGGACCAACAATCTGCCCGACTGCAGCAATATGTGCCACGAGTCGTCCGGGACCGCGCTCACCGCCTCCATCGGTATCGGCAAGGGCTCGGTGAGCATCGACGATTTCGTCGCCGCCGATCTGATCATCGTCGCCGGGCAGAACCCGGGCACCAACCACCCACGGATGCTCAGCACCCTCGCCGCTGCCAAGGAGGCCGGCGCCCATGTCATCGCGGTGAATCCGCTGCCGGAAACCGGCCTCCTCGGCTTCCGCGATCCACAGACGGTCAAGGGCCTCACCACCGGTGTACCCATCGCCGACGATTTCCTGCAGATTCGCCTCGGCGGTGATATGGCCCTGTTCCAGGGTCTGGCGAAGCTGCTGTTCGACGCCGAGGACGAGAACCCCGGCACGGTATTCGACCGGGACTTCATCGAATCCCACACCGCCGGTTTCGCCGACTACGAACGGCATATCCGCATGGTCGACCTCGACACCGTCGTCGAGGCCACCGGACTGTCGCTCGACCGGTTGCGCCGCACCGCCCGACTCGTCGCGACCTCGAAGCGCACCATCGTCTGCTGGGCCATGGGCCTGACCCAGCACACCCACGGTGTCGCCACCATCGAGGAGATCACGAACCTGCTGCTGGCCCGCGGCATGATCGGCAAACCGGGCGCCGGTGTCTGTCCGGTACGCGGTCATTCGAATGTCCAGGGGGATCGCACCATGGGCATCTGGGAGAAGATGCCCGAATCCTTCCTCGCCGCGCTCGACCGCGAGTTCGGCATCACCGCTCCCCGCGCACCCGGTTTCGACACCGTCGCCGCGATCCGCGCCATGCGCGATGGACGCGCCCGCGTCTTCTTCGGAATGGGCGGTAATTTCGTCTCCGCCACCCCCGACACCACGGTCACCGAGGCCGCGCTGCGCAGCTGCGCGCTCACCGTGCAGGTATCGACCAAACTCAACCGCAGCCATATCGTGCACGGCGAAACGGCGCTCATCCTGCCCACCCTCGGCCGCACCGACCTGGACCTGCAGAACGGGGTGCGCCAACAGGTCTCGGTGGAGGATTCGATGTCGATGGTGCATCTGTCCACCGGGCGGCTGAAGCCGGTGAGTCCGCAGCTGCGCAGCGAGGTCGCCATCGTCTGCGAGCTCGCCCGCGAACTGTTGGGCCCCGATCACCCGGTGCCGTGGGAGAAGTTCCGCACCGATTACGACCTGATCCGCGACGCCATAGCGCGGGTCGTTCCCGGCTGCGCCGACTACAACACTCGGGTTCGTCGCCGCGGCGGTTTCGTGCTCCCCCATCCGCCCCGCGACGCTCGCGAATTCCCCACCGCCACGGGCAGGGCCAATTTCGCGGTGAACGACCTCACCTGGATTCCGGTGCCGCCCGGTGGGCTGATCCTGCAGACCATACGCAGCCACGACCAGTACAACACCACCATCTACGGCCTCGACGACCGCTACCGCGGAATCCACAACGGCCGCCGGGTCGTCCTGGTGAATGCCGACGATATCGCCGAGTTCGGCTTCGCCGACGGTGACCTGGTCGATCTGGTGGCCGAATGGACCGATGGCCTGACCCGACGCGTCGAGGGTTTCCGGCTGGTCGCCTACCCGACCCCGCGGGGCAATGCCGCCGCCTACTATCCCGAAACCAACCCGCTGGTTCCGCTCGACCATGTCGCGGACCGATCCAACACCCCGGTTTCGAAGGCGATCCCCATCCGGCTGGAACGCAGCGCGTCCGGTCCGGATGAGTCCGTTCCCGCGTCGGTGGAGTCCGGGGCCTCATGAGCCGAGTGACCACCCGCCGCAAGATGCGGCGTATCACAACATCTGGTGAGATCCATCGTCCCGATACCCTCGCGGTCGAGGAACCGCTGGAAATCCGGGCGAACGGCCGGTCGCTGACCGTAACCATGCGCACCCCGGGCCACGACATCGATCTGGTCCACGGTTTCCTGTTCGGCGAAACGATGATCACCGCGGCCGCCGATATCCGCGCGGCCCGCTATTGCGCCGGCACCGACGACAAGGGCCGCAATACCTACAATGTCCTGGATGTCACCTTCTCCGGCCCGGTCACTGTGCCCGGTCGACCGTTTCTCACCACCGGCGCCTGCGGCCTGTGCGGGAAGACCGCGTTGGACGAGGTTCGGATGCGCACTCGCTTTCCGCTACCCTCGCCCACCCCGTTGATCGACGCGGACATCCTGCTCGCATTGCCAAACGCCCTGCGCGAGCGGCAGTCGGCCTTCCACACCACCGGCGGGCTCCACGCCGCCGGGCTGTTCACCCCGCACGGCGACCCGCTGGTGGTTCGGGAGGACATCGGCCGACACAATGCGGTGGACAAGGTGATCGGCTGGGCGCTGCGGGCCGACCGCATCCCCGCCGGCGATACGGTGCTCATGGTCAGCGGCCGCGCCTCCTTCGAACTCGTCCAGAAGGCGGTTCTCGCCGGAATCCCGCTTTTGGCCGCCGTCTCCGCGCCGAGTTCCCTGGCCGTCGACCTCGCCGCCGATTCCGGTCTCACCCTGGCCGGTTTCGTCCGAGGCGACACGATGAACGTCTACACCCATCCGGAGCGGATCGAGTCCGGATAAGGTCGCCGTACGTTCTCCGCCGGAGCGCCCCTTCCGAGACGGACGACCGAGGGCCGTCCGTCTTCGCCCGACAGCCGATCGGAGGCATCCAGAACCCGGATGCCTCGTTTCCGAATTCAGTTGGACAGCGCTTCCAGCAGTGCCGCCCGCTGCCGGGCGCCGAGGCCGCCGATGCGACGCTCCTCGGGGATCTCCGCCTGGTCCAGCAGCTTGGCCGCCTTCACCGGGCCCACACCGGGCAGTGCCTTGATCACGGCGGCGACCTTGGTTTTCTTCACCAGTTCGTCGCTCTCGGACTTGTCCAGCAGTTCGGCGACCGAAATCTTGCCCGATTTCACCTTGCCGATCAGTTCGGAGCGAGCCTTGCGAACCGCCGCGGCTTTCGCCAAGGCCTCGCTGCGCTGTTCTGCGGTCATGGTTGGCAGTGCCATATTTCCTCCGCTTTCACTCGTCGCTCGAACTTTCTGGGATTGACCGGACCGATTCAACAGCACCACGCCTACTGCGCCCGGCCGACACACCGGCCGGACCGGCGGATACAGCGATGAAATTCCGGTCGGGTGGCCCATTCGGACCGATGAACACCCACACCATGGAGAGCGGACGGGCCGAATCGACGGGAACCACCCACACAACTCTCGCCTACCCAGTTCATCACCATCGGCGGCGTATACCAAGTCCCGATCGGTGGTTCCGATCGCGGTGGCGATCGCGCGCCACCGCGTTCCGGGGTGTCGGAGCACCCGAAGACGGCGGAAGAACACGTAACACCGGAGCCGTCCGATGCGACACATCAGCAGACGCGAGTACCACACGCGAGAGCGGTTCAACGGCGAACCGCAGGATCAACGGCGATCCCGGATCAGCCCCTGACCCGACGCCAGGAACAGGCATTTTCGCTTTCGTGCGGCATCCGCGCCCGATAATCGAATATCGACGGCGGGTGTGGACAGTCCATATCGAATCGACCGTGCACGGCGATGAGAATGCCAGGCTAGCGAACTAGAACTTGTTTCAATTCGGTAGGAGTTGTGATGGCCCGACAGATTCGCGATGTGATCGAGCGATACGTGAAATTGGTCGGCACCGGTCCGACCGAGGAAATCGTCGAACTGTACGCACCCGATGCCCGTATCGAGGACCCCATCGGCACTCCGCCGCGACAAGGCCACGAGGCCATCCGCGAGTTCTACGACATCCTGGCTCCCCTGGACCGAGAAACCGCCCTGGCCCCCGATAGCGTGCGGATCGCCGGTAACCACGCCGCATTCATGTTCACCCTCGTCACCACCGCCGGTGGACAACGTATGACGCTGAACCCCATCGATGTCATGGAGTTCGACGAGGAGGGCAGGATCACCGGTATGCGGGCCTACTGGGGATCGGACGATATGCGGGTCGAACCCGTGTGATCCCGAGGGTCGCGATCCGGGGGGCATTGCCGCGACGCGGCATCACACCGGTAATCGCCACCTGTGACCGGGGACATGCTCCGCAGCCCGTCACGCCGGGCAGCGGTATCTCGTCCGAGCAGTAGAACCGATGGCTCGTACGAAGGAGGCTCCACCATGAGCACCGCTCGCATCCCCGCTCTCGCTCCCGAACAGGCCGGTCCACTGACCCGCCTGATGTACCGGTTCGCCCGCCGCAAGCTCGGTGAGGTGCCCGAACCGATCGCGGTGTCCGCGCACCACACCGGGCTCACCGTCGCCAACGCCGTACACGAGCTGATGGTCGAGAAGGCGTCCACCCGCCTACCCGCGAATGTCCGGGAGATCGCCGTGTATCGGACCGCGTGGACCATCGGCTGCTCCTGGTGCGTCGATTTCGGCACCATGCTGCAGCGCCTCGAAGGGCTCGATCTCGAGCGGTTGGAACATATCGCCGAATACGCGACCTCACCGCACTACAGCGACGACGAACGAGCTGCCATCGCATACGCCGACGCCATGACCGCCACCCCCACCACGGTCACCGACGAGCAGGTCGCCGATCTGGAACAACGCTTCGGACGGGCCGGGTTGATCGAGCTGACCTACCATATAGCCCTGGAGAACTCCCGAGCCCGGTACAACCACGCGCTCGGTATCACCGCTCAGGGCTTCGGCACCGACTCCTGCCGCGTGCCGTGGGCCCGCTCGGAATCGGTCAGCGAACCCTGACCAGACACGAATAGCCCACGGGGACCCCCTCACCGACCAGCACCTGCACCCAGGGGTCGCCACCTCCGCTCGGCTGTACCGCGCTCAGGGTGTGCAGACCGGTATAGCCGGGCACCCAGGTCACCAGCGCGACCCCTCCGCCCGCGGGCGGGACCGTCGCGAAAGGGACCCCGTTGTCGTAGAAGGTCACCGGGGTCACCGCCTCGGTGAGCAGCGCCTGAACCGTATACGTGCACCCGGTGCCGTAATTGGTGTCGAAACCGAAACTCATATCCGGCATAACGCCGACCCGGGTGACCTCCGCGCTCGCTTGCGGCATCCCGAACATCACGGCGACGAACAATGCCACGGCCGCCACCGCGACCGGCACCCCGCGGCGTCTTCCCATCACCCACATCGGCGGATGCGCACGTGATCCACGCCCCGACAGGCGAGAAACCGTCCTGTTCGACCACTGCGTCGCCATACCCGCTCCCTCGTCTCCGATAGCCGGGTGATAACGGACGATACAGGTGAAGGGTCACGAAACCGGCGCGATCGCGGCCCATCTCGGGTCTCGATACCCGAGATCCGTCAGGACCGCTGTCCCGCGCCGCCGACGGCTGTACTCAGGCCGACTTCTCGCGGCGCTCCGGACGCTCCCGCTTGCGCGGCACGATGGTGGGCAGCACATTGTCGTTGACGGTATCGGCGTCCACGACCACCTTGGCGACATCGTCTCGACTCGGGATATCGAACATCACCTGCTGGAGCACCTCTTCCATGATGGCGCGCAACCCGCGCGCGCCGGTGCCCCGCAGAATCGCCTGATCGGCCACCGCCTCGAGGGCGTCCCGGGTGAACTCGAGATCCACCCCGTCCATCTCGAACAGCCGCACATACTGCTTGACCAGCGCGTTCTTCGGCTCAGAGAGGATTCGGACCAGCGATTCCTTGTCCAGGTTGGTCACCGAGGCCACCACCGGGAGCCGACCGATGAATTCGGGGATGAGGCCGTACTTGATCAGGTCCTCGGGCATTACATCGGCGAAGTGATCGGTGGTGTCGATCTCGGCCTTCGACCGCACCTCGGCACCGAAACCGATACCGCGATGGCCGGTGCGGTCGGAGATGATCTTCTCCAGACCGGCGAACGCACCCGCCACGATGAACAGCACATTGGTGGTGTCGATCTGGATGAATTCCTGGTGGGGGTGCTTGCGGCCGCCCTGCGGCGGCACGCTGGCCTGAGTGCCCTCCAGAATCTTCAGCAACGCCTGCTGCACACCCTCACCGGAGACATCGCGGGTGATCGACGGATTCTCGCTCTTGCGGGCGATCTTGTCGACCTCATCGATGTAGATGATGCCGGTTTCGGCGCGTTTCACGTCGTAGTCGGCGGCCTGGATGAGCTTGAGCAGAATGTTCTCCACGTCCTCACCGACATAACCGGCCTCGGTGAGAGCCGTGGCGTCGGCGATCGCGAATGGGACGTTGAGCATCTTGGCCAGTGTCTGCGCCAGATAGGTCTTACCGCAGCCGGTGGGGCCGAGCATCAGGATATTGGACTTGGCCAGCTCGACGGTCTCCCCTCGGCCGTCGCGGCCCTTGTCACCCGCCTGGATGCGCTTGTAGTGGTTGTACACGGCGACGGCGAGGGTGCGCTTGGCCGTGTCCTGCCCGATCACGTAGTTCTCCAGGAAGTCCCGGATCTCCGCGGGCTTGGGTAGCTCATCGAGCTTGACCTCGCTGGACTCCGCCAGCTCCTCCTCGATGATCTCGTTGCACAGATCGATGCACTCGTCGCAGATGTACACCCCCGGTCCCGCAATGAGCTTCTTGACCTGCTTCTGACTCTTTCCACAGAAAGAACACTTCAGCAGATCGCCGCCATCTCCGATGCGCGCCA
Organism: Nocardia paucivorans NBRC 100373; assembly: GCF_000308675.1. Taxonomy (GTDB): domain Bacteria; phylum Actinomycetota; class Actinomycetes; order Mycobacteriales; family Mycobacteriaceae; genus Nocardia; species Nocardia paucivorans. Next base: position 17,110 of record NZ_BAGE01000029.1, on the reverse strand, counting down.
TCTCGTGGGTCCCTACTTCCTTGTTCGCGTGCAACCATCCATCCAGCTGCCGGCCGGCCGCCACCCGAACTGCGAATCCGGCTACGCCATCCGGATCTATATGGTGCGGTGCTGTCAACCGGGAGCCAAGGTCCCTGGCTTCGACCGTACCCGGTATGCGCGACGGAGGTCGACAACTCGAGCAGGTTTGTTGTCGCTGGTGTGCCGGGTCTCACGATATGCAAAGAGCTTCCCGGTTCGGCGACAGGGGCGCACTCGGTGTCCATGTCGTTATCCGAATCCCGGACAACGCGTACCGCTTACGCCGATAGTCGACGGTCCGGCCACACCCGAATATTCGGGTGCGGCCGGACCGTCCGGTGTTCGGCCACCCACCGAACACCGAGGTCGTTCACGCGACCGGCACCCTACGAACGTTCCGACCGCGCGGCGACCTCACTTGTTCCGCTGCGCGCTGAGCTTGCGGTAATCGAACACCTGGTCGATGAGACCGTATTCGACCGCCTCCTGAGCGGTGAGGATCTTGTCCCGATCGGTGTCCTTGCGGATGGTGTCGGGGTCCTTACCGGTGTGCCGCGCCAGCGTGGTCTCCATCAACCGACGCATACGCTCGATCTCGGCCGCCTGGATCTCCAGGTCCGACACCTGCCCCTGAATGCCTCCCTCCACCGACGGCTGGTGGATCAGCACCCGCGCGTTGGGCAGGCAGGCGCGCTTACCGGGAGTGCCGGCGGCCAACAACACGGCCGCGGCCGAGGCCGCCTGTCCCAGGCAGACCGTCGCCACATCGGCGCGCACATACTGCATGGTGTCGTAGATGGCCATGAGTGAGGTGAACGAACCACCCGGCGAGTTGATGTACATGGTGATATCGCGGTCGGGGTCCAGCGACTCCAACACCAGCAGCTGCGCCATGACATCGTTGGCCGAGGCGTCGTCGACCTGCACGCCGAGGAAGATGATGCGTTCCTCGAACAGCTTGTTGTACGGATTGGATTCCTTGACGCCGAAGCTCGAGTGTTCGATGAACGACGGCAGGATATAGCGCGACTGCGGGCTCATCGGCGCCATACCGCCGAGGCCGGCGCGGGGGTCGATCAGGTTGGCCATGCTCGTCTCCAAGTCTGTTTCGTTATTGCGATTCTCCCCGCGCGTCGCGGCCCGGCGCCCGGCCGTCCGCGGACGGGGTGCGTCGATCGCGGATGGAATGCGCCGACGCAGGACGGGCTCTAGTTGCCGGTGCCACCGGCCTGCCGTGCGTGGGTGATCACCCGGTCGATGAAGCCGTATTCCAGAGCCTCGGCGGGGGTGAACCAGCGGTCACGATCGGCGTCGGCGGTGATCTGCTCCACGGACTTACCGGTGTGCAGCGCCTGCAACTCGTTGAGCTCGCGCTTGGTGTACGCGAACTGCTCGGCCATGATCGCGATATCGGCGGCCGAACCACCGATACCCGCCGAGGGCTGGTGCATCATGATCCGCGTGTGCGGCAGAGCGTAGCGCTTGCCCTTGGTGCCCGCGGTGAGCAGGAACTGCCCCATGGACGCGGCCAACCCCATGCCGTAGGTGGCGATATCGCATTCGGACAGCTGCATGGTGTCGTAGATCGCCATACCGGCGTTCACCGAACCACCCGGGGAGTTGATGTAGAGGGAGATGTCCCGGGTGGGGTCCTCCGCCGAGAGCAGCAAGATCTGCGCGCACAGCTTGTTCGCGATGTCATCGTCCACCTGGGTGCCGAGGAAGATGATGCGCTCACGCAGCAGGCGCTCGTACACCGAATCACTGAGGTTGAGACCAGCGGTCGCGGATGTCATGACCCCTGCCTGATTGATCGTCACGGATACCTGCCTTCTGTCGCCTGCTCGTTGCTGTCACAAACATTAACGAAGGAAGGCGGTACCGAACTCCCGGTACCGCCATGATTCGCTCACAGCGCAATGCCGTGTTCGATTGCGCCGCCTTCTGCGGCGCGAACGGGGCCTGCCCCGCCGCTCGGAGTGAAGCCTTCTCGGAAGCGATACCGGTCCGGACCGCCTCGCGGTAGGTCCTGTCCTCCGATATCGCCATCCGGCAGGACGCGGTGGGGATCCCGCGGCCCGGGCCTTTCCGATCTCGCCGAGCCGGCCGGGTGATGTCGCTTCGGGGGCCGGGGCGCAACACGGCCACCGGCCGTGGAAATCGGCCGATGACCGTGTCGTTGGGTATTGCCGGTACCGGCGCCGGGCTCATTCGGAGGCGGCGTCGGCCTTCTCGTCGGTCCCGTCCTGAGCGTCGGTGGTCTGCTCCTCGGCGGCGGCCGCGGGGGCGCCGAACATTTCGGTGGTGTCGACGGGGTTGCCCTCGGAGTCGGTGACGGTCACCTTGCCGACCACCTCCGCCAGCGCCTTACCACGACGGACATCGGCGAAGACGGCACCGAGCTGACCCGCCTGCTGAACCTGCTGGATGAACTGCTCCGGCGGCATACCGTAGCGCTGGGCCTGGAACAGGATGCGCTCGGTCAGCTCGTCCTGACCGACGGTGGTGTTCTCGGCCTCGGCGATGGCGTCCAGCAGCAGTTGGGTCCGCACCGACTTCTCGGCGGATTCCTTGGCATCCCGGTCGAACTCCTCGCGACTGGAGCCCTGGGCCTCGAGTGCCGCGGCGAAGGCGTTCTCGTCGTGGTCGAAACCGTGCACGGCGTCGTGCTGCACCGCTTCGATCTCGGCCTGAACCACGGCCTCCGGCAGCGGAACCTCGACCCGTTCGAGCAAGGCCTCCAGCACCTTGTCGCGGATCTCGCCGGCCTGCTGCACCTTCTTGACGCGCTCCACTCGGGTGCGCAGATCGGCCTTCAGCTCCTCGAGGGTGTCGAATTCGCTGGCCAGTTGGGCGAACTCGTCATCGGCCTCGGGCAGTTCGCGTTCCTTGACCGAGTTGACGGTGACGGTGACAACCGCTTCCTTGCCCGCGTACTCTCCGGCGACCAGCTTGGAGGTGAACTCCTTGGACTCGCCCGCCGACAGGCCGACGACGGCCTCGTCGAGGCCCTCGATGAGCTGCCCGGAGCCGACCTCGTGCGACAGACCGGTGGTGGACGCCTCGGGCACCTCCTTGCCGTCGACGGTGGCCGACAGGTCGATGGAGATGAAGTCGCCGTTCTGCACCGGACGCTCGACCCCGGTCAGCGTGCCGAAGCGCTGGCGCAGCGACTGCAACTGCTCGTCGATGTCCTCGTCGGTGACGGTGATGGCGTCGACCGTCACCTCGATGGTCTCGTAGTCGGGCAGGGTGAGCTCCGGCCGCACGTCGACCTCGGCGGAGAAGGCGAGCTCCTGGCCGTCCTCGATCTTGGTGATCTCGATCTCCGGCCGGCCGATGACCTTCACATCGGCGGTGGTGACGGCCTCGCTGTACCGGCCGGGCAGCGCATCGTTGACGACCTGCTCCAGAATGGCGCCGCGACCCAGGCGCGCCTCGAGCAGCTTGGCCGGCGCCTTGCCCTTGCGGAAGCCGGGAATGTTCACCTGCTTTGCCAGGGCCTTGTAGGCGCGATCGAAGTCCGGCTTCAACTCCTCGAAGGGCACCTCGACATTGATCCGGACCCGGGTCGGGCTCAGCTGCTCGACGGTGCTCTTCACGGACATGCTCCTTGTTCTCGTCGGTTGTACTCGGGGTAGGTACTGATGGCCGGGTGACAACACCCGGTGCGCGCCATCGGCGCACCTGACGGGGTGTCCGACCACAAGCCGCCGGTACATCCCGGGATACGCATCCCGAACAGCCTAGTTGACCGGGCGTCACGAACTGTAGGCCGGCCACCCGAAACGGGCGACGATCGACCCGTACCCATCTCCCGACCATTCGGGTTCCGACCGGCGGCACCACCGGTCGGGACCCGCACCGGTCGAGGTCGATACCGACCGGGATCGGCGCCGGTCGGGATCAGTTCTGTGGGACTTCCACAGCGTCGGTGACGAAGACCAGGGTTTCGTTCGGCTTCACTCCGTTGCCGCCGGCACCGTAACCGAGATCGGGCGGGATTATCAGCAACCGACGCGCGCCCTGCTGCACACCTTCGAGCCCCTGATCCCAGCCCGGGATGACCATGCCCGCACCGAGGGTCAGCCGGAAGGGCTCACCCCGGTCGAAGGAGCTGTCCAGTTTCTGCTTGTCCGACCAGGTCACCAGCGAGTAGTTCATGGTCAGCTGCTGCCCGGCGGTGGCGCCGGGACCGGAACCGGGCACCAGATCCTTCACGATCAATGTGCTGGGCGGATCGCAGTCGTCGGGGATGGTGATGGTCGGCGCCTCCCCGAAACCACCGGTGACTCCGATATCGTCGGCCCCGCATTCGCGGCCTTTCGACTCCGTTGCGGCCGGGCTCGCCGGCGCGCTCGACGCGGCGGTAGTGGTGACGGTGGCGCCGGTGGCGGTCTCGGAGTCCTCCGAACCACAGGCGGTGAGACCGAAGGCGGCGGCTGCCACAGCGACGGCAACGGTGATGGTCCTGCCGAATGTCTGCATGCGGCGCACCCTAGACCACTTCGGCCGCATTCCCGGCATTCGCTCCGCCGGCGGCCGAGACCGCATACCCGCTTCGGCATCCGCGTCTTCGCAGCACCCCCGAAGTCCCACGCACTTCCCAGTACCGGAAACCCTGCTCGCCAAACCAACCCCAGAGAGGTATTGTGCCGTTATATAGCGGTACATAAAACATCGGAACACATGGCTCGGAACATATGGCTCGGAACATATGATGAAGATCCGCTGAACGAGTTCCAGTACCCGGCACGAACGGAGACGACATGGACACCACGCGCAACCACGGACCGGTGCGCAGGGTGGCCCCAACCGTCACCCCGGTGAGGCGCCGATGATCGGATCGAACGCCGTCGTATCCCGGCTCACGCCGGCCGCCGATCTCGGCCACAACATCCGAGGCGACCGACATCCCGGTACCGGCGACCACTGCAACCGCCACAACATTTCCACAGACCGCAATCGGCAGGTGCACGCGATCCCGCGTGAACGCAAGGGCGACCACAGCAACGATCACAAGGCCACGCCTACCGCCCCTACGTTCACACCTGCCCCGCAGACCCCGCCCGATACCGCATCGCACAGTCGTGCAACCCGGCCCGCACGACACCGAACACGCTACGGGCGAGGGGTATCGCGGGGTGACCGTCCGGCCTTGGAGCGCCGGGCGGTCACCTCGCGTTCCCGCCGTACCCGCTCGATCATCTCCTCGGGCAGATGATGGACGATCTCGCGGCGCGAGGAGATCAGCAGTTTCTGCCGCACACTCGCCACCTGCGCATCCACCGTGCGCACCGAGCTACGCCGATACTCGGCGATGGCACTGTTGGACCAGCCGGCCGCCGCGAGCACCGCGACCTCACGTTCTGCAGGCGACAGGGTGCGCCAACCCGAAGCCGAGCGCCTCGGCGAGGCCGATTCGGAGGCGACAGAACGTCGCGGTCGCACTCCGGAGGCACAGTGCCGCAGTTCCACGTCCTCGCATCGACGGCGGCCGCCTCGGGGGTCGGTCTGTCGATGCAGTTCGCGCCCGATGCCCTTTTGCGCGGACTCCTCTGTCCGAGGTATCGCCCACGCGCGCGGGATGGTGACCCGACTCCGATATTCGACCGGATGCACTCCGGCCACCGCGGCGGCGTCGAATGCCAGTTCGGTCAGGTGCGCGGGTGTGGGATCACGGTCGGCGCAGAAGGCCGACGCACCCAGCAGCGTGGTGGCGGTCTCCAGACCGATTCGCGCCTCCACCGGGTCGGACAGGCCGGTCCGGATGCCGGCCACGATATCGTCCCAGGAGGCACGCACCCACTCCACCCACTGCTCGTCCGGCCGCGCCCCGAATGAGGCCACGCCCCCCGCGAGCACCCGATCGCGGTGGTAGCGCCGGTGCAGTCGGGCGAGCCGGGCGACTTCCGCGGGGCTGCGGCGCAACCTCGCCTGCGCGAACACCCGCACGCTCTCCCCCAGGTACCACCGGGTGGCGGTGGTCGTGAAATGCACCGAGACCAGGGAACGATCCACCAGTCGCTCCAGCGCTCGTTCGACCCGATCCCGCGGTAAGGCCTCGTCTGCGCACACCGCGACCACGGCCGCCGATTCGGCGCCGTTGCACAGGCTCCCCTCTTCGTCGACATACCCCGGCGCGAAGATGGACAGCCGTTCCAGCAGTATTCGTTCCTCGGCATCGCAGAGGTCGTACGACCAGGTGATGACATCGCGGATGCCGCGGTGCCGCGTGTCGACACCCCCTCTGACCCCATACGACCAATTCAGACGTTTGTCGTCGGCGTCACCGGTGAGTTCGGCCAACACCATGGCCGGCGGCCGATGGCGCAACCGGGCGGCGGCCATGCGGATGAACAGCGGATTGTGGTCGACATGCCGGCAGATTCGCGCGACGGTGTCGAGCCGTTCGGGGTCCTCGGGCACCGGGTGACCGGTCAGCTCGGCGCGCTGTCGGAACAACCGCAGCGCGTGCCGCGGCGGCAGCGGCGGAACGGCCAGAAGATATTCGTCGGCCCAGCCGATCGGTTCCCGACTGGTCGCCAAAATGGTCAGATCGGCGGTGGCCGCGAGCAGGTCCGCAATCACCTCGGCGATCTCGGCCACCACATGCTCACAGGAGTCCAACACCAGGATCGGGCGGCCGTCGGAAACCTCGGCCGACCCCACGGAACCGATCGGCCTCGGCGTGACGGTCCGGGCCCGCACCACCGAGCGCACGACCTCCGCGGCACGGGTGGCGGGATCGGACGCGATCCGCGTGAGCCCCACCCAGTAGACGGGTCTGTTCCTATCCTCGCGACGCAGCGCCTCGGCCGCCAGCCCGGTCTTTCCACTGCCCCCCGGTCCGACAAGAGTGATCAGCCGGGCCTGCCCGGCCGAAAGCAGGTCGCGCAGGCGAGCCAGCTCTCGTTCACGCCCGACGAACTCACCGACGGGCATGGGCAGCCCCACCTCGCGAAGGGATTCCACCGACATTGCACCAAAAGTAGCCGACGGGTCGATCCACCGCGCGGTAAACCTCGACTCCGGTCCGAGCCCGCGCTGCGGTCGAGAGATCAACTCAACACAGGACAGGATAAATCTGCTGGTAGTGCATCTGCACCACGGCACTGTCGAAGGTTGTCACATCCACCAGCTGTAGACCGGCGGTATCCACCGGCGTCCGGAACAGCGGCACCCCGCCACCCAACAGCATCGGATGCACGAACAACCGGTACTCGTCCACCAGATTGTGTTTCAAGAAGACGGAAGCGGTTTCGGCGCCGCCGAGCATCACCATGTGATATTCGGTTTCGGACTTCAATTCGGTGATCCGGTCGACCAGATCGTCCCCGACCACCGTGGTGTTCCAGTCGGCCGTCCGCATCGTGCGAGAGAAGACGAGCTTGGGCACCTGCTTCCAGAACCGGGCGAACTCGACGTAGAACGGGGAGATGATCGGTTCGACATCGGCGGTCGGCCAGAAGGACGACAGGATGTCGTGAGTTCTGCGCCCGTACATGAGCAGATCCGCCTGCCGTAGTTCATCGAGCAGTGCGCCGCACAGCTCCTCGTCCACAACCGGCCAGTGGACCTGCTCATCCGGGCCCTCGACGAAACCGTCGAGGGAGATCTGCATCCACAGTGTTACATGTCCCATGCCGTACCAATCCCTACCTCAACTACCAGGAGGCAGATTCTGGCGCGGCAGGGAAATCGCCGCATCGGTAGGTACGGAAGGACCTACTTAGGTAACGAGGCATGAACGCCCACAGAACCGGGCGCATGTATCGCCATCCAATGTATCGCCATCCGACGACTCATCGGAATCCGGATACTTCCCATTGACGGGAAAGCGCCTCAGTTCTTGCTCAACACCTCGGACAGATCGCTCTCGCCTTCGATGTGCTGGGCCACGAACCGATTCACCAACTCGGCACTGGTACGCCCCGGCAACGCCCGGAGCAGATGCAATCGGGCCGTGAGTTCGGCCAGGTCGGATCGGCTGCGCGACGATTTCTGATACGACTGCCATGCAGTGCGCTCGAAAAGATCCACGAACCGACGGGCGATGCGGTCACAGTCGGCCCGGAGTCGTTCCAGTTCGGTGAGAATCTCGTCGTCGGGCACCCCTGCCGCGGACAGTTGTTCGACGGCCCGGATCAGATGCCGGTCGGCAGGTCGATACGTACTGGCGTCGACCGGTTCATAGAGGCCCAACGCCACGACACGCGCCAGACCATTGGGCACCGAGCCGTACCGCTGCTCGAGTTCGGTGGCGGCAATGGTCCCGGCGGGCTCCGGGACACCGGCCAACACCTCGGCGGCCTCCTCCGGCTCCACCCCGCTCACGCCGAGGATATCGCCCAGATCGTCGCCGCGATCCCACGCGTTGAGCAACTCTTTGATACCGTTCAGTTTGATGCCACGATCGAGCAGCCTGCTGATGGTGCGCACCCGGTTCAGGTGATCCTGGCCGTAGAAACCGGTCCGCCCCTTCACCTGCGGCGGAGGGAGAACACCCCGCTCATGGTAAACTCGCAGGCTGCGCACGGTCGTACCGGCGGCACGTGCCAGCTCATCGATCGTGTACTCCACACCAGCAGCCATACTTCAAGGAAACCACATCGAAACGGTCCCGACCCGGGCCGGACACGAGTATCACCGCTATTCGGAACGCACTCGAGGCGTTCCACTCGAATAGATCACCACTTCGCCACCGTCATTGCGCGGATCACCATCGAGTGGCGCCGCCGGATGGCTGCCGGCCACCATTCACCGGACCATTACCACGCGGACCGTCGGATATAGGTGCGTCGCTCGTCTTCCGACATCCCTCCCCACACCCCGTAGGGCTCGCTCACCGACAGCGCATAACTACGACACTGAGCGAGCACGGGACAGGTGCCGCAAATCTTCTTCGCCCGCTGCACCCGATCGGCTCGGGCCCGACCACGCTCCCCGTCGGGATGGAAGAACACCGCCGATTCCACACCACGACACGATCCACGCGTCTGCCAATCCCAGTCTGCCGTGGCCGGGCGACGCCCCTGGATCCCGATGGGCATGGATGAGAACTCCTCGTCGTGCGCTATCACGGCTCAGCCTAGGTTCTCCCCACATCTGGAAAGACATGGCAGGGATAGATGGGGAAGCAGCCGAATCCGCTGGTGGAACAAACCGCCGACACTTTGGCACAATGCCCGTGATGCCACTTCCCACTCATGGCGATGCGAGGGGCCTCGAAACCGTCCCACAGCGCCATATGCTGCGAATATGAACGAAACGCCGGGTGCCCGAGTGAGCGTTCAGGCCCGTGAACGCGCCCTGCTGGAACTATCGGAGCATCTCAGCGCCGGACGGCTGAGCGTCACCGAGTTCGACGAGCGCAGCGCCGCGATAGCGGCGGCGTCCTCCACCACGGAACTGGCCGAGGTATTCGCCGATCTGCCCGGCATCACGCCCCCGTCGGCGCCACCGACCTCCACCGATCCGGCCCTCACATACGGCGTTCTCGGCGGTCTGGCCATCCTGCTGGCCCTCGTTCTCGCCCTCGTATTCGGTGGCTGGCTGTGGCTGGTGTTGTTGATCGTCATACTCGCCTGTGCACCGCTGGCGCCGGCGTTCGTCCGGCGTCTGCGCACCATCGACCGACTATAGCCGCCACGCCGCGCCCACACCGGATCGACCACCGCTACCAGCGCGTATGCGGTCGAACACTATTGGCCAGATCCACCAGACGATACCGGTGCAGCCGATCGGGCGCGGTGCGAGCCAGCGCACGCAGGCAGGTCTCCAAACCGGTGCGCAGCCCCGATTCGGTGAGCGGGAAACCGAGAATGGCGGTGTCCTGCGCGGCCGGACGCCGGCGGGCCCGCAACCATTCCAACGCCGCCCCGACCACCACCACCTGCATTTGCAAGGCACGAGGTTCATCGCGCAGGGCGGCCAGTCGCGATGCCGCCTCGATGATATCGGCCTCGGTGACCTCGGCGACCGGCCGTGAGACCAGCAGCAGACTGCCGGTCATCCGGGCGATGCCGTAGTGCCGCGAGGCGGTGGGGACCTGGTCCAGCACGGCCACGGCCTCCAGCGATTTCCCATCGGCCGCGAGTCTGCGGGCCAGCCCGAACGCCGCGCTGACCACCCCGTGGTTGGTCTGCCAGACCAATCGGTAGAACTCGACGGCCGCCCTGTGCCAGCGGTTGGCCTCGCCGGGCAACTCGAGGTGTTGCAATACCAGTTCCGCGGTCGCGGCCAACGCCAGGGCGGGTGCGATCTCCCCGGGCAACATGGTGTGCACCTCGTCGAAGTGCAGGTAGGCGCGTTCGTACTGTTCGTCGAGCAGGTCGGCGAGCCCGGAATACCATTCCAGGCGCCAGTCCGTCTCATACCGCGGCCGTAGTTCCGCCAACCGTTCCCGGGCCGACTCCACCTCACCCAGATCGAGGTGGGCGCGCACCGCCGCGAGCGTTCCCTCCAGCTCGAAGGTCTCCGGCATATCGATCGTGCCGGCGGCAATACGCTCCCGAGTGCGCTGCAGGGCATCCAGGCTGTGTCGGGGATCTCCGTGCAACAGACTGGAAAGCAGATCCTCACTGGGATCGTCGGCATCGATCAGTGGAGTCGGCAGGGCGGCCACCACCTGTTCGGCGGCCACCGCCGGCATACGGTGCTTACCATCGACCATCCCATCGGTCTGGCCGATCAGCGTATCGACGCCGAAATCACCACGCAGCGAACCGAATTCGACCGAAACCTGAGGGTGTTCCCGGGCGGTGTCGGCGGCCAGCACCATCCGCAACACGCCGGCGAGCTGGCAGTACATGGCATAGGTCGAGGGGAAACGGCGCTTCGGATCCGAATGGGTGGCGCGCAACAGCAACCGGTACACGAACGGATAGCGCCGCAGCAACGGATGGTTCTCGGGAGTAGGCACCTCGGGCCGATAGTTGCCGTTGTCGTCCTTGGGCAGGTCGAGGATCAACGCGGCCAGGGTGCGTCCGGCCGTATAGATATCCGAGGCGACCGTCGGCCCGGTCTCGATGATCTCCGGCGCCTGGTAGCCGGGTGTCCCGTAGATACTGCCGTAGGACTCCATGGCGGCGACCGCGCCGAGGTCGATGAGTTTGACCTCGTCCTCGGTGATCATGATGTTGTCCGGTTTGAGGTCGTTGTAGGCCAGGCCGAACGAATGCAGATAGTCCAGCGCCGGCAGGACCTCCATCATGTACGCGAGTACCTCGGCGACCGGTATCCGCTCCGGGGCGGCCAGTTCCTGGAGCGTCTTCAGCGAGCGACCGCCCACGTACTCCATGACGATATAGCCGTCGGAGATATCGCGGGTCGAACGGTGCTTGACGAAGTTGTAGATCTTGACGATGCCGGGATGGGTCACCTCCGAGAGGAACTGTCGCTCCGCGAGCGCCACCACATGGGCCTCGAAGTCCTGCGGGTTCTGCAACCCTTTCAGCACCACCCAGCGATCGCTGACATTGCTGTCGATCGCCAGGTAGATCCAGCCGAGACCACCGTGGGCCAGGCACCCCTTCACCACATACTGGTCGGCCACCACCTCACCCGGCTCCAGGGCGGGCCGGAAGTTGAACGGCGACCGGCAGCGTTCGCACTCCCCCACGACCGCCCCGGCGCCGTGTGGTCCGCTTCGCCCCACCGGCGCCTGGCATTTCCAGCAGAAACGTTTCGCCTCGGGAACCTCTGGATTCGTCAGCAATGCGGCGACCGGATCGACCGATTGCACCCGCGGCAGCACCACCAGACCCGCGCCCAGCCTGCGCACACTGGGACGGGAGCGGCCTTCCCGATCGCCGCCGCCCAGAAGTCCGGCCTCGGCCACGGTATCCGTGGCGAGATCATCACCCGTCAGCGCCGCGATCGCCCGGTCGAAGGCCCCGAAATCCTCACCCGCCACACCGGAGGGCGCCGCCTGAACCGGAACGGACGCCTCGGCTTCGGCCTCGGCGAGAAGTTCCTCGGCCGCCCGGGTCAGCGGAGACTCGGCGGCCGCCGGCCGGCCGGCGGTCGAGGGCGTCTCGACCGAGGGGAGCGCATCCCCTGTGGTACGCCGACTGGACCAGGAATGCGACAGCCGCCGAGGTACCTCCGTACCGCGTATACGCCGATTCGCCCAGGGCGGCAACGGAGGTTCGGATGCGTTGGGCTGCTGCGACATCGGTGCCTCTCATACCCGGTGTGAAGTCGAAATCCCATTCTCTGCCGAGGCGTATCGGCCCAGGCGAGTTCATGTTCCCCCCGCTGGGAACGCGAACGCCCCGGACATATGGTCCGGGGCGACGCGATAAGGAACGACGCGGGGGTTCCTCGGGCTATTCGTCGTCGGATTTCTTCAACGACGGCGCGCTGTCCTGCGACTCCTTGCCGTCCTCGAGCGCGGGCCGCTCGGCGAGCACCGGGAACTTTCCGGTGATACCGCTACGTGTGGCCGCGAGTTCGTTGACGCGCTTGCGGGCCAGGAACCATCCACCCACCAGCGCGGGAACCCCGAGCACCAGCATGGCGATCACCGCCGCGCGCTGCTCCACCTCGTCGCTGAACAGCATCAGCACGACCACACCGGCCAGGAACACCAGGGTGGCATAGCTGGTGTACGGGGCGCCGGGCATCCGGAACGAGGGACGCTCCATCTTGCCCTCGTTCGCCCAGCGGTGCAGTTTCAGCTGGCACAGCACGATTGCGGTCCACGAGCAGATGGTGCCCAGCGCGGATACGTTCAGCACGATCTCGAACGCCTTTTCCGGTACGACGGCATTGAGACCGACGCCCACCAGCGCGATGGTGCCGGTGGCGAGAATCCCCACATAGGGAACACCGGTGCTGGACATCCGACCGGCCACGGTGGGGGCGCTGCCGTTCATGGACATCGAACGCAGGATGCGACCGGTGGAGTACAGACCCGCGTTCAGGCTGGAGAACGCGGCGGTCAGCACCACGAGGTTCATGATCGAACCGGCACCGTCCACCCCGATCTTGGAGAAGAAGGTCACGAACGGGCTCTCACCGGCCTTGAAAGCGGTGTAGGGCAGCAGCAGACCGAGCAGAACCAGCGATCCGACGTAGAACAGCGCGATGCGGGCGATCACCGAGTTGATGGCGCGCGGCATGATCTTCTCGGGGTTCTCGGCCTCGCCGGCGGCGGTACCGACCAGCTCCACGGCGGCGTAGGCGAAGACGACACCGGTCGTGACGAGGACCAACGGCAGGAATCCGGTCGGGAACAGACCACCGTTGGCGGTGATCAGACTCGGCCCGGTGGTCTCACCCTGGATGTCGAAGCGGCCGGCCAGGAATATGGTGCCGACGATCAGGAAGGTCACCAGTGCGACGACCTTGATCAGGGCGGCCCAGAACTCCAGCTCACCGAACCACTTGACCGACACCATATTGATGGAGACGACCACGGCCAGCGCGATCAACGCGATAACCCACTGCGGGATCACCTCGAACGCACCCCAGTAGTGGACGTAGGTGGCGATCGCGGTGATGTCCACGATGCCGGTCATGCACCAGTGGAAGAAGTACATCCATCCGACGCCGAAGGCGAGCTTCTCACCGTAGAACTCACGGGCATAGGAGACGAACGAGCCCGAGGAGGGACGGTGCAGCACCAGCTCACCGAGCGCGCGGAGGATGAAGAACACGAAGATGCCACAGATGGCGTAGACCAGGAACAGACCCGGACCGGCATCGTGCAGCCGGCTACCGGCGCCGAGGAACAGACCGGTACCGATGGCGCCGCCGATGGCGATCATCTGAAGCTGTCGGGGACGCAGAGACTTGTGGTAGCCCGCGTCCTCGGCATGCAGGGAATCAGCCGAGGCTTCCTGTGCCCCCACGGCTCCCTGGTCTGCGGGAGGTCGAACTGTTGTCATTGGTGTGATGCCTTTCCAGTGGCGGCGACCATATCTGCGGCTAATGTACCGTCAAACAGTGGTACGTTCAATAGGTAACCACCACTGGATTTTCATTGAGCGTAGCCAACTTTCAGCCCCCGGGAAGCCTGATAGTGCGGGTTCACGCCGGTGGCATCGATTGATCGCACCACCGCGTGTCGGTACGCTCGACTACGTCACCTGCGGATGGAGCGCCCAATGGCATGGTTCGAGCGGGAATTCATCGCCGTTCCGGAGACCGGCAAGAACCAGTTGGTCTACAAGTGGCCGGATGTCAATATCCGGCGCTATTCGCGTGCCATCGTCAATGCCGACGAGATCGCCATATTTGTCAAGGCGGGTCACGTGGTTGCGGCCATGGGGCCGGGTCGACACCGGATCGATGCCGACGAGTTGCCGATACTCGGCGCCTTGGTGGACACCCTCTCCGGCGGCAACTACTACCGGGCCGAGCTGTATTTCGTATCCACCCGTGAGTTCGCCGGCCTCAAGTTCGGCGGTCGAATCGCCGATATCGTCGACCCGGTCAGCGAACAGGTGGTCACTCTGCGGGTTTTCGGCGAGTTCGCGCTCGCCGTACGGGATGCGGCCGAACTGCTCACCTCATTGGCCGGCACCGTGGATATCGGCGACCCGACCAGTATTCGTTCCTGGTGCGCCGACCTACTGCTCAAATCCATGAAGGTCGCCGTCACCCAGGGCATCTCCCAGCGGGAGTGGCCGTTGCTCGGACTGTCCGGACACATCCCGGCCATCGAGGCGGCGGTGTTGCGGCAGACGAACACCGCGCTCTACGAGTACGGCCTGCGCATCCCGCGCATGGGAAATTTCGATATCACTCTCGCGCCCGAGGACGCCGAACGGCTCAAACGGCTCGCCAAGGACGTCACCTATATTCGTCTCGCCGGCGATTTCCGCCAGTACGCGGCGGGTGAGATGGCCTTGGGCGCCGGCCAGGGACTGGCACACAACGGCCACGCCCACGACGGCGGCTTCCTCGGTGCTGCACTGGGTATCAACGCTCTCCAACAGGCGAGCCCCTATCCACCCACCCCGGCGCCCGCCCGGCCGGTGGCCGAAACACCGGCGCCGGCGGCCCTCACGGCAGGCGCCGAACAGCCGGTGTGTGACAGTTGTCACTCCTCGAACCCGGCCGGGGCACGGTTCTGCGTCCATTGCGGCACCCCGCTCGGCGTGCGCCCCAAACACTGTCATGCCTGCGGGGCGGAACTACCCGCGGTGGCGAAGTTCTGCGCCTCCTGCGGTCAACGATCCCTGGAACACTGAACTGGGACGATCGATCTCGAGCCCCTTATTCTGGCGCGACAGCGCTGTCACCGGGCCGCGATACGACGAAGAGCCGCGACCCATCCTATGGTTCGGCCCCCGAGGCGCCCGTGTCGACGACACAGGTCTCGGGGGCCGAAACGCGGGACCGGTCAGGGCCGCGACTCTACCTCGGCGGAGCCGACGCGATCACGCACCGCTCATCTTGCCGACCGCGCTGGGATCGGCGCTGCCCACGAGGCTGCGCACCTGCCGCGCTGCCACCGACAAGGTGGCCAGATCGTAACTACCTCCGGCGAAGATCTCGGACAGCGACGCCGCGGCCCGCGCCAACCGGGAACGGTTGGTGGATTCCCAGTAGGCGATCTTCTCCGCGATATCGTCCTCCGGATCGCTGGCACCGGCCACATCCAGGGTCAGCAGCCGCAGCGATTCGTACAGATCGTCACGCACCGCCAACCGGGCCAGGTTGGGCCACCGCTGTCCCTGTTCCAGCTCACCAACCGCGGTGAGCAGGCGCTCGATCCGGTAGTGCGAGTTGAGCGCGAAGTAGAGCTCGGCGATCTCGTCGGCATCGCGCTCGGCGATATCGGCGATATCGAGCACATCCAACAGCGGGAACAGATGGATCAACCGGTACACCTCGGTGGCCACCTCGGTCGGCGCGCCGAGTTCGATACTGCGACCCGACCGCCGAGCCACCTCTTCGGCCAAATGCTCGGGCAGCCATTCGGTGATCTTCGCGGCGAGCGCGCGGACACCGTCACGGTAACGGGCGATATCGGCGCCGATGGCGATCGGCTGCGGACGGTTCAGCAACAACCAACGCGCCGCCCGCTCGAGCGTCCGCGCGGCCTCCAGTTCCAGCAGATCCCGGGCCGCGGCCGGCATGGCCACGGTGCGGATCCGCTGCCAGATCGGGCGCAATCCGAAGATGTCGACCGCGGCGGTGAAAGCGCGCAGGGCGTCGTCGGTGGTGGCGCCGATCTCCTCGCTCAGCCGGAAGGCGAAGGTGAGGCCGCCGTAGTCGACCATCTCGTTGACCACCACGGTGGCCACGATCTCCCGCCGCAGCGGGTGTTTGTCGATGGCGGCAGCAAAACGTTCCCGCAGCGGGGTGGGGAAGTATTCCGGCAATACCGAGGCGAACGAGGGACTGTCGGGCAGATCGCCGGACAGCAGATCGGCCTTCAGCGACAGTTTCACGTGCGCCAGCAGGTTCGCCAACTCCGGAGAGGTGAGCCCGGCACCGTCGGCGATCCGACGCTTCATCTCCGCGTCCGAGGGCAGTGCCTCGAGCTCCCGGTCCAGTCCGTAACGGGTTTCCAGCTGGGTGAGCAACCGGCGGTGTACCCCTGCCTGGCGTACGGCGTCGGCGCGGGACAAGCCCATGCGGAAGTTCTGCGAGATATTGTCGCGCAGAACGAGCTCGGCAACCTCGTCGGTCATCTCGGCCAGCAGCGGATTGCGGTTGTCGATATCGAGCTCCCCGCCGGAGACAACCGTGTCGAGCAGGATCTTGATATTGACCTCGTGGTCGGAGCAGTCCACACCCGCCGAATTGTCCAGGGCGTCGGTGTTCATCCGTCCGCCGCCTCGGCAGAACTCGATCCGCCCCAATGCCGTGACCCCGAGGTTGCCGCCCTCACCGATCACCTTGACCCGCAACCGGTTCGCATCCACCCGCACCGCGTCGTTGGACTTGTCCCCCACATCGGCATTGGTCTCGGTACTGGCCTTGATATAGGTACCGATACCGCCGTTCCACAACAGATCCACCGGCGCGAGCAGAATGGCCCGGATCATCTCCGGCGGCGACAGCTTGGTGACCGTGGCATCCAGCCCCAGTGCCTCGCGCACCTCGGGGGTCACGACGATCGCCTTGG
>NZ_BAGE01000030.1 GCF_000308675.1 Nocardia paucivorans NBRC 100373 | reverse complement strand
CCGGGCACCCACTGACGGATCTGGTCCGCAACGGCCCGCATCCAGTCCGAGGCGGCCACGAACGGCCCCTCGGCACCGGACAGCGCCTGGGTGACGTACGGCGTGCCCGGATCGGTCTCCGGATGCCGCAGAGCCTGCGTCTCCTTCGCCAACGCCTCCCGCCGCAACTCGCTCCAGGACGTCACCGACCACACGTCGGCGGCCACACCCCAGTCCTCGGCGAGCAGCTGCTGGGCGCGCAGACCGTCGGGCACGGTGACCCCGGACACCAGGATCTGCGCCCGCACCTGACCTTCCCCACCTCGCCGGTACAGGTACAGACCCTTCAACAGACCGTCCACATCGAGCCCTTCGGGCTCGGCCGGCTGCTGGTAGGGCTCGTTGTACAGGGTGAGGTAATAGAAGATGTTCTCTCCGCCGAACCCTTCGACACCGGGGGTGCCGCCGTACATGCGGCGCAGACCGTCGCGAACGATATGCGCGATCTCGTAGGAGAACGCCGGATCGTAGGAGACCACCGCCGGGTTGGTGGAGGCCAACAACAACGAATGTCCGTCATTGTGCTGCAACCCCTCACCGGTCAGGGTGGTGCGCCCGGCCGTCGCCCCGAGGACGAACCCGCGGGCCAGCTGGTCGGCCGCGGCCCACAGACCGTCGCCGGTGCGCTGGAACCCGAACATCGAGTAGAAGATGTACAGCGGGATCATCGGCTCGCCATGGGTGGCGTAAGAGGTGCCAACCGCGGTGAACGACGCCGTCGACCCGGCCTCGTTGATGCCCTCGTGCAGGATCTGCCCGACGTTGCTCTCCTTGTAGGCGAGCATCAGCTCCGCGTCGACGGAGGTGTAGAGCTGGCCGTTGCGGTTGTAGATCTTCAGCGACGGGAACCATGAGTCCATACCGAAGGTACGGGCCTCGTCCGGGATGATCGGCACGATCCGCTTGCCGATCTCCTTGTCGCGCAGCAGTTCCTTCATCAACCGCACCAGCGCCATGGTGGTGGCGACATTCTGTTTGCCGGAACCCTTGCGCACCGTCTTGTACACCTCGTCGCCGGGCAGTTTCAGCGGCTTGGCGGTCGTGCGACGCTCCGGCAGGAAACCACCCAGCGCCTTGCGGCGCTCCAACATGTACTGGATCTCCGGGGCGTCCATACCCGGGTGGTAGTACGGCGGCAGATACGGGTCCTTCTCCAGTTCGGCGTCGCTGATCGGGATCCGCTGCAGGTCGCGGAAGTCCTTGAGGTCCTGCAGGGTCAGTTTCTTCATCTGGTGGGTCGCATTGCGACCCTCGAAGTGCTTGCCGAGGGTGTAACCCTTGATGGTCTTGGCCAGGATCACCGTCGGCTGCCCCTTGTGGGCCAGCGCCGCCGCGTACGCCGCGTACACCTTGCGGTAGTCGTGGCCGCCGCGTTTGAGGTTCCAGATCTCCTGATCGGTCAGGTCCTGCACCAACGCCTTGGTGCGCGGATCACGACCGAAGAAATGCTCCCGCACATAGGCGCCGTCATTGGCCTTGTAGGTCTGGTAGTCACCGTCGGGGGTGGTGTTCATCAGGTTCACCAGCGCACCGTCGCGGTCGGCGCCCAACAGCGCGTCCCACTCCCGACCCCAGATCACCTTGATGACATTCCAGCCGGCGCCGCGGAAGAACGACTCCAGCTCCTGGATGATCTTGCCGTTACCGCGCACCGGACCGTCGAGGCGCTGCAGGTTGCAGTTCACCACGAAGGTCAGGTTGTCCAGACCCTCCAGGGCCGCCACATGCGCCAGACCGCGCGACTCCGGCTCGTCCATCTCGCCGTCGCCGAGGAACGCCCACACGTGCTGATCGGAGGTGTCCTTGATACCCCGGTCGTGCAGGTAGTGGTTGAACCGCGCCTGGTAGATGGCGTTCATCGGGCCCAGCCCCATGGACACCGTCGGGTATTCCCAGAAGTCGGGCATCAGCCGCGGATGCGGATACGACGGCAGCCCCTTGCCCAGGCCGCCCTTGCTGTACTCCTGACGGAACCCGTCGAGCCGTTCGGCACTCAGCCGCCCTTCCAGGAACGCGCGGGCATAGATACCCGGCGACGCGTGCCCCTGGATGAAAACCGAGTCACCGCCGCCGGGGTGGTTCTTGCCCCGGAAGAAGTGGTTGAAGCCGACCTCGTACAGCGCCGCCGAGGACGCGTAGGTCGAGATGTGGCCGCCGACCGCGATCCCCGGGCGCTGCGCGCGATGCACCATGATCGCGGCATTCCAACGGATCCAGGCCCGATACCGTCGTTCGGTCTCCTCGTCGCCGGGGAACCACGGTTCGTTTTCGGTCGGAATGGTGTTGACGTAGTCGGTGGAGGTGAGGGCCGGGATCGATACCCGACGCTCACCGGCACGTTCGAGCAGGCGCAGCATCAGATAGCGCGCCCGGCCCGGACCCTCTCGTTCGAGCATGTCGTCGAAGGATTCGAGCCATTCACTGGTTTCCTCCGGATCGATATCCGGTAGGTAGGACGCCACTCCCTCGCGGATCACCCGAACTCGCCCGCCGGGGGTCGTGCCGTTCGCGGCGCGCACAGGGGTGGTATCGGACGCAGCGTGCTCCGCCGGAGCGGAAGAGTGGATCAGATCGGTCAAAACTGCTCCTCGTACAGGGGGTGGTCGAGCTGATGGCTTCGCTAACCCCGGGCGGTCCGCTGGTGTGCGCACCACCCGTCTACGAAATGTCTCGGATGCACCATCCATCCTTGCCGATGGTGCGTCCCAGGTCATCATCGCAGCCGCCGATCCAGTACCGTTCGACAGGCAGGACGCTGGAGTTGTACCGAGGAGTGGGGAGGACGATGAAGTTGCTGGATCCGCGCCGAATAGGGCTGGTGGCCGCCGCGGCGGCTCTGGCCACCGGCGCGACGATCGCGGGATGCGCCGAGCAGATCGACGGCGCGGCCACGCCCAATGCCGGCGACCTGGCGGCCTATAAGAGCGAAGCAGCCTCGTCGTCCGCGGCCGCCACCTCCTCCCGGAAGGCCGCCGCCCGCGACAAGGCCATCGCCGACAACTGCAACCAGTTCCCGATAACCACCGGGGTGGGCGTGACCAAGTACAACGAGTTCGTCGACGCCCACGACTCCAACGCCCCGGACTATGTGTCCAAACGCGACGCCGCGGTCGCCACCCTCGAAGACGCCGCCACCAAGGTCGAAACCGGGGTCAACGCAGCCGGTGAGGACCTGCCCTCGGACCTGGCCGCCAAGTTCACCGAATACGTCGATGCGGCCCGCGCCCTCGCTCGGGCGGCCAAGGAGATGACCTACACCGCCCCCGTCGGTCCGCTCAACGACGCCAGCCGACGGGTGAACGACGCGCGAAACGCCGTCCGGGCGGCCTGCCCCACCTGATCGAGGTATTCGCGCCGGTCAGAGGGCATGTCGAGGCAACAGGCAGAATTCGATTGGCCCGATCGGCTTGCGTTGGGGCCGATAACAATGTTCGCTTGCAGTTATCTGTAGTCGGGAGTTGAGGAGGACGCCACCGTGGTCGCCGCGGCGGACGCGCAGAATTACGCTCAGAAGCTTGGCATCACCCACGGCATGGTTGTCCAGGAGCTGGGCTGGGACGAAGACACCAACGACGACCTGCGGGCCGATGTCGAGGAGGTAATCGGCAGCGAGCTGCTGGACGAGGACTCCGACGAGGTCATCGATGTCGTTCTGCTGTGGTGGCGAGACGGTGACGGCGACCTGGTGGACCAGTTGATGGAGGCGATCGGACCGCTGTCCGAGGACGGCTTCATCTGGGTGCTCACCCCCAAGACCGGCAACCCCGGCCACGTGGACCCCAGCGAGATCGCCGAAGCGGCCCCCACCGCCGGTCTCACCCAGACCTCGGCCGTCAAATTGGGCGAATGGTCCGGCAGCCGCCTGGTTCAGCCCAAGGCGCCGTCGAAGCAGCGCTGACCCGGCCGGAGCCGCCGCCCCCATCCATGATTCGATGGGTTTGCGCTGCCCACGGCACGAACCCGATACGACGGAGGTCCACCCATGCCACTAGAGGTCGGCACTGTTGCGCCGGATTTCACCCTGAAAGACCAGAACAACCAGGAAGTCACCCTGTCGGACTACCGGGGGAAGAAGAACGTCCTGCTGGTGTTCTATCCCCTCGCCTTCACCGGCATCTGCCAGGGTGAGCTGTGCCGGGTTCGCGACGAGCTGCCCAAATTCCAGAACGACAGCACCGAGATCCTCGCCATCTCCGTCGGCCCCTCCCCCACCCACAAGATCTGGGCCGCCGAACAGGGCTACACCTTCCCGCTGCTGTCCGATTTCTGGCCGCACGGCGCCGTCGCCCAGGCCTATGGTGTCTTCAACGAGGACGCCGGAATCGCCAACCGGGGCACCTTCGTGATCGACACCGAGGGAGTCATCCGTTTCGCGGAGATGAACGGCCCCGGCGAGGCCCGTGACCAGGCGGCTTGGGAGAAAGCGCTCGCCGCGCTAGATTCATAGTCCGTTCCCCGGGATCTCCCGGGGCGGCAAGGGCGTATAGCTCAGTGGTAGAGCTCTGGTTTTACACACCAGCGGTCGGCGGTTCGAACCCGTCTGCGCCCACCACCGACCCTCAGGTCGATACTCGTCGTCCGTGTGTTGTCCCTCCCGATCCCGGATGGTTCGGGCCGCCGCCAACGCCGCGGTGTGATACGGGGGCAGCTCTTCGCCGGCCTCGAATATCTCGACAACTCCTCGGCTCACCGCATCATCGACCCTGAACTGGCCGTAGAGATGGGCGGTTCCACCCCGGAGCGAATCCGAGCAGAGGGATACAGACGCTGCTCGGGCAACGCGATATCGTTCGCCAGGTCTTCGCCATGGCTCGATGATCGCCGGTACGATTCCGAAGCACCATCGCCCTACCGGCGGTCTCGCTTCCGACCGCGAGACCATCCGTCCCACTCGATCGAGGTGGGACGGCCACGTGGACGGTAACCGATCTATCCGGCCGTATCACCCGGCCCACGGGACAGGACACCGCGCGGGTTCCGTCCTGGTCCGCGAACGCCCCGCGGCGGTTGGGGATTCGGCAACGGTGGATACGAGCAGCCGATGCAGTGCGAGCACCGGAGCCGTGACCCGATCGGGGGCCATGACGACGCCGGTGAAGGCTTCGGACAGTGCCGCTGCGGGATCGAATCGGCCATCGCGAAAGCTGCGGCCGCACAGTTGCGCGCGCCAGATCCGGAAGTCTGCCACCGTGCGGTGCAGCGATCGCTTCCGATGCGATCCGGCCTGCGCCAGATAGGTGGTGAGCAGCGCTCGCTGCGCCATCGCGCGCGCTCGGAACCCACCGGCCGCGTCCAGTGCCGCGCCGAATTCTCGCACGATACAGGAGTAGACGGGCCGCTCGGCGCACCCGGGCGCGAGGAACCCGGCGTCCTCCTCTGCGGCGATCGCCTGCCGTAGGCATTCGGGGTCGGTGGCCGCTCGGGTGGCCAGGGTGATCCGGGGGGACCGCGTATCACCTTGGAAGTGAGCTGTGTTCCGGCCCGGGAGTTCACCGATGCCGATGGCATCCAGGCGCAGGGCCGGATAGCGGGGAAGCAGATCGTCGACCGCGGCGACGAGTTCGGTCAGCACCTCATCGGGCACCCCGGGTGTGTCGAAACCGAATACCCGTACCTTGTGTCGTTCGGCGAGTTCCCGGGTCAGGCGGGCGGCCACCGACTCGGCACTCTCGGGGGAGCTCGAGCGGGCGAGCTCGACCTTTCGGTTCTGTGGTCGGGCCTCGGGCCGAACCGGGACACGGGGTGGGAGGTCCGATGCGGGGGAAGTGCTGATCCGCGGACTCTTCCGGTCGGTGAGCGGCGGAGACCACGGCAATGGCCTACCCGGATCACCGGGGCCGGTCGACGGTGTCACGTTCTTTTCGGGCCGAGGAGCGACGGTTCGCCCCATCGGATTGCCTCCGGGCCGCGAGGCGACGCTTCGGTCGGACAGGCCGATACCGATGCGCTCGGTATTCGTTCGAGATGTCGGGAGGGGCGTGGTGGACCCGGCGGTTACCACGGGAGTTCCGGCGGTTCCGGTATCGGCCGAAGCGGCGTGGGTCGGCCGGCCGACCGCATGGTCGGGACGGGGACCGGGCGCCGGGGTGGGTTCCACATCACGCGCCATCGGTGAGGTGTCATGCACCGCCGACGAGATGTCGTGCGCTGCCGGCGGAACCGATCGCTGTCGATGCGACGGCTCGGGGGAACCCTGCGGTGGTGGGGTAGTCGGCGCGCCGATGGGCAGCGGCACAGGCCCCGACGGATCACCGAACCCGAGCGAGAGAGCGTCCTGGCGCAGCGGTGCCGCCGAGGCCCTTGAACCGGCTTCGGTGATGTGCCGGGCCGAGGCCAGATCCTGCTCCTCGAAAGCCGCAGTGACAGCACGCAGGTCGTCACCGCGATGTCGGAGTACGCGCGTCAGTTCATCGAGGTCCGACAATGCCCGTCGCTCGTCCGGGAGATAGGTCTCGGCAAAGGCCTTACCGGCATCGTCGTCGCCCCAGGGTTCGCCCGTGGCCTCCACGACCTCATGAAGCCGCTGCAGAATGGCTTCCGCCTCGTTACCGATACGGTCGAACTCGGGTGCGATCGCCCGAAGCTCGCCCGAGTCCATCCAGAATTGCCCACCCATGAAAATGCTCCATGCACATGAGAACCCCTACGCTGCGGGTCACAAGGATAGCTACACCGTCCGGACGGGTTCCCAGTGTCGAGAATTGCTGTGCTGCTGGGGATATGGTCGACCGCCGTACCGATACGACAGCGGGTGGGGGATGAACACCAAGGGGCATGGTGGTGGAGACGACCGCATTGATGGCGGAGGTTCCGGTCGCGCTACGCGACCTGGTGATCGGGCATTTACCACGACTCGACGACCCGGGAACCCGTGCCCGCGGCGATGCATGCATTCGAGCAGGTACGGAGCTCGAGGCGCTCGCCGACGCCTATGAGTACACCGCATTGCGGGGAGCGCAGGCGACCGACAGCGCCACCGGTACCGCCCTGGCCGAAAAAGACCGCTGCACAGTTGAATTCACACGGGCGCAGGCCGCTGTTCTGAAAGATCTGGGACACCAGTGCCATGCCGCCGCCGATGCCGCCGAACGCACCCGACACGTGGTGTATGTCACGGCCATTGTCCTGGCCGCGCAACTGGCCCGAGACGCGGTCCTCTTCTTCTACGGTGGAGGATTCAAGGCTCTGTCCGATCGCCTTGCCGCCGAAGAGGTCATGCGGGCGGCGGTGACCCAACTCGTACGGGTAACGGTCGAGCAGGGCGCCGCCGCTATGACCAGGCGAGAGGCACTGCGAGCGGCGGCGCGGGTGATCGGCAGGACAGCGGGAATCGGCGCCCTGGTCGGCGGGGGAACCGGTGTCGCCGCGCAGGTCTGGGATATCGCGAGCGGGGTCCGTGAGACATTCGACGGTAGAGCGCTGTTGGAACTGACCGCCGCCGGTGCACTCGGTGGAGTCGCCGGCGCCGAGGTCGCTCGCCGACTGGCACCGCGAGTGCTGGGCCGACCGAGTGCCGGTCTCACAACGAACAAGTTCGCTCGCCTGGCCGGGCATCTGGGCGGCACCATGGTACTCGGAAGCGCCGGCGGGTTGGCCGGTGGCGCGGTGAGCACGATTCCGTCCCTGATCATCCACCATGACGAATTCAACGATCTCGGCGAGATGTTCGCGGCGATACGCGACAATATGGTCACCGGTTTCGCCGGCGGATTCGTGGAAGGCGCCGGTCTCGCTCTCCACGCCCACGGCGCGGGCCGAGAAGCACCACGCGGATTCGATACCGAAGAAAATCGGAAACCCGTTTCCCCGCCGGATCTTTCCGCCCTTCCGGACCGGACACCGCCCCGTCCGAAATCCGACGGGCCGGTAACGAAGATCACCGACAGCACTACGACGAGACCGAGTTCCCCGTCGGACGCCACACCATCCGATGGCCGCCCGACCCCCGTCCGGAAGCACACCACCGACGACACCGTGGTGGACTCCGGCACCGGTGTACGACGCCCCACCGACCCTGCCACCCCGGAGTCGTACGGCACGAGCCGGGACGTGACCCAACGGACTCACTCCGATTCCGATACCTCCACTCGGTCCGCCGCCCCATCACGCCGCCCCGAGGGTGCCGAAAAAGCGGCCTCACCCGCTTCGCACACCGATACCCTGACACGCTCCGGCGAACCGACCGCCCCGGCCAGGTCCGCACCGGCCGACATCGCCCCGCCCAAAGCCGTGCCGGCCAAACCGGTACCGGTCGATATCGCCCCCGACAAACCGGTATCGACCGACGCCGGCAGGTCTACCACGGGCCGGCATACCGATAACGCAGACGCAGCCGCGGCCTCACCCTCGTCACCCGAACCGCCGACGACCGTATCGGCCGACCGTACCGGGTCGACAGCGCCGATTGCCACCACATCGCAGATGGGCATGGGCGACGCTCCGCGTTCGCTCGACGCCGATACCGGTCCCATCACCGAGCCGCACGAGACGAGCGGCATGGCCGAACCCGGGGCCGACGGCGACCGGAACGGTGTTCCCGACCACCGGACGGACCGCGATGGTTCCGCCGATGAGACCCGCGACGACAGCGAGCTCGACATCGACGTCGTCGGCGATGCCGACGACCACGTCCCGACGGAATGGACTCCCTCGGTCGAGGTACGCCGAGAAGTCGTGTCGCGGGTCCGTGACCTCCAAAAAGAAGGGATGCAGCAGGTACTGGCCGATCCCCGGCGGGCGCGGGAGGTGATAGCGGAGATGGGCAGGCGGTTCATCGAGGAGAAGGTCCCGTTCAATATCAACGGGGCCCGGGTCGAGCTGCCGCTGTCTCGGGTGTTCCACCCCGATCAACTCGCCTACATGCGCTACACGATCGAACGTTCCATCGCATCCGGATGCGTCCAGTTCAAGATCGGCGAATCGACATTGAACCTCATGCTGAGCCATCCGGAGCAGGTCCGGGCGTCCCTCGATATGTCCTATTCGGATCAACCTCCCGGGTACGAAGCCGGCTGGTTGGACGACAACTACGTCATGCACGCCCAGGATGGTTACCCCCGTGACGGTGGACAGCATGCGTTCCTGCAGGCGGCGCTCCAGCATCTGAACGCCGGCTGGGACGCGCTCGACCCGGTCTGGCGGGATATCGCCACCATCAAGGACGAGCGGTCGGCCGACCGCGCTCCCATTCTCGACGCCATCCCTCCGGAACGTCGGGCGGAGCTGGATCTACCCGCCCACTTCGTCGACGATGGCATAGCGCCCATCGAAGGCGACAAATCGGTGGTGAGCGCCGCGACCAATATGACCAGTGTGCAGCAGGTCATGCGCGGTTTCCTCGACAGCCTGGCCGAACACAGGGATGCGATAGCAGGCATGAGCTGGGCCGATGTCCAGCACGCCTTGATCCAGTCCCCGCAGAAACTCAGCGTGATGGCCGGCGTCACCTTCACCACACTGGGCGAGTTCACCGAACCACGAAACCCACCACGATTCGCCATCACCATCGACGAGAACGCGAAGACGATCACATCGATCGCCATCACCGGCGAGGCGAAGAAGGCCCGGGCCGACACCCGTCCCGGTTTCTGTCCTGGCTTCCAGTCGCTCAGACCGAGTGGCGAGCAAGTGGAGAGCACGACCCGGCAGCTGGAATCCATCGGGAACGTCCTCGATGACAAGCCGAATCGGAGTATCTCCGGCTCCAATACGCTGATGCAGGTGGGAGCCCTGCTGCTACCGCTACTCGCCCGGGACTACCCCGATCTCGGCCTCACCGGCCCCACGATCATCGATCGGGCGATCGAGCGGCGGCGTTCGGAGTCGGAAAGCTCCTGACCCTGCGCGGGTGAACCGCGCGTCTCAACTTGCGCGGTGGCCCGATACAGGCACCGCGGACGGACAACCGTGGACATTCCGCTTCGGGGTGCGACTTCGGTGAACCGGCGTATCCTGTGACGCGCTGCGGCCGTCGCGATATGCAAGCCGTTGCGTCCCAACCATATTGCTCCGATTGACCAGGACGACCATGACCGAACTCGATGACGCCTCGCTCCCGGTGGTGGACACCGAGCGCCCGAGCAGTGCTCGTATCTACGACTATGTGCTGGGCGGTAAGGACAACTACGAGGTGGACCGGCGCGCGGCCGAGCAGGTGACGGCCGCGTTCCCGACCGTCCGCACCGCGGCGCGGCACAACCGGTTCTTCATGCAACGCGCAATCCAGGCGGTCGCCGAGACGGGCGTGATGCAGTTCCTCGATATCGGCACCGGTATTCCCACCGAGCCGAACCTGCACCAGGTGGCGCAGTCGGTGGTCCCCGAGGCGCGAGTGGTGTACGTGGACAACGATCCGATCGTGCTGGCCCATGCCCGTGCCCTGTTGACGGGCACCCAGGACGTACCACCTATATTTCCGCCGACCTGGCCGAACCGGAGAAGATCCTGACCTCTCCCCAACTGAGCGAGACCCTGGATCTCGACAGCCCGGTCGCGCTGAGTCTGGTGGCCGTACTGCACTTCCTGTCCGACGACCGGAACCCCCACGGTGCGGTCGAGACCTTGCTGGACGCATTGGCTCCCGGTTCCTTCCTGATCGCCTCCCACATCACCACCGACTTCGATCCGGAGGGGATGGCCAAAGCCCTCGACGTGTATCGCCAGAGCGGGGTCTACGCCCAGGCCCGCGGGCGGGAAGAATTCACCCGGTTCTTCGACGGGCTGGAGCTGTGGGAACCGGGGGTGGTGTCGGTCAATCGCTGGCGGGCGGGCATTCGGCCACCGGCGTGGCACGACGCACAGGTGAATTGTTGGGGCGCCGTCGGCCGCAAGCCATGAGCCGGCGGGTAACCGCGGGACACGGCGGCGAACAGACCCTCTTCGAGCCCTTTCCCGATATCGCCCCCTACGATCACGGGCTGCTCGATGTCGGGGACGGCAATCGTATCTACTGGGAGACCAGCGGTAACCCCGATGGCATACCGGCGCTGGTGGTGCACGGCGGGCCGGGTGGCGGAGGGCGGCGCGGGGCGCGGAAAACGTTCGATCCGGACGTGTTCCGCATCGTGCTCTTCGATCAGCGCGGCTGCGGCGAAAGCGAACCGCACGCCTCCGATCCGTCGGTCGACATGGCCCACAACACCACCGAGCATCTGCTCGCGGATATGGAACGACTGCGCGAGCACCTGGGAATCGAGCGCTGGCTGCTCTACGGCGGCTCGTGGGGGTCCACGTTGAGCCTGGCCTATGCGCAGCGTCATCCGGAGCGGGTCACCGGGATCGTCCTGGTGGGTGTCACGATGACCAGGCCCGAGGAGATCGACTGGCTCTACCGGGGCGTGGGCCGGCTGCTACCCGAGGAATGGGAGCGGTTTCGCGCGGGGGTGCCCGCGCGGTGGCGGGACGGCGACCTGGTCGAGGCGTATCGGCAGCTCATGGAGGACCCTGATCCCCTGGTTCGGGAACGGGCGGCACGCGAGTGGTGTCGGTGGGAGGACGCGGTGATCGCGCACGAAAGCCTCGGCGCCCCCGGACAATACAGCGCCAAGCCGGATGCGGATCTGATGGCGTTCGTCCGGATATGCACCCACTATTTCGCGCACGCCGCCTGGTTGGAGGACGGTCGGCTGCTCCGGGACGCGCACCGGCTGGCCGGTATACCCGGCGTGCTCGTACACGGAAAACTCGATCTGTCCGCGCCACTGCGCACCGCCTGGGAGCTGGCCCGGGCCTGGCCCGACGCGGAGCTGGTGGTGGTCGAGGATTCCGGGCACACCGGCAGCCCGGCCATGCGGTCGGCCGTGCTCGAGGCGGTTGCCCGATTCGGCGGTAAGGCGGCCACACCGGACACCAGGTGACCGGTGTGGCCGGTTACCCCACGTCCCGACGCAGCCAGGTGATCTCGGCACCTTCGCTGCCCATGCGGTACACCTCCAGGTCTTCGTCCCACGGGGTGCCCAGGGCCCGGTCGAGTTCGGCGGCGAGATCGTAACCGGAGCGTTTGTCGAGTTCCCGGGCCGCGTGCAGCATGGCACGCAACCGCATTTCGCCGATCATGACATCGCCGTTGGCGCTCGTGGAGCCGTGCCAGAGCCCCAGGGCGGGAACGAAACTGTAGCGTTCGCCGTCGACGCCGTCGCTGGGGTCCTCGGTGACCTCGAAACGCAGGACCGGCCAGGAGCGTAACGCCTGCGCGATCCGGGATGCCGTCCCGACGGGACCGATCCATTCGCCGGCTGCTCGGAGTTGTCCCGCGGCAGCGGGTTGCGCGGTCCACCGCAGCTTGGTCGGGGTGCCGAGAGCGGCAGCCAGCGCCCACTCGATATGCGGGCACAACGCGGCGGGCGACGAATGGATGTAGACCACACCCGCCGTCGCCTTCGCGAACTGACTCGATCCGCGCACCACCTACACCTCCGATTCGACGAGTAACGTCTTCCCCAACGGCTCGTCGACGGGGGGCGTTGCCCGAGTGTACTCGAGTGTCCGGTGTTACACGTGTTACTTCGCTGCCGTGTCCTGTGAACGTGTTGTTTCGGCAATGACGGCGTCACTGAACGGCGGCCACCCCCGCCGCGCCCAGTCCCCGAAATTCTCGTCGCTCAAGGCGACACAACCCACCCGAATCTCCGGATCGACCCATAGGAATGTGCCCGATTGACCGAAATGTCCGTATGTTCGTGGCGAATTGGTGGCACCGGTCCAGTGCGGCGACTTACCGTTGCGAATCTCGAAACCGAGCCCCCAGTCATTGGGGCGTTGCGATCCGAAACCGGGCAGGACCCCATTGCTGCCGGGGAACTGGACGGTGGTGGCCTCGGCATGCGTCTGCGCCGAGATCAGGTGGGGATCGAGCAGTTCGGCGACGAAGCGCAGTAGATCGGCAACGGTGGAGCGGGCGGCGTGTCCGGCCGAACCGGCCAGAACCGACGAGGACATACCGAGCGGTTCGAATACCGCTTGGCGCAGGTACTCGTCGAAGGCGATACCGGTCTGCTCGGCGACGAAATCGGCCAAGACCTCGAAGCCCGCGCTGGAATAGATGCGTCGGGCACCGGGGCGGGCCATGACATCGGTGGTGTCGAAGGCCAACCCGGAGGTGTGGGCAAGAAGATGGCGGACGGTGGAACCCGGTGGCCCGGCGGGCTGGTCGAGTTCGATTGCACCCTCTTCGATCGCAACCAGCACCGCGTAGGCGGCCAGCGGCTTGGTCACCGAGGCGAGCGGGAACACGCGGTCGATATCACCGGCGGTCGCCCCGGTATCCGGGGTGACCACACCCGCAGCCGCATGCCGAACCGGCCAGTCCTGGATCTTGTCGAGTGCGCGCACATCCCGAGCCTACGAGACCTCCCATCCCCTCCACCACGACGCCCCCTCACCCGGCGTGGAACACCCGATTCCTCCCGGCCGCCACCGCATTCCCCTCCCCTGGGCCACACCGGCGAGGCCCGCCACGGCCGGTTCGACCAGGTGTTCGAGGTGGTTCACGGGGGTTCCGGTAGCCAGTCACGCACCGGGTCGTACTCCAACCATCGACTTCGCCTCGCCTCCGCGGCGCAGGCGGCGAGTAGATCGTCCAGTCCCGGATGCTCGTTACCGGTGCGCCACAGCAACGACCAGGCATACAGCGGAGTGGGATCGACCAGCGGAACGGAACACAGCCCGGGAATCTCGGGCAAGGGCACATCGGCGGGCAGCAAGGAGAAGCGGTCGGGCGCCTCCGCCACCTCGGTGAGGAAATGTGTGAGGCCCAGATTCACACTCGCGACCCGGTTTCCGATATCGAACCGGTCGGCGAACCGGTGGAGGAAATCGAGTCGGTCCAGCGCACCGGGCGCCCACAACACGTCGGCCCGCAGCTGATCCGGTCGTAGCGCCGGTTCGGCCGCGAGCGGATGGTTCGCGCTCAGTACGACATCCACCGGTTCGAGGCGAACGAGACGGTATGTCAGATCGGGGTGCAGCGGAGAATGGACCCGGCCGAAGGCCACATCGATATCACCGTTCAACAGGGCCGCCGTCACCGAGGGCAGATCACGCCCGTGCCCCGGCACCAATTCCCCGGCGTGTCCGGCGACCTGCGCCAGGGTGCGCATCGGCGCATAGAGGTGTCCCCAGAAGTCGACGCGGAGCGGACGATCCTTTCCGGACACCACGGCGATCGCGGTGTCGACGGCGGCGAGGGCCTGGCGGGCCGGACGGAGAAAACGCCGCCCCGACTCGGTGAGACCGATCCCACTGCCCCCGCGCCGGAACAATGCGGTACCGAGCAGGGATTCCAACCGCGCGATCCGCTTGGACAGCGCCTGTTGGGAGATGGCGAGCGTCTCGGCCGCGCGCCCGAAGTGCAGTTCCTCGGCGGCGCGCACGAAGGCACGCAGTTGCGCCGTGTCGAGATCCACGGCTCTCACCATAGGCGACAACCAGAAGTTGTCGATCTCGCTCGCTGGTTGTTGGATCGCGGGGCAGGCCCGAGGGTTCCATCGTCGGTATGCGAAGACTGATTCCCACGGGGGACGCGGCGCGTCCGGTCACCTTCGCCGAGGTCCCCCAACCCGTCCCGGAGCGGGATGAGGTATTGATCAAGGTCGAGGCGTTCGCGCCGAACCGGGGCGAGACATTTCTCCTCGAATATCCGCGGCCGGGGCTGCTACCGGGCAAGGACATCTCGGGGATCGTCGTGCAGGCCGCCGCGGACGGCTCGGGTCCCGGTATCGGCGCCCGGGTGGTCGGGCATCCAGCGCAGGGCGGCTGGGCCGAGTACGCCACCGTGCCCACGCATTCCGTCGCAACCCTCCCGGACGATATCGACAGCGTCCGGGCCGCAGCCCTACCCCTGGCGGGGATCACCGCCCTACGACTACTTCGCACGGCCGGTCCCCCGATCGGCCGGCGGATGCTGGTGACCGGCGCTTCGGGGGGCGTCGGCCACTACGTCACCGAACTGGCCGTGGCGGCCGGGGCCGAGGTGACGGCGGTAACGGCCACCGCGGCGCGCGGCGCGCGACTCGAGGACATGGGCGCGCGAGTGGTGCACGACATCGCGTCGGCCGAAGGGCCGTTCGATGTCGTGCTGGAGTCCACGGGCGGGGCCGCCCTCCCGGTCGCGCTTGCCAAAACTCGCCCCGACGGCCTGCTCATATGGTTCGGGCAGGCGAGCCGGTGCCCGGTGAACCTCGATTTCTTCGAACTCCTCTCCGGGCCCGAGCGGGTCACTATCCAACATTTCCACTACGCCGGCGCCCCCTATGGCCCTGATCTCGCGACTTTGGTGCGTCTGGTGCAAAGAGGTCTGCTGCACCCGGAGATCGGCCGGATCGCCCCCTGGGCGGACACCGCCGACACACTGGTCGACCTGCGAGAACGCCGAATACGCGGCAAAGCCGTGTTGATGACGGGAGAACAACGATGAGTATCGCCGAATTCGTCGCGACCCAATGGACCCGTGCCACCGGTGCGGGGCTCGATCCCCATGAGTTCCGACGTGTCACCGACGGTCTGACCTCTGTCGCCGACTGGGGGCCGGCCTTCATCCGTACCGCGCACACCTATCGTCGGCGCGCCGAGGAGGCGGGGTCATCCGTTTCCGCCGGCGAGCATCTGCTGATGGCGGCCCGATGGTTTCACGTGGCCACCTTGTCGCACCACCCGGAGGCCGAGCACGCCGCCGCCGAGGCGGATAACGCCCTGGATAACGCGATCACGCTGTTGGAACCCGAGGCCCGGCGCGTGAGCGGTGAGGGATTCACCGGGTGGCTGCGCGGCCCCTCCGACGCACTCGGCACCGTGATCATCATCCCCGGTCTGGACTCGGCCAAAGAAGAGTTTCTCGACCTGGCGTCCGCGCTGCTGGCCCGCGGACTGGCGGTGTTCGCCATGGACGGCCCCGGACAGGGTGTCCTCGCGTCCACGACGACGCTCCGGCCGGATTACGAGCAGGTCGTCGGTCGGGTCATCGATGCACTCGACGTCGATCGCGTCGCGCTCGTCGGGCTGAGTCTGGGCGGTTACTTCGCGGCCCGGACCGCGGCCCTGGAACCACGGGTGGCGGCGGTCGCCACCGTCAGCGGCCCCTTCCGCCTCGACTGGGACGAACTACCCGAATTCCTACGCGATATCATGACCCGCCGTACCGGAGGGCATCGAGCCGCTCGGGCATTGGCCGACCAGGTGGATCTCACCTCCCTGGCCCCGCGCATCACGAGCCCGTTGCTGGTCGTGGATGGAGGACGAGACATCGTCGCCGGAGCGACCAATGGCGAACCACTGGCCCGGTCGGCCCGGCAGGGCACCTACCTGTGTGTTCCGCACGGCGACCACCTCCTCGGTAACGCCCGCTCCGATTGGCTGCCCCACCTCTGCGATTACATCGCCCGAGCGTTGACGGAGGCACCGACACGAATCGTTTCGTCGGGAAAACCGTCCTCGTCATCGGCGGCTCGATAGGGGAGGTACCCACCCGATGAACGGCTCCTCCACCAGAGTGGAGGAGCCGTCACGATACATCCGCTACGTCCGGTCGGCGTCGGTGTACTTGATGATGCCGCGAATGTTCTTGCCGTCCAGCATGTCCTGGTAGCCCTGGTTCACATCCTCCAGGGAGTAGGTGCGCGTGACCATATCGTCCAGGTTCAGCTGCCCCGCCTTGTACATCGACAGCAGACGCGGAATGTCCTGGCGGGCATTACCGCCGCCGAAGATGCAACCCTTGACCGTCTTCTGCAGCATGCACAGCAGGAAGTTGTTCATCTTGACATCGAAGGCGTCCATCCGGCCCATGGACGTGACGACCAGGGTGCCGGCCTTTGCGGTGAGGGTGAGACCTTCCTCGATGTACTCGCCCCGCATCTCGCCCATGGTGAGGATGACCTTCTCGGCCATCCGACCCTCGGTCGCCTCCATCAAGGGCCCGATGGCCTCGGCCATACCGCGGTAGGTGTGGGTGGCGCCGAACTTCTTGGCCTGTTCCAGTTTCCACGGGACCGGGTCGATGGCGACGACCTTCTGCGCCCCGGAGAGCACCGCGCCCTGTAGCGCGCTCATCCCGACCCCGCCGATACCGGCGATGACCACCGTATCGCCGGGCATCACATTGGCGACGTGGGTGGAGGAACCGAAACCGGTGGGCACCCCGCAGCCCACCAGGCAGGCCACCTCGAACGGGATGTCGGGGTCGATCTTGACCACCGAGGAGTAGTGCACGGTCATATACGGCGAGAAGGTTCCGAGCAGACACATCGGGATGACGTTCTGACCGCGGGCCTGGATGCGGTAGCTGCCGTCACTGATGGACTGCCCGGAGAGCAGGCCCATGCCCAGGTCGCACAGGGCCATATGCCCGGCCACGCACGCCGGACAGCGACCGCAGGCGGGGATGAACGACAGCACCACGTGATCGCCGACGGCGAGGTCGGGCGGGGTGCCGGGGCCCAGTTTGGTGATGATGCCCGCACCTTCGTGGCCGCCCATGGCCGGGAACGAGGGCATCGGGGTGGCGCCGGTGACCATGTGATGGTCGGAGTGGCACATGCCGGCGGTTTCCAGCTGGATCTGCACCTCACCGGCACGGGGGTCACCGAGTTCGATTTCCTCCACGGACCACGGCTCGTCGATCCCCCACAGGATCGCACCCTTCGTCTTCATTCGCGTCCGACCTCTCGCATGCGTGGACTTTCATGTGACGGCCTCCACACTACGACATTAACTGGAACACGTTCTAGTGGATGAGAAAGATTTTCTTACCCGATCCCTTCCCGTCGACACCCACAGAACTGAAACTTGTTCCCCCGAACGCGGCGGTACCCCGCCCCTTTCCGGCTCATTCGATGAGGCCGTTGGCCCGCTCGAACAGCTCCAGGGTGATGGCGTGCAGGAAGTCACCGATCTGCTTGGGCGCCTTACCGGCGAACGCGCGCGCGTAGGTGCCCTCGAGGACGATGCCCAGCTTGAAGCACGCGAGCACCGTGTACCAGGTCATGGCGCTCAGATCCCGGTCGGAGAACCGGGCGTAGTGGGCGATCATCTCTTCCGCGGTGGGCAGACCACCCGCCGCGCCGAGGGCGCCGATGAGAGCCGCCCCCGTGGTACCGGGTTCGGGACGGGTCGCGATCTGCCAACCCAGATCCAGCAGGGGGTCGCCGATGGTCGACATCTCCCAGTCCACCAGGGCCGCCACCTCGGGACCTTCGTAGGAGAACATGACATTGGCCAGGTGACAGTCACCGTGCAGGATGCCGGGCTTCCACCGGGTCGGACGGTTGCGTTCCAGCCAGTCCGCCACCCGTTCCAATCCGTCGATCCGCGGTCCGGGGTAGCCCTCGTTGGACGAGTACGACTCGAGTTCGCTCATCCAACGACCCACCTGCCGTTCCAGGAAGCCTTCCGGTTTGCCGTAGTCGGACAGGCCGAGCTCCCGATAGTCGAGGGAGCCGAGTCGGGCGATGGCCTCCACGGCCGACAACCCCATCCGCCTGCGGATCTCCGGGTCGCCGGCATGTAGTTCGGGCAATTCGTTCTGCGGGTTGAATCCGACGATCGGTTCCATCAGGTAGAACACCGCGCCGCCGAGCACCGTTTCGTCGGCACAGGCGGCGATCACCCGGGGCGCGCGGACGTCGGTGTCGTTCAGCGCCCCCAACAGCCGCGCCTCGCGACGAATGACATCGTTGCTCTTGGGGCGCAGGTGCGCGGGACCGCGCCGCAATACGTATTCCCGGCCGCCGCGGCGGAAGCGCAGCATGATGTTCTGGGTTCCGCCGCCGAGCGCTGTCACCTCCTCGAATTCACCGGTGGTGAGCCCCTGCTCTTCCATCCATTTCCCGACCACCGTGAAGTCGACCAGATCACGATCCACGCCGACCGGCTGCGCAACAGACATGCTCCACATTCTGCACGACATGGTCGGTAAAACTGAAGGCGGCCGACGCCAGTTCATTCTCGTCCTACGGCGTAGTGTTCATCGACTGTGGATGCAGCACCAGGACCCGGCCGCGGGCCTTCCGGGCGGCTGCGGCTGCGGCAGCATGTGATCGAGCGGGCCGTCGATACCGAGGCCGCCTTCCTCCGCCTGTACCGGACGTCACCGACGGCCTTCTGGCTCGACAGCGAACGGATCGAACCCGGACTCGACCGGTTCTCCTTCCTCGGTGACGCCGGTGGGCCGCTGGCCGAGGTGGTGCGCTACCGCGTCGGCACGGGAAGCGTCACCGTGACCCCCAGCGACGGCCATCCCTACGAGGTACCGGGCACCGTCCTCGACTACCTGGCCGAACAGCTGCGCGTCCGCCACACTCCGCTCCCCGATCTGCCGTTCGATTTCGCCGGTGGCTACGTCGGTTATCTCGGCTACGAGATCAAGGCCGACTGCGGCGCGACGGCCGCGCATCGGGCGCCCATGCCGGACGCCCAGTGGATCTTCGCCGACCGGTTGATCGTGGTCGACCACGCCGCCGGCCGCACCCACCTGCTCACCTTGACCCACCCGGGAACCGCGAGCGACCGGGCGGGGGCGCTGTGGCTGCGCACCACCGCCGAGATCCTGGAAACCCTGCCAACCTGGACGAACCCCCCACCGCTGCACATCGACCCCGATCCCACCGCGGTGGCCGCCCTGTTGGGGCGCGGACGCGAACGGTATCTGGCCGATATCCGCGTCTGTCAGGAGAAACTGCGCGCCGGCGAATCGTACGAGATCTGCCTGACCGACCAGGTGAGCCTTCCGGCGACCACCGACGCCCTCGACTGCTATCGCGTACTGCGCCGGTGCAACCCGGCGCCGTATGCCGCCTACCTGCGGTTCGACGATCTGTACATCGCCTGTTCGTCACCGGAGCGGTTCCTGAAGATCGACCGCTCCCGCGTCGTGGAGACCAAACCCATCAAGGGCACCGCTGCCCGCGGCGGCGATCCGATCGAGGACGAACGGCTGCGTCGCGGCCTCGTCGAAGACCCCAAAACCCGGGCCGAGAACCTGATGATCGTCGATCTGCTGCGCAACGATCTGGGCCGGGTCTGCGAGATCGGCAGCGTCCGGGTCCCGGCGCTCATGGTCACCGAAACCTATTCGACGCTGCATCAGCTGGTGTCCACGGTCCGGGGCACCCTGCGCGCCGACACCGACGCCGTCGACTGTCTGCGCGCGTGCTTCCCGGGAGGCTCCATGACCGGCGCCCCCAAACTGCGCACCATGCGGATCATCGACGAACTGGAGACCCAGGCGCGCGGCGTGTATTCCGGAACGATCGGTTTCCTCGGCCTCGGCGGCACCGCCGATCTCAATATCGTCATCCGCACCGCGGTGCGCTACGGCGACCGCTGGCAGATCGGCGCGGGCGGGGCCATCGTCCTCGACTCCGACCCCGAGGACGAGTACGCCGAGATGGTACTCAAGGCCGGAGCGGCCCTACGCGCGGTACTTCCGGAGCCGCCTGTCGTGGTCCCACCACATACGGCGGGCGTCGCGGTCTCCCCGGGGCTCGGCTGAGCGACCGGCGAATTCGACCGGCCCCCAT
Organism: Nocardia paucivorans NBRC 100373; assembly: GCF_000308675.1. Classification (GTDB taxonomy): domain Bacteria; phylum Actinomycetota; class Actinomycetes; order Mycobacteriales; family Mycobacteriaceae; genus Nocardia; species Nocardia paucivorans. The sequence goes on along the minus strand of NZ_BAGE01000030.1, from coordinate 231,220 downwards.
CCCCGCGACCCGATGTCGATGGGGCGGACACCGCCGGCCCATACGGCGTGTCGGCGGCGCATGGCATAGTTCGACTGCGATGGAACTCAGCAAGGGCGCGAACGCGCCGGTACCGATATCTCTTCTGGCCGTAGTTGTTTCGTGGCGGTCGGGGCCCACGGTGGACGCGCATGCACTGCTGCTCGGACCCGAGGGGACGGTGCGCACCGATCGGGACCTGGTCTTCTACAACGCGCCCCGACACCTGTCCCAGGCGGTGGTCCTCGACCAGGCGCCCGCTTCGGGAACGGCCCGGTTGAGTGTTTCGCTACCGCGCACCGAAGCGGGGGTGGAACGCATCGTGATCTCCGGTTCCCTGGACGAGGGAACCTTCGCCGACCTGTCCGGGCTCCGACTGACCATATCGGGTGTCGACGGACCGATCGTCGAATTCGCCGTCACGGAACCGGACCCGGTATCCGCCATGATGCTCGGTGAGTTCTACCGGCGCGACGGAGGCTGGCGGTTCCGCGCCATCGCCCAGGGCTGGGCCACCGGGATGGCCGGCCTCGTCACCGAATTCGGTGTCCGGCTCGAGGACGACGACACCACCACCGCCGTCGGACCCGATGCCACGGACCAACGGACCCGGGTTCACGCCGATCCCGGCGACGGCGTGACGGTAGCCGTGCCCCGGCGCCCCGCGGCCGGGCGCATCCCGAACGGCACCGCCCGAGCGAACGGGGAAGCACACCCCGGCGTGGCCAACTATCGTCTGGACGAGCGGTCGAGCGACGCGCCGGCGACCCCCGCCCCCACCGCCCCGTCCGGCGACGACACCACCGAGCCGAATGCGACCCGCCGGATATCGGGCACGGTCACCCTCCGTCGGCTCACCGTGCCCGAGCTCGCGCCCACCCCGGCACCACCGCCGAATCCCGAGCGAGCCGACTGGCATCGGGATCCCGACGATCCCGCCCGGCTGCGCTGGTGGGACGGCGAGCGCTGGACGACCGACACCCGCCCCGCGGTGCCGGCCCACCCGCACGACTGTCCCCGGTGCGGCACCCGGCTGCGGCGTCGAATCCTCGGCGGCCACCATCCGTGCCGGGTGTGCGCGCAGGAGATCGAGGAGTTCCTCACCCATTGGCACACCCGCGCCTGGCGAGTGCTCACCCGATCCGGGCCGCGCGGCGCCGAATGGGACCAGCTGTGGGCCTCACTGCGCTACCAGCGCATCGAGGAATCCGCCGCCCGCGCCACGCTCCAGCCCCACGCCCTGAGTTATGTGGAGCGACGGGTGGCGTTCGCCTTCGCCGACGGACAGATAACGACCGAGGAATACGACGATTTCGAACACGCGATCGCCGAACTCGGCCTGTCCGGGCCCCTGATCGACGAACTGCGGGCCCGTATGCGGCGCGGTCATACCCTGACCCGGTTGCGGGCCGGGGACCTCCCCACCGTCCGCGTCCCGAATCTCCACCTGGACGCCGAGGAACTGGTCTATCTCGACGTCGACGCGACGCAGGTCCGGCAGCTCGCCAAGGGCCCTCGGTTGTTCGAGGGCAGGCTGATCGTCAGCAACAAGAAGCTCCGGTTCGTCGGTAACGGTTCGGGAATCGAGCTGGCCTGGTCGCGCATCGTGTCGGTGGCCGTGGAGCGGGGCACCGTCGTCGTATCCGCCACCTCGGCCCGCGGTGGCGCGACACTCGCCGTCGCCGACCCGGAGCAGGTGGCCGCCACCATCGAGGGCGCCCTGCGGGTCGCGAAACGTCTCACCCTCGCCCCCGGCCAACGCGACAGCCGCAGTATCCCGCAGGAGGTGAAGGCCGAGGTGTGGCAACGCGACGGCGGACGCTGTGTGGAATGCGGATCGAGCCACTACCTGGAGTTCGACCACATCATTCCGCTCAGCCGCGGCGGCGCCACCAGCGCGGCGAACCTGCAGATCCTGTGCCGGGGCTGCAATCGGGCCAAAGGCGCCAATATCTGAGGACGGGTCCGGTGGCTACCGGGTCAACGGCGGCGGATACCACTGGACCTCGAGCGCCTCGCGTTTCGGGGCATACAGGCGCAGCAGCAGCGAAAACGGGCCGGTCTGCGGAATGGGCAGCCAGTTACCGGCCGGCACCGACGGTACCGGATCGGCGTATTGGACGGCGAGTTCGACCGACCCGTCAGGAGCGGGTTGCACCGTCCTCGGATACCCGACGGAGTAGATGTTCGCCGGGTTCGCGACCAGGAAACCCTGGCTGTCGTAGGCGGTCATCGACCAGAACGCATCCACCGGCGGAGTCTGTCCCGGTACGAAGCGCAACCGGAACGGGATGGATTCCCCCTTCTCGTCGGCTCTGTCGAACAGCGCCATGTACAGCACTTCCTCCGAGATATTCGCGCCGAGGGCATGCCACGCGGTGGTCGCGCGCAGCAGGTAGTTGGTGCCGTAGCTCCCGATCCGGGTGTCGATGACCCAGCCGTTGCGCTGTTGGGTGCCCGGGTCCACATAGGCGGCGATACGCCGGCGAGCGGCGTCCGCGCCCGCCTGCAACTCGTTGGTCGAGATACCCTGCGGTCCCCCACCCGGCCGGATACCGATGGTGGCGAACCGTTGTAACGCCGGCTCGTCCGCGGCGGTGGGAGGGTTGCGTTCCATCAGATCGCACATCCGCTCGAAGAAGTCGCGGGCGTACATCTTCTCGAGCTCCACCGCGGGCGCCCGGGAGAACACCCGCGGGGTCGGGATATCGAGTCCCGTATCGCCCGCCGAATCCCATTCGCTCAGCGGAGCCAACCGCATTTCGTCCTGGATGGCCCGGACGGCGGGCACATCGGACTCGCCATTGACCTCGATACCCCCGATGAACCACGCGTCGGGTGTGCCGACCGGTAGGGGGACCACCCCCTCCGGCAGCGTTCCCGACCACCCGGGCCCGATGGCGGCATAGGTGTAGGGCGGGGTACTACCGGGCGGTACTCGCGGGCGCACACTGGTGGGGCTGTGGGCGGTATTGGTCCAGGCATCCACCAGCTGGGTCATCCAGTACCGTCCGGATTCGACCTCCGGCATCCGGTACAGCACCGGCTCGCGCCGCAGGTCCAGCCACGCCGTGGAGTACAGGGTGTCGACGTCGACGCGGATCACCCCGCGCAATTCCGAGTTGGGCAGGGAATCGGCGTGTCGGAGACGGTTGACCGGCGCCGCCGCGATGTTCAGGGACCGCAGCACATCGAGCAGGACCAGCGGGTACCCGAAGATATAGGCGTCGGTGGCCACCCGCCTCCGGCCGGCGGCCGTACCCGGAGGGGCGATATCGGCCTCACCACCGTCACCACCGTCACCACCGTCACCGCCGTCGCCGCAGGCGGCGAGGCCCGCACCGGCCGCCAGCAAACCCAGGGCGGCACGTCGGGTGATCGGATGCCGGGTGGATACCGACCCCCACGTGGGAGAGTCGTCCGCGGGCCCGCGCACGCTGTCGCCCATCCCGTTCTCCCTGCTCTTGACTACCGCTCGGACGGACCGCAAGACTCGCCAGGATTATAGCTGCGCGGTAGCCGGAAGCGGCCGGACCGGGCAGAGCAGGGCGACCGCGCGGGATTCAGATCCCGATCACGGCGTTCATGATGGTGCCCGCGCTGGTGGCGACCACGCCGCCGATCATGGCGCCGGCCACCATCTTCGGCGAGTCTCCCCCATTGCCGGACCATTTCTCCCAGGCGAACTTACCGCCGGCGTAGATGATGCTGGTGACGCCCGACATCATGGCCAACCAGGTCGCGTACCGGATGAACTGCATGGCCTTGTCGGCCAGTGGCGGCGGCTCCGGAGTGGGGTCCTCGAGTTGCGCGAGTATCGTGACGGTGTCCACGACCGCTGCCGACATACTGCTCACGTCCGATTCCTCTCCGGTACCACCTACCCCGCACCCGGCACCGACTGCGGTTGCGTCCCGGTCGGATTCGCCGCCGGACACGGGTACGAACGGAACCCGGGCGACCCGGAGCCCCGCCCCCCATCATCCCGATCGTCGCACCCCGGACGCAAGTAGTTGCCCCACAGCGGATTTCGCGCTATATGACCTGTTCGGAAATATTCACACCCGGGCATGGCTACTGCTTCGCGCTCGACCCCGACTACGATTCGGTAGCGTTCACGCCCCACCCGAAACAGAGTGAGCCGCGAGATGATACTGGCCGCCGTTACCGACACGCTGGCGCAAATCGGCAATCCCACCCCCGAAGCGCCCCCCATCTCCGATAAGTTTCTCCAGCTCGTCCGGTATCTGACCTGGTTCGTCCTGCTGTCGGGTATCTGCGCGATCATCTACGCGGGCGGCAAGTTCGCCTGGGAGAAGTGGACCGGCGGCGGCCTGGAATCACCGAAGATGGTGGCCGGCGCCATGATCGGCGGCGTGGTCGCCACCAGCGCGGGCACCATCATGAACGCCGTCATCGGTTGATCCGCCGAGCCGGTTGATCCATCGAGACATCGACGAGCAGCTATCGAAAATCTGTTCGAATTCGGGTATGGTCTGTCCATGCCCGAACTCGCGCCCCTCCCGTTCGCTCGGTTGAACCTCGAACAGGTGCGGGAAAGACTGCTCGCCGCAGCGGCATTCGGCGAATCGCTGTCCCCGGATCAGCTGGAGTCCCTGGCCCACAAGATCAGTGAGGGCCTGCGGATCTATGTCCAGGCCACCCAGAACGCCGGCGCGCCGGCCGGGCGCGGCCCCGCCCTCCGCGGCCGCGCCTGCCTGGACTACCGCGGCCGCGGGGCCTGATCGCCGAGATCTCGGCCCGTTTCGGCCGAGGGTTTCGCGACCGTGCCGTCCACCGGCTCGGTGACCAGCGCGAATTCGCCTCGATGTCGAACCGTCCCATGCGCCACCGCATCCTCGACGAGCTCGACGGCGCGTAGCCGTCGGCGGATCATGGGATCGGCGCGCAGATCGCGGTACAGCGCCACGCACATGGCCCCCATCACGATCAGGAAAGGCAACGACACCACTGTGGTGAGGGCCTGCAATCCGGTGAGCGCACCCGCGAGATCCGCCGAATCGGCGATCACCAACATGATCGCCGCAACCGCTCCGGTGGCGACCCCCCAGAAGGCCACCGTTGTCCGGGAGGGTTCGATACTGCCGCGTTCGGACAGCGTCCCCATCACGATCGAGGCGGCATCCGCGCCGGAGACGAAGAAGATCCCCACCAGAACCATCACCAGCACGGTCGTCACCGTCGCGATCGGATAGTGGTCGAGTAGGTGAAACAGGGCGAAATCTTCGTTCACCGTGCCGTCCGGTTCGGTCAGATCACCGGTTTCGGCCTGCTGCCGAATGCCCGCGCCCCCGAAGATCACGAACCAGACCAGGCTGACCAGGCTCGGCACCAGCAACACCCCGGTGACGAACTGGCGGATGGTGCGCCCCCGGCTGATACGGGCGATGAACATGCCCACGAAAGGTGTCCAGGAAATCCACCAGGCCCAGTAGAAGATGGTCCAGGTCGACAGCCAGCGCTGTGTCTCCGCCTCACCGCTGACCCCGGTCCGGGAGGCCATGGTGTGCAGATCGCCCAGGTAGTCGCCGATGGCGGCGGGAAGGAAATCGAGCATCACCAGGGTCGGGCCGGCCACGAACACGAAAAGCGCGAGCAGCAGCGCGAGCACCATGTTGATATTCGACAGCCACTGGATCCCGCGTTCGATCCCGGACACCGCGGACACGATGAACGCCAGGGTGAGCCCCGCGATGATAACCACCAGACCGAGCTTGCCGATCGCGTCGGACCAGCCGTTGAACTCCAGACCGGAACCGATCTGCAACGCCCCCAACCCCAGTGATGCCGCCGAACCGAACAGCGTCGCGAAGATCGCCATCATATCGATGGCCTTACCGACCGGCCCGTTCGAATGCCGGCCCAGGAGCGGCCGGAAGACCGAGGAGATGAGCTGGGAACGGCCCCGCCGGAATGTGCTGTAAGCGATGGCGAGACCCGCCACGGCGTAGATCGCCCACGGATGCAGGGTCCAATGGAACAGGGTGGTCGCCATCGCCACTCGCGCAGCCTCCGGACTGTTCGGGGCGACGGTGTTCGGCGGCGGCTCGACGAAATGCTTCAGCGGTTCGGCCACTCCCCAGAACATCAGGCCGATCCCCATACCGGCGCTGAACATCATCGCGATCCAGGACACGGTGCGAAACTCGGGCTGCTCACCGTCTTCACCGAGGGGGATTCGGCCATAGCGGCCGATCGCCAACCACAGCACGTACCCGACGAAAAAGGTGGCGGCCAGCACGAACAGCCAACCGGTGTCGACGATCACCCACCGCTGTGCGGCGGAGGCGGCGGAGGCGAGGCCCGCTTGATCCACAATGCCCCAGACCACGAAGGCCACGGATCCGATTGCGGTGATACCGAAGACCCATGGATCCGTTCTCCGCGCGAACCGCACCCGTCCGATCGGCACGGATGCTTCCTTGCCCGGTTCATCGGAATCGGTCGACATGGATCCGCGTCCTTTCGGCCGGCACTGCACGTTGAACACGAATACGACGTACCCACGCAAGACCGTACAAGAACACGAGGCACCGACCCCGGATCCCCCGCGGTGAAGTCCATCGACCGGTTCCGCCACCGGCACGGCCGGATTACGGCACCCCTCACCCCGCGCGGTGTCCCGCCCTCCCACCGGCGAGATCGGGTGCGACATCCACCGAGCGCGGCGCGCGGAGGTCCCGCCCACCGTTATCCCGTCGCGGTCGGTGATCAGAGGGCGGACAGGTCGACCTGCCGCCTGGCGTTCGATACCGCGGTCACCACGGAGGTGCCCAATGCCCCGTCGCGGTCGTACAGTACGGCCGTGCCCACGGCGACACCCGCCGTGGCGATATGGTCCTGCGCCAGCAGTCCCAAGGCGGGCCCCTCGGGGTCGCGTATCAGCGTCAACGTCATATCGGCGTTGATATAGCCGATCCCCCGCGTCCCCCAGTTGCACACCATGCTGGTGTTGTCGCCCAGCATCGCGGCCCGCTGGAAACCCGTGGCGGTTTCCCCATCGATCAGTCGCGGCGGCTTCTGCCAGATACATTTGCGTTCGGCGTTCTGATGCTCGGCGAAATCGTGACTCCACCTTCCGTCGGCGCTCCGGAACAATGGCCACGACCCCTTCAAAGGCAGATCCGCGGGTGGAACCGGCAGTTCCTGGTGCGCCTGCCATACCTGCCCGGGTGGCGCTTCCCCTCTCCGCAGGAACACCACCGTGGCCCGGGTGCGCACCTCGTCACGCTGGACGAGGTCGGCGTCCACGACGCAGATCCGTTTCCCTTCTCGAATCACCGCGCTGCGCAGTGTCAGGGGCTCGTCGACCACCGGGCGGAACAGATCCACCGTCAATCGCGCGGGCACGAACTCCGCACACGGGCGGCGGGCTTCCAGCTCACGCGCCAGCAAACCGCATATCGCGGGCCCCCCGACCTGGGTCGGTGACCATCGGGAGATCGCGATGGAGGTGGGCAGGTACTGCTCGCCCCGAACGGTGAAGTATGCCGCCACGGTATCGACTCCTTTCGCGCGGACACTTCAGGATTACAACACGTTCCAGTTCTCCGCCTTCGCAAAGGCTGCCCGAGACCATTGCCCGGACCCCGTCGTCGCGCCTCCTCATATCCCATACCGCTTGCACACCGGATCCACGACGCCGAACCCGCCCCCGAAACGGATCACCCACCCTCTCCATCCGCAATCGACAGGCAATCATCGAATAATCTGCCGATATGGAGCGAAGACACGAGGAAAACCGACCCGAACGCGCCGACCATAGCGAATAAAAGCAGGTTACGGTGGTAGTCGCATGAGCAAGACTGCCGACACCTTCGGAGGACACGCACATGACCACCATGTCGATGCCGCACGTCAGCGAATGTACAGTCAACGACTGTTCCTACAATCACGACGGATGTCACGCCTATGCGATCAGCGTCGCCGGTCACAATGGCAGCGCCGACTGCGCGACGTTCATCCCGATGTCGGTCAAAGGTGGCCTGGACACCGTGACCAGTATGGTCGGGGCCTGCCAACGCGCCGACTGCGTGCACAACCAGGCCCTGGAATGCGCGGCCGGCGAGATCCGCGTCGGTCCGGGCGGCGGGGACCACGCGGCACGCTGTATGACCTACACCCCTCGCTGAGCGACCGAGGAATACGGCCTCGACGACACCGAGATACCGAGCTCGGTGGTCGGGGCCGTTTCGTTCCGCGGGACGGATGAATCACCACCCATCCGGCATCGAGCGTCGATTCGCATCGCCGACCGCCACCACCATCCGTCCCATCGAACCCGGCCCACGACATGCGATCTCACCGTGGTGAGATCGCCATGCACTTTTCCATCGTGAACATCCGGTCCGACGAGTGATCTATCGGTGCCACGGTGGGCGCGCTCCGGCGTCCGTCTCGCCCCTCCCACGGAACGAAACCCTGCACGGGATTCAGCTGGTCGAGATCGGCGAGTCGCATGGTGGACCGGGTCAGCCGGTGCAGATCGACCTCCGTCGGCTCGTCGTAATAGGCCCGCGCCGCCCACAGATGGGCCCGAGCCGCGGTGTACCCGATATATGCGCGGGTATCCCGGCCGGCACCGTTCCACTCGTTCACCGTGACAGCGGCCCGCAGCGGCCGATCGGAATCCCAGATCTGTTCCACCCGGCGCACGAACACCGTATCGATGACGGCACCGGGCAACGGCGCGCCAGTGTTGCGCGCGAAGTCGTCGGCGGCCACCACCGCCTGTGCGGCGAAGGCACGTTCGGCGATATCCCCGACGTGGTTGCGCACCACGTAACCGGCCGCCACGGCCTTCCGCAGGGGGAGGAAACCGTACGGCTTCCGTGATCGGGTCTCCTCCTGCGCCGCCAAAGCGCGCAACGCGTTGGCGGCGAATTCGCCGGACGCGCCCACGGACAACAAGGCGGAGGGGAGTTGGGATCTGGGAATTCTGTTGTCCCACATCATTTTCAGAGCGCAAGCAACCCCCAGTTCGCCGGTGATACCACCGAAGCGGTTGATCTCCTCCCGGAGCGGCGACTGTCGAGTGCGATGCACCATACGCCACCATTCGAATGTCTCGGCCGGGGAGAACACGGCGGCGATACCCGCCCGTGTCTCGCGTATCTTTTCCTCGGACAGCGGACCGAACTCGGTGATGGCACCGGCGAACCAGGCGGTAACCGGCGAGTTGGTAATGGTACCGAGAGCGGCGGGCCCGGCACCGAACCCGCGCCCACCGGCGCTCACGCCGAGCGCGGCGCCGCCTCTGGCGTATACCGGCCGACTCCGCCACTGTTCCCCCTCGAGAACGGACCGTTTACGAAGCTGCGTATCCGTCGATCGCACGACAACCACCGCCTACACAGCGGACCGTGTCATGACCTCCCTACCACCGAACCGACACCGCTCCAGCCATGTCGCGGCATTTCGCGCGGCCGCACGGCCGATCGAACGATTGTCCGTGGTCGACGAAGAAAACGGGTTACGGTGCGCAAAGCGATCCGAGAGAACGGAACCGGCACCTCTACCCGAGATGGGCGTAATAATTTCGACTTTCCTTCCACGCGAGCACAACTCGAATGTTCTGCGACGGCTTCGTCACTGCGCACGGCCCCTAGGAGGTGACATGCTCATCGTCGAACGATCACACGTCATCTTCCGAGCGGACTCAAGGGTTGCGTTCGGCATGATCTCAAATCGTCATCCCACCGTCGACACTCCCAACACCTCGAAATACCATTTTTCTCAACAACTTTCGATTACGAACACATTCGATCACGACCATTGCCGCGGGATGGGATCGAGGAGAATTCCGCGATTTCCCGCGGCCGGTGCGCCCGATAAGGTTCAGGACAATCTGCGGATGTCTCCCCGCACCCGATAGAACCCGCCCCGCGCGGACTCGGCCACCCCATCGACCACATACCGCGCCCCGGCCTGCCGAATATCACGTGGGAACTGCACATTCCACTCCCGCCGATACCCCGGTGACACGATGTGCACCCGCAACCGTCCGTGCTCCTCCACACATTCGACCACTACCCCGTTCCCGGCATCGGAAACCACCTCCACGGTGCTGCTGGGCATTACGGCTGCGAGTTCGGGGGCTTTGACGGAGACGGTCCGCGGCAGCACACCCCCTTCCGCGTCACGGATGGCCGTATCGCGAACATCCAGGCAGGCCAGGGTGCCATTGGTGGTGACCAGGTACAGCTTCTCGTCGTGGTACTGCATCGAAAACGCCGAACCGCAACCGGTGGCGAGTTTCCAGATCCGCCGCCCATCGGCATCGAAACAGTAGACGGATGAATAGTTGTCCCCGGCGAACACGTATCGACCGTCCGGCGAGGTAGCGCAGGAGTAGACCGCGGCATCGCATCGGAAGGCACGATCCGAACGGCCGTTCTTGTCGAGCATGCGCACTTCCTCGGTCGCGGTGCCCGCGTATACCGCGTTCGCTTCCTGCCAACCGAAGAGCACGGCCCCACCGGTACCCCGGTGCCACCGGTGGTTACCGGTGGCCAGATCGTAGGCGGTGACTCCACCGGAGTGGCCGTGATACACCCGATCGGTATCGATACGCACCATCCAACCCCCGTTACCGTCGCTGCGCCGGGTCCACAGGGATTCCTCCTCGTGATCGATCACGGTGAGCCCGCCCTCCCGGTCGGAGACACCGAGTATCCCGTCGTGGATGTCGAGCCAGTAGATATCCACGTCGGCGGCGATATCGTAGGCCGCCCGCGGCACCTTGCCCGACAGGTCGTAGACGCGACCGTCGTCGCATCCGGCGTAGATCCAGAAATCGTCGGCGACAATGCACTTCACCGCGTCCGGCAGTCGGAAACGGCCGGTGACCTCGCCGGTGGGAGTCAGGGTGAAGACATCGCCGTTCTCGTTGCCCACCCAGCAGCGGTCGGCATCGATGAAGATTCCGAATGCTGCCGCGCCCGAATCGAAGGTCCACAGCACGGGCGCCGAACGGGCGGTGGAGCGGCTGCTGGTGATCGTGCGCCGAGTGACCGGACGCGCCGCCCGCGCCCCCCTCACCGCGGGCGCGTAGCCCTTGCGCAGCTTCTCGCCGATCTTCTTCTGCGCCGCCGCCCGCGCCTTCTCCGGTGTGGCGAAGGAGCTGGTCTTGGTCTGTCCCCGATCACCGATCCGCCCGTATCGGATCGTGACCGCTGTACCGTCCACGACGACCTCGTAGAACTTGTGCGCCGATCCCCCTTCTTCCGACAGCTCGAGATAGGTCGTGGTCGCAATGGTCATATCCGGTCCCGCTCGTCGTTGTTGCGCTTTCACGCGAAAGCTAGCAACGGGCACCGACATTCACGCGGACCGCGAGCGGCGCGGACCCACCGATGGCCACGGCGGGTTCATCGTTCGATGATCCGCAGCGCACCCCCGAGTCCGAGAAAAGCGGACGGCGTGAGCCCGAACATGGCGCGGAAGGTGTCGCTGAAATGCGACGGTGAGGCGAAACCGGCGTCGACCGCGGCGCGGGTCATATCGTGGCCGGCGGCATAGGCCGTGGCGACCCGCAACATACGTGCCCACTGCACGTAACGGCGGAAACTGGTTCCGGTCTGCTCGGCGAAGGTCCGAAGGAAGTACGAGGTGGACAACCCGACCGCACCGGCCTGCTCGGCCGCGCGCTGCGGCCGGGCGGGATCGCTGCGAATGCGCTCCGCGACGGCCGCGATACGCGCATCCCTGATCACCGGTAACGGCGCGCCGACCAACTCGAGCACGCGGTCGATATCGATCTCGTCCCGTCGGCACAACTCGATCAACTCGGCTTCGTGCCGATGATCCGTCGGGTAGCCGCCGACCGTGCCCGTCATCCCACCCAGGCAGCGCGCAATACGTGCGGAGGTCGGGTCGAAGAAGCAGTACAACATTCGACCATCGCTGTCGACCACGTGATGGGCGACCCGGGCCCGGAACAGAAAACTGCGCGCGAGGATATCCCCATGGTCGGCAACCCGCACCCGAAACGGCGCGTCCACACCGACACCGAGCGAGGCGATGGCGGTGGAGTGCGGCGCCAATCGAGGACTCGGCCCCAGATATACCGCGTGTCCGAGCCGCACCCACAACCGTGCGGCCCCCGTACTCACACCGCACGTTTCCGGAAGTGCCGACCGCGTCACAGGACCGACCATACCGGTAGCGGCCGGCGGGAAACCGGCGCCGGCACCCGAGGCACGCGGTGCCACACCCGACAGGAGGCGCTGATGACGATCGAACACATTCTTTCCCTCGACGCCCGAAGGTTCGAGACCCACGAGGCGACGGTGGACGGTGCCCGATTGCGTTATGTGACGGCGGGGCACGGCGAACCACTGGTCCTTCTCCATGGTTGGCCGGAAGATCATCACGCCTGGACACACCAGATCGGGCCGCTATCCGAGCTACGCCGGGTCATCGTCCCGGATCTGCTCGGTTGGGGCGCATCGGAACGCGACACCCGACTGAGCTGCGACTACGACAGCGAGGTCGAACGCCTCGCTCGTATGCTCGACGCACTGGGCCTGGACCGCGTGGACCTGGCCTGTCACGACTACGGCGGTTTTCTCGGATTGGGCCTGTTGCGCCGATACCCGAACCGGATCAGGCGTTTCGCCATCCTGAATTCCCGGGCCCACCGCACCTTCGCCTTCCGGTACCGGCTGTTGTTCGGGCTCCTCACCACACTCGCCCGGTGCGCGCCGACCCGGTCACTACTGACCGTGCCCGCCATCCACGCGCTCCACCGATGGGGTCTGCGCCCCTACGTCCGCAACGGATCGTTCGATTCCGACCGGCTCGACGACTATCTGGCGATGCTGCGTACCCGCGAAGGACGCCGCTGGTATGCCCACTTCTGGTCGGGCTATCGCGTGCGGGTACGCCCCGAACTCGCCGCCGGCCTACCCGCGGTCGCCTGCCCGACAACCGTGATCTGGGGTACCCGAGACCCCGGCATCTCGGTTCGTACGGCACGAGAACTCGCCGCGAGAATCCCCGACGCGGAACTGGTGCTGCTCGATGCCGACCACTACGTCATGGAACAACGGCCCACCGAAGTCACACAGGCGTTGCTCACATGGTTGCGCCGCCCGCTCGCGGAATCACCCTGAGCTGTGAACGGCAGGAGAACTCGCCCACGATTCGGCCGGCCGCAAGGTTTCCCGCCTACGACCGAAAGCCGCTCTCGATCCATTCACGAATGAAGCAGAGCGGGCAGATGAGGTCGAACGGTGCGGTCGTCATGGCCGGTGACTGCGTGGGTTTCGGGTGGCCCGCCTCCGCGTGGGCCATACCGAACAGAACGTACACCCCCGTTATCGGCGCAAGTTCGGAAATCGTTATCGGGCCAAACGAACTCGATCCCGGAATTGCCCGCCACCGACCACAGCGGGCGAGCGGGGCTTTCGAGAACATGGAACAGCTCTGGTCCGACGACCGGCGGAGAGTGGGCTCGAGATCCGTGATCCCACGGCCCGCTCTCCGGCGCGTTGTTCCTCACCGTCCACGGCCCGTCGATGACGCCTCGGCGTCGGGTATCGAAAGTCCCCGTCGGCGCCCCTACAGGGACGCCGACCACAGGGACGAGAAATGCACCGGATCAGAACGCACTTCCGGTGCGCGGCAGCCAACCGCGGCCCGGGTGCCCCCAGCCGTGGTGGTGGTGGTGGCCCCACCCGTGGTTGCCCCAGAGGCCACCGCGGTTCCACCCACCGTGGCCCCATCCGTGGTGCCCCCACCCGTGGCGACCCCGACCGTGCACGGCCTGGTTCGGTGCGGTATCGGTAACGGCGGGCGCCGGCTCGACCGGCAGCGGCTCTGCACCGGCGGGCGCGATGGCGATTACCGGGCCCAACACGACCGCGGCGGCGGCGAGGCCGGCGATCATGCGACGAGCGCGAACGGATACAGTGGATTGCGACATCGAAACTCCCTGTGGGCCTGTGTTTTCGGCTTGTCTCGAGCGCACCGATCGATGGGCGCCGATTCGATCGGAAATCCGCACGATCAATGGCTCGATATGCCTGGTATCGAGAAAATCTCGACGCCGCTCAATGTACCGTCAAACGACGGCTCGATCAACAGGTTTGTCAAGACCGCTATCAGCCCTGCGCATAGCTCGAACCTCGGCTTCGTATTACGCGGGCACAGTGCGCCCGTTCGCGGCCGACCGAATGATGTCGGGATCTCCACCAGGCCATACCGATGAGCAACGACCTGACGAACACCGGTTCATCGGAGGTGGATTCACCTGTTCACCATCGAGCCCTTCGAAATACTCACCCCCGTCGCCGTCCCATAGTCCTGAAGGAACAACTTCTTCCACTTCGGACCCGTCGGCGCCCACGGCTTTACACGTCATTCGTCACCTCGGAACGGACATGCCGGAAGCAACGACAACCACGCGGGAACCCGACACTTTCCCCGATCGCGCCTTCCCCGTCTCCCTACCCGAACAGAACCTCGGCAGCGGATACACCACAGCCCGCGGCTCGAAGGAGAAAACCCCTATCGCTTTCGCGTCGACTTGTCGGATCCACGGAATCCGAGCCAGGACAGCAGAATCAGGATCAGACAGACAGCGACCAGGGCGGCGCCCAGCCCGACCGAGGGCGTCCGACCCGTGGCGGTCGCGCGCGCGACGACCGGGATCGAACCGTGGTCCTCGCTGTTTCGCGGTTCCCGGACAACAACGGGAAGATCCACGTCGGATTCGCTTCCCGGGCCCTCGGGAGGCTCCCGATCCATATCCTCCGTCTCCTCGAACACCCCACGGATCACTTCGCTCGGTATACGTCGCGCGTCCCCGGTCTCGACCGCTTGCCGACCGGCGGCGGAGACGTCGGATTCCTCCTCGGGTCCCGACCGCAGAGCGGCGAGCTGCTGCTCCAATTGCCGGATACGCGCGTTCTGTTCCTCGATGATGCGAAGGTGCTCGAAGGTGATTTGCTTCCAGTCGGTCACGGCGGCCCATCCTGTGGTCTCGGGGGTGAGATGCGCCCAGGCGAGCGTGTCGGGCTCGATCCACCGGCGAAGGAACTCCCGCAAGGAGCAGCACTGCACATCCAGACCCCGGGTGTGCGCGCGCCGAACGAGGAATCCGGTGTGGGCGTGGTAGTCGTCGGCAGCGTCCGGAGCGAACCCGGATATCCCGAGGGAGGGTAGGTGTTCGACCTCATCACAGTGGTGGGTCAGCCACAAAACTTGGTCATATCCCGCTTCGACGAGCTCATCCGTGCGTTGCCCCGCCTCCTCGGCGGACAGCGGATCGTATTGGACCATCACCGCGTAACGATGTTCGCCACGAGTACCGCTGACGTGCGGGTATCGACTGTCGCCGTATTGCCGCACCGCGACATCGGTCAGACCGTATTCCAGAAACCGATCGCGTAACCAGTACCTCGGACGGTTCCGCTCGTGCCGATTGAGCCGGGGCGAACCGCACAGCCGGTGGCGAAGATATCGGTTGCCATTGCCCCGGCGGTAGACCTGCATGTGACCGTTACACAGTTCACAGCGCAGTCCCCGACGAGACGTCCACAGGGCGAAGGTATCCGGATCGCGGATATCGATGCGAACTCCGTACGGGGCCACCGCATCGGTCATCTTCTTGCCGGGACACTCTTGCCCGTTCCCGTCGGCCATGTCACCTCACCCCCTGAGGCCACCGCGAAAAACCTTCTCTCCGAAGTTAACTCGAGTTCGGGAACCGTTCGGGCGATATGCCGGAATTTCTCCCGACCCGAACCGCCGCACCGTAGCCACCCCTGGTGGTGCGCTATCCGAACTTCCTCCCGCTCCGGCAGCGCTCTTCCGGATCCACCGAGGGCGAGCGTGGAGAACCCGTCGGGCAGGCCCTGAACGAAACATCGGCAAACCTGCCACCATGACGAGGCGACGAGCTTCGCGAAAACGGGCGGCCATGATGGACCGACCGCAGTTTTCGGTATGGCTCGGTGACGAACCCCTCCGCACGTTCTCGATATCGCTCGAGGCCGAGGTGGCCCCTGGGGCGATACGTGCAAAGTCTAAAGCTCAACAAGCGTTGTTCTAGATCAACCGACAGCAACCCTCTCAGCGTTTCCGCTGGTGAGAGGGATTTTGTGGGGCGGGTGGGGCTCGAACCCACGACCAACGGATTATGAGTCCGCGGCTCTAACCGACTGAGCTACCGCCCCCAACCACGACAAGATGCCGCAAGGCCAAGATGGTACCCGGTCGAGGTGTTTACGGCCAGTTGAGTCCTACGGGCGTGGGGCCGCGTCGCACATTAGGGTGGGCCGCGATGCCGACGCCGAGGAGGGTGTGATGTCCGGATTGTTCGTGCGGGTGTTGCGGGCGCATCAGTGGGTGTACGAGAAGAGCGGCGGGCTGGTGGGGCACCGGTTGCTCTTCGGTAATCCGACCTTACTGTTGCGGACGGTGGGCCGGAAGACGGGGCGTCCACGGACCGCGGCACTCACATATGCACGGGATGGGGAGGATTATCTGGTGACGGCCTCGAACGGAGGGGCGCCGCGCCCTCCGGGGTGGTTGGCGAATCTGCGGGCCGAGCCGAAATGCGAGATCCAGGTTGGGCGGCGCACGATTCCGGTGAGTGCACGGGCGACCCTGCCCGATGATCCGGAATACGCGC
Source organism: Nocardia paucivorans NBRC 100373 (assembly GCF_000308675.1). Lineage (GTDB taxonomy): Bacteria > Actinomycetota > Actinomycetes > Mycobacteriales > Mycobacteriaceae > Nocardia > Nocardia paucivorans. The sequence continues at coordinate 214,542 of NZ_BAGE01000030.1, read as the reverse complement.
GCCGCTGGGGCATTGTGGACCAGGTGAATCAGGGCCGATACAGCGAGTATCAGAAGAAGACGACGCGACCCATCGCCGTGGTGGTGTTGACGCCTACAGGCTGATCCGAATCAACCGCGCACGCCGGTCGGACGGCGGTTCGCCCGCACGGGACGCCGACGCGGTTCGTTCACATCTTCGGGAATCCTGCTGGCCAGATGTATGACGGAAGGGACGAGAAGGAGGATTGCGACAACGACAATGGCGGTAATCACACGGGAACATTAGCCGCATGAAAATGGTTGTGCACCACTGAAATATGAATGGTTCACATGTCACAACCCGCAAAGGCGATCACTGTGCGGAAGCGGAATATATTGACCGGCCGGAATTCTCGGACGTCCGACCATCCACCTCTCGCCACCGCCACCGCAGCCGCCTCCTCCACCGCAGCCGAAACCGCCCGAACCACCATCGAAGCCGCTCCCGTCGGCACCGACCCACTGCCACCGGCCCACCGACCCGCCGCACCGGAGCTTCGATATCGGCGGCCGCGCCGGCGTGACTTCGACCGGTCGACGGTGGTCACCGCGACGACGACGATCGCGACGATGAGAACGATCGGCGCCAGAACGAAGGCGGCCGTCACGATGGGTAATTCCATCCACCCGCGGTAACGACGAATACCCCTGGACCGAAGGCATATCGACTTCGACTCCCGCGGATCGGTGAAACGCCACGGGAACGGAAACGACTCCGCCGGACCGAGCGATGACCGCGACGTACCGGGCGGAACGGGGCGGAGTCCGACGTCACGCGATGGGCCGCCGGCCCCGCCCCGAGGAGCGGATGCTCAGCGCATCAGCCGCCGGGCGAACCTGGTGCCGAACAGGGTCTGAATCGTCTTCTCCATGGTCTTGACGATGTCGGGACCGTACGGGTACCAGATCTGTTCCTTCTTCAGCTTCCACCGGTCCAACAGGATCGGCTGGGGGTGGGTGTAGCCGCGCAATGCCTCCCGACCGTTGACCTGACCGAGCCCGCTGTCCTTGCGTCCCCCGAACGGGGCCTCCGGCACGCCGTAGATCACCGACGCGTCGTTGTGGACGACCGAACCGGTTTTCAGCTGTTTGGCGATGCGGATGGCCTTGGCGGTGTCCTTGGTGAACACGCTGCCACTGAGCCCGTACTTGCAGTCGTTGGCCATCCGGATCGCCTCGTCCTCGTCCTTGACGCGCATAATGGCGACCACCGGACCGAAGGTCTCCTCCCGCATGAGATCCATATCGTGGGTGACGTCCACGACCACGGTCGGTTTGAAGAACACGCCGCGTTCGGTATCGGGTTCGCCGCCGACCAGAATGGTGGCGCCCTTGGCCTTGGCGTCCTCGACGTGGCGGGCGACGATATCCAGTTGCCGGTCCCAGAACAACGGGCCCACGTCGTCGCCGGGGGCGTTGCCGTAGGTCACCTCCTGCGCCCGTTTGCGCACCTGTTCGATGAATTCGTCGGCAATGCTGTCGACCACATAGATGCGTTCCACACCAACGCACACCTGGCCGCTGTTGAACATGGACAGATACACCGCGCCGAGCGAGGCGCGTTCGAGGTCGGCGTCGGCGCAGACGATCATGGCATCCTTGCCGCCGAGTTCGAGGGTGCACGGGACGAGTCGCTGTGCGCAGGCGGCGGCGATCTTCTTACCGGTACCCACGCTGCCGGTGAAGGAGATCTTGTCGATATCGCCGTTCACCAGGGCGGCTCCGGTCTCGCCGTCACCGTGCACGACCTGGAGCACATCCTGCGGAACGCCTGCTTCGTGCAGCACTTTCGCCGCCCATTCACCCGAGCGGGGGCTGACCTCCGACGGTTTGAGTATTACGGAGTTGCCCGCCAACAGCGCCTGGACGACCGGATTGAGCGACAGGACGAAGGGGCCGTTCCACGGGGTGATCACGCCGACCACACCCAAGGGCTGGTAGTTGATCACCAGCTTCTTGAGCGGCATGAGGTAGCCGTGCATCCGCCGCTTCTCATCGGAGAGGTCCTTGACCGCCCGACCGCTCCAATAGTTCAGGAAGTCGCAGGACGGCACGATTTCCACGGCCAGCGCCTCGACCCGCGGTTTGCCGGTTTCCTGCTGCACGGTGGCCACGATGTCGTCGCGGTGGGCGATCATCACCTCGACGGCCTTGCGCACGATCGCCGCCCGCTCCGCGACGGGCCGGGCCGCCCAGCCGGGTTGCGCGGCGCGGGCACGGGCGATGGCCGCTTTCACGTCGTCGGCGGTGCCGACCTCGATCTCGCCGATGCGCTCACGGTTCGCCGGATTGCGCAGCTCGAGTCGGCGCCGCCCCTCGGTGGTCGGCTCGAGCTGTTCAACGATGGCCATGGAATTCTCCTCACCCGAGGAACTGAAACAGGTTCTACTTTGTTCGGAGCTTACGCCATACCCGCACGCAATGCACCGGACGAAGCGGACATTCATCGCCCGCAAGATACACATGCACCGGCTTCTCAATCACTCGATTCAATCGAGTGATTGACAGTGGCCCCAACCGGGGTACACGATCGTGGCGCGGCCCGGGCGAGGACCGCGGCACCCGATCGGCAGGAGCCCCATGACAGCCGAGACAGCACAGACGTCCCCGGAGAGCCTCAGCGCTCCCTATCGCATCGAATTCCCGTTCACCCGCACCGTCGGGGAGAAGATCGGCGCCTTCCTCGGCGGGCTGCGCGACGGCCGACTCTACGGTGTGCGCACCGAATCGGGCGCCGTGCTGTGTCCGGTGGCGGAATTCGATCCGCACACCGCCCGACCCACCGGTGAACTCGTTCCATTGCCGGGCTCCGGCACCGTACTGCATTGGACCTGGGTCCCGACCCGACCCGGCGACGAGATCACCGCCGACCACTTCGCCTGGGCCCTGATCCGCCTCGACGGCGCCGACGGGGCCCTGTTCCACGCCGTCGACACCGCCGGCGACGGCGAGCGGATGGCGGCGGGGCTACGGGTCCGGCCGCGCTGGCGGGCCGAACGGGTGGGCAGTATCGGCGATATCGCCTGCTTCGAACCGCTGGAGTCGTGATGAGCGGCCACGCACCGACCCCGATCGAAGCGTTCACCAGCCCGTTCGCAATGGACTACACCTTCGTTGCCGGAATCGGGCGTTCGACGTTCCTGCGCGGTATGCGGGAACGAAAACTGCTCGCCCGCCGCTGCGGAACCTGCGAGCGCGTATACCTGCCCGCACCCCGATTCTGCTCCCGCTGTCTGGTCGAGCTGTCCGAACCGTTCGAACTCGACGGCGTGGGCACCGTATCGACGTTCTGCACGGTGAACTTCCCCTTCCCCGGGCAGGTGTTCGACCCGCCGTACGTGGTCGCCTACATCCGGGTGGACGGCGCCGACACCCGGCTCATGCACCTGATCCGGGAGATCGACCCCGCCGAGGTGCGCATCGGTATGCGGGTGGAGCCGGTCTGGTGCCCGGACGAGGAACTGGATACGTCGATGAACAGCATCCGCTACTACCGCCCGATCGACCCCCCGGGAGACGCCGATGCGTGATGTCGCGGTGGTGGCGTTCGCGCAGTCGCCGGGCACGGCGGCCGACCGAACCCACGATATGGCCGAAATCCTGCTGCCCGTTATGCGCGAGGCGCTCGGCACGGTCGGCATCGACCGAAGCGAGATCGATTTCTACGCCTCCGGCAGCCACGACTTCTACGAGGGCCGAACCTTCGCCTATATCGAATCGCTCGACGCGGTCGGTGCCTGGCCGCCGATCTCGGAATCGCATGTGGAGATGGACGCGGCCTGGGCCTGCTACGAGGCGTGGTCGTGGTTGCAGCTCGGCGAAGGTGATATCGCCGTGGCCTACGGCGTCGGCCGGGGCTCGTTGGCTCAGGACCTCGATCAGGTGATGGCGACGCAGCTGGATCCCTACTACCTGGCGCCGCTGCGCCCCCACCGGGACGCCTTGGCGGCGCTCCAGGCACAGGCCCTCATTGCCGACGGCGCGCTGGACGAGCAGCGAATGGCCCAGGTGGTGTCCCGTTGTCGGGCGGCGGCGGTGGGCAACCCGGCGGCGGTGGTGTCGGGCGAGTTCTCGGCGGACGAACTGTTGGCCGCCCCCTACACGGCATCACCGCTGCGGGAACACGATAGCGGCCCGATCGGGGACGCCGCCGCGGTCGTGGTGTTGGCCGCCGGCGCTACCGCACGCCGTTTGGTCGAACGTCCGGCCTGGATCCGCGGTGCCGACCACCGGATGGACTCCCACTATCCCGGCACCCGCGACCTCACCCGGGCCGATACGGTCCCGCAGGCCGCGGCACGGGCCGCCGAACTCGCCGGCTTCGGCCCCACCGCGGTGGATGTGGCCGAGCTGCACACCGAATACAGCTATCAGGAACCACTGCTGGTCGATCTGCTCGGCCTGTCCGACGCCGAGATCAACCCCGGCGGCGGACCGCTGACCGCCCGTCCCACCACCGCCACCGGCCTGATCCGCATCGGCGAAGCGGCCCGACATATTCTCACCGGCCACGCCGACCGGACCCTCGCCCACGCCACCGGCGGGCCGGCCCTACAGCAGAACCTGATCTGCCTGATGGAGGCAGACCGGTGAAACTCGCGGTTGTCGGCATCGGACAGAGTGTTCAGGCCAAGAAGCGGAAGGTCACCATTGGCGCGCTGGTGCGCGAGGCGGTCGACGCGGCAATGGCCGATGCCGAATTGGATTTCGGTGATATCGATGCCGTGGTCCTGTCCAAAACCCCCGATCTGTTCGACGGGGTGATGAACCCGGAGCTGTATCTGGCCGATGCCATGGGCGCGCGCGGCCTGCCGGTGACCCGGGTGTTCACCGGCGGCAGCGTCGGCGGGCACGCCGCGATCTACGGCGCGCACCTGGTGCGGGCCGGGCTGGCTCGCCGGGTGTTGGTGGTGGCGTATTCCAAGGAGTCCGAAGGGGATTTCACCTGGGCGCTGTCGCGTGGGATGCCGTTCAGCGCACAGCTGGGAGCCGGGGCGGGCGCGCATTTCGCGCCGGTCATCCGGGAATACATCCGCCGCTCGGGTGCGCCGGAACATATCGGATGGCAGGTGGCGGTGAATCATCGGCTCAATGCGACCCGCAATCCGTACGCGCATATCCAACGGCCGGATATCACCATCGAAGAGGTGCGGAACTCCCGCATGCTGTGGGATCCGATCCGCTATCTGGAATCGTGCCCGTCGTCGGATGGTTCGTGCGCGGTGGTGATCGCCGGGGCGGCCGATGCGGAACACGCCCCCCGACCGCCCGCATGGATCCACGGCATGGCGTGGCGCACCGAAACCGGGCATTTCGCCGGACGCGACGAGGTGAATCCGGAGGCGGGCCGGCAGTGCGCGGCCGAGGCCTATCGGCAGGCCGGGATCACCGATCCGGCGCGGGAGATCGATACCGCCGAGCTCTATATCCCCTACAGCTGGTACGAGCCGATGTGGTTGGAGAACATCGGACTGGCCGAACCGAACGAAGGATGGCGGTTGGTCGATGCGGGACGCACCGCATTCGACGGGGATCTGCCGGTGAATCCGTCCGGGGGTGTGTTGTCGGGGAACCCGACGGGCGCGACCGGGTTGTTGCGGTTCGCCGAGGCGGCATTGCAGGTGCGCGGTACCGCGGGCGCGCACCAGGTGGATGGGGCCCGTCGGGCCATCGGCCACGCCATGGGCGGCGCCTCACAGTTCCACGCGCTGTGGGTGGTCGGCTCCGAACCGCCGGATTCCTGAAACCGCCGATATCCGCGATACCGCCCGACCGGTGAGCCCGGCGCGGCACACCAGATGGAAACGAGGAGTTGCAGTGAGCGAACGGGTATTCGTCGCCGGTGTCGGTATGACGAAATTCGAGAAGATCACCAGCCGGGACTGGACCTACCCGGAAATGGTCGCCGAGGCCGTGGAACAGGCATTGACCGATGCCGGAATCGGCTACGACCGGGTGCAGCGCGCCGCCATCGGCTATGTCTTCCAGCCGTCCACCGCCGGACAGCGGGCGCTCTACGATATCGGGCTCACCGGTATCCCCATGGTCAATGTCAACAACAACTGCGCCACCGGATCCACCGCGCTCTCCCTGGCCCGGGAATGGGTGCAGGCGGGCCTGGTGGATATCGCCCTGGCGGTCGGCTTCGAGCAGATGACCAAGGAGTCGATGGCCGGTAACGGCAGCGTTCCGAAGGTCACCACCGTCGACCGGCACATCTCGGCCCTGACCGCCGCCACCGCCCTGGGCAATGCGCCGATGACCGCGCAATTCTTCGCCGCGGCCGCCGTGGAGCACATGAAGCGCTACGGCACCACCCGCGAACAACTCGCCGGGGTGGCGGTGAAGAATCATGAACACTCGACCCGAAATCCCAAGGCGCAGTTCCAGAATCCCTACACTCTGGACGAAGTGCTCGGCGATCGGATGGTGCACGAACCGCTGACCCGGTCCCAGTGCTCCCCCATGTCCGACGGGGCGGGCGCGGCGGTGCTGGTGAGCGAACGGTTCGTGCGTGAACACGGCCTGTCCGGGCGGGCGGTGCCGATTCTGGCTCAGGAACTGGTCACCGACGACGCCTCCTCGTTCGAATCCGGGTCGATGATCGATGTGGTGGGCGCGCCCATGACACGTATCGCGGGACGACGCGCGCTCGAGGCGGCCGGGGTGGGCATCGACGATATCGATGTGCTCGAGGTGCACGACTGTTTCTCGATCAACGAACTGCTCACCTATGAAGCGCTCGGCCTGTGTGGGCCGGGTGAATCCGGGGCACTGATCGATTCCGGCGCCACCACCTACGGCGGACGCTGGGTGGTCAACCCGTCCGGCGGTCTCATCTCCAAGGGCCACCCCTTGGGCGCCACCGGTTTGGCGCAGTGTGCGGAACTGGTGACGCAGGTGCGCGGCGAGGCGGGGCCACGTCAGGTGGACGGCGCCCGACTGGCCTTGGCGCACAATCTCGGTCTCGGCGGCGCCTGCGTGGTCACCGTGTACGGGGCGCCGGAAACGGCCGCATAGAGTTTCGGGCATGACATCCGGTAGGCAGCGGTCCACGGCGGAGGACGACACCCCACCGGTCGCGCCGCTGCCCACCGAACAGCGATTGCTGTCGGCGGCGGAGAAACTGTTCGCCGAACGCGGTATCGACGCGGTATCGCTGCGGGCCGTCATGGCGGAGGCCGGGACCAATGTCGCGTCGGTGCACTATCACTTCGGCTCCAAGGACGCCCTGGTCGAGGCCCTGATCAGCCGGCGCAGCGACCAGATCCACACCCGCCGCGACGAATTGCTGGACGCGGTGGAGAAATCCGAAACCCCCACCGCCCGTGCCCTTGCCGAGGCGTTCGTCCGCCCGGTCGCCGAACTCGCCGCGGCGGGCGGCACCGCGTGGATCACCATTGTCGCCGGGATCATGAACAGCAACCACCCGGCCCTCCTCCGACTCACCGAGGGTTTCGCTCCCCAGGCGCGCCGTTTCACCGCTCTGCTCGCCCGCATCGATCCGGTCGCATCCCCCCGCACCATCCGCTTCCGACTCACCCAGGCCATGAGCCTCACCTTCCAGACCCTCGGGGATCCGGACCGGCTACGCGGCATGCTGGCCCTCAGCGGAACTCGCCTGTCCCCCGAGGAAATCGGGCCGGAGCTCGTAGACACCGTCACCGCCATCCTCGCGGGTCCCCCGGACCGCTGACCCGCGAAGCCGAACCATTACCACCGAGGACGTGTACCCGAAAGCGTGTATCCATCCGGTATGGACGATCGGCTGGGCATCCGTGAAGCTCGTACACAGTTACCGGCCGTGGTCAACGCCGCAGCCCACGATGGCCATATCACCATCATCACCCGTGAAGGCGAACCGGCGGCCGCGGTCATTCCATTGTTCATGCTTGCCGAACTCGAGGAGTGGGAGGACGCTATCCGTCTCACGCTCACTCTCTTGGGTGACGACCCATACCGCCGTGACGGAGTAGACGTCAAGGCACTCACCGGTCGATCGGGCTTCCGACTTCGGGTAGGCAACTACCGTCTCGTGTACGAGGTCGACGACGGAAAACTGGTCTTCCTTGTCATCACCGCAGGTCACCACCGCGATATCTACGAACGGTGACCAACCGGCCACCCCTCAGTTCACCTGCCGCTCGCTTGCGGTCCAGTATTTGGCCCGCAGTGCCTTCTTATCGGGTTTGCCGAGCGCGCTGAGCGGAATGCTGTCGGCGAAGTCGATTGTTTTCGGCGTGTACACCGCGCCCTTGCGTTCCTTGACCAGAGCCTGCAATTCCTCGGCCGATACCGTCTGCCCGGTGCGAGGCACCACCACCGCCTTGACGGCCTCGCCCCATTTCTCGTCCGGCACACCGATCACCGCGGCCGCGCTCACCGCCGGATGCGCCGACAGCACATCCTCCACCTCGCGCGGATACACATTGAAACCACCGGAGACGATCATGTCCTTCTTGCGGTCGACGATATAGAGGAAGCCCTCCTCGTCCTGCCGCGCTATATCCCCGGTGTGCAACCAACCGAATTCGGTGGCCTCGGCGGTCTGTTCCGGTTTGTTCAGGTAGCCGTTCATCACCAGCGGCCCCCGCACACACACCTCGCCCGGCTCCCCCTGCGGCACCTCGTTGCCCTTCTCGTCGAGCAGCGCCACATTCAACCACGGCACCGGTCGACCACAGCTGGCCAGACGTTCCGGTTTGTTCAGGTCGTGTTCGGCCTTGCGCAGCACCGAGATGGTCATGGGGCTTTCGGCCTGGCCGTAGAACTGGAAGAAGATCGGGCCGAACTTCCGGATGGCCTCGGCGAGGCGGGTCGGGGAGATCGCGGAGGCCCCATAGAAGACGGTTTGCAGGCTGGACAGATCGTATTTGTCCAGGTCGGGGCTATCGAGCAGGGCGTACAGCATGGTCGGGACCAGCATGGTCGCGGTGATCTTGTACTTCTCGATCGCCTCGAGCACCTTGGTCGGCTGGAAGTAGGGCAGCACCACGATCGATCCGCCTTGTTGGGCGGTGGGGTTCCAGAAGGCGGCGCCGGCGTGGCTGAGCGGTGTGCACACCAGGAACCGCACCTCGTCCGGCCACTCCCATTCGGTCATCTGGATGCGCAGCATCGCGGCACTGCCGCGATAGCTCATCTCCACGCCCTTGGGTTTGCCGGTGGTGCCGCCGGTATAGGCCAGGCTCATGGTCGCGTCGGGATCGACCAGCGGCGCCTGTAGCGGGGCGGGTTCGAATCCGGAAGCCAGTTCGATCAGATCGGTGCCCACATCGGCGGGGCCGAACGACAACAGGTTCCGCAGGCCCGGCACCTTCTCCCGCAGTTGCGCGGCGCGCTCGGCGAACCCGGTCGGATCGAAGATCAGCGTCTCCACACCCGCGTCCTGCAATACGTATGCGTGGTCGTCCAGCGATCCCATCGGGTGCAGCGCCATGGCGCGGGTGCCGGTCACATTGTTGGCGCCCTGCGCGAACAGCACCTCCGGCCGGTTCGCCGACAGCACCGCCACCGGCGAGCCGACCCCCAGCCCCAGCGAGGCCAGGGCCTGCGCGAACCGGCTGATCTGATCCCGCACGTCGCGATAGGTCAGGGTGCTGTCACCGATATGCACCGCGGTGCGCTCGGAGTAACGCTCGAGCGCCTTGGCGAGCAGTTCCACCGCCAAGGGTTCACGGTGCAGCAAAGCGGTGTCGTCGACGTGCGGTTCAGTGTTCATCGTCGTCCTTTCGGGCCGCGTCACGGGAACGGGCCGGCGAGTTGACCAGGCCCCGGTGAAGCCGTCGATCGGATCGAGAGCGGCGCGACCGCCCATTACGATCCGCGATCCGCGAACGGTCCCGCCGAAGCTCGCAAACCGCGAAAACTATAACACGTTCTACTTTAATCGGCGGGCTCTCGCCCCACCCGATTCCGCGGCCGACGAACCGACCGACAGCGCCCGGAGGCGGCAACCGGGCGGACACGGCGGACGACGATCCGATCCCCGCCGCATCCGGGCCACCACCTCGACAACGGTCAACGGAACGCGGCGATACCTCGGCGCGCCCATTCCGCGAACGGCCGCGCCGAACGACCCAACACCCGCTCCACATCCGGACTCACCCGCCGCTCACGCTCCGTGGGCGCGCCGAGAATGTCCAAGGTGGCCTCCACCACGGCTTCGGGCATGGTGCGGATCATGTGCGCTCGCGCCTGCGCCCGACTCAGCTCCACGAACCGGATGGGTTCACCCAGCACCTCCGCGAGTACAGCGGCCTGTTGCCGCGGCGAGATCGCCTCGGGTCCGGTGAGTTCATAGGTTGCCCCCTCGTGTCCGGACGCGGTCAGCGCCACTGCCGCCACCTCGGCGATATCGGCGGGATCTATCGCCGGAAGCGCGATATCACCGAAAGGTGCGGCGATGGCGCGCTGTACACGGACCGCCTCCGCCCACATGAGGGCATTCGAGTGAAATGCGCCCGGCCGCAATATCGTCCACGGCAGACCGGAGTTCTGCACGGCCTGTTCGTAGTCGCCCGGATGCCGTCCGGTTCCCACACCCTGCGATGACAGCAGGACAACCCGTGCAACCGCCCGATCACGTGCCAGGTCCAATACGCCGGACAGGTCACCACCCGCACCGCTGAAATCTCCGGACGTCAACAGGAACAACGCCTTCGCGCCGTCCAGTACGGACTTCCACCCCTCCGGTTCGACCAGGTCCGCCCGCACCCGACGCACGCCGTCGGGGTCGACGCCCGGCGATGCCGTCCGCGATACCGCCGTCACCTGCTCCCCCGCGGCGACCAGCGCCTGCACCAAGGGCCGCCCCACATTTCCGGTCGCTCCGGTTACCACGATCATGTGCCACTCCGTCTTCGAAATCCTGTCTGGATGCGAAGACGCTACTATCCTGGAGATAGTACATACCTAGAGGAAAGTAACGGCGAAAGACGACAATGTGATCCAGAACACCGACGCCACCCCGGAAACCGCCTGTCCCATCGCACCGGTGGTGGACCTCATCTTCAGCCGATGGACCACCCCCATCCTGTGGGCCCTGAACGAATACGGCCGACAGCGTTTCGTCGAACTCGAGCACCGAATCGGCAGCATCACCCCCAAGGTGCTCACCCAGCGACTGCGCCAACTGGAACGCGACGGACTGGTCGTGCGCAACTATCACCGAGAGGTGCCACCGCGGGTGGAATACGAGATCACCGAACTCGGGCGCAGCCTGGCCCCCGTATTCGCCGCGGTCGCGGAGTGGAGCGAGAACCTGCCGAAGGTGGAGCGGGCACGTCGGGAATACGACGCCGCACTGCGGGGCCCCGCCACCGCACACCCGTGACAAGGCGCCGAGGTCACCGCCCCGGCCGCGATACGGAGGATTTGCGCAAGGCCCACGACAACGCCCGCACCACCATGCGGTTCGCCCCGGCGCCGGCCGTGCCACGGACCGCGCTCACCCCGTGATCGACAGGGCGAACTCGCAAGCAGCTTCCGGCAGGGCAAGCAGTTTCCGGCAGGGATCGATTCACTGCCGGGGCATCCGGTCCGGTTTCGGGATGCACCCGGGGACCGGCATTGCTCAGGTCCGATGCCGAGCGGCGGTATCGGGGGCAAAGGGGCTGAGAGCGAACCATTTGGGAAAGGCCCGGGTGAGTTTGGTGGGGCCGGTGAGGGTGATGGCCCCGGCGGTGAGGGCCTGGGTGAGAGGTTGATGGCCGTACCAGATCTTGTGCCAGGTATGGCCACTACCGGTGACGATGAGGTCGGGGTCGAAACCCGGGTCGTGCAGACACAGTGAGGTTTCGGCGGTGGTGGCCACGATCCAACCGCGGCGAACCTCGCCATCGGTGAAATCGAATCGGATGGTGATGCGACCGTTGGGGATTCCGGGGCGGATCCCGGCGCGGATACGCCACAACAGCAATGCGTTGTCGACCTGATCGGGACGCGGTTCGGGAAACCACCAGCGGACGGTCCAGCGCCCGAGGGCGTAGATGAGTTCGCGCAGGTCCTCGCCGGATTCGGTGAGCCGGTATTCGTGGGAGCGGCCGGTGACTCCGGGGATGCGAGTGACGACCCCGTGCCGTTCGAGGTGCCGGAGTCGAGAGGCGAGCAGACTACGCGACAGGCCGGGCAGCCCGCGCAGGATGGCATTGAACCGGTGTGAGCCGACCATGATCTCTCGAACGATCAACAGGCTCCAGCGATCGGCCAACAGGCCGGCGCCGATCGAAACCGGACAGTACTCGGCGGGTGCAGACATAACCGCACAAACTACGAGCCGAGAAGGTTGCGATCCAGAACTGGAACAGTTCTGATTTTAAACTATCGGCGCTGCTCGGCTTCGGTTGTGCTGAGGGAACAGACCATTCCTCGCATGAACGAAGACAGGTGCTCATGACCGCAATATCCACCGAGTACGAGGACTTGACGGTCCGGCAACAAATCGGCCCGGGCACCGATGCGGTGCAGGGCTGGCCGCTGCATTTCCCCGACGGCAGCGCACCGCTGTCGACGGACTCGACCGCAGTGGCCGCCGACGACTGGTACGGGTTCCGAGACCCGAACCAGTCCATCTATGTGCGGTGGGTCGCCGCGGTACACGAAACGGAGTCGAAGCTGGCAGCGGCGATCGCGCTACTGGGCGGCGACGGAGCGTTGGACGTCGTGGAACCGGATTGGCTGGTCGAGGGCATCGGCCGGGATCTGGTGATACTGCCGTTCACCGATCGGGCCCTGTTTCGGGTGCTCAGCCGGGCGCAGCGGCTGGCGTTGTCGGACACGGTGACCTTGCCGCTGGTATTCGAGGCGGCCGACAAATTGCGCCATGTCGAACATGTGGCCGCATTGCGCGCGGAGGTCGAATCCGCGGGGGCACCCGATATTTTCGCCGACGTACACCAGGTGTGGTTCACCGATGCGCGGTGGCAGCCGTTGCGGTCGGCGGTGGAGGCGCTGCTGGCGACCGAGGACTGGGTGGAGGCCGTGGTGGCCGCGAACCTGATCATCGATCCGCTGATCGGACGCTATCTGCGGGAGCAGTATCTGGTGGTGGCGGCGGAGGCCAACCGCGACGCCTACACCCCGGTACTGGTGCAGGCCTGGCGCGCCGACACCGCACGCTCCCAGACCTGGACATTGTCGCTGGTGGACCATCTGCTCGCCGATCCCGCACATGGTGCCGCCAACGCGGCCGTGATCACCGAATGGGCACACCGGTGGGAAACGCACGCCCTGGCCGCAGCCGAGGCGTTGGCACCACTACCGGCCAACGCGCCGGGCCGGCCGATCGAGGCAGCGGCGGCATGGGCGACGGTGGTGAGCGAATATCACGCCGCGGTCGGGGGACGCTGGAATTCGCGCCTCACGGTGGGAGGTCTGCGATGAGCACCCGTACGAGCCCGGCCACCTCCGCTCGACATGGGGTGGGTATCAGCCTGATTCGCGGTGAGGAGGCCGCCGCGATCCGGGATCAGCTGCTCCGCACCCAACCGCAGGTGGAGATCGCCGACCGAGGTGTGTATCTCAAGGCCGCCGCGGCCGAGGAGATCGTGATCGACCTCGCCGATCTGTCCGAGCGACTGGGCCGCGCCCTGACCATCGAAGACGTGCTGATCGTGGTGGCCAGCTATTTCGGCGAGATCGATCCGCAGCGCGGCAGCGGCCCCGGCAGTGGGCGACTGATCCTGCGCGCCGAAAACCTCACAGCAGTATCCGAACCGGAGAAGAACAGCCGATGACCGACCCCACCCGTGTCCACGAGATCGCCAAGAACTACACCTGGACGCCGACCAGCGCACCACCGGCGGCGGTGTTCCCGACCCGCTACCGGGTTCCCGAACGCGGCCGCGACCCCTTCAAGCTGTTGTGGCGTGATTACGCGCGCATGGAGGTCGAAAAGGATCTACGCGTACACAAAGCGCTCGACACCGCCGCGGCCATGGCCGGTGACCGGGTCGAACCCCGCTGGATCGAGGGTCTGAAACTGGCGTTACCGGCCACCGCCGAAGCCGAATACCAGGCGATGAAGGGTGCCGGGCTGCTGATCTCCTCGATCGACAACCCCGAACTACAGCAGGGCTACGCCGCCCAGGCACTCGACGAATCCCGACACCTGCAACTGGTCGGCGCGCTACGCCGCCACTATCTGGCCACTGCCGCCGAACCCGCGGGCCTGGATTTCGGCTCACGCGCCCTGTCCCGGCACCCGGTCGGTCAGGTCGCCCGCGCGGCGTATGCGCCGAACTCGGTCAACGACCCCATCGACGCCGTGATCGCGCTCAATGTGGTCCTCGAAACCGCTTACACCAACCCGCTCACCGTCGCCCTGCCGCAGATCGCGTCGGCCAACGGCGACGACGCCTACGCCACGGCATATCTGTCGATCCAATCCGACGAGGTCCGCCATATGGCCAATGGACACGGCACCCTCCGCGCGGTCGCCGAGATACCCGACAACATTCCGCTGGTTCAGGGATCGTTGGACCGCGCGTTCTGGCATCAGCATCAAGGCGCGGACACTCTGGTCGGTGTAGTGGCCGAATACTATGTGCGCCAACGCCCCTGGGCCTATCGCGATGCGTGGGAGGAATGGGTGGTCGACGACTTCATCGGCTCGTTCTCGCGTCGCTTCGGCCCCTTCGGACTGTCGGAACCCGCCCGCCTGACCGATGTCGCCCGCGGCCTGGAATCCCAGCACCATGCCGTGGCGATCGGATTGGCCGCGCTGTGGCCGTTGAACTTCTTCCGCACCGACCCGCTCGACGAAACCGACTTCGCCTGGTTCGAGGACAACTACCCCGGCTGGTCGGCGATCTACCAGCCGCTGTGGGAGGCCTACGCGGCCCTGTCCGATCCGGCCGGCGGCCGGCTGCTGTTGCAGGAACTACCCGCATTGCCGCCGTTCTGCCAGGTGTGCCAGCTGCCGTGCATCATCCCCCGCTTCGAGGCACCGGAGACCCGCATCGTCGAGTTCGCCGGCCGCAAATACGCGTTGTGCAGCGAAGGCTGCCAGATCAACTTCGACTGGAACCCGATCTCCTACACCGCTTTCGGTACCTTCTGGAGCCGCTACCACGGTTGGAACCTCGCCGAGGTCGTACAGGACCTGGGTTTCCTACGTCCGGATGGGCGCACCCTCATCGCCCAGCCCCACCTGCGCTCCGATCGACTGTGGACTCTCGACGACATCCGCGCGCTCGACGTCACCATCGAAGATCCCCTGGCCTGATGAACGATCCGAACCCCACTGCGCCCGCGGGCACCCTCACCGTCGAACCTTTCGGGGTGGCGGTGCCCGTGGCCGCCGGTGAACGCCTGCTCGACGCCATCCTCCGCGCCGGGCACTGGGTGCCCTTCGGCTGCAATCACGGTGGCTGCGGAACCTGCGCCGCCCGGGTCGTCGCCGGACAGGTGCACCAGCAGCCCGACACCCTCACCACCCTCGACAGCCGAGCCCGCGCACATGGTCAGATTCTGCTGTGCTCGACGCGACTGTCCGGCGACACCGCCGCGATCGATATCACCGCCGGAGGGCTCACCGAAGAGGAATTCCGCTCCACCACCATTCACGACGTCACCACCACCATTCGCACCGTCGCCGAGGTCGGCGATGGCCTGCGTCTGCTGCGGCTGGCCACCCCACCGCCGCCCTGGCAGCTCGAGCCGGGACAGTTTCTGCACCTGCAATTACCCGACCGCACCGGATGGCGCGCCTACTCGCCGGCCTCACCGCCCGGCACCGCCACCATGGACCTGCTGATCCGTACCGTGCCCGGCGGTGCATTCTCCACCGCCCTCGACGAGCTCGCCCCCGGAGACACGATCCGCTGCCGCGGCCCATTCGGCACCTTCACCGTGCGCAGCTCCCATCGACACAAACTGTTCATCGGCGGCGGCGCCGGTATCGGTCCGCTCCGCGCCATGATCCACGACGCCCTCGGTCGACGCCTGCACACGCCCGTCGACCTGATCCACACCGCCCGCACCCCGGCCGACCTCGCCTTCGGCGACGAGTTCACCGCCCTCGCCGCTACCGACGACCGTTTCCACTACCACCCGCTCACCCCTCGCGCACAGGGGGAAGCCACTCGTGGCGCCGACCTGGTCGGCGGCTGGATCGATACCACCACGATCCCGCTGCGCCGCGCCGAGGCATATCTGTGCGGACCCGACCGTTTCGTCGACATCGTCGCCGACCGACTCGTTCGCGCCGGGCTCCGTCCCCGCTACCTGTTCACCGACCGTTTCACCGCCTCCACCGGCGGCCCCACCGACAACCTCACTCCATCGGAGGAACCGTGACCGACACCCCTACCAGCCGCAGCCTGGAAATCATCCACGACGCCCAGTCCCGCCTCGACCGGCTCACCCCACACCAGGCCGCCGAGGCACTGAAGCGAGGTGTGCTGTTCATAGACACCCGCACCAGCGAAGAACAAGCCGCCGACGGCATAATCCCCGGCGCCTACCGGGTACCCCGCAATGCCGTCGAAGTTTTCCTCGATCCCACCCACCGACCCTTGTTCACCCCCGAGGAGGCAGCCGAGCTCCCACCGGTCCCCCGACCCGACGACACGATCGTCGTGCTGTGCAACCACGGCATGGCCTCCAGTCTGTCCGCCGCTTCCCTGCAACGCATCGGACTCACCGGGGCCACCGACGTCGAAGGCGGCTTCCAGGCGTGGAAAGCCGCCGGCCTACCCGTCACCGACCTCGAGGACCGACCTCCATCCCACCGCTCGAAGCGCGTGCACCGGTAGGGCGGGATCAGGTCGACGGTCACCTCACCCGCGCCGACCATCGAGAGACAGGCCGGAACGGGAACAAGTCCGCACTCGGGAGCTGTTCACCACAGGGAGCACTGCGACGAGAGCGAGACACGATGACCGAGCCGACCGACCCGTCCTACCGCTGGAACGGCGCCGACCTGGATCTGGACGCCTACCTCGCACGAATCGGGTTCGACGGAGAACGCGCCCCTACCCTGGCCACCCTGCGGCGGCTGGTGTACCTGCACACCACCTCGATCCCGTTCGAGAACCTGGAGATCATCCTCGGCCGCGGTATCCCGCTGGACCTGGAGACACTGCAGGACAAGCTGGTGAGACGCCGCCGCGGCGGCTACTGCTACGAGAACACCACCCTGTTCGCCGCCGCACTCGAGCGACTCGGATTCGGTATCACCGGTCTCAGCGGCCGGGTCACCATGGGCGCCGGCGCGGGGCTACGTCCGGCCACCCACGCGCTACTGCGGGTGACCACCCGCGACGACCATCGGGCGTGGCTGTGTGATGTCGGCTTCGGCCGAGGCCCGCTGGAACCGTACGAGCTGGTATCGGGTCGCGGCGAATTCTCCCTGGGCGCTTGGCGATTCCGATTGGAACACGCCGAAGGGCCACTCGGCCGGCCGGTGTGGACGCTGTACCAATTCGGCCGGGACGGCTGGATCGACCGCTACACCTTCACCGAGGAACCGCAATACCGCACCGACTACGCGGTGGGCAACCACTTCGTATCGACCTCGCCCCGTTCTCCGTTCACCGTGCGCCCGTTCGTCCAGCGCTTCCATCCCGAAACCCATCATGTGCTCGACGGCCTCGCCTGGACGGTCGAGCACGCCGACGGCTCCTGGGAGACCCGTGAGGTGGAACCGGGCGAACTCCCCAAGATCCTGAACGATGTGTTCGATATCGATCTATCCGACAGCGACGCCACCGCCCTGGCCGCCGCTTCCTGGATCGAACGCTGAACAATTGCCATCCCCTCGACAAACGGATCCGTTATCACGGTATCCGCTGCTCGATGTGACCCGGAAGCGAGAACCGACCGGCATCGCACCGGATTTCCGTGAGTCGGTCGGCGCCGACGGTCCGAATCCCGGTTCTCGCGAACAACAGGTCGCGTGGTTTGAACCACCAGGAGTCGATGACCGCGGTCGTGGGTGTTGCTTGCGCCAATGCCCAGACCTCATCCATCGCGATTCCACCCAGAGCAGGTACTCGTTCGGCGTCACCGATGCAACCGGCCGGCGCTTCTTCTACCGCGTCCCCGGATAGCAGCCGGGCGTTCACCGTCGGAGCGAGCCTCCGACCCGGCATCGTCTTGTCCGAGCCCGGCAACCCGTTGATCGGCACGAGAAGTTCGCCCGCCGTGTCATCATCGCGGCGACTTCTTCCGCGACGTTTCCGGGGGGCAGCGGTGTCGCGAAGTCGGTACGTCACGACCTCGATGGTTCCGCGCACCCGCCGACCACACGCGACAGTCGAGTACGCCACCTCATCGGTCGGCGGCCCTCATTCTCGGACTATCGACAACCTGTAATATACATCTTGTGCCTAAGAAGTATTCATCCGCTGAATTGGCCTACCGCGAGGTCAAGGAACGCATTCTGAGCGGGGCGCTGCCGGGTGGAGAACTCATCAGCGAAGGAGAGGTCGCCGCCGAGCTCGGCACCTCGCGCACCCCTGTTCGGGAGGCGTTTCTCCGCCTGGAGACCGAAGGCTGGATGAAGCTCTACCCGAAGCGGGGCGCACTGGTGACACCGATCCCGGCCCGTGAGGCCGAGCATGTGGTGCACGCCCGCTATGTCGTGGAAACCGCCGCCGTCCGCGCATTGAACGAAAGCACTCGCGCCGAGGTGGTTCCGATCCTGAGGGAATCGCTGCACCGACAGCGCGACCTGGCCCGAACCGCCGACTACGAGCAGTTCGCGGTGGTGGACACCGATTTTCACCGCACCTACGTGGTCGCCGCGGACAATCCGCTGCTCACCGGTTTCTACGATTCGCTGCGGGAACGGCAGCGCCGGATGAACAGCGCCGCGCTGCACCGGCGCTCGATCGATGTCGAACAGATCATCGACCAGCATGTGCGACTGGCCGACCATATCGAAGCAGGCGACACCGAGGCCTTCGCGACGGAGCTCGTCGCGCATCTGAGCGGGGTGCACCAGCTGGAACTGAAGGGATTACTGTGACCGCGCCGACGATCACCCGCACCGCCCCCACTCCGACACGTATTCGCTCACGCGGCTGGTGGGGGGTCGCGGCGGCAATGTTCGCCATCGCCTGGGGCGGGAACGAGTTCACCCCGCTACTGGTGATGTACAAGAACAACGGGATGCCGGTCACCACCGTCGACGTGCTGCTGTTCGACTATGTGTTGGGTATTGTCCCCGCTCTGCTGATCGGTGGTCCGCTTTCGGATCGGCACGGCCGTCGCCGGCTCATGCGCCCCGCCCCCGTTATCGCCGCGACCGGTTCACTGCTTCTGGCGTTCGGGTCCGGATCGGTGCCGCTGCTCTCGGCCGGGCGGGTACTGTGCGGGGTGGCGTTGGGGCTCGCCATGGCCGTCGGTAGCAGTTGGCTCAAGGAGCTGGCGCAGCCGCCGTACAGCCCCGAAACCGCGCCCGGCAGTGGGGCACGACGCTCCGCGATGAGCCTGACCGGCGGATTCGCCCTCGGTGCCGGTGTCGCGGGCGCGCTGGCGCAATGGGGTCCCTGGCCGAACACGCTGCCGTTTCTGATCAATGTAGTGGTGTGTCTGGGCGCCGCGGTCTGGATCATCCGGGCCCCGGAAACACTGTGCCCACCGGAAAACCCCCGGCCACTACTGGAAGATCTGAAGATCCCGGCGGCCGGACACCATCGATTCCTCCGGGTGGCGTTACCGGTCGCGCTGTGGCTTTTCGCCTCTGCCGCCACCGCATACGCGGTGTTACCCGCCCTGATGGCCTCCCGGGTGCAGGCGGCTCCGATCGCCTACTCGGCGCTGCTCAGCGTCGTCACTCTCGGCTGCGGTTTCACCATTCAATCCCTGGCCCGGCGTATCGACCGGCCCGGCACCGCCCGCGCCGCGACGGTATCGCTGATCCTGGTCACCTGCGGGATGGTCACCGCGGCGGCCGCGGCGACCGTGCTGAACCAGTGGCTGACCCTCGCCACCACGCTCGTATTGGGCGCAGGTTACGGGATCGGCCTGGTGGCCGGACTCCAGGAAATAGAACGCATCGCCCGCCCCGACGACCTCGCCGGCCTCACGGCCGTCTTCTACTCGGTCAGCTACCTGGGGTTCGGCACCCCCGCCCTGCTGGCCTTCATCCACGAGACGACCGGAATCGGCTATCCGGCGATGCTGGGTGCCGGAGCACTCATAGCACTGGCCTGCCTGATGCTGGTACTACGCAACTACCGTTGCCCCCCGTCGACAAGTCCCGAGAACGCACCATCCACCCCTTAATCGAATACTTCCCACAAACGAGTACGACTTCGCCGTCAGGCTGGGCCATTGCCATCGGCGCGGCCGGCGAAGTCGCGACACTGTGGGCATTCCCGTATGACAGGGTGGCGGCATTCCAGGGTGTGGTTCAGGAAATCGGCCGCCTGTCCGAGCTCGGTTTGCCTGGTGCGCAAGATCTGCACCTGTCGCTCGACCACTGCCCGGCGCTCCTCTGGGGAACCACGCAGCAGGAGCGCCAGGTCGGACAGGCTCAATCCCGCGCGTTGGCACCGCAGGCACGCCGCGATCTCATCCACCTGCTGCGGTGTGTATCGACGCTCCCCGGTCGCCGACCGGTACGGCGTGATGACCCCTTCGGCCTCCCAATGCCGCAGTAGGTGGGTCGACACCCCGAGCCGCTGGGCGACCTCACCGATTCGCAGTAGCTCCTCCAACACGACCCTCCTCCCTTGGCTTCGAGTCGACTCCAACCCCTGGTGTCGTCCTCATGATGGTTCACGAATTACACTGCGGCACAATCGATCCCCCGGAGGTACCACAGTCCGGGACGCGCCCTGCTTCACGGACTGGTACCCGTTGATCGAACTGGGCGACTCGCTGTTGGCCGTCGACACCGGCATCGGTCTCGCGGACATCGAGCAGTGCCCGGTTCATAACCGGATCGAGCCGGTCCGTCCGGTACCGGACCCGGTGGAAACCCGCGTCGCGCGGGCTCGGTCGCTGACCGGTGTTTCCGCTCAGCTGTCGGAGCGGAACACGTCGCGCAGCCAGGGCGCCCGACGATGGTGTGGGCGGCTGCGATCGACCCAGAGGGGGTTGGATTCGTCGCGCCGGTACACCGCGAGCCGTCCCGCCATCGAGAAACGCAGATGCGTGGCCTTGCCCACCACTTCACCGTCGGTGGCCAACGCTTCGGCGTCGGGCAGGTGCACGAGCAGCTCGGGCAGTTGACGTTCGCCGTAGACCCGGCTGTGGCCGATGGCGGCCAACAGCAGCGCGATAACGGCACGGGTGCGCGACCAACGCAGATCGGCGCGCAGCCAACGGATATCGAGCAAACCGGAATCGAGCCGGTCGCGGAAGGCGGGCACGGCGCCATGAGGGTGATAGGGGCCGTTGCCGACGAACAGGAACCACACCCGCTGCCAGCGACCGTCCAGGCAGATCTCGATCGGTTCGGCCCGATGCAGGGTGACCACGAGCGCCGCGGCGAAGGCGGGCCATTTGCCCCAGCGCTTCTGCCATTTCTCCCGCAACTGCACCAGGTCCGGATAGGAGCCGAGGCTGGCGGTATTGATCAGGTATCGGGTGCGCTTATCGGTTCCGTCGCCGTATTCGACACTGGCGATATCGACCGCGACGGCCTCACCGACACCGGTGGCATCGATCACCTCGCGCAGATCGTAGACACCGAGATCCCGGGCGAAATGGTTGAGCGTCCCGGTGGGAACTACGACCAGCGGTAACCCGCGACGCAACGCGACCGCGGCCACGGACGCCACCGTGCCGTCGCCGCCCGCGGCGCCGACCGCCAGCACCGGCTGGTCGTGTTCGTCGATGGCCTGTTCGAGTTGTTCGGCGCAGTCGAGGTCGGGTTGGGTGCGCAGTACGGTGGCGGCGGGTAGGGCCTCACGGATGTCGTCGGTGGGGTCGTAGTTCGGGTCGCCGGAGATGGGGTTCACCATCACCACGAGCCCTTTGCCCTCCGCCAAAACCGGCGCCTCGGGGGCGGGAGCGGCCTGCGCCTCGTCGGATTCCCGCACCGGCCACCAGCGGCGGGTGGCCAGGGCGATACCGGAACCGACGGCCGCGCCGACGAGCACATCCGAGCCCCAGTGCACACCGGTGTGCACCCGGGAGTAGGCCACGGCGGCCGCGAGCGGAGCGACGGCCAACGCGGTGCGCGGACTTTCCATCGCCACCGCCGTGGCGAAGGCCGCCGCGGTGGCGCTGTGCCCCGAGGGGAAGGACGATGATCTCGGAGCGGGGCTCAGACGCCGATGCGCGGGCATCAGTTCGGCGGCCGGGCGGCGCCGCGCGAACAAGGTTTTCAACCCGACATTGGCCACGAAGCTGGCTCCGGCCACAGCAACGACGCCGCGCAATGCGGCCCGGCGAGTGGCACCCTGGCGGGAGGCGAGCAACGCCGCGCAGGCCAGCCACAGCATGCTGTGGTCGGCGCTGGTGGTGAGGTGTAACAGACCACGGTCGATCCGCGAGGCGGGCAGTCCGGCCACCGCCTCGCCGACCGCCCGATCGAATCGTCCGACCCTGTGGAACCTACGGCGCGCCCAGCTACTCACCCGATCGACATTACCGATCGCTTCGACACACCGGCGAGCCGAAGTGACACCGGGCGCTCGCACGGAGGAAGCTCCGAAACCCGCCGGGTCGGGCTACGCGGTGGTCCGCTCTCGCTTCGGCAACTTCCAATTCGGCCGCGGGAAATGGCAGGTGTATCCGTCCGGGTAGCGCTGGAGATAGTCCTGGTGTTCGGGCTCGGCCTCCCAGAACTCGCTCGCCGGGGTCACCTCGGTGACGACCTTGCCCGGCCACAGACCCGACTCCTCGATATCGACGATGGTGCTCAACGCGGTCCGCTTCTGTTCGTCGTCGAGATAGAAGATCGCCGAACGGTAGCTGGTGCCGATATCGTTTCCCTGCCGGTCCTTGGTCGTCGGATCGTGGATCTGGAAGAAGAATTCCAGCAGCGTGCGATAGTCCGTCCGTTCCGGGTCGTAGATGATCTCCACGGCCTCCGCATGCCCCGGATGATTGCGGTAGGTGGGATGGTCGTTGCGCCCACCGGTGTAGCCGACCCTGGTCGACAGCACACCCGGTTGTTTGCGGATCAGGTCCTGCATACCCCAGAAACATCCACCGGCCAGGATGGCCCTCCGCGTTTCGGTCACGCTTCCTCCTTCGTCCGCCTCATTATCGGCCCCCGGACAACATCGTCCCCTCGTACAACCCACGTCTCGGCTCGGAAAATCCCGTTCCGACGGTTGTTGTCCGACGGTTACTGTCCATTGCCTCGCCGAGGCGTCGGGACCGACGATCGGATCATCGGCACAAGCGAGTTCGGGCCACTCGGGCACGACCTGCCCGTCACCGGCACCTTCGACCTTTCACCCGGTATCACCGCCCGGACCGATGTCGGATGCATGTCGATCGACGGAAGCGGCGGTGTCGTTTCGCGGGCGAAGCGCGTCGACGACGAGATCGAGAAGGCGACCGGTCCGGTCCGGGTCGCCATCGGTCGCCGTGGAGAGGAATACCCCCAGGAGCATGGCGGTGATGTCGTCGCTGTTCACGTCCGCGCGCAGAGAACCCGCGCGGGCCCCGGCGGAGAGGATCTCGGCGATTGCGGCGGTGATACGTGCCCGGGTGGTGGGTGTCGATATCCGTCCCGATGCCCACCCGGCGCGCAGGGTGTCGATCATTCCCCGCTTGGCCGTCACGAACGCCGCGTAGCGATTCATCCAGGCGCGAAGGGCGGCGTCGGGCGGCAACCTGTCGAGCAGGGTGGCGGCACTGGCGGTGACATCGTCGAGTTCGGCGGCGTAGACGGCCTCGACGAGCGCCTCGCGGGTTGGGAAATGACGGTAGAGCGTGCCGATACCGACGCCGGCCGCACGGGCGATGCCCTCCAACGGGACGGTGTCGTCGGCCTCCGTGAAGGCGGTACGGGCGGCGGCGATGAGCTTTTCCCGATTTCGCCGCGCGTCGGCGCGGACCGCGCGTTTCGCGGCGGACCGCCCTGCTTGGCCCGCGCCGGGCCGGATGTCGAACCGATTCAAAGCGGAGGACCCTCCGGTAGTGCTATCGTCGAATTAACGGAGGCTCCTCCGTTTCTTTTCCGATTCTACGAGGACAGATACACATGCACTCCACCCACACTCCTTCCTCCGCGACCGACACCGCCACCGCACACCCCGGAGGACCCGGCCACCTGGCCGGCCACACCGTTTCCCGCATCGGGTACGGCGCAATGCAACTCGAGCGCCTGCACGGTGACCGCGGCAGCGCCCTGGCACTCCTGCGCCGCGCGGTCGAGCTCGGCGTCGACCACATCGATACCGCCCAGTTCTACGGCAACGGCCTGGTCAACGAGTTCATCCGAGAGGCGATTCGCCCACAGGACGGTGTCGTGGTCGTCAGCAAGGTCGGCGCGGACCCCGATCCCGACGGCCCCATCCCGCTACGACCTGCGCAACGACCCGAGGAACTTCGGGCCAGTGTCGAGGACAATCTCACAAGTCTGGGACTCGAACACATTCCGGTGGTGAATCTGCGCCGTCTCGAAACCGGCCCCGGCCTGCGCGCCGAGGGCGAGCAAGCGGTCGATATCGACGACCAGCTCGCCGTGATGATCGCACTGCGGGACGAGGGCAAAATCGGTGCGATCGGACTGAGCAGCATCACCCTGGCCACGCTGCGCCGAGCACTTCCGGCGGGCATCGCCTGCGTCCAGAACGCCTACAGCCTCGTCACCCGCGAGGACGAAGATATCCTTCGCCTGTGCCTCGCCGAGGGTATCGCCTGGGTACCGTACTTCCCGCTCGGCGGTGCGTTCCCCGCCATCCCGAAGGTCACCGACGAACCGGCGGTCCGGGCCGCGGCACAGCGCCTCGGCGTCACCGCCGCCCAGATCGGCCTGGCCTGGCTCCTACACCACACCCCGAACACACTCCTCATCCCCGGCACCGCCGACGCCGGTCACCTCGAGGCGAATATCGCCGTGGGCGCGATTCGACTCGACGAATCGACGCTCGACACACTCGACCGCATCCCGTCGCGTTCGATCGACCTACCGCTGGACTGACCTGCCGTCGCGGTACCGCCTCCGCTACGACGCGAGCACGAGACCACCGACCCCGGTGCGTCCCTGCGGAGTGCCGACCAGTTCGACGGTCACCCCGGCTCGGACGGGTTCGCCGAATACGGAGACGATCGCGTCGGTAACGCCCGCGACCAGGCGGGCCACAATGTCCCGCGCGTCCGGGTGCTCGAACGCCGCCTCCCGGATACCGAACGTCACACTCGGCGACGGCGCCTGCGCCGGACAGCCGCCGATACCCCAACGTTCGGCAGGCAATCCGATCAGTCGCACTTCGACGATCTCTCGCGCCCATTCGCCGTAGACCCCGACGACCGCCTCGGTCAATGTCTCGATCAGCTCGACTTCTCGGCCGGCGAGATCGCTTTCCAGGACATGCACTGTCAGATGCGGCATACCGCTCCCTCTAGAATACGTTTGACAACAAATAATCTTTGCAAACAAAGGCAATTGGGAGGCAGTCGAGTGTCAACACCCGACCCCGCGGACGACACCGTCCGAAAGCTGCTGTTGCTGATGCCGCGCCTGATCGGCCGGGCCAAACGCACCCCGCCACCGGAACAACTGCGTTCCCTCGACCTGGCCCCGAGACATCTGTCCCTACTGTCCTTACTGCTCCTCGACGGCCCCCAAACCGTTTCCCGGCTGGCCGAGGAACTCGAGGTCGCACCCACCACGGTGAGTCTGCTCGTGAGCGACCTGAGCCGCAAAGGGGTGCTCATCCGTCACGAGGACGAGGCCGACCGCCGCCGACGTATCGTCGATATCGCCCCCGAAAGCCGACCGGCCATCTCTCAATGGCTCTCCCCCAACGCCCGCGCCTGGCGGCACGCCCTCACCCCGTTGACACCCGCGCAACGGCGCATGGTCGTCGACACCCTACTCGCCTACGAGGCCGCCATCGCCGCCGAACACGACCGGATGTCACCGGACTGATCCCCCGGTCGGCGCCGTGCGAACACATCCACCCGGCGCCGACCGCGCGTTATCGACTCACAGGTCGGCGACCAGTTCCGCCGCTGCGGCGATCGCGGCGGCCTCGTGATCGAGAAGCACGTCCCCGCCCTGCGTCGAAACGATCGGCGTGTACGGATCGTCCACGTATTCCTCGCCGAGCAGCTCACGCAGCACCGCGACCCCACAGAACGGGACATAGTGCGGGCTGTAGCCGCCTTCCTGCACGAAGGCGATCCGGCCCGCGCAGAGTTCGGCGGCGAGATCGAGCATGCGCCGGGTCAGGGTCCGGAAGCCGCTGCTGGTGACCATCTGCCGGGCCAACGGATCGAGAATGCTCGCATCGAAACCGCACGCCACGATGATCAGTTCGGGCGCGAAGGCGCGCAGCGCCGGTTCGACGACCTGTTCGATCGCATGGAGATAGGCCGCGTCGCCACTCCCCGGCGGCAGCGGAACATTGATCGCGTACCCGTACCCGTCGCCCGCGCCGCGCTCGGTGCGATAACCGGAATTCGGCGGGAAACACAGGTGCTGATGGATCGAAAGGGTCAGCACCGATCGGTCCTCGTACCAGATGTCCTGGGTGCCGTTGCCGTGATGGACATCCCAGTCGACGACGGCGACACGCTCGACGCCCAGCACTTCCTTGGCGTAGGCGGCGGCAATGGAGACATTGTTGAAAACGCAGAAACCCATACCGGTCGCACGGGTCGCATGGTGGCCCGGCGGATTGACCAGTGCGTAACCATTGTCGACCGTTCCCGCCAGCACCTGTTTCACGAGTTCGATGGCGCCGCCCGCCGAGAGCGCGGCGATCTCGTATCCACCCTTGCCGAACGACGAGACACCATCGCCGGCGTCCCCACCTTTCGGCTGCGAACTCTCGGCTTTGATCCGCTCCAGATGCTCCGCGGTGTGCACCCGCAGAATATCGGTCTCACTCGCGGGTTTCGCTTCGATCGAATGTAATTTGCCGAGTAGGCCGGACACCGAGACCAATTCGTGGAACCGCCGTTTGGTGTCGGGATGCGCGAGGTGGTGTCCGATGGGTTGGAGACCAACCGTGGCATCGGACGGAAACAGGCTTCCGCTGCCGGTGTCGACCCATCCGTAGAGGGTGTTCCACACATAACCGGTCGTCATGGCGATCTCCTGAGTACGGGGTGAACCGATACGAGCCCACCTGATCCGACCCGCCTCGGCGGGTTTTCGAGCTCATTACAGACACAGCAACAGATAACCGCAACCGGAAGGCTACTCCGAGATATTTGCCTGCGCGGGTACACCGGAGGACGCTCGGGTTATGGCCAAACCGTATCGAACGGGACGGGTGCGCGGGCGTCCGACGCGTGGATGCGCGCCGTGCTATGCGCCGGTCTGCCGATACGGTCGTTCCGCGTTCTCGGCGTGTCCGGGCGACGCACCGGCCGCGTGATCGAAACACCGCCGGCGGTGTCCGCGCAGGAGGGCCGACGCTACCCGGTGACGTCCTACGAGATGGTGAACCGGGTGCTTAACCTGCGTGCGGCCCGGGGCAGAGCGACCCTGCGTCACGGCCGGCACGTCGAAACCGTGACGGCCATCGAGTTGCCCCTCGAGCGCACGGCGCAGGTGTTTCGGGCATCGTTGATATCGGGACCACCGCGCGTCCCGAAACTCGTCGTGGCGCTGTATCGGCGGCTGTTCGTCCTGCCGTATCCGGATGCGGCGCCGGACTCGTCACCCGAGCAATTCATCGACGATGCTCGGACACATCCCGTTTTCGAAATAGCGTCGACATAATCTCTGGGTTACCGGTCGTGAGGTGTGGTCGATTTATTCGTATATGACGCCGATCGCCGCAATGGAAATGAATACGGAATATTCGTACGCGGCGAGTTGTCGTGACACCATCGGCAAGTTCGATGACAATGCCGGCCATGACCGTGGCGGCCGACAAAGAATTGGATGATCGGCGGGCGAACCGGGACGACAACGCGGTGCCGAGAAAATTCTTCCGACCCGATATCGAAGGGTTGCGAGCGGTTGCCGTGGTGGCCGTCGTACTCTTTCACGCGGGCCTGCCCGGTATGCACGGCGGATTCATCGGCGTGGACGTATTTTTCGTCGTTTCCGGTTTTCTCGTCACCGAAATCCTTTATCGGCGAACGGTTGCCACCGGCACCATCGAGGCGGCACGGTTCTACGGCGCGCGGGCCCGCCGACTCCTGCCCGCGGCGGGTGTCGTCCTCGTCGCCACCGCGATCGCCGCCGCCGTACTATTACCGCCGCTACCGGCCCGCCGGGTGCTCGGCGACGGAATCGCCGCCGCGCTGTATGCCGGGAACTATCGATTCGCGCTGCACGATATAGACTATCTGGCCGGCGATACGCTCCCGTCGCCGTTCCGGCACTTCTGGTCGCTCGGGGTGGAGGAACAGTTCTATCTGTTGTGGCCGGCGGTGATCGCCGCGACGACCTGGGTGATACGCCGCCGAGCCGCCGCGGTGACACCGCTGCCGTATCTGATCGCACTCGCCCTCGTCGCCGGGTCGTCCTTCGCGCTATCGCTGAGCTGGACCGAGACCCTGCCGTCGTGGGCGTTCTTCTCACTGCCCACCCGGGCCTGGGAGTTGGCCGCCGGGGGCATGATCGCCTTGTCGACGACGGTATGGTCCCGGCTACCGCGAATACCGGCCACCCTCGTCGGCTGGATCGGGTTACTGCTGATCATCGCCGCCTGCGTGCGGTTCGACGAGCACACCCGGTATCCGGGGACCGCCGCGCTGCTGCCCGTCGCGGGGACCGTATTGGTGATCGTCTCCGGCTGTAGCGCGCCCCGGTTCGGTGTCGGCCGCGGACTGGCGCTCACCCCGGTGCGGGCGATCGGACGCGGGTCCTACTCGTGGTATCTGTGGCATTGGCCGGTTCTGCTGCTCGCGCCTCGGGCGCTCGGCCATCCGCTGGGACCGAGCGGATCGCTGGGCGCGATCATGGTGGCGGGCGGACTCGCCATGCTCACGTTGTGGCTGGTCGAGAACCCGGTGCGTTTCGCCGAGCGACTACATGTATCGGCCGCGCGCAGCCTCGCCTGCGGCGGTGCGGCCACCGCGATCGCCGGCGGTACCGCACTCGCCCTGCTCGTGCTCGTCCCGGCCCCGATCGGCCGCGGCGCCCCGGCCCCGGCCCTTGCCCTCGCCGCCCCCGCAGCGCCGACAACCCCCGTCGTCGACCCCATCGAGGAAACGATCCGACGGCAGACCGAGCAGGCGCAGACCGCCATTGCCGCGGCCACCGACCTGCGTGCCGTTCCCACCAACCTCGCTCCCGCGCTCGCCGAGGCGGCCGGAAGCAAGGCCGAGGTGTTCGGAAACGGCTGTGTGCGGTCCTGGCACGAGGTGGGACAGGCCGAATGCGCCTTTGGTGCCCCGGACTCGGCCACCACGGTGGCCTTGGTCGGCGATTCCCACGCCGCGATGTGGCATCCGGCGTTCGAACGGGTCGCCGCGGCACGACACTGGCGGCTGGAGACCATGGCCAAGGTCACCTGCCCACTGATGGACCTGCCCATCACCAGTCCGTATCTGGGCCGCCGATACACCGAATGCGAGCGGTGGCGCGACCAGGTCATGACCCGGCTTCGGATCGAGCGACCGCGGTTGATCGTGCTGAGTATGTCCCGGAGGTACGGCGCCGACTTCGGTTTCGTCTCCTACGACCCCGCCTGGATCGACGGCCTGCGCCGGCTGGTCGCCCGGTTACGCTCGACCGGAGCGACCGTACTGGTCCTGGGGCCGGTTCCCGATCCGCACACCGATGTCCCGCTGTGTCTGTCCGAGCATCTCGACGATCCCACCGCCTGCGCCCCGACCCGAGCGGATGCGCTCGACGACGCGGGGATTGCGGCCGAACGGGCGGCGACCATCGCCGGAGGCGGCCGGTACGCCGACCTGACCCCGCTGTTCTGCGCTCCCACCGGTTGCCCTCTCGTCATCGGTGACAATTTGGTCTTCCGCGACGACAATCACCTCACCGTCGAGTACGCCGAAACACTCGCACCCGTCATCGACACACTCACCGAACGTGCGCCGACCCGTAACTGAGTCGAGGAGTTGTCCATGTATTCCGTTCGCTCCCTGCGTCGCTGCCTGCTCGCAGCGGTCACGGCGCTGATGACGGTGGCCGGGTGCGTATCCGCGGTGTCGGTCGCGGACTCCGCCGATCGGCGACCGAATGTGGTGCTGATCCTCACCGACGATCTGGACTCGGCGACCACCCCGGTATGGCAGGTGATGCCGCGCACCGCCGCGCTGATTCGTGATCGCGGCATGGAATTCACCCAGAGTTTCGCCCCCATGCCGATCTGCTGCGCGGCCCGCGCCTCCATCCTCACCGGCGAATACGGCCACAACACCGGGGTGCTCACCAATGCCGGCGAAGTGGGCGGCTTCGAGACCTTCCGCGCCCGCGGCAACGAATCCCACACCCTCGCAACCGCTTTGCACGCGGCCGGATACCGGACCGGTATGGCCGGTAAGTACCTCAACGGCCTCGAGGACGATCCGGGCCATATCCCGCCCGGCTGGGACGACTGGAACGCCGGGGTGGACAACTTCCTGTACACCGGTTACAACTACACCCTCAACGAGAACGGCAGATTCGTGAAATACGGTGTGGCACCGCAGGATTACGAAACCGACGTGATCCGCGCCAAATCCGAGCGGTTCATCACCGAGGCCGCCGAGTCGGGGCAACCGTTCTTCTGGTACGCCGCCTCCACCTCCCCGCATTTCCCGATTCCGCCCGCGCCGCGGCACCTGCCCGAAACCCGGCCCACGGCCGCACCACGGTCACCGAACTATCAGGAGCCCGATGTGTCGGACAAACCGTCGTGGCTGATCGATACGGCGGACGCGCGGGCGGCGACGATCGCCGTGACCAACGACGCCGACTACACCAACCGACTGGGCGCGCTGAAATCCCTGGACGAGATGGTCGCCAATATCATCGACACCCTGGCCCGCACCGGCGAACTGGACAACACCTATCTGATCTTCACCTCCGACAACGGCTACAGTCTCGGCGCCCACCGCCTCACCCAGAAGATGGCCCCCTACGAGGAGTCCCTGCGGGTTCCGCTCGCGATCGCCGGCCCCGGTATCGATCCCGGACGCAGCGATGCCATGGCCTTGTCGATCGATCTCGCCCCCACCGTTCTCGACTGGGCCGGTATCCCGATCCCCGACCGGATGGACGGCCGGTCCCTGGTGCCCGTGCTGTCCGGCGCCGGCGGCGGGTGGCGTAACGATTTCGTCGCCGAGTACGGCGGCGCGGGGTACACCGGTCGTGACGGCATCGCCCAGGAACAGATTCCCGGCACCGACACCCCGATCGTCTACGCGCTCGATATGCCGTCCTGGAGCGCCGTACGCACCGACCGGTACCTGTACGTTCGGTGGTACGAACGGGAACGCCCCCTCGACCGGCGCGAGTACGAACTGTACGACCTGTGGACCGACCCCTACCAGCTCACCAACCTCATCAAAACTCCCGAGGGTCGCGCAGCCCACACCGATGTGGTCGCCGCTCTCGACCGTCGCCTCACCACCTTGACCACCTGTTCGGGTGCGGGCTGCCGCTAGCGGCCCGAACACCATGGGAGAACACGGTCGGCGCAAACCCTGCGCCATTTGGCCCTACCGACGGGTAACACGGCCTCCTACACTCGACTGTGATCGTCGTCACGTCCGAGGAGGACATAATGACCACTACCGGCAAAGTCGACGTCACCGAGGAACAGTCCCGCCAGTTGGTCGAGGAGTCGCGCGAGGCCACCTGGACCAAACCCTCCTTCGCCAAGGAACTGTTCCTCGGCCACTACCGCACGGACCTCATCCACCCGTTCCCGCGCCCCAGCGCGGAGGACACCGCCAAGACCGACGCGTACCTGGCCCGACTGCGGGCCTACTGCGAGACCCTCGACGGCAACGTGATCGAGGAGCAGGACCGCATCCCGGAAGAGTATGTGCGCGGCCTTGCCGAGCTGGGCTGCTTCGGCCTGAAGATCCCCGAGGAATACGGCGGGCAGGGCCTGTCCCAGGTCGGCTACAACAAGGCGCTGATGCTGGTCGCCTCCGTGCACTCGAGCCTGAGTGCGCTGCTGTCCGCGCACCAGTCCATCGGTGTGCCCGAGCCGCTGAAGTTGGCGGGCACCCCGGAGCAGAAGCAGAGGTTTCTACCCCGCTGCGCCCGGGGCGCGGTGAGCGCCTTCCTGCTCACCGAACCCGACGTCGGCTCCGACCCGGCCCGGATGGCCTGCACCGCCACCCCCACGACCGACGGCGAGGCCTACGAGCTCAACGGCGTCAAACTGTGGACCACCAACGGTGTGGTGGCCGAGCTGCTGGTCGTGATGGCGCGGGTACCGAAGAGCGAGGGCCATCGCGGCGGTATCTCCGCCTTCGTCGTGGAGGCCGACTCCCCGGGCATCACCGTGGAACGCCGCAATTCGTTCATGGGTCTGCGCGGTATCGAGAACGGCGTCACCCGCATGCACAATGTCCGGGTTCCCAAGGAGAACCTCATCGGCCGGGAAGGCGACGGCCTGAAAATCGCCCTCACCACCCTCAACGCCGGTCGGCTGGCGATTCCGGCGATGTGCACGGGGGCGGCCAAATGGTCGCTGAAGATCGCCCGCGAATGGTGCGGCGCCCGCGTTCAGTGGGGCCGGCCGGTCGGCGAGCACGCCGCGGTGGGTGCCAAGGTGTCCTTCATCGCCGCGACGGCCTACGCCATGGAGGCGGTACTCGACCTCTCGGCCACCATGTACGACGAGAACCGCAACGACATCCGTATCGAGGCGGCATTGGCCAAGCTGTGGGCCTCGGAGATGGCCTGGCAGATCGCCGACGAACTCGTGCAGATCCGAGGCGGCCGCGGTTACGAGACGGCGGCATCGCTGCGGGCACGGGGCGAACGCGCGGTCGGCGCCGAACAGCTGCTGCGCGATCTGCGGATCAACCGGATCTTCGAAGGGTCCAGTGAGATCATGCGCCTGCTCATCGCCCGGGAGATGGCCGATGCGCATATGGCCGCCGCCGGGGCGTTGGTCGACCGCAAAGCGGAGTTCAAAGAGAAAGCGAAAGCGGCGGTGGGCGCCGGCGGCTTCTACGCCAAATGGTTCCCACAGTTGACCGTCGGTCCGGGCACGGCACCGGCCGCGTTCGGCGAGTTCGGTCCACTGGCGCGGCATATGCGCTTCGCCGAACGAATGTCACGCAAACAGGCCCGCGCCCTGATGTACGGCATGGCGCGCTGGCAGGCCAAGCTCGAATACCGACAGGTGTTCTTGGGCCGCATCGTCGATATCGCCGCGGAACTGTTCGCCATGTCGGCGGCGTGTGTGCGGGCGCAGGCCGAACGCGCCGACGGCACCGCCGAAGCGGCGGCCGCCGAGGAACTGGCCGATATGTTCTGCCGGCAGGCGCGCATTCGGGTGCGCCGGTTGTTCGACTCGCTGTGGGACAACACCGACGACGAGGACATGCGGGTGGCACACAATGTGCTCGACGGCCACTACCGCCGGCTGGAGGAGGGCGTACTCGACCCGAGCGAGGGCACCGGTCCGTGGATCGCCGAATGGCAGATGGGTCCGTCCACGGAGGAGAATCTGTTGCGGCCGTGGCTGCGGGTACCGGCGCATCGGTGATCGATCCAATCGCCCCGCGCTCACCGCGGCTCTCCGTACCCGCGGTCGAGCCGACGACCGCCGGTGTGATCGACCAT
Organism: Nocardia paucivorans NBRC 100373; assembly: GCF_000308675.1. Lineage (GTDB taxonomy): Bacteria > Actinomycetota > Actinomycetes > Mycobacteriales > Mycobacteriaceae > Nocardia > Nocardia paucivorans. Next base: position 180,726 of record NZ_BAGE01000030.1, on the reverse strand, counting down.
CCCGAGGTGGTCGACCACACCGGATTCCCGGAGCAGCTCCGACCGGCTCCGATGAGCAAACCCATGAGTATGGAGGCGGGCTCCTCGACCGTGGGGGTCGAGGAGGAGTTCTTCCTCACCGACCCCGAAACCGGCGCTCCCGTCGCGAAGAACGTCGAGGTGGCGGGGACGGCCGAACAGGCCGGTATCAACCTGTATCCGGAGCTCATCCGCTGCCAGATCGAGGCCAATACCCGGGTCCATTCCAGCTCGTCCCACCTGCTCACGGAACTGTGCGAGCTGCGACGCACCATCGCCTCGTGCGCCGAGAAGAACGGAGCCCGCCTGCTCGCCGTCGCGGTTCCACCGACCGTTTCGGACGATATTCCGATCACCGCGACACCGCGCAATCGGCGTATCGTCGAGAACTACGGCAGGCCGGCGCACGAACAGCAGGTATGCGGCTGCCACGTCCATATCGGCGTCCCGGACCGGGATGCCGCCATTCGGGCGAGTAATTTCCTGCGGCCCTGGCTGCCACTGTTCCTGGCGCTGACCGCGAATTCGGCGCTCTACCACGGCGCGGAAACCGGTTACCGGAGTTGGCGCCGAATCCTGTGGGGGCGGTGGCCGAGTGCGGGACCCCCACCGTATTTCGATTCGGCGGCCGACTACGACGCCATGGTCGCGATGATGTTGTCCCACGGCATCATCCTCGACCGGAAAATGGTGTACTGGGATGTTCGTCCGTCGGTGCGATATCCCACCGTGGAGATCCGTATCAGCGATATCCCGGCAACGGCACAGGAAACCGCCCTACTGGCAACCCTGATCCGCGCCACGGTGCTGACCGCCCGCACAGCACCGGTGCAGAAGCGACCCCCGGCGAAGATATTCGACGAGTTGCTCCGGCTCGCGTACTGGAAGGCGGCACGTGACGGTATCGCGGGCGAACTCGTCGACCCGACGAATGGGCGGAAGATTCCGGGGCGGATCTGGCTGGCCGAACTCATTGCCCGTATCCGCCCGGCATTGGAGGAGTTGGGCGATTACCGCTTCGTCGCCGAAACGGTGGACGCCGTCCTGGCCCGCGGCAACGGCGCGACGCGACAGCTTCGCACCTATCACACCCACCACGACATACAGGACGTCATCGCGGAGCTGTCCGACGCGACACTTCAGGGCTGTGGTTGACCCCAGCACCCCCGGCCCCTGAGGAGCCGACGAACGACCGAAGTCCTACCAGCGTTGCTCACCCGGCACACCACCACGAGTTCACGCCGCGTCCGGCCTCCGCCGCTTTTTCGAGCCGGTGACCGATGAGGTCACCGTCATCTATCCCTTGGGTATCGCGATATCCAAGGTGCGACAACAAAATTACCGGCCGTAAGTACCGGAAACCGCTCGATCGAGACCGATGTTCAGATCGGCAACCGACCGCGACGCACCACATCGCGCCGACCGGCCGGAACGGCCAGCACACCGGATCCCTGAACGCGGGTATGGGCTCCGAGAGTCTCCAGGCTCACCGACAACCGCCACGACGCCCCCTGCACACCACACTCCCACTCCTGCATGGCCTCTTTCGAGTATTGATAATCCTCCTCGGCGAGTGAGAGAGAATCCTGGCCGAAACGTGCTCGCAGCCGGTTCTTCCCGGACAGAAGATCTATATTGATCGGCTCCGGTTCGGGGGGACGATGCCCCTCGCCGTGATCGTTGGCGGCCAACCATTCCCGAACCGCCTCGTCGGCGGGCACCGTCGGATCGAGTTCGGTGGAACGGTGGACGTGTACCTCACCGTCGTAGCAGCCACAGTGCACGCGAACCGTACCCGACTCGGCGACGCACCACTCGCTGCCGAGACCGAGACTGCCGTCGTCCATTTGGGAATAGAAATGCGCCGCCCCGAATTGTCGACTCAACCGTTCGAGACGGCGATACATTCGCCCGTCGAAGGATTCACCGGAGAACTCCTGCCACACCACCAGGGTCCAACCGTCCAACGCAGGCGTGACGAACACCTGCGAGTACGGAAGCCACCGATACCGGTACGGACCATCGAGCTCGTGCAGATCCGCGTCCACGTACTCCGGCATATGCCCCTGCCAGGGCGCGAACCCCATCCGCATCGTCACCGGAATCGGATCGTGCAGATCGAACGCCGCCAGGACAGCCGCCCGATCGGTGGTCGGCAGCGCATACCACGACGCGTGGAAGTCTTCCTGCGATACAGGAGATGGTGTCTCGGTTCGCTGTTTGATGCGAATCAACCGATACAAGGCCATCAGGTCCACCGGATCCAAGTTGTGCCAGCCCAATTCCGCGATAACGGCCAGTGCCATGGACCGCGACGGCGAACGGCTGCGCCGCACCTCTCGCAGCACCTCCACCACACCAGGGCCGAATTCGACCAACGATTCCACGGCCGAACGGCGGATATCCGCACACGAACTGGCCGATAACGCCACCAGAACCGGCAGGTGACGGCATCGATGTGCGGCGACGAACTCACCGTGCCGTCCACACGACCACCGCCAACAGTGGATCATCGAATCGGCGGCACGAGGCGATAATGCGAGCGGTCGCTCCTGAGCGGAGATCCCGAAGGCACGACGAAGCCGCCCGGCCAGGCCCGGTGGCGGATCGTCGGCGAGCACCTCCACCACATCCTCGAACACGCGGAGGCAAGCGCGTCGTATGATCTGCTCGCAGTCCGACCGGGCATAATCGAATCGGTCGTCCGCCAATACCCGAAGCACGGCACCGAGCCGATCGGTATCGGACTCGTCGTCGTAACCGTCGAGCACATCCCATAGATGCCGCCGAACCGCCGGGTCCGGATCGGTCAGCAGCAACCGTATCTCCTCGGGTTCGAGCGACTGTACGAATCCGGCGATACGCCTCTGGAAACCTTCCTCCTTGGGAGTACTTTTCAGGGCGTCCCATGCCCGCCGCCGAACACTGTTGTCGGCGTCGACCAACAATACGAGCGGGTCGTACCCCACCAGGCGCTCCCCGTAGCTCGGATCCGAACCGGTACCGCTGCGCCGCAGCACCTCGAGATCCCTCGAAATCCTTTCCACCACAGCCCCCGAGCCGAAAGATCATCTCACGAACGCAGACAGCTACATCGTATGGCCCGTGCCGTGATGGATTCTCCGGATCTGCGTCCGGTTCGGCGAGACATTTCGGCGAGACATTGATGAAGGCGGCTCTACACCGAGTGACGGGGTTACCGCGCGGCCCCAGCCGGCACCGCACGCGGTACGGGCCGCAAACTCGCCGGGCCCAACCCGAGGTGATCGCGCAGGGTCGTGCCGGTGTACTCGGTGCGGAACAGACCCCGACGCTGGAGTTCCGGTACGACGAGGTCGACGAAATCGTTGAAGGTGCCCGGTGCTTGGGCGGCGGAGAGGATGTACCCGTCGGCCTCACCGCCGCGGAAGCCCTCCTCGATCTGGTCGGCGATCTGTTCGGGGGTGCCGACGAACTGGGGCAGGAGCACACCCTGGGCATACAGTTTCCCGATATCGCGCAGGGTGAGGTTGTCGCGGACGCTGAGGCGGCGGGCCACATCGAACAGACCCTGGGTGCCCGGAACCACGATGTCTTCGATCGGAGCATCGAGATCGTATCGGGAGAAATCGTGGTCGGTGTGCACCGACAGGGTTATGAGGCCGGAAACGGGGTCGGCGAGTTCGTTGTGGAAGGCCTGTTTCTCGCGCGCGATGGTCTCGGTTTCGCCGACGAACGGAACGAACGAGGGAAAAATCTTGATGTCGTCGGGATTGCGGCCGAAGTCGGATGCGCGTGATTTGAGGTCGTCATAGTAGGCCCTACGACCCTCCGGGGTGGGGTCGATCTCGAAGACGGCCTCGGCCCAGCGGGCCGCGAAATCCTTACCGATCGGCGAGGAACCGGCCTGGATGATGACCGGGCGGCTCTGTGGGGAATGCGGCACCGTCAGCGGTCCTCGGGTTTTGAACCACGTGCCGCTGTGGTCGACGACATGCACCTTGTCCGGATCGGCGAATACCCCCGAGGCCTTGTCCCGGACGAGGGCGTCGGCATCCCAACTGCCCCAGAGTTTGTAGGCGACCTCGAGGAACTCGTGCGCGCGCTCGTAGCGTTCGTCGTGGCCGAGGTGGTTGTCGAGACCGAAGTTCTGCGCTTCGGCCTGATTGAGCGAGGTGACGACATTCCATCCGGCCCGGCCACCCGACAGGTGATCCAGGGTGGCGAAGATCCGCGCCACCTCATAGGGATGGAAATAGGTGGTGGATTTGGTGATCGCGAGCCCGAGCGAGTCGGTCACATTCGCCAGTCCGGCGGCGACCAGGGAAGGGTCGATGGTGGCCGAGGCCTGGGTTCCGCTGTGCAACGGCACCCGAATATCGTTGCCGTATCGCACCGGCGTTGCCAATAGATCGGCGAAGAACAGGAAATCGAACTTACCGCGTTCCAGTGTCTGCGCCACCCGCCGGTAATAACCCGGTCCCAGATAATCGGTTTCCGAACCGGGGTGCCGCCACGCGGCATGCGAATGCGTTACGTGTGAGGCGATCAGAAAACCGGCAAGGTGTAATTCACGTGACATGGAAGACCTCATGTTCGGCGCTTGCTGCGCAGGAAACGATTCCGAACGGGCCGCATGGTCGCCCATGGACGGCTCGGCGATCGCACCATGATCGGGCACGAAATGCGCCCCGTCATCGATTGGAATCACCAGGACCGAAATCCAACGAGCAACCATTGGCGATACGGCACCGCTCGCACCGAACGAACAATCGGGGCCTTTGCCTCAGCGCTCGCCCCAACCGCTCAACAACCGATGCGCTGTCGAGCACAGTTCGTCGATGACCTGAGCGGCCGGGCTGCTCTCGGTCAGCATTCCCACACCTTCACCGGCGTCGACCGGAGCCACGGCCGGATCGTCGCCGGCCATCGCCGCGGCCAATGCGTCCTTGGCCGCCGACGCGCCGGCCAGGTCGTCCTCATGGTGCTCCCACTGCCGGGTGAAATCGTTGCGCAATACCCGTGAGGGGAAACGGGTCGGCCACGGCAGGTTCTGGCCGATATCGAAGACACGCGTGACCACGGTGTCGGTCGCATCCGCGCGCACCAACGCCTCGCGGGCGCGGTCCGGCGTGAGTGCCTCGGCGCACATCGACAGCCGTGTTCCCAGCCAGGCGCCGGAAGCGCCCGCCGCGAGCACGGCGGCCAGGGTCCGGCCGGTGGAGATACCACCCGCCGCCAATACCGGCACATCGACTGCGTCCAGGACTGCATCCAGCAAGGGCAGTGTGCCCAGCAACGGCTCACCGTGACCGCCGCCCTCGGCTCCCCGCGCCACGATCACATCCACACCCGCGTCCACAGCGCGACGCGCCTGCGCCGCGTCGTAGACCTGGGTCACCGCGACCACACCGTGTCGACGCACCCGCTCGACCCAGGAGAAATCCTCCGTGAAACCGATCGAGATCACCGTCGGCCGCGCCGCGAGGGCTATGTCGAGCAGCTGCGGCTCCCGGGCCCGCACCCAATCGACCATCCCGATACCGAAGGGCCCGCCGACCCCACCGAACAGTTCCAGTTCGGCAGTCAGCCGCGAGGCCGAGCCCGCACTGCCCATCCCGATCATCCCGAGTCCACCGGCGGCGGTGACGGCCGCGGCGAGGCGTCCGCCCGCGACACCGCCCATCGGCGCATTGACTATCGGGGCACGTAACCCCATATCCCGCGACCAGGGAGTCGACAGCATTCGGTCCACCTCGCTCGTTCGCGCACCGGCATCGGGGCGCCGGCACCTGTTGTCGCCGCGACCGTACCCGGCACACCGCACGCGACCCGCTCGACCCCGCGGGGTGCATACCGGACCGCAACCGTATCTCCGCCGAGAACCGGGATGGCTTACGGCTCACACGGCACCTCCTACATCCATACGGCACGGCGTATGCCGTACCCGGCAGCCCTCCCGGGTGGAGAACCGTCCACCTCGGCCACACACGACCATCGGCGCATTCCGAACTCAGGCGTTCTGCGTCAGAAAGACGCAACCGGTTATGGCCAGCGCAGCAACCGCGGCCAGCAGGCCGGCAACGGCCGCATTGGCGAGCCGGTACTTGCGGTATGCGATGGCGGCGTTGTCCCACACCTGGGCCGCCAACTGGTCGACCATGTGTTCGGGGTGTCGATTCAACTCGACCAGAGCCTGCACGTATGCGTCGCGAGTCAGGTCGGTGTCGCCGGCGAACCGGCCGAAATAGAACAGGTTGCGAGATGTCTCGGCGGCTTTGAGTCGTGGCCACAGCACACATATCGAGAAGAACCCGGCGCAGAGCACGAAGGCGGCGGAGACGGCCGCGCCGAACGACACGATACTTCCACCTTCGCCCCCAACGGCCCGGACAACGGTGAACAACACCTGCCCAAGCACCCCGGCGGTGGCCAGGGTGGCGATCGCCTTGGTCTCCGCGTGCTTGATCTGTGCGAGCACCAGCTCCAGAACTCGCCAGGTGTTCTGGATGGCCTCCCGATCGTCGGTGCCCCATCGACGCACCATGCGTGCCGCGGCTTCTACCGGCCCCACGGCTCGACGCGGCTTCCCGACATCCGTGCGATCACTCGACATCGGCGCTCCCCTCGAGCGACCGACGCGCCTCGATCGAGCCCCTCCGGTCCTTCGCGGGCAATGTCTCGAGCGCGGCAACGGTTTCGTCGACGAAACGGTCGAAGAGGCGATCCAACTTGTCCGGGTCGACATTGACATTGTCGGCTCCCCCACGTCGCATCCAGACCTTCAGTGCGTCGAGGTGTTCACGCCACACACGATCGGTCATCTCGTTGCGCCGGTCTCGTTCGCGTTCCTCCCGCACGCTCAACCGTTCGGCGAACTCGCGCGGATCGATCTCGCCGCCGACCACGGCCAGATAGGTCGCCAGCAGCGGGTTCGAGCCGATCCTGTCGTAATACTTCTGGGCCTCGTCCAGCCGATACGCGCCGAGGTCCCGCTCCAGCATCTGCTCGTGCAGCTGCCGTAGTTCTCGCAACTCCTGTTCCTGATCCTGCAATCTGCGGGCAAGGCTGTGGACGAGGCCGGATTCCTCGGCCGCGAGCATGTTCTGATGCCACAGCTTTCTACGTTGCTGTTCGAACTCGACCAGGTCTTTCGGAAGCGTCACCTCTATCCCACCGAGCCTCGTCTCGATTCCGGGGTCGAACGGTGGTGATTCCCGGACGAAATCGCTGATACCTGCCGTGATCTCGCGTCGAAACCCGGCAATATCGACGAGGTGGAAATCCTGTCCGAGCTCGAACAACCGGTATGCGCTCCGCAGGTACCCCTCGAGTGAGTTCCGGGCGTCCGTTCTGCCATTGCGGACCACGAGAGCCGGGTCCACCACCGTGCACTCGAAGGTGACCTGAACGGTGAAGAAGCTCGCATCGGCCGTCGGCACCGCCAGAACCACGAGCACGGGCGCGTTCACGGTCATATCGACCACGCTGACGTGATTCGCGTCGACCACGTGCTTGTGGTCGGGCCCCCATTCTCCGCTGTCGGTGACGAACCGGCCGGCAACCCGGTAGACCAACACCTCGTGTGCATTCGGGATCGGCAGTTCGCCGGGGCGTCGGGTACGTCGGCGCAGCCCTCGCCTGTGGGCGGGACCGAGATTGCGTTGTTCAACGATGGGATATCTCATCGAACGTTCTCCACATGGAATGGTCCGTTTCCACGGACGTCAACAGAATTCGCACCAGGGCGTCGATTCGACGGCCATCCGGTATCGAGGGATTCGTTCGCCGGCGAGTGAGCCATTCCAGACGCACGGTCAGGTCGTGTACCAGCGCCACCCGCTCCCGGGCGGGCAGTTCGGCGGCGAGCGCCGCCCCCAATTCCCGCGCCGTCTCCTCGGGCGCCGGTGGGTGCTGCGCCAGGGCTCCCAGGCCGGAGAGCAAACCGTCGAGCGCGCGACGCCGGCAGGGTCGGTAGCGCAGCAGCAGTGCCCACAGCCCGGCCACCCGGGGTAACCGCTCGCGGTGCCGGTGGACGTATGCCATGAGCCTGGCGCCGTCCATACCGGTGTCGTCGGGGCAGGTCAACAGCGCGGCCGTCGCATTCATGGCGGCCGGTCGATCCCGCCGGTCCGCATCGTCCCGACGATGCTCGTCCTCGAGCATCGCCAATACCGCATCGGCCGCGGAATCATCGGTGAGCATGGCGACAAGGCTCGCCTGCGCGGAGGACCGATCTCTCGGATCATCACTGCCGATGACGAGCCGCCACAGTTGTCGACAGGCTTCGTCCGGGTAGGTCACACCGAGCTCTCCGCTGAAGGCCAGGGCGGCGGTCAGTCGTTGCGCTCGATTGCTCGCCTCCGCCCACTTCACCGCTGTCCGCAGCGCAAAGGGGGCGCGCTGCTCCGAAAAACACATGGACCACAGGACCAGGACGGCCATATTCCGTCCCACCACACCGTTTTTCCCCTTCGACCAGGGCACGAGATACATCTCCTGCACCTCTTCGACGGCCACCGACGCCAATACGCCGAGCGCGTCCGCCACGGACCGGCGTAGCGACGTATGGGTTTCGTTCCTACCGGTGATCACCTCCCCCACCCACGCGCAAACGGTGTCCCAGTACCCGGTATCCATGCGTTTCCACAGTTCCACCAGGACATACCGGCGATACGAAGCCTCTCGGAACTCGACCCATTGCTTCGGAAACTCGCGAGATCCGCCGTCTGTGACACGAATCAGGCCGGTGTCCTCGAACAACGCTCGCCGATGATCGGGAAGGTTTCCTGCCCCGTCGGCCACAGGTTCCTCCGGCTCGGGCACGGACGGCTCGGCGAACCGATGTTCCAGCCGTTCGAGCAATGTCTCGAAGAGACGAATACCGACTCGGTCCAGAAACACCAGGACGGTGACCTCGAGCAGTTGTCTCGTCGTTCGCGCCTCGGCCGAGTCGAACCATTCCCGAACCCGCTTCTGAGCCGAAAAGTCCAGTACCCGTAGCGCGGAAGAAGCGCCTTCGCCCGCGAAGACGCGCCGTGCCACCTCACGCAGCTCCGCGACCCGGAAATCATCCGGTAATTCCGCTACGACAGCGTCCAGTTCCGCGCCTATCCGCGCATCGGCGGCCCGACCGACCGAGACACCGAACCACGCCGTCAGTAGTGCCCGCGGGTCGGGGCGAACCCATGCCACACCCACCACCGGATCGGACGGAGGTGTTTCCGCGGAACCATCGGTCACCACGAGCCAGGCATTCGCGGCACGAAGGCGGTCACGAATTCGACGCCAGTTGAATTCCGTGTGCCCGTGGGCAATTCCGTCCACGCCCTCGAGCAGGTATCCGTTCCCGGCTTCGTACTCCCGATCCGCGAGACCGGCCATATCGTTCATCGGCGGCAGGACGAACAGGTCCCCCGCCATGACCTCACGCAGCAGAGATAGCGCCCCGGTGCGTTTCCCGGTTCCGGTCCGGCCCCTCAATACGACCACATGGTCGACACTCAACGCTTCGAAAGCGGCATCGTAACCTTCCGGCGGAACGAAACCCGCCAGAATTTCACCGATCTCGGAACCGCCGATCCTTCCCTCGCGGCGCCCCGGCCCGGTGGGGTGTGTAAATATTCCGAACCGACCACCGTCGGCAATGACCGGACCGTTGAATATCTGTTTGAGCTGTCTGATCTGATCGGCATCGATCCCGGCCTCCTGCTCCGGGACCGACTCGTCCGACGGCCTCACGGGATCACCGTTCTCCCGTGGTATCGCTTCGGACGGTTCCGCCATACCCGCCGCGATATCGCCCACCGGACTTCCCTGTTCCGGCGCCTCCGTCATCGATTCCATGCCACACCGATGACGCCGCTGGGAATGTTCACATAACCATTTATCGTGGTGTTCACGCCGGGCGGTGCCTCACCGGGTGCCGGCCGATATCGACCGGCACCCACCTCCGTGCGATCCGAATCGGATTTCTCGACCGTATCCACCTCGGACAACGGGATCGCGTGAACATCGTGCCCCGGCAGATACAGATACGCGGCGCCGTCGAACTGTTTGTTCCGGATCCGCACCTTGCGAAACATGTCCCCGGACAGTGACGTATGCCGATTCACAATCGTATCGATGTATATCCGTTCGGAGAGAACCACGGCGAGACAGGCCGCGGGGACCGCCTCGAGCGTTTCCTTGACCGGCGGGGCGTCCACCAGTCGAGCGACCGTGAGAACACCCTGACCGGCATACCCGTTCTCCGCCGGAGCGAAAGGCCCATAGTGAATCGCGAGACGCAGCCGCAGGCGGGCTTCGTCACGCAGATCGTGATTGTGCGCCCGGAGCGCATTCGCCAGCTCACGGACGTAATCGTCGACGACCACGTGTTCCAGCTCCGACTGTTCCGATGGCAGAATCGCCAGTTCACCATCTCCCGCGGGCTGCTTGATCCAGGTGGATCGCTCCAATCCCGAACGAGCCGCGGCCCGGTCCAACACCCTCACGAGCGCATCCTGAAAGGCATACTGACGCCGGTCGTCCCCCGCGCCGTAATCCTTCGCATCGACCGACATCAACAAACGCCGTTTGAAAGCAACTTCCTTTTCCACAGACCTCTCCCTCTGCGAATATCCCCGCGAGAGCCATCCCGGCACGGCTCTCGCCCCGAGCGTGGCACGGATCGGAAACCGAAACTCCTGAAAATTCAGGGGTCCGGACTCATTCACATGGCGTCGGCGAACTCACGTAACCGATCCAGGTCGTTGATCGTCACGCTGCGATACGCCGAGGTCACCAACCGTCGTGCGCGCAACCGACGCAAACCGAGCCCGATCGCGTCCTCACTCGCGCCGATCAACTTCCCCAACTCGGCATGCGACAGCCGGACCCCCAGGTCATATCCTTTCGCCGTCGCCCGCCCGTATTGCTCGGTCAACTCCAACAGCACCCTGGCCAGCCGATCCGGGATGTCATAACCTGTGAACTCAAGCCGGCGACGGTTCGCCCAGTCCAACCGGTCGGCGATCATGCGGCACATGGCTTCCCAGGCCTCGGTGTGTTCATTGAGAAACGCGATGAACGAGTCACGTGGAATGCTGTGCACGAGAGTCGCCGCGCAGGTGGTCACCGTCGCCGTCCTGGGTGTACCACGTAATGCGGCGAGCTCACCGACCACATCACCACTGACCCGAATACCGAGCAGACTCTCGTGTCCGCTGCGCGATGTCGCGCTGATCTTCACACAGGCATCGGTTTCCGCATCCCGGGAACGAAGCAGAAGGACATGGTCGCGCTTCTCGCCCTGGCTCATCAACACCGTCCCCGCCGATATCGCACGCGGACGTGCCCGAGCCAACAGGTCTTTTCCGGCCCGCCCCGACAATCTGGCCATGAGTGTTCCCCGGGGCCAAACTCGTTCCTCGGCGCTCGAGCGCACCGATGGAGTTACGGACATGCGCCCTCCTCGCAACTCCAATGGTCACGATTCGACGTCCCCTTCCGCCCCCCTTGGGCTCAGGATCGAATCGCGCGTCGACCAATGAATACTACTGAATTTCAACCGGATCGATTGTGCATTCGCATGATCCGGACGAAACCGATCAGCGGTCGAGAAGCCAACACCATATTCCCTCGCCGATAACACATTTCAGCCATATCGTGCGGTTCCGAGCCGGCTCGAGCGACCGGATGTCGAGGCGGGCGGTGAGCGATGGCGCGCCCGGATCGGACTCCGATCGTGGTCCATAATTTTCGGTAAGAGCCAACTCGCCGACGGCGGATGGAAATCATCGGATGACACAATGCCCCTGATGGCAGTCGTTACCCGAGCGTCCGGACCCCCTATCACAAAGGTGACTCACCCACCTCCGGATTGCAAAAAATCAGGAATAAATTCGAAAAGCGTCCATATATTGAGCTTCATTACCTAATATGTGATGAAACATGTTGCCACGACACGGCACGGACAGATCCCGAGAAAAGAGCTCGACCATGAACACGGGACCGAAAAACCATTGTCCATCCGAAGTTCGAGGCGCACGAACAGCACCGATGCGGTACGCATCCATCGCGCTGGCGGCGAGCATCACGGCCGTTATCGGATCGGCCGTCACCGCACCCCCCGCCCCCGCGTCCGAAACCGCACAACCGTGCCTATGGGCCGGAATCCCGTACCCTTCCGGAACAACCGTCACAGCGGGCGGCAGGAATTTCCACTGCGAGACAACCGATGTCGGTATACCGCACTGGGTGCGCGGCGGCTCGACGGACGACCCGAGCAATGTCCACAATCCGGGCGCCCTGGGACACCCGGCCGATTCGTTCAGCGTAGGAGCACACCAACCCGGCACCGACCACAACGACCACTGCGTCGGATACCAACTCGTCGAGGGCCGTGAATACGTGTACAAGGTTTCCGTCGATTCCCACGGCACCCTGTACTGGAAAAACGCGGGCCCCATCGACGAATGGACCTTCGATTCCGATGCGAGTCGCCCCGGGCCTTCCTGGCGCACCGGAAGCCTGTGTCACCGCGGAAACCTGTTCTGACATCTCCCCGACGATCCCGTGGAACGGCACTCATACCCGCTCGAACGTCACCACCGGAACATCCCGGTTCCCGAAGCACGCATGGTCGTATCGACACGACCTGATGCACATAGGAAGGTACGGATGGTCCCGATCGATACGGGAATCATCGTCGACAATCGCGCTCACAAGGAATTGTCCCTAGAGAAGAACCGGTTCGCAGAACTCGATATCGAGGCCGACTACTGCCAGGTGGCACTCGACGAGGACCCCGAAGGGGCGATCGTGGCGGCCCTGACCCGCAAGGACTATGCCTGCGTGGTGATCGGGGGTGGTATCCGCACACACGAGCCATTGCTCGGATTGTTCGAGAAAGTGATCAATCGGGTCCGGCAACATGCCCCCGCCGCGGCCATTGCCTTCAACACCGGCCCCGAGGACTGCGCCGATGCCGCCCTTCGATGGCTTCGCCGGCCGGGTGGACGGCCGCCCGAGCCGGTTCGATCGTCATCACTGCATTCGACCTGCCCCATTTCTGCAATATGTCCTGGTCTTATGCATCGTTTGCATGGAAATGCGCATCTCGGGACCCGAGCCGATCCCGGCGTGATCTGCTGATGCACACGAGGGAAGGCCTGGGAGGGAGGCGAACATGTCGGGTGACGGCTCGACGTTGGCACGGCAGCAGTTGAGAAAGTACCTGCGCAACGGCAGGGAGGAATGCGGACTCACCTTGCGTCAGGCAGCGGACCTGATCGGCCGCGGTAGCAGCACCCTGCCACGCATGGAGATGGGCACGATGGCCGCACGTGAAGGTGACCTCGACGCGCTGTGCGAGGTTTACGGCTTCGATGCCGAACACACCACAGCCATGAAAGGGTTGGCGGCCCAGGGCAATGAGAAGAACTGATGGTACGAATACGGCGACGTAATGCCCGAGAACTTCGACTTCTACGTCGGGCTGGAGGCATCGGCCCAGCGGCTCACCACCTACGAACCAGAGCCGGCGCCAGGGTTGCTACCGACTTCCGCGTACGCGAGCGTGCTCATCCGTTCTGTGTACCCCGATGACGGCGTTGAGGAACACGCCCGGGGGGGTGAAGTTGCGGATGCGTCGGCAGATGAGGATCACCCGTAAACACCAACCGGCGACATTCGATGTCATCCTTCGAGAGTCGGCCCTGCACGGCATGGTCGGCAGCGCCAAGGTCATGTGGTTCAAGAGCAGCCATAGCGGCGGTAACGCGAACTGCGTTGAAGTTGCTTACCTCCCGAACAATCTCGTGGGCGTTCGTGATTCGAAGAACCCATCCGGCCCCACCCTGCTCTTCACCTCGGCCGAGTGGACGGCCTTCACCGCAGCCACAACCCGAGGCGATCTCACTCGTTGGCCCCGGCATCCGACGAGGCACGCCTTGAAGTAGTTCGCTCCCATGGCCGTAGCCGAGGAAGCGAGGTGGGGATTTTGCGAGGATTCGTCATACGGGGAACTACCGCACGGTCATAGCGGAGGGGCACACGCAGGTCGTGGCCATCGATCATGGGCGGTCCTTCTCACTCGGCAACCCACTCACCGTCGATATCAAGTCACCGTTCGTCCACGCCCAGCACGACATACCGTTCGAACTGCTCCGGGCCGCCGGTTCGGGTCGGATATGACCGTGACCTGTCGGACAAGGTCGAGATTCCGATGTAGGGGCCATTCACGACACCTCCAAAGCCGAAAAGGCGGACGGGGTGTGCAATTGTGCCCGCGGGTATTCGACGATGCGGGTCGGGACGATGGAGTACGGCAGGAACGACACCCGGCCTTTCGACTTGTTCGTCGAACGGGCCGACAGCGGGCACCTCACCACTCAGGTGGTCGCCGATGGATCGGCGGCGTGACGCGCGGTCGGATGATTCGGATTGATCGGCCTGATGCCTTTCTCGAAGGCATGGACTCACGAAGAACGATCACCATCTCGTTCGAACGAATGAAAGATTGGTGCGGAAATTTTTGGTGATCGATAAAAACCAACAGCAGGCCACACGCTCTTACGGCTCGACCTGCTGTTTCTGCTCCCCCAACTGGACTCGAACCAGTAACCTGCCGATTAACAGTCGGCTGCTCTGCCAATTGAGCTATAGGGGATTGTTTACCCTGGCCCGCCCGTTCCGGTCGGACCGAGGAGAAACTCTAGCCTATGAAGGGTCGAGCCCCCAAATCGCGTAGTCGCAGGCGTGCGGCCCGGACGAATACCGGGGTTGACCGGGGGCTGCGCGGCGGTGCGGATCGACATGGGTGGTGGGCGTCGGGCAGGATGGTGTCCGCACGTCACGATTGGGAGGAGCTCGACCACATGCTGCGGTTGATCATTGCCGTCGGTGCCGGCTACGTGCTGGGCAGTAGGGCCGGGCGGGCGCGCTATGAGCAGATCAGCGCCGGTGCGCGCGCGATCGCGGCAAGCCCGGTGACGCGCAAGCTGGTGCAGATCGGGCGGCAGAAGCTGGCGGATTCGCTCAGCACCCAACCGAAGCTCGAGCCGATGAAGCCTATCGACGAGCGCACCACGCTCATGGTGCCGCACGATCAGCTGCGCCGCTGAGACGGCAGCCACACCGCATCGGGGGCGGCATCCGTTCGGCGACGGCGTTGCCGATCTTGTTCCACCGCATCGGAGGTGATTTCGATCGCGGCGGTCTGCCCCTCACACGCCGCCCGACCCGAGGGCTGTGCGCAACCGGCCGAGCAGAACCTTCGCCGCCGGCACGGTGGGCCGATCGGTGCGCCAGACCAGGGCCAATCGGCCGCGCAGTTCGGGTTGCACGATGGGCAGGGTCCGGACGCCGAATTCCTCTTCCTCCTCGGTGGTGAGCTCCGGGACGACCGCAATACCCAATCCGTGCGCGGCGAGCCGCAGCAACTGGCGTGGCGCCGCCGCTTCGAAAGCGATATCGGGGGTGAAACCGACGGCCGCGCAGGCGTGTCGGAGAGCGCCGCGCAGCCCGGTGCCGGCCGGTAGGCAGATCAGCGGCCGGTCACGTAAGTCGGTGAGCGGCATGACCTGGCCGTACCGGTCGTCGTGGGCGGCGACGGCTGCGACCAAGCGGGTGTCGAGTATCACGTCCACGCCGAGCCCCGGATCGAGTTCCGCGTCGGCCAGACCGACCAGCGCCATATCCAGGTCCCCGCGTACCAGCGCGGCCAGCATGCGTTCCGATGTGTCCTCGGCGAGGCCGATACCCACCTGAGGATGGTCCTCGTGAAAGGCGGCGAGTACGGGGACCAGATCGAATTCTTCCGACGCGGCGCCGGAGATGAGGCCGACCCGGACCTGTCCGCGCAGCAGCCCGGTGAATTCGTCCACGGTGTGGGTGATCCGTTCCGCGGCGGCGAGCGCGGCGCGGGCATCGGCCAGTATCGCGGCGCCTACCTCCGTGGGTTTCACTCGGCGCGCGGCCCGGTCCAACAGGGGTTGGCCGAGTTCGCGTTCCAGCTGCCGAATCTGGGCGCTGAGCCCGGGTTGGCTCAGGTGCAGACGGTGTGCGGCACGAGTGAAACCGCCTTCGTCGACCACGGTGACGAAGTAGCGCAGCTGCCGAAGCTCCATAACTCTTGATTATCGCAAAGGTAATAACAAACTGTTTCACTTATCAAATCAAGTGCGGCATCGTCGCAGGTATGGGATACAGCGCATTGGAGAAGACCGAACTCCCCGCCGCGGCCGAGGCCGAATCGGCCACTTTCCCGGCGCCGATACGACGTCCGGGGACCGAGGAGTACGACCAGGAGATCGCCGGTTTCCAGACCGCCTACCGGCACCGTCCGGCCGTGGTCGTCGCCGCGCGGCACACCGAGGATGTCCGGGCGGCAGTGGAATTCGCGGCCCGGTACGCATTGCCGGTGGCGGTGCAGGCCACCGGACACGGACTGTCCGTCGCCGCGGAGGGTGGTGTGCTGATCAGCACCCGCGGCATGACCGGAATCGAGATCGACCCGGTGAGCGCAAGCGCGTGGATCCAGGCCGGGGTCCGGGCGGGTGCGCTGATCGAGGCGGCGGCGCGGCACGGGCTCGCGCCATTGACCGGCTCGTCACCCTCGGTTGGTGTCGTCGGATACACACTCGGCGGCGGTGTCGGGTTGCTGGCCCGTCGATACGGCTATGCGGCGGATCACGTACGGACCATCGAACTCGTCACCGCAGACGGCCGGGTCCACACACTGCGGCCGGGCGACGAACTGTTCGGCGCCGTCCTGGGCAGCGGCGGCAACTTCGGGGTGGTGACCGCGCTGGAGCTGGGTCTGGTGCCGGTCACCGACGTATTCGGGGGCCGGCTCGTCTTCGACACGCCGTCGGTCCCGCGGGCGCTGAAGGTGTGGCGGGACTGGACGGCGACCGCACCCGATACGGTCACCTCGACATTCACCATGCTCGCCTACCCGGATATCCCGCAGGTCCCGGCACCGCTACGAGGTCGGTTCGCCGCCTCCATCCGCATCGCCGCCGAAGGCGACACCCAGGAATGCGAACGTCTCGTCGCCCCGCTGCGCGCGATCGGCACACCGCTCGAGGACGATCTGCGCGCCATGCCCTACACCGATTCGCACACCATCCATGCCGACCCGGACCATCCTCACGCCTATGCCGCGACCAACGCGCTGCTCGACGACCTCACCCCCGAAGCGATCGAGGCACTGCTCGCGGTGGCCGGTCCCGACGCCGGGCTGGGCGTGGTGATCGATATCCGGCACCTGGGTGGGGCCCTGCGCGAACCCCGTCATCCCGATCCGGCACTCGATCACCGCACGGCCGGTTACGTGGTGCGCGCCATCACCATGCCCGGACCGGAACCGGAACCGGGGGAACCCGCCGCCACCGTCCGAGCGGCATTGGCGCCGTGGACCGTCGGGCACATTCTCGGTTTCCTGTACGGCGCCGGGCACGCCGCCGACGAAGCGCAGACCAGGGCCGGATACCGCCCCGAGACCTACGCTCGGCTCGCCGAGCTGAAAGCGCGCCACGACCCGACGAACATGTTCCGGTTCAACCGCAATATTCGCCCCGCGAACTGAAACCGCGGACCGCGCCCTAACCGGTGGCGAAGTCGCCGTAATTGCCCATGGCCTGCTCGAGCAGGCTCTTGCGGTACTGCTCCAACGCCACCAGGTCGCCGAACAACGCCATGTACTCATCGGGCCGGTCGGTGGACGACACCCGGTGCAGTTTCGATTTCAGTTCGGCGATCTGCCGGCCTACCAGCGCTTCCTGGGCGCGGGCCAGGACCCCGGTGATGAACCGGGGAATATCGTCGGTGCTCTTCACCGGAAGCGGTTCACCGGCGAGTTCGGAGATGAGGGCGCGAATGGTGAGATCGGAGGCAAGGTCACCGACGGCGTTGACCCAGTCGGCGCCCGAACGACCCGCCGCGACCCCGCCCGCCTCGGCCATGAGGGTGCGCACGGTGCGGTAGGCGGGATGGGTGAAGGCGTCCGGTTCCAGGGCGTCGAAGGCGGGGCCGGCGATCGACGGATATTGCAGACCGGCGGCCAGGGCCTGCCGCTGGAACAGGAGAGTGGGGTCGCGAGGGTCGGGGCGGGCCGCCGGATGGTCGGCGACCTCCGCGCCGCCGTTCTTGGCCCGGGAACCACCTCGGGCCGGTGTCCCGGCCGCGGCACCGCGTAGCCGCCGGGCCTCCTCGGTGACCCGACGGTGCACCATCGCCGGATCGTGCCAGCCGGTCCATTCGGCCAGCTGGGTGGCATAGCGTTTACGCAGTCCGTGGTCGCGTAGTTGGGCGACGATCGGCACCGCCCACTGCATGACCTCCACCTGGCTCTCATAACCGAGGGTGTGGGTGCGACTGTCCTCGCGTTTGGCGATTTCGCGACGCAGCGCGTAGTCGAACAGGGGTTCGCGACGGGCCACCAGATCGCGCAGCGCCGCATCGCCGGAACGCTGCCGCAGCTCGCACGGGTCCTGGCCGTCGGGGGTGATCACCACGAATGTCTTCCCGACGACCTTCTGGTCGCCGAGGAACGCCTTCAACGCGGCGGCCTGACCGGCGGCGTCACCGTCGAAGGTGAAGATGATCTCACCGCTCCAGAAGTTGTCGTCCATGAGCAGGCGGCGCAGTACCGCGAAATGTTCGTCACCGAAGGCGGTACCGCAGGCGGCGACAGCGGTTTTCACCCCGGCCAGATGCATGGCCATGACATCGGTGTAGCCCTCGACCACCACCGCCTGCCGGCTCTTGGCGATCTCCCGCTTGGCGTGGTCGAGACCGAACAGCACCTGGGATTTCTTGTACAACACGGTTTCCGGGGTGTTGACGTATTTACCCGGCATGGTGTCGTCGTCGAAGAGTTTGCGGGCGCCGAAGCCGATCACATCACCGCCGAGGTTGCGGATGGGCCACAGCAGCCGGCGGTGGAACCGGTCGATGGGGCCACGGCGGCCCTGCCGGGACAGACCGGCCGCCTCCAGCTCCTTGAACTCGAATCCCTTGCTCAGCAGGTGTTTGGTGAGCGTGTCCCAGCCATCGGGGGCGTAGCCGCAACCGAACTGGGTCATGGCCGCCTCGTCGAAGTTGCGTTCGGCGAGGAAACGGCGGGCCGTGGCGGCGTCGGGTTCGCGCAGCCGGGCCATATAGAACTCGTGCGCGGCGGCATTGGCGGCGACGAGCCGGGCACGGGTGCCTCGGTCGCGCTGCACCGAGGTGCCGCCGCCCTCGTAGTTGATGCGGTAGCCGATCCGGTCGGCGAGTTGTTCGACGGCCTCGACGAAACCGATGTGTTCGATCTTCTGCAGGAAGGCGTAGACATCGCCGCCCTCGTTACAGCCGAAACAGTGGAACAAGCCCAGGTGAGGACGCACGTGGAACGAGGGGGATTTCTCGTCGTGGAACGGGCACAGCCCCTTGATGGAGTGGGGGCCTGCGCTTTTCAGCGCGACGTACTCGCCGACCACATCCTCGATCCGGACGCGTTCGCGGATCGCCGCGATATCGCGATCAGGTATTCGTCCGGGCACTCTCGAGAGTCTAACCCCGGGGTCCGACGCGACCGTCAGCCGGGCAATGCCGCCGCGATTCGTTCCAGCCGGCTTTCGGTGTAGGAGGCGATCTGGTCGACGATCACCCGCACCCGCTCGGTATCGTCGCCGGCGGCGTCCCACCAGGGCAACAGCAGCGGGTCCAGGCCGGCGGGGGCGGTGGCCAGCAGGTGTTCGGCGACCGCGGTGATACGGGCGCGTTGTTCGGCCTGACGGAGTTTGTGATCCGGATCGGACATGACATAGCGCAGCGCGACCGTTTTGAGGAGTGCGACCTCGGCCGCCGCTATCGGCGGAACCACCAGTTCGGCGGTGTAGCGAACCGGGTTCGCCCCGCAGGCTTCCCGGGTGGCCACCACCGCGGCATTGGCGAACCGTCCGACGAGTTCGCTGGTGAGCCGTTTGAGCGCGACCGACCCGGACAGGGTCGCGTCGTAGTCGAACACCTCGGTGACCACGGACAGTTCGCACAGTCGGTGCGCGGCGGCGACCAGATCGTCCACCGACAGTCCGGGATGGCGTCCGCACCCGAGTTCGGCCAGCGCCATCCGTTCCACCGGATCGGCGAGGGCACGCAGATCGATCCGACCGGCGATGATGCCGTCCTCGACATCGTGCACCGAATAGGCGACATCGTCGGACCAGTCCATGATCTGGCATTCGAGGGTCTGCCGGCGCGGCGGCGCGCCCTTGCGGACCCAGGCCAACCGGTCGATGTCCACCTCGTAGGCGCCGAATTTGGTGCCGGGACCGGTGCGCTGCCACGGGTATTTGACGGTGGCGTCGAGGGCGGCACGGGTGAGGTTCAGGCCCACACTGTGGCCGTCGGCGTCGAGCACCTTCGGCTCGAGCCGGGTGAGGATGCGCAGGTTCTGGGCGTTGCCCTCGAAACCGCCATAACGTTCGGCGAAGGCGTCGAGGGCCTTCTCACCGTTGTGACCGTAGGGCGGGTGGCCGATATCGTGCGCAAGACCGGCCAGTTCGGCCAGGTCCGGATCGCAGCCGAGGCCTTCGGCGATACCGCGACCGATCTGGGCAACCTCCAGGGAGTGGGTGAGCCGGGTGCGCGGGGTGTCGCCATCGCGCGGACCCATGACCTGGGTTTTGTCGGCGAGCCGGCGGAGCGCGGCCGAATGCAACACCCGGGCGCGATCACGTGCGAAATCGCTGCGGTGCCCGTTGCCGGGGGCTCCGTTCGGGACCAACCCGGCGGTTTTCGGGGTTTCCCCGACCATGCGTTCCCGATCGTGCTCGGTGTAACTCATCGGCCCAAGTCTGCCACCCGGTGGTGTCCGGACGGCGTGCGTGCGCACACCACCGGGTGACGGGTCGTCGAACTCACGCCACTTACCCGATCGGGCTGCCCGCCATCGGCGGCTCCTCCCGGTGTACCGGCGCGCCGAGTTCCGTGGCGACGGTATCGAGTAACCGTCCCGGGTCGGGGCCGCCCAGTACGGCGACGGCCAACCGTCCGGCGAAGGTATAGGACAGGACCGTGACGGCCGCCGACGCCCCCTGCGACGGGCGCGGATGCGCGGACAGGTAGACGATCTCGTAGTCGGTGATCCGCAGACCTGCCGGGGTGCGTGGGGCGGGCACCACCCCGGTGTTGGTGAGCGCGATATGACCGGCCGACGAATAGATCCGACTCGGACCGAAATGGTCGGGGAAATGCAGCGCCGACTGCGCGACAACGCCGTCGGCGAGATCGTCGCGCAGTACCGTCGCCACCCGCCGCGCCAACTCCACCAGATCCACGGACTCGTCGATATCGTCCGCGAACGACGCGAGCCCACCCATATTGGTCCCCGCCGCAACCGGCACGGGTGGGGCCAGCCGGGACCGCAGATCCACCGGATAGAGACACCCGAGGTGGACCGGAGCCACGGACGGCCCGGTCACCGACGCGTATGCGCGCAGGACGGCCGCGGTGAGCAGCGCGTTCACCGTGAGCCGATGCGCACGGCTCCATTCGACGATCCGGCTCGTATCGGCGCGGTCGAAGACGAGTCGCCAGGGGCGCACCAGCGAGTTCTCGCCGGGCTCGGCCGGTTTCCCGTCGGAGCCGACGAGGTATGGGGCCGTGGTGTCCACCGGTAGCGGGTGGGTGGCCCGTTCGAGTCCCGAACGCGTCCCACGGGTGATTCCGCGTAGTTCGAGATGCCGCTCCAGGGGTTCGGGGTAGGGGCGGCGGACGATGTGCGCGGTGCCGGTCTCCATCCAACTGGTGTAGTGATCCCACAGCCGCGCGAACAGCTCCACGCAGAACCCGCCGTCGGCGACGGCGTGGTGTACGAACAGGGTCACTCGCGCTCGGGGGCGGGACGAGCACACCACGTCGAGATACGCCAACTGCTCACCCGGATCCAACTGCGCGGCCGGCAATCGCACGGTCGTGGGATCGCCGTAACCGACCCACAACCCCGAAGGTCCGAAGGGCGAAGGTCTGAGCAGATGACCGTATCCGGCCGCATCGATACCGATCCGGCAGACCAGTATCGGGTACTCCTGACGCAATGCCGCGAACGCTATTCGCAGGGCATCGATATCGAGTCGACCTATTACCGACACGGTGCGTCCGGTGTAGGTTCCGTGCCGCACGAAACGCTGCTCGGACGGTGCGAGCATCCGCACCGCATCACCCTGATCCCACATCACGCGGTGATGGTGCGCTCCCGCCCGTCACTCGGCAAACCGAACGCCGCGTGTCCACGTTCCGGGGGTGTCGAGGAAGGCACCCGTCGGATCCGAGACGAGGTCACTGCTGCGCGGTGTATTCGAAATCCGCGGAGAAGTGGGTGAGCTGATACCACAGCAGCGCCAGGGTTTCCCGGGTGATTCCGTGCAGCTGTGACTCTCGGGTGTAGACGGCCGGACCGGTGCGGGCGGGCGCGGTCCAGGCGTCGAGTCCGGTATCCCGCGCCATGGTTCGGGTGCGCAGCGAATGCCACGGATCGCTCACCAGCACGGCCGAGGACAGTCCGCGCGCCCGCATCGCCTCGGCCACCGCCTCGACGCTGCGCAAGGTGTCGGAGCCGGTTTCCACAGCGTGGATGTTCTTCTCGGGGATCCCGCGCTCCATCAGATAGTTCTTCCCGGAGGCGGCCTCGGTGTACAGGTCTCCTTCCTGCTTTCCACCCACCGTGATCACCAATGACGCCACCCCGGCCTCGAACAGGTTGTACGCCTGATCCAGCCGCGCCTCGAACACCGACGACGGCGTCCCCGAGTACTGTGCTGCACCCAACACCACGATCGCGTCCGCCGGGGTGTAGTCGTTGATTCGCGCCACCTGCCATACCCGCACCGCGGTTCCCCCGACCAGGACCAATGCCATCAATATGGCTCCGCCGAGCAGCCGCCTTCCCCAGCGCAGCATCCCGGCGCCGAGCCCCGATGTCACCTTGGATTCCCTCACCGATACCGAGCGCGTACGCAGAGGTGCCGAATTCACGTCGTCGAGTGTGCCGGCAGCTCCGCACCCGGCCGTGCCGCCTCATCGGGGCGAAGACAGTGGGACGGAAAGCGGAAACGACACGGGTTCGACCTGGTGGGAGCCGGTTTTCGGGTGCGAAAACGGCCCTATCGAGTACCCGAGGCTCTCTCGATCCACCCGCAACCGTAACCACCTTGGTGGGAGTTCTCGATCGAATCGTTATCCGTGACGATTTCCCCACGAGACCACGAAGCCCGCGGGTCCGATCGGGTACGACCTCGTATCGGACCGGTCCGTCCGAAAAGGACTATCGCCGTTTACCGGCGGACCGGTTCGACGCGGCCCGGCGGCGCTCCCGCTCGGCTTCGATCCGTTCGTTTTCCCGCCGGACCGCGGCGTAGCTTTCCCGTTCCCGGAGCAGCCATTCCGGCGGGTCGGCCGACAGGGCGGCGATCTCGTCGGCGGTGAGCGCGTCGGAGATTCCGGCACGGGCCAGGCCGCTGTTGGAGATGCCCAGTTTGCGGGCGACCACATCCCGCGGGAACGGCCCACGCCGGCGCAGTTCGCTCAGCCACTCCGGCGGATCGGCACGCAATGCGTCGAGGTCCTCTCGGGAAATCGGTGAGTTCCGGAAGCTCTCCGGGGCGGCCTCGAGGTAAATGCCCAGCTTGTTCGCCGCGGTAAGCGGCTTCAGCATCTGCGGTTTCTTCTCCGAACTCACTCCCCCAGCGTATCCGGCCCACCCGTACCGCCTCACCGGGCAGGTGCAATACGCTGCCTGCAATGAGCCGGGCCGATTCCATCGAGGTGACACGACTGCGCCGATTCGTCGCCGTCGCCGAAGAGCTGCATTTCACGCGGGCAGCCGAAAACCTCCACATTCCCCGCCAACTGCTGAGCCGAACCGTCATCGACCTGGAACGGGAGCTGGGCACGGCATTGTTCGTGCCGGGGGCGCGACCGACCCGGCTGACCGACGCCGGACGCGAGCTGCTGGCCGAAGCCCGACAGACCCTGGCCCGGCTCGATGCGGCCGGCGCCGAATCCGCGCCCGGACCGAATCCCGGGTTGCGGATCGGGTTCGTCCCGGGGGTCACGGTGTCGAAATGGGAGCGGATCTGGCGGGAACGGTTCCCCGATATTCCACTCGAGATGCTCCCGGTGGCCGGGGCGGAGCAACTGGTGGCATTGCGCACCGGCCGGGTCGATATGTGCTTCGTTCGGCTGCCGATCGAACGAGAGGGCCTCAACGTTATTCCGCTGTATCAGGAGGTGGCGGTCGTCGTGGTGCCCAAGGAGCACCCGATCTCGCTGTTCACCGAGGTCACCACCGCGGATCTGGCCGAGGAGCGCATGCAGGACGCCGACGACCTCGATGCCGCCGCGATGACGATCGAACTGGTGGCAGCGGGTGTCGGCGCCGCCGTCGTCCCCCACTCCATCGCCCGCCTGCACACCCGACGCGATGTGGTGTATCGACCGGTCACCGATATCGAGCCGACACGGATCGCCCTGGCCTGGCCCGCCGCGGCGACCACCGAGACGGTCGAGGAGTTCGTGGGCGTCGTACGCGGCCGTTCCGCCCGCAGTTCACGGTCACCGTCCGCCCGTAGGACCGATGGTGAACAGACCGGCGCCCACCGGAAACGGGAAACCGATCCATCCGGTCGCACGCGAAGCGCTCGTTCGGGTGTGTCGAGGAAGCCGTCGCGGCGACGGCGCCGGTAAACTGCTGTCGAAGCGAATCTCGGTTGCCCGTGACGTAGTAGAACACTCGGAATACGAGCGCCCACGCAGCGGACCACCACACGGTCATGGCGCCGAATTCTGTTGTCACACACCATGTACTCAATGCGTTGGAACCGGCAGACAGCATCCGCGACGGCTGCGTAGATGGTCTCCGAACGGCCGGCGGGCGGACTGTGGCCGCTTGGTGAACACACGGAGTACCAATGTTTTCTCGCTGGAAGAACACCGCCGTCCACCTGGCGATCGCCCTCGCCGCCGTCGCCGCACCGACCGTCACCACCACCGCCGCCCACGCCGCCCCGACGGCCTGTCCGGACCTTCATGTCGTCGTCATCCCCGGCACGTGGGAAACCTCGAAATCCGACCCCGGCAAAGGGATGCTCGCCATGGTCGCCGACGATCTGCCGGGCGACACCCGCACCGACTACGTCGCCTACTCGGCGACCGCGTTCCCCTGGGAAGGCGAGGTCTACGGCCGTTCCAAGCACGAGGCCATCGCCGGTGCCCGCGCCCTGATCGCCGATACCGCACAGCGCTGCGGCGCAACCCGTTACGCCCTGTTGGGCTACAGCCAGGGCGCCGACGCCGCCGGTGATCTCGCCGCCGAGATCGGCACCGGCCTCGGCGTGGTACCGCCGCATCGGGTCGCCCTGGTCGGGCTCGTCGCCGACCCGCGCCGATCCCCCACCGACAACCTCATCGGCCCGGCGGTTCCCGGCGCCGGGGCCGGCGGTCCCCGCCTCGGCGGCTTCGGTCTGCTCGGCCCACGGACCTACACCTTCTGCGCGATCGGCGACCTGTACTGCTCCACCCCCGCCGGGGATTTCGCCGCCCGCATCGCGGGTTTCTTCGCCCAGATCTCCAACCCGGACCCCGCCCAGTTCGGTAACTATCAGCAACAGGCGAGCGTCCTCCTCAACGACGTCCTCGCCGCCGGTGGTCTCGGTCTGCTGCACGATCAACTCAACGGTGCCGCCTACGAAGAACGTAAGAAGCAGATCGACGACTTCATCAAATCCGGTATCCATCAGAGCTACCCGTCGTACCAGGTGGGTGGCGGCACCACCCCACTGACCTGGCTGCGCCGGCAGCTGATGAACCTGGCCTGAGCATCGGCGCGACCACCCCGTGGCATGGTCGGCGGTGGACCGGGTAGTCGCCGCGCATGCTGGCAATCACAGTGCGGCCGGAACAACGGGATTCGGTGCGGGTGGAGCAGGTGCCCGACGCGGTGGCAGGCCACGACGAACTGCTGGTCCGAGGAATCGCGCTGGGAGTGTGCGGCACGGACAAGGAGATCGCCCACGGCGCCTACGGCACGGCCCCGCCTGGCCGCGACCGGCTGGTGCTCGGACACGAATCCCTCGGCCGGGTGGTTCGGGCCCCCGCCGGATCGGGTTTCGCCGAAGGGGATCTGGTGGTGGGGGTGGTGCGTCGACCCGACCCCGAACCGTGTGGGGCATGCGCGCACGGAGAGTTCGATATGTGCCGCAACGGCCGCTACCGCGAACGCGGCATCAAGGAACTCGACGGATACGGCAGTGAGCTGTGGACAGTGGAAACCGACTACGCGGTGCGGGTGGACCCCGAACTCGGACACGTCGGAGTCCTACTCGAACCGATGAGTGTGGTGACCAAGGCCTGGGAGCAGATCGAATACGTGGGCCGACGCAGTTGGTTCGAGCCCCGGCGTGTGCTGGTCACCGGAGCCGGACCGATCGGCCTGTTGGCGGCGTTGATCGGGGTGCAGAAGGGCCTCGAGGTCCACGTCCTGGATCGAGTGACCGACGGTTCGAAACCGGAACTGGTTCGCGGGCTCGGCGCCACCTATCACCACGGGGATCTGGAGCAGGTGATCGAGGCGTGCGAACCGGATGTGGTGATCGAGGCCACCGGCGCGAAGGCCGTGATCGTCGCGGCGATGGCCGGCACCGGACACTACGGCATCACCTGCCTGACCGGTGTGTCCTCGGAAGGCCAGACACTCCACATCGATGCCGGGGCGCTCAACCGGGGGATCGTTCTGGAAAACGACGTGGTGATCGGTTCGGTGAACGCCAATAGGCGTCACTACCGCAAGGCCGCCGACATACTGGCCCGCGCGGACCGGTCGTGGACGGCGTCGCTGATCACCCGCCGGGTGCCGCTCGACCGAGTCGCCGACGAGTTCACCCGCTCCGACGACGAGGTGAAAACGGTGATCGACCTGGAATGAACGTCACCACCGGCGCTCGCGCCACTCGTCCAGATGCGGCCGTTCCAGGCCCAGGGTGGTGTCGTCCCCGTGTCCCGGATACACCATGGTGTCGTCGTCGTACCGGTCGAACAGTTTGGTGGTGACATCGGCGAACAAGGTGTCGAAGTCCTCCGGTTTCCACGTCTTGCCGACCCCACCGGGAAACAGGCAGTCCCCTGTATAGAGGTGGACCCGGCCGGAGCCGTCGGTGAGGGCGAGAGCGACCGATCCCGGGGTGTGGCCGACCAGGTGGATGACCTCGAAGGTGAGCTCACCGACGGATACGGTGTCGCCGTCGGCGAGGGTGCGGGTCGGGGCGACGGGAAGCGGGGCGGCGTCGAGGGCGTGGGCGGCGGTGGGGGCACCGGTCGCCTCGGCGACCGCGGCGAGGGCCTGCCAGTGGTCGGCGTGTTGGTGGGTGGTGACGATCAGTCCGACGCGGCCGGGGGCTTCCTGTTCGATCAGTTCGATGATCCGGTCGGCCTCGTTGGCGGCGTCGATGAGCAAAGCGGCGCCGGTGACGGCGCATTGCACCAGGTAGGTGTTGTTGTCCATCGGGCCGACCGCCATCTTGATCATCCGGGCGCCGGGGATATCGAGGCGTTGCGGTGCGGAGCCGGGGGACACATGGCCGGTGTAGGGGATGTCGATGGCGATCACATGTCGACTCTATCGACAGACGCGACCGGCGGGCGGCCACGCGCTAGATTCGGGTCATGACGCTGCCGTCTCGCCGTACCCACCCGCTGGTCGGGTTTCTCCTCGGCGTCTTTCTGCCGGTCCTCCTGCCGATGGGGGTGCCGATCGCCACGGCCGAGCCGCCCACTCGGATGGACACCTATGTGGTGGACACGGCGGAAGCGCTCGACGATCCCGCATACGCCCGGGTGCGCACGGCGGTGGACGAACTGTACGCCGAGCACCGGATACGGCTGTGGGTGTATTACGCGCGGGACTTCGCGGGCCACACCCCGCAACAGTGGGCGGGACGGACGGCTCGTCTGTCCGGTTTCGGCGAGCGGGACCTGCTGTTGGCGGTGGCCGTCGCGGGCCGCGAGTACGCCCTCACCGGAGAACGCCCGCGCGGTGTGTCCGATTCGGACCTGGAGTCGGTGCTCACGCGGGATGTCGAACCCGCCCTGCGAAGCGACCGGTGGGCGGATGCGGGGGTGGCGGCCGCCGAGGGGATCGGGTCGGCGGCGGCGCCCGGGGGCGGGATCAATATGGTGACGGTGCTGGTTATCGCGGCGGTTATCGCGGCGGCGCTCGGCGTATTGGCGTTGTATTCCCGGAAACGACGGCGTGAGCGGGAGCGAGCCGAGTTGGCACGGGCGCGGAAGATCGAACCCGGGGATATCGCCGCGCTGAATTCGCTGTCGCTGGACACTTTGCACACCCGTTCACGAGAGCTGCTCGTCGCCGTCGACAATGCGGTGCGCACCAGCGCCGAGGAGCTGGAGCTGGCGGTGGCGGAGTTCGGCGAGACCGCCACCCTGCCGTTTCGCACCGCCTTGGACAATGCGCGGGCGGCCGTCGCGCACGCTTTCTCGTTGCGGCAACGGCTCGACGACGCGATTCCGGAGACTCCGGATGAGCAGCGGGTCATGTTGCTCGAGTTGATCGATACCCTCGGCCGCGCCGACCGGGAACTCGATGCCCGGGTCACCGAGTTCGACGAGATGCGGAATCTGCTCATCAACGCGGGCGACCGCCTGGACACCCTGACTCGGGATCTGGTGGACGTGACCGGACGTATCCCGGACGCGGAGGCGGAGCTGGGCCGCCTCACCGATACTTATCCGGCCGAGGTCTTGGCCCCGGTGCGGGACAATATCGCCATGGCGCGGGAGCGAATTACCTTCGCCGAGAACAATATTGATTCCGGACGCGCCGAGCTACGCCGGCCGGTGGGTGAGCAGGGCGGCGCGGTAGCGGCGATCCGAGCGGCCGAGAAATCCATCGGCCAGGCCCGCGAGCTGCTGGAAGCGGTCCGGCGGGCGGGCGCGGATATCCGACAGGCCCAGGAGGGGCTGCCGGCGGTATTGGCGGAGCTGCGCACCGATCTGGCCGCCGCGAACGAACTCACCGACTACGGCGGCGCCGACCTGGGCCCGGCCACCACCTCGGCGCGGCGGGTACTGGATGCCGCCGAAACCCGCCGGGAATCCGACCCCCTGGGCCTTTTCCACGACGCGGTTGCCGCCGACGCCGCCCTCGACCGCGCGATCGCCGCCGCCTCGAGCCGTCGACTGGAGGCCGCGGAGCTACAGCGCAAACTCGAGCAGGCCCTCGTCGACGCGGGAACCCGGATTCGGTTCGCCGCCGACTACATCGCGCCCCGCCGTGGTGCGGTCGATGCCACGGCACGCACCCGACTCTCCGAGGCGCAGCGCCATCTCGACGAGGCGCGGCGGCTGCGGGACACCGACCCGAATCAGGCTCTGTCCGAGGCATGTCGGGCCGCCGAACTCGGCGGAACGGCGTTGGCGCAGGCGCAGATGAGCGTGGAGGCATGGCAGGGGCGATATATGCCGACCGGCACGGTCCACACCGGTGCGGTTCTCGGCGGCATCCTCCTCGGCGGTATGTTGGGCGGCCTCGGTTCGGGCGGTTCCTCCGGCGGCTACCGCACGTCCTCCTTCGGTGGGTCGTTCGATTCGGGCGGGTTCAGCGCGGGTGGGCGTTTCTGACCGACCACCACACCGACCGCGGCGGTGCGGTCGGTATCGACCGGATCCGGAAGTTCGGCGCCGTATCGGATGTGGTCGGCCCGCTCCCGACGAAAGTCCGTCAAACGACGCCTCTCCGGCTCCCGGACCGCGTACCCGCTGGTCATTCGAATGGACGAGCTCGATACCAACGCCGATCGACGATCAGATGAAAAGTATCGCCTCGGCCGTGCAGGGCGGTGTGGTTCGATGCGTGAGATCGCGGAAAGTCGAGGGAATCCACCCGCTCGACATGAAATCGTCCGCCGTCGAGCCGACCGAGTACCAGGCGTTGTCCGTCGAGACCGTACCCACCGCAGAGCGCGACCCGACCCTCGGCCACGGCCATGGCTTTCGCACCGGCGATATCCTCCGGGGTCTGCCAGACCGTCGTGTCGCCGTCCACGATCCGAGCGATCGGGAATTCGGTGTAATAGCAGGCCCAGGCCGTATCACCCTCGATATTGAGGGCGTAGCAGTCGGCCATATGGGGGTCGTCGAGGTGCCATACCGGTCGCAGTGAGCGATCGAAACGAACCAGCCCCGCCCTACCGATCGGCTCAGGTCCCGGACCACCCCATCCGAAGTTCCCGAATATGCCTTCGTCGAAGTAGCCGACCCAGATATCGCCGGAATCCGATACCACGACGTGCTCGATACCGTCACCGACGACGCCGGCTCTCACCAGCGACCCATCCGGGTCATAAACGGCCGCATTGTGCTCGGGGCCCTCCGGCGACCACCGACACCGGCTCCCGACCACCAACACCCCGCCGCCCGGGAAGGTCTGCACCGTCGGGAACGCGGAGCTCAGTTCCGCGATCGGGACGACGGCGCACACCTGCGGCGCGTAGATCACCACTCGCGCCGACACCGGACGCTCGGCGCGGCTGCGCGGAAACGATGCTCCACCCGAATCCTGGTATCGCGCGGTGAGCATCTCCATGCCCTCCGCGGTCGTCCACAATGCGAGCATCGACCCGTCGAGGCCCGCACTCGTATCGAGCAGACGGTCGTGCCCGTCCACCGGGGTCAGCTCTGCGTGAAACTCGAACACGGGCAAGGATTCTGCTCGGCGCCGGCGAGATCGGCCACGGATTTCCGCACCACCACGGCCGGGCAGCGATAATGCAGCGTCACATACTCGCTTTCGGCAGTGAGCCGATGCGCCAACTCCGCCGGACCGGTGGTCTTTCCCGTCCGCCGTGGCGCATGCGCCACGAAGTACCGGCCACGCGCGATATGGCGGCAGGCGTTGGGGTGACGCTCGATCGCGGGCGAGAATATAGTGCCGGTCCGGCAGACACGGCCCAGCGGTATCGAAGTACTTCACGACCACCTCCTGTCTCGTTGCGAACAGTGCCCGGTTGGGCTCAGGTATGCCGCCTACGAGTCGGCAATCCTTCGAGTGGTCGTACGCCACACTGAGGCATGGGCTTCTCCGAGTACTCCGAGTATCTGCACACCATCGGCCGACCTCTGGTCCTCGAACAGCTCGACCATCCGACGGTCGCCGGTATCGCCCGTGGCGATCTCCCGGAATCGGTGTTCCGATCATGGCTGGAACAGGACTATCTGTTCCTGCTGGACTATGTGCGGGTATTCGCCCGCCTGGCCTGGCAGGCCCCACCCGACCACCTCGGAGACCTGGTCGATCTGGCGTATTCGACCTATCACGACGAGCTGTCGCTGCACCGCGACCTGGCCGCCGAGTTCGGAGCCGATCTACCCGGCGCGACCAAGGGCGAACCGTGTGCCGCCTATACGTCGTTTCTGCTCGACTCGGCCGCCTCCTATCCCGATGGACTGGCCGCGTTGTACCCGTGTATGTGGGGTTACTCGACATTGGGAACGCTGCTCGCCCGGAATCCGCCCGCCGAACCGCGCTACCGGCGGTGGGTCGACACCTATGCCGATCCCCGATTCGCCGAACTCGCCCACCGCTGCGCGCAGATGCTCGACGAATCCGTCACCGATCCCGAGCGCGCCGAGCAACTCTTCCGCACCGGTATGCGACACGAACTCGCCTTCTGGGACGTGCCGGACCGCGACGACGGAAACCGCGATCAGGGCGCGTAGCCCCGGGTTTCTCCTCGCCGCACGATCCGGCTCGACCGCTATTCGACCCGGCCTTCATCCGGCTCGGACGGACGGTTCCACGGCGCCCACCGCCTGCGAGACCTTTCGGTCGAACGACCGACGATCCGCTGGTAACCGGCGAGTAGTCGTGGGACCAAAACGTAGACGGAGGTGGGGACCACGACGGCCGTGAGGACGAGTGCACGCAGTACCGGGGGCCAGTCTCCGGTGAACGGGGCCATCACGGTCATACCCAAGGCCACCAGAGGAAATATGACCAACCAGGTTATGACGGCGCGGACGTGTATCGAGGGGGCGGCCATCGGGAAGGCGTGCGCTGCACGGGTGGCTTCACCGGGGGCGCAAGTAGTGGACACGGAACCCTCCTAATTTCCAACTAACTGGTTGCAAATCGAGTAGACACCAGGTCCGACCAGAATTGCAACCATCTAGTTGGAGATTTTGTTAGGGTAGGCCCATGGCCTGGGACACCGAACGCACCAAACGGCTTTTACTGGACGCGGCCACGGCGGAGTTCTGCGAGCACGGCCTCGCCGGGGCGCGCGTGGACCGTATCGCCGCCGCGGCCGGGGTCAACAAGGAACGCATCTACAAATACTTCGGGACCAAGAATCGGCTGTTCACCATCGTCGTCGAGCGGGAGGTGGCCAGACTGGCCGATGCCGTGTCCATCGACGGCACCGGCCCGCAGGCGGTGATCGACTACGCCGAGCGGTATTTCGACTACGTATGCCGGACACCGGCCTTCTCTCGGCTGCTGTTCTGGGAAGGCCTCGAGCTCGGCGCCCCCGTGGCCGAGCTCGAACGACACCGAAGCATGCTCGACAAAGTCGCCGGTATCCGCCGGGCAGTTCCCTCGCTCACCGATGCCCAGGCCCGAGAACTGCTCCTGACCATTCTGTCGCTGTGCCACAGTTGGCAGGTGCTGTCCACCCTGGACCGACTCGTCCTGGACGACGCCACAGCCGATCCTGCGCGACAGCAACATCGCCGCCAGGCCATCGGTCGGCTCGTCGCGGCCGCGGTCACGGCCTCCTGACCCTCCGGCACCCGCCGGACATCCAGGCCCCACCGCCCGAGCGAACCGAAAGGCGGGTTCAGCAGCCGATCAGGCGCTGCGCCAGATATCCCTCGACCTGGTCGAGGGCGATGCGTTCCTGCGCCATGGAGTCGCGCTCACGCACCGTGACGGCCTGGTCGTCGAGGGTGTCGAAGTCGACCGTGATGCAGAACGGGGTACCGATCTCGTCCTGGCGTCGGTAGCGGCGGCCGATGGCGCCGGCATCGTCGAATTCGACGTTCCAGCTCTTGCGCAGTTTCGCGGCGAGATCCTTGGCCTTGGGGGTGAGATCGGCATTGCGCGACAGCGGCAGTACGGCCGCCTTCACCGGAGCCAACCGGCGGTCCAGTCGCAATACGGTGCGGGTGTCCACACCGCCCTTGGCATTGGGAGCCTCGTCCTCGGCATAGGCGTCGACCAGGAATGCCATCAGCGAGCGGGTGAGACCGGCCGCGGGCTCGATGACATAGGGGATGTAGCGCTCGCCGGTGGTCTGGTCGTAGTAGCTCAGTTCGGTGCCGGAGTGCTTGGAGTGGGTCGACAGGTCGTAATCGGTGCGATTGGCGATACCTTCCAGCTCACCCCATTCACCACCCTGGAAGCCGAACCGGTATTCGATATCGGTGGTGCCGGCCGAGTAGTGCGACAGTTTTTCCTTCGGGTGGTCGTACAGTCGCAGATTGTCGGGGTCGATACCGAGGTCGGTGTACCAGGAGAAACGGGTGTCGATCCAGTACTTGTGCCATTCGGCGTCCTCGCCGGGTTTGACGAAGAACTCCATCTCCATCTGTTCGAACTCGCGGGTGCGGAAGATGAAGTTGCCGGGGGTGATCTCGTTACGGAAGCTCTTGCCGATCTGGGCGATGCCGAACGGCGGCTTCTTCCGCGCGGTGGTCATCACATTGGCGAAATTGACGAAGATGCCCTGCGCGGTTTCCGGGCGCAGGTAGTGCAGGCCTTCTTCGTCGTCGACGGGACCGAGGAAGGTTTTCAGCAGACCGGAGAAGTTGCGGGGTTCGGTCCACTTACCGGGCTGGCCGGTTTCCGGGTCGTTGATATCGGCGAGGCCATTGGCCGGCGGGTGGCCGTGTTTGGCCTCGTACGCCTCGAGTAGGTGGTCGGCGCGGTAGCGCTTGTGGGTGTACAGCGATTCGACCAGGGGATCGGTGAAGGTTTCCACATGGCCCGATGCCACCCACACCTCGCGCGGCAGGATCACCGAGGAGTCCAGACCCACCACGTCCTCGCGGCTGGTGACCATGGAACGCCACCACTGCTTCTTGATGTTCTCCTTGAGCTCCACACCCAGCGGCCCGTAATCCCACGCCGATTTGGTACCGCCGTAGATCTCACCGCACGGGTACACCAACCCACGGCGCTTGGCGAGGTTGGCAACGGTGTCCACCTTCGACTTGGGTGCCACGCGAGATTTCTCCATCCACTACGAGTCGGAATCGGGGGTGCCCGGAGCGGGCGTACGCGACCTCGGCTGCATTGCACTGCACCGGCCCGGTATCGCCTTGCAGACAAATCGCGGTCCGTTACAGCCTATCGAGCCGGGTCGAACGGACGGACAGCGGCACCACGACACCCGTGAGCCGAACCGATATTTGACATGCGCACCTGTGCATACCAAAATGGAACCGGTTTCCAATAAGGAGTTTGCCCTGATGACAACCGATACGGCCGCCGCTTCCCCGCACAACCCCTACCGCTCCCCGGCCCCGGCCCCGATTCCCTCCCGGAGTGTGTTGGAGAACGCCGGCGAGCTACTGCGCGCCCTCGCAGCCCCTGTCCGCATCGCCATCGTGCTACAACTGCGAGAGTCGCCGCGCTGCGTGCACGAGTTGGTCGATGCCCTCGGTGTCACACAACCGCTGGTCAGCCAGCACCTGCGGATTCTGAAATCCGCCGGGGTGGTACACGGTGAGCGTTCGGGCCGGGAGGTCCTCTACGAACTCGTCGACGACCATCTGGCGCATATCGTGGTCGACGCAGTCGCACATGCCGAAGAAGAAGGGTGATTGGTCCTATAGTCATGGCCATCGACAAGTCGGCCACCACGCACAAGGTGGGGATCCGCAGCACCAGACAGCGCAACGCCATCAGCGCGCTGCTCGACGATATCGACCGTTTCCGCTCCGCGCAGGAGTTACACGACGAACTACGTCGCCGCGGTGAGGGAATCGGCCTGACCACCGTCTACCGCACCCTCCAGTCGATGGCCGACGCCGGGATGGTCGATGTGCTGCGCACCTCCACCGGGGAATCGATGTACCGGCAGTGCTCCACCGGCCACCACCATCACCTGGTGTGCCGGCACTGCGGGCGCACGGTCGAGGTGGAGGGTCCCACCGTGGAGGCCTGGGCCGAGTCCGTCGCGGACCGGCACGGTTTCACCGATGTGAGCCATACATTGGAAATCTTCGGCAGCTGCAGCGCCTGCGCCGAAACCCACCCGGATGATTGACCTTCCCGGACAAGATATGGCTCGGGGCCCCCACCACCGACGGCAGGGGCCCCGAGCCATATCGGCAAGTGTTCGCGGGACGTCGAGTCACACCGCGACGGAAACGGGTTCCGCCTCCGGAGTCGGTGCCGAACCTTTCGAGCGCCGGTCCCGGAACATTCCGATCCCGAGCAGCACCGATCCGACCGCGGCCCATCCCAGCAGCACCAGCAACGGCTTGCCGACACCGGCGCCGTCGAAGAACGCCACCGAACGCAGCAGGGTCGCACCCGCGCCGGGCGGCAGGAGCTGACCGATGGCACCCCACGGCTGCGGCAGCAGCTCCGGCGCCGAGGTGGCGCCCGAGAACGGGTTGCCGACCAACAGCATGGTCAACGCCCCGAGGGCGATTCCGGCCCGCCCGATCGCACTGCTCAGGCCCACGATCGAGCCGGCAACCGCGAACGAGATCAACCCGGCCACCGCGGACAGGGTCGGATAGTCACCGGGGATGAGGGACAACCACCCCTGCACGATCGCCATGCTCAGCAGACCGCCCACCACCCCGAAGGTGAGCGCGCCGACGAGACGACCGGCCGCCGAGTCGATCAGCAGCGTCAACAGCACACTCGCGGCGATACCCGCCATGACCAACGGCAATGCCATGGCACCGAAACCGGCGCCGCGCGGATCGTCGGGATCGGTGGCCACGACATCCTCGACGGGGGTCATGGCCGCACCGGCCATCAGCTGACCGATCTGGGTGAGCTGTTGGGCGACCACCGGGCTCGCCGCCGAGGCCACCAGCACGCGCGGCGCCCCACCGCCGGTGACGATCGCGCCGTAGACCTCACGGTCGGCGATCGCCGCCCGAACCGCGTTTTCGTCGGGTAGCACGGTCGGCTCGAACGCGCCAGGGCTCTGTTGTTCCAGTCGACCCACGACCATGTCGGCCTGGGGCCCGCTGACGGCGATGGGAAGGTCGCGCGGCGCGGTACGCGCGGCCGGCCAGGCGAAGGCGATCAGCATCAACGCCTGGATGAGGGCGGCGGCGAGTCCGAGGGCCACGGCGCGCTGGACGAACTTCATGACGTCTCCCAAAAATCGGAGGTTCGTTCTTTTTGTTGGCTCCACCGTCGCACCGCCCCCCTCGGTTGTCAAGAACGAATATTCGTTTTACTTTGTGGTCATGCCTCGGGTCAGTGACGAACACCTGGAACGCCGCCGCCAACAGATCGTCGACGCAGCTCAGCGCTGCTTCGCCCGCAAAGGGTTCCACCAGACGTCCATGCAGGATGTCTTCACCGAATCGGGACTGTCGGCGGGCGCGGTGTACCGCTATTTCAAGAGCAAGGACGACCTGGTCGCCGAACTGGCCTCGAACGCGTCGGCCGATGTCCGCGAGGTGTTACTCGAGGTGATCCGCCGCGATCCACTACCGTCCCCGGCCGAGGTCATCGCCGTCGCCACCACCTGGATCGATACGCAGAGCGGGGACGAGGGGCGAATGCGGTTGGCGCCGCAGGCCTGGACGCTGGGACTGACCGATTCCGAGGCCGCGGTGTATGTGAAGCGGACAATGGTCGGCATCCGCGGGATATGGCGGGACTACGCCGAGCGAATGCGCGAGGCGGGCCGGCTACCCGCCGATGCCGATATCGATGCCGTCGCCGCCACCCTGTTCGGGCTGCTCCCCGGATATATCCTGCAACGCCTGATCATCGGTGATATCGACGCGAAAACCCTGATCCGCGGGGTGGAGACCCTGTTTCCCTCCGAACCCGGACAATCGGCGACGAGCTGACGGCCACACGCTCGACCCCCGGTTGGATCAGGGCAGCAAACCCTGACGCGCCCGAGCGGCACCCGATAGCACCAGCAGCAGCATGGTGCTCAGGGCCTGGTCGTCCAGACCGGCACCCGGGAAGGTGTAGCGCAGGATGACATCGGCCAGTTTGTCGCGCCCGATCACCACGATCGAACCGAACTGCAACGAGCTGTTGCGTTCGGCCACCCGTTTGTGCAACTGCGGTTTGAGCGGGCGATCCCAGGCCAATACGCAGGTCAGGGTCAGCACATCCAGACCGGGGGTCAGGGTGACGGCGGTCAGAGAACACAACACGCCCTCGTAGTCGAACCGCAGCGAGCCGTCGTTGTCGACCCGCACATCGATGTCGTAGAGCGCCAACGAGGCACCCGCGCGGGCCTGTAGTTCCAGATCGGGGGCCAAGGTCGTGTCCGGATCGCTCATTTGGTGCCTCCGAACCGTCGGTCGCGTTTGGCGTAGGCCAGGCAGGCCTCCCACAGATTGCGGCGGTCGAAATCGGGGAACAGCGTGTCCTGGTAGACGTATTCGGCGTAGGCCGACTGCCAGATGAGGAAGTTCGAACTGCGGAACTCACCCGACGGACGCAGGAACAGATCCACATCCGGCATATCCGGTTCGTCGAGGAACCGGGCGATGGTGGCCTCGGTGATCTTCTCCGGATCCAGCTCCCCCGCCGCCGCCCGGCGCGCGATCTCGCGGGCGGCGTCGGTGATCTCGGCGCGGCCCCCGTAATTGACGCACATGGTGAGCGTCATGACGGTGTTGTCCTTGGTGAGCTCCTGCGCGGTCTCCAACTCCTTGATCACGCTACGCCACAACCGAGGACGCCGCCCGGCCCAACGCACCCGCACACCCATCTCGTGCATCTCGTCCCGACGGCGGCGGATGACATCCCGGTTGAAGCCCATCAGGAAGCGCACCTCCTCCGGGCTGCGCCGCCAGTTCTCGGTGGAGAACGCGTACGCCGACAACCACTTCACACCGATCTCGATACAGCCCTCGACGGTATCCATGAGCACGGCCTCACCGCGTTCGTGTCCGGCCGTGCGCGGTAGACCCCGCTCCTGCGCCCACCGACCGTTGCCGTCCATCACCAACGCCACATGTCTGGGAACCAGTTCGGGGGGCAGTTTCGGGGGACGGGCCCCGGACGGATGCGGTGACGGCGGACGAACTGTACGGCGGCCCTCGGACGGCGAGACGTCCGGGCCGGAAGAGTCACGACGCGGGAACACCTTGTCCATCCTGCCTGATGCGGCCGGCCCCGCCGCAGGCCGGTCGGAATTCCCGGGAACCGGCCGAACCTAGGCCCCCACACCCACGGGAGCCGTGGCGCTCGGCTCCGATCCGGGGCTGTCGGCGGACACCTCGTTCGAGCGTTCCAACAGCGGCAGGGTGCGCAGTTTCCGCTCCAGATGCCATTGCAGATGCGCCGCGACCAGACCACTGGCCTGGCGCCGCACCTGTTCGGGTATTCGGTCGACCTCGGCCCAGTTTCCGTGCCGCAACGCCGAGAGCAGGTGGAACGCCTCGGGCGCCGGGGTGGTCGCACCGGGCGGGCGGCAGTTGACGCAGACCGCGCCGCCCGCGGCGACATGGAAGGCGCGATGTGGGCCGGGGGTGGCGCAGCGGGCGCATTCGTCCAGGGCGGGCGCCCAGCCGGCACAGTCCATGGCGCGCAGCAGATAGGCGTCCAGAATCAGCTCGTGTGGGCGGTGGCCGGCGGCGATGGCGCGCAGGGCGCCCGCGGTGAGGGTGTGCAGCCGGGGTACGGGGGCGCGTTCCTCACCGGCCAACCGTTCGGCGGTTTCCAGGACGGCGCAGGCGGCGGTGTAACGACCGTAGTCGTCGATGATGCCCGGCGCGAAGGCCTCCACGGTGTGTACCTGGGTGATGGTGTCCAGATTCCGGCCCGGGTGCAGTTGCACATCGATATAGGCGAAGGGCTCCAATCGCGCCCCGAACCGCGATTTGGTGCGGCGGACTCCCTTGGCCACCGCCCGCACCAACCCGTGCCGTTGGGTGAGCAGCGTGACGATACGGTCCGCCTCGCCCAGTTTGTGCTGGCGCAGCACCACGGCGTGATCCCGATACAAGCGCACGTCGACAGTCTTGCACGGACCGGTGACCGATACCCGCACCCACACCCGACAAGATATGGACGTTTGACCAATACGGCGTTACCGTGCAGAACGAGAATCGAGAAGACGGAGTATTCATGCCGCTCACCGACAATGCCCCGGACGCCGACACCCCACCCGCGAAAGAACTAGGACTGGCCGAGCACGCGGCGGCTATCGCGCACGGGCGACTCAGTTCGGTCCAGGCCGTGAGCGCGGCGCTCGACCGAATCGAGGCGAGCCGGACCACACTCAACGCCTTCAAGATCATCCGACGGGACAAGGCGCTCGCCGAGGCCGCCGAAGCGGATCGACGAATCGCCAAAGGCGAGCGACTACCGCTGCTCGGCGTGCCGATCGCGGTCAAAGACGATACCGATATCGCCGGTGAGCCCACCGCCTTCGGCGTCGGCGGTGAGTTCGCGCCGAAAACCACCGACGCCGAAGCGGTGCGTCGACTGCGCGCGGCGGGCGCGGTGATCGTCGGCAAAACCCACACCTGCGAATACGGCCAGTGGCCGTTCACCAGCGGCGCCGCCTTCGGCTACACCCGCAACCCGTGGGCACGCGAGCACACCCCCGGCGGCTCCTCCGGCGGATCGGCCGCCGCCGTGGCCGCCGGGCTGGTACCCGCGGCCCTCGGCTCCGACGGCGCCGGATCGGTGCGCATTCCGGCCTCGTGGAACAACCTGGTGGGCATCAAACCGCAACGTGGCCGGATATCCACCTGGCCGCTACCCGAGGCGTTCCACGGCCTCACCGTGAACGGCCCGCTGGCCCGAACGGTCGCCGACGCGGCCCTGTTGCTCGACGCGGCAGCCGGCCCACATCCGGGCGATCTGCACACCCCGGAACCGCTCGTCCTGTCCGATGCGGTGGGCCGCGACCCGGGCCGGCTGCGGATCGCACTGTCACTGCGCATTCCCTTCACCGCCACCAGAACCGCGCTCGATCCCCGGGTCGAGGCCGGTGTGCGACGAATCGCCACCACCCTGCGGAAACTGGGCCATACCGTGACGGTCGCCGACCTGTCCTACGGAATCCTGCCCGGCATATCGTTTCTCCCCCGGTCGATGGCCGGTATCCGGGACACCCACCGCGCATTCCCCGGTGCCGTGATCGACCCCCGCACCCGGGCCAATATCCGTCTCGGGCGATTCCTCGGCGGCCCGGCCCTGACACTGGCCCGTCGCCTGGAACCAGTGCTACACAAACGATTCGGCGCGTTCTTCCGTGACTTCGACGTGGTCCTCGCCCCCACCACCGCCACCCCCGCGCCCGGCGTACAGGAAATCGACGGCCTCGGCTCCTGGGCCACCGACGAACTCATCACCGCCGCCTGCCCGTACACCTGGCCGTGGAACGTCCTCGGCTGGCCGAGCGTGAACGTACCGGCCGGGTTCACCGATACCGGTCTACCGGTCGGCGCTCAATTGATGGGTCCGGCAGCCGCCGAATCCCGCCTGGTTTCCCTGGCCGCACAACTGGAATCGGAACTGCGTTGGGACCGTCACCGACCCCAACAGTGGTGGTGACACCCGACCTCACCGGGAAGCCGCTCAGAACCCCAACTTACCCAGCTGTTTCGGGTCGCGCTGCCAATCCTTGGCCACCTTCACGTGCAGGTTCAGATAGATACGGGTGCCGAGGATGTGTTCGATCTGCTTGCGGGCATTGGTGCCCACCTCCTTGAGGCGGGAACCGCCTTTGCCGATGATGATCGCCTTCTGACTGGGGCGTTCCACATACAGCAGGGCGTGTACATCGAGCATGTCCTCCCGCCCTTCCCGCGGCAGCACCTCTTCGATGACCACGGCCAGCGAATGCGGCAGTTCGTCGCGAACACCCTCGAGTGCGGCCTCCCGAATGAGTTCGGCCATCAGGGTTTCCTCGGGCTCGTCGG
Source organism: Nocardia paucivorans NBRC 100373 (assembly GCF_000308675.1). Lineage (GTDB taxonomy): Bacteria > Actinomycetota > Actinomycetes > Mycobacteriales > Mycobacteriaceae > Nocardia > Nocardia paucivorans. Next base: position 139,587 of record NZ_BAGE01000030.1, on the reverse strand, counting down.
TGAGCTCACCGTCGGGGTAGAACGCCGGACCCTCCGGCATCTGCGCCGCGATGACATCGACGAGGACCTCGACCTGTTCCCCCTTCACCGCCGAGACGGGCACGATCTCGGCCTCCGGGCCCAGTAATCGCGATACCGCCAACAGTTGCTCGGCGACCTGCTCGCGACCTACCTTATCGATCTTGGTGACGACCCCGAGCAGCGTGGTCTTCGGGGCCATCTGCCGCACCTGCTGCACGATCCAACGGTCACCGGGGCCGATCTTCTCGTCGGCCGGGATGCACAAGGCGATCACATCGACCTCGGAATAGGTGTCGCGCACCAGATCGTTGAGTCGCTGCCCGAGCAGGGTGCGCGGTCGATGCAGACCGGGGGTGTCGACCAGGATCAACTGGGCGTGTTCGCGGTGCACGATCCCGCGAATGGTGTGCCGGGTGGTCTGCGGACGCGACGAGGTGATCGCAATCTTCGCGCCGACCAGCGCATTGGTCAGGGTCGATTTGCCGGTGTTCGGCCGGCCGACGAAACAGACGAAACCGGAACGGAACTCCCCGCCTCGTTCAGCCACCGTGGACTCCTTCGGCTATCTCGAATACCGCACCGGAACGGTCGGTGAAGATGATGCGGGCCTGGGGAGACACCTCGCGCACCGCGGCGACACCGGAGTCGGAGAACCGGCCGCCGACCACGACCGCGGCCTCGAAACCCTCCGCACCGCTGGAGATGGCGGCGGCAATCGCGGCCTGCAACGCGGTCAACCGCAGCTCCTGAAGGTCGACTGCCCCGGCGGCATAGGTGCGACCGTCGGTATCGCGGATCGCCGCACCGCTGCCTCCGCCGGTGCGGCTCATCGCCCCGCGGGCCAACACCAACAGTTTGTTGTCCTCGGCATCCAGTTCAGGCATCGTCTCTCTCTTCGTTCCGACCGGACGGGTGTTCCCGATCCGGCCCCTCATCGTTCGAATCCGCGCTCGTGGCGTCCGCCCGGTCCTGCTCGGGCGTCCGCCGCACCGTCACGGTGTGCACCCGCACCCGACCGCGTGCATCCGCACCGCCCTCCCCGCGCAACAGCAAACCGTGTGTCGTGACCTCCGCCCCGGGCAGCGGCACCCGACCCAGTTCGTGCGCCAACAACCCGCCGACGGTGTCGACGTCCTCGGCCTCGATCTCCAATCCGTACAACTCCCCCAGATCGTCGATCGGCAGCCGCGCCGACACCCGGTAGCGACCGTCGCCGAGTTCCTCGATCGGTGGGGTCTCGTCGGTGTCGTATTCGTCGGCGATCTCGCCGACTATCTCCTCCAGTACGTCCTCGATGGTGACCAGGCCCGCGATACCGCCGTACTCGTCCACCAACAGCGCCATATGGTTACGCCGCCGCTGCATCTCGTCGAGCAGGGCGTCCAACGGTTTGGAATCGGGCAAGAACACCGCCGCGCGCATCACCTCGCGCACCCGCACACTCCGACCGCGATCGGCATAGGGAACCAGATCCTTCAGATACACCACGCCGAGGATGTCGTCGACGTTCTCGCCGATGACCGGAATCCGGGAATGGCCGCTGCGCACCGCCAGCGACATGGCCTGCGCCACCGATTTGTCGGCTTCGATCCACACCATCTCGGTACGCGGCACCATCACCGCGCGGGCGGTGGTGTCACCGAGTTCGAACACCGACTGGATCATCCGGCGTTCCTCATCGGCCACCACCCCACGCTCACGCGCCATATCGACCACTTCGCGCAGTTCGATCTCGGAGGCGAACGGCCCGTTCCGAAAACCCTTACCGGGGGTGATGGCGTTACCGAGGAGGATCAGCAGCCGGCTCAACGGCCCCAGCACCGCACCGATGAACTGCAGCGGCAGACTCGCGGTCAAGGCGATCGAATAGGCGTGTTGACGGCCCAGGGTGCGCGGCCCCACCCCGATGACCACATAGTTCACCAACACCATGATCCCGGCCGTGACCAGCAGCGCCACCGTATTGCTCCACATGGTCAGCAATGCGGCGGCCAACAGCACCGTGGCGCTTATCTCGCACAGAATGCGCAACAGCACCATGAGGTTCACATAGCGCGGTCGGTCGTCGATTATGCGGCTCAACCGCGCCGCGCCGAGTCGCTCGAGCCGGGCCATATCATCGAGTCGAGCGGCGGAGATGGTGTTCAGCGCGGAATCGAGCGCCGCGAACGCACCACCCACCGGGACGAGCAGAACCGCGAGCAGCAGCAGAACCGGTTCGCTCACGCCTGCGCGTCACCCGGCGCCGTGAAACCCGCTTTCCCCAGCAGTCGAGCGTCCCGGGCGGCCAATTCGGCCCGGCGTCGCGCCTCGCGCAGACTCTCGTACCATTCCTCGAGCAGCCGGGCCTGCAACCCGAACATCTCCTTCTCCTCCTCCGGCTCGGCATGGTCGTAGCCCAGCAGATGGAGCATTCCGTGCACGGTGAGCAGCGCCAGCTCGTGTTCGAGCGAATGTCCGGCCTTACGGGCCTGGTCGAGGGCGAATTCGGGGCACAGCACGATATCGCCGAGCATGGAGGGGCCGGGTTCCGGGCTGTCCGGACGGCCCCCGGGTTCGAGTTCGTCCATCGGGAACGACATCACGTCGGTCGGCCCCGGCAAGTCCATCCAGCGCATGTGCAGATCGGCCATGGTGTCGAGATCGACGAGCACCATGGACAGTTCCGCGGCCGGATGCACCTCCATCCGATCGATCACGAACCGCGCGATACCCACCAGGTCTTCCTCGGGCACGTCCATACCCGACTCGTTGGCGATCTCGATACTCACCGGTCAAGCCTATCCGAGGCATGGTCGGCAACCCGCGCCGGAACGTCCCGCGCCGACCGTCGGCCTGCCCGGGACCACACCGCCGCCGGGCCGGTCAGCGCCGCCCCGCCCGCCCGGCCGCACGACGCTGGGCACGATTGCCCGCCATATGCGGTCCCACCGGCGGGCGGGCCGTGGCCTCGAACCGGTCGTAGGCGTCCACGATTTCCGAGACCAGTCGGTGCCGCACGACATCGCTGCTGGTGAGCTCGGCGAAATGGATATCGTCGATGGCGGACAGGATCTCGGTGGCGGCCCGCAGTCCCGACCGAGCCCCGCTGGGCAGGTCGACCTGGGTGATATCGCCGGTCACCACGATCTTCGAACCGAACCCGAGACGGGTCAAAAACATCTTCATCTGCTCGCCGGTGGTGTTCTGCGCCTCGTCGAGAATGATGAACGACGAGTTCAGGGTGCGTCCGCGCATATACGCCAGGGGCGCGACCTCGATCACGCCGGCCGCCATCAGCTTCGGGATGGCCTCCGGGTCCATCATGTCGTGCAGGGCGTCGTAGAGGGGACGCAGATACGGGTCGATCTTCTCGTTCAGCGTGCCGGGCAGGAAACCGAGCCGCTCGCCGGCCTCCACCGCGGGACGGGTGAGGATGATGCGGTCGACCTGTTTGGTCTGCAATGCCTGAACGGCCTTGGCCATGGCCAGATAGGTCTTACCCGTACCCGCGGGGCCGACGCCGAACACAATGGTGTGGGCGTCGATGGCGTCGACATAGCGCTTCTGGTTGAGCGTTTTGGGGCGGATTGTCTTACCGCGTCGGGACAGGATGTCCAGACTGAGCACTTCGGCCGGGGACTCGGCGCTGCCCTCGGTGAGCATGGACACGGTGTGCCGCACGGCCTCGGGGGTCACCACCCGGTTGCGGGCGGTCAGCGCCACCAGCTGTTCCACCACCCGTTCGGCCAGCGCCACATCGGAGGCGCGACCGGTGAGGGTGACGGTATTGCCACGCACATGGATATCGGCGTCGATCAGCTGCTCGAGTTCCCGCAGATTCTCATCGGCCGAGCCGAGGAAGGGGAATACCGATTCGGGGGCGAGCTCGATACTGGAGCGAACGGTACGCGCCGCGGGGCTTCGACTGCCGCCGGCGCCATCACCGGTCACTGGAGTGGTCTGATCGCCGATATCGCCTTGTGATCGCACGTAGTGGCTATGGCCTGCTTTCCGGTCTCGAAGCTGCTGTCACGAATCCCTCGCGGTGGACGACGGGCATCCGCGGTGATGAGGTCTTCGTTCCAAAGTTTAACGCGCGATACCGACGCCTCCCACCGAAATAACCGCGGCCCGCACCTCGGTGAACCCGGCATTTCCGCCGATGAACGAGCCGATTACCCGACGACTCCGGGGCGCGGATCGGATTCCGGCGGCCTCGGCCGGCTCACCAGCGAGAAGTGAGCGCACCCAGCGCACCGAGCGCCACCGCGGCGGCCGTGGAGGTGCGCAGCACCGTCGGACCGAGCAGCACCGCCTCGGCCCCGGCCTCGACCAGCGCGTCGACCTCGGCGTCGTCGAGTCCACCTTCCGGGCCGACGATCAGTACGACCGCCGGTGCCGCGCGCCAGGGCAGCTCGGCGAAACGGGCGACGCCCGACTCGTGCAATGCGGCCACCACCGCGCCGGCAGCCCGCGCCGAACGCACCAGCTCCAGCACCTGCGCGGTGTCGTGGAGACCGGTGACCTCCGGAATGTAAGGCCGGCGCGACTGACGGGCCGCGGCACGGGCCGCGTTACGCCACTTCCCCACCCCCTTGTCGGCCTTGGCCGCCCAGTTCGCGACACAGCGGGCCGCCTGCCACGGCACGATCACATCGACCCCGGCCTCCGTCATCAACTCTACGGCCAGTTCGGAACGATCGGATTTGGGCAGCGCCTGCACCACGGTGACCGGTGGTGCCGGTGGTTCGGCACGAGTTCGGTCGCGCACCACCAATTCCAGGCGGTCGCGTTGCGCGGCGACCACCTCGCTCGCGGCGAGCAACCCGCGCCCGTCGGACAGGGTGATCGGCTCACCCACCCGGATCCGGCGTACCGTCGCCGCGTGCCGGCCCTCCGCGCCGTCGAGGACCGCGACGGCGCCGGGTTCGGGGATCTCGTCCAGGTAGAAGACCGTGGCGGCCAATGCCTCAGCGCCCGCTGAACGAGGCACGCAGCCGGGCGAACAGGCCGCTGTTGTGCTCGGACTGCGTCGACATGACCTCGGCCCGGTCGCGCTCGCGCATGCCCTTGAACTTGCGCAGCAGATCGGCCTGCTTACCGTCCAGTTTGGTGGGGATGACGATATCGAGGTGGGCCATCAGATCGCCCCGGGCGCTGGAACGCAGCCGCGGCATACCGTGCCCGCGCAGCACCGCGATCTCGCCGGGCTGGGTGCCGGGGGAAATGGTCAGCTCGACGGGACCGTCCAGGATGGTATCGATCACCACGGTGGTGCCGAGCGCGGCGTCGACCATCGGCACCCGCACGGTGCAGTGCAGATCGTCGCCGTCGCGCACGAAGGTGTCATGCGGCTGCTCCACGATCTCCACGTACAGATCGCCCGCGTGCCCACCACCGGGACCGACCTCGCCCTGGGCGGCCAACCGCACCCGCATCCCGTTGGCGACACCCGCCGGGATCGGCGCGGCGATCTCCCGGCGCGCCCGCACCCGTCCGTCACCACCGCATTTGCGGCAGGGGTCGGGAATGGTTTCCCCGGCGCCCCGACAGGTCGGGCACGGCCGCGAGGTCATCACCTGCCCCAGGAAGGACCGCTGCACGGACTGGACCTCACCCGCGCCACCGCAGGTTTCGCAACGCACCGGCTTGGAGTCGCCATTGGTGCCCGATCCATGACACAGATCGCAGAGGATGGCGGTGTCCACGGTCAGGTGCTTGGTCACTCCGACCGCGCATTCGGCCAGGCTGAGGCGGGTACGAACCAACGAATCCGCGCCCGGCTGCACTCGCCCGCGCGGTTTGCGGGAACCGCCCGCGGCCCCGCTCATACCGCCGAAGAACGCCTCGAACACATCGCCGAGGCCGCCGAATCCGGCGCCGCTGAAACCGCCCGCGCCACCACCGGATTCCAAGGGGTCGCCACCCAGATCGACGATGCGACGCTTCTCCGGGTCCGACAGCACCTCGTAGGCGGTGGAGACCTCCTTGAACCGAGCCTGCGCCTCCGGGTCGGGGTTGACGTCGGGATGCAGTTCGCGGGCCAGTTTGCGATAGGCGCGTTTGAGCTCCTGGTCGGTCGCATTCTTACCGACGCCGAGCAGTCCGTAGTAGTCCCGTGCCACTTGAGTTCTCTAGTCCTTGGTCGCTGTCCACCGTTCCGACTGCGCGTGGCCGGCCGCATGGCTCGTTCGAGGGTTGCCGCGGCCGCACACTTTTAGTCGGGTCCACTCAACTTTATCCGGCCGGCCCCACGAGAGTAACAGCGACTCGGTATCGAACCCGATGAGGCGGGTCAGCGGCTTGCCAAAACCTCGCCGATATACCGCGCCACCGCCGCCACCGAGGCGATCGTGCCCGGATAATCCATTCGGGTCGGCCCCAATACACCCATTCCGCCGAGTACCGCTCCTTCCGCGCCGTAGCCGGTGGTGACCACCGACGTATTACGCATCTCCTCGACCTGATTCTCTTCGCCGATCCGTACCGTCACGGTGCCCGGTTGCTGGGCCGCGGCCAGAATCTTGAGCACCACGACCTGCTCCTCGAGTGCCTCCAACACCGCGCGCAGCGAACCGGGGAAACCGAAATCGGCCGCATTGCGGGTGAGATTGGCGGTCCCGCCGAGCACCAAACGCTCCTCCGGATGTTCGACCAGGGTTTCCACCAGCACGGTGGACACACGGATCAGCACATGACGCAACCGCACCGGAGCCTGCTCGGGCAGGTCCGCCACGGCAGCCGATGCCGCGGCCAATCGTTTGCCATCCATGGCGGCGCCCAGCATGGCGCGCAGGGCCGAGAGGTCCTCGTCGTCGATGAGGGCACCCAATTCCACGATGCGCTGGTCGACGCGCCCGGTATCGGTGATCACCACCAGCAGCAATCGCGCCGGATTGAGCGCCACCACCTCGATGTGGCGCACCGTCGACGCGGACACCGTCGGGTACTGCACCACTGCGACCTGCCGGGTGAGCTGGGCCAGCAAGCGCACCCCGCGGCGCAGCACATCGTCGAGATCGACGCCGGACTCCAGGAAGTTCAGAATCGCCTTGCGCTCCGCCGACGACAGCGGCTTCACCTCGGCTATCCGGTCGACGAACTGTCGGTAGCCCTTGTCCGTGGGGATCCGCCCGGAACTGGTGTGCGGCTGGGTGATGTAACCCTCGGCCTCGAGCACCGCCATATCGTTGCGAACCGTGGCGCTGGACACACCCAGATTGTGCCGTTCCACCAGCGTCTTCGACCCGATGGGCTCCTTGGTTGCGACATAGTCTGCGACGATCGCCCGCAGGACCTCGAAGCGCCGATCCTCGGTGCTCGACATCGGCCGCACCTCCTCGCTGTCCTGTACGCCGTCACGGTTTCCCGGCGCACCACTTCCTGCCAACTCGGCCCTCGGACCACCGAGTTCTGTATTCAGTCTAAATCCGCGCGACCCATCTTCCAGGCCACATGCCTCCCACCTCGTGACAGCGTCGGGCCGCTCACAACGGAATCCAAAGTGTGCGGGGGAATTCCGGGCGCCCGACGAGCCGTTCCGCGCCGCCGCAAGACCGACCCGATGGGCCGAGGAGATGGGGCGCAAAGCCCAATGATTCCGGTCGCTGCACGGTCGGGTGCAGCAGCTGTCGGTACGCAGACCTCCTACGACAGCGTCACCGTAACGATCGACAGCAACGGCGTGCCCACCGCTATTCGTTTCACCGAGGGAATCCGGCGCAAGAGCCCCACGGCATTGTTCTCCGCAGTGCGGCATTGTTCTCCGCAGTGACGGACTGTCCATCGGCTCCCGGCCCCTTTTCCCGGGCGAGGCGGCGCAGCCGTATCGGGGAACGATGCTGCCGCACGATTTCCCGCCGCCCTACGACGCCGTGGCGTGCGCGTACTCCGCGATCGAGTCGTCGTTGTCCTGATCATCCGCTGCGACACCGCTCGTCGATCGGGAATCGGTTCCTCGGTGCGGACCGGTGATCGGTCCGATCAGGCGAGTAGCCGCCGGACCACCCCGTCGGCCAGCAGTCGTCCGCGATCGGTGAGGATCAGACGCTCCTCCGATATGGTCGCGAGCCCGTCGGCGACCACTTGTTCCGCGGCGGCGGCACCCGTGGCGTCGAGGTCGCCCAGCGGCAGGCCGGTGCGGAGCCGAAGGGCGAGCATGACCCGTTCGAGGTAGCGGTCCGCGTCGGTGAGCGCTTCCCACCCCGCCGCGGGCAGCCCCCCGCGGGCGACCCGGTCGGCGTAGCGGGCCGGGTGTTTGACATTCCACCAGCGCACCCCACCGAGATGGCTGTGCGCGCCGGGGCCCGCCCCGAGCCAGTCGCCACCGTCCCAGTAACCGAGGTTGTGCCGGCAGCGCGCGGCGTCGTCGACCGCCCAATTCGACACCTCGTACCAGGTGAGACCGGCCGCCGCCAGGCGGGCGTCGATCCGTTCGTAGCGGGTGGCGAGAACATCGTCGTCGGGTGCGGGGAGTTCGCCGCGGCGCACCCGCCGGGCCAGCGCGGTGCCGTCCTCGACGATGAGCGAATAGGCCGAGACGTGATCGACACCGGCGTCGAGTACCGCGTCCAGGCTCGCGTCCAGGTCGCTGTCGCGTTCGCCGGGGGTGCCGTAGATGAGGTCGAGGTTGATGTGCTCGAAACCGGCCGTGCGGGCCTCGCGGGCGGCGGCGACGGCCCGACCGGGAGTGTGGGTACGGTCGAGAACGGCCAGCACGTGTTCGGCCGCCGATTGCATCCCCAGCGAGATTCGGGTGAACCCGGCCGAGCGAATGCGTTCGAAGAAGGCCGGCGAGGTCGACTCCGGGTTCGACTCGGTGGTCACCTCGGCATCGGCGGCCAGGCGGAACTCCGCACGTACGGCCGCCAATACCGAGGCCAGCCCGTCGCCTCCGAGCAGCGACGGGGTACCGCCGCCCACGAACACCGTCGCCACCTCCGGAGTGGGGGATGGTAGCCGCTCGAACGCCCGGGCCGCCTCGGCCAGCTCCCCGCGCAGCGCCTCCAGCCAGGACTGCGGCGAGGAGGAGCTGCCCAGTTCACCCGCGGTGTAGGTGTTGAAGTCGCAGTAACCGCACCGAGTGGCGCAGAACGGCACATGCACGTAGATGCCGAACGGACCGCCGCCGAAGTCCCGCAGGACCGGGGTCTCGGAATCGAGCGAGGGCGCGGAAGTCACCCGTCCAGTGTGAACGGCCGGTTCAGTCCGCCACCACCTGGGTGTTCTGGTTGGCGGTGAGCAACCACCGACCGTCCTCCTTGGCCATGACATACAGCGGGCTGCCCTCGGCACCCACGGTGGCGCCGGTCACATCCACGTACCGTTGGCGCACCTTCACCGCCGCCACATCGGGACGAATGAACAGCACATGCTCGACCTCGTAGCGCGGCAGCGCGTCCGGGCTCATGGCACCGGGCAGCACCTTGGCGGTGAATTCGGCAATGGCGTCCCGCCCGAACAGGCGTTTGCCGTGGGCGGTGGTCCAGATGGCATCGGCGCGGAACAGGTTCACGAAATCGCCGACCAGTTCGTGGCGCTGAGTGTGCTCCACGGCGGCGATAACGTCGTGGATCGCCTTCAGTTCCGCGGCGGTATCGGCAGGTTCGTACCTCATGGCGCCGATTCTCGGACCTCGAGTGCACTCGAGGTCAAACCCGAGCCGGGACGCTCGGGGGCCGGAACAGGTCACACACAGAGCTCCCCAGCGAAAATATGACAACTGTCACATATTTTTTCGGCCTTCCAGGGAATTTCCCGTGATTTTGCGGGAAATATCCCATCCGCCGCCGAAGCGCCCCCTCTGACGTGGCAGAATGGGCCGCATGCGCGCATCGGGAGTTCGACTTGTGGCACGACGCCACGTCGATTACAAGCGCGTCTGCAGCGCCTGCTGTCTGTCCGGTTGCACCCGGTAGCTCAGCTGCGCCCCGTTCTCGGTCCCTCGGCGACACCTGTCCCCAGGACCCCGGCCGCGCTGACACCGTGGCGTGAGATCAGCCCCCCACGCCGACCGCACGGACGTACCACAAACCCCAGCAGGAGCAATTCATGACGTCGAGCACCGACGCCGATACCACTGCCGCGGCAGATTCTCCGGCTCGTCCGGCCGCCGACCGCCCCGCCCGCACTCCCCGGGCCCGTACCGGCAAACCGGTGCGCCGCCGCGCCGAAGGCCAGTGGGCCCTCGGCTACCGGGAGCCGCTCAACCCCAACGAACAGTCCAAGAAGGACGACCACCCGCTCAACGTTCGCGCCCGGATCGAGAACATCTACGCCAAAAACGGTTTCGACAGTATCGACAAAGGCGATCTGCGCGGCCGTTTCCGCTGGTGGGGCCTCTACACCCAGCGCGAACAGGGCTATGACGGCACCTGGACCGGCGACGAGAACATCGACCTGATCGAAGCCGAATACTTCATGATGCGGGTCCGCTGCGACGGCGGCGCGCTCAATGTCGAACAGCTGCGCACCCTCGGTGGGATCTCCACCGAATTCGCCCGCGATACCGCCGACCTGTCCGACCGGGAAAATGTCCAGTACCACTGGATCGAGATCGAGAACGTCCCGGAGATCTGGCGCCGCCTGGAATCGGTGGGTCTGCAGACCACCGAGGCGTGCGGCGACTGCCCGCGCGTGGTGCTGGGCTCCCCGTTGGCCGGCGAGTCCCTGGACGAGATCCTCGACCCCACACCCGCGATCGAGGAGATCGTGCGCCGGTACATCGGCAAGAAGGAATACGCCAACCTGCCGCGCAAGTTCAAGACCGCGATCTCCGGCCAGCAGGATGTGGTGCACGAGATCAACGATGTGGCGTTCATCGGGGTGAACCACCCCGAGCACGGACCAGGCCTGGACCTGTGGGTCGGCGGTGGCCTGTCCACCAACCCCATGCTGGCCCAGCGGGTCGGCGCCTGGGTGCCGCTGGGCGAGGTTCCGGACGTCTGGGAAGCGGTGGTCTGCCTCTTCCGTGACTACGGCTACCGCCGTCTGCGCTCCAAGGCGCGGCTGAAGTTCCTCGTCAAGGACTGGGGTATCGAAAAGTTCCGGCAGGTGCTCGAGGACGAATACCTGAAACGCAAGCTCATCGACGGCCCGGCACCGGAGCGGCCCGCCAAACCGATCGACCATGTGGGCGTGCAGCGGCTGCGCAACGGCCTCAACGCCGTCGGCTTCTCCCCCATCGCCGGGCGGGTCTCGGGCACCGTGCTGACCGAGGTCGCCGATGCGGCCGAGCGCGTGGGATCGGACCGGATCCGGTTCACCCCCTACCAGAAGCTGGTGATTCTCGACGTCCCCGACGACAAGGTCGAGCAGCTGATCGCCGAACTGGAACCGCTGGGTCTGCAGGCCCGTCCCTCCATCTGGCGACGCAATCTGCTGGCCTGCACCGGGATCGAGTTCTGCAAACTGTCCTTCGTCGAGACCCGCAAGCGTTCCCAGGTGCTGGCACCCGAGCTGGAACAGCGGCTGGCCGATATCAACGCGCAGCTCGACGTGCCGATCACGATCAATATCAATGGCTGCCCCAACTCGTGCGGCCGATCGCAGATCGCCGATATCGGCTTCAAGGGACAGCTGGTCGACGACGGCGACGGGAATCAGGTCGAGGGCTATCAGGTTCATCTCGGTGGCAGCCTCGGCCTCGACAGCGGTTTCGGCCGCAAACTGCGCCAACACAAGGTGACCAGCGCCGAACTGGGCGACTACATCGAGCGGGTGGTCCGCAACTTCGTCAAAAACCGCCACGACGGTGAACGGTTCGCGCAGTGGGCCGTTCGGGCCGACGAAGCAGACCTGCGGTGATGGGAGATCCAACTGTGACAACAGCGACATCCGACCGGCGACCCGCGAAGCTGCCGGTCGACGAATTGCGCGCTCTCGCGGAGAAAGGGGCCGCCGAACTCGGTCCCGACGCCTCCGCGACGGACCTGCTGCGCTGGACCGACGAAACCTTCGGGGCCGGCTATATCGTGGCGTCGAATATGCAGGACGCGGTGCTGGTGCATCTGGCCGCCCAGGTGCGTCCCGGCGTCGATGTGCTCTTCCTGGACACCGGATATCACTTCGCCGAGACCATCGGCACCCGGGATGCGGTGGAAGCGGTGTACGGGGTGAACGTGATCAACGTCCGGCCCGAGCACACCGTCGCCGAACAGGACGCGCTGCTCGGCAAGGACCTGTTCGCCCGGGACGCCAACGAATGTTGCCGACTGCGCAAGGTGGTGCCGTTGCGGAACTCGTTGACCGGCTACAACGCCTGGGTCACCGGTATCCGTCGGGTGGAGGCCCCCACCCGCGCCAATGCGCCGCTGATCTCCTTCGACGAGGGATTCGGCCTGGTCAAGATCAATCCCATTGCCGCCTGGTCGGACGACGCCATGGCCGAATACATCGATGAGCACTCCATCCTCGTCAACCCCTTGGTGGAGGAGGGATATCCGTCCATCGGCTGCGCTCCGTGTACACGGAAGCCGGAGCCGGGTTCCGATCCGCGCAGTGGCCGGTGGGCCGGCCTCTCGAAGACCGAATGTGGGTTACACGCATCATGACCGAAGTCACCGAACGTACCCTCGGCATCACCGATTTCGACACCCTCGCCGCGCTCGAGTCGGAGGCCATCCATATCTTCCGCGAGGTGGCGGGTGAATTCGAACGCCCGGTGATCCTGTTCTCCGGCGGCAAGGACTCCACCGTGCTGCTGCACCTGGCGCTCAAGGCATTCTGGCCGGCGCCGCTGCCGTTCGCGCTGCTGCACGTGGACACCGGACACAATCTGCCGGAAGTGCTCGAATTCCGCGATCATGTGGTCGCCCAGTACGGTCTGCGGCTGCACGTGGCGAGTGTGGAGGAGTATCTCGCCGACGGACGACTCACCGAGCGCCCCGACGGTATCCGCAATCCGTTGCAGACCGTGCCGCTGCTCGACGCGATCAGCGAGAATCGTTTCGACGCCGTCTTCGGCGGCGGCCGACGCGACGAGGAGCGTTCCCGCGCCAAGGAGCGGATCTTCTCGCTGCGTAACGCCTTCGGTCAGTGGGATCCGAAACGGCAGCGCCCAGAACTGTGGAACCTGTACAACGGTCGGCACGCGCCGGGCGAGCATGTGCGGGTGTTCCCGCTGTCCAACTGGACCGAGCTGGACATCTGGCGCTACATCACCCGGGAGAACGTGGAACTGGCCACCATCTACTACGCGCATCGGCGGCCGGTGTTCCAGCGCGACGGTATGTGGATGACGCCCGGGGTGTGGGGCGGTCCTCGAGAGGGTGAGGTCCTCGAAACCCGGTCGGTGCGGTACCGCACCGTGGGCGACGGCTCCACCACCGGCGCCATCCTGTCCGACGCCGCCACCAATGAGGCCATTCTGGCCGAGGTCGCCGCGTCCCGACTGACCGAACGTGGCGCCACCCGTGGGGACGACCGGGTCTCCGAGGCCGCCATGGAAGACCGCAAGCGAGAGGGTTACTTCTGATATGTCCGACCTACTGCGACTGGCCACCGCCGGTTCGGTCGACGACGGCAAGTCCACCCTGGTCGGACGTCTGCTCTACGACACCAAGTCCGTGCTCGCCGACCAGATCGATGCGGTGACCCGGGCCTCGGTGGACAAGGGTTTGTCGACCCCGGACCTGTCACTGTTGGTGGACGGGCTGCGGGCCGAACGCGAGCAGGGCATCACCATCGATGTCGCCTACCGCTATTTCGCCACCCCGAAACGGTCGTTCGTGCTGGCCGACACCCCCGGCCACGTCCAGTACACCCGCAACACCGTTTCCGGCGCGTCCACCGCGCAGCTGGTGATCCTGCTGGTGGATGCCCGTAAGGGCGTGGTGGAGCAGACCCGACGGCATGCCGCGGTCCTGGCGCTGCTGGGGGTGCCGAAACTGGTGCTCGCGGTGAACAAGATCGATCTGATCGGCCGGGACGAACCCACCGAGGAAGCGCGGATCACGGCCGCGGCGAAGGTGTTCGAGGAGATCTCCGCCGAGTTCACCAAGCTCACCGGCACCCTCGGCTGGTCGGAGGAGGACGTGCTGGAGATCCCGGTCTCCGCGCTGCACGGCGACAATATCGCCTCTCGCTCCACCAACACTCCCTACTACGACGGCCCCTCGCTGATCGAACACCTGGAATCGGTTCCGGTCGACGCCGACAGCACCGGTGCTCGTTCGCTGGGGCTACGGTTCCCGGTGCAGTACGTGATCCGGCCGCGCACCCCCGAATACCCGGATTATCGCGGCTACGCCGGACGGATCGCCGCCGGTTCGGTCTCCCCCGGTGACGAGATCGTGGTGCTTCCCTCCGGGGTGCGCAGCACCGTCGCCCGGGTCGACACCCCCGACGGAGAGCTCGCGGTGGCGCAGGTCGGCCGTAGTATCACCCTGATCCTGGCCGATGATGTCGATATCTCCCGCGGCGATATCATCGCCTCGGTCGACGACGCCCCGGAACCGATCGACACCTTCGACGCCACCGTCTGCTGGCTCGGCGACAAGCCGCTGCGCCCGGGCGCCCGGCTGCTGCTCAAACACGGCACCCGCACCACCCAGGCGATCGTCGGCGGGCTGCTGGAGCGTTTCGACGAACAGCGGCTGGCCGCCGACCCGGACCCGGAATCGTTGCAGCTCAACGATATCGGGCGGATCTCGGTGCGGGTGGCCGAACCGCTCCCGGTCGACACCTACCGCGCCAACCGGCACACCGGCAGTTTCCTGCTCATCGATCCCGCCGGCGGCAATACCCTCGCCGCCGGGCTGGTCGGGGATGTGCTCACCTCCGTCGAGGTCGGAACCTCCGCTTGATGTCCGGTGCTCCCACGCTCGTCGCGGTGGCGCACGGCAGCCGTGATCCCCGGTCCGCGACCACGGTAGCCGCGATCGTGGACCGGGTACGCGCCCTGCGTCCCGGGACGGCGGTGCGCACCGCATTTCTCGATCTGAACGAGCCCTCGGTCGAGCAGGTGCTCGATTCGCTCGCCGCGCGCGGCGAAACCCATGCGGTGGCGGTGCCGCTACTGCTGGGCAACGCCTTCCACGCCCGCGTGGACCTGCCGGGCATCCTGGCCGCCGCGGCCGAGCGGTATCCGTGGCAGCGGGTGACCCAGGCCCAGGTGCTCGGGGCCGATCCTCGGCTGATCTCGGTCCTGCGCGACCGGGTGCTGGCCGCGTGCGCCACCACCGGCACGCCCCCGACCACCGACCGGCCCGCGGTCGCGGTGGCCGCCGTGGGGTCCTCGTCGCCTACGGCGAATATCCGCACGATGCGGGTCGCGCGACATCTGGCGGCCTGGACCGGCTGGCGAACCGAAACCTGTTTCGCCACCGCCGAGCCCGATATCACGCAGGCCGTGACCCGCCTCCGAGAGCGCGGCGCCGACCATATCGTCGTCGCTCCCTGGTTTCTGGCCCCCGGTCTGCTCACCGACCGGCTACGACGTGCGGCACCCGATGTCGTACACGCCGATGTCCTGGGCGATCACCATGCCTTGGCCGAAATCGTGTGGAACCGCTATGACTCCGCCATCGCCGACCGGCTGCCGCTCTCGGCCTGAACCCTGCCCACACCGGCCGCTTCCGGCGATCGGTCAGCGACGGAACCAGCGTTCCAGGACGGCGGCCACCCCCTCGGCGGCGACATCACCGGTGACTTCGTCGGCGAGGGCGTGAATCTCGGCGGGCGCATTCGCCATGGCGACCGAATGCCCCGCCCACATGAGCATTTCCCGATCGTTGAAGCCGTCGCCGATGGCGAGGGTCGCGGTGCGGGGTACGTCGAGTATGCGGCGTAGCCGCTCCAGCGCCCACCCCTTCGAAACACCCTCGCGGGAGATGGTGAACCAGGGACCGAATTCGCCGTGAACCCAGCTGATATCCGGTACGGACAAGGTCGCGAGCAACCGGCGCATCGTCTCCGGTTCGCCATCCGGCCACCAGCAGTTGAGTCGCGGAGTCGGTTCGCTGCCCAGCATCGCCTCGTCGACCACGAGATATTCCCCGCCCGGGAAGAACTCGCCGGGGCTCATACCACTCGCCCAGGTCCCTGTACCCACCTTTTCCACGGCGAAGATCATGTCCGGAAACATTGCGCGCAAAGCGTCGATCGCGGGGGCCGGATCGAAGGAGTGCACGGCCACCGGCCGATCGCGAGCGATATCGAGGTGGACGGCGCCATTGGAGCAGAGGGCATGCCCATGGCTCAAGCCCAGTTCGGCCAGTACCGGACGGGTGGCGAGCAGTGTGCGCCCGGTGCTCACCACGATATGCGCGCCCGCCGCGACCGCCGCCCGCACGGCGGCGACCACCCGGGGGCTGATCGGCGAACCGGTCTGCAACAGTGTTCCATCCACATCCAAAGCAATGAGCTGCGGTGCTCCCCCATCACTTCCCACGGCTCGATTGTGCCGCCCACGCCGGTATCCGAACACCGATTTTCCCGAGAATCGTCACAAGACCGCACGGGGTGGAGATCCCGGCTATCGACCACCCCGGCCACCTCGCGCGGAGCCGCCATGGGAACCGGGGGATACCCTCGCCTTCCCGCTCTTGCCGGGCTTCGCGGCAGGGTGTGACGGGCCGTGATCGGAGGACGAGGAAGCACCCGCTCGGTTGCGCCCCCCGATACTTCCCGCCGGCTCGGCACCTGGTCCGGACGGCGCGGAACGCACCTCACCGGGAGAGGGACGACCGCCGCGACCGGTATCGCCGGCGCGCGCCGCACCGCGGCCGCCGGGCGAGAAATGCTCGCCCGGCGCGACGACGCCGGAGGAGGTATCAGGCGATATCCCGTCGACCGGGCCGCCCGGCAACTGCTTCCCCACGTGGGTGCCACTCGGCGACTGCCTCCCCGCGCCGGTACCGGCCGGGGTCGCGGTCCCATTCGCGGCCGCCGCACCGGAAACACCGTTCGACGACGACGTTTCGGTGTCCGAACCCGAGACGGCATCCGACTTGCTCGGACCGCCCGGCAGTACACCGTCGGTAATGCCCGGAACCGTCGGAACACCGATCGGCCACGAGGGCGACTCGGTGGAGTCCTCGTCCGACGCACCGAAACCACCCCCCAGGACAACCCCGGGCCGGGGCAGCGGCCCGCTCGCGGGTTGTTCGGACGACGGAACCGAATCCGGGGACCCCGGGGATGGGGCCGTCGGACTCGTATGCGACGCACCGGCCGGGGGATGCAGCACATGCGGAGCCGGCCGGATGAACGGCAGCGGGTTGGCGAAGCGAGAGGGATCGGCATAGGGGGCCGGTTGGTGCCCGTGACGCATGCCCCGAGGGGCGGTGCGCTGCGCCGAACCGCTGTCGACGCGCGACGGATCGAGGAGCGGATGGGCCATCCCGGCGGGAACGACCTCCGTGGAGCCGCTGCCATGCGGTCCGTACTGCACACTCCATCCACCGCTGGGGGTGCGTTCGACCATGGCCCGACCGTGTATTTCGTACAGCAGCGTTCCCGATCCCGGATCGGGATAACCGTATGCGGGAGGTGGGTCGGCATCACCGGCGCTTCCACCGAGTACGGTCGCCGCCGACATGGCGACAGCGGAGAGCAGGGCGGCACCGGAGAAGAGCGGGGCGCGCTGCGGCCGCCCCCCGGACGCCGAGGCGGCGTCGCGTGCGGCCAGCAGGGCGGCGCCCACGGCCGTGCACTGTCCGGGGTCGGCCGAAACGGTCACCGGCAGGCCGAGTTCGGCGAGGGTGCTCGCCACCTGCGGGGGGCGGGCCGCACCACCCACCAGCAGCAGCCGGTTGATATCGGACATGGTGATCCCGGCGGATCGGACAGCCGCGCGTACCAGTTCGAGCGAATCGCGGATCTGGTCCCGGCGCAGGCTTTCGGTGTCGACGATCGACAGCAGCGACAGTCCGCCCGGTTTCGCCGCGGGGGCGCCGAGCGGGCGGTCGCCGGCGCAGCGGGCGATCATCGCGCCCAGCGGGCGGCCGCCGAAATCATAGGAACGCAATGGTTTTCCCACCATCGGATGGTCCGGCCAATCGGGCCCGGTACGCACGATGGTGACGTCGAGGCTGTTGCCACCCAGGTCGTATACGAGAACGAAACCCGGGTCGAGCGGGCCGTTTTCCTGTTCCAACCATTGCACGGCCGCCACCGGCTCGGGAACCAGCCGCACCCGCCCCACACCGGTCAGGTCCAATGCCTGCCGCAGCAACATGACCTGTTTGTCGGTATAGCCCGCGGGATGGGTGGCCACCACCCCGACCTCGGGTTCCACGCCTGTGAGCAGCCCGGCCACCACCGAGGCGAAAATATTCGCGGGCGACCAGATACGCCCGTCCACGAACACCGATTCGGGGTCGCGCCCCAGGTCGGCGAACTCGTTCACGGCGGTGGGAAATCGGGTGATACCACCGAGTCGCGCCGTGCCCGTACTGTCGAATCCGACGGCGGTGCGGCGGATACGCACCGCCGGACGCGGTCGCTCGGCGTCAACCCGCGCCGAGACGACATTCACTGTGCCGATGCTGATACCCAGCCCTGTTGTCATTCGCCATCCCGTCAACGCACCGTGACCACGTCCCTCATGCGAAGAACCATGGGCCGCGGTCGTCTTCCAAACAGCCACCACAGGTTAGCTGCCGGAGCGAGATTTCGTAGAGCTATTGCAACCAAAAATTACCGCTTCCGACACCACGAACAGAAACACCAGGTAGAAGCGTTGAAAAAAGTGATCCACACCCCTGGATGGAACACGATCCACCGACAACCCGGAAGGTTCCGCTATCTCACAGCGAGCGCATGGAACGCGTTGCGGCGCAATATCCGAACCGGCGACAGCGCCCTGTATCGCACTTCCCAACCCTTACACAAAAGATTGCCGATAGATTGCCCACAAGCCCTCGGCCGCGGTCGGCAACCGACAGAAACCGACCGCGACCATATACTGGGCGCCGCCGGGCTCAGGCGCGGGCGATCAGGCGGCGCAACCCCTTGGCCGGCGGCACGACCGCACCCGCCACGCGCACCGACGGTCGGCGACCACGCAACAGCCGATCGAATCCGGTGGCGCCGCCGGACGGTTCGGCCAGCCGCCCGGCATTGAAATCCTCGGCCAGCCGGCGCACCGTCTGTTGGGCACAGGACTTGTTGGTGCCGATGAACCCGGTGGGTCCGCGTTTGATCCACCCGGTGACATAGGTTCCGGGTAACACCGCGCCATCGGGGCCGTCCAGCACCCGGCCGTCCCGGTTGGGGATCATCCCGGCCCGCTCGTCGAACGGCAGCCCTGGTAACGGCACCCCGCGATAACCGACGGAGGTGAGCACCAATCCGGCCTCGAGCAGCTCGATATCGTCGGTGGCCACCGCCCGCGCCCGCCCGTCGTCGCCGGTGACGAGCTCGTTGCGGACCACCTCGAGCCCGGTCACCCGATCGGGACCCAGAATCCGCCGGGGCGAGGCCAGGTAGCGGAAGACGATGCGCCGGCGGCGGCCGACCGGACGCTCGGCCACACCGTGTAGCAGTCGCAGTTTCCGTTCGACCTGATAGGTCAGGCCGTCGGTGATCGGCGGCAGGTCACCATCGATGACGATATCCACGTCGGAGCCGAGCAGACCGACGAATTCCGGCACGGTGAACGCCGATTCGGCGGGGCCGCGTCGGCCCAACACCACGATCTCCTCGACGGCGCTGCGTCGCAGGGTCTCCAGCGCCACCGGGGAGATATCGGTGCCGGCCAGATCATCGGGGTCGGTGGCGAGGATCCGCGCCACATCGAGCGCGACATTGCCGTTGCCGATGATCACCACCCGCCGGTGGGACAGGTCGAATTCCCGATCGATGTGGTCGGGATGCCCGTTGTACCAGGCGACGAAATCGGTGGCCGAGATGTTTCCGGCCAGACCCTCGCCCGGAATCCCGAGTTTGCGGTCCGCGGACGCGCCGACGGCGTAGATCACGGCGTGGTGGTAGGCGAGCAGTTCCTCGTGAGAGATGTGCTTGCCCACCTCCACATCGAGATACGAGCCGAAGCCGGGCTGAGCGGAGATCACGTCGAACAATCGCGACACCTGTCGGGTTCGGCCGTGATCGGGCGCCACCCCGAAACGGGCCAGACCGTAGGGCACCGGCAACCGATCGAGGACGGTGACCGAGACGTCCGGGCAGGTGAGCAGTTCGTCGGCGGCGTACATGGCCGACGGACCGGATCCCACGATCGCCACCCGCAGCGGCCCCCGCGCGGTATCGATCGGCGGGGGCGGCACCGGGCGCGCGAGCAGCGGCCGTGGCCGGGATTGCCGATAGAAGTCGGCGTTGATCTCGATGAACGGCTGCTGCGCCGCGGTCAGTTTCCGGGACGAGGTGATGGCGTCGACCGGGCAGGCCGACGCACAGGCACCACAGTCGACGCAGGCCTGCGGATCGACGTAGAGCATTTCCGCCGACAAGAAATCCGGCTCGTCCGGGGTGGGGTGGATGCAATTGACCGGACAGGCGTAGACGCAGGAGGCGTCGCTACAGCACGACTGGGTGACGACGTAGGGCATCTGGTCGTTACCGCCGCTCAGGCCGCGCGACGCGCCGCGGCACGCATCGGCTCGGACCGGTAGCGGGTGGTGTGCCCGTCGATACCGAGGGCCTTCCACACCCGCTTGGCGATCGGGTTCATCAGCCCGATCTCCTTGGCCAGGGCGCGAACATCGCCGAAGTAGTCGCTGAAGACCTGTTTGGCCTCGTCGGACCCGTAGAACAATTCCTTGCGAACGCTGTCGGGGATACCGAACTCCTCGAAGAACTTCTTCGGCGGGGTCACGATGGCCCGACCCAGAATCCACATGATCACCGGCATGGCCAGCGAGAGCACGAACTTGTCGCGCGCGGAGGCCTCCGGGACGTGTTTCTTGAGGAATTCGTGGGCGAAGGAGATGTGTCGGGCCTCCTCGGCCACATGGATGGCCATGACCCCACGCATGATGGGGTGCACTTCCTCCCCCGAGCGCAGGATGTCCTTCTGGATGTGATCGATCGGTTCCTCCCCGGCGAGCACGGCCATGAAGAACAGGTTCGGGAACGCCACCGCCACCGGTACCGCGAGATGACGCAGTTTGCGCACCAGCGGACCCATACCGGGCACATCGACGCCGATCCGGTTGACCATCTCCTGGAACATCAGGGTGTGGTTGTGCTCCTCGATCATCTCGTGGGAGCAGTAGCGGAATTCCGGATCGCCGTTGGGCAGACCGAAGACATGCTGCATCATGCCACTGATGAGGATGGCCTCGAACTGGAGCCCGACCTTGGCGACATTGGCCTGCCGGTACTTGCCGATGGCGATCTTGAGGTCCTCCGGTAACGCCCGATACCAGGGGTGACGCCCCAGCGGATCGGCCGAAACGGGCAGAATCCACCGCTCGGGGCGGGTGTCGGCGTCGAAATCGGGGTTATCCCAGTCGATGTCGGTGAACGGATCGAAGTGTCGATTGACCGATCCCTCCGACAGCAGCAACAGCTTCTCCGCGTATTCCCGCGCCTGGGCGAGGACCTGGTCCACCTCGGGGGTCGTCGTGGCCGAAGACATCGTCGTCACTGCCTCTCATAGGGTCCGCATTACTGTGTCCAATAGTTACATCAACAATGGTCCCCGTCAACACACCTGATCAGACGGGGTGGACACAGTGACCGCGGACCCACCGAGCAACCCGACGCCGAGATCAGCCCGCCCCGAACAGCGCCAGACCGGTCCACACCGTATCGGCGGACAACCCGGCCGCGGCCACCACCGCGACACTCGAACCGACCGATACGGCGACCCGACGACGCCGGGACAGAAGGGAAAGACCACGCGCACCCGACGGCTCCGACACCTCGGCCTCCCGCTCGCGCCGGGCCAGGACGGAGGCTCCGAGCGCGACCACACATTCCGGATCCGGGGTGGTGACCACCGGCCGGGCCAGTTCCTCGGACAACACCCGCGCCACCTGCGCCGGTCGGGACGCACCGCCCACCACCAGGATCCGGTCGACATCGGCCATGGTGACATCGGCCGAGCGCAGACAGCGATAGACCAGATCCAGCGACTCGCGCACATGATCCACCCGCAACGCGTCGGCGGACACGGAATCCGAACCCACCCCCGCACCGCCGAACCGGCCGCCCCAGGAGCGTTCGGCGACCAATGCGCCGAAAGCCCGGCCGCCGAACTCCCGCGAACGCAGCGGCGTACCGATCACCGGATCGTCCGGACTTCCACCGCCCACCCGCACCAACGTGATGTCCAACGCGGTACCACCCAGGTCGTAGACCAGGGCCACCCCCGGCAGCAACGGACCATATTCGGCCTCCAACCAGGCTGCCGCCGCCACCGGTTCGGATACCAATCGCACCCGTTCGAGCCCGGCCCCGTCGAGCGCCGACCGCAATATCGCCACCAACTCCGAGTCGTACCCGACCGGGTGGGCGAGCACGACCTCGGCGTCGTCACCACGCGGATCGCGACCGGCGTCGGAGATCAGACAGTCCGCCACGACCGCCACGAGATCGGCGGGCCGCAGGGTGTGGTTCGCGATCCGCGCGCCCTTGGCCCCCGGCCGGCCGAGATCGGCGAATTCGGTGATCACCCGGCCGTGCGGCGGTATGGTGCCCAGCCGGGCCAAGCCGGTGCTGTCGAAAACGAGGGAGGTGCGGTGGGTCGTGACGAACGGCGACTCCGGCCGTCGCCGGCGCCCGCGCCCCGCCCCCTCCGGAATCCCCGTCAGCGCGGAGACCGCGTTGACCGTGCCGATACTCAACCCGAGACCTGTAGCCATCGAACCCCACCTGATCGCCGAACGGACACGCTTCGAACGGCAACAGGCAACCACTGCGCGATCACACCTGCCAACCGGAGGACAACCCATTGTCCGGTACCGCCTCCTCCCCCGAGCAACACCATAACCACCGATTCCGCAGGTGGATCAGGTCCGGCACGCGGTAAACAGGACTACACCGACGGCCGCGTATCCGCACGGCGGACGCACCGATGTCCTACCGGTGGTTGCCGAAAATATGCCACTCGGTTATCTCCCCCGCCGGCAACCGCTCAGCGCCTCGGCAGATCCGGGATCCGAGTGGCACGGACGTACACCGTCTCCCCCTCGGCCAATCGCAATGCCTCGGCATCACCACGAGTCACCTGGGCGGTGAACAGATCGCCGGTGGCGGCATTGCGCAACTCCACCCGCACCTCGAAACCGAGCCGCACCACCCGTTCGACGGCGGCCCGGGTCACCCCCGCCGATTCGGCGGTTCCCTCGTGCGCGGCCAAAGCCATACTCGGATCGCGGCCCACCCGGATATCGTGCGGACGCACCAGATGCCCATTGAGCCGGGCCACGGCCCCCAGAAACGACATGACGAATTCGTTGGCCGGCCGGTCGTAGACATCGGAGGGGCTGCCGATCTGTTCGATCCGACCGGCATTCATCACCGCGATCCGGTCGGCCACATCCAGCGCCTCCTCCTGGTCGTGCGTGACCAGGACCGTGGTGACGTGCACCTCCTCGTGCAAGCGGCGCAACCAGGTGCGCAGATCCGCGCGCACCTTGGCGTCGAGCGCGCCGAACGGCTCGTCCAGCAGCAACACCTGCGGGTCCACCGCCAGTGCACGGGCCAGCGCCATCCGCTGCCGTTGCCCACCCGACAACTGCGCCGGATAACGGTGTTGAAACCCGTCCAACCCGACAATGCCCAGCAACTCGTCCACCCGGGCGACGATCTCGGCCTTGGGGCGTTTGCGGATCTTCAGACCGAAGGCGACATTGTCGCGCACGGTCATATGTTTGAATGCCGCGTAGTGCTGGAACACGAAGCCGATACCGCGTTTCTGCGGCGGCACCCCGGTGACATCACGACCGGCGATCAGCACCGTCCCGGAATCCAGCGTTTCCAATCCGGCGATACTGCGCAGCAGGGTCGACTTACCGGACCCGGACGGGCCGAGCAGCGCCGTCAACGTCCCGGACGGTATTTCCAGGCTCACATCGTCGAGAGCGGCGAAGGAACCGTAGCGCTTGCGCGCATTGGTCACGGTGATCATGGACGGCCTCCGGCGTACGCGGTCAACGGGTCTCCCGCTTGCGTTCCAGCAGCGTCATCAGCAGCAGGGTGAGCAGCGCGATACCCATCAGCAAAGTGGCGGCGCAGTAGGCGCCGAAATCGTTGTGATCGTCGATATAGCGGGCATGGACGAGCAGGGTGAGGGTTTGCGAGACACCGGCGAACCCGGACGACACCATGATCACCGCACCGAATTCGCCCAGCGCGCGGGCCACGGTGAGCACCACACCGTAGGTGAGACCCCAACGGATGGCGGGCAGGGTTATCCGCCGGAACGTCTGCCACCCGGACGCGCCGAGAGTGGCGGCGGCCTGCTCCTGGTCGTCGCCGATCTCGTGCAGCACCGGTTCCACTTCACGCACCACGAACGGCAGGGTCACGAAAATGGTGGCGATGATCATCCCCGGGACCGCGAAGATCACCTGGATCCCTATTTCGGCCAGTCCGCCGAACCAGCCACCCGCCCCCCACAGCAGGATCAGCGAGACCCCGACCACCACCGGCGATACCGCGAACGGGAGGTCGACCAGCCCTTGCAGCAACCGCCTTCCGGGAAAGTTTCCCCGTACCAGGGCCAATGCGATGAGCACTCCGAACACCACGTTCACCGGCACCACGACGGCCACGATGAGCAGCGACAGATTGATCGCCGAGATGGCCGCGGGGGTGCTGATCTGGTCGATGAAGGCAGCGATCCCGCGGCCGAACGACCGGGCCAGGATCACCCCCAACGGCAGCACCAACAGAACGAACAGATAACCGAGCGCGAGTACCCGCAGCGAGATACGGGTGGGGGCGGACAACTTCATCGGGCCGCGCGCTCCTTCCTGGCCGTCCACTCGGAGAACAGCCGCAGCACCAGCAGGGTCGCGAAAGCGATGACCAGCAGCGCCACCGACACCGCAGCCGCGGCGACCGGACGGTCGATCTCTATCTGCTGCTGGATGTACTGCGAAACCATCTGGGTCTCGCGCGGGATATTGCCGCCGATCAGCACCACCGAGCCGAACTCGCCGATGGCGCGGGCGAACGCCAGACCACCACCGCTGATGATCGCCGGCGCCAGGGCGGGCAGCACGATACGACGGAAGGTGGTCCAGTTGTTCGCGCCCAGCGACAATGCCGCCTGCTCCACCTCGCGATCGGCCTCGATGAGCACCGGCTGCACCGACCGCACCACGAACGGCAGGGTCACGAAGGCCAGGGCCACCACCAGACCGGGCCGGGTGGCGTTGAGATGGACATCGATCGGACTCTTCGGCCCGTACAGCGACAGCAGCACGATACTGGCCACGATGGTGGGCAATGCGAACGGCAGATCGATGAGCGCATTGACGATCCCTTTACCGGGGAATTCGTCCCGGACCAGCACCCAGGCCACGAGGGTGCCCATCACCACGTTCAGCAACGCCACGAACACCGAGACGACAACGGTCACCCGCAACGACGCCAATGCCACCGGACTGGTGACGGCGTCCCAGAACCCGGACCAGCCGGTATCGAACGCGCTGACGGTGAGCGCCGCCAATGGCAGCAGCACGATGACGCTGAGCCACAGCACCGCCGTGGCCACCCCCAACGGCCCCACCGATCCGCTGAATCCCAGTCGGGAGCGCAGGGACCGCCCGGCGGGTCCGCGTGGGGCCGCAGGGTCGCCGGAAGCGGTATCGGGGGAGGTCCCGGTGCATAAGCTGGGATCGGTCACGACTATCGAGTATTGCGTGTGGTCCGGGTCACCGGTCACTTGGTGGCATTGTCGTAGACGATGGCGATACTGCCGCTGTCCGGAGCGAACAATTCCTCGTTCACCGTCTCCCAGCCCCCGAGATCGGCAACGGTGTACAGCCGCGGCGGGGTGGGGAAATCGGCGGCGAATTCGGCGGCCACCCCCGGATCCACGGGACGGAAGCCCGCCTTCGCCCACGCGCGCTGCCCGGCCGGGGTGAAAAGGAAATCACGGAAGGCAACGGCCAGGTCCCGGTTTCGAGTGTTCTTCAACACGGCCACCGGGTTCTCGATCCGAACGGTGGCCTCGGGGACGACGTGCTCGAAGGGGTCGCCGTGGCGTTCGGCGAACAAGGCCTCGTTCTCATAGCTGATCAGCACATCACCGGTGCCCTGCAGAAACATCTCGGTGGCTTCCCGGCCGGATTTCGGCTGCACCCGGACCCGCTCCAGCATCCGGGTGAGGTAGTCCAGCCCGGCCCGAGGATCGCGTCCGCCCTCGCTCACGGCCGCATATGGGGCGAGCAGATTCCATTTCGCGGAACCGGAGCTGAACGGGTTGGGAGTCACCACCTCGACATCGGGCCGCAGTAGATCGTCCCAGCCTCGGATATCCTTCGGATTTCCCGCGCGGACGACGAGCACGACCACCGAACCGAATGGGATCCCCCTGGTGGCGTCGGCATTCCAGTTCCGTTCCACCAGCCCGGCGTCCACCAGTCGGGTGATATCGGGTTCGGTGGAGAAGCTCACCAGATCGGCCGGGGCACCGTCGGCCACCTTGCGCGACTGGTCCCCGGACGCGCCGTAGGACTGTTGGACCCGCACCTGCTCCCCCGCCTCGGTCCGGTTGAATTCCGGCACCACCAGGTCGAAGCCGGGTTTGGCGACCGCGTAGGCGTACAGGGCCAGGGTGCCGCCGCTTCCGTCGGCGCTCGGCGCCCCGACCACGTCACTGGGCCCGCCGGCGCACGCGGAGAGCGCCACGGTCACGAGGCCGACGAGGACGGCGACGAGTCGACGCCCGGCGGGCAGACGGGTGCGTGGCATGGTGGACCTTTCTATCGACCGCAGATCGGCGGCGCACAGCAAAGACGGCGCTCTCGGACGAGAAACCGCGTCACGGCGCCGCCACGGCCCGGCGGCCGAAACGAGCGCGAACAGCGCGTATGGTTCCGCGGGGCGCGAGCCAGTCTAACGGGGGCGACCGGCTCCGAGGACGGCACCCGGGTGGTCCACCGCCCCGATCGTCATCGGACCGAACCGGCCGGATCGGCCCCGGCCACCATCGCCCCCGGGCCGGCCCGAGGCCCCGTCCACTGCGTCTACCGGGTGAAGAGCCAGGCGACGACCACCAGGATCAACAGGGCGACCAGGGCCAATTGCACGCGAGAACGAGGCATCAGCGGGCACCGCTTCCGACATGTTCCCGAGCCGGGACCACAACTGCGGCCGGAACCGCCTCGGCTTCCCACTCGGGTATCTCCGCTTCCGCCGACACTCGTCCCGGGACGCCGGGATTCTCCTCTCGGCCCAGCCGGCGCATGACATTCTGCAAACCACGGTCGAGCAGGTAGGCGATGGCGAAGCTGATCGGCACCATGCCGGCCAGCACCACCAGGAACTGGGGGATGAACGGAAGTCCCGCCACCCACAGTTCGAAACCGTCCCACCATCCCGCGATACGATCCACGCACCCAGCGTAATCGACCCGGCCGGACATCGGTCCGCCGGCGAACCGTCGACGCATCCGCGCGATCGGCGAGGTACCGCCCCGCGCTCTGCGGGTCACAACCACGCGCTCCGATCACCTACATCTGTGACGACCGACCTGTCCACCGCACGGACGCCGACGTCACGGGTCGATAACGAGCGGCACGAATGGGCAACGATCAACCGGCCCGGGGCACCGCCCTTGACCTCAACCCATATTGAGGTTGCAGGCTGGGGTCATGACACCGTCGGTCGATAACTGGAACGCGATCTATGACAACGACACCGCCCCCTGGGTGATCGGCGAACCGCAACCGGCGATCGTCGCCCTCGAGCGCGCCGGCCGGATCCGCGGCCGGGTCCTGGACCCCGGCACCGGCGCGGGCGAACACACCATCGCCCTCACCCGGCTCGGCTACGACGTACTCGGCGTGGACCTGTCCCCGAGCGCGGTGGAATACGCCCGCCGCAATGCCGCCGAACAGGGCGTGCCCAATGCCCGCTTCGAGGTCGCGGACGTGCTCACCCTCGCCGACGACGGCCCCGGGCGGCTCGGCACCTTCGACACCGTCGTCGACAGCGCGCTGTTCCACATCTTCGGAGAGAACCCCGAGGCCCGCAACACCTACGTGCGTGGCCTGCACGCCGTCTGCGCACCGGGCGGATACGTCCACATCCTGGCCCTGTCGGATGTGGAGGTCGGTTTCGGCCCCCGGATCGGCGAGCACATCATCCGCGACTCCTTCGCCGGCGCGGAGTGGGAGCTGGAGGAGCTGAGCCCGGCGCACTACCGCGGGCGGGTCACCGAGCTCGTCGCCGAGGACGCCGAACGGCTCGGGCTGCCCACCGACCGTCCGGTCGAGGCCGCCGCCTGGCTGGCCCGAATCCGGCGCGTGTGAACCACCGGGCGACCGGGACCGGGTGGACGGACGAGCGCCGTCGGCCCATGATGTGGTATGGCGAGTACCGACAGTTCAGCCGACCCACCCGGTCCCGCGGCGCTCGACGAAACGGTCGAGCCCCCGTACTCGGCCGACTTCCCGCCGATCGACGACTACGCATTCCTGTCCGACTGTGAGACCAACTGTCTGATCGCCGGTAACGGCTCGGTCGAATGGATGTGTCTGCCTCGTCCGGATTCACCGAGCGTTTTCGGCGCCCTCCTCGATCGCAGCGCCGGTCATTTCCGCATCGGCCCTTACGGGTGCAATGTTCCCGCCGCCCGCCGGTACCTGCCCGGCGGCATGATCCTGGAAACCACCTGGCAAACCGAGACGGGTTGGTTGATCGTGCGCGACGCGCTGGTGCTCGGCCCCTGGCACAGCACTCAGCAGCGCAGTCGAACCCATCGCCGCACCCCCACCGACTGGGATGCCGAGCACATCCTGCTGCGCACCGTGAAATGTGTGAACGGCACGGTCGAGTTGGAATTGAGCTGCGAACCCTCGTTCGACTACCACCGCGCCACCGCCACCTGGGAATACACCGGAAAGGTGTACGAGGAGGCCACCGCGGTGCCCGCGGACACCGATACCGGCCCGACCCTGGTACTCACCACCGATCTGCGACTGGGCCTGGAGGGCCGCCAAGCCCGGGCGCGCACCCGCATGAGCGAGGGCGATTCGGTGTTCGTGGCGTTGACCTGGTCGGAGCTGCCCGCCCCCCGCACCTTCGACGAGGCCGCGCAGAAGATGTGGACGACCATCGAATGCTGGCGGCAGTGGATAACTCTCGGTAACTTCCCCGACCACCGGTGGCGCGACTATCTCCAACGCAGCGCGCTCACCCTCAAGGGGCTCACCTACACCCCCACCGGCGCGTTGATGGCGGCGGCCACCACCTCGCTCCCGGAAACCCCGGGTGGGGAACGCAACTGGGACTACCGCTACACCTGGGTCCGCGATGCCAGTTTCGCGTTGTGGGGCCTGTACACCCTGGGCCTGGATCGGGAGGCCGACGACTTCTTCGCCTTTCTCTACGACGCCACCACCGGACCCAACGGCGACGAGGTACCGCTGCAGGTGCTTTACGGTATCGGCGGCGAACGCGAACTGGTCGAATCCAGTCTCGAACACCTCAGCGGCTATCAGCACGCACGACCGGTACGGGTCGGAAACGGCGCCTACAACCAGGAGCAGCACGATATCTGGGGCACCATGCTGGATGCGGTGTACCTGCACGTGAAATCGCGTCGACACGTGCCGGAGTCGTTGTGGCCGATGCTGAAACGGCAGGTGGACGCCGCCATCACACATTGGCGCGAACCCGATCGCGGAATATGGGAGGTACGCGGGGAACCACAGCATTTCACCTCGTCGAAGGTGATGTGCTGGGTGGCGCTGGACCGCGGCGCGAAACTGGCCGAACTACACGGACAGACCGAGGTCGCGCTGAGCTGGGCCGCGATCGCCGAGGAGATCCGGGCCGATGTGCTCGCCCACGGTGTGGATGCCGCCGGCCGGTTCACCCAGGTCTACGGCGGAACCACCTTGGACGCGTCCCTGCTGTTGGTGGTGCTGACCCGGTTCCTGCCGGCCGACGACCCCCGGGTGCGCGCGACGGTGCTCGGGATCGCCGACGAGCTCACCGAGAACGGCCTGGTATTGCGCTATCGCACCGAGACCACCGACGACGGCCTGGCCGGGTCCGAGGGCACTTTCACCATCTGCTCGTTCTGGCTGGTCTCGGCGCTGGTGGAGATCGGGGAGGTGGACCGGGCCCGACGGCTGTGCGAACGACTGCTCGGACACGCCGGGCCGCT
The DNA here is from genome assembly GCF_000308675.1 of Nocardia paucivorans NBRC 100373. Lineage (GTDB taxonomy): Bacteria > Actinomycetota > Actinomycetes > Mycobacteriales > Mycobacteriaceae > Nocardia > Nocardia paucivorans. The sequence continues at coordinate 109,328 of NZ_BAGE01000030.1, read as the reverse complement.
GCGGCTCTACGCCGAGGAGATCGACCCGCACACCGGCCGGCACCTCGGCAATTATCCGCAGGCGTTCACCCACCTGGCGCTCATCAACGCCGTCACCCATGTGATCCGCGCCGAGTCACCGCAGCTCGCCGGTACCTTCCGCCCCGCGCATATGCCGGTGAACGGTACCTGGAACGGCGGAGGTTACGGGGTCCATCCGCCCCACGAATACGGCCTGTGGGGTGAAGCCGGCGGGCCCCCGCCGAAAACACCGAAAACGCAGCCCCCGTTCCTCTAGGCAGTGACCGCGAGCAGTCCGTCGGCCCGCTGACGCAGATCGCGTAGTTTGAGCAATTCGGCGTCGAGGTGCGCGAGCCGCGCCTGCCCCTTGTCGCCGTACTTCTCGCCCTCTTCCTCGGCGATCCGCAGGGCCTCCTCGGCGCGGCGCATCGTATCGGTGGCGATCTCGGTGAAGTGGTCCCGCAGCGCGCGCTGCACTCCCCGCAGTCGGTTTCGGGATTCCTTGCCCACCTGGAAGATCACATCGTCCATCAGCCGCGACACCGCGACCTTGGCCTCGGCCTGTCGGCGTTGGGTGCGGGTGCGGCGATCCTCCCACAACGCATGGATGCCGAGAAGCACACCCGCCGTCCCCGAATACCAGTTCACCAGCGACATTCCCAGCAGACTGGTCGCGACACCGACCATCAGCAGACCGCCGTACGATCCGCGCAGCACCGACAGCACCTGTTGCAGGATGCTGTCCCGCCCGCTTTCCAACGGTTCCAGTCGGGTGACCTGCTCCATCACTTCCGCCGGATCCACCCGCATATCCGGCAGATCGGGAATGCGATGATCGGCCGGAAACTTCGCGGCCACCTGTTCGGCCAACTCCTGGGCGCGGTATTCCGCCAGTTCGAAGTTCTCCTCGATCGCGTCGGCGATCCGCCCGTCCAGGTCGGAGCCGAACGCGGTCCAGCGGCGGCCCGGGTCACCCTTGGCGATTCTGGCCTCGGCGTCCCGGACCAGGCCGCGCAGCCGATGCCGCAGATCGTGTTCGATATCGGCCATCAGCTCGGTGCTGCCGTCGGCCAGAACGATCTGCCAGTTGGCGCTGCGCTGCCGTAGCCGGTCGGCCTCGTCACGGGCCGCGGTCAATCGTTGGGTGATCTCGGCCCGGCGCTGCGGATCGCGCAGGGTCTCCGCCTCACTGCGCAGGCCCATACCGAGATGGTCGCTGACCAGCCGAATATCGCGGACCGCGGCCGCGGTGGCCACCGCGTCGGCATTGGCCACCACATACTCGCGCAGATGCTCGAGCAGTTGCGGTATCCCCGACTCCACGGCGCGCTGCCGATCGCCGGAGTGTTCCGCCTCACGATGCAGTTGCGCCGAGACGGGTGCGACAGCGAACGCCAACCCCGCCGCATCGAGCAGTTGCCGATTCTCTTCCTGGATCTGCGCCCAGTACGGATACCGGTCGATCTTGTTGAGCACACAGATCACGGTCGGGCAGAGCTGCTGCACCCGCTGTAGGTAGACGATCTGCTCGTTGTCGAGTCGGTTGCCCGCATCGACGACATAGAGCACGGCGTCGGCGGCGGCGATCATCGACCAGGTGCCGCGATCGTCGGCATCCGTACCGGGCGCGTCCATCAGCACGATCCCCTCCGCCAGCAGCGGAGCGGGATGGACGAACTCCAGGCGCACCACGTCCTTGGCGGTCAACGCCGGAAGCGGATCGAGTGGATCCACCGGTTGCCGTTCGGTCCGCCCACCGTCCACCGAACGCACCAGCGTCGCGGACGGCTCGGGACCGTACTCGACGACCACCGGCACACCGGCCGGACTGTCGGTCACGCTGATCGGTGCCCCGACCAGGGTATTGACCAGGGTGCTCATCCCACTCTTGGGTGCTCCTACCACCACCAGCCGCACCCGAGTGTCACTGACCCGGGCCCGCACCATTCCGAGCCGACCCCCGAGATCGTCGCGGCCCGCGGACCGAACCGATCCGTACAGCTCATCGATGATCTTGATGAGCGGGGCCATGGCTTCCGGATTCTTCACCGTTGCGGGCTGCAGTCCCGCTGCAGCAGACAAGCCCGGCTCCTAACTGTCATCAACTACGTCACCCTCATTCGATCACGGCATGCACCTGCCTTGCCGCCGCCCCCTCCCGGACACGAGTTACCGAACGGCAGTTCAGAGAAACACGTCGTCCACCGGACTCGCAACCAGATGGGCGGCGGCATGGTCGACGTCCGGCGACAGCCCCGCCGACAAACCGCTACCCGTGAGCGTCGCATGGTCGGTGGCCTGCGTGCTCATCGAGGCCACCGTCGCGTGCAGACCGGTGTGATCGGCGTGGTCGGCCGCGATCGGTTTCGTACCGATGCCCGGCGACCCCAGACCCGGCGACCCCAAGCCCGGCGACCCCAGGCCCGGCAGATCCTGCTGCGGGACCGGCGCCGGTTTGGTGGGGATCTGCACTTGCGGCTGGGTGGGGTAGTCCGGCGTCGAGTAATCCGGTATCGATACGTCCGGGCTCGGCTGTTCCAGCGTCGGAACCTCCACCGTGGGCGGGGTATCGACGGTGGGCGGGGTATCGACGGTGGGCGGGGTATCGACCGTGGACGGCGGCTCGTAGGTGCTCGCACCGCCGGACGAGTCCGGGACGGTTGTGGGACGAACGAACGAGGACTGGTCGGAAGTATCGGACTGCGAACCCTCGGAACCGGTGCTCGCACCACCCGAATCGGTGGTGGTACCCGCCGTACTCCCGGCGGTGTCGGGGCTCTGTGGGGCGCTACCCGTCGTCTCCACCGACGAACCGCCGGTCGTGGTCTCCGGGGTTTCGGAGCCACTACCGCTCGGATCGAGGGGTGTGCTCGTGGTCGCTCCCGGCTCGGTGGTGCCCGGGAGGGTGGTCCCGGTCGTCGGAGTACCCGATTCGACGGTCCCGGTCGGCGTTCGACCCGCCGAGGTGGTGTCGCTCACACCGGGTAGCACGCTCGGTTGGGTTCCCGGTGTCGGCGTGGTGCTCACCCCCGCGCCGGTGGTCGGTGCGTCGGTCGTCGTAACGGGCCCACCGCCGGTGGTGGGCGAGGGAACGAAGGTCTCGGAGTTCCCCGGATACTCACCCGGCCCGGAGTGGGTATCCCGCGCCGGCTCGGGGCGGGGACGGCCGAAGTGGGCGGGCACATCGGCGGCGGGCACGACGAGCGGTGAGGTGCCCACCGGCGGGGTGATGACATTCGCCACGGGCGTGGTGGCGACATCCGGCTGGATGGTGGTCTGCAATGGCGTTGCCACCACCGGCTGCACTGCGGCGGGGGCGGCCGCGACCGAGGCCGCGGGAGCCGGGGGCGGCGCCGGTGCGACGGGCGCGGCGGCCGGAGCCGGCATCGTGGAAGCGGGCATGGAAGCGGGCGCGGGTGAAACACTCGGCGCAGACGAAACACTCGGCGCAGACGAAACACTCGGCGCAGACGAAACACTCGGCGCAGACGAAACACTCGGCGCAGACGAAACACTCGGCGTGGCCGGGGCGGCCGCGGCCATCGGTGTAGCAGGAGCCGGCGCGACAGGAGCCGGCGCGGCGGCACCGGATACGGACGATGTCGCCGAACCGGCCGGTGTCCCGGCCTGGCCCGTCACCGATGTCGAACCGGTGCCGGTGGTCGACCCGGCCGTGGTGCCGGACCCGAGTTCGAGCGAACCGTCCCGGCCCGCGGTCTCGTCGGGTTCGGCCATTGCCCGGGGCGCGGACGTGGGATCGAAACCGCCGGTGATCCAGTCGCTGTACTGGTCCAACTCGTTGCCCACACCACGCCCCACGGGGACGTCGATCTGCAGATCCCAGGAGGCGTTCAAGTAGATGCCGTCCGGTCCGACCGAGAAATCCAGGCTCGTACCGGAGTGGACGAACAGACCGGCGCCCACCCCGCCGCCGTCGCCCACACCGGCGAAGGGGTCGGCGTCGGCGGGGCCGTCGAGCGGCGACGTGGAGGTATCCGCCCACGGGGCACCGGTGTTCATCCCCGGCGTATGCGCCCACGGCATGGCATCGGACAGCGACCCGGCGCCCTCGTCGCCCTCCGATTCCTCTTCTTCGTCCGACTTGTCGGAAACGCGTGGCCCGGAAGCCGCCACCGGTTCGATATCGGGCGGCGGCGCGTTCGGATCAATGATCGGCAGGACCGCGGTATCGAGCTCGGACCAGTTGTCGTCCTCGCCGAACGGCGCCGACACGGTTTTCAGACCGGGCAGTTCGAAGATATTCGGTCCCGGGGGAGTGAACTGTCCCGCATCCGGAAGGTGGAAACCGGGTGGGGACGCAGCACCGTCCCCGGGGCCCATACCGGGCAGCCGAAAACCACCGTCGCCCAGGCCTGGCACGCCTTCCAGGCCTGGGATACCGCCGCCCGGCGCCGGACCGGGCAGGCCCTCCCCGCCGAGATCCGGCGGATGCGGACCGGCCGGAACACCGGTGCCGACCCCGCCCGGGAGCACGCCCATCTCGGTCAGATCATTGGTGTCGGGCACCTCGAGCGGCACCCCACCGGCCTGGGCGGAACCGGTATGTGAATTCCCCATACCGACCTGGATGTCCAGCCGCGGCAACGGCATGGTCACGCTCATATCCGGGCGCGGCTCGTCCATCCCGGGCTGCGAACCCCGGGCCGCCGACGTGTCGGGAACCGGATCCGGGAACTCGACAACCGGACTCGGCGTATCGGGGTCGGGGTCATCGGGGTGGGCCCACCCGGCGATACGACTGTCCGCGTTCTCCGAATTCGATCCCGCCGGGACCCCACCCCCGTTGACGGCCATCAACGCGCCACCGGTCACATAGGCACCGCCCCGCGCCACCGTGGCAGCACCATTGGCAATGGTGTAGGCGGTATCACCGCCACGTTCGGTGATATTCGCGTCGCCATCGGCGATATTCGCGTCGCCGCCATCCCCGGGCAGATCACGCGTCATACCACAACTCCACTCTCGCCTCTCCCGCATCCTCACCGCCGGGCCCGCCGAGTGAAGACCGCTACCACCATATTTGCGGCGAAGCCGGCTGTCACGTCGGTTGTCGAGTTTTTCGTCGAGCCTACGTGCTACGCACCGGGCGCGGCGGAAAGTCGTGGAACCGACGGACTCGGCACGGCCGAGTGGTCGTCACTTCTTGTCCTTGGGTTTGTCCGCTTGCGCATCCGAGGACAGAGCCGCCACGAACGCCTCCTGCGGGACGTCCACGCGGCCGATGGTCTTCATCCGCTTCTTGCCTTCCTTCTGCTTCTCCAGCAGTTTGCGCTTACGGCTGATATCACCGCCGTAGCACTTGGCGAGCACGTCCTTGCGGATGGCCCGGATATTCTCGCGGGCAATGATCTTCGACCCGATCGCGGCCTGGATCGGCACCTCGAACTGCTGGCGCGGAATGAGTTCCCGCAGTTTGGTGGTCATCTTGTGTCCATAGGCCTGGGCGGCGTCGCGGTGCACGATGGCGCTGAACGCGTCCACCGCCTCGCCCTGCAACAGGATGTCCACCTTCACCAACTGCGATTCCCGCTCGCCCGCCTCCTCGTAGTCGAGGCTGGCATAACCGCGGGTGCGCGACTTCAGCGAATCGAAGAAGTCGAAGATGATTTCGGCCAGCGGCAACGTATAGCGCAACTCCACCCGGGTCTCGGACAGGTAGTCCATCCCGCCGAGTTCACCGCGTCGCGACTGGCACAACTCCATGATGGCGCCGATGAATTCGCTCGGGGCGATGATGGTGCACTTGACCACCGGCTCGAATACCGTCCGCACCTTGCCCTCCGGCCAGTACGACGGATTGGTGACGACATGTTCGGAGCCGTCGTCCATCTGCACCCGGTACACCACGTTCGGCGCGGTGGAAATCAGATCCAGATCGAATTCGCGCTGGAGCCGTTCCCGGGTGATCTCCATGTGCAGCAGGCCGAGGAAACCGCAGCGGAAGCCGAAGCCCAATGCCACCGAGGTTTCCGGGGTATAGGTGAGCGCGGCATCGTTGAGCTGCAGCTTCTCCAGGGCGTCGCGCAGGTCCGGATAGTCCGAACCATCCACCGGATAGAGCCCGGAATACACCATCGGGCGCGGTTCCCGATAGCCGGTGAGCGGCTCGACGGCACCGTTTCGAGCCGTGGTGACGGTATCGCCGACCTTCGACTGGCGCACGTCCTTCACCCCGGTGATCAGGTATCCCACCTCACCGACCCCGAGGCCCTGGGTGGGCTTGGGCTCGGGCGAGACGATGCCGATCTCCAACAGTTCGTGGGTGGCGCCGGTGGACATCATCTTGATCTTCTCGCGCGGGGTCAGTTTGCCGTCCACTACCCGCACATAGGTGACCACGCCGCGATAGGTGTCGTAGACCGAGTCGAAGATCATCGCCCGGGCCGGTGCGTCCGCCTCCCCCTGCGGCGGCGGCACCTGGGCGATCACCTGATCCAGCAGTTCCGGCACACCCACGCCGGTCTTACCGGACACCCGCAGTACGTCCTCGGGCTCGCAGCCGATGATATGGGCGAGCTCGGCGGCGTACCGATCGGGGTCCGCGGCCGGTAGGTCGATCTTGTTCAGCACCGGGATGATGGCCAGATCCTTGTCGAGAGCCAGATACAGATTGGCCAGGGTCTGCGCCTCGATGCCCTGCGCGGCGTCGACCAGCAGGATCGCACCCTCACAGGCCTCCAGCGCCCGCGACACCTCATAGGTGAAGTCGACGTGGCCGGGGGTGTCGATCAGGTGCAGCACGAAGTTCTCGCCCGCGTGCTCCCCACTGGTCGGGGTCCAGGGCAACCGGACGTTCTGGGCCTTGATGGTGATACCGCGTTCCCGTTCGATATCCATCCGGTCCAGGTACTGGGCACGCATCTGCCGTTCCTCGACCACGCCGGTCAACTGCAACATTCGGTCGGCCAGCGTCGACTTGCCGTGATCGATATGCGCGATGATGCAGAAGTTCCGGATCCGGGACGGATCGGTGAACGTCGTATCGGCGAAGCTGGCGGGCACTCCACTCCTCATAGGGGTATCGGCGTCGACGATCGGAACGAGCGGGTGTCGGTCGTGGTCGCGTCGGCGACCACTTCCTCGGCTCCACTCATTGCCGGCTGCCCTCCATGGTCCCATGGTGGGCTCCCCGCCCCCTCCGCCGGTCCCGGGCGACCGACCGGCACGCGCCCCCACCGGTCGTGGGACGGCGTTATCCTCCTGAGATGGCCCGCAATTGGAACAATCTCGGCAAGCAGCTCACCGCGATCGCGAAAGAGCAGGGCCCCAAGGTGATCAGGCGGCAGGCTCCCCGGCTGGTCGATCGACTTCAGCGAGCGGCATCACTCGATATCGTGAGCGGTCGCCGGCGTGCCGGCCGCGCCCCCGCCATCCCGGTCCGCCCGGCCGCCTCGACCCCGGTGCCGACCTCCGAACGGGCGCGGCGCATCGTCTACGCCCCGCAGTTGGACGGCCGGGCCGACCCCGGCGAGATCGTATGGACCTGGGTGCCGTTCGAGGAGGACCCGAGCAATGGCAAGGACCGCCCGGTCCTGGTGGTCGGACGCGACCACCGCACCTTGCTCGGGCTGATGCTGTCGTCGAATCCGGTCCGCGACCACGACCCCGATTGGATTGCCATCGGCGCCGGCGTCTGGGATCACCAGGGCAGGCCGAGCTGGGTCCGTCTGGATCGGGTCCTCGACGTCCCCGAGGACGGTATCCGCCGGGAGGGCGCCATCCTGCCGCGGGAACTGTTCGACCGGGTGGCCCATCGACTCGTCCGCGAATACCACTGGAGCTGATCTCGGCGCGGAAACCGTGGATGGTCAGGACGCCATCTGCCGGGACCGACCGAACAGCAGCCCGTAGACCAGGGCTCCCAGCATCCCACCGATGAGTGGGAACACCACGAACGCCCACACCTGTCCCAGGGCACCGTCCTGGTAGGGCGCGACCCCGAGGCTGCGGGCCGGGTTGACCGAGGTGTTGTCGACCGGGATGGCGACGAGATGGACAACGGCGAGGGTGACCCCGATCGAGAGCCCGGCCAACGGCACATCGGAGATCTGGTCGGTGGAGGCCAACACCACGAACACCAGCAGCGCGGTCAACACGACCTCGACGATGATCATGGCGGCCATCCCGTACCCGTCCTGCATCACGCCCGCACCGAGCGGCCCCTGAACCGCCGAGGGACTGTGTCGACCCCAGCCGTTGGCGCCGAGGCCGTCGACCGACCGGTCGTAGGACGGCAGGTTCTTCGCGAGCGCGAACAGCACCAGCCCCGCCAGGAACGCGCCGATCAACTGGGCGACGACATAGCCCACCGCGACGCGCGCGGACACCCGGCCGAGCAGCAGCTGTCCCACGGTCACCGCCGGATTCACATGGCATCCGGAGATCGGCCCGATCGAGTAGACCAGAAACATCAGCGTCAGCCCGAAGGCCAGCGCGACCCCGAGCGCGCCCACCCTCTCCCCCGCCAGCACCGCCGTCCCGACACCGCCCAGCACCAGGACGAAGGTGCCCAGTGTCTCCGTACCCCATTTCACGAAATCGGAATGGGTTTCGATGTCCTTCTCGACAACTTCCTGAGCAGTGGGTGACATACACGTCCGCCTTCCGGATCCGGTGGGAACGAGCGAGTCTCGCGGAGAGTCGTGCCGTCGCTTTCGGGCCCGGCCCGATCATTTCCGAAAAGAGCGCCGCCCGCGGGAACGGGAGCACCGTTATGCCTGGTCGTACCGCTGAATTCGCGCCGAAAAACGATTGGGAGGTTACGCCGGTGGTGTCGCGTTCTCAATGATCTCCGCGTACCGGTTGCCTACCGGTGGCGAGCCGCGATTTCTCCACGCTTCCCGGTCCTGGTAATCTGACCCCTTGGCGTCGCGTTGTCCCCGCGCCGGGAATCGTTCGGGGCAGGTGCGCGCGCACAGACTTTCCGGACGAACCAGCGACAGGAATCAGAGGATACAGGCGTGGCCAACATCAAGTCCCAGATCAAGCGGATCCGTACCAACGAGGCACGGCGGCAGCGCAACCAGTCGGTGAAGTCCGAGCTGCGCACCTACATCCGCAGCTTCCGGGCCGCCGCCGAGGCCGGTGACAAGGAGGCCGCCGCCGAGCGGCTGCGTGTCGTCAGCCGCAAGCTCGACAAGGCCGCCTCCAAGGGCGTTATCCACGCCAACCAGGCCGCGAACAAGAAGTCGGCCCTGGCGCTCGCCTTCAACAAGCTCTGACGAGCTCGTTCACTTCGACGTTCGCCGCCGCGGCTCCGACGATCGCGGCGGCTTTTCGTGTTACCGCCGCACGCGAGCACCACTACGATGCCGCGTCGGCGACCTGTGGCGCGCGATCCCGTGCCATTTCGGCCAATCGGTCCAGCGCGACCTGAGAGGCGGCATCGGCCGCCCGATAGATGACCAGCCGTTGATCCGGGTCCTGTAACGGGATCAGCACCTCGAAATCGACGGTCAACGTCCCGACTTCCGGATGCCGTAGCGGTTTCACCCCGCGCCCCCGCACCTTCACATCCCCTTCGGCCCAGGCCGCGGCGAACTCCGGGCTGCGGGCCGTCAACTCCCCCACCAGCTCCGCGAGCGTGCGATCGTCCGGATGTCCGGCCCAGGCGGCGCGCAGATCCGCGACACCCTCCCGGATTACCCGCTCTCGGTCGAGGTAGAAATCCCGCAGCCGCTCGTGCATGAGACACAGCCACATGGCGTTGCGCTGTTCGAGCGGCAAGGTGTCGAAATCGAGCATCAGGGCCGCCATCTCCGGGTTCCACACCAGAATGTCGTAGCGATGGTTCACCAACATGGCCGGCCGCGGTGACAGCTCCGCCACCAGCAGGGCCAATGCCGGCTCGGCCACCGTACTCGGTTTCCCCGAACCGGGTCGGCGCTGTTCGGCCAGATCGAACAGGTAGGCGGTTTCGTCGGCACTCAATCGCAGCGCACGGGCCAACGCGTCCAGCACCTCCGGCGACGGGCGCAGACCGCGCCCCTGCTCCAGCCGGACGATGTAGTCGGTGCTGACCCCCGCCAGCTCGGCCACTTCCTCCCGCCGCAGCCCCGGAGTGCGGCGCGTCTGCCTGCGCAGCGGCAGACCCAGCTCACCGGGATCCAACCGCTCCCGCCGGGTGCGCAGAAAGGCCGCCAGCTCGTGTGTTCGATCGACACCATGGCCACCGGGCTCTTTGCGGTTACGCGAGCTCGTGCTACCGGGCCTCGCGCCTCGGGGCGATGTCGCGTTCACCATTCCTGTCATCGTTTTCGATCGTACGGGCCCGGCACCCGCTGGGTGGGATTGCTTTTCCCAGGATGAATCTTCCCTTACCGCGCGCTTTTCGCCGCCGCAGAATTCTCCCGACACCACCGACGACCACAGGAGAACACGATGGCCGCGCTCACCCTGGACACCTACCGTCTTCTCGGCCGTTCCGGCCTGCGGGTATCCCCGCTCGCTCTGGGGACGATGACCTTCGGCACCGACTGGGGGTGGGGCGCCGACACCGCCGAGGCCCGCAAGATCTTCGACACCTACGTCGAGCGGGGCGGTAATTTCATCGACACCGCCAACCAGTACACCGATGGAACGGCCGAGAAACTGCTCGGCGATTTCACCGTCACCAATCGGGAGTCCCTGGTGCTGGCCACGAAGTACACCATGCTGCGCCGGCCCGGCGACCCCAACTCCGGCGGCAACCACCGCAAGAGCATGTTCGCCTCGGTGGAGGCCGGCCTGCGCCGGCTGAACACCGATTACATCGACCTGCTCTACCTGCACGCCTGGGATTTCCTGACCCCGGTCGAGGAGATTCTGCGTGGTATGGACGATCTGGTCCGGGCCGGCAAGGTGCTCTATGTGGGTATCTCCGACGCACCCGCCTGGCAGGTCTCACGGATGCAGACGATCGCCGACCTGCGCGGCTGGTCCCCGCTCATCGCCTTGCAGATCGAGTACAGCCTGATCGAACGCACGGTGGAACGCGATCTGATCCCCATGGCTCGGGAAATGGGCCTGGGCGTCGTTCCGTGGTCGCCCCTGGGCAGCGGGGTACTCACCGGTAAGTACCGCCGTGCCGATCTCGATCACACCGCGGAGGCCTCCCCCACCGGCACCCGCAAGAACGTCGCCGCCGCCAATGGCGCCCTGACCGAACGCGGGTTGGCCATCGCCGATGTGGTCAAGGAGGTCGCCGCCGAAATGGGTCGGACCCCCTCCCAGGTGGCGCTCGCATGGACGCTGCGCGAGTCGGGTGTGACCGCCCCCATCATCGGCGCCCGCACCGCCGCGCAACTGGAGGACAACCTGGGCGCGCTCGAGGTCGAGTTCGCCGAGGAACAGCTGGCCCGGTTGGATGCGGCCAGTGCCGTCGACCTCGGCTTCCCGCACGAGTTCCTGCGGCGTCCCATGTCCCGACAGGTCGTCTTCGGGGACCTGAAGATCGAGGGCGCCACCCGCTGAGCACTGGGATTGCCTCGCGGCGCCGGGTGTTCCATTCTCGGTGCCGCGATTTCGGTCGCCGTAAGCGTTCACGTCAATCAACGCACCGGTCCGCCGTCCGGCGACCGTTGCCGCACGACCGCTTACGGAGTTGTACCGTATCCGATTCTCGGATTTCTCGCTTCTTCTCCCGTCCGGGTTTCTTCTCCCGTCCGGCCAAGTTGCCCGCGCGATACGCACCGATAGCGCTGCCGCTGCTGCTGTCGATCCTGATGACCTGCGTGGTCTCGCTGGTCAGCACCCTGGTCGGCAGCGGTCCGGCGCTCGATATGTGGCTGCTGTCCTGGGTTGCTGTTCTGGGTTGCTGTCCTGGGTTGCTGTCCTGGGTTATCGCCTTCCCCACCCTGCTGATCGTCCTACCGGTGGTGCGTCGGGTGACCGCCGCCATTGTCGAACCGGCTGCGCAAGCCGTGCCGGTGCCCGAACCGGCCACGATCGGATCCCACACACCCGCCCCTGCCGTGCGGACAGAGGCCCGCGATCCGCGGTGATGAGGGCCCACCCGCCGGTCCGTCCCGCCGAGACCTCGAGGTCTGCTTTTCGCGTTACCAGGGACCTGTCCCACACAGTGGGGGCGGATGTGCCGTAGCATGCCGCCCATGGTGACCGTATATGCGAACCAGGCCGTGGTTCGGTCCGAAGACCTGCCCGGCGTGATCCAGGCCGCCGAAGTTCTCGGCTTCGGCGTGAAGATCGAGAATGTGCTGGTCCCCGACGAGGAGGACGGTTACGCGCTGGCGTGGATCGTCACCCGCGAGGAGGAGCCCCCGACCTACGAGAACTGGGACGGACGCTACGAGGAGGCCGGCGAGGAGATCGAGATGCCCGACCTCAGCTCGGTGGACTGAGCCCTCGACAACCGTCGGGGCCCGGTGGCGCGTCGTCATGACACCGTCCGGGCCCCGGTCCGGCCGTCGCGCCGACGAACACGACGGATACTCGCGGCGATCAGTTCCGCCCGCGCAATGCGAGTATTCGCACAACCGCATGCTCGAGTGCGAATGTCGAGTCGGCGGCCCCGCCCTTGACATCGGCATTGAGTTCGGCCACGACCTGTAGCGCGGAACCGATGGCCTCGGGCGTCCAGTCCCGGGCCTGCGCCTGGGCTTTCTTCACCTTCCACGGCGGCATACCCAGCGAACCGGCGAGCTTGAACGGATCCCCACGCCCCGCCGCACCGACCCGCGCGATGGTGTGCACCGAATCGGCCAACGCATCGGCCAGCAACACGTGCGGGACCCCGCTGTCGGTGGCCCAGCGCAGCGCCTCCATCGCCGCGGCCCGATCACCGGAAACCGTCCGATCGGCCACCTCGAACCCGGTCACCTCGGCCTTCCCGGAGTAGTACCGCCGCACCGCGGCCACATCCACCTTGCCCCCGGTATCCGCCGCCAGCTGCGAGCACGCCGCCGCCAGCTCCCGCAGATCCGACCCCACGGCCTCCAATACCGCCTGCACCACATCCCCCGACACCCGCACCCCCGCGGACCGGAACTCTCCCCGCACGAACTCCGCGCGCTCACCGGCCTTGGTGAGCTTCGCGCAGTCGTGCACCATCGCCCCCACCTTCCGCAGGGCGGGAACCAATGCCTTGGCCCGCCCTCCACCGGAGTGCAATATGACCAGCACCACTCCTGGCGGTGGGTTCGCCGCCGCGTCGGTGATCACCGCGACCGCATCCTTACCGGCCTCCGCCGCCGATTCCAGGATCACCACCCGGTCCTCCGCGAACAGCGACGGACTCAGCAACTCCGCCAACTCCGCACTACTGGCGTCACCGGCGCGCAACCGATCCACCGGCACCCCCTCCGGGTCCGGTGCGATCGCCCTGACCTGGGCCGTCACCCCCGCCACGGCCCGTTCGACCAGTAGTTCCTCGTCTCCCAGAACCAGATGCACGGGCGCAGGCTGTTCGCTCACGGCCCGATCCTACGACCGGGCCCGCCAACCCGGGCACGCCGTGTCCGATGGAGCCGCCAACCCGGCACGGGCAGGTTTCCCGAGCACCGACGCCGAGGTGGTCCCGGTTGCCCGCGTCTCGGCCGAGCCGAACGTCGAGTGACTCCTTGCTGCGGCGAGTAGTTCTGCGGCCCAAGGTGATACATCGAAATCGCACTGAGGATCGACGTCGTCGCGGTCGCGCCCACCTCCATTGGATTCGACGAGATGCCTTGGGCTACTGTGTAGCGCGCTTGTGCCGGTGATCGGCGGAGAGTCACCGCACACGAGCGCACGACACGCGAGCCGTGTCCGTAAGTCGGAGTACGAATCGTCCGCGAACAGACCACACCGCCGTTGCTGTGCAGCGAGGACCCACCGGCTGATGAGGAAACGTGCCATTCTGCGGGGCAGGGCCGAACGTGACTCGTACGCTCCACGATTCGTGGACCTGTCCGAGTTCTCGTCCGTAACCGGCGTCGACTGGCGTACTTTGGCCCGTTGGTTGGACAACGGACCCATCTGGGTACCGACCCCCGCCGTCGTACTGGGCGGAAAGCGGCGTCCCGGTTGGGAACCCGAGATCCCGCCGACATGGGAACCCGGGTTGAACGGCGCCGAACGGCAGGAACCCCGGGAATACCTCGACATCACGCAGATGAAGCGCCGCTACGGAATGTCGGAGGCGACGCTATGGGTCTGCATCGTCGAGGACCGGACCATTCCGATGCCCGCCATGTGGTTGGCCGGACAACCGGGCTGGTTACCGCACTGAGCTGCCGGTGGCGTGCCATTTCGGTCCGGCCTGGCGGCTCCCCAACCTGTCGCTGCTGCTCTTCCCCGTCGTCGCGCTCGCACTCGCGCTCCGAGGCCCGCGATGCACACGGCCCACCGGATAGCCGCACCGGAGACGGCAGATCTCCGAAGGGAACACGGACCGGGCAATTGCATCCCGATCCTTCGGCCGCCTTCATCATCAACGCGATACCGCTCATGCCGACAGGGCGTGGCTCACAACCGATACGGGAAGCAGCACGGCGACCACGCCCACCGCGGCGGCGGCCACCGCTCTGCGCACGCCACTGGAATGCACCGCCCCGATACCCACGACGACGAGCACGGCAGCGACCAGTCCACCCGTTGTTCCGCCCGGCACCGATACCGTGGCTCCGGGAATCGCGGCGGCGCGGTCGGCCACGGTCAGCAGCCACCACAGCGGCGGCCCGGCGCAGTGCAGGATCACCTCGGCGAGCGGCATCCACATCGGAGCGATAACAGCGGCGACGGCACCCAGGACGGTGATCGGCGCGACCACGGGGGCGGCGAGAACATTCGCGGCCACGGCGACCAGACCGAGCCGCCCGGTAAGGGCGATCAACAACGGTGTGGTGACCACGAACGCGGCCGCCGCGACGGCGACCGACTCGGCCGGCAGCCGCCACCAACCGCGGTCGCGCAACCGGTCGACCCAGCCGGGAGCCAACAGGATCAGCGCGCCGGTGGCCAGAACGGACAACGCGAATCCGGCCTGGACGGCCAGGCCCGGCCATACGGCGAGCAGGATGAGCACGGCCGCGCACAGGGCGGGTAGTGCCTGTTTTCGGCGGCCGGTGACCACGGCGAGCAGCGTCACCGCTCCCATGGCGGCCGCTCGCAACACACTGGGATCCGGTCGGGCGATCACCACGAACAGCACCAACGCGACGGCGGCGCAGGTGGCGGACGGATACGGGCCGAGGGTGAGCAGGCGGGCGAGGGCCAATACCGCGGTCAGGACAAGAGTGAAATTGGCTCCGCTGACCACACACAGGTGTTGTAGTCCGGCGGTGCCGAATTCGTCGCGCACCTCGTCGGACAAGGCCGAGGTGTCTCCCACGACGAGAGCCGGGAGCAGACCGGCCGACTCCGGTGGCAATGCCCGCGTGGCGGCATCCACCAGGTCGGCCCGTACCGAGGCCGCCAGGCGCTGCCACCACGGCAGCGGGCCGGTGATTCTCGGTGGACCGAGCGGACGCAGACTCGCCACGGTCAGGTCGCTGTGACGCGGCGGTGACGGCCGGGCCCGGAACTCGATCGGCTGTCCGGGCAGCAGGTCCGACCACTGCTCACCGCTCGCCAGGATCACCACCGCTCCACCGACCCGTATCCGTTCGGCACCGTGATGGTATTCGCGGAGGTCGGCTCGCACGATCCACAGGCGGTGGGTTCCCGGTATTCGGGTACGTATCGGTTTCGGATCATCGGTGACGGTGGCCTCCACTCGAACCGATGCCGTAGCGGGCACCGCCCGCAAGGGATGTTCGGACACGCGGTATTCACGCCACGCGCCCACCGCCGCGAAACCGGCGCCCGACAGAACCGCGCCCAATAAAACCAGAGCGACAACCCGCTTCCGTTCGTTGCGTCGGCCGATGACCGACGACCACGCCCACAGCCCGAACGCCACCACGACCGCTCCCACCGCCACGGCCACACCCACCCGCCACCCGAGGGTTATCGCCGAAATCGTTGCCAACCAACAGCACACCGCGGCGGGGAGCAGCCGAGCATCCAATACCGCCTCTCCGGCCGACCGATCCCCGGCGCGCACACGTACTGTTCGACCGGGCGATCCAGGGCGTGCGCCGACGCGGATACTCGGAACCGGTGCGGTGGCCGGCGGTGTCATACCGTCACCAGTCGGCGCAAACGCGCCAAGCGGCCGGGACCTATTCCGTCGACCTCACCGAGCTGTTCGATATCGGTGAAGCGTCCGTTGTTCTCTCGCCAGGCGATAATGGCGCGGGCGGTGACCGGACCGATACCGGGCAGGGCGTCGAGTTCGGCCTCGGTGGCGGTATTGAGGTCGATCGGTGCACTCGATGTCGGAGTGGAATCGGCGCCCGAACCCGCTGAACCGGCGGCGCCGCTCGAGGTGGTACCACTGCCGTACCGGTGCGCACCGGAATCGGGGTTGCCCGCGCCGACCTGCACCTGATCACCGTCGGACAGGCGTTGGGCCAGGTTGAGTCCGGTGAGATCGGCCCCGGCGCGAACACCGCCCGCCGCGGCGAGGGCATCGGCCACCCGTGATCCCGGCGGCAGCCGGACCAGTCCGGCTCGGTGCACGAGCCCCACCACACTCACCACCAACTCCGGCGCGGGTTTGCGCTCCGAGCGGGCCTCGGTCGACGACGCGGCGAGTATCGGCGCCTTCGTGGGATCGGCCTCATCGGCCGCGATCGGACGCGCGGGCGGCAGCGGTGGCACAGGGTTCGCCACCGGCCGCTCCCACAGCACGACGACGGCTGTCACCAATGCCGCCAGCAACCCGATCCCGACCATGGCGAGTACACCGCGTCGCCCCGGGTCCAGACGTATCTCACGAAACCGCTCCGGCGCCAATCGTTCTCGCCACCCCGTATCGGGTGGCTCGTCGAGCCGGCCGGGCATCCGCACCGTATGGTCGTCGTGATCTCGGCCGGCGGGCGTGGAGGCGTGGTCGAAGGTGAGCGCATCCGTGACCCGGTCGGACTCATCCGTTTCGGGAAGCGCGTCGAGATGCCATCGACCGGTGGCCTTTTCATCGGGCTCGAGTTCATCGGGCTCGAGTTCATCGGGCTCGAGCATCTTCCCTTCCGGTCGTCCCACTCGGGGCTCCTCACGCCGACTGCTCTTCCCGCCGGCGTCGCGTTCCGGGGCCCGACGGGTACCGGCACGAGATCCGATATTCGCCCCCAGCAATCGTTGCCGTATCCGCTCGCGTTCGTCGTGACGTGACATGCCACCCACGCTAGGGTCATCTCTTCCCCGAAAAGATGGACCTACCAGGTATTTCGAAAAGTTTGTGGATAAGTCGGGCCTGTGGATGACGACCGCAACGAGATGGTTCCCGTTCTCCCCGGTCCCGGTAACGGCCGGCGAGCAACGATATTCGAATCATGTGGGCCGACGGCCTTTTCGGCGCCGACACCGCGGGGCACGGACTCAGCGGCAGCCGTCGGGCAGGACGAGCACTCCCACCGCCCCCACTCCGAGATGCACCGCCAGGACGGGTCCGAACTCCGCGGTAATGAATTCATCGATCTCCGGAATCCGTTCCCGCAGTTGCGCGGTCACCGCCTCGGCGCCCTCCGGCGCGCTCAGATGCTGCACCGCGACGGTCGCCCCGCGCGCATTGTTCGAACGCACCTCCGCCACGGCCGCATCGACCAGCTTGGTGTACGCCTTCGACCGTGTGCGCACCTTTTCTCGGAGTTCGAGCCGCCCCTCGACGAGTTGCAGGATGGGTTTGGTCACCAATTCGCTGCCGAAGAAGCCGGCCACGGAGCTGAGCCGTCCACCGCGGCGCAATTGTTCGGTGCGGTTGACCAGGATGAACGAGCGGGAGCGGCCCGCGGCGGAGACGGCGGTGTCGTAGACATCGGCCAATGGGGCGCCGGTGGCGGCGCGGCGGGCGGCGGCGAGCACCGGCAGTCCGGTCGCCAGACCGGCGCCGAGGGAGTCGACCAGACGAACTCGGTCGGCGGCGCCCATGTCCTCGATGGCCTGCCGACCGGATTCCCAAGTGGACGAGAGCAATCGGGACAGGTGCACGGCCACCACACCGTCGCCGGCGCTGTGTTCCAAGGCACGCTCGTATGCCGCGCGCATCTCTCCGGGTGCGGGCGCGGATGTGGTGACGGTGTCGGAGGTGTAGTCGATATCGAGTTCGTCGACACCTTCCCGCAGGGTGCGGTCGCCCACCAGCACGTGCAACGGGACGACGACGACGCCCAGCTCTTCGACCAACCGAGCGGGCAGACTCGCGGAGGAATCGGTGACGACCACGACCGCCACGGACTATCCGACCTCCTGCAGAGTTTTCACCATCGCATTGGCCACAGCGGTGTGCCCGGCCCATCCCCAGTGGATACCGTCGGGATTCGCTTCTCCGGAGAAGACATTGTCGCGTACCGCGGCGGCGAGATCCACCAACGGCACGCCGGTACGGGCCGACCAGGCCTCGAGGGCGCGTACCGCGGCGGGCCGCCCGCTGTGCACCCGGCCGTAGGCGGCGCAGTCGTGTACCGACGGCAGTACCCCGACCACGGGTAGGTCGGGGCGCAGTTGAGCCAACGCCGTCCGCGACTTCTCCAGGTAGTCGATACTCACCTTCGGCGGCAGCGCCACCGGCCGGCCGAGCCTGGACAGTTTCGGCTGTAGCCACTGGTACCCCGACCGAACCACCCGGCGCAGCGCGGGCGGCCGGATATAGCGGATCTGCTCCCGTAATGCGGTGGGCAGCGGCGAGGGCAGGGTGTCCATCCCGCCGACCGCGAACACCACGGCGCCGGCACGCGGCACCGCCGCCCAGACGCGCGGGTCACCGATCAACGCCCAGTACGCGTCCCGACAGGTCCAGCCGATTCGGGCGACAAGCTCCACATCCCAATCGAGTTCGGCTGCCACCAGATTCGGCCAGATCCGTGGATGATCTGCGGGCAGGCCGCCTTTCGGTCCGAAGTAGGCCAGGGAATCGGCGATCACGAGCAGCACCGGCCGCTGCGGCGTCGACTCGTCCGCTACGGCCGATGGGCTCGGTTCCGCATCCGACCCGGGCGGGGGCCGACCTCCCGCACCGGATTCGGATACTTCCTCCGAATCCGCCTGCTCGTCGCCCTCCGCGCCGTCGTCACCGGCGTCGGTCGTGTCCGCGGCGACGGTTTCGCTCTCGGCCGGGCGCGGCGGCGGGCCGAACAGCGCGTCGGGGAGGGGTCGCTCCGGTTTCGCGGAAACTTTCCGAAACAGTTCGTCCGGCACCTGCCGGATCGGTTCTTCAGAGGACATCGGGTGCTACCTTTGCCGCTGCATTCCACACATCGAGGCGCCACCCGGGCTGTTCGATACTCGGACCGTGACTGCTCAGCTGCACCCAGCTGGCGTTGGCCAGACCACCGAGGGCGGGCCAGCTCCGTGGCGGCAGATCCAGCAGCGCGGCCGTGAGGGCAGCGATCAACCCGCCGTGCGCCACCAGAATGATAGTCGCGCCCGGCCAATCCTGCCGTTCGGCGTACAGTTCTCGCACCACCGGCAACGCCCGCGCACCGACCTGGAGCTTGGTCTCCCCGCCGGGTGGTGAATAGCTCGCGTCCATCCGCCAGGCCACCCGCGCGCCCGGATGGGCGGCGTCGAACTCGCGACTGGTCATACCCTGCCACTCGCCGAGGTGGGTTTCGCGCAGACGTTCATCCCGTTTCACCTCGAGCGAGGTGGATTCGGCCAGGATCATCGCGGTGTCGTAGGCGCGTTTCAGATCGGAGGCGACTATGCCGATCACCTTGCGCGTCACCAGTTCCCGCGCGGCCTCCTTGGCCTGGCGGCGACCCAGATCGGTGAGTTCGGTATCGACCTGCCCCTGCATCCGGTCGTCGGCGTTCCATTCGGTTTGTCCGTGGCGCAGCAGAATCAGGGTGCGCACATCGGCGTACTTGCTCACTCGGTATCTCCGGCGGAATCACGATCGGCGGGCGGGGCCCCGAGACCCGCCACGGGAACAGTGGGGCAGTCCTTCCACAGCCGTTCCAGGGCGTAGAAGTTACGTTCGTCGTTGTGCTGGATGTGCACCACCATGTCCACATAGTCCAGCAGCACCCAACGTCCTTCGCGGGTTCCTTCCCGACGTACCGGTCGATGCCCGGCGTTACGCAGCTTCTCCTCGACATTGTCGACGATCGCGTTCACCTGACGTTCGTTCGGCGCCGAGGCGATGACGAAACAGTCGGTCACCACCAGCTGCTCGGAGACGTCCAGCACGACCACGTCGGCGGCCAGTTTCTCGTCTGCCGCCAGCGCCGCGACCTGCGCCATCTCCACTGCTTCCGCCGACGCTGTCATCGGTGCACCTCGCTCATTCCGTCGTGATCGGAAACGGACGGGGACCCTCCGGGGCCACGCTGCGCCACCTCGCCGGGGTCCGACCCGCTCATTTCACTACCCTCCACTGTGGGCGGCACGTACAGGTGCCGCTTCGATATGTATTGCACGACACCATCGGGCACCAGGTACCACACGGGTCGGTTCTCCGCCGCCCGGCGGCGGCATTCGCTGGATGAGATCGCCAGTGCCGGGACTTCGACCATGGTCACCGCGTCATCGGGGAAATCATGTAGATGTTCCTCCAGATGATCGATGTTCAGCTCGTACCCCGGCCGGCTCACCCCCACGAATTTCGCCAGATCGAACAGTTCCGCCCAATCCTGCCATGTGAGGATATTCGCCAGCGCGTCCGCACCGGTGATGAAGTACAGCTCGGCGTCCGGATACTGGGCGTGCAGATCGCGCAGCGTATCGACCGTGTAGGTGACCTTGCCGCGGTCGATGTCGGCGCGACTCACCGTGAACCGCGGATTGGA
The DNA here is from genome assembly GCF_000308675.1 of Nocardia paucivorans NBRC 100373. Classification (GTDB taxonomy): domain Bacteria; phylum Actinomycetota; class Actinomycetes; order Mycobacteriales; family Mycobacteriaceae; genus Nocardia; species Nocardia paucivorans. The sequence goes on along the minus strand of NZ_BAGE01000030.1, from coordinate 88,506 downwards.
CGCGGTCGCGATCACCGTCATCAGATAGCGGTCCTCGGCGGGGCTGACCTGCCGATCCGCCTTCTGCCACGGCTGCCCGGTGGGGACGAAGATCACTTCGTCGAGGTCGAATCGGTGCGCGACCTCACTGGCGGCGACGAGGTGACCGTGGTGGATGGGGTCGAAGGTGCCACCCATCACCCCCAGCTTGCGTCCGCCCCGGCCTGTCGTGTGCATAGCAGTCGAGCTTATCGGGTGTGGGTCGACGGCTCAGACCGGAAGCAGTCGGGAGACCACCGCCGTCAGCTGGGCGGCCGACCGGCATTCGTGCATCTCGATGACCTGCCGGTAATGCCGCGCCGCCGAATCCCCCCATTCCCACTGGGCCTGCGGTTCCGGGTTGAGCCAGTGCGCGTGTTTGGCGGTGGCGACCAGCTCGCTCAGGGTGTCCACCTCGGGATCGCGGTAATTGGTGCGGGCATCACCGAGGATGAGCAGCGAGCTTCGGCTGGTGACGGCGCCGGGGAAGTCCCGGGCGAATCCGACGAGGGCGCTGCCGTAGTCGGAGTGTCCGTCGTAGCCGACGATATCGGCCTCGGCGAAGATCCGCTGCATGGCCTCGTCCAATTGGGTGTGTGGGTCGAAGAACCGGGTGACCTCGTCGGCGCGATCCACGAACGCGAAGATGCGGACCCGGGAGAACTGCTCCCGCAGCGCGCTCACCAGCAGCAGGGTGAAATGGCTGAACCCGGCCACGGAGCCGGACACATCGCACAGCAGCACCAGCTCGGGTCGACCGGGCCGCGGTTTGCGATGTACCAGGTCGATCGGCACTCCACCGGTGGACATGGACGCGCGCAGGGTGCGCCGTAGGTCGATCTCGCCCCGTCGGGCGTGTCGGCGACGGGCGGCAAGTCGAGAGGCGAGAATCCGGGCCAATCGTTGGGTGCCGCGGCGCAGTTCGGCCAGTTCCGCCGGGGAGGCGCGCAGGAAGTCGACCTCCTCGGCCTGTTTGGCCACCCCGTAGCTCGCGACCTTCTCCCGACCGATCCGTTCGGCCATCCGCCGGCGGGTCTCGGCCTCCACGGTGGCACGGAAACGGTCGATCCGGGCGCGGGCGGCCCGTCGCGTCACCTCGGTCTCGAAATCGCTCGCGTCCGGTCTGTTCATCCCGGCCAGGACCTGCGTCAACAGGGTTTGCAGCTGCACTTCCTTGAGCGTTTGATACGCCGAGAACGATGTGCCCCGGGCCGACTGGTACTGCCCCATCTGTTCGACCATCTCCCCGGCCAGCGCCGCCAACCGGTCGCCGGAACCCTCCTCGGCGAGCAGCCCGGCCAGCATCCGACGCAGGGCGGGGATATCCACCGCGCCGTCGGGCCGGCGCGGCACCTCGACCTCGTCGGTTTCCGCCTCCCGAAGACCGATCGCCGGCGGGAACCACAGATCGAACAATCCGTCGAAAGTGGCGCGGTGGGTGGTGCGACGCAGCAGCGCGCACGCCAGGCCCTCGCGCAGCGCCTCCCGGTCCATGAGGTCGAGCACCGACAGCACCCGTCCGGCGTCGACCGTCTCCGACGGTCCCACCGCGATACCGCGCGCCCGCAGTGCCGCCACGAAACCCACCAGATGCCCGGACAGACCGTGCTGCGCGTGCAGCGACATGTCCCCGTCGACGACCGATCGTTCGTTCACGATGTCACGCCGGTTTGAGCTCGGCCAGTGCGCGCTGCTGGTCGCTGTGGTGTTTGAGCACCACGCCCAGGGTGGCACGCACGGTGGCGTCATCCAGATCGGTATGTCCGAGCGCGAGCAGGGTGCGGCCCCAGTCGATGGATTCGGCCACCGACGGCAGTTTCTTCAACTGCATACCGCGCAGCACGTGCACGATCCGCACCAACTGGGCGGCGACCGCCTGTGGCAACTCCGGCACCCGACTCGCCAGGATCCGGCGCTCCAGGTCCTCGTCCGGGAAATCCAGGTGCAGATACAGACAGCGCCGTTTGAGCGCCTCCGACAGTTCGCGGGTGGCGTTCGAGGTGAGCACAACGAACGGGCGGCGGGTGGCGGTGATGGTGCCGAGCTCGGGCACGGTCACCGCGAAATCGCTGAGCACCTCCAGCAGCAGGCCCTCGATCTCGACATCGGCCTTGTCGGTCTCATCGATCAACAACACCGTCGGTTCGGTGCGCCGGATGGCGGTGAGCAACGGCCGCGACAGCAGGAACTCCTCGGTGAACACATCGGCCTTGGTCTCGGCCCAATCGTTCTCGCCGGCGGCCTGGATGCGCAGGATCTGTTTGGCGTGATTCCACTCGTACAGGGCCCGCGCCTCGTCGACGCCCTCGTAACACTGCAATCGCACCAGCTCCGCGCCGGCGGTCTGCGCCACGGCCCGCGCCAGCTCGGTTTTTCCCACCCCGGCCGGGCCTTCGATGAGCAGCGGTTTACCCAATCGGTCGGCCAGGAACACCGAGGTGGCGGTGGCCTTATCGGCAAGGTAACCGGTTTCGGCGAGACGTTCGGTCACCTCGTCGACCGATGCGAAAATCGGCTCCTGGACCGGTGGGGTAATCGGGCTCGCAGGCTCCATCGGCCGTCCTTCCATCGAACTCTGCTCCCTACGCTACCGGGAGCGGGTCCGCATCAGACGGGCCGAACCTGTCCCTCACCCCACACCACCCATTTGGTGGTGGTGAGTTCCGGCAGTCCCATCGGGCCACGGGCGTGCAGTTTCTGGGTGGAGATCCCGATCTCGGCGCCGAATCCGAACTGCTCACCGTCGGTGAAGGCGGTGGAGGCGTTCACCATCACGGCGGCGGCATCCACACGATTGGCGAACGCCCGCGCCGCGGCCAGATCGGAGGTGACGATGGCCTCGGTGTGGCCGGTGCCCCACGTGTTGATGTGATCCACCGCGGCGTCCAGATCGTCGACGACCTTCACCGCGATATCCAGGGCCAGGTATTCCTCGCTCCAGTCGGTGTCGGTGGCCGGGACCATACCGGGCAGATCGCCGTGCAGGGTGACACCCTTGTCGGTGAGCGCCTGGGTAAGGCGCGGCAGTGCGGCGTCGGCGATGGCCGAGTCGATCAGCACGGTCTCGGCGGCGTTGCACACACTGGGTCGCCGGGTCTTGGCGTTGACCAGGATCTGCTCGGCCATGTCCAGATCGGCGGCGGAGTGCACGTAGACATGGCAGTTGCCGGTGCCGGTCTCGATGGTCGGCACCTGGGCGTCGCGCACCACGGCATTGATCAGACCCGCGCCGCCCCGCGGAATCACCACGTCCACCAGTCCGCGCGCCTGGATCAGATGGGTCACGCTGGACCGGTCCTCGCTGGGCAGCAACTGCACCGTATCGGCCGGGAGCCCCTGCGCGACAAGCGCCTCACGCAATACCGCGACCAGCGCCGCGTTCGACCGGGCCGCCGACGAGGACCCACGCAGTAGCGCCGCGTTACCGGACTTGAGCGCCAAGCCGAACGCGTCGACCGTCACATTGGGCCGGGCCTCGTACACCATGCCCACCACCCCGAGCGGCACCCGCACCTGACGGATCTCCAACCCGTTCGGCAGGGTCGATCCGCGCACCACATCTCCGACCGGGTCGGGCAACCCCGCCACCTGACGCAGCCCCGAGGCGATCCCATCGATCCGGTCCTTGGTGAGCCGCAACCGGTCCAAAAGCGATTCCGCGGTGCCGGCGGCCTTCGCGGCCACCAGATCCTCACCATTGGCGGCCAGGACGGTATCGGCGGCGGCCAGCAGCGCATCCGCGGCGGCGTGCAGGGCTTCGTTCTTCTCTGCGGTGGTGGCCTGCGCGAGCACCCGCGCGGCGACACGGGCCTTGCGCGCGGCATCGTGGACCGCTTCGCGCACATCGAACTCAGCCGTCGTTTCTACGGTCATGGGGTATAGCCTACGCACCCCGAGAACTCGAGCCGCAGCGTTGTCGGCGCGTCCCTCCGCGCCGGCTGCCGGCGCACCCGGCTCACACCACTACGGGGTTTCGTCCCGGCCCGGCGACTCGATCCGGTACTGCTCCTCGAGATCGCGATACATGTCCTGCTCGTCGGGCTCGAGATATTCCTCGGGACACAGCGACATGGACCACGGAACCGGACAGGGCGACGCATGGTTCGGGTCCGGACACAGCAGCCGGGCGATCCGTTCCTCGAGCTCTCTCGCCTCGATTTCCGTGGCGAACACACCGACCCGGAATTCCCATAACTTCTTCCCCGACATAAGATTCGACCTCCCTGCCACGCGGACAGGCGTATAAGAGTCGTACGTATAAGAGTCGTATAAGAGTCGATTTTCCGTATTCGCGCTACGTTTTTTCGGGTGAGCGCACCCCTGATCGCCGTCCTCGGCAGCGTCAACATGGACCTGGTGACAACCACCGATCGACGTCCCGAACCGGGGGAAACCGTGCTCGGCAGCGGATTCACCGCGGTTCCCGGCGGGAAGGGGGCCAATCAGGCGATTGCGGCGAGCCGGGCCGGTGGCCGGGTGGAGTTCCTCGGCGCCGTCGGCACCGACGTGTTCGCGCCGCGATTGCGCGACACACTCGCGGAATCCGGGGTGGGCACGGCACGGCTGCGCACCGTCGACGGACCGAGCGGTGTCGCATCGATCGTGGTCGACGACAGTGGGGAGAACACCATTATCGTCGTGGGCGGCGCCAATGCCCGGATGACCGAACTCGCCGAGGACGACCTGGCCGTGATCGCCGCCGCCGACATCCTGCTGTGTCAACTGGAGATCCCCGTCCCGACGGTGGCCGCCGCCGTCCGGCATGCCCGCGCCCACGACACCGTCGTGATGCTGAATCCTTCACCGGTACGCGATCTTCCCCCGCAGCTGTGGGCGCATGTCGATGTCGCGGTGGTGAACTCCGGGGAGGCGACCCGGCTGGGGTCGACACTCGCCCCGGTGCCGCATCTGGTGGTCACCCTCGGCGCGAACGGCGCCCGCTACCGCGGCCCGGACGCCGCCGAGCGGACCGTTCCCGGCATAGCGGTCGACGTGATCGACACCACCGGCGCTGGTGACGCCTTCACCGGGGCCCTGGCCGTTTTCTGGCCGGACGGCCCGGCCGCGGCCCTGCCCCCGGCATGCGCCGCGGGCGCGCTCGCCACCACCCGGCTCGGCGCGAGCGCTTCCCTGCCGAACCGGGCGGAGATTACGGCGATTGTCGAGCGCGTACGCCGAAACCCGACCCCCAACCGGGGGTGACGTCCGTCCGGACCGCCGACGCGATGCCCAGCGGCGTGCCGCCCGACGGGGGTGAAATTCAGGTGCCGATCCCTGCCGCGCTGCCTACCGTGGATAGCGCGGACGAGCAGCCGCTCGTCCCGAAATCGCTCGTCCCGAAATTCGGAAGGATCGAGACAATGTTTCCCGTCGAGCTGTCCGGTACCCGGGCACGGACGTTGATGTGGGCCCATGAGCGCGATATCGAACCGGCCGCGCTGCAACAGCTGCGGAACATATCGCGGTTGGAATGGGTGTACGGGGTCCGGGTCATGCCGGATGTGCACCTCGGCAAGGGCGCCACGGTCGGTTCGGTGATCGCCATGCGCGACGCCGTCTCCCCGGCCGCGGTCGGGGTGGATATCGGCTGCGGGATGGAGAGCGTCCGCACCGATCTGACGGCCGCCGACCTTCCCGACAGTCTGCGTTCGCTACGTTCCCGGATCGAGGCCGCAGTACCGGTGGGATTCGCGGCGCACAACGATCCGGTCCCGGTGAACAAGCTGGCAGCCCGGCCGTCCGGGGTGACCACCGAAACCCTGCGCACCGGTTGGGACCGCTTCTGGTCGCGGTTCAACGAGCTCGACGCCCCGGTGGCCGACCGCGAGTCCAAGGCGCACAAGCAGATGGGCACCCTGGGCGGGGGTAACCACTTCATCGAGATCTGCCTGGACCAGGACGATCGGGTGTGGATTCTGCTGCATTCGGGCAGCCGCAATATCGGCAAGGAACTGGCCGAGCGCCATATGGCGGTGGCCCGGAAACTGCCGCACAACCAGAACCTGGTCGACCGCGATCTGGCGGTGTTCCTGGCGAACACCCCGGAAATGGACGCCTACCGGCACGATCTGACCTGGGCACAGGAGTATGCGGCCCGTAATCGGGCGGTCATGCTGGCACTGGTGTGTCAGGCGGTTCGCGACGAATTCCCGACCCGCGAGGTCCGGTTCGACGCGCCGATCAGCTGCCACCACAATTATGTGTCCGAGGAAGTGATCGATGGTGCGCCCATGCTGGTGACCCGTAAGGGCGCCGTCCGCGCGGGCGCGGGCGAGCTCGCGCTCATCCCGGGTTCGATGGGGACCCGCTCCTATGTGGTGCGCGGTAAGGGCAATCCGGCGTCGTTCTGGTCGGCCTCGCACGGCGCGGGTCGGCGGATGAGCCGTAATGCGGCCAAGCGGCAGTTCAGTGTCGCGGACCTGATCGCCCAGACCGAGGGCGTGGAGTCGCGCAAGGACGCGGGGGTGGTGGACGAGATCCCGGCCGCGTACAAGAACATCGACGAGGTGATCGACGCCCAGCGCGATCTGGTCGATGTGGTGGCGACCCTGCGTCAGGTGCTGTGTGTGAAGGGTTGAGTGGGTAGCGGGTCGGAACGTCCGGGTTTCGACCCGCTATCTCGTCGGGTTCCGCCCTCGCGCGGTGGCGGTGAGCCCCACACCGAACAGCAGGACCCCGATCATGAGCGCCACTCCCCCCGACAGCCAGGTGTGCAGGGCGCGGTCCAGGTCGGTGGGCAGCCCGGGTACGGCGACGATCATGCGGTAGGTGTCCTCGGGGCACGCGATCTGGACCAGTCCGGGCACGATGCCCCACACCAGTCCGGCCACCATCGCCGCCCCCGGCGCGGAAACCGCCGTTACGGCCACCAGCAGCAGGAGTCCCGCCCCGAGCACGGACTGGGCGGGCGCCAACCAGCGGTCCGTTGCGTCCCACCATCGGTTGGCGATCACGGCCCCGTTCGCCGCGATACCGAGAGCCACCGGTGTCACGATCAGCCCGGCCGCCGAGCCGAGTAATGCCCGCCGGGTGGGTCTTTCGATCCGGGACCATGTGGCCGGCCACGCCCTTCTCACATGTCGTTCGGGCCGCTCGGTCATCTGCTCGCCTCCCGTGGGCTCCTATCGCTCGTTCGGGTGGCCATTGTCGTCCGAACAGGTGAACCTCGGTCGATGGCCGGGGAAACTTGACCCCATGTCCGACGACGAACTCGTAGACGTGTCCGTATCCTCCGGCGACCCGGAATGGCTCGCCGGTTTCACCCGGCGCCTCGTCGAGGCCCGCCTGGCGGCGTGCGGGAACATCATCTCGGGGGTCCGTTCCGTTTACCGCTGGGACGGCCGGGTCCACGACGACACCGAAAACCTGGTAGTGCTGCATACGCGCCGGTCATTGGTACCGGCCATTATCGAACGGGCGGACGCCGAGCATTCCGACGAAACCCCACAGGTGCTCGCGGTCCCCGTCGTCGATGCCCATCCGGGCTACCGGCAGTGGGTGTTCGATTCCACGGAGGCCGGTCCCGACACACCGTGACCGGTCTGCCGTCCCGGGCGTCGACGCCGGAACAATCCACCCCCTCCATGCGTTGGCACTCTCGGAGTCAGAGTGCTAAATCAGGAGGTAGAGATGGCCATCGTTCGAACGAGTTGGGATCCGTTCACCGCCCTGGTACGTCAGTTCGACGGTGAATTCGATGCGATCATGCGTCGCGCCTTCGCCACGCCGCCGGCGAAGACCGGGTTCGTACCGGCCGCCGATGTCGTACGAGACGGCGACGATGTGGTGATCACCCTGGAACTGCCGGGTGTGTCCGGTGAGGATGTCGAGGTGGAGGTGGTCGACCATCGGCTGTGCATCAGCGGCACTCGCCGCGAGGAAACCTCCGGCGACAAGCAGGGCGTGCTGATCCGAGAGATTCGCAGTGGTGCGTTCCGCCGCGAGTTCGCCCTCCCCGAGCACGTCACCGCCGACGCGGTCGAGGCGGAGCAGGCCAACGGCCTGCTGCGGATCCGGGTGCACGATATCGCGGCGCCGAAGTCGGAATCGCGCAAGATCCCTGTTCGCGGCGCCACGCCGCAGGCGGTCGAGGGCGCTGCCGGCGAGGCGAGCGAGTAACTCGCGACGAACAGCGAAAACCCTATCCCGCATCGGCCCGGCACCTATTCCGGGCCGATGCCCCTATCACGGGAAACTATCGCGGAAAGCGCGGAATCGATTGTCCTCAGAGCATTCAGCCGATCCCGGTGACTTCCTGAGCGATCGCCGCGAGTCGGGTCTGAGCGGCCGAGACGACACCGCTGCGATTCTTGTGCGATTCCTCGTAGGCCACCACCGCCCGCACGTCGGCGGGTTCGGTCAGTTCCTTGACCGCGGCGACGGCCTGGCCCACGTTCAAAGCGTCGTAGTCATCGATGGGCAACTCGTCGGGTTCGAGAACACCGGTCGCGGTTCGGATCGAATGCAGGGCGTCGGCGGCGACACCGGCACCTTCGCGGCGGGTGACCTGCTCGGCGGTTTGCAGGGCGGCGTCGCGGGAGGCGGTGAGGGTTTTGACCGCGACATCACCTGCCTGCGCCCCTTGGGCGAGCAACTCACCGAGCGCGGGCGGGGTGGAGCGGACGGTGTCCAATACCCGGTCCAGGCTGCGGGTGGACCAGGTGACCGGGAGGTTGACCAGTTTGACCGCGGTTCCGGCGGCCGCTTGGAGCGGGGTGCGGCGCAATGCGGCCGGCCCACCGAGGGCATCCTCGGCCAGGACGGTGGTCAACCAGTCCACCGTCGCCGAATGTGCGGTGATCAACCGCTCCGCCAGCGCCACGACATCGGGCTGCCGAGCAGCGGTCGCGAGAGCCTTGATATAGCGGGCCCGGTCGAGCAGCTGGTGTTCGAGGGTGAGGTCGCCGAGCAGGGCTTCGTCGAACGGCTGGGCCTGTTCGACCATCGCCTTGATCATGGCGGCGGCCCGGCCCAGGAATGGGCCGACCACCTCCGGTACACCGCCGAGTTCACGCAGCGCGGCCTCGATGGCCTCGGCACGGGCCCGGCCATTGTCGGCGTTCTCGGACAACTCGCGTCGCACCGCCTCGGTCCGGGCCTGCGCCATCCGGGTCTCGGCGATCTGGATCTCGGTATTGGTCAGATCGAGTACGGCGCGTAACTGCGTCTGCAGGGTGGTGGTGTCGGGTGTGCTCATGCGGATCTGGTCCTTTCGGCATTAACGGCATCGGGTCGGGTGCATAGCGCACTGCTACCGCGACTACCCCGCGCCACCATTCGCTAACATGTCCGCACCGGATGACGCCGGTGATCCGGACCACTACGCTGCCGCCCGTATCATGGGTCGGCGCCACCCGTCCGATACCGCGGCCATGACCTCATGCGACCACCGGAGTCGACCGATACGCCGGAGCCGGAAGTTCGTTTGCGGCATGATCGGCTGCATGTCGCTCGATGCCGCCCGCACCGCCGTCCTCGCTCTGCACTGGCAGGTCAATGTCATCGCGCCCGAAGGGTTTTTCGGCCCCATGCTCGCCGAGCCGGTCGCCCGCAGCGGCGTGGTCGAGCGCGCGACCGCATTCCACACCGCCGCGCGGCAGGCGGGGATTCCGGTAGTTTTCGGACGGTTCACCATTCCCGTCGGAGAGGGCGATCTGGTGCGCAATACCGGGTTCATGCGCGCGGCGGCCGAGGCGCAAACGGAGTTTCGTCCGGAATCGGCCGGGGCGCAGATCATCCCGGAAATGGCCGAGCAGGCCGAAGCCGGAGTAGTGTTCGATACCCAAAAACTATCGTGTCTGGCCGGTAACACCCTGCCCCAGTGGCTGGCGGCCCGGAATCTGAACACCGTATTGATCACCGGTGTGGCGACGAACCTCGTCGTCGAGCAGACCGCCCGCCACGGCACCGACCTCGGGCTGTTCGTACATCCGATCGTCGATTGCGCCGCCGCCGCCACGACGCAGGCCCACGAGTCCGCACTGGCCGACCTGGAATTGACCACTGCCGGTTGTCTGTCCGTCGAGCAGGCGCTGGCACATCTGCGAACGCGTACACGACGCCCCGGTCGATGAACCGCCGGGTCACACCCGGGGCCGAACAGGCGCATTCGGGGTCGGTTCGGGGGCCGTATCCGACCCGGCGCGGTCGAAGCCGCCGGGACCGAACGCCGATCCATACCGTTGGGCATGATTTCCGCCTTTCGCCGAAAACGCCCACCAGGACATCGGCGTCGCACGCAACTGGGCGATGGTCATGCCGCGCCGTCGTCGTACCAGGCCGCGCAGGGCGCCCGGATTGAGGTAACCGACCCTGGCGGCTATCACATCGACCGGGAGGGAGGTGGTGTGCAGTAGATACGTGGCGTGCTCCAACCGGATCTCGTTGACGAAATCACGGGGGGACATGCCGAGTTCTGCCTGCGTCGCGCGTTGCAGACCGCGTTCGGTCACGCCGAGCTCGTGGGCGACGTCCGAGATGCGGAACTGTTCATCGAGGTGTTGCCGAACCCAACTCTCCAGGTCGGCGATCAGCGCATTGCCCTGGGCCACCGCTTCCGGCACGCTGTGCCCCGCCTGCGCCCGCCCTACGCCCACCGCCAGACATCGTGCCACCTTCTCGGCCAGTGCCGGACTCACCGTGTGGATGAGCGACAGGGCCAGATCCACATGGCACAGTGAGGCGCCGGCGGTGGATACCATCGCGCCGCAACACAAGGTCAGGCGCTCGTTCAGCACGACCGCCGGATAACGTTTCCGGAAGGCGGAGCCGAGCCACCAACTCGTTGTCGCGGAATGCCCGTCGAGCACACCGGCCTCGGCCAGGAAGAAGGTGCCCGTACACGCGCCCGCCACATGGATTCCGTGCGCGTGGGCCCGCGCGATCCACTCCAGGACCGGGCTGCTCTCGGAAGCCGATACCCGCCGGATGAGCACCTCTGCGTCGAGCACATGGACGGCGGGCACGATCAACACCCCGAAATCGGCGAGATCCACGGCTTCTTCGGCGCTACCGGACAGGGGGACGGTGGGAATCGTGTAGCCGTTGGCCGACCGAACACTGGTAGCGGTCGATACGGTGTGCACCCGCCAGGGCGGCGGCGGCGTCACCAGCGTCTCCCGGAGCGAGTTGGCCAAGGCGAAGACCTCCAACACAGCGGCCATCCCGAAGTCGGTGACATCATCCATGGCGAACACCGCGATATCCACGTCGGAAACAGTACAAAATATGTCGGAACCGACACTATTCTTCGACGCGGACCGGTCATATGGTCTTATCGTCCATTTCGCTGGGCTGCCGCCAACGCGCTTCCGGCGATCCCCACTTCCGCCTTCCTGGAGCCTCGATGCCCTCGATCCCAGCCAGCGGCATCCACCGTGCCCAACCGGTGGTGTGCGATATCGAGCGATCTCGCCGCTTCCACGAAGAAGTGCTCGATTTCCCGGTCGCCGCGGAAGCACCCACCGGCCCGGATGATCCCGAGGTACGCGCCGAACCCACCACCGCAACGGCCCGACCCGACGCCGCCGGAATACGGCCGGAACTCATCGCACCGCTCTGATTTCCAAGGCCAATGCATAGATTTTCGAGAACGTCGAATACTGCACAGCGGTCGGATCGACCGAACGGTAGGCCGGTCCGGTGACGGCGAAAGACAGTCCCCTCGAGACGATCTTCAACCGTCTTGCTCTGGACATGCGTGAGCGGGCGAAGCAGGTCACCCGCTCGATGGCCGACCGCTATCGCACAGCCGGCGATCTGATGTGCTACGTCACCCACCTGATCGAACACCCCGATACGGGCAGTACGCATGTTCTCTGGGAGGTTCCGCCCGGTCGGTTGCGACCGCGCCCGAATCGGCCGAGCACGCATCCGTACCAACCCAGCGCGGCCGAAACGGCCATGGCCGAACGCCGATTGGTCGGCGATGTCGAATCGAACACGTTGGTGGGCGGCGGCGAGGCCGCGAGCGCCACCATCCGGAAGATGCGTTCGACCGACGGGGCAGTAAACATCTACAAACCCGAACGCGGAGAAGACTACGACGGCCTGTTCCACTTCCGCCCATATCGGGGCGCGCAAACGGATCGAGAGATCGCGGCATATCGCCTCGACGAGATACTCGGCTTCAACCGAATTCCCCCCACCGCCCGAACAGCAGGACCCCCGGAACCGGACGGCGACCGCACCGGACCCGGCATGATCCAATAATTCTTCGAATCGAAACCCGCCAGACCGGTCCACGACTACGACGAACTCCAACAGCAACAGGTCGCGGTACTCGACTACCTCATGGGAAACCTCGACCGACGCCCGGCGAACTATCGCACGGTCCACCACGACGACGGCACATTCGACCTGCTCGCCATCGACCACGGCCGCGCATTCCCCGAATCCACCGACCCCTTCACAGCACCGATGAAATCCGACTTCCTCGCCCAATGGGCAGGAAGAGACGAGGAGCTACGACCGGAGATCCTGGCCGCCCTCGACCACGTGGACACCACCTACCTTCGGGCCGCGCTCCTGGACGCGGGCCTGAGCGACAACGCGACCTCGGGAGCGGTCCAACGACTCGAATACGTACGTGAGCTGCGCAGACTACCGACATACGTTCGCCACGGTTGAGCCGAGCGCACTCGATCGATCGAACCGAAACCGGTCACAACGCGCCGGGGCGGCGACAGGTCTTCGCCCCGGCGGATCTGTATGAGTGAGAGAACGATCTCGGCGGCCGTCCCGACCGGCCGGTCCCGGGAAACGGGTAACCGACCGTCGACCCAGTCCACATAGAGCGCGATCAGGGCAGCGCCCAGCGCGGCGCCGACAATCGCCAAGGTATTGCCATTGTTCGTCACCCGGTTGTCCCCCTGCCCGGCAGGCATCGGAACAACCGCCGGCGCATACGACACGCCTCGGGCAATGAGCCACGTCTCCGTGTCGGAAATGACTCATAAAATGCCGTATTCGGCGCTATGCCCCGGAGGCGGGCCGACCATACGGTCTTCTCGTCCATTTCGCCGGACCGCCGTGAACACGCCTCCGGCGATTACAACTCACGTTTTCCGGGAGCATTGATGTCTTTGATCACGACCACCGGCACCCACCACGTCCGGTTGACGGTGCGCGATATCCGGCGATCTCGCCGCTTCTACGAAGAAGTGCTAGGTTTCCCGGTCGCCGCGGAATCCCCCGGCAGCCCCGACGACCCCGAGGTACGCACCGACCCGTTCCGGCTCTACGGCGGCGTGGTGTTCCAGGCGAACGGAATGCTGCTCGGCCTCCGCCCGGTCGCGGACCCGAGCGATCAATTCGACCCGGACCGCGTAGGCCTGGACCACCTCAGCTTCGCCGTGGCCGACCGTGACGAACTCGCCGTCGCAGCGGCCCGACTCGACGCCGCCGGAATACCACACGGCGAGATCACCGAAATGGCCCAGTTCGGTATCGTCATCCTCTCCTTCGACGACCCCGACGGCATCCAACTGGAACTCACCGCACCGCTCTGATTCCCTAAGACACCGCATACGGCACAGCGATAGAGGCGAACGCACGATGGGTCGGCCCGGTGGTGGTAAAAGATGATCTCCTCGAACAGGTTTCCAAGCGCCTGGCTCTGGGTTTGTGCGAGCGAGTGGATCAGGCCACCCGCTCGATCGTTCGCTTCTATCGCACCACCGGGGGCCTGATATGCGAGGGCGCCTACCTGATCGAACATCCCGGCACAGGTAGTGCGCACTTCCTCTGGGAAGCGCCGGACGGTCGGCTGCATCTGCGCCCGAACCGGCCGGAGGCGCGACCGTATCGCCCCAGCGCGGCCGAAAGGGCCATGGCCGAACGCCGATTGAGCAGCGACGTCGAATTCGACGAGGACATGTTGGCGGATGTCCGTGAGGCCGCGAGCGCCACCATCCGGAAGATGCGTTCGACCGACGGGGCAGTAAACATCTACAAACCCGAACGCGGAGAAGACTACGACGGCCTGTTCCACTTCCGCCCATATCGGGGCGCGCAAACGGATCGAGAGATCGCGGCATATCGCCTCGACGAGATACTCGGCTTCAACCGAATTCCCCCCACCGCCCGAACAGCAGGACCCCCGGAACCGGACGGCGACCGCACCGGACCCGGCATGATCCAACAATTCTTCGAATCGAAACCCGCCAGACCGGTCCACGACTACGACGAACTCCAACAGCAACAGGTCGCGGTACTCGACTACCTCATGGGAAACCTCGACCGACGCCCGGCGAACTATCGCACGGTCCACCACGACGACGGCACATTCGACCTGCTCGCCATCGACCACGGCCGCGCATTCCCCGAATCCACCGACCCCTTCACAGCACCGATGAAATCCGACTTCCTCGCCCAATGGGCAGGAAGAGACGAGGAGCTACGACCGGAGATCCTGGCCGCCCTCGACCACGTGGACACCACCTACCTTCGGGCCGCGCTCCTGGACGCGGGCCTGAGCGACAACGCGACCTCGGGAGCGGTCCAACGACTCGAATACGTACGTGAGCTGCGCAAACTACCGACATACGTTCGCCACGGTTGAGCCGAGCGCACTCGATCGATCGAACCGAAACCGAAGGCTCCGCTTCAACCGTAACGCCTCATGGCGGCGGGACGTCCGTCTTTTCAGATCTGTGCGAGCGAGAGGACGATCTCGGCGGCCGTCTCGACCAGCCGGTCCCGGGAAACGGGTAACCGACCGTCGACCCAGTCCACATAGAGCGCGATCAGGGCACCGCCCAGCGCGGTGCCGACAATCGCCAGGGTTTCGTCATTGCTCGACACCAGAGCCTCGGCGCCGAGTCTGGGCACCACCGCCCGAATGAACGCCGGGGTCCGGTGGGCGCTGTGTCGACGCAAGGTGTCATCGGTGAGCGGTTCCCGCAGCAGAACACGGGCCCGACGGGGATCCTCCTCGAAATAGGTGGCACAGATCTCCAATGCCGCGCGGACCGCAATGGTGGGATCAGGGTCGTAACGCACGGCACCCAAACGCTCGAGCAATGCCTGCTCCACCCGGTCGTAGACAGCGGTGACCAGGGCTTCCCGACTGTCGAAACTCTCGTAGAAGTACCGCGGACTCAGATTCGCCTGCCGTGTGACGGCCCGCATGGTCACGGCGCCCGAACCGACTGTGCCGAGCAGGTCGAATCCCACCTCGATCAGCTGCTCACGCCGGTCCGCCGACCGATCGAGCAGCGTCCGGCCGCGCCACAGCTTGGGTGCATTCACGGCTCAATCCTCGCATCGACCACCCGACCGGAGACATTGACTTCAGGTGATTCAACATGAATCATGTGATTCAAGTTGAGTGTTCTCGTTGCGCCGGACCACACCCACCACCCCTGGGACGAGCGGGCGCGACCGTCGAAGGGTAGTGCCATGTTCGATGAGGAACAGTTTCGGCAAGCCCTGCGCAGGCTCGGCCGGCACGACCAGCGCCCGAGTTCCCGACGGCAACGGTCGCTTCATCCAGTGCCCGGCCGTCGACCGTCATCACTTCAACGAACAGGGCCTCACGGAGGAGGGCGAAACCCTGTACGACGCCTTCGACGTCACCCAACGCGGCGGTGTCCTCCCCCGCGACGACACCTGGCAGTTCCGGGCGCTGCCGGCGGCATCGAAGATCCCCGCGCCACTCCAGCGCTTCACGCACCGGACCCCGCCGGACAACGGCACGAACCCCGAGGTGAACCGATGATGGAGCTGCTACGCAGCACACTGCCCTTCCGCGACAACTACCCGGTCGCCGGAAGAGTCGCGCTGATCACCGGCGCGGCACAGGGCATCGGGTACGAACTGGCGACCGAACTGTATCGACGGGGGGCCTCGATCGTCCTGGTCGATATCGACGCCGAACGGGTGGCGGCGGCGGCGACCGCCGTCGGCGAACGCACCCTCGCGGTCGCCGCCGACGTCACCGATCGCGCCGCGATGGAAGGCGCTGTCGAGGAAGCGGTGCGACACTTCGGCCACGTGGATGTGGTCGTGGCCAATGCGGGTGTGGTGCCCCGCCCGGCCACCCTGCGCACCATCGACGGCGACGCTTTCGACCGGGTCATCGATATCAATCTCACCGGCGTGTTCAACACCGTCCGCCCGGCACTCGAGCACGTCGTCGACGCGCACGGCCATATCGTGGTGGTGTCCTCGTGCGCGGCCTTCACCCCCGGTATGGGCGGCTCCCCCTACATGATCAGCAAGGCCGCGGTGGAACAACTCGGCCGTGCCCTGCGGATCGAATTGGCCCCCTTCGACGCCACGGCGGGAATCGCGTATTTCGGCATCGTCGACACCTCGATGACCCATGACACCCTCGACAGCGACGACCTCGGCGCCGCCCTGGACCGGATGCTGCCCTGGCCGCTGCGGATGCGGATAAGCCCCACCCGGGCCGCGCGGGTCGTCGCGGACGGGATCGAACGCCGGGCGGCACGCACCATCGCCCCCGCCACCTGGCAGCCCTATGCACTGTTGCGTGGTGTGGTCAACCCCGTCCTCGACGGTGTGCTCACCCACGATCCCCGCGTCCACGATCTGCTGCGCCGGCTCGAACGGCAGCTGACACGAGTGTGATGTCCGACGCGGTGTCGCCCGGCCGATATCGGTGCGCGCCGCTAGGGTCGGGCCATGGGCAGCGGTAAGGGGGCATCGGTCGAGCTCGAGGTCGGTGAGCGCACGATACGTATCACGCATCCGGATCGGGTGTATTTCCCGGAGACGGGCGCGACCAAGCTGGATCTGGCGCAGTATTACCTGAGTGTCGGCGACGGGATCGTCAACGCCCTGCGGGACCGACCGTGCATGCTGCACCGCTTCCCGAAGGGCCTGGCCGGTAAGAAGGTTCATCAGAAACGGCTGCCCGCCGGCGCGCCGGACTGGATCTCCACGGTGCGGGTGTACTTTCCCCGCTACGACCGGCACGCCGATGAGCTCTGCGTCCGCGAACTGGCCGATGTGCTGTGGGCGGTACAGATGTCGACCGTGGAGTTCCATCCGTGGAATTCCCGCGGCACCGATACCGAACACCCCGACGAATGGCGGATCGATCTGGACCCGATGCCGGACTGCCCGTGGTCGCGGGTGCAGCGGGTGGCAGGGGTTGTGCACGAGGTACTGGACGAGATCGGCGCGATCGGGTGGCCGAAAACCTCCGGCGGCCACGGTTTACACGTCTATGTCCGCATCGCACCCGATTACGGCTTCCGGGAGGTTCGGCGCGCGGCGGCGACCTTCGCCAGGGAGATCGAGCGCCGCGCACCCGAGGATGTGACCACCGCCTGGTGGCGGCGCGACCGCGACCCGCGAGCGTTGTTCGTCGACTACAACCAGAACGCCCGCGACCACACCATCGCCGCGGCGTACTCGGTGCGCGGCACACCGCAGGCAACCGTCTCCACCCCGGTGCGCTGGGACGAGATCCCCGATATCCACCCGAGCGATTTCACCATCGCCACCGTGCCCGAACGCTACCGTCGCCTCGGCGATCTACACGCCGATATCGACAACGCGGTCTTCGACCTGTCCCCGCTGATCGAACGGGCCGATCGGGAAGCGGTCGAACTCGACGACGACCGATAACCGACGATTCTTCGTACCATCGCACCTTTCCGGGCGGCACCCGAACTCTCGGATCGGTGAACTCGTAACGGGTCCTGGGTACTCGACGATCGGGTATCCGACCATCCATATGAAAGGGTTTGCAGTATGACCTTCCTTCGTGCGCGGATCGCGCGAACGGTTCTCGTCCTCGGCGCGGTGGCGGCAGGACCGCTCCTGGTCCCCACCGGCGCCACGGCACAGTCGATCGAGGCCGCGCTCCTCGAAACCACCTGCAGTTATCCACAGGTCGAGGCCGCCATCCGGGCCGAGGCACCAGAACTCGCCGCCATCCTGGACGCCAATCCGGAAGGGAAGACGAAACTACAGGAATTCCTCGCACTTCCCGTCGAACAGCGCAAACAACGCTCCCAGGAATATCTCGACACCCACCCGGAGGCACGCACCCGCATGGAGGAAAGGAGCAACGCCCCCGAAGCGCAGCGGTATCGCGATATAGCCCGGCGCATCGCCGACACCTGCCACAACTACTGACCTCGGTCATCGGCGGCGGCCGACCACGAGCCGCCATGGCGGTGACCTCATCCTCCGGACAGGTCACCGCCCCGACGCCGCACGCGTGCACCACCGACCCCACGATCGGCGGCCGGGGGCCGCTCAACCCCGAAATGGGGGAATTCTGCCATAGCGGACAGCATGCCATCTCACTACCGAGCAGGTAGCACACACCGTGGTCAAAGGAAACCACCGAACCATCGAGCGAATATCTGTTCACTTGGCGATGACTCCGCCGAACTCTCATCCGGCCGCTCGGCAGCCTTGCCCCTATCCGCCGTCCCGTCGAGGCTTCTCGCGTGTTTGCCGGCTACGCGCCCGACCGGGAACTCCACTCCCCTCCGACTCCCGTACCGATCGGAAAACCGATCCGAAAACGAAGTTGGCGAAACCATGAGCAAGCGCACGATTATTCAGCGGTACCCCGGGCTGTCCCGTGGAAGACACTTCTCCCTTCCGAACGCGACACCCTCCCGAAACACCCGGTCAGTGGTGGCCGAACTCGGTTAGGGTGATGCGTATGAGCTCGTGGCGGGATCTCACGCCCAGTTTGGTGAAGATTTTCCGCAGGTGATAGTCGATCGTTCGAGTGCTGAGAAACATTTGAGCGGCGATCTCACGGTTTGTGGCGCCCTCGACGACAGCCGTGACGATACGTATTTCCTGCGGGGTCAACACGTCGGTTCGGATCGCCACCGACACGGGCTCGACATTTTCCCCCGCCGCGCGCAGTTCCGAGCAGGCACGCTCGGCCCACCCCATGGCCCCCAGAGACCGGAATGTGTCGTACGCGGCGCGTAAAGGCACGCGGGCCTGCGCCCTACGCCGCTGCCGACGCAGGTATTCGCCGAACAACAGCTGGGTTCGCGCGTATTCCATCGGTTGATCACCACGTTCGTGCAGGACGAGCGCCCGACGGAACTCGCCTTCGGCGGTATCGGGCTCGGCGAGCAATGCCCGGCAGCGTGCCACCAGCGCGTTCGTCTCCGGCGAATTCACCGATTCGGCCCATCGGGCGAGTGGTTTCAACGATCTGGTGGCCACATCGGGTCTTCCTGCCTTGACCGCCGCCTCCACCAGATCGGGTATGTACACCTGCACAACTCCCGGATGAACGGGGTCTGCTCCCGGGAGCAGATTCGCCAATGCCGCCCCCGGGTGGCCGGCGGCCAGGTCGAGCACGGCGAGAGCCCGCCGGGCCGTGGCGATGACGAATGCGAGGCGACGCGGCGTGGCTTCGGCCAACACCTCGTGGGCGAGATCCCGTGCCCGCTGCTCATGGCCTCTGAACGCGGCCAGCAAGGCCAGCAGGCTCCGATGGCAGACGCTCGCGTTGGTCTGCCCGATCTCCTCGGCCAATTGACAACCTTCTTGCGCGGACGTCTCCGCCGCACGGAATTCGCCGCCGACGATATTGCCGAGCGCCTCCCGTTCCAGGGCCCACACCAGCAGCGAGACCGCTCCGGTGCGGCGGGCGTGCAGTACGGCCATCCGATTCAGGTGTCGCCCTCGTTCCCGCTCGCCCAGACTCCACATCATGCCGCCGGCCCAGCACAGCATGGCGGGGTCGGTGAGGGTTTCCACGATGTCCTTGTCCTCGGGTGACAATCCATCGGGTTCGCCCCGCCACACCCGGCACACTCCCCGGAACAGTCCCAGCAGCGCGTCGTGCATGTCGCTGCCGGAGGCAGGTACCCGCTCGGCGACGTCCACGAGCTGTGACCACGCGGTGAACTGGTTCGCGTGGAAGCCGGCTTCCCCGAACAACATCAGTAACGGAATGGCCTGCCGTGGAGAGTTTTCCAATGCTTCGGCGATGGGAGAACGCAGCATGACCACCACGTCCGCCGGTATCCCGGTATGTAATTCCATGGAAGCCCGCAACCATGCGATGTCCCGGCGCAGTGTCCCATCGAGCTGCTCCTGACGGTCGAGGAATTCGAGCATCGACCGGGCGTGGTCGGCATCTCCACTGTTCCAGTGGGCCAAGGCCGATTCGAAACATCGTCGTAGGCGATGCGGTCCTTCCGTGCTCAACTCACCGGCGCGAGCGAACAACGCTGCCGCGGTGGCCGAGCTGGTTCGGACAACTTTTCTGGCCATCCGGTCGAGTTGTTCGGCCACCTCGTCGTCCGGACCGTCGGTTGCCTGGCCCAGATGCCATACGGAGCGATCGCTTTCTCCGGTAACGGTGTGCATTGCCGCTGCCAACGCCCGGTGTGCGTCACGGCGATCCGATGTGGTGGCACTCTGGTAGACGGCCGAGAGGATGAGCGGGTGCCGAAGCGCTATTCGTTCCGCCCCCGTCTCGACGAGGTCGTCCAATACGTCGAGTTCCTCCACCGAGGCGGCATCGAACTCGGCGGCCGCGTGGGTCAACACCTCACGCCGTAGATGGCCGGCGGCCGCGATCAACAACAGCAGGCGCTGTATCGGTCGGGTGTGCCGCCGCACCCTGGTGAGGAAGGCAGCGCGCAGACCATCGCTGAGAATGACCTGCCGCGACACCGAGGCACCGTCGCGGACGACGGCCGAGGGAAGCTCGAGAAGCGCCAGCGGATTTCCCGCGGTCGCGTCCACGATGGCGTCCTGCCGATCCGTCGACAACCGGATATCGGTGCGTTCGGCCAGGAGCCGTTTCGCCGCTTCTCGATCCAATCCGTGCAAGGGCATGTCCAGCACACCGGGTAGCCCCAGCGGGGGGCGCTCATTCGTCCGCGATGCCAGCACCAGCACGATCGGCTCCGTGTCGATCCTTCTGGCCACGAATCTCAATACATCTTTCGAGAGGCGGTCGCTCCAGTGGATGTCGTCGACCACACACACCACGGGATGTTCACCGGCCAGCTCCGACAGCAACGACAAGGTCGCCAGACCGACCAGAAATCGATCGGGTTCCGAGCCGGCGGCCAATCCGAACACGACCTCCAGGGCAGCCGATTGCGGGGCCGGCAATCTGTCGGCCCGATCCAGAACCGGTAGCAGCAGTTGATGCAGTGTCGCGTAACCGATATCGGATTCGGGTTCCACCCCGGCGGCCCGCAGCACCCGCACTCCCGATACCCGGGACGCGAAATCGCGCAGGAGTGCGCTCTTACCGATTCCAGGCTCTCCGCGTACGACCACGGCCGCGCCGTGCCCGGAACGTGCTCGTTCCACCATGGTCGCCAATACCGCCAGTTCCTTGTCGCGACCGTACAGCATGGACCCGAAGCTATCCCGCGTTGCGGATCGGTGTGGTTCGTAGATCCGCAGGGGCAACGGTCGACCGGTCGCGCTCGGCCCACGCCTTTTCGGTACGGGTGAGCGCGGCCGAGGAATGTTCGACTGTCCGATCGGACGCATCACTTCTCTCTTCTCGATTCCGGCCGCGGGCATCCAGGGTGGTTCGGGTGAGTTCGGTGCGGGAGGTGACCCCCATCTTGGTGAAGACTTTTCGCAGGTGGTAGTCGATGGTCCGGGGGCTGAGGAACAGGCGGGCGGCGATTTCCCGATTGGTGAGCCCGTCGGCGACGGCATCGGCGATCCGAGCTTCCTGCGCCGTGAGCAGAGCAGCCCCCTCGGCCGTCGGCTCCCTACGGGTTTCACCCGCGGCGCGCAATTCCGCACGGGCACGGTTCGCCCAGGCTTCGGCGCCGAGGGTTTCGAAGGTTTCGACGGCGACCCGCAAGGGTTCCCGGGCCGCGGAGGGGCGACGTTCGCGGCGCAGGTGCCGACCGAACAACAGCTGGGTTCGCGCGTATTCCAACGGTTGGTCGGCCTGCCTGTGCAGGGTCAGGGCACGACGGAACTCCTCGGACGCGGCCTTCCCCGAGGTGAGCAATGCCCGACACCGGGCGGCCAGGGCGTTCAATTCCGGAAGGCCCGCCGTATCCGCCCACCGGGTGAACAGCGCGAGGGGTTCGACTATCGCTTCCCGCCGATCGGCCTGAAGCGCGGCCTCGACCATATCGGGGACGTTCACCATGGCAAGCCCGAGATAGGAGCCGCTCGAGGGGAGAGCCAAATGCTCCAATGCCCGTTCGGGGCGGCCGGAGACGAGTTCGAGCAGCCCCAGCGCCCGATGGGCCAGAGCCACGGCACCCATCATGCCCCGTGGGGGGGCCTCGACCATCACTTCCCGGGCAAGGCGTGCGGCCGACTCCGGGTCACCACGCAACGCGGCCACCATGGCGAGCACACTGCGCAATGCCAAACCCGCGTTGACCTGACCGGTTTCCTCCGCGAACCGACGGCCCTCCTCCGCGAGCGCCTCCGCCGAGCGGAACCGTCCGGATGCGATGTCGTCGCAGGCCACCCGCCACAGGGCCCAGGGGAGAAAGACCACGGCACCCAGGCGCCGGGCATGATGCACCGCCAGTCTGCTCAACCGTCGCGCTCGGTCCTGGTGCCCGAGTCCCAGCATGAATCCGCTGGCCCACCACAGATGGGCCGGATCGGTGAGCTGCTCCACCACATCCAGATCGTCGGGAGCCAGTCCCGCGTCCTTTCCGGCACGAACTCGGCAACTTCCGCGAAGAAGCCGGGCGAGTACATCCTGCACCCCGCTGTCGTTCGGGGTGAGCCGCTCGGCGGCATCGGCAACATGTGACCACGCATCGGCGTTGGCGCAGAAAGCGGCCTCGTTGAACAGCACCAGCAGGGGAAGGGCGTGCCGAACACCGGCCTCGGCCACTGTGGGCAGCACCGGTCGCAGGAGCGGCAGAACGGCGGAAGGGTTACCGATATGCAATTCCAGTGAGGCCCGCAGCCAGAGGATGTCCCACCGTAGGGGCCCGTCGATCCTGTCGTCACGATCGATGCCCTCGAGCATCGTCGCGGCACGATCGAAGTCCCCACTGGTCCACCACGCGGCGGCCGATTCGACCCTGCGGCGCAACCGCCGCGGCTCGATCGCGCTCAACTCCGCGCTTCGCGCGAGTAGGGCGGCCATGGTCGCCGTACTGATACGGCCCGCCCGGTAGGCCGACCGTTGCAGCTCCTCGGCGACCGCCTCGTCCGGTCCGGTGACGGCCTGCCCGAGATGCCATGCCCGGCGGGTATCGTCCTCACCTTCCAGTGCCACGGCCAATGCACGGTGGGCGCGACGGCGTGCCATGGGGTCGGCGCCGTGATAAACGGCCGACCGAATCAGCGGGTGGCGAAACGCCACGGCCGATGTCTCGTCGGTGACGAGCAGGTTTTCCGCCGAATCGAGTTCGATCGTCTCCCATTCGACCGGTGGATCGAGGAGAGGCAACGCGCGGCGCACCACATCGGATCGGGGATGACCATCGGCGGCGATCAGCAGCATCAGCTGTTGTACGGGCGCTGCGAGACGTCGCACCCTGAGCAGGAACGCCTGCTGCAATTCCTCGGCGAGCGGCAGCGGTGCGGACATCATGTTCGCGCGCAGGACCTCGACCGGAAGTTCACACAATGCCAGCGGATTCCCGGCCGCCGCATCCAGAACGGCCTCCTGCTGCACCATGGACAATCGGTCACCGACCCGGTGCAGCAGCAGTTCCCGTGCCGATTCCCGGTCCAGTCCGGTCAGCGGCACATCGAGAACATCGTCGGCCACCCACGGCCGTTCTTCGGCCCGCACGGCCGTGATCACCGCGATCGGTTCCGTGTCCAGTCGCCGCGCCACGAACTCGAGAACGTGCCGGGACGGAAGGTCCGCCCACTGTGCATCATCGATCAGGCACACCAATGGCTGCTCGCCGGCCAGTTCGGACAGCAGGGACAGCGTCGCCGAACCGATCAGGAACCGGCCCGGGGTGTCGCCGGCGGCCAACCCGAATACGGTGCGCAGCGCATCGGCCTGCGGCGCGGCCAATCGATCGACCAGGTTCATCGCGGGGGTGAGCAGCCGATGCAGCATCGCGTATCCGAGATCGGATTCCGGCTCGACACAGGTCACTCGCAGGATCCGAATCCCGTTGGTATCGCGCACGACATCGTTCACCAGGGCGCTCTTGCCGATGCCCGGCTCTCCGTGCACCACCGCGGCACCTCCGCTGCCGGCCGCGGTTCGGCGCAGCAGATCGTGCAACAGCGCGCGCTCGGACTCTCGACCGATCAATGTGGGCTCGGTTGTCTCCGTCATTGCATTCTCTGTGATGGAGGGACACCGGAGCGGTTCGTGCGCATTGGTTTCGACAACGGCATCCCGGTTCATGCATCCGTTGTCGGAGGTCCGGCTCTCAGGTCTGCGAAACACGGAATCGCCTTCTGGATATCTCGGCGTGCGCCATACGACGCAGAACGATCAACAGGGCATCGCCGAGAACGGTGCCGACCAGCGCGCCTTCGACGATGGACTCGACGGAGCCACGGTGCGCGACAGCATCTATATCGGCGCGAGCGATACGGTCGGCGGCCTCGGCGTAACACGACAATCCGTCCAATACCCACTCGTGACCGACCTCGCGGAGAGCGCAGAGCACCCCGACCAATGTCTCGATCAAGGGAGAGTACGGTGGTGGCTGCCAACCACGCTCGGCGAGCAGCTGCTCGATACGCTCCAGGGCCCATTCCCGGTCCGTATCGCTCACTTCCGTTCGAGGCGTGGGCAAACCGCGTTGGACCAATCCGAGGACATCGTGGGTCGAGCTTTGCGATCCGTCGATCGCGGCGAGTATTTCCCGCACGCTCGCCACCGACAATCCCCCGATCTCCATCAATGCGCGAACCAATTTGAGGCGCCGCACATGCGTGGCGCCATAGCGAGCCTGGTTAGGGCTGGTCAGTTCCCCGGGCGGGAGCAGCCCTTCTCGTTGGTAGTACTTGATCGTCGCGACCGTCACCCCCGACTCCCGACTCAACTCCGCCATCCGCATACCGGATTCGCCTCTGGACCTATCCATAATGGATAGTTTAACTTTCCATTATGGATAGTCAAGGTACCCATCAAGGGGTCGTCACAACCACAGCCACCGCACCGCCTCGACCACATCGCGCATGCTCTTGCACCGCATGGCGCTGCACCACCCGGAAATGACGACCGCCGTGAAAGTGGGTGTGGCGGTACCCGATCCACTGCTGCGGCAGGGGCTCACCACCGTCGGAGATGGGTCGCGTTCGAACACCGACGCACGGGAGATGCTCACGGCAACCGAAATGGCCGTCGCCGCGGCGGGCCGAATACGATACGCCGCGAGGCGGCCGAGATGACCGCGACGATGTATCTGCTGTTCACGGCACTACTGCTGCCCTACCGGACCGGCGTTCTCTCCGGAGAACACCTGATAATTCTCGGGCGCATCCCGATGATGGTGGCGTCGGTGGTGGTGCACCGACATCGGTGGCCCGACGGCTTCCGCACCCACCGAGCCGGTTCGCGGCTAACGATCTTCGGCCGTCGCCCGACCGTCCGATCGCCGCCCGCCGGCGCGAAACCATATGGTGGCGAATGCGATCGTGAACAACAGGTGCACTACGAGAAAGATTTTGGCGAGGTCACGTGCCTCACCGGTGGCCACGCCCCACACATCGTTGGCGGCCACGACACCGAAACCCACCAGGTTCGCCAGGACAACGGCGTTACGGATCGACACCGACTCGGCCCCACGGGACATCCAGTTCAACACCGCGATACCGATCATCGGTCCACCGAGAAGCCGAAGCAACGCGAGCAATTCCGGTGAGGCATCGCTCGGCACCGCGCCGACACCGAACTGTGTCGGTACCAAAAGCAGCGAAAAACCGATAACGGCAAGGTAGATCGCGGCGAGCACGAGAAGTGGTCTGGACAAGGAACAGCCTTTCTGAACCAACGGATGGAGCCGGTCACCGACCCGCGAGCGGCTCCACACCGAGCACTGCCCAGTGTGCTCCCGGTAGGTCGGTCGCGGTATCGGCGAAATCACCGGTCCTCGGGCCATCGCAAATTGCCATCACAAATCCTCGGCAACCAACCGATACCGGCCCTCGCGACACCCAACCGGCGACCGCGACCCCGGCCGCGGTGACATACACGGAACCGGCAACTTCACCGATTCGGAAACAGCGAACAGGCGGCAAGAATGTACGAGGCCGGTCGATGTGACGAACCTTCGGAAAGAGTATGGACATCAGCAGGATCTACACCAGAGGTATCGAATATGCGCCGCCCCGCTCGCCCCGACCGACGGCCTCGGCCGACCACGTGCGTGGCATGCGGTCACGCCGGAAGGTACCGGTCATCGGACGACCGTCGGTGTGATCATGTCCGGACCGCGGGTCACGGCGGCTCAACAGCAGCAATACGCGGAACTGCTGCCGCGGATCGGCGCGGCGCTGCTCGAGATCGCGCCGGTGGGGTGGCGCAGGATCGATCTGATCGCGCGGATCGTGAAGGGAATACAGGACGTCGGTCTCACGGTGATCATGCCGGATACGACCGACGCGGCAATCGATCCGCCACCGTATATCGCGGAGATGTTCGCACGATTGCGCACCGTGATGTACGTCCCGGAGCGCGGTGCCTGGCTGTCGGCGCGGTACACGATCGATCCACCGGGCGAGTTCCGGGTCTTCTACAACTACGACCACGACCCACGGTGGAATCCGCCGATACCACCCGAAGCGTTCCGACGCGATCTCGGGGCGTACCCCCGTCCGACGGAAACGATTCCTTCCTGGCTTCGGCATCTGCTCGAGCCGGTGGAGGCGAACACCGATCCGTCCGAGAAGAGCGGCCCTGTCTCCCCACCGCTCGGCATCGAGGGTCAACGTGATCTCACCCGAAAGATCGCCGATCTGCTGGTGTTGCGCGCCCCGGCCGATCGGACGCAGATCCGGGTGATGTACCGCGCCACCGGTGACCACGAGGAAACGATCGGGCACGTTCTGGGTATCGACGGCAGGCTCCGCGAATGGGAGCCGGCCGCCGAGGAGTCGGCCGAATACTTCCGGCAACTGCGTTCGGGAATGTACCGAACCGGCGTCGGCACCTGGACGGAGGCCGCCATGGTGGTCGAGTACCCGATCACGACCTCTGTCGAATACCGAACCGAAACCCGTTGGCGGCGAACACCACCCCGACAAGCCGTCCTGGACGAGCTGGAACTTTTCCCCCGCGCGACGCGGTACGTACCGGCCTGGATGGCAGCGATACTGCCCGAACGCGGAGCAAGTGGCCGAGGCGACGAGCCGGCCGCAGCAGATTCCGATATCGGATCCACCCGATGAGCCGTCTGCGCATGAACATCGCCTCGGTTTCATCCGACGACGGGCAATCCCACCTTCTCCACCGAAACCGAGTTCGACGCCATGTCCCACGGTCGAAGCGGAAACGACAAGGACCACACCACTACCGCATCGTGCGGGAATCACGCACCCTTTCCGGCCGAACCGTAACCTGTTGCAGCCATTCTCCGTGCTTCCCGGCTCCGTGAACTGCCCGGGACCACCTCACCGTCGAATCCGGCTGTGATGTCGTATGGCGTGTCCCGGCGTCGACATGGTCGGCGAGCGGGACGGCCGAGGGTTCGGATCGCAGCCGATCGAGTTCACCGAGTGTTCCCGCCATGCGGACGAATTCGTTTCCGGATCAATCGTGTTTCCCACGGGGTTCCGCCGAGGAGATGTCGAACACCGATGGCGTGGACACTCGCGCGATGAACCGTCGCACATGATTCGACACCGCGGCGTCCTCCATGAGCGTCCGCCACCCGAACCACTGCCGGAAGTAGGTGGCGATGACCGTTTGCGCCTCGCGCGCGAGCCTTTCATAATCCATCAGGGCATACACATTGTGGGCATGTATTTCATCGATCTGCCGGTCGGGGTCGGCGAAAAGTTCCTTCCAGATCCCGGTCGATGCCCTGGCGTGGTCTTCACAATGCCCGATCGCTCTGTCGGCCAGGGTCGGTAAATCCTCGATACCCACTTCTTCGAGGGCTTTCTCGAGCGATTTCTGCACGATGGCACCGACCTGTTGATCGAGGGACATTCGCCATTCCAAGCCTCTTCTGCCACCGGCATGCAATGGCTTGAACGGTGCCGCCTTTACGTGGTATCCGTATGCTTCCAATACCGTTATGAATACACAGTCCTCGTTGTAGTGATGCGGAATCGGAGCCTGCCGCGCACCATTGCCGCTCAGCAGCAGGAAACCGCCGCCGATGGAGACCTTGGAGGCCCAGGTCTCCTCTCTTTCGATATCTTCGTAATCCAGGGCGAATCGATTGTTCCCACCGCGGCCGGCATCACGGTAGCCCAACTTCATCGCACTTCTGGCGTACTCGACATCGTAGACGTCCGGTCGGCCAACGAATTCGGCGCCCACGACACCGTCCGAAGATATCGGTTCCGCGAGAAGCCGTGCTATCGCCTCCGAATCGACTCGATACCTCTCCCCCCCGAAACTGCCGTCGATCAATCTCAAGTCATCGTCGAGAAAGAGGAGCTTGCTTTCCACAGGCGATGCGGATGCCGCGATGAAATGTACCAATGCTCTGACGCCGGCATAGTCCCACTTCGGCTTCCCCAGCTCTTTGAAAGCGTAGGCCGCATAGGATTTCGCCTCCGGGGAGGGCCAGGGCATATCGCGCAACAACTCACGACGCGCACTTTCATCGATATGAACGGTCCGGAAGGACATGCTCTGCAACGCGGAACGATTACGCACCCGGCTGACCCAGTTCACCGAATCGTCGTAGACGAACACCGTGTCCACAGTGGGAGCCACCGATGCGATATCGGAGAGGAGTGCGCTCAGGCGCTCGGGGCCGTCCTTGGTGCAGATGTGGATGGTGAACGACAGGTTGTCGTGTGGGGTGTCCTCGGTGATCGTCGGATCGGTGTCCCGGACATCCACCGCGGTGACCGGTGACGGCTCGAGCACAGTGGAAGCAGGTTCGATACGGGTGATTCGTGCGGGTCGGGCACCGTCGAGGACGAACTCTACGGTGCGATGTCCGGGCACCCCGGTGACCGCGATGGTGAGCTCCCCGGACCCGATGGTGGTCACCTCCGCGGTGAGCATTGCGGCGAAGAGGGGCGCGTCCGGTAACAAGGCGGCAAGGATCTCCCGTAGATCATCGGAACGTCCGCTTCCGCCCGGCTCCGGCGCCACCGGGAATCGCACCCGCACCGCGGTGGTGGCCGGTTCCTCCCCTATTTCCAGGTCGAGACCCCAACTCCCGGCACGCATATCGACGACCGCGCCGTCGTCGCTCCGATGGATACGTATCTCGATATCCATCACCCCGCAACGAACCATCAGCGCTTCCACGAGGAGGGCGAATCGCTCGAGGTGCTCTCGCCTGTCCGAGACGGCCTCCAGCAGCGACCGTGCACGGCGGGTGACCGTCCCGGCATCGGCGTCGATGGTGATCGGCACGGACACCGATTCCGTCACAGGGTCCGTGAATCCGGTGCGATCACGCTCGTCGTCGACAACGGGGTGGGCGAAATCGAGCAGTACCCGACACCGGGGGAATTGCTCTGTCATCCAGAGCGGCTGTTGCTCCTCGACCGAGATCCGGCAGTCCACTCCCGCCAGTGCCCGGTGCAACGCCGTCCGATTCGGCGGGGCCCCGAGCACGCTGTAATCCAACTGCGCGCGCAACCGGGGGTGACCATTCGTATCCTCGGTCATGGTCAGCACGATCGCCGCGTCGGCCTTGCCGTTCGGGGCCGGTTGCGCATCCACGGCATCGGGGGCGACCAGCTCCATCACCCGAAGCACACCGTCGATCACATCCCGCGTCACCCCCTGCCCGTCCCCACCGGGCAGCCGACGCCGGAGGGCTTCCGTCACGGCGATCGGGTTCCATGGTTGCGCGCCGGGTCGGATCACCAGCTGCCAACGGAAACCCGAGTATTTCTCCCGCATGTGATCGGCGTGTTCGCACGCCTCGTAGAAGGCGTCGAGAGGAGAGAAGTCGGGATCGGTTTCGAGTCGATGGACGAGTCGGCGGAGCAGGACCGCGTGATCGCGGCGCATATCACGATTACCGAGCAGCCAGCCGTCCGGGTAGCGGTGACCGCCGGCGGCATCCGGGTCGACGAACACCGCGCTGCCTCGCAGGTGCGCCGCGAATGCCGTGCGCACCGTCATACCGTCGCCGTCCGGGGCGCCCGAGCGCATGGCGCCGTAGACATCGATCAATCGCAATGCTTCGGGCAGGTAGTTGGCCCGGATACCGAGCCGGGCCAGGATACGACCGAATATCCGCTGTTCGCCGGCCCGTTTCGACATCAGGTCTTCGACCGCCAATCCGATGGCATCGACCACCATCTCGGGGCTCGACAGGTTGTGCAGATCCTCGCCCGCATTCCACTGACCGATACCACGACGCTCACCCGCCGCCACAGCCGCCTGCTGCTGTCGCAGATCGTCGGTGAATGCGGCGGCCTGCCGTTTCGTCGTCTCCACGAATGTGGTGGCCTCCACGGCCCGCACCATCTCCGCCACCACGGTTTCGTCGAAACCGTACAGCCGCGCCCGCGCCGCGAGGAGCTCGGCGGAGCGCCTCTCGTCGTGGCCGCCCGGGTTGTCGCTGCGACGACCGTGGCCGTAGACGGCATCGCTCCATGCGGCAGCGCACATGGCGTGCAGAATGTCCTCGGGCCCGCCGTTCTGGAACAGCCCGTTGCGCACGATGGCGCGCAGCCCCTCGGCGAGATCACCGTTGTGGTAGAAGGCACCGACCTGGTATTCGCGGAGTTCGAACGAACCGTACAGGTGGTTGGCCCGACCGATCCGCGGATCGCCGTAGAGCGTTCGGGCGGTGTACACCCCCTCGGCGATCAGCGCCACGGCACGCCGGATTCTCGGGTCTCCGGCCAGGGCTTCCTCGGTGAACGGTTTGCCGACGATACGTGATTGCGTGCGCAGGATATCGATGATCTCCGCGCTTTCGTCTTCCAGCACTCGCGCCGGAAACCGGGAGCGGGTGGGATGCAGTAGCGCATCCTTGATCGTCTGTGCGAGCTCGACATCCGCGGGCAGGTCCCGCTCCTGCGCCCAGGCGTACACGTCCGGCAGTCCGGCGACCCGCATACCGTCCTCGGCCCGCCATGCCCGCTCACGCAGCTCCTCGTGCGATATCGGATCGCGACGCTGCCCGTCCGGTCCCGTCCGCTCCCGGTACCGGACCGGCACCAGGCCCGGCCACCCCACCGATATGCGGAACCGACCCCATCCCAGGGACGGACGACCCGCACCGCGGCGAGGCAGGTGATCGGCCGGATATCCACCGACCATTCGCTGTCCCTCGTCGCTGTCCGGCGGCAACTCCACCCATTCCGGGTGTTCGGCCATCCGCCGGTACACCCATTCGGGCACCGACAGTTCGACCAGTCCCGTACCGAACGTGCCCTCCAAGGTCAGCGATACCGCGGCGGCGCCCACCACGACACCGTGCTCCCACAACAAGGCACCGAGCCCGCCGAATGCCTCCGGCCCGATCATCACGTCGTGCTCCGGTCGGTGCTCGTCTCGAGAACTTCGTGACTCCACACCTTTACCGTTGTCCGCCGGTCCGATCACGGCCGCGGACCGCCCGGGACGGACGGCCGAGGAGTCGGATGCGAGTTCCGATGCGGATACGGCTTCGCCATCGGTTCGGCGTGCGGCGGGTTCCGTTGTTTCGCCGCGCGGGTGGGCGTCAACGGTGCGATGCGCGCCGCCTCCACGCGACGACCATGGTGTGGCCCCGGGCGGCCCGGATCCGATGACCGATTGCGTGACCGCCCTGTTCTCGGACGACGAGCCCCCCACATCGCGAGTCCTCGGTATTGCCGACGACCCTGGCTCGTGGGCACGCGATTCTCGGTCCAACATATCGGTGAACCACTCGACGAAGTCCGTCTGCCGCATCGATATGCCACGCACATCGATGTCGTGCGGCAGGCGGATCGGTCGACCGAAGAGGAAGGTGAACGTGGCCACGAGGAAGGTCCGGATCGTCGCATCACTGCCCCGCGTCGTCAACGGCGCCTGGAAAAGCAGGTAGGCAACATTCGCCGCGCGCCGCGACAGGTCACCGGATACATCGGGTGGACGATGTCCGAACATATCGGCGAGTTCGGTCATGGCGGCGGCGAACATGGCTTCCCGGTTTTCGGACAGGGCCGTCTCGACGGTCTGCCTGACGGGGGTGAGGCAGGACAGAACGGTCCCGCCGACCCGGCTGCCGTCGGGCAATTCCACGATGTTCTGCAGCTCGTCCCCATCCGGCGCCTCCGCCTCCACCCGTGTCCGGATGATCTCACCTATCGCCTGGGAGGTCCGATATGCCGGCGTCACCGCGCCGAGAGACCGCTTCGCCAGGTCGGGGTCGGAACGGAATCCCTCGCGACGCGCATGGACGTTTCCGAAAATGTCGATATTGATGTGGTCGTAGTCGTCGAGGAGGGTACGGAAGGCCTCGGGATGGTCGTATTCGGTGCGTGCGACGGCGGGATCATGGTCGATGGCCCATACCTGGCGCAGATACCGCTGGTGCGATATCCAGCAATACAGTTGTGACAGCAGAACATGTCCTTCCACGGGCTCATCCGTCGAATCCCACCGCTCGGAGAGCCGATACAACCCTGTGTTGGCGATCTCTGCCTGCCATAGCGAGAACTCCCCCAAGGCCGCGATCTTCTCCGGATCGTTGGTTGTCATCCTCAGCTCCGGGACCGGGAAATGCGCGCCGCGAATCGGACCCGACCCGGCGAGTGGATGTGTGGGCGGCTCCTCTTCGAATCGCTCGTACCACTCGGGAGGCAATACCGATTCCTCCCCTTCGAGGTACACCTCCCACGCCTCGTCGTCCGCCTCGACGATCTCCGCCCGGTCCGCGTCGACCCTGTTCGTCACCGGTCGGTCTCCCCACGGAGTCCGGTGTGCCCTGGTACCGGACCGTGCATCACGGTGGGATTTCGTCGTCTCGGCCGGCGAAGCCGACCGCCGTACGGAGTGGCCATCGGACTCGCCGGCCACATCGTCCGGTTTGATCACACGAACCGTGTATCGGCCGTCGGATCCCATCGGAACGGCGTCGAGGGTGAACGATTCGTCGTTGTACAGGAAAGCGATGTCGGCGAAACCCGCCTGCGTGAGTCGATCCACGACCTCGCGGGGAACGCCATCGGAACGGAACAGTTCCACATCCGTATCGATGGTTGCCGCACCACCGGCTTTCAGTATGCGGAACAGTTCCCCCCACAATGCATCCGAGGAGTCGAGCAACCGCTCGTACCGGACGGTTCTCAGTGATACCGCATCGAGCGAACCATCCGGAATCACCTCGAGGTGATCGGGATCCACGACCGGGAGGTCTTCGTACACCATTGCGTATCCGACGTCTTCGAGTTGCCGGATAACGCTTCGGGCGTCCTTCAGTCGCCTCTCGATCTCCGTCAGATCGGCGACGAGTGCCGGATCGTGTGAACGCACCTTCTTCAGCGCCTCGCGCGTTTCCTCGAGGCCGACCTGTGACCGTTCGATTCGAGCATATCGAGAGGCCAACTCCATCAGCACATCCCGTACCGTCTCGTCCATGGGCCGCAGAGGTTCTATGCCGCCCTGTGCCGTGGGAGCGAAAACATAGCCTTCGAGGTTCTCCACGACCTCGCGGCCTTCCGGGGGGAAGAGGTGCAACAACGTGCCGTTCCAGTCGCTGACCAGGATCAGGCCGCGATAGTTCGTCAGTACGTAAACGTGCCCTTCCTCATCCACCAGAATGGTCGCGCCGTGTCCCAGGGAAACGAGATCGTCGGCCATCTCGAGGTGATCACCGTAATCAGTGGGGTAGGCACCCAATGCCGCGGCGATCTCGAAGGTCGGCACACCGAACCCGCTGACGTCGCGACCTATGAATCGAATTCCGTCGTTGCCGGTGAGTTGGTGCATGTCCATCACTGCGGCGGGCGCGCAGTAATCGTTCGTCTCGGACGGGTGGATGAACACCTGCCCCGGCAGGTGTTCATCCAGCTTCGTGTCCAGAAGTTTGCCGAGTCGGACATATTCGTCCGCCGCTCGCTTGCGCCGTTCGACGATCTCGGGCAACCGTGACGCCACCTCCGGCACCGAGCGTCGCAGCGCGGTGAGGCGCTCGTACTCGTTCGTGCAATAGAAATACTCCAGCACGGCCCGCTTGTGTTCACCGGCCAGCGTGTGCAACGCGGCAGACTTCCGTTCGAGGAGCTCACGCCGCTGCAACAGTCGACGCAGCTCGTCGGACGCTTGTGCCCACAGGCTTCTGTCATCCGATACGACCGAATCGACCCCTTCCTCGGCCGCGACCGCGGCAATTCGTTCCGAGACGATACCCAATGTGATATCGGTCGAATAGACTCCGCGAAACCTTCGCCCTAGCGACTCCGAATACCGATTCTCCGTGTGCGGACGCACGTGCGCACCGGCGTCGAGCGGGTGCAGCACATCGAAATCCGAGTCGAAAAGCACCGCGTAGGGGCTCTCGGTTTCCGTGGTCGGCACGAAGACATGCGGCGGGCCACTGTGCGGATCGATCTTGACCACTACGCCGTCGCAGACGGTCAGCACATAGGGCCGATCCCCCTCCCTGTCCACCACCAGTGCCGATGAAACCCGATCCTGCGGGTTCGCCAATCGGGCGGCCAGTGCGACGTGACTCGGCTGCATGACGACCCGGCCGGCCGTATTCGCCTGCAATTCCTGCGCGGACATGGATATCGAACCCGGCTCACCGATTTCGGAGACGATATCGCGACCGGCCAGATCGTTGACCACCCTTAATGCGGTGATGCCCTCGTTGAGGGGAACGGTCGGATCATGCCCGGACCGAACCCGATCGATCTCCTCCTCCAGGCGGGCCACCTCGGCTTCCCACCGGCGGTGTGCTCCATTGTCGGATCCACCGTTCGAGTCGGCTATACGCACGCCCACCGCGGCCCGCTTCACCATGGCCCGCAGCAGCTCGGAACGCAATACCGGATCGACGCCGTCCGCGTAGAACGAAAGAAGCCTCTCGAGGGGATATTCGCGACCGTCACCGACAGGTTTCACCACCGGAATCGGCCGAGTGACCGACTCCGGACCGTTATCCGTCGGTCCGTTCTTCGCCACATGGGTGAAACCCTCATTCGGCCCCGTACCGGTAGCGGGGTCGACACGCCATACCGCGATCGGATCGGACCCACCGAATACCCGCCCACCGTCCTCGACCATCGGCTCCTGCGTATCGGCCAACCACCGAACGAGGCGATCGATATATGCCTCACGGAAAAACTTGTCCCCCAATGCAATACGGAGAATCTGCCTGGCCGAACGCAATTTCTTCCGCGACGCCGTCCGTTCCTCGACGCCCTCGAGTCGCAGGCTGTACGCACCGATCCCGGCCGCGCCCTCCGCGGCAACGCTCGCCCCCTGCCGCGCATCGATCGATTCCCCCACCCGCAATGGAACCGTATCGGTGAGCAGATCGTCCGAACTCGTTCCGTGCGCCAAACGCACGAAATCCCGTTCCATCAGCTTCGCCCCCACGGTCAGGAGGGTGCCCAACGAGACGGTATCGAGCCGCGACATCCCGGTATCGTCGTGATCGGTCGCATACACCCCGTTACGGGCCGCGGCGAGCATCAGGACCGCGAAGAATCGGCCGGTGTGGTCCTCGATCTCATGAGAATCCGGGGTCGCGGCCACGATCGGCAGCTCCGCGACCACCCGAGCGAACTCGTAATACTCCGGGTTCAGCAGCGTACGTTTCTCTTCGGGAAACAACCCCGCCAAACGCAATTCGAGGGGAAGGTACTCGGCCGCATACCGGTCCACCATTTCCAGCTTGCCGATCGCCGCCATACGGGACTCGTGCCAGTACAGGAATGCCTCCGCCACCTTCCCGGCACGCTTCTCGGGCGCCAATTCGCCGAATCCCTCGGCGATCTCGGCGGCGAAAGCGTCGAACAACTCCGGCGTATCCTTCTCCGCCACCACCTGCCCGAATTGTCTCAGTACCACCCCTGAACTCTTCTTGTTCGCGCCTTGTTTCATCAATTCCCGGTATACGGCCGCAGGCGATACCGCACCGGGGAAGTCCGGGTAGTGCTCCGATACGAATGTCTCCTTGGTACTACGCACCAGCTCCATGTATCCGGCCAAACTCTCGGTCAGTCCACGCTTGATCTCGCTCGGATCGTCGGAGCCCTCGTGCAAGGCGATCCGGTCGTCGATCACCTCACGCCGCGCCGCGCCGAGTTCATCGTAGATTTCCTCACCGCACTGCCGTAACGCATTGGCAATCGGTGAGAGAATCCGGGCGAAGAACAGACCCCACGCCAATGTCGGTCCGTAGCCGGGTATATAGAAGCCCGCGATGGCGGCCGGAATTTCCGTGGCGGCTTCGACCAGCCCGGACCAGAAATACGGAAAGATGCCAGGAGGCTTCCGCGTCGCATCGGGTAGCGGATCGGGTAGCTCCGGCAAATTCTCGAGTAGCTCGGCGATTCTGATGAGCGCATCCCGGATCCCGTCGTTCCATTGCTTTTCCCGATACGCATTGTTTCGCTGCACCCGGGTGGCTCGTTCCCGGCCCTTGTACCGCTCGCCGACCGCGCCGAGCCGAGCGCGGAGGAACATCCAGAGCACACCACCGGCTCCCAGAAGACCGATCCAGGGGTTGCCGAATACCAGGCCGGCCAAAGTACCGACGGCCATCGAGCCCACGGGCTCCAACCAGCTCACCCGGAGTATGCGAGACATACTCGGCGACCGAACCGGGGATGCCTTCGTGCGCAATACGGCAGCTCCGAGCCCGTACTGTTCGATCTGTTCGGCCGCCTCCTGTGCCGCGGCGGACAGATGGTGCAGAAGCCGGGCGAGCTCGTTCAACTCGCCATCATCCGGCGCGTCCGGTCTGTCGAGGTATTTCCGTAGCTGCCGCGCCCACTGCAACGACTCCGCACGCAGTTCGGCGTACCGGTCGTACACCTCCTCACGACGCGCCACGGCCAGAGTCTGCTCCACCAGATCGCGGGGGGCCGCGTACATGGGCTGTATACGACTCGCCCGCAATCCTCGTAATATCCCCCTCGCCACGCGTCGACCGAAAATTTCGGCGAGCAGCGCAGGATTGATCGCCACACCGGCATCGATGAGGGCCAGGCTTCCCCCCACTCGTGCCGTGGCATCCACCAATGCTCCTCCGACATGTACCCGGAAAAAATCCTTCCCGTCGTTTCGATAGATGAACCATCGAGGGGCGGTATCGGCATTTTCCGCCTGCCTGATATGGAGGTAGGATTGACTTCGGCTCAAGGCCATGTACAGAGATCCGGTGGCACTTCCGATGGAATATCGCAATGTCTGCCCGGGATCACCGATAATTGCGGGAAGAATATTGGATCCGGATGCTATCAAGGACAGCCCATAGTGCACATGAAGTGGTGGTGCCGCTTCGAAGTGCAACATCATCGGTTTGCGGATCTTGAACGGGCCCCAGTGCCGTCGTATCGGATACTCGAGCCGGGGTGAGACAGCACGCAGTGCGGCGAGGCGCTCACGCTGCAGAAAGCGCGGCCCACGAGCGAATTCCAGCCGACGCAGAACCTCGCGGCGAAGATCGAAGAAATATCGCCGCTGCCGGTCCGTCCGAGGTTTCCACGCAAGCAACTCGTCGGCCGCGAGCAACACCACCGCATCCAGAACGGCGGCCCGGGTGGCCACCAGTTTCCCGTTCTCCCGCACATACCGTGGGTCCGTCGGCGTCACCTTCTCGAATCCGCGGTGGCGATGCACGACCTGAGCCAACGCGCGGGTGAGCGCCATCGTCACCGCGGACCCGATCTCCGGTGTGGACGCCGACCCCGACACCCGGATCTGCTCGGCCCACACCGATCGGCCATCCGGCGAACTCACCACGAGGCGGCGATGAACCGGATCGACCCGGATATCGAATCCGGCCGTGGTTCCATCGGTGAACGTCACCGTGACCGAACGGCACGCATTGTCGTTCCGAAGCGGGATCTCCTCGGTCCCGTCGACGGTACGGACCAAAACCGTCGTACCGTGGTCGACGGGTCCGTGCTCGGCGACGACCGTTGTGACATCCAGCAGTCGCAGCGCCCGGGCCGCCACCCCCACACCGGCACCGACCAGCTGCTGGGCCCGCTCCGGATCCGGGGCGGCCTGCGGCCATCGCGCCGCCTTCCACAATGCCGGATCCCGCCGGGTCGACACCTCGGCCACCTCACCGACCCAATCGCCCGCGACCGTCGACCTTCTCAACCGGACAATCACTTCGGTCACCTTCGGCCGACGACGTCCCACCACCGTCGGGTCGGGTTCGTATTCCATCTCCCACCCCGTATCGGGCTCGCCGCCGTTCATCCGATCCGGCCCGTCGTCCACCGAGCCGTCGGGCCTGCGTGCGAAGACCCGAAACGCGAAGGACCGCACACCGTCCTTCCGATCGGCGGCCGAAGTCACCTCTTCCCAATCCGGAAACCGCCGCAATATCGCCCCGGCCCGCCGGTCGAGCCCTCCGAACACATCCGCACCCGCCACGATCGCCCACACGAGATCGGCGGCGTCGGTCGACTCCGCCGTCCCGTGCAGCAGCACCGCTTTCGGAGAGCCACTACTCGTCGTCACCGACGCCACCGGTTTCTCGGCGACCTGTCGGCGCTCGGCCCGATCGGACTTCGAACCGACGGACTCCGCTTCGCCCCCGCGCCGTGACGCCACTGCCCTGAGCTCTGGAAATGCCTCGACGCACTCATCGATGCTCACGCTGCCATCGGAGTATCTGTCGAGATACGTACCCACCGTCTCCAGCGATGGCACGACCCGTCCCGACTCTTGGTCGTCCATCGCGCCGAGGGTCGTCCGTACCGCCGTCGCCGCCTCGAACAGCGTCTCACCGGACCTTTGCCGAAGATATTTCAGATATTCCCCGACACTCCGATAT
This sequence comes from Nocardia paucivorans NBRC 100373, assembly GCF_000308675.1. Classification (GTDB taxonomy): domain Bacteria; phylum Actinomycetota; class Actinomycetes; order Mycobacteriales; family Mycobacteriaceae; genus Nocardia; species Nocardia paucivorans. Next base: position 49,504 of record NZ_BAGE01000030.1, on the reverse strand, counting down.
CCCTCCGGGTACCGCGGCGCCCCGGGCGCCAATGCCCGCAGATATGTCTCGACCTCTTCCGCCGAAGATTTCGTGACCCCCGACTCGACCCGCTCCACCGCCCCCGGTGCCCACCCGCCCCGGTCGGCGATGACCCCCGACTCCAGTCCGGCATCGATACGCAATGCCGCAAGAGCCACCCCCACTTCACCACCGTCACCTCCGCGGGCCACCGCCCCCATCCGTGCCTGTGCCGCCACCGAGGCCGGCAACAACGACGCCAGTCCCCGCAGATACCAGGACACGTTCTCCTGCGACAGCCGCACCTGTTTCCGGGTCTTCCCGTCACCCTCCCCCTGCCATCCGGTCTCCCACCCGTCGAGCTCGGTCACCGACAGGCCCAGCCGTGCCGCCAGTTCCTCGGCCCCCACCCGGGCCCGCTCCCGAATCGACCGCAGATTCACGCCGATCCGCGGTGACGCGTCCGTCAGGTCGGGGAAGAAATCCGTGGCGAGTGCCGAATAGCACCCTCGGGCACCTGGGATATGCCGCAGCAGAGCCCGTACCCGACCGATATTCGGATTCGTCCGCTTGCTTTCCTCGCCTTGCCGCGCGTCGCTTCGGGCGGGGACGAGGCCATCCATCCGTAGCCGCCGCTCGAGCAACCTCGAGGTGGAGCGCGGCCCCTGGTAAAGCAGGTTATCGGCGCCGAGTTCGTGCCCCCATGGATGAAAACCCGGGCCGACCACCCGCTCGGCCACCTCGATCGCGATCCTGTCGTTCGCATCCACCTGCATGCTGACCAACGATTCGGATCGGTTCAGGAGAAACTCGTTCAGCATCGCATCCGCCGTGTCGAAGCCACGCGCGCTCCGGTCCACCACCATCGCGGTGATATGAACGTTGGGCTCCTCGAACCGGACGTGCGATATCTCCCGATTCTCCGAATCCGGGGACGTTTGCATACCCGCATACGTCCCATCGAATTCCTGCTTCCGTTGTCCGAGGCAGAATCCGACGAGCCGCCCGCCCGGTCCGCCCAGCTCGGCGACCGCCGCTGCCCATCGGCTCTCCGGCTCCGCCCACGAATCGAGGCCGAGCCGATCCGGATCACCATCCGGATGCAAATCGACCAGGGAAGACGCCAGATCGCTGAGTTCCGGTCCCGTCACATATCGGACGACGATGTCGTCCCGATATTCATCGGGCGAACTCCGACGCCCGACCGCAACCCGCCTCCTCTCCACCTCGGGCAGCCGCGGCGGCGGATCGTTCACATCGTCGTTCGGCCCGGATCGCGCCTCACCACGTTGCGCAGAATGGGGTTCGTCCGAGAGACGACTGCCGATGACCTCCCGAACATCCCCCGTGCGAACCGATTCGACGAGGGGCACGACAACGGAGTGATAATCGGCGCTGAAGGGACCCAGCAGATAACCGATACGTTCCCTGGCGAATCCATGGCGGGACGCCGCCCTACCGACGCTCGTACGGGCTGCCGCGTCCGCCTCGAAAAGCTCAGCGTTTTCCCTTGGTAGAGCATTCGATTCGTCGAGTGCGGGCTCGGTACCATAGGAAGCGGTCCGGTTTTCCCGGATATCGGTCATGTCATTGCCGATCGCGGCGACCATGTCCGACTCCGAATGTTTCCCCGGCCGTGATCGCTGCGAAATCGCGCCGGGTGTTTCCGGCACGCGCGTTCTCCCGTCGACGGGATCCGGGGCGAGATCGATCGGGACGATGGGCTCGGGACGGAGTGCCCCGGACGCGGGAGTCCTCTCATCCGAGGTCGCCCGCGGACTCTCGACAGGTTCCACCGGAACAGCCGCCGCCGTGGTGACCGGGACACTCGGTGCCGCGATATCGGTCGTTTCTCCGATATCCGATACCGGATCGTCCACCTGCGCCGCATTCGATATCGCGGCGCGTGGCAGCCAGTGTGCGCCGAAGAGCTCCGATACGGGGTCGGCACCGATTTCGGCCGGTGTCGAGGTATCCGCGTCGTCGGAGGCATCCACCACATTCGCCGCGCGCAGAAAGGCGGATTTTCGGCTGCGCAAGGCCTCTTCCTGCAGTATGTCCACCAGTTCGACGATGTCGTCTTCGGCGCGGTCCAGTGCCGCACGGTGGTCGTCGCCGGGTTCGGCCCGATACGCGGCCTCGGCGTCCCGGTATCGGGTGATGACCAGTTGGGCGAGTGGATGGTCGGGCCGATCGAATACCGCGTCGTCGAAGGCGAGGTATTCGTGTACCCGACCGCGTTGACCGTTTCGGGCGACCCGGTTTCGGGCCTGGATGTCCACATCCTCCGACAGCGGAGAACGACCGTAGAGGTGCGCGACGATGCCACCGGCCCGGGATATGGCGTCCGTGACCTTGTAGTCGTTACCGCGGGCGCCCTGCATGTTGATGATGGTGATCGTTCCCGGCTCGCCCGCGCTCTCCACGATCTCGTGCAGGCGATCCTCCCAGTCGACTCCCTGCTCGAGAATCCATTTCGCATCCACGACGCGGATCGAGGCATCCGGTAGCTGTTTGCTCAGCTCGGTGTGGATCCGGTCGACATCGCTGTTGCGCTGGGCCGGCACGAGTTGCGGCAGGTTCTCGTCGCGATGGATGCGAACGAGGTTTTCCACCAGGTTGATCAGCTTGCCTTGTTGGTCCTCCGCGACGATGGCTCCGCCGTACTCGAGGCGGTGTTCTTTGGTACGGGGAATCGCGACCGCTTCCCCGGTCCCGTATACCTGCGAGAGCACATCGGCCACATTCCGCACTGTTCCGGAGGTACCGGTGAGTGACTCGACACGCCGCTGCAACACCTCGCGCAGGGTGACGCTCGTAGCGGTATCCGAATTGCCGTGGACAACGAAATCGTGTCTCAGACCGAGAGATTCGTATTTCTTGATCATGGCGGCCTCGATGGCGGGGGCGATATCGTGCCACCGGCTCTCCAACGCCGTCCGAGGGTCGCGCATGACCTTGTGGGAAACCTGGTCGATGATCACCGGCCGTCCGTCGTGCATCACGAAATGGTCGCCTTCGACGAAATCTCCCAGCGCGACCGCGGCGGCAGCATTGATCCGCTTCACATCGTCGTCGGACAGTCGGCCGTCCCACAGCCGGCGGGCCTTCTCCAGTCCCTCGTCGGTCAGGCGGGCGGGCGAGCGGGGCCGGGTCGGGTCACGTCCGAAATCGGCTTCCGTCAACGCACCCGAAGCCAACTTCTCGTCGACGAAATCGCGTGCCGCGACAACGGCCTGCCTCATCTCCGCGTCGGCGGGCGCCACCGCACCATCGCTGAGCACATAGAGCGGGTTCATGTAGAACAGCGCCGCGTCGATCTCATCGATCGTGCCCACCGTGAAGGTCAGCTCGCCCAGATTGCCACGCAGTTCGGCGAAACCCAGCGCGTCCTGGGTGGTGATGTACACGGTGGGCCGGCCGTTCTCCGGCAGCGGCACCGGTCGATCCGGGTCTATCCGCACGAACGTCACACCGGAGTCACCGAATATCGCGGAGCTTTCGGCGAATGCCTCGTAGGCCAGTGGATCGGAGCTGGTGACCAGCAATGCCGGTCCACGGTGTATCGCCGACCAGACATTGTGCACCGCCGCGGTGAGCGTTTTACCGCTGCCGGGAACCATTTCCGGTACCAGCCCCTCGCGCATGGCCAGCACACCCATCAGCTGTTCTCGATACAGCAGCTTGCCAGTGCGTCGCCGGACCGTTTCGATCGCCGCGAGAAGTGACTCGTGTTCGGTGCCGTTGAGCAACATATCCCGCAGCGCCGACTCGGATATGTTCTCCGGTCGCGACTCCTCCGGCACGGAGGAGTCCGAACGGGCGTGGTAGTCGTCCAGGATGTCCTGGGCCGCATCCTGTAATCGTTGCTGTGTGGGGGTGAGCTGCTCCTGCTCCTGTGTGCGGACGGCACCTTCGAATTCCGAGGCCCCCAGTTCGGCCACGACCCCGCCCGCTGCCCAGTGATCCGTACCGGGCACCGGATGCAGGTCCACCACCATCGGTGCGTCCGACTCCGGTTCCGAGGACGACCACGCGGCCTTCTCGTCGGCCTCGAACCTCGACGGCTCCGCCGACCCGAGCTCCCGAACCCGCGAATGACCCGGCTCATCCGGCACCACCTCCACGACCCGAGGTGGTTCCTTCGCCTGCTCCACCGTCGCGACCGCCCAACCGTCCGGACCATCGGATACCTGTTCGAGAACCAAGGGTGGTTCGTGTGCGGCGGCCTCGGGTCCCGGGCGAACGGTGACATCGGCGGGCTCGGTCGGCCCCGGTTCCGCCACCCAATGTCCGCGCTCACCCGCGACACCGGGCACCCATCTCTTCCGCAGCACCGGCTCGAACGTCTCCGCCGCGGGCCCTCTCCTTTCGGTTCCACCCCCCACCGAGGCGGTGCGCTCGGTCACGGTCACCCTGCCCGGATCGACCACACCGGATGCGGAAACAGCCGTTGACCCGCTCGTCGCCGCGCCCTTCGCGCCCGTGTCCTTCGCGGATACCGACACCTCGACGGGTGCGGTCGACATCGGTCGTCCGCTCGTCGCTTCGACAGCACCGGTTCGTGGGTCGGCTGCCTCGGTCGGCCCGATGTTCTCAGTGTTCTCCTTCGAGGAGCTCTCCTCCGAAACGCTCTCCGTCGCAAGAGCGGGATCCGATTCGATGCCGAGCGTCGCCTCGGAGTCGAAGTGCCGGAGCGGATCCGATGCCATGAGTGGCGAGATTCCGTTCGGGCCCGGAATCGAAGGCAAGGGGCCGACTTCGCGATTCGCCGACACGACGGTGTGTCCCCGAATGTGCGCCGCCGCCTCGGCGATCCCGAGCAGTACATTGCTGCCGACCTCCGCCCACGTCAGCGAGAACTGGTCGGTCATGGCGTAGCCCCCGAGCGCACCGCCGACGGCGCCACCGAGCCCACCCGCCACGGCGACCACCGAACCCCCCACCAGGAGCGACGACCTACCGGGTGGCAACCGCTGCACACGGGACAGTACCGACCCCGCCATCCCGGCTCCCAGTGCACCACCGACCGCTGCTCCGGCCCCGGCCACCGTCGCGACCTCCACCGACTTCCAATCCATGCGGTCGCGGCTGCCCTGAGCCACCTGCCAGGCCTGGATCCCGGCATCGACACCGCCGGCGAAGACGGCGAAACCACCCACCTGGATCGCCGACAGAGCGGCGCGTTCGGCAGCCGCCGCAGCCCCTTGGCCGGCGCGCCTGCCCACGAATTCCGCCCACCGAGCCAAGTGCTTTGCCCTGGCCTGGGACAAGAGCTGGAACGCCCTGATGGGATGCCAACCTCCGGCAACCAGAATCTGGTACACCGTCATGAGACCGAAGGCGACCATCGAGGCCACCTCTTTCACGGTGTCGGCATTGAATTGTCCGGTGCTTTCGGCCAACCGGCGGCAGAACTCTCCGGAACCGGCCGTGGCCTCGGACAACTGCCGCGCGGCACCCGCGATCTGGTCGTGCAGCTCCTCCCGAACACAGTCCGGGAGCGCGGCGATCTCGGCATCGAGGCGCTCGGCCGCGCGTGCGAGCCCGGCGGCAGCCTGTTCGAAGGCCGCCCCGACCCGCTCACCACTTTCGGTGTCGGCCGTCGGCACCTCCGCGCCGAACACGACAACCTGAATCGGCGCCGGCAACTCCGCCAACCACTGCGATGGCGTCGTCATGGCAGATCTCGCCCCTGCGTCCCGTACACCCCGTTCAGGCCGATGCCGCCGGCCGCTGTCGAGAACGCCGATCCGTGCGCTGCATCCGATTCGCGTTCTTCACGGTATCCGCGGTATCGATGAGCAGGCGACACAGCGTCTTCGCCGGCTCGACTGCCTTGTCACCGTTGAGCATCACCTCGGTGAAGGCATCCACCAGGGCTGCCGCCGGATCGAAGACACCCTTGTCGAAGCTGCCCCCGCTCAACTGGTCCCGCCAGCGGCGATAACCGGCCACCACACGGGTCAGTCTCATCTTCCGGTATTCGGTGTCCGCGCCCAGGTATTCGGCGATCAAGGTCCGTTGCGCTCGGCCACGAGCCTTCAGGTCACCGGCACGATCGATGGCGCGACCGAACTCTCGAACCGTGGCCTCGTACACCACGCGTGCCCTCGCACCCGCAACCGTGGCCTCCGAACGGTGGGGGTTTCGCAGGACCTCGGCGAGTCCATCGGGGTTCGTCACTGCCTCCTCGTCGACGGTGACGGTCCATTCCGAGAGCGCCGACCCCGCGCCCGGTTCCGGCCTCCGGGAAGCGACGCGAACGAGCTCGCCCCCGGGCACATCGCCGAGCTCGATATCGCGGACGGTGATCACCGGGTATCTGGTGAGCACGTCATCGATAGCCGTGAAAACCTCACCGACGACGGTCTCGTCGAGATCACGGTTGTCGAATCCGACCACCGCCATACCGTGGCGTTCCCGCAATCTTCGTGCGAGCCACACAAGGCTGCTCTCGACGCGGGGCCCGGACGCCGAACCCACCGCAACCACCGGCCGGCCGCCGTCGGCCGGCCGGCGCACCGTCGACGGTCCGTCCTTCTTCGTGGACCTGCCATCCTCCCGGCGGGCGGATGCGGGAGCGGGTGACGATTGCCCGGGCGACGAACCGAAAGGGTCCGTATTTCCCGCACCCGGGAGGCTCGGCGGTTTCCGATCTCCCGCGGCACCGATCGTGGAGGGCACGGCACCGCGGGGTGGGCCGGCGGGGTCGGCGATACCGCCCCGCCCGGGTCCGGCCGGCGAACCATTGCGGGCGGCGGACGGTTCACGAGTCGCACGCGCATCGTCTCGGGGAAATCGACCACGGTGCGAAGACCGCTGTTCGTTGCGACCGTCGACAGGACCGACACCCTGGTGCCCCTCGTCCGTGGGGGATGGCGGACCCTCCCCCACCCGGTCGGCTCGGTCCTCGCCGGATGCGGGTGCATCGCCATCGAACTCCGTACCCGTCCCTCCACGTGCCGGGTTCGCGCCGGAGACCGAGGGAACCACGGGGGTCGAAGACGTGGACGCGGTGGTAGAGGTCGGTGCCGTGGCGGTCGGTGTTTCGACGACCCGCGGTCCGTCCACCGGTGGAAAGACACCGTCCACCGGTGGAAAGACACCGTCCACCGGTGGAAAGACACCATCCACCGGTGGAAAGACACCATCACCGGGCGGACGGTGCCCGGAGAGGACGGTGAGCTTCGTGTTCTCCATTCGGGTGTGGGCCGTCTGTTCCGCGGCCACCACCGCATCGACGGTCCCCGATATTTGGGCACCGAACCCGTGCAGCGCAGCGGCGATATCCCGAACCGCGGCGAGCACCTTGTCCACATCCGGTTCATAGGTTCGGGCGAACGCCTCACCGGATTCGTCCTCGCCCCACCATCGTCCCTCCGCGGCCAACGTCACCTGCAGCTGTGTCATCACCTGCCGAACCTCGTCACCGATCTGCCGAAACGCTGCGGCACGAGCCCGGAGACGCTCCGGGTCGATCCACAACGCTCGGCTCACACCGCTCTCCTGTCCGATCTCTTCGGCGGTGGAGAACTCACCGCTTCCCATGCATTGTCGGCCGCTGCCGATGGCGGGATAAGACGTAAATCGCCGGTCGTGGACACGATCTTCCCCGAGCGTCGAACGGATCCGCCGAAATCGCCGGTGCAAGCGGAACGAGGACAAAGGAAATGGTCACGTGGCCATCCGACGAGTGGTTCCGGCATCGGTGAAATCACCGGTCCGAAGACACGACAGAACACGGCCCGAGCCCGGTCACCCCTCGTCACGGGATATCGGCTCGTGGTCGTGGAACAAACCGGATATCTGCGTCAGATCCGTCGGTCGAGGCAGGTCGGGTGAAGGTACGTGCTCGGACCTCGGCGGCAGGGTGATGGGACGCAGTGAGCGCGCAAGGTTTTCCGCGTCCTCGATATCGATCGGTGCGCCGGAATCACTCAGCCATCCGACGAACCAGGATCGCGTTCCGGCCCGGACCACGGCGATGTAGACCTCTCCTGTCACCGCACCGACATCCGAATCGAAGACGAGGCGGAAGAAGCTCGAACGACCGTATGTCCCCGGGCCGCGCAGAACACGCGTCTCGGTATCGACGCACCGCCCGGGCGCCACATAGACGGCCTTCAGGTAGTCGGTCAGGCGATCGATCACCCGGGCGTCGTCGCGTTCGACGCATTCGGTCTCGGGATACCCGCCGACGAGAATCAGCCCCGGCAGGTACCGATGGCAGAGCACCGTGACCCCCTTCGATCGTGGCGGTGGCGTGCTCGGGGTCCATCCGTACGGGGGAACGAAGCCGATCCGGGCTTCCATATCGACGATCCGACGAGGGATACGCGGTCTGCGTGTGAAGAGCCAGAGGTAGTGGCGGACTTTCGGGAAAGGTCGAATTCCGCCCCGCGCATCCGAGAACGGTGTCCCCTGTCGGGATTCTCGTAGGCGTATCCACGCGGTCCACGACAACGGATGATCGGAGCCGAGATATCGGACACCATCGATCAGTGCGCTCTCGTACAGATCGAGTGCGCTGCAGTGGTCACGGGCGGACCAGTAGGCGTCGGCGAGGGCGATTCGCGCGGCAAGCGCCCGAGGATCGCTCGGAACGTCGTGGCCTGCGGCGATCTCCCGGTCGCTCGAAGCGATATCCCGCGCCGCGGCCGATATGCCCGAACAGCTGAGCTCGGCGATATGCGATCGCCGTTGCAGCAGAGCTGCCCCGAGCCATACGCTCCAGGAGACGACGCCGAGAACGCAGAACCACCACCATGGCGCCGCACCACGCGGGCCCGCAATCCCGATCGCCGCTGCCACGATCGTAATCCCCGCGCTCGTCTTCGCGACTCGCCCCCAGAACCGGCCTGCCTGCACATTTCCCAGCGTGGGTAACCTCATGCGCCCTCGACCTCCATTCGGTCGAGTGACATCGCCTGCTCGGCACGGGGGCGATCCAGGGCCTGCCACGCATTCGCCACATACCGCACGCCCAGTGCGAACGATACAGTGATGGGAAGAGCCGGACCGATCATGGCGCCGGCGGCGAAACCGTCCATATTGTCGTAGTGGGCATCGCGGACGATGCCGACGAACGCGGCGGCCGCGGAAGCCGATGCGGCACCGGTCATCATCCACCGCCACAGTCGTTCTCGCGACAGGAGGCCGGCGCGACGCGCCCGAGCAACCCCGACCGCACAGATCAGCAGATACACCCAGGCCGGCACCAGGTGAACACTCAGCAGATCGGTGCGTCCCATGGCGAGCAGCGGTCGGTGATACGTCGCGAAAAGGAACGAACCGATCACCGCCGTCGCGACCAGAACCACGTATATCGCCGGACCGCATTGCTGCTCGTCGTCGTGTTCACGGCTACGAACGGTCAGCATGAAAGCCACGGCCCCACCGGCCGGCGCGATTACTCCGAGCATGATCGACCCGGCACCGAGATTTGTCAGCAGATGGTATTCCGGCCGTAACGGTGCCAGGATAATCCACAATATCCGTAGCAGCGGTGCGGTCATCATCAACGCTGTATGGAATCCCATCCAGGCCCGGTGGGTGAGGATATCGCCGTGTCGGATCGCCCGAAGCGCCAATCCACCTGTGCACAATGTTGCCAGAGCAAGCGTCCACAGTTGCAGATCGAATGCGGTGAAGCCCGGATAATCGGCGGGCGGGCGTAGCAGCAGAAAAGTGATGGCCGCCCCCATACTTGCGGCCATCAGTACGAAGTACACCCGGCCGGTCCACCGGTGCACGGTCGGTCGCCGGGTCCTTATGGTATGCGACATCTGCGGCCATATCAGCGTCAGGGCCAGCGCACCGAGGGAGGTGTGCAGCAATATCAAAACCGGGTGAGCAGCGTAGTCATCGGCACGTACCCACTCGACCGAATATTGTCCGACCGCATATTCCCGACCGGCGACGAGACCGGTGACGGCATCGTGCAGCCGCGGTGTCTCCGACGCGAAAAGATGCCATGCATAGCCGAATGCCAATGGTGCGTATAGCAGTCCGACTGCGGCGATACACCAGTACAGCGTGCGGCGAACTCCATTACGTTGTGCTGTCTGGAAAACAAAGATCTCCGGTACCGCCATTTTCCCAATCGAATCGTGATCTACACCGACGCGCTCGACGCCGACGGCACACCGGTGACCGCCACCGCCGGGCCCTACATGGCGGGAATTCCTCGGTGAATTCATCGGAGTGGAGAACAGCGCCGATCACGGAGCACCGAAGGACAGCACTGTGGAAACCGCATCCGGTATCACTGTCCTGCGCGCATCCTGCCCCGGGTCCGGCGTGCACAACCGGACACCGATTCCGGAGGCTAATCGATATGTGGTACTCCCGAATCAGGTGAACAACCGGTCAGTGCACGGAGTATCCGACGACCACGACGACGGGGAGCCGCAGAAAAGGCACATGCGTTGTGTCGGGGCGGTTCCACCGAATTCGATCGGCCTGTGGCCGGTCCGGATCGGGCGATGGCCACATGCTGCCGGTGTGCCCCGGACCGGTGATTCTACCGATTCGGGAGATGGCGCACCGGGATCGGCGAGTCGCGGAGCCGGGAAACACTCGGGTAGGGCGAACCGGATCTCGGGCCGGGGGTGACACGCCGGGAAACCGATCCTCGGGTCACGATCGCCGCTCAGATACCGAGCCGAATGGGGAACGCCGCCAGATCGTTCTGAGTGAGCACCGGAAGGTTCACGATCTCCTCCACCGGCACCGCGAGCCGCAGATCGGGGAAGCGCTCGAACAGCGCGGGTAGCGCGATCCGGGCCTCGAGGCGGGCCAGGGCCGCGCCGGGGCAGATATGCGGGCCGTAGCCGAAGGAGATATTGCGATTCGCGGTGGGACGGGTGATATCGAAATCGTCGGCGTCAGGGCCGTGGACCTCGGTATCGCGACCGATCGCCCGATAGGAGATGACGACGCCCTCCCCCTTTTCGATGGTGGTGTCCTCGACGGTGATGTCCTCGGTGGCGAACCGCATGAGCAGATGGTTGACCGGACCGTCCCAGCGCAGAGTCTCCTCGATCGCTGCCTCCCACGGGTAGTCACCATCACGTACCAGCCGCAGTTGGTCGGGATGGGTGAGCAGGGCGCGGACGGTGGTGAGGATCAGACTGACGGTGGTCTCGTGGCCGGCGGCAACCAGCGCCTCGAGATTACCGATGACCTCTTCCTCGGTGAGGGGTTCGATACCCGGCTCGGTGTCGTGGATGAAATCGGAGGTGAGATCGTCGGTGGGGGCGGCGGTTTTGGCGCGCACCATCCGGGCGTAGTACTCGTCGAGTTCGGCCAGCACCCGTAGGCGCTCCTCGTGCGGGGTGAGCAAAGAGAAGAACGCCTTGTAGGAGGTCAGCAGCATGTTCTGGTCGGCGGGATCGACGCCCATGAGCTCACCGATCACCCGCATGGGCAACGGATAGGCGAAGACCGATTTCAGGTCCACCACCGCGCCGTCGGATCCGGCGGCGGCGAGGTCGTCGAGGAGTTCGGCGGTGATCTGCTCGATTCGTGACCGCAGGGTGCCGAGACGGCGGGGACCCAATGCCTTGGTGGTCTTGATCCGCAACCGACGGTGTTCGGGGCCGTCGACGGTGAACATGGAGCGGCCCGCATCGATCATGCCGATCAGCGGCCACTGACGGGTCACCACCCCGGTCTGCCACAACGACCAGGCATTGATGTCCTTGACCAGTCGGGTGTCGGTGAGCATTCGACGGGCCACCTGGTGTCGGGTGACGGTCCAGGCGGGCACCCCGAGCAGTTCGATTCGGGCCAGTGCCGGACCCGCGCCGAGTTGCCGTGTCTCCCCCGCCAGGTCGGCGACCATGGGATCGATGGTCAGGGCGTGCGGACATTGTGAACTCATGGTCGACCTCCGACAGCGGGAACAGGGGTGAAAACAACCGGTAGCGAGGTCATTCCGCGCAGAAACGGTGAGGGGCGGCGCTGCAACTCGCGCTCGGGTACGGCCAGATCCAGGTCGGGTAGCCGATCGAGCAGCACCTCGATACCGGTTCGGGCGATGATCTCCGCGATCTGTTGGGCGGGGTAGGGGCAACGGAATTCGCCGTGGCCGAAAGCGAAATGCGCGGCGTTGCCGGAATGGGTGGGCTCGACGCCGTCGCCGGTGTGCTGTCGGATATGTGGGTCGGCGTTGGCGCCGGCCAGACCCAGCAGCACCATATCGCCGGCGTAGATGGTCTTGTCTCCGAGCCGGGTATCGCGGGAGGCCCAGCGGCCGACGAGGATCTGGGTGGGTGTGTCCTCCCACAGCACCTCATTCATGGCCTGCCCGATACTGTGTCGGGCACCGCCGAGCGCGACGGCGAAACGTTCGTCGGTGAGCATCAATCGCACCGAGTTGCCGATCCAGTCGGCGGTCGGTAGATGTCCGGCCGCGGTGATCGCCTGCAGATCCAGGCGGTATTCCTCGTCGCTGAACGGTTCGGGGTGGGCAAGCATCCGCGACACCAGATCGTCGCCGGGATGTGCCTGTCTCTCCTGCAGCAACTGTTGCATATGGTCGATGAAATGCTGATACGCGACGAGGGCGTCGGCTCCACCGTCGGCAAGGGCCTTCATGGTCCGCGCCAGGCGAGGACCGTCGTCCTCGGAAACACCGAGAATCCAGGACAGCACCAGAACCGGAAGCGGTTCGGCGAATTCGGCCACCACATCGGCCTGGCCACGACCACAGAAACCGTCGACGAGCCGGTCGGCCAACTGCTCGCAGATGGCGCGCAATGCGAACGGGTCGACCGATTCCAGGGCGGAATCGACCATTGCCACATGGCGGCGGTGCTCGATATTGCCACAGTGATAGATTCCTGGACTCGGGGCACCGACCATGGGTAACAGTTGCCAGTCCGGCGGAATCTTCGACCACTGATTCCACAGGGTGCGGTCGCGGGTGAACAGATCCGGGTCGGTGGTCACCTGATGCAGTTCGCGGTAGCCGATCACCAGCCAGGCCGGAATACCGCCCGGGAGTTCCACGGCCACCACCGGACCGTGTTCGCCCCGCATCCGGGTGTAGAGGCGATGCGGATCGGTGTGGAATCCGGGTCCGTCCAACAGGATCGCGTCGTCCCGTTGGGCGGGGTAGTCCGCGGCGCGCGGTATCTCCTCGGTCGGGGAAGGCTCGGTTTCGAAATAGGTCACGACAGTGGCTCCGATCCGGCGGACGAGGTCACGCGCGTCATCAGGTGTTCGACCAGGGTGATCAGGACCTGTTTGCACGATCCGCGGGAGCGGGCGTCGCAGTCGACCAGCGGTACGTCGGGGTCCAGGTCCAGCGCCGCGCGGATCTCCGCGGGTCGAGGTGATATGGGTTCGAAGTTGTTGCAGGCCACTACGAACGGGGTGTGTTGGTATTCCAGTCGGTCGATGGCGTACCAGGAATCGGCGATGCGCCGCGGATCCACCAGCACCACCGCGCCGAGGGCGCCCGCGAACAGTTGATCCCACAGGAACCAGAACCGTTCCTGGCCGGGTGCGCCGAATACGTACAACACATGCTGGGGCGACAGGGTGATCCGCCCGAAGTCGAAGGCGACCGTGGTACTGCGTTTCTCGGCAACCCCGGAGATATCGTCGACCCCCGCACCGGCGTCGGTCATCACCGCTTCGGTGTCCAACGGCAGGATTTCGCTGACCGAACGCACCAGGGTGGTCTTACCGACCCCGAAACCGCCGACGACGACGATCTTCAGCGGATACCGAGCGGTATCGTGGAGCGGGAACTGGGCTCGGGTCGGGCGACTGTCATAGGCTACGTAATCCAACGAGCACCTTCTCGAGGGTGCCCCGGTCGGGCACGGCATACCCGTGCTCGTCGGGGACGACGGGGGTGGGATGACGGACGGTGATCCGACCCGCGTGCAGCAGATCCGACAGCAGCACCATGGTGATACCGACGGGCAGACGCAGCTCGGCCGCGATCTCCACGACCGCGGTGGGGGCCTGACACATACTCAGAATCGCCGCGTGTTCGGACGGCATCCCCGGGGTCGGGTCGCATTCGCTCACCACCAACGTCACGACGTCGAAGGCGTCGGTGTCGGTATAGGCGCGACCACCGGTGAGCGTGTAGAAACGGTCGGGGACGTCGTCGCGGCCGGGTTGGTTCACGCGGCCGTGCCGGGTCATAGCGCGCTCGCCCCGCCTACTCGCGGCGGAACCGTCAGATGCTCCCCCACCTGTTCGACCAGCGCGGCCATCTGCGCCCCCACCAGTCCGGCGTCGGCCTCCTCATCCGACAGGACCGCAATCTGGGCACCCAATCCGGTACCGACCACGAACAGGATCCCACCGTCGAATTCGGTCATGGACTGCCGCACCCCGCCGCGTCCGGCGCCGAAATCGGCCGCGGCGCCGGCGGCCAGGGCCTGGATACCGGCGGCGATGGCGGAGAGACGGTCGGCCTGCTCCACCGCCAGCCCGGAGGTGTGACAGATCCGAATTCCGTCGGAGGCGACCAGCAGAGCGTGTCGAGTGTGCGGAGTGGTGTCCAACAGACGCTGGAGCAGCCAATCCAGCCGGTATGGGTCCGATGCGGTCGTCATTGGTTCTCCCGAGCGTCGAACTGGGAACTGGGGGACGGCACCGCGGCCTCGTTGCCGCGACCGGTTACTGCGCGTTGAAATGCCCCCAGCGCCGAAGGTGACGGCGGGTGAACCGGCATGGGTACGCCGGCCGGGGCGGGGGCGGGTAGACCCTCGGGATGCGCGGCGGCGAGTGTGTGGCCGCGGCGACGTTGCGGGAGCACGGGTGTGGTGGATGGGGAGCCCTGCGCCCCGACGGGGGACACGCCGGGGGCGGTCCGGGGATGAGGCGGTCCCGGGGGCGCCGGAAAACCATGTGTCCCGTGGGCTCGATCGGCCGGTTTCACCACGCTCACCGGCCGGTACTTCTCGGTCACCGGATCGGCGACGCTCGCCGGGTCGGGTGATTCGGGTGATTCCGGCGGGGCGAAGGCCTGGGGCTGCGGCCGAACGGTCTGGGGGCGGTTCTCCGGCCGGGTGGTGAGTTCGCGAGGGATGACCACCACGGCGGCCGTTCCGCCCAGGGCCGAGGGCCGATAGTTGACGGTGAGCCCGTGTTTGCGGGCCAGCCGGCCGACCACGGCGAGACCGAATCGGGTGCCGTTGAGCGAGGAGAGGTCCTGGATCGCGTCGGCGGACGATTCGGTTTTCCCGGATACCGTCTCCTGTGCGCGCCGCAATGCCGTTTCGCTCATCACGAGCCCGCTGTCCTCGATGGTGACCACCACCCCGGCCGGGACCTCGGCGGCGTAGATGTGGACCTCGGTGGTGGGTGGGGAGAATTGGCAGGCGTTGTCGACGAGTTCGGCCAGCGCGTGGATCACACCCTCGGCGGCGTGTCCGACCACCGCGATAGCGGCGACGGCGCGCAACCGCACCCGCTGGTACCCGCTCACCCGTCCCATGGCGGCCCGCAGGACGCGTTCCATTTCGATAGGTTTGGCCCAGCGTCGGCCGGTGCGGGCACCGCTGAGGATGGCGATACTGTCGGCGAGTCGTCCGGCCCGTGCCGTATCGTGGTCCAGTTTCAGCAGGTCGGCGAGTACTTCGTGTTCGGAATACCGGTGTTCGAGGTCTCGGAGCGTGGCGAGCATGCCGGTTGTCATGGCCTGCATACGGCCGGCGGCGTTCGCCATCGCCGCGGTCGCGGCTGCGCGCCGTCGTTCACTGGCCTTCGCCTCGGCCTGTCGGGCGGCCGCGGATTCCACGATGACGGCGGCCCGGGCCTCGGCGTCGGCAGCGCGAACGTTCGCCGCCACTGCCTCGGCCTCGGCGGCACGCGCCACCCCCCGGAAATACACCGCGGCGGTCACCGCGGCGCAGACGAGTGCGGCGGCGATGGTCATCCAGACCGTGGTCAACACTCGCACGGATTCGGGCACCGAAACAATCGCGGCCACAATGGGGCCCGTACTCACCAATACGCATACCCCGAGCGCCGGTAGCGGTCCCTGCCATATGATCGGGGAGCGATCCGTGATCTCACGGATGGCCGGTGAAAGCGACGACTCGGCCACGGCCCCAACTCCCCTGCCTACTTCGTGACGGCACCCCACCACGAATCAATTTTCCAAACTCGCGAAAAACCGGCTCCGACGGACGGTTTCGGATACGCGGCCGAGCATAACGCCCATTTCACGACGCTACCACCGCCGTAACAACATGCGAATAGTCGCTCACTTACCATTCATCGGAAATACGGCGGAATACCAGCGGTTATATATCCGAACTCTCGAATTCGAATAGCGGTCGATGTCTCAAACACGCCATCATATATAGGTTTAATTTCAGCTCGATCATTGCGGTACGACAGCTTTCGCGAATAATCATAGGATGATTTCGCGAACTACTGTGTGCCACAACGACGACACCCACCCGACACCGCGCCCGAGCCGACACCCCGGCCCGCGAGACCGGGTGACGCGAATCGGGAGCGGTTCGGTGCGGTATGGATCAGTGCGGTGTGGATCAGTGAGGTATGGAATCAATGAGTGCGCGCGCGCCCTGGCGCAACAGATCCGAGCCGACGAAGAAGCCCAGAGCCTGCGGATCCTCCGGCACACCCCAATGGTGCGAATCCAACCACCGCGTGCCGTCGAGGTCGAACACCTTGCCGCGCAACGAGAGCCGTCCCGTCGCCTCGACGGTGCAGACACCGGCGATGGGCGAATTGCAATGGCCCTGTAGGGCGTGCAGCATGGCCCGTTCGGCGTCGGCACGGCGGCGGGTGGTCGGATCGTCGAGCCGACCGGCCAGCTCGAGCAGTTCGGTGTCGTCGTCCCGGCAGACGAGAGCGATGATGCCGGCGCCGATGGGCGGGCACATGACCTCGATGGGCAGTATCTCGGCAATACGTTCCGGCCTGCCCACCCGATGCAGACCCGCCACCGCCGCGACGAGGGCGTCGTAATGCCCCGCCTCCAGCCGAGCGAGGCGGGTATTGATATTGCCGCGCAACGGCTTCACCGTCAGATGCGGGTAGTGCAGGCGCAGTTGCGCGGCACGTCGGACCGAGCTGGTGCCGATCACCGCCGTCTCGGGTAGTTCGGCCAATGGTCGGCCGTCGCGGGTGATGATCGCGTCCCGCACATCCTCGCGCGGCGGAAATCCGGCGAACGCCAGCCCCGGCGGAATGGGAATATCGCCGGGAATGTCCTTGAGACAGTGCACGGCCAGATCCGCGTCACCGTGCAGCAGCGCGTCGTCGATCTCTTTGACGAACGCCCCTTTACCGCCCAGTTTCGACAGATCACCCATCCAACGGTCACCGGCCGAGGTGACCTTCACCAGTTCGGATTCCACCCCGAATTCCGCGAGGCCCTCCGCCACCTGCTCGGCCTGGGCCACGGCCATGGGACTGGACCGGGTGGCGATCCGAATGACGCGCTGGGACATACCGGGACGATACCGCTCACCGTTTTTCCGAAGAACACCGCCCGGGTCCACACCCCATCCGCGACCCGCGCCGCAGGTGCGGCACCGGCCTCATTCCCGGCCCGCCGACCAGTCGGAGACGGTGACCGGAGCCAAGGTCTGCGGCCCGGCGCCGGCCCGCATAGGCAGCACACACGAGCCGAGCACGATCACCGACCACGGATCCAGCTCCCGCTCCTCGGCCCAGGCCCGGGCCAGCAGGGCAGCGCAATCGGCATCGGAGCGGGGATCGAAATCCCTTGGTATCGGCGCACCGTCACGGTCGAAGGCACGCAGGACGCGCTCCAACGCGGCCGAACGATCGAATGATCGGGCCGAGGTCCGCGCATAGAGCCGGTCGGCCGCCGCGCGGGCGGCCTCCCGACCGTCCGCGCCGGTGTAGGAGCGCACCACGACCTGCGCGCGCCGCGCCTCGGAGAAATAGATCGCCATTTCGCGCAATACGTCGGCGGGGTCGTCGGGGGTGTGTACGAGATCCAACGGATGGTCGTGCCGTCCCAGCAGATACCGCAGTTCACCCGGCTTGCGCCGCGGCGGGTCGACGGCACCCGCGGCGGCCGCCAAGCGGACCGGAACGGGCAACTCCCCATCGGAGCCGGTCACCACCAACACCAGGGCATCGGAGATATCGACCGACAGGTCGACCAGCCGACGCCGTTCGGGAGAGACGATATTCCAGGCGTAATACCACAGCGCGAGCACCAGATGCCGGTCGACCGGAACGGCCGCCGCATCGAGTACGCGATAACCGTTGTCGCCCAACCATTTCAAGGTTCTCTCCACCGCTCGCGCCACAATCGCCTCGGGTTTGAGCAGTAACAACGAATGGCCGGTGGCGAAGGTCGCGGGGTCCACCCGCAAACGACTCAGCTGTTCCACACTCTCCAGGACGTAGGTATCGCCCAGATACGCCTCCACCTTCGCCCGCTGTGGGGTGAGCCGGGACAGCAATGCCCGCATCGCCTCCGCATCGGTGGAAACCGGTGGTTTTCGCGCCCCGGTCACCTCACCACGGCACGGCGCCCTCATCTGCACATCGGCCCCCTGGTCGCCGAGCCCGCGACCCACTTCCTCAGATACCACGATCGTGCTCTCCTTCGGACAACACGGTAACCGTTCCGGCTCCGCCGTCGACCCGAATTCGCATTCCGGTACGTAGCCTCGTCACGGCCCCGGACACCCGCACCACGGTCGGCACCCCGAGTTCCCGGGCGACGATCGCGATATGGGTGAGCGGGCCGGAGCGTTCGATCACCAGCGCCGAGACCGAGGGCAGTACCGCCACCCACCTCGGATCGGCACGATGGGCGACCAGAATCCCGCCCGCCGCATCCCGGGGTTCGGCCGACACCACCGCCATTCCCTCCACCACTCCCGCCGCCGACGGTGTACCGGTGAATACCGTCCCGACGGGCGCGGCCGGGATATCGGCGGTCGGCACCCATCCCGGGGCCGCCGATTCGGCCCATGCGAACGTCGGCCCCACCGTGGTGAAACGAGCCGGTGCGGCCAGTTCGGCGTCGCGGGTCCGCAGCGCCTTGCGCGTGGTGACCAGCTCGTGCAACCGATCGGTGGACGCCCCCTCGTAACAACCGCGCAGTTCCGCCTCGGTCAGGTAGAAAACATCGGCGGGATCATCGACGATTCCGCGTTCGAACAGGTCCCGGCCCATTACCCGAATAATCCGCCGCACCGTACCGAAGGCCCGAGCCCGACAGAAGCGCAACTGCTCCCGGTACGCGATACAGCGGGTGGTCTTGGCCCACAGCCGGTCGTAGAGGAGACGGCGGATCCCACGCAGGTGGGTGTCCGGATAGGCCGGAGCGGCGGCACGGCGGCCGGCGGAATCCAGACCGCATTCGATCTCCCCGACCCGCGCCAACGCGCTGCGCAGCATGACAAACAGGACCGACGGATCCTCCCGTGGATCCGGAACCTCCAGTTTCGGCTCCATCGGAGCGTAATGGCCGTAACGATCCAGGTAGGTTTCGATCTCCGCGAGGAAGTCCGTCCGGCCCGCCTCGCGCAATGCCCGATAGCCGTCCCGGGGATCGGTGGTGTTCAGCAGTTCGACCAGCGCGGGATCGGCGTGGGCGGTCCGGGCCAATGCGGTCAGAGCGCGGGTGGGTTCGGCCGATTCGACATCCAGGTCCGGCCCCATCGGTTCGAGCAGCGGCCACGTGGGGATGTTCGGCAGGAACAGCCGGGTCAGCAGGCCGATACAGGTCAGCAGGATGGCGTCGAGCACCAACAACGGACCCCAACGGCGCACCAGATCGCGATCCACCCGACGGTAGACCGCGTAGGCCTGCGCGGCATCGCGGTATTCGATGGCGTCGAAGCGGTCGTAGACCCGGTGGAAGTCGGTGCGGAACCGCCGCATCAGCACATCGATTTCGAAGAATCGCCGAATGAAGGTCGCGGTGACGACCGCTCGTATCCGAAACCGTTCGAACGGATTCCGGAAAACGAAGGGACGCAGGGTTTTCGCCATATCTTCGGGGATCGGCTCGGGCACCCCGAACATGGCCGCGAGTGCCCTTCGGGCAAGCGAACCACCGGGTGCGATGCCCATCGCGCGATACCAGTGCAGCAGGTTGTAGTAGATCCGGCCGTGGAAGTACCCGAACAGGTGGGGGGTCCAGTCGTCGGCCTGTCGGAGTTGTTCGTCGGGCACTCCCAACGACGCCATGTACTCGCGGTACATCCGGCCGTGGATATCGGCGACGGTGGTGAAGGTGAGCGGTGAGGTTGTGCCATCGAAACCCTCGACGAGGGGGAAATCGTCCCAGATCCGTGACTCACCGGCAGACAGGTCTTCCCCGGCGCCCATGATCCGAGCCCGCCGCACCGTTTCGCGGTCGACGGCGGCCGGCGGACCGGTAGCGCCGCTGTCCGGTGCACCTGTCGCCCGCCCGGGCGCGAGTGAAACCTCCACGGCCGGTGGCACTTCACCCGGACTCCCGGCAGCGGACGCGGTGATCGGGCAGGTCCGCGGAAACCAGAATCCGTCCACGTCGAGCGCCCATTCGATCTCCTGCGGGCTTCCGAGACGAGCGGCCGCCGTCCTGGCACGCTCGACCAATTCGCCGACCTCGGAATCGGTCAATACCGGCTTCCCACGTCGCTCGGCGAGAAGTTTCTCGGTCACCACACCGTCTTCTCCGATGGGGTGGTACGCGACATTCCGGTCGCCCACCGCTGTCCGCACCACGGCCCCGGCCGCGTCCACCACCACCGAATCGGCGTCGACCGCCTCCGCTCCCGACCCGTAGACCACGCTGATCACCGACTCGTCCGCGGTTCCCGTCACCGGATTCGCGGTGGACACGGTCCCGCTCGCCCGCGCCGCCACCAACCGCTGCAACACCACCGCGATCCGCGTGACCGGAGGCCGCCCGCGGGTGAACGCGTACCGCACGGACCGTTCGGAGAAGACCGAGGCCCAGCAGTCCCGCACCCGACGCAATACGGCGTCCACCCCATCGACATCGAGAAAAGCGTCGAACACCCCCGCATACGAGTCGTCGCTGTCTTCTTCTCCCACCACCGATGGACGCACCGCAACCGCCCCGCCGCCGACCCGTTGATACGCCTCGACCACCACCGCCCGAACCGACTCGGGCAACTCGGTGTCGATGATGGCGGCCCGTATTCGAGCGGCGGCGGCCAGTGCCGCCGCCGAATCCGGCACCCGGGCATACGTCGAAATCCACTCGTCGAGCCCGCCCACCGCGGAGACCTTTCCGCGTTCCGGTCCGCCATCGAGCACGGTCGACGGCACATCGGTGAGAAAGGCCGCGAATACCTCGGTCCCGAGCACGGCCCACTCCGGCACTCGGAGACCGGCCGTTTGTAATGTGTACAGACTCTCGCTCGTCCTGCCGCCCGAGGTCGCCACCGAAACCGCGTCGCTCCACGGTCCGAGAACCTGCACGCCGGCCTCCATTCCGATCGCCGTACCGTCGAGGACTCCCTTTTCGAGTCGACCCGAGAGGGCGCGGGGTATCGGGTGTTCGGGACTTGTGTCGGCCTTCGAGATCTCGGGCATCGACACTGCGTCACAAGGGAGATCCCTGGCGCGACCGTACCGCAAAAGACCGTTTCGCACGGCCACACCGACATATTCGTGGACCTGTCACCGGCCCGTTAGGCTGTGGAGGGCTCGGTGGTGGTGACGGCGGAGTCGACGAAGGGACGAGTGGTATGAATTGGACCTTCACACCCGACGAATTCGCCCATATCTGGCGCGAAACCGACCTGGACCGCATCCCGTACCCGTTGCGGATTCTGGAAACTCCCCGCACCGATCGCGATGCCGAGGTCCTGCGCGCCGAACTCGACCGACGTCTACCCCTCGGCGGCGATCCCGATCTGTCCGCCTGTCTGCGCATTCTCGCCGCACCGCACACCCGGATGGTCGCCATCGGCGAGACCGCCGGGCCGAGCGGTGAGATCCGCGCCCTGGCCTGCACCGTCTACGACCGCGCGGTCCTCGCCGTCCAGGAACCGGGCCGGACACCCGACTTCGGCGGGTCGGTCCGGGTATCCATCGGCCACAGCTCCCGGCTCGGCACCCGCTTCACCGCCCTGCTCCCGGCCGCCCCACCGGGACGCCAACCGTCCCGCACGGCCTCGGCGACGGCGGTCCGGGACGAGGAAACCGTCGTCCCCACCGATCCCGCCGCACCACGGATCCGCAGGCTGCTTCGGGCCCGGCACACCGCTCGGGGACATATCCGCATCGAGACCCGACTCGACCGCCCCATCCCGCCCCCACCGTTGCACTACACCTGGTTGGACGTGGCGGACGATGGCCGCTACCTGCTGCGAACCGACGAAAACGTCCATATGGCGCCCGCATCCGCCGAACAGATCGCAAACCTCCTGCAGAAACGCATCCCTTCCTGAGTCGTTCACACCCCTGCCCGGCGGACCCGGTTCCGGTTACCCTGAGTCGACCGACGGAGGGGTGTTGTCATGAGCATCGAGGACAGCCGAGCCGATATCGCCCGGTTTCGCCAGGCCGCGCATACCGGGACGGTCGAATTCGACCCGGATGCGGCCCGTCGCTGCGCCGACTTCTACGAGCAGCAGGCCGAACGTCTGATCTTCCTGCGCCGGAGTCTGGAATCGGCCGCCGAACCCCGTGGATTCGGCGGACTGGTCTCCGCACAACAGTTGCAGGCCGGTTTCGGCCACAAGGCCCGCGACGCGGCCGCCCTGCTCGACCACTACATCGAGGCCGCTTACCGGATGAAGGAGGCCTTCCTGATCAGCGGGGGTCTGTACGAGGAGGCCGACGCCGCCAATACCGCGGCCATCCACGCCCTGGAAGCGAGGATGCCGCGATGACCGGCACCGACCCGAACTACATCAGCGCCATGGAGCATTTCGAATCCATGCGCCACGAGGACATCTACGCCGCCACCCAGCAGATGGATGCCGTGGAGATCCTGCGCACCTCCGGGGCGTGGCTTCAGGCCGCCGCCGGCCTGCGCACCTCGTTCCCGCTCACCCGCGACAGTGTCGAACGGGTCATGAACGCCGCGGGTTGGGAAGGCGAGGCCGCCGACGCCGCCTACACGAGCGCCCGGAGTTTCGCCGAGTCGGTGAACGACCTGGCCGATGTTCTCGCCCAGGTCGGCACCCGGCTGGGCGCGGTGGCCGCCGCCGCCGAGGCGGTCAAACTGGCCGTCGTGCCGCCCGGCTCGTCCGGTCCGGTCGGGACCATCGCCCGGCTGCTCGAGGCCGCGAACGTCATCGACGCGCAGATGGCGCAGGAGGCGCTGCGTCAAGAGGCCGTGCTCACCATGAACATGGTGTACAAACCCGCCTACACCGCGGCCGGCACCGGTGTTCCGGCACTTCCGCCACCCCCACCCGTCCCGGAGGCCCCGGCGCCGCTCACGCCACCGCACCCGGCATCCGCGCCTCATCTGCTCTCGTCCGATGCCGGCGGGCCGAACGGCTCGGCCCCCACTCCCGATGTTCCCGCGAAGCCACCGGCAACCGAGTCCGACGCCGGCTCCCCCCATACCCAGACGACTCCCCCACAACGGGCACCCGAGAACGAATCTCCGCACACCCCCGGTGAGTCCCCGAGCACTCCACCGCCGCAGGCTCCATTCCAGGAGCCGGGTCCCACCGAGACTCCGCGTCCGGAGAACCCGGACAACGGCGAGGACCCGCCCGCGGCGCCCCCGGCGCCGGCCGAAACACCCCCGATCCCGCAGCCGCCTCCGTCGCCACCACCGCCTCCGGCACCACCGGCCCCGCCTGCACCCCCGCCGGGACCACCGCCCGTACCGGCGCCCCCGGAATCACCGGGCCCGCCACCTGTCGCGGACCCCGCCGGACAGCCCGGTGTCACCGGACCGGTGCCGGGCGAAGAGCCCCGACTCCCGGATCAGCCAGGGGTTATTCCGACACAGCCGTAGTGGCGTCTCGATCGGGGCACGGCCGGGATCGCCTACCAGGCCCCGTCAATGGTCCACGGTCGAAGCCGTTCACGGGCGGTCTTCCACGGTCCATGTCGTTCGGGCAGGTCACGCCACGGAACACCGGTTCGTGGTTTCACAGGATCGCATCGGTCACCTGCCGGTGCTCGCGCCGCCGTCGATCCCGCCCCGACACCGGTAGCAGGAGATCGATCTGCGCCTGTACACGATCTGGCAACTCGCCCCGACCAACCACATATGACAGCCGACGCCAACCGGCACAGAGGATCACCGGACAGGGCCTGGCGTCGGTCGGTAGCTACGAGAAGCGCCGAGGCCACACTTCGAGGCACGTTCTTTGCCGGCGTGACCGCCGGTCGAGTCCTTGTCCTCGTGTTTCGGCGATTACTGCCGAAACCCCGACCCGACCGGGTACTTCGTCCTCGACGACACGACTCGATCCGCTCCGGTGGAGAAAGCTTCCGGACTCGTCGAGGAGACTCGTTCAGCCGCCCGCCGACCCGCTGGGAAGACCCAGGAGGGACCCGCTGGGAAGCCCCAGGAGGGATTCGAGCGGTGAGGGGGCGGGAGGCTGCGAGTCATCCGGAACCGCACCGGTGTACCGTGCATCCCGGACCACACCCGTGTGAACATCGCCGGACTCCCAGCGCGGTGGGGGAGTCCTGTAGTAGCCCAGGCCATCGAAGGGACTGTAGTAGTAGGGCGGGTCCTGCACCCATCTGCCCGGTTCCTGCTCGGTTGGGCATTCGGTGTCCAGGCCCGCCCAGTTGTGCGGTCCCACCCAGGTATGCTGCCCCGGGACCGTGACCCACTCCTGCGTCGCTCCGAGATTCCAGCAGATCGCATCCCAGTCGATACGATAGGTCCGATCGGTGTCGTTGCGGCAGGTCGTCCCTACGCACCAGATACCGGGCGCGAGTGTATGTCGCTGCGGAGCGGGGTCGGCGGCGGCCTGCGGTGCCAGTAGCCCTGTGGCCACGATTCCCACTGCGGCAATCCCGATAGCCGTGCTCGCACGTCGATTCATGTTGTGTCAACTCCAGCCTGCGCTATACCAACTGCCGACCACGGTTGTGGCGCCGGCTTGTAATCGGCTTAACCTCGACTTAACGCCTGCTGTCCAGCACTGCTGCGGGCGGAGATCCGCGTGGAAAGGAAGACGGTACGGACCGTGGAAAACCGCGCATGAGCGGTTACGGACCTGGACCGCTGATAGGACCTGGCAGAAGGTCCTCGGTGAAGTGATCGTCAAGGACGATTCGGTCGGCGAGGCGCATGGGTCGTCTCGGTCGATTGGAGTGTGATACGAGCCCATCGGCACGCTGTCGGGGCCTGGAAAAAGGGGGCGCCACAGACGTTTCCGGAGAAGCACTCGGACGATCGGAGGGCGGACCGAGCACCAGGATGCGCCTCGCCCTTGATGGCCGTGGCCTGCCAACGCGTGCGGTGATCACCAGCGCTCGAGCCGGCGACAAACCGCAGATTCTGCCGCCGCCGGATGGGATCAACATGGCTCGTGCCGGATACGGTCGGGTGGAGCACCGAATGCCGCATCACCGACCTCACGCAATTGCTGCCGCACGGCATCCTCGCACAGAGAACCGTCCACCCCGGCGCGGTAGGTCGCGGGCAATGGCCACCGCCCGATCGAACTGCGAGACATCACCGCGCCCCGGTTCGTTGCCACCGGCATCCAGCCCGACAATGCCCCGATCCCGATACCGCACAGCCCAGGTGGCGCATTCTTCGGCCAAATCGGCCGGCCCTCCCCAGATCCAGGCCGGGCATTGCCCGTATCGTGACACCGTGGCGTTCGGCCGCCACGGCGATTCCGGCCATAACACCTACGACGCCCGGCCCGATTCGCGATCGTCGACATCCGAAATCGGCTCACGACTTCGATATTCGCACGGCACTTTCCGATGTATCCCCTGGAGCGCGCTTTTCGGCCGTTTCGAAATCCCGGGACCACGCCCGTTCACGCGCAGCCGGCGTGCGCGGGCGCGCTCATCGACGGGATCCTCTCAACCGACCGCGACGGCCGTCCGATTGGCCGCTCGGATCACCGCGTCCAGAGCGGACACTTCCTCGGATTCCCCTCGGCCGCAAGTCCATTCGACGGCACTTCCACGCCGATACTCCAGGTAGGTGATGGCATACCGCTCGGTCGCCGTGGCAACCGACTGCCGGGTCGCCTCCAGGATCTCGACCGGGTACCCGGCGGCGGCCAATGCCTCGGTGAGGGCGGCGACCGGATCGGCGCTCCGATAGGTGCCGACCCGAGTGGTCCCGTCGACCACGAGGGTGATTTCGGTGTCGCCGCCGGTGCTGCGCCGGTCCTTCAATACCACCGGCGCGTGATCGGGGGCATCGAGATAGGCCGAGTCGAACAGCTCCCGCAATTCGGCCGCGGTGATCTCCAGTCCCGTGCTGTCGGCATGGGACTGGACCTTACGGGCGAAATCGATCTGCAGCCGACGCGGCAATTCCAATCCGTACTCGGTGTGCAGCAGATAGGCGATACCCCCCTTGCCGGACTGGGAGTTCACCCGGATGACGGCCGCGTAGTCGCGACCGATATCGGCCGGGTCGATCGGCAGATAAGGCACCCGCCAATCGAGCTCACGTTCCGGTACGCCGGTGGCCGCGGATCGGGCGTGGTGCTCGGCCATCCCCTTCTTGATCGCGTCCTGGTGGGTACCGGAGAACGCCGTGTGCACGAGATCGCCGACATACGGGTGTCGGGCGTGGATCGGCAGCCGGGTGCAGTATTCGACGACGCGGCGGATCTCGTCGATATCGGAGAAGTCGATCATCGGGTCCACCCCCTGCGCATGCAGGTTCAACGCGAGCGTGGCGATATCGACATTGCCGGTGCGCTCGCCGTTGCCGAACACACAGCCCTCCACCCGTTCCGCTCCGGCCAGGAGCGCGAGCTCCGCGCAGGCGATACCGGTTCCACGGTCGTTGTGCGGGTGCACCGACAGGATCACGCTGTCGCGACGGCGCAGATTGCGATGCATGTATTCGATCTGGTCGGCGTACACGTTGGGGGTCGCGACCTCCACGGTGGCGGGCAGGTTCAGGATTACCGGCCGCTGCGGGTCGGCATCCCACAGTTCGGTCATGCGGTCACAGATATCCAGGACATAGTCCGGTTCGGTGAGGTTGAACACCTCCGGGGAGAACTCGAACCGGGTATTCGGCAGATCACCGGCGAGTTCGAGCACATCGCGGCCGCCGGCCAGGATCAGTTCTCGCACCCGGGCACGGTCCATGCCCAGCACCACCTCGCGCCAGGTGGGCGCGGTGGCGGTGTACAGGTGGATCACGACCTCGTTGCGCATCCCGCGCACCGCCGCGACGGTGCGTTCGATCAGTTCCCGCCGGGCAGGGGTGAACACCACGATCGTGACGTCGTCGGGGGCGAGATCGGTCTCGACGAGCAACCGGACGAAATCGAAGTCGGTTTGCGAGGCGGAGGGGTATCCGACCTCGATCTCCTTGTAGCCCATGGCAACCAGCAGTTCGAAGAAGCGCCGTTTGCGCTCGGGGTCCATGGGTTCGGCCAGGGCCTGATTACCGTCGCGCAGGTCGACGGGTACCCACAGCGGTGCGCGGGTGATTCGCGCGTGGGGCCATTCCCGGTCGAGCGACGGCACCTCCACCCGCTCGTGGACATTGCGGTAGCGGTGCGACGACATCTGTGAGTGCCGCTGCCGGTTCCAGGCGGGAGCGTCCGACGGAACCGCACCGGCGGGGGTGGCGATGGTTGGGAAAGCGCGTGTGCTCATGTTCTGTCCTCGGTCGGTGACAGCGATGGGCGACCGGCCGCGACAGGACCCCACGGCAGGGGGCCGGTCGGTCAGACCCCGCCGTGGCAGCCGAGGAGAAGCATGGTGCGCGTCATGGTGGCTAGAATGTAGCCGATCGAAACTCCTCAGACAAGCAGAGAGGTGATATGGCCACGCGCGGTATCGGACCCGACCCCGCACCCCCGGCTCGGGTACGTCGCCATCCACTCGCCGCCCAGGCCGCCGAACTCCTGCTGACACGGATTCGCGCCGGTGAGTGGCCACTCGGCCACCGGCTACCGGGCGAAACCACCCTCGCCGCGCAGCTGGGGGTGGGTCGCTCCACACTCCGCGAGGCCATTCGAGAACTTGCCGGCCGAGGTGTGCTCGACAGCCGACAGGGAGCGGGGGTGTTCGTCACCGCGCTGGACGTCCCCGACGACTGGGACACCCTGCTGCGCCGCGCCGGCATCGTCTCGGTGATCGAGGCCCGGATCGCCATCGAGTCCGAGGCGGCCGCCCTGGCCGCCGTCCGCCGCACCCCGGCCGATCTGCGGACGATCCGCCGCACCCTGGCCGGTCGGGCCGTCGCCGGCCTGTCCACCGCCGAACTCGTGGATGCCGATATGGCCTTCCACCGGGCGGTTGTCGCCGCCGCCCACAACGATGTGCTCACCCAGATTTTCGACACATTCCTGCCCCGCCTGCGGCCGGCCATGATCGACATGCTGAAAATCCGTCCCATGACCTCCGAATCGGCCGACCACGCCGCACATCGGGATCTTGCCGACGCGATCGCCCGCCGCGATCCCGCCGCGGCCGCCGAAGCCGGCCGCGGTCACCTGTCCGCCCTGAAAGAGGCACTCATCTGAGCGGCACACCCACCCACGCCGAACGTCGCCCGTGCGTTCGGAACCCGGACACCCCGAAGGAGATACACCCGTGAACACCGAACCGGTGCTGGAACTGACCGATGTGACGTTTCGCCGCGAGGGCAAACAGATCATCCACGGCATCTCCCTCACCGTGCGCGCCGGGGAACACTGGGCACTGCTCGGCCCGAACGGGGCAGGAAAGAGCACTCTGCTCGGTTTCTGCGGCGCCGTCACATTTCCCACCTCCGGTACGGTTCGCGTGCTCGGGCAACAACTGGGCCGAGTGGAACTACAGCGATTGCGCCGCGATATCGGCCATGTCAACCCGCGCCACCCACTAAGGACACCGCTGAGCGTGCGCGAAGTGGTGCTCACCGGAATCACCGCCACCATCGACCTCCCCCTGCGTTGGACCCCTACCCCGGACGACCTTCGCCGCGCCGACGACATGATCGCCACGGTCGGCCTGTCCGGTAAGGCCGATGCCCGCTGGCCCACCCTCTCCCAGGGGGAGCGCGGTCGCAGCCTGATCGCCCGCGCGCTCATCGCCGAACCACGGCTCCTGTTGTTCGACGAGCCGACAACCGGCCTGGACGTCGCCGCACGCGAACAGCTCCTGGAAACCGTCGACACCCTCGACGAAACCCACCCGGATGTCGCCTCCATCCTGGTCACCCACCATCTGGAGGAACTGCCGAGCACCACCACCCACGCACTGCTCATCGCCGACGGCCGCACCGTGGCATCGGGAACGGCCCGCGACACGCTCACCACCGACCATGTCACCACCGCCTTCGCCCATCCCGTCGAGGTCGGTTACGACCGAGGCCGGTGGACCGCCCGCGCGAAACCGGTGCACACCCGCACCCCGGGCCGAGGAGCCGCCGCCACCTCGTGAAAACCCGACCGGAGCCCGATCCGACCGGTCACCCATCGCTCGAACAGCTCGCCACTGAGCGCATTTCCCCGCTGTGAACTGCACCGATATCGGTCTCGACTCGTTTGCGGTGAGGTTGGATATTGGCCGCGGCCCGCTTGTGAATGCTGTGCTGTAGCGGTGAATCTCTCCGCATCTGCTCGATTTCTCCCCCTCGGCCGCCGTCGGCTCGTCGCTGTCGCACTGGCGGTGGCCACGCTCTCGACCGCCACCGCATGTGGTTCCGACCCCGAGACCACGGCCGCGACACAGACCACCACCCGGATCGTCGCGGACCAACCGTTCGCCGCGCTGGAAGCAGAACACGGCGCCCGACTGGGCGTATTCGCGGTCGACACCGCCGACGGCCGCAGCGTCGCCTATCGCGCCGGGGAACGGTTCCCGATGGCCTCCATGTTCAAGGGGTTGGCCTGCGGCGCCCTGCTACGCGAGCATCCCCTGGCGTCGGGATTCTTCGACCAGGTGATCCGTTATCCGCGGACCGACCTCGTCGAGTACTCACCGGTGACCGAGCAGCATGTCGATACCGGTATGACGGTCGCCGCTCTGTGCGAGGCCGCCATCACCCGATCCGACAACACCGCCGGCAACCAGATCCTGAAACTGCTCGACGGTCCGGCCGGCTTCACTGCCTTCCTCCGCACCCTCGGCGACGACGTCTCACGATTGGACCGTTGGGAAACCGAACTGAATACCGCGATCCCCGGTGACGAGCGCGACACCACCACACCCTCGGCGCTGGCCGCCGACTATCGCGCACTCGTCGTCGACGACGGTCTCGCCGAACCCGAACGCACCCGGCTGAGCTCATGGCTGATCGCCAACACCACCGGCGACAGC
This sequence comes from Nocardia paucivorans NBRC 100373, assembly GCF_000308675.1. Lineage (GTDB taxonomy): Bacteria > Actinomycetota > Actinomycetes > Mycobacteriales > Mycobacteriaceae > Nocardia > Nocardia paucivorans. Next base: position 19,099 of record NZ_BAGE01000030.1, on the reverse strand, counting down.
CGAATCCGGGCCGGTCTACCCGCCGACTGGACCGTCGGCGACAAAACCGGAAGCTCCGCCTACGGTTGCGCCCTCGACATCGCCGTCACCTGGCCGCCGGGACGGGCTCCGATCGTCATCGCCGTGCTCACCGCCAAATCCGAACAAGATGCGGAACCGGACAACGCCCTGGTGGCCGCCGCCGCCCGCACCGCCGTCGAAACGCTCGGAATCACCCCCGCCGGTTGATCCACGGCCGGCGCTACACCTTGACCAGGTCGTCGGCGTGAATCACCGGGCGCTGCATGGTGTCCGGGAGTTCGGCGGTGGATCGTCCGAGCATGGTCGACAATTCGGCCGCATCGTATTCGACCACTCCCCGGGCGACGACGCGGCCGTCCGGGGCGAGGAGATCGACGACATCGCCGCCGTGGAAACGGCCGCGCACACCGGTAATACCCGCCGCGAGCAGGGAGCGGCGACAGTTGGCCACCGCGGCGACCGCACCGTCATCGATATGGATGGCCCCTCGGCTGTCGGCCGCGTGTCGAACCCAGAACTTACGCGCAGACAACCGCACCGGGCGGGCCGCGAACGCGGTGCCCACGGTGCCGCTGCTCAAGGCGATATCGGCGGCCGCGGCCGCGGCGAGCAATACCGGGACTCCGGCATCGGCGGCCAGACGCGCGGCGGACAGTTTGGACGCCATTCCTCCGGTGCCCAGAACTCCCCCGCTACCGGCGATCACCCCGTCGAGGTCGGCGCTGGAACGGACCTCGGGAATGAAGTTGGCCCCACCCTTGCGCGGGTCCCCGTCGTAGAGGCCTGACACATCCGAGAGCAGAATCAGCGCATCGGCGCCGACGAGGTGGGCGACGAGCGCGGCCAACCGGTCGTTGTCGCCGAACCGGATCTCCTCGGTGGCGACGGTGTCGTTCTCGTTCACCACGGGCACAGCGCCGAGCGAGCGGAGCCGATCGAGGGTGCGTTGGGCATTGCGATGGTTCTCGCGCCGGGCGAAATCATCGGCGCTGAGCAGAACCTGCCCGACCGTCCTGCCGTAGCGGGCGAAGGAGGTCCCCCAGGCATGGGCGAGCGCCAACTGCCCCACGCTGGCCGCGGCCTGTTTGGTGGCCAGATCACGGGGGCGGCGGGTGAGACCGAGCGGGGCCAGGCCCGCACCGATCGCGCCGGAGGACACCACCACCACATCCGAACCCGCCCGCATCCGTGCCTCTACGGCGTCGACGAGCCGATCCAGGCGGGCGCGGTCCAGGCCGCCCTTCAAACTGGTGAGCGCGGACGAACCGATCTTCACCACCACTCGACGTGCCCCGGCGACGGCCTGCCGGGCGGCGCTGAGTTCCTGGGTTCCGGTCACGGCCGGTCCCCTGCTCCGCGGGTGCGTTTCACCTGCCTACTTCTCCGTTTTCCTCATCGGTTACCAGTCCACGCCGCACTCTCGAGGCATGTTTGCGTTCCGCCGCGCTCACCCGATCGGTCCGCTCCAACCGGACATCGGTGCCGCGGCCGGTGGGCACGATATCGACGCCCGCCGCGATCTGCGGTTCCCAGTCGAAGGTGACATCCCCGATGGTCACCGAGGCGCCCGGTTCGGCGCCCATCCGCACCAGTTCCTCCTCGACACCGAGACGGGCCAAACGATCGGCCAGGTATCCGACGGCCTCGTCGTTGTCGAATTGGGTCTGCCGCACCCACCGTTCGGGACGGGCGCCGCGGACGATGAAACCACCCGGCTCGTCGGGATCGGGGAGCACGGTGAAACCGCTGTCGTCCACCGCGACCGGGCGGATGACCGGCCGCTTCGGCGCGGCCTTGGGATGCTCGGCCCGATAGGTGCGAACCATTTCGGCCAGCGCGAAGGTCAGGGGGCGCAGACCGGCGCGGCTCACCGCCGAGATCTCGAAAACCGGCCAGCCGCGGGCGGCGAACTCGGGCCGCACCAGTTCGGCGAGTTCCGCGGCATCGGGCACATCGGTCTTGTTGAGGATCACCACGCGAGGACGATCGGCGAGCTCACCCAGTTCGCTGTCGGCGCTCAGGGCCGGTTTGTAGGCGGCGAGCTCGGCCTCGAGAGCGTCCACGTCGGAGATGGGGTCCCGGCCGGGCTCCAATGTCGCGCAGTCGACGACATGGGCGAGAACCGCACAGCGTTCCAGATGCCGCAGGAAGTCCAGACCGAGCCCCCGGCCCTCGCTCGCGCCGGGGATCAGGCCGGGCACATCGGCAATGGTGAAGGTGGTCTCCCCGGCGACCACCACACCGAGGTTCGGCACCAGGGTGGTGAACGGATAGTCGGCCACCTTCGGCTTGGCCGCCGACAACACCGACACCAGCGAGGACTTACCCGCCGACGGGAATCCGACCAGGCCGACATCGGCCACGGACTTCAGCTCGAGCACGACATCGCGTTCCTCGCCCTCCTCCCCGAGCAGCGCGAAACCGGGCGCCTTACGCGCCCGCGACACCAGGGCGGCATTGCCGAGACCACCGCGTCCGCCACGGGCCACCACGAAACGGTTACCGGCCCCGACCAGGTCCATCAGGACCTCCCCGTCGGAGTCGAGGACCACGGTGCCATCGGGCACCTTCAACACCAGATCCTCGCCCTGTTTACCATTCCGGTTCCCACCCTCGCCCGGTCGGCCGTTCCCGGCCCTGGCATGCGGATGGAAGTGGAAGTCGAGCAGTGTGTGCACACCGGTATCCACCTCCAACACCACATCGCCCCCACGGCCGCCGTTGCCGCCGTCGGGCCCACCGAGCGGTTTGAACTTCTCCCGGTGCACCGAAGCACACCCGTGCCCGCCCTTCCCGGCCCGCACCTGAAGTACGACACGGTCGATGAACTTGGCCATACGCCGAATCATCCTCCTTCGAGCGGGGGCCGGCGAAACCGCCGCCGTGGGCGCGGAATCACCGATCCATTGGGGCACGAACACGAAAAACGGGTCAGGGTGGTACACCCTGACCCGCTGGCTGTGGTGAAGTCGTCGGCCGGTCAGGCTTCGACCGGCTCCGGAACCACAATGTTGACGGTTTTGCGACCACGCTTGGTGCCGAACTCGACCGCACCCGCGGCCAGCGCGAACAGCGTGTCGTCGCCACCGCGGCCGACATTCACACCGGGGTGGAAGTGGGTACCACGCTGCCGCACCAGGATCTCCCCGGCCTTGACGGTCTGTCCCCCGAAACGCTTCACGCCGAGCCGCTTGGAATTGGAATCGCGGCCGTTCCGGGAGCTGGACGCACCCTTCTTATGTGCCATTGCTGATACTCCTTCAGCGCGGGCCGTGCAGCCCTGCGGGTCGTTACTTGATGCCGGTGACCTTCAGGACCGTCAGCGGCTGACGGTGACCCTGGCGCTTGTGGTAGCCGGTCTTGTTCTTGAACTTGTGGATCCGGATCTTCGGGCCCTTGGTCTGCTCGACCACCTCGGCCGATACCGATACCTTCGCCAGCTTGTCCGCATCGGTGGTCAGCTCGGCGCCGTCGACGACCAGCACCGGCGACAAGGCGACGGAAGCGCCCGGCTCACCTTCGATCTTCTCGACCTTCACCAGGTCACCGACCGCGACCTTGTACTGCTTTCCGCCGGTCTTGACGATCGCGTACGTTGCCATCGGTCGGCTGCCCTTCTTCCTCTAGTGCTCGGCACTCGCTCACGGCGGAAATCCGATTGGACCGGAAACCGCCGTACGACTGGTCTGGTAATCACCGCCGCCTCAGCACCTGGTGGCTCTCGGTATCGGGAACCGGCCACGGAACAGCACACTGCTGCCGCCGGGCAGCGACTGGCCAAGATTACAGGACACGAGCGTAGCCCTCCAAACCGGTCCCCGGTTTCGCCATACGAACCCGCGCCGCAGGACACCCTCGAGACGGAAACGAGACCCTCGGGTGACGAGGGTCTCGTTTTCCGCCCACCGGATTTCGGGCGAATCAGCTCTTCTCTTCCGCCGGTGGGCCCGCGGGTCGACCGGCACCTCGACGACGCGTCCGCTGCGCGGACGGTTGGACCTGCGTCACAGTCACATCGGACGTGAAATCGACGGCCGGGGCGGACGATTGTTCGGAGGCGGACAGGACGAACACCGCACCGCTGCTGTCCGGCGACGGCGCCGCGGCCGAACGCGCCACCCGGCGGCGGCGCGCCGGTCGGACGGCGGCATCCTCCGCACCCGAAGCCACGGCCACCGAATCCGCCGCGGGGGACGGCTCGGCGGTATCCGACGGTGTTCCCGTCGCCGCGGTGCCGTCGGCGGACTCGACGGCGGTCACGGCCGCCGTCTCGGCGTCGGCCGAGGCCTCCTCGACGGAAACCGTCTCGCTCGCTCCACCGTCCGATCGCGATATGCCGTGACCGACGGCCTCCACACTCACGACCGTCGCCTGGGCACCGGCGACCGGTGCCGCCGCCGGACGAGCCGCCCGACGCCGCGCCGGACGGGCCGGAGGCTCCACCGCCGCGGACACCGCATCGGCATCCCCGGCTCCGGCCGGAGCCGAACCGGTCGCGAGCGAAGTCGATTCCGTCGTGGTCGATTCCGTCGTGGCCGACTCCGCACCGCTCGGCTCGACCGCGGGAGAGACCTCCTCGACGGCGGCCGGAGTCGGTTCGTCACCGGTTGGTGCGGCCTCGACCGAGGTCGTCTCCGCACCGGTCACGGCGGTGGCCGAACCGGAGGCGTGCGGCGCGGATTCGAGGACGGTGGCCGAGTCGTCACCGGCTTCGACCTCGCTCACCGGCTCCGCTCCCACCACAGCCGTACGGCCGGCGACGGAATCCGGCGCGGCGGCCGAACGCACCACCCGACGTCGGCGGCGCTGCCGCGGCGGCGGCGGTTCGTCGCCCGCGGGACGATCCTGCGCCGGTCGGCCGTTCTCGGTGGACACTCCGTTGGATGTGGCGGTACCGGTCGCTCCACCGCTCGACGGTGCGGCAACGGCCTCTTCGACCACTCGCTCGTCGGCGAACCGAGCTTCCGCGCTCTCCGGCTCGGAACCGACCACCGTGTCACCGGTCTGCACGGCCTCTATGACCTCGGAGACGACCGCTTCCGACACCACCGCTTCCGCGGCGACCTCCGCGGTGTCCACCGACTCCGCGCTTCCCTCGGCCCGGCCGTCCGCCTCCTCCGCCTGATGCGCGGCCATGGCCAGCGCAACGGGATGCGCCCGTTTGACAGCGGCATCCTCACCGGTGGATTCGGTGACGGGCGCGGCGGGCGTCGCCGGCGCCGCGGACTTGTCCCGCCCCCGGCGCCGCCGCGAACCGGACTCCCGCCCCCGGCCGGCGCCGTCCTCGGCGGACGACGGCTCCACCGGATAACTGTGCACCACGATGCCGCGTCCGTGGCAGTGCTCGCAGGTGGTGGAGAACGCCTCCACCAGGCCGGTGCCCAGCTTCTTACGGGTCATCTGAACCAGACCGAGCGAGGTCACCTCGGAGACCTGGTGCCGAGTGCGGTCCCGGCCCAAGGCTTCGGTGAGCCGACGCAACACCAGGTCACGGTTGGATTCGAGCACCATATCGATGAAATCGACGACGATCATGCCGCCGATATCGCGCAGGCGCATCTGCCGCACGATCTCCTCGGCGGCCTCGAGATTGTTGCGGGTGACGGTCTCCTCCAGATTGCCGCCGCCGGAACCGGTGAACTTGCCGGTGTTGACGTCGATCACCGTCATCGCCTCGGTGCGGTCGATGACCAGGGTGCCGCCCGAGGGCAACCACACCTTGCGATCGAGGGCCTTGGCCAATTGCTCGTCGATCCGATAGGCCTCGAAGACGTCGACGCCGTTGTTCTCGTGCCGGATCACCCGGTCCAGCAGATCCGGCGCGACGGTGCCGATATAGCTCTGCACCGTGCTCCAGGAGCGTTCGCCCTCGATGACGAGTTTGGAGAAGTCCTCGTTGAACAGATCGCGCACGACCTTGACCAGCAGGTCGGGCTCCTCGTACAAGGTCTTGGGCGCGCCGGAGTCCTTCCCGGCGGCCTCCTTGATCTTGCGCCAGGTGGTCTGTAGTCGTTCGACGTCGCGGGTCAGTTCGGTCTCGCTGACCCCCTCGGCCGCGGTGCGAATGATCACCCCGGCGTCGTCGGGCACGATCTCGCGCAGAATCTCCTTGAGCCGTTTGCGCTCGGTATCGGGCAATTTGCGGCTGATACCGGTGGAGGTACCGCCCGGCACATACACCAGGAAGCGGCCGGCCAGGCTGATCTGGGTGGTGAGCCGGGCGCCCTTGTGTCCGACCGGGTCCTTGCTCACCTGGACCAGCACCTGGTCACCGGGCTTGAGCGCCTGCTCGATCTTGCGTTCCTTACCGCCGAGCCCGGCGGCCTCCCAGTCGACCTCACCGGCGTAGAGCACCCCGTTGCGACCACGGCCGATATCGACGAACGCCGCCTCCATACTGGGCAGCACGTTCTGTACCTTGCCGAGGTAGACATTGCCCACCATCGAGGCCGACCCGGTGCTGGTGACGAAGTGCTCGACCAGGATGTTGTCCTCGAGCACGGCGACCTGGGTGGCGGTGGGATGCCCGGGGAACGCCTTCTCCCGAACCACCATCACGCGATCCACCGATTCGCGCCGAGCCAGGAACTCCGATTCGGTGAGGATCGGCGGCCGCCGCCGGCCGGCCTCGCGCCCATCGCGACGACGCTGCCGTTTGGCCTCCAACCTGGTGGAACCCGCAATGCCCTGAACTTCGTCGACCACCGCGCGACCCCGGCTCTTGTTCCGCGGTTCGCGCTCGTGCACGACGGTATTGGGCGGATCGTCGTCGGCGGGTTCGGTCTCCCCGGATTCGCCCGCCTTACGGCGCCGCCGTCGGCGACGACGTCGACTCGGGGTGCCCTCGTTCGGCTCGGCGCTCGCACCGGTCTCGGTATCGCCGGACTCGTCCTGTTCCGTGGTCTCGGTATCGGCGGGTTCGGCCGATCGCTCCTCGACGGTCTCGGTGTCCGTCGCGGGTTCGCCCGACTCGGCGGCCGAGCCTTCCTGCTCGGTACCGGTCTCGTTCTCGGTGTGCTGCTCACCCCGTCCTCGGCCACGTCCGCGCCGCCCCCGGCGACGACGACGCGGCTGTTCCTCGCCGGCGGCCTGTTCCTCGGTCCTGCCCTCGGCGACGGTTTCGTCCTCGGTATCGGTGCCGGTCGGCTCCTCGGACCGGTTGGTGGCCCGCTCGGCGCGCCGCCTGCGTCGCAATTCCTCGGCGACCTTGGTGTCCGGGGGCAAGAACAGCGGGGCCGCGACGGCCGTTTCGAAGACGACCGGCTCGGCGACCGTCGGCTCCTCCGGCACCGGACTGGCGAACAGGCCGGCCGGGGCGGTGAACGGAGCGGTGAAGGTGGGTGTGCTGTGCGCCGCGGCCTGGGGCACCGCCTCGGCGGCTTCCGGCGAGGCGGACTCGGCTTCGGCGGCGGATTCGTCCTCGGCGGCCGCCGGGGTGGGCGTCTGCGCGTCGGTCACGGTCTCCGGTATCTGCCCGGACCCACCGCCGGGCTTCGGGACCACGGCCTCGGTATGCCGACCAGGTTCCTCTCCGCCGGGCGTCGCAGCGCCCGCCGGGGATTCGCCGGCATCGGGCGGCGAGGGTATCGGTGGGGTTCGCAGCGAATCACGGACGGTCTCGGCAACCGACCGCTCCACATTCGATTGCGGACTACGGGCCTCGGACCCCAGCTCGCTGAGTTTGGCGAGGATCCGTTTGCTCGTCACCCCCAGTCGCTTGGCCAGTGCATGAACTCGGATTCGCTCCGGCAATTGATCGACATCCTGTGATGTTGTGTCCAGCGGCTCTTGATCGGCCACGAAGTCTCCTCGGACCCCCGGGCGCGTCCCTCGAAGAGTGACGCGGCCGTCGCGGGGGCGCTTTCCGTCCGCCTCGCGCGGTTGCGCGAGAACAATGGTCTCGCCCCGCGTGCCCGGTCGTCTCTGTCGAACCTCGGTCGGGCCAACTGGGCACGCGGCGCCTGGCTATGGCTGAACTCCGCGGCACGTGCGCTCATCCAGCGCGCCGAGGCGGACGACGGCCCAGTATCCCGGCTATCGATCCGCGGCAGCGATGGCGGCATCGCCCCGCAAAGTGTCATCCGATCGCGACCGTTACCGATCGCAACCACTTGCCAGTATCCCACACAGTGCGCCCGATGTTCGCCACCGGCGCTGTGGACCACCCGCCCATCGGGGTGTAACCGAGCGAATGAAAGGCCGTGACCGCACCCGGTGACCGATGGCCGCCGCACGATACGACCGGGCAGGGCACCCGCCCGTACGCTCCGAGGAGACGGGCCGGATCAGAGCGGAAAATCGGGGAACCAGAGCGCGATCTCGCGCTTGGCCGAATCCGGGGAATCCGAGCCGTGCACCAGGTTGGACTGGGTTTCCAGGGCCAGATCACCGCGGATACTGCCCGGTACCGCCTTCTCCACCGGATCGGTACCACCGGCCACCTGTCGGAACGCGGCAATGGCGCGCGGACCCTCCAGGACCGCGGCCACCACCGGACCGGAAGTGATGAATTCGATCAGCGAACCGTAGAACGGCTTGTCGGCGTGCTCGGCGTAGTGTTCGCCCGCCAACTCCGGGGTGACCTGCTTCAACTCCAGGGCGGCGATCCTCAGGCCCTTGCGCTCGACCCGGCTCAGCACCTCACCGACCAGGCCGCGCTCGACACCGTCGGGTTTGATCAGCATCAATGTCTGCTCTGTCACGGCGCCAGCTTATCGGGCGCGACCGAACCGGCCGCACCGCCCGTCTACGAGCGGTCCCGCATCCGCTGCGCGGGCAGTGTGCCCTGCTCCATGCGCCGCCGCACATCCGCGCGCAACAGTAGGATGAAGGCCCACACCCCGATGAACACCACCCCGATCACCACGATGGACAGATGGAAGAACCCGCCGAGCAGCACCGGCACCTGCATACCGAGATTGAACGGAATGGCCCACGACCGGCGCTGCAATCCGGCGCCCGCGACCATCACCAACGCCACCGAAACCAGATAGCCGGAGGATAGCCAACTCAGTCCACCGCCGAGGTCGGCGACCACCGGCAAGGCCAGCAGCACCGTAATGGCCTCGAGTACCAGTGCGCCCGCCATAACGCCGCGCAACCCCTTCCAGGGATCGGGCGGTGCCGGCCGAGCCGCGGGGTCGTCCTGAGCTCCACTCATGCTGTGTCCTTCCGCGGCACTCCCGGGCGCCCTCCGTGATCACACTGCGCTACCGTCTCCGGGCGTCGACCGCTCATGCTCATGCCGGGGCCTTGCCGAAGAGGGCGCGGGCGGCTCCCGCGGTCACCACCGAACCGGTCACCACGATTCCCGCGCCGGAGATGGTCTCGCCCGGTTCCCCGACCTCTTCGGCCAGTGCGATGGCGGTTTCCAGCGCGTCGGGCAGAGTGGAGGCGGTCACCACCCGCTCGTCGCCGAAACGCTGAACGGCCAGGTTGGCGAGTTGCTCCACATCCATGGCACGCGGAGAACCGTTATCGGTGACGACGATCTCGTCGAATACCGATTCCAGGGGGGCCAGTATTCCCGCCGCGTCCTTGTCGGACAGGACCGATACCACACCCACCAGCTTGCGGAAATCGAACTCGGCGGTCAGCGTCGCGGCCAGCGCCTGCGCCCCGGCGGGGTTGTGCGCGGCGTCGATGAAGATGGTGGGCGCGCTGCGCATCCGTTCCATCCGGCCCGGACTGGTCACGGCGGCGAAACCGGCTCGGATCGCATCGATGTCCAACTGCCGGTCGATACCCGCACCGAAGAACGCCTCCACCGCGGCCAGGGCGAGCGCCGCATTATGGGCCTGATGCTCACCGTGCAGCGGTAGGAAGATCTCGTCGTACACTCCGCCGAGACCCTGCAGTTCCAGCTGCTGGCCGCCGACCGCGGTCCGGCGGGCCAGGACCCGGAACTCCGAACCCGCCCGGGCCACCGACGCGTCGACCTCCACCGCGCGCCGCAACAGCACATCCATGACCTCGGGGTCCTGTTCGCCGAGCACCGCCACGGTGTCCACCGGCACCAGGCTGTCGGCGGGGGGCTTGATGATGCCCGCCTTCTCCTTGGCGATGGAGGCCAGGTCCGAGCCCAGGTACTCGGTGTGGTCGAGGCCGATCCGGGTGATCACCGCAACCTGCCCGTCGATGACATTGGTGGCGTCCCAGGCACCACCCATCCCCGTCTCCACCACCGCGACATCCACCGGGGCCTCCGCGAACTCGGCGTAGGCCATGGCGGTGAGCACCTCGAACTTGCTCAATGCCGGCCCGCCCGCCGCGATCGACTGCTGATCGATCATCTCGATATACGGCTGCAGTTCCCGATAGAGCTCCACATAGCGGGCCGGGGAGATGGGCGCGTTATCGATGCTGATCCGTTCGGTCGCCAACTGCAGATGCGGGCTGGTAAACCGTCCGGTCCGGCGATGCAGGGCGGTGAGCAGGGCGTCGATCATCCGGGAGACCGACGTCTTGCCATTGGTGCCGGCGATATGGATGGCCGGATAACCGTGTTGGGGATGCCCCAGCACGTCCATCAGGGTGGCGATCCGGGTGAGCGACGGCTCGATCTTGGTTTCCGGCCAGCGTTGGTCGAGTTCGGCCTCGACCAGCGCCATCTCCGCCAGATCCACCGGCGACGGACCGCTACCGAGGCGAGCGCCCGTCCCGTGCTGTGGCTCCGGTTCGCGGTTGCCTCGCGGATCGTTCACTTGCCACTCAGCTCGGCGAGTCGGGCGCCGATCCGGTCCACCTCGGCGGCGGCCACATCACGACGCGTACGGATCTTGTCCACCACCTGCTCGGGCGCCTTGGCCAGGAACGACTCGTTGGCGAGCTTGGCGGTGGTGGTGTCCAGTTCCTTCCGGGCGGCGGCCAGGTCCTTCTCCAACCGGCGCCGTTCGGCCGCCAGATCGACGGCACCCGAGGTGTCCACCTCGACGGTGACGGTGGTCGTGCCCAACCGCACCTCCACGGATGCGGTGGCGGAGAACCCGTCGCCGGGTTCGGTGAGTCGGGCGAGATTGGCCACCGAATCACGCATATGCGCGATTCCGGCCTCGTCCAGACCGATCACCCGGGCCGCGACCTTCTGCTTGTCGGCCAGTCCCTGATCGCTGCGGAACCGCCGGATCTCGGTGACCAGACGCTGGAGATCGGCGATCCGTCGCGCAGAGTCTGCGTCACCGGGTACCCCGCTGCTCCGCGGCCAGGTGGCGACGACGACGGACTCCCCGCCGGTCAATGCCCGCCACAGTGTCTCGGTGACGAACGGGATCACCGGATGCAGCAGCCGCAGCACAGCGTCGAGAACATTGCCCAACACCACCCGGGTGGATTCGGCACGGTCCTCATCCGCCGCGAACTGCACCTTGGACAGTTCCAGATACCAGTCGCACAGTTCGTCCCACGCGAAGTGGTACAGCGCCTCACATGCCTTGCCGAACTCGTAGGCGTCGAAGGCGGCGTCGACCTCGGCGCGCACCTCGTCGAGCCGGTCCAGAATCCAGCGGTCGGCGTCGGTGAGGGTGTCGCGGGAGGGCAGGTCACCCGGGTGGGCACCGTTCATCAACGCGAACTTGGTCGCGTTGAACAGTTTGGTGATGAAACTGCGTGAGGCCAGGACGTGCGGTTCGCCGACGGACAGGTCACCGCCGGGTTGCGCGCCGCGTGCCAGGGTGAACCGCAGCGCGTCGGCACCGTAATCGGAGATCCAGTCCAGGGGGTCGATACCGTTGCCGCGCGACTTCGACATCTTCTTGCCGTACTGATCGCGGATCAAACCGTGCAGGAACACGTCCTTGAACGGCACCTGGGGAGCGCCGCCCTTCCCCGCGGTGATCGCGGCGTCCTCGGCGACGAAGGTGCCGAACATCATCATCCGGGCCACCCAGAAGAAGAGGATGTCGTAGCCGGTCACCAGCACGCTGGTCGGATAGAACTTCTCCAGCTCCGGGGTAGCGTTCGGCCAACCCATGGTGGAGAACGGCCACAATCCCGACGAGAACCAGGTGTCCAGGACATCGGGATCCTGCACCCAACCTTCCGGCGGCGTCTCGTCCGGGCCGACGCACACCACTTCGCCTTCGGGGCCGTACCAGATCGGAATGCGGTGGCCCCACCACAACTGGCGGGAGATGCACCAGTCGTGCATATCGTCGACCCAGTCGAACCAGCGTGGTTTCTGGCTCTCCGGATGGATGACGGTGTCACCGTTGCGCACCGCGTCGCCGGCGGCCTTGGCCAGGGACTCGACCTTCACCCACCACTGCATGGACAACCGCGGTTCGATCGGTTCGCCGCTGCGTTCCGAATGGCCGACGCTGTGCACATAGGGGCGCTTCTCGGCGACCACGCGTCCATCGGCGGCAAGCCGTTCACGCACCTTCACCCGTGCCTCGAACCGGTCCATCCCGTCGAATTCGGTCCCCGTACCGGTGATCCGGCCGCGCTCGTCCATGATGGTCGGCATCGGCAGGTTGTGCCGCAGACCTATTTCGAAGTCGTTGGGGTCGTGCGCCGGGGTGATCTTGACCGCACCGGAACCGAACTCCGGATCGACGTATTCGTCGGCGATGACCGGGATCCGCCGGCCGGTGATGGGATGTTCGAGGGTGGTGCCGATCAGATCGCGGTAGCGCGGATCGTTCGGATGCACCGCCACCGCAGTATCGCCGAGCATGGTTTCCACTCGTGTGGTGGCGACCACCACATGCGGTTCGGCGTCGTCGAGCGAGCCGTATCGCAGCGAAACCAACTCACCTTCGACATCGGCGTATTTGACCTCGATATCGGAGATGGCGGTGCGCAGTTTCGGCGACCAGTTCACCAGACGTTCGGCCCGGTAGATCAGGCCCGCGTCGAACAACCGCTTGAAGATGGTCTGCACCGCCCGGGACAGGCCCTCGTCCATGGTGAACCGGTCCCGCGACCAGTCCACGCCGTCGCCGAGGGCCCGCATCTGCCATTGGATGGCACCACCGGATTCGCGCTTCCAGTCCCACACCTTTTGGGTGAACAGCTCGCGACCGAGATCTTCTTTGGTCTTGCCCTCGGCGGCCAGCTGTTTCTCCACCACGGTCTGGGTGGCGATACCGGCATGATCCATACCGGGCAGCCACAACACCTCGTACCCCTGCATCCGCTTCCGACGGGCAAGGGTGTCCATGAGGGTGTGATCGAGGGCATGGCCCATGTGCAGGGAACCGGTCACGTTCGGCGGCGGCAACACGATCGAGTACGCGGGCTTGCCGCTCGACGGATCGGCGGTGAAGTAACCGGCGGCTACCCAGCGCTCGTACAGGTCGGCCTCCACCTCGCCGGGTTTCCAGCTCTTGGGGAGGGCATCGGCGCGATTTCGCGTATGGTCAGGGGCTGCGCTGGTCACGCCGCGATTCTAGTGGTAGGCGCAGGAGGGTCGCCGCAGGGTTGCCGTCCTACCCGTGACCACGGGCCCGGCCTTCGACACGACGCAGGCGGTGCTCTTCGATGGATGAGGGACATCGAAGAACACCGCCCACGAGGTAAGCCTACAATCGATCGCCGCCGTCGGCCCGAATCCACAAGTAATTCTCAGCTTGCCGCTTCGACCTTGCCGAAAGCACGGGCACTGTGGAATCTGGGAAGGTGAGTCCACCTCTCGATACCGCACCACTGGATCCACCCGAACACGGTCTGGGCCAACCCGATTCGGAGATCATCCGACCGGAGGGACGACACGAGCTACGCGGTCGCGATATCGGTGACGTGCGGGAACTGCGCTATCCGAGCACGGCTGCACTGTTGTTCGCCGGTATCCCGGGCGCGGGCAAGAGCACCGCGCTGCACCGACTGTTCCGCTCCCCGGCCGAGGCCGAAGAGCCACCGAACGGCCCCGACGACACGCTCGTGCTCGACTCCAATCATGTCCGCAACACCTGGCGACATCGGCTGCACCGGCTGCCCTATCCGCTGTGGCGGCCGGTCGTGCACCTCGCGCATTTCGCTCGCATCCGCTCGGCGCTACGCGACCACACCGGTCCGGTGGTGATCCACGACTGTGCCACCTACGGCTGGTCCCGCCGTCTGCTGGGCCGGTGGGCCACCCGGCACGGACGCGAGTTCCACATGATTCTGCTCGATGTGCCCGCCGCCATCGCCCGGGCCGGACAGTTCGCTCGGGGGCGACGGGTCGGGGGAATCTCGTTCCGCCGGCACTGTTCTCGGTGGAATCGCCTACTGACCGCCGTCGACCGGGGGCAACGGCTGTGTCCGGAACCGGCCTCGGTGATCGTGATCGACCGCTCCGGTATGGACCGGGTGCGGCGCATACGCTTCGCCGCCTGACGGCTACGGCGATGTGGGCCACCGAGGCCCACCCTCAGGAGGGGACCAACAACGACAGTGCCCTGGGCACGCTGCGCATCGTCACCGGCAAGGTGCCCGCGGGTTCACCGTCCGCGGTGACCGGAGCCCCCGGAGAGTCGAGCCGCAACCATTCGGCGCGATAGCGGGTGACGGCCGGATGATCGACCCGCCGGCCCGAGGCCAAAGCGGGCAACAATCGCAACATCTCCGGACGCGATACCGCCCCGACCACGGTGACCTCCAATTGCCCGTCGTCGACGACGGCATCGGGGCAGATCCGCATACCCCCGCCATAGGTGCCGGTATTGCCCACCGCCACCATCACCGCTTCGGTGTCCAGGATCGTCGCCTGCGCCACGCCGCGATGAGAAAGCTCGATGTGATACGGCACCGTGGTGCCGTGAACGAGTTCGACGAGCGCGGCGAGGCTGTAGCGCAGCGAACCGTGCGGACGGCGCATTCGGTTGGCGCGCAGGGTGACCCGGGCATCGAAGCCTGTCGCGGCGACGGTCGCGAACCACATGGAGCCGGTATCGCCCGCAGAAGGGCGATCGGCGCCGATCCCCGAGCCGAAACGCTCGAATTCTATGAGTCCCAGATCAATATCGCGCACTCGACCGTCGAGCACCAGATCGGCGGCGGCGACCGGATCGTCGTCGGGGATGCCGAATTCGCGCGCCAGATCATTGCCGGTGCCGCAGGGCACCAGCGCCAACGGAATCCCGCCGTGGGCGAGTCCGTCCAGAATGACCGAGACCATGCCGTCGCCGCCGACGCAGACCACGACGTCCGGGTGGGAGCCGACGAGATTCTCACGCAGCCGCGCCAGGGTCTCGGCCACCGATGAACCGTGCACCTCGCCGACCTCGATACCGCGCTCGATCAGGCGGGCCGCGACGGACGCCGCGGTATCGCGACCCCGACCGTGCCCGGCCATCGGGTTCGTCACCATGGTGGCGGCGCGTACCGCGCCCCGCTGCGGCTCGGTCATGGCAACAGTGTGCCCGGGTTGAGGATGCCTACCGGGTCGATTTCGCGTTTCACCGCGCGGAGCACCCGAACGCCCAACTCACCGATTTCCTGGGGGAGCCAGTCCCGGTGGTCGGCGCCGACGGCGTGATGGTGGGTGATGGTTCCGCCGGCGGCCATGATGGCGTCGCCCGCGGCTCGTTTGGCCGCCTGCCACCGTGCGATCGGATCGTCGCCCATCACCGCGACCACGGTGAAGTACAGGGAGGCTCCCGCCGGATAGGTGTGTGATATATGGCACATCACCAACGCGGGTGTAGCCCCGACGGTGAGCCGGTCCACCAGCGCGGCGGTGACCTTCGCCTTCAGCTCGGGTAACACACTCCAGTAGCCGGCGGTCTCCAGGGTTTCGCACAGCACCCCCACATCCAGGAGGGCATCACGCAGGTAGGGGGCGGCGAACCGACCGTGTTCCCACTGTCGTGCGGGTTCCGGCCCCAACGAGGCGCCGCCCGCGGCGCGCAACACGGCCGCCGCCTCGGAACTCCGGGCCGCGATATGCGCCCGCGCGCCCTCGAAGGTCGTCACCGCCAGGCAGCCGCCGACCGCCGGGCCGCCGATATCCGCGGCGCGGGCCAGGTTGAGCGCGGTTTCGGCCTCGTCGGACAGACGCAGGACGGTCGGCGTGGCACCGGATCCCACCAACGCGCGCAGCGCCGCGACCCCGGTGTCGAAATCCGGAAACGTCCACGCCTCGTAATGGGTGTCCTCCGGGATCGGATGAACCCGCACGGTCACCTCCGTGATCACCCCGAGCGTGCCCTCGGAACCGAGGAACAGCTCGCGCAGATCCGGACCGGCCGCCGAGGCGGGCGCGCGGCCCACGGTCACCGTCCCGGTGGGGGTCGCGATACGCAGACGCTGCACCATATCGTCGAACCGCCCGTATCCGAACGAGGCCTGTCCCGACGAGCGAGTGGCGGCGAACCCCCCGATACTGGCGAATTCGAAACTTTGCGGGAAATGCCCCAACGACAGACCGTGTTCGGCCAGCAGCCCCTCGGCACGCGGTCCGGTGACACCCGCGCCGAAGGTGGCGGTCCGGCTCACCGGGTCGACCGCGAGCAGCTCGTTCAACCCACGCAGATCCAGGGAGATCACCGCCGTGAAACGGCCACGCACCGGATCGAGGCCGCCCACCACGCTGGTGCCGCCGCCGAACGGAACCACCGCTATCTCGTGGTCGGCGCAATAGGTGAGCACCGCCGCCACCTGGTCGTGGTCGGCGGGGAAGACAACGGCGTCCGGTGCGTCCTGCGGACCCTCGGCGCGACGGCGCAGCAGATCGAGGGTGCTCTTACCGCCCGCGTGTCGCAGTCTGTCGCGATGCTCGGTGGATACCCGGTCGACGCCGACCACCGTGCTCAGGCCGGCGCGGTGGTCGGCGGAAAGCTCCGACGAGCGCAGCGGCACATCGCCCTCATCACGATGAGCCGCCGGCTCGCCGGAGATTCCGAAGACCTGCGTCAGCAGGCCGCGAATCCGCTCCGATAGCGGGGCATGCCCTTCGGGGACACCCCAGGCATCCCACACCATATCGGGTGCGACCCGACCTGCGGGGGGATTTGCGGTGGGGTCGATGCCGGCAGGTTGCCACATCCGGTTCACGGGCCCCAGTGTGGCACTCGGTGCGCACACCGGGCGGCCGGACGCGCCCAACGGCCACGATCCGATGCTCGCACCGCATCTACCAGCACGGTCACCATAACCAACCGGGTCCGCGACTTGGATGCGCTCTCCGTTTGCTCCGCGGATGAAAGCGACATTTCGGGCAGGTCGACGCAGGCGGGCCGATACCCGCGCACTGCGACGAACGTCACCTGTTCCTCGGTTCCATCGCCATCGGATATCGACGAGGCAGACTCGAAGGCGCGGACCACGAAGGTCCCCGTCCGCATAAGGGAAGCGCTCGTATCCGGAAGGCGGGCCGACGGCCCGGGAAAGGCCGAGACGATGTCGTCACCGCATACCGATTCCGCCCTGAACGCCGCCAGACGACAGCGTGAGTTGACCGCGCTGGGCGACGAACCTCACATCGACCTGCTGGTCATCGGCGGTGGAGTGACCGGAGCCGGTATCGCCCTCGACGCCGCGACCCGCCGATTGCGTACCGTCCTGGTGGAACGGCAGGATCTGGCCTTCGGCACCAGCCGATGGAGCTCGAAGCTGGTCCATGGCGGTCTGCGGTATCTGGCGAGCGGCCATATCGGACTCGCCCACGAGAGTGCGGTGGAACGCGGGATTCTGCTCACCCGCACCGCGCCGCATCTGGTGCGACCGCTCCCCCAACTGGTTCCACTGCTACCAGGTATCACGCGGACCCAACGCACCCTCACCCGAGTGGGTTTCGCGGCGGGCGATCTGCTGCGCCGGGCCGCCGGCACATCGGCCGCACATCTGCCCCGCTCCCGTCGGGTGTCGCCGGCCGAGGCGCTGCGACTGGCCCCCACCCTCCGCCGGACCGGACTGCGTGGCGGTATCCAGGCCTGGGACGGCCAACTGGTGGACGATGCCCGGCTGGTGGTCGCTCTGGCACGTACGGCTGCCTCCTACGGGGCGTCCGTGCTCACCCGGGTGGAGGCCGACGCGGTCACCGGCGACTCGGCGTCGCTACGCGACACCTGTACCGGCGAAACCCTCACCGTGCGTGCCCGGGCTGTGATCAACGCGACCGGCGTCTGGGCCGACCGGATCGATCCGAGTATCGAACTACGTCCCAGCCGCGGCACCCATCTGGTGTTCGATGCCGAGTCCTTCGGTGGGCTCACCGCTGCCCTCACCGTTCCGGTGCCCGGCAGCATCGGCCGTTTCGTCTTCGCTCTCCCGGCCGCCCACGGCCGGGTCTATCTGGGCCTCACCGATGAGGATGCGCCCGGACCCGTCCCCGACGAGCCGCGCCCCACCGACACCGAGATCGATTTCCTGCTCGACACCGTCGATTCCGTCCTCCGCGCGCCCCTGACCCATGCCGATATCCGGGGCGCCTTCGCCGGCCTGCGCCCACTGTTGCGCACCGGGGCCGACAGCACCGCCGATATATCCCGCGAGCACGCGGTGCTGCTCTCACCCGCCGGCGTCGTCACCGTGGTCGGCGGCAAACTCACCACCTACCGCCGCATGGCCGAGGACGCCGTGGACGCCGCCATTCGACACGCGGGTCTTGCGGCGGGCCCTTGCCGCACCGAAGATCTCCCCCTGGTCGGCGCGGTCACCGGTCCGGCCCGGGACCGAATCCGCGCCCCGCGGCTCCTGATCGATCGTTATGGTGGTGAAGCGTCTGCCGTTGCCGCCCTCGCCGAGACGAATCCGGCTCTCGCCGATCCCGTGGCTCCAGGCGTGGATGTCATCGCCGCCGAGTTCGTCTGGGGGGTAACCAATGAGGGCGCCATGGATGCGAGCGACCTACTCGACCGCCGCACCCGTATCGGCCTGGTTCCCGCCGACCGCGCGGCCGCCGCCCCGGCCGCGTCGGCCGCACTATCGGAAACGCGGTAAGCCACCACACCGAAGCGATACGGCCACGAAGCCGCAAAACCGGCCCATTTGTAGCGGCTTCCCTACCAGGACTTCGCTTGCGGACCACAACAAGGCACACAGGTTTTTCGAATGGTGGCTCGCGTTGAGGTGGCCGCGACCGCCGTTCATGGTTGAATCCGCGTGATTGGGCGCCAACCGACATCGGCCCAGAGCCACGGTCGACCCGGCGTTCTGT
>NZ_BAGE01000031.1 GCF_000308675.1 Nocardia paucivorans NBRC 100373 | reverse complement strand
CTCACGGCAGCGGCAGTGATGCTGGCCTCCGGGTGCGGGGTGCTCGAGAGCGGAGAAGCCTCCAACCAAGGCCCTGTCACCACAACCCGCGACATCGACACAATCGTCGTCTTCGACCCGTGCACCCAAATCAACGACGACGTGCTGGCATCCGTGGGCCTGGACCCCGCGTCCAAGAGCGTCGTTACCAACGCCGCGGAAGGGCCGACCTCGTGGCGGGTCTGCTCCTGGACTCCGGCCGATATTCGCTACTCGGTGGGTGTGTACTCAACCAGCCACACACTCGAGGAAACACGGAAAAACGATGATGTCATCGGTATCCGTGAGATTACCGTCGGTGGACGACCTGGATTGACGTTCCATGCGAAGTGGGAAGCTGAGAACAACTGCTATGTCGCCTTCGAAGCGCAGCAAGGAATGTTCGAGGTCGATGCATCGTGGCTCGATGGCAATCCCAGCGAAGGCGATATCTGTGCTATAGCCATGCAACACGCTCTGGCGTTCGAGCCCCACCTACCTGATTAGCGACTGGATCGATACAAGGAGGGGCGCTGTGTCAGAAAATGTACAGAACGAACTTCAGCAATGGCGGCAATTCAAGCAACAGGCGATAGCTGGAGAGATGCGACTCGACGATAGCGTTGGCGCGGCACTGAGCCAGGCATGCGAGAACTATCGCGTGAAGCTCGCCAAGGAAAAAGGCAACGCGATACGCCTTGCTCACCTCTCTGGCTACGGCGGTCTGCCTTCCGCTCTCGCCATGCAGGACAAGTTCCAGCGAAAGGCCGTCGGCGGCGGCGACAATGGCGACGACAACGCCATCAAACGCCTGGAACAACACATCGAACTCGCCGAACTCATGCGCGACACCTACCTCGCCGCCATCGGCAAACTCCAGGCCACCGACCAAGACACCGGCACCCAGCTGACCAACTCAGGGGAGGGACTGCGCTAATGCCATTACCAGCGATTCTGGGCGTCGGCGCCGCTATCGCCGCCGTTGTGGGCGGCGTCGCAGGCGTTGTCGACAACTACAGCCAATCCCGCCAGAACCAGGAGAATGCCAACCGTGCCCGTGAGGCCGGTGAGCAGCAGTGGACCGGTGACCGCCAGATCATCAATTCCGAGTGGGCCCGCATCAGTCAGGGTTTCACGGGGGAATTCGCGCCCGCGCAGGCTCCCCAGGAGGCGTTCAAAACCTGGTCGCACACAAAGATCTGGGAAGCGTTGAACGGTCAGGGCGAGTTCGCCGACAAGGGGCCGGTCAAGGAGAGCGATATCAACGCCGGTGCCGATGGTTGGCGCAGGTTGCAGGAAGCCACCGGCACCGCCATCGACGAGTTCCGTAGGGAAATCGAGAACATCCTCACCGAGAAGTGGGGCGGTCAGACCGCCACCGCCGCCATGCAGGCCACCATCGATTACACCGAGAAGGCGAAACTGCTGCCGCTGTCGTTCCAGATGGTCGCCAACGGTATCGACCTCATGCAGGGCTATCTCGGTCAGGCGCAGTTGTCGGTGATCCCGCCGATCGAAACCTCCGGGTTCGACGAGTTCGTGGGGCATATCCCGGGCAACGGTGTCCTGAAGACGAATGCGCACCGCGCCAACGAGGCCGAGGCCACGGCCCAGGACGTGATGCTCCAGATCTATCAGCCGGGTGTCATCGAGGTCGACGGCCACACCCCGGTATTGCCCACCCCGCACAATCCGGTCGACGGTCCCGGCGACAACACGGGCCCCGGATACCCTTCCGGCACCACCACTCCCCCTGGCACGACCACTCCCCCCGGCACCACCTTCCCGTCGGGCACGCAGAACCCGAACCAGGAACAGCAGAACCAGCAAACCCAGCCGAGCAGCACCGACACCGGTACCCGGCCGAGTTCGTTGAACACCACCCCCGGTTCCACCGAGACCCCCAACACGAACACCACCCAGAACACCCCCGGCCGCACCACCACCCCGGGCACCACCCTCGGCACACCGGGCTCCTACGTTCCGGGGTCCACCCCGCAGACCCCGACTCCCGGCCGCACCGTCACCGGTCAACCGAGCCTGGCGAACCAGGGCCTCCAGGCCGCCCGCACCGGCACCCCCACCGGCACGCGCGGTATGAGCGGTATGCCGGGTATGGGCGCGCCCGGTGCGCGTGGTCGTGGTGAGGACGACGACGAGCACAAGACCCCCGACTATCTGGTGTACGAGCGGGAGAACGAGTTGATCGGCGATCTGCCTCCGGCGCTACCACCCGGCGGGGTCATCGGCGGATGAACCAGAATCGTTGGCAGCTCGACGGTCTCGCGTTCACCGTCGCCCTGGAGGCGTTCGGCCGCGACCGTCTCCCGTATCCGCTCGCCTTCCGTCCCGATTTCTGCGAACGCGCCGAGGATTTCGAGCGGATGCGCCGCGCTGCCGCCCAACGGGTGCAGCAGGTCCTCGACCAGTCCTTCTACGATGCGATCGCGGTGTTGTTGGAACCGAAACTGCGCGTGGAGATCCACGGCTTCTACGGTCCGCAACAGTCGCAGGTGGTGCGGATGCACGCCGGTATCGTCGGCAATGTCGCCACCCTCGCTCTGCAACAGCCGGGCCCCACCCGGGAACACGGTCGCGACATCATCATCACCCGCCACGCCGCTTCCCAACTGGCCGCGGACCTGATCGCCCGCCTGCCCGCCATGAAACCCGGGGCCCATCCCTCGTTCCAGGGTCGGCGCGAGGATCTGCACGCACCCGTCTACTCGCACCACCCCACCCGGTTGTCGCCGCAGGAACAGCTACAACGCTTCTTCCGGCGGCCCCGCGTCGGCACAGGTGAGATCACCGTGTACCCGGGCTACACCATCGACTCCCGGCCCACCAACGACGGCCGCGCCTTCATCTGGCTCGACTACCCCGACGACGGCCGCTATCTCCTGCACCACCACAGTCAGGGGCTGACCGTCGTGCCCGCCACCCCGGACGAATTCCTGCGGCAACTCCAGGGCCGGATCAACGCCACCGCCCGACAGCTCTCCCCCATCCGATGAGGTGTGGGGCCCCGTGATCGTGGGGCCCCACGATCACGGCACGATCGGTTCGCTCAACACCTCGTCCACTTCCGCCCGATCCCCCAACACCGTCACGCCCGCCTCTTCCAGCGTCAACCGCCCCCACAACAGGAGCGCGAGCCCCTCGGCGCTTCCGGACACCCGCGACCGCACCTCGTCGATGCTTTGGCCCGTGCCGCCGAGCACCCATCCGGGTGCGCCCGCCACATCGGCGGCGACCAGGCCGAGCGGGATTCGCAACGGCGCCATCCGCCCCATCTTCACCTGGCGCGGCTGGAACATCGTCACCACCTCGTCGACCGCGTCCGCCCACACCTCCGGCGCGGCATGCGCGAGTCCGAGCGCGGCCTTGCCCACGATCGAGGCCCGCAGATCGTGCAGGTGGATGAGGGTTTCGTGGACCTGCCGGCGATGCCAGAACAACACCGTGCCGTCCATCAGCGGGCCCGGATGGCCCAGAATTCGAGCGGGTTGTCGTGGGTCCAGCACTCGAAGGGTTTCCCTGATTTCGCTCGCGCACGCCGCGTAATGCTCCACCAGATCGAGCGGTCCGTCGCCCAACGGCGAGGCCTTCTCGTCCCGGGCCTGCGCCGCCGCCCAGTGGTGGACGAAGGCGATATGTTCCACCAGGTCGCGCACCGTCCAGTTCCCGCACGCGGGCACCGATGCCTCCGGATCGGCGTCACGGAGCGAGGTGAGGAACTCGCTTTGATATTCGGCCAGCAGCGACAGGAAGTCGAGATTCGGTGCAGCTCCCATGGGCGCCAAGGTACCGTTTCGAACCGACATTCCACGGGCGGACGAGTGAAGTCGGATTCCGAGCGTGTCCTTCCCGCCCCGTTCCTCGACGGTGTTCCGCCGCACCGGTGCAAGATCGAGTAATGGGCACCATCCCCGCGCCGCGCATCCCCCACGGCATCACCGACTTCCGCGCCCTCGCGAGCGCCCGGTTGGCGGGTTTCCCCCGGATCGCGGTCGACGACACCGCGGGCCTGCGCCGCGCGGCGGTGGTGTTGGGTGTGGTCGGGAAAACCGACGGACCGCTATCGGTGATCGTCATCAAACGCGCCTATCGAGGCCGCAACGCCGGTCAGTGGGCGTTGCCCGGTGGGCGGCTGGAGGACGGCGAAACCGCCGAACGGGCCGCGATACGGGAACTGCACGAAGAACTCGGTTTGCGCGCCCACCCCGAAGACGTCCTCGGCGTCCTCGACGACTTCCCCGCCGCCTCCGGATTCGCCATCACCCCCCTCGTGGTCACCCTGGCCGACATCACCGGTCTGCGACCCGACCCCGGCGAGGTGCATTCGGTTCATTTCGTGGACCTCGCCCGGCTCGCCGCCGACGACACCCCACACTGGGTTCACCCGGTGGACGCGCTCGAGCACGGCTCGCCCCGCGCCGATACCGCCGAAAGCGACGAATCCGGTCTGCTCCAGATGCGGCTGGGGCCGAGGATGACCATTCACGCACCCACCGGGGCGCTGCTGTGGCAGTTCCGCGAAATCGTTCTCCTCGGTCGCGCCCCCGAACAGGCCCGGGTCGCGCATTTCCGGCAACCCGGTTGGACCCATCACTGACCTTTGCGGCGACCCGGCACACGCCGAAGAGTCCGTCCCCGCCGGCTTCGCCCTCTACACCCGCAAGCGGCCGAATGGAATGGGTGTCAACCCTCATTTGCGGATCCGGCCGAAAGTGGAACACTGGGAACTACCAGGCCATATGCCGTGGCAACGCACACGGCACAGGCTGACCCGTTGTGTCCGGGCCGGCTTGCGGTGACGGCCGAGCGCTCGATGTGTTCCGGTCACACAGCGATATATCCCCACCGCGGACCTCGCGGATGTTCATCGAGGTCGACGCTTGCCCGGCGGAGCTCCACAAACGATCGGTGGTGAGCTGGGATGAGCCAAGATCTTTCCGGTCCCCGAGCGGGTGGGATGGCTCCCGCCTGGCACGCGATCGACGCGGCGGCGGCATTGAAACGGCTCGGCTCCACCCCCACCGGGCTCAGCGCGACGGAAGCGGCGCGGCGGCTACTCGAATACGGCTCGAACACGCTACCGGCCACCCGCCGGGACCGCTGGTGGTGGCGGCTGCTGCGGCAATTCCACAATGTGCTGCTGTATGTGATGATGGCCGCCGCCGTCATCACCGCCTTCCTGGGGCACTGGATCGATACCGCCGTGCTGCTCGGCGCCGTGGTGGTCAACGCCGTTCTCGGGTTCATCCAGGAAGGACGCGCCGAAAACGCGCTCGACTCGATCCGGGCGGTGCTGGCGCCGCGCGCGCGAGTGCACCGCGACGGACGGATCGTCGAGATACCGGCCGCGGAACTGGTTCCCGGGGATGTGGTTCACCTCGTCTCCGGCGATCGGGTGCCGGCGGATCTGCGACTCATCGACGTCCACGACCTGCGCATCGACGAAGCCGCGTTGACCGGGGAATCGATGCCGGTGCACAAAAGCGCCGCATCGGTGGATCGGGCGGCCGGACCGGCCGATCGTCGCTGCGCCGCCCACGCGGGCACCGTAGTGGTGTTCGGGTACGGCGACGGTGTGGTGACGGCGACCGGTATCCACACCGAACTGGGGCATATCAACGAACTGTTGAGCGGTGTCCGCAAAACCACCACCCCGCTGCTGCGCCAGATCGGCCGCTTCGGTCGGTGGCTGGCGGCGGTGATCCTCGGGATGGCGGCGGTGGCGTTCGTCCTGGGCGTGCTGTGGCGGGGAGAGGAACCGTCGCAGATGTTCACCCTCGTGGTGGCGTTGGCCGCCTCGGCGATCCCCGAAGGGCTGCCGGCGGTCATGACGGTGACCTTGTCGCTGGGGGTGCAGCGGATGGCGCGCCGCAATGCCGTGATCCGCCGGCTGCCGGCCGTGGAGACCCTCGGTTCGGTCACGGTGATCTGTTCCGACAAAACCGGCACCCTCACCCGCAACGAGATGACCGTGCAGAAGGTGGTGACCGCCCGCCGCACGATCGATGTCGGCGGGGTGGGATACGCCCCGGTCGGGAACCTGACCGACAACGAAGGGACCGTGGTCGACCCGAACGCCGACCCGGCGCTGTGGACGACCCTGCGCGCGGGGGTGCTGTGCAATGACGCCCGACTGCGCGAGGTGGACGGGATGTGGGAGATCGAGGGCGATCCCACCGAGGCGGCGCTGCTGGTGCTCGGCGCCAAGGCGCGGCTGTCCCGCGACGACGCCGCCCGGGCCTGGCCGCGGTTGGATGTGATCCCCTTCGAATCCGAGCGATGTTTCATGGCCACCCTGCACGAGGCCGACACCCCGGGGCTGGAACGCATCTATCTCAAAGGCGCCCCCGAACGGGTCCTGGCCTGCTGCGCGTATCAGCTCGAGGGCGATACCGCGACCGCCATCGATACCGACCGCTGGCGGCACCGTCTGGACGAGATCGCGGCGCAGGGCCTGCGGGTGCTGGCCCTCGCCTACCGCGACCGGCCCGCCGCCGGCGGCGCCCTGGAACTCTCCGATATCAACGGTGATTTCGTGCTGCTCGCGCTCGTCGGCATCATCGACCCGCCCCGCACGGAGGCGATCGAAGCCGTGCACGAATGCCACCGCGCCGGGATCACCGTCAAGATGATCACCGGCGACCACGCCGCCACCGCCACCGAAATCGGCGCGCAAATGGGGCTCGGCCGCGGCCGGCGGGCTCTCACCGGCGCCGATATCGACTCCTACGACACGGCGGCCCTGCGTCGCGCCGTGGCCGAAACCGAGATCTTCGCCCGCACCAGTCCCGAGCACAAACTCGTCTTGGTGCGGGCATTACAGGACAACGGCGAGGTCGTGGCGATGACCGGCGACGGCGTCAACGACTCCCCGGCCCTGGCCCGAGCCGATGTGGGGGTGGCCATGGGCGACGGCGGCACCGAGGCCGCCAAGGAAGCCGCCGATATGGTGTTGGCCGACGACAATTTCGCCACCATCGCCGCGGCGGTGCGGGAAGGGCGCGGGGTCTACGACAACCTGAAGAAGTTCATTCTGTTCATGCTGCCCACCAACGGTGGTGAAGCGCTGGTGGTGATCGCGGCGATCCTGTTCCCGCTGACCCTGCCGCTCACCCCCGCCCAGGTGTTGTGGATCAATCTCGCCACGGTCAGCACCCTGGGTCTGGCCTTGGCGTTCGAACCCACCGAGGCCGATGTCATGCGCCGCCCGCCCCGGCCGCCGAGCGAATCACTGCTGTCGGGTTTCTTCGTCTGGCGGGTGGCGTTGGTCTCGGCGCTGATGATGACCGGCGCGCTCGGCCTGTTCCTGTGGGAGCTGGAAGCGGGCACCACGATCGAAACGGCCCGCACGATCGCCGTGAACGCCATTGTGGTGACCGAGATGTTCTACCTGGTCAACAGCCGCCATATCAGCGAATCGGTGCTGAACCGGGAAGGCATCTTCGGCAGCAGATATGTGCTGGCCGCGATCGGCGCCTGCGTCGCCCTGCAACTGTTGTTCACCTACGCGCCCTTCATGCAGGCGGTTTTCGGGTCCTCCGGGTTGTCGGCGATCGAATGGGTCAAGGTGGTCGCGGTGGGGGCGGCGGTGTTCCTCATCGCGGAAGCGGAGAAAGCGGTCATTCGACGATTGCGCGCCCACCGGCAGTGGAAGACCCGCGTCCGGCATATGCCGACGCTCGGCACGGCCGCCCCCGCGCGCATACTCGTGGCCACCGACCTCTCCGACGAGGCGGGGCGGGCACTGGCCCGCGCCGCCGAACTGGCCGCCATCCACCGGGCCGAGCTCACCGCCGTTCACGCGCTGCCCGGCGACGCGGACCCACGCGCCGACGCCGAGGCCACGGCACGGCTGCGCGCGCACGTCGAGCGGTACGTCGAAGATGTGCCCGTGGACGTCGTGGTCCGGGCGGGCGACACCAACTCCGTGATCGTCGACGAAGCCGCCGACCGGGACGCGGACCTGCTGGTCATCGGCGCGCACGGTGGGCACCGCACGGGCGGGGCGCTGCTCGGCGGCACCGCCGAAACCCTGGCCCGGTCCAGCCGCATCCCGGTGTTGGTGGTGAAGAACGGTCTCACCGACGGATACCGCACCATCGTCTTGGCCGTGGACCCCACCCCCACGGCCGCGAACGCGGCGCGGGCCGGGACCAACCTCACCCCCGACGCCGACCACATCCTGCTCCACGCCGGCGACAGCGAAACCATTCGGCCCCGGGTCGCGCAGCTCACCCGCGATCTGGAACCGGCGCCGGTGCGCACCGTCGTCGCGTCGGGTCCGCCACCGCAACTGATCACCGATACGGCCGCCGATCTCGGCGCGGATCTGATCGTCCTCGGCACCGCGCGCCGGTCCCGACTCGGATACGCCCTGTTGGGGTCCACCGGCCAAAACGTACTGGGTCAGGCCTGCGCCGATATCCTGCTCGTCCCCGACGCCCCCGCCGGTGGCGCGGACAAAACCGCCGGCGATCGATCGCCGCGGACGAGCCCGCAGCCCGAACCGGACCGATTTCTCGCAGGTGGCAGCTATCGACCCATTCGATAACCAGGCATACGCTGAGACAGACCACCGAATTGTGGTCCATCCCACATTCAGGGAATCGTGCCTTCGCCGCCTCCGACCTCGCCGCCGCGACGGCGGCGGAGGCGAGCAAGGAGTTGAAGCATGGAAGGTGGAGCAAGAATTGCGCTAGGGGTAGGCCTCGGGTATCTGCTGGGTCGCACTCGCAAAATGCGGTTGGCGATGTCTGTGGCTGGGGCGGTGATGGCCCGGCGGTCTTCGGGCGGAATACCCGGTGAACTGCTCAAACGTGGGGGATCACTGCTCGACTCGGCGGATCTGTCCCAGATCACCGACACCGTTCGCGGCGAACTGCTGGACGCCGTGCGATCCGCCGCCGTCACCGCCGCGAGCAACCGAATCGACGCGTTGAACGACCGATTACAGCAGTCCCCGACCTCCGCGGACCAGAAGTCGGAGCGCGACACCGAACAGGAGACCGACACCGACGAGCGCGAACCGCGCGATACGGAACGGGAACCGGTCGACGAGGAGCACGACGAGCCCCCGACCGACGAAGAGGGCGAAGAGGAAGAGCCCGAGCGGCCCGTCACGCGGGCGCGCGCTCGCCGAACGAGCACCACCAAGGCGAGCGGAACCGGCTCCCGCACCTCGGCTCGGACGACGCAGACCACACAGCGGCGCTCGCCGTCGCCGCGACGCCGCCGAGCAGGCGACGAAGCACCCGTGCGGCGCACGAAGGGATGAGTCGATGGCGAAAACTCTGCGCGATACGGCCACCGGAGTCGGCAAACTGGCCGCCGATACGGTGGGCGAGGCGACCGACACCGCGACACGGGCCACGAAGGCCGCGGGGCGGGCCGGGTCCACGACCGAAGAGAAAGCACGCGAAGCGAGCCCCACGGGGGTGTTGCAGGAATCGGTGCGCAATCTCGCCACCACCCTGGCCGAACGCGCGGTGTCCGGGCTGTCGGACAAGGTGTCGCAGGCCAGTGGGCGGTTGAACGAGTACGCCGAAGGCGGTGGCGGCAATCTGATGTCGGCCCTGACCGGTGTGGAAAAGCTCGCCGGTGGTTCCTCGCCGATGCAGGCGGTGATGAGCGCGGGAATGGACAAGCTCGGGCGCACCGCCAAGGACAAGTTCGCCTCGGTCAAGGACGCGCTGACCGGTGGTAAGGGCAAGGGTTCGGGCAGCAAGAAACTGAAGCTGACCAATATCGTCGAATACATCGATATCGGCGTTCCGATCGACCTGGCCTACGACCTGTGGACCCGATTCGCGGAATTCCCGAAGTTCATGAAGAAGCTCGAGCAGGTCGAGCAGGTGTCGGACGAGAAACTCAGCTGGACCGGCAAGGTGTTCTGGTCCCGGCGGACCTGGGAATCCACCATCCTCGAACAGATCCCCTTCGAGCGGATCGTCTGGCGTTCCAAAGGCGCCAAGGGCTATATCGACGGCGCGGTGACCTTCCACGAACTCACCCCGAACCTCACCCGCATCGTCGTGGTGCTCGAATACCACCCGCAGGGGGTCTTCGAGAAAACCGCCAATATGTGGCGGGCGGCCGGCCGCAGGTGCCGGCTGGAACTCAAGCTCTTCCAGCGGTACGCCATGTCCGAGGCGGTGCTGCATCCCGACGACATCGTGGGCTGGCACGGCGAGATCCGCGACAGCGAAGTGGTCGAGGACGACGAGACCGCGCGCCGCAAGGAACAGGAGAACGCCGAGGACGAGGGTGAAGAGCCGGAGGAGCCGGAGAACGAGGCGGCGGAGGACGAAGAACCGGAACCGGAAGAAGACGAAGAGGCAGGTGAAGACGAAGAGGAAGGTGAAAACGAAGAGGAAGGCGAGGAAGAACCGGAGGACGAAGAGCACGACGAGACCGACGAAGACGAGGAGGCCGAAGACGAAACGGCCGACGAATCCGAGCCGACCCGCCGTCGCCCGGCCGGTCGGCGGCGCACCGCGACGCCCCGCCGGTCACGTGAAAGGCGAGGAGTACGCGCATGACCATCCAACCCGGAGGCGGGGGCGGCAGCGGAACCATGGCCCGCCCCAACTCGTCCAGCCTGGCCGATGTGGTCGACACCATCCTGGACAAAGGACTGGTCGTCGACGCATTCGTGCGGGTCTCGCTGGTCGGGATCGAACTGTTGACCATCGACGCCCGGGTCGTGGTGGCCAGCGTCGACACCTATCTGCGTTTCGCCGAGGCCGTCAACCGGCTCGAGATCTCGAGCAGCGAACCGAAAGGGTTGGCGGACCTGGTCGGCGACACCACCCAGGGCCTGTCCCAACGCAAGACGAAAGGCGCCATCGAAGCCGCCGGGGAGAAGGTCATGGACTTTCTCGGCGATGTGGACGACAAGCGTAAGACATCCGGCCGGCGAAGGGAGGACTGATGTCCACCGCCGAAGCAGCCCAGGACACCGAATCCGAGCAGCGCACCGCGATATACGTCTACGGCATCGTGCCCGCCGATGTGGAACCCGCGCCGCACGCCACCGGCATCGGCGATCCTCCGAGCGAGATCGCGGTGGTGCGCCACGGTGAGATCGCCGCGCTGGTCAGCGAAATCACCCTCGGCCGTCCACTCGGCACACCCGACGACCTCACCGCCCACGCGCGCCTGCTGGACGGGACGGCCGCCGTCGCCCCCGTACTGCCCCTGCGGTTCGGCGGCGTGGTGTCCGATACGGAGGCGGTGGATAAGGAACTGCTCGCCGCCGGCTACGACGATTTCCACGCCGCGCTGAACGAACTCGAAGGCCGCGCCCAGTTCGTGATCCGGGCCCGCTACACCGAGAACGCGATCCTGCGCGAAATCCTGGACGAAAACCCGCAGGCGGCGCAGCTGCGCGAGGAGATCCGCGACAAACCGGAAGACGCCACCCGCAACGAGCGGATCGCCCTGGGAGAGATCGTGAACCAGGCCATCGAGTCCAAACGCGCCGGCGACACCCGCCGGCTGGCCGCGGCGCTTCAAGACCTCGACCCGATGGTGCGGCAGCGGCCGCCCACCCACGAAGAAGAAGCCGCCCACCTCGCGATCCTCGTCGAACTGTCCCGACAGGACGACCTGGAGCAGGCATTGGCCGAACTCGGCGAGGAATGGGAGCAGCGGGTGGAGCTGAGCCTGCTCGGCCCCATGGCCCCCTACGACTTCGTGACGGCACGCGCTCCCGATGAAGCGCCCGAAAGACCACCCGAAGGATGAGGCCATGGGTTTGTTGACAGCAATCGCCGCCCTACCGCTCGCCCCCGTCCGTGGCGTGCTCTGGCTGGGTGAACTGATCCAGGACCAGGTCGAACAGCAGCTGCACGACCCGGCCACCATCCGACGCGAACTCGAGGAGATCGAAGAGGACGCGGCGGCCGGACGTATCTCCGAGGGAGAACGCGCCCGAGCGCAACAAGAGGTCCTCGGTCGCATGATCCGACCACCCGGCGGCCTGTGACCGCCGACGAATGAGAAGGGATCGGCATGAACCGCAGAACACCCACCCGGGACTCCACGGACACGGAGTCCGAATCGGGTAGGCCGCCGCCGCTCACCGCGCGGGAGGCCGCTGCGGCGGCCATCGAACACCTCGTGGAACTGACCTCCAAAACGGTGGAGGGCGTCACCTCGGTGGAGCCCACCGAGGACGGTCGGCTGGTGGAGATCGAGGTGCTCGAGGACCGCCGCATCCCCTCGTCGTCGGACATGCTGGCGCTCTACGAAGTGGAGATCGACGACGACGGCGACCTGCTGGCCTACCGCAGAACCAGACGCTACCCCCGCGGCAGCACCGATATCGGCGGAAGGGACCGACGATGACGGTGGTCGGCGGCGGATCGTACGAATCTCAACCCTACGGCGGCGGGCAACGGTCGACGAACCTGGCCGACATCCTCGAACGCGTCCTCGACAAGGGCCTGGTGATCGCCGGCGACATCCAGGTGAACCTGCTCGACATCGAACTGTTGACGATCAAACTGCGCCTGGTCGTCGCGTCCCTGGAAACGGCCAAAGCGGTCGGCATCGACTGGTGGGAAACCGACCCCTGGCTCAACAGCAAGGCCCGCACCCTCGAACGACAAGACCACGACCTCGAACTGGAGAACCGCGAACTGCGGCAGCGGATCGCCGACCTCGAGGCCGCGAACGAAAGCCGCACCCCCATCGAACGCCGCCGCGAACCGAAGAAAGCGAGCGGCCGTGACTGAAGGTCTCGGGGTCTGGCTGTATGCGGTGACCACCGCCGATGCCGCGACCGAGCTCGGGGAGCTCACCGGCGTGGCCGGTGAACCGGTGCGCGCCGTGGTCTCGGGTTCGCTGGCGGCGATCGTCGGATCGGTGCCGCTCGAGATCTACGGCGAACAACCGCTACGCCGGCATCTGGAGGACCTGGACTGGCTGGCCGGCACGGCCCAGGCACACGACATCGTGGTATCCGCCCTGGTGGGTCGCGGCCCCACCGCCCCACTGCGCCTGGCCACCGTCTTCCTCGACGACGAACGGGTGCGCGCCCTGCTCCGCGAACGGCGATCCGACTTCGAGGCGGCGTTGACCCTGGTCACCGGCCGCGCCGAATGGGGAGTGAAGGTCTACGGCGACCGGGCCGCCCTCACCGCGGCGGTGGCCGAGGCCCGGGCCGGGAACGACGGAACCGCGAAAGGCACCGGCGCGGCCTATCTGGCCCGACGCCGCGCGCAGCTGTCGGCCCGGGAAACCGTGGAACGCGACGCGGCGCAACGCGCCGACCTCATCCACACCCGCCTGATCCAGCACGCCGTGGCCGGGCTGCGTCAAGCGTTGACGGACCCGGCGTTGAGCGGTCGCCGCGACTGGATGCTGCTCAACGGCACCTACCTGGTGGACGACGAGCGCGCCGACGATTTCGCCGCCACCGTGGACGCGCTCGGCGCCGAATTCCCCGGTGTCCGGCTCGAGCTCACCGGTCCGTGGCCGCCGTACTCCTTCGCGGGTGTGGAGCACGAACCGGCATGAGCGACGTCGACGGTGAACGCCGCATCGCCCTCGTCGACCTGCTGGACCGGGTGCTGGCAGGCGGGGTGGTCGTCTCCGGTGACATCAAACTCGCCATCGCCGATGTCGACCTGGTCCAGATCTCACTGCGGGCCCTGCTCTCCTCCATCGGCACCCTGACGGCGCACTCCCCCGACACCCACCACCCGCCGGAGCTTCCCGAATGACCGAATTCGACGGCATATCCCCACGCATCGACGCCGACCCCGAATCGGTGGAACGCGGACTGGTGACCCTCGTCCTCACCCTGGTGGAGTTGCTTCGACAACTGATGGAACGTCAGGCGTTACGACGCGTGGACGACGGCGACCTGAGCGAAGCGCAGATCGAACGCATCGGCACCACCCTCATGCTGCTCGAACAGCGCATGGACGAACTGCGCGACCATTTCGGCCTGACCCCCGAAGATCTCAATATCGACCTCGGCCCCCTCGGCACCCTCCTACCGGAGAACCCGCCCGACCGGTGAGCCGCGCTCCTGCGAGCCCGGCACAGCCTTTCATCAGGGAAAATCCTCGAAAATCCTTGTTTCTCAACGCTGCGCCGAGCCGAGAGGGTGTGGTTACGATGGAGGCGTGCGGATAGCTGTCGGGCTTTCCAGCGCGCCCGAGGCCCGTCGGGCGGGCGAGGAAGCCGCGACATCCGCACACGACCGGCTCGCGGATGAGCCGCCGGACCTGGCCGTGCTGATCGCCGACCCCACCCACACCGATACCGCCGAAGACCTCCTCGACGCCGTCCACAACACCCTCGAGCTCCCCGCCCTCGTCGGATGCGTCGCCCAGGCCGTCGTGGCGGGACGCCGCGAAATCGAGGACGAACCGGCGGTCACGCTGTGGCTGGCGTCCGGGCTCCCGCACCCGGCCGAAACCTTCGAAGTGGCGTTCGTCCGCACCGCCACGGGCGGTCTCCTCGCCGGCTACCCCTTCGACACCACCACCCACGACTTCCACCTGCTGTTCCCCGACCCCTACTCCTTCCCGACCGAGATCCTGCTCAACCACCTCGACACCGCTGTCCCCGGCACCGTCGTCATGGGTGGTCTGGTGAGCGGCGCGCCCCCGCCCACCGGCTGCCGAATGTTCCGCGACCACGATGTGGTGACCGCCGGAGCGGTCGGCGTCCGCCTTCCCGGCGTGCACTACGTCCCGATCGTCTCCCAGGGCTGCCGCCCCATCGGCGCCCCGTACATCGTCACCGCCGCCCGCGGCGCGGTGATCACCGAACTCGGCGGCCGCCCGCCCATCGAACGACTCCAGGAGATCGTCGAACTCCTCCCACCCGACCAGCGGGAACTGGTGGCGCACGGCCTCCAGATCGGCATAGTCGCCGACGAGCACCTCGTCACCCCCGGACAGGGCGATTTCCTGGTCCGCGGCCTACTCGGCGCCGACCCCACCTTCGGCGCGATCGAGGTCGGCGAAGTCGTCGAGGTCGGCACCACCGTCCAATTCCAGGTGCGCGACCCTCTCGGCGCCGACAAGGACCTCCGGGCCGCCCTGACGAAAGCGAGCGCGAACCTACCCGGCCGACCCGCCGGAGCCCTGCTGTTCACCTGCGTCGGACGCGGAAAGCGATTGTTCGACACCCCCGACCACGACGCCGCCACCATCCAGGACATGCTCGGCGAGATCCCCCTCGCCGGTTTCTTCGCCGGCGGCGAGATCGGCCCCATCGTCGGCCGCAACGCCCTGCACGGTTTCACCGCATCCTTGGCCCTGTTCGTCGACTGATGCGGTGCACGATTCACACCGAGCTAACCGAAGTCCTCGATCCGCACATCCCACACGACCTCGGGCAGGTTGTCGATCGGGCTGATCTGCTCCTTCTGCATCGGAGTCACCATCGAATCCGGTGTGCCGTAACGCTTGTCGCCCACCGAGTACCGTGGCGGCCAATCCGCCAGCGCGTACACCACTCTCCCCTGATTCGTGAACACCTGCACGAACGTGGAACCCGAACCGCCGGAAACCCCCTTCCAGTCGACATCCACACCCAGTGCCGCATTGAGTTGATCACCGTCGTATACCGACCGGAAGGCATACATCCGATCCCACGTTCCCACCGGCAGTCCCGAGTCCGCGATCACATCCCCGAGCCGGGTCGACCGGCGGGAGTCGATGACCCGCTGGAAGGCGGCATTCAACGAATTGTCGCCCTGGAGATCCACTTCCACACTGTCGCCGATGAGGGACCCGCACGCAGGGGCCGTCACCGACACCAGCGCGACCAGGGTCGAGGCGAGCAGCACTCGCCACGAGCGGGCGGCTCGAAACAGCGTCGACATCATCAATTCCTCGGCCATCCGATCATTTCGGCGACGGGTTGTTATCGGAAACCGGGGAACCCGGAAGGAAGGTCGCGTTCGCGTCGAGCACCTGCGAATCCACAGTCTGTCCGATCGGCACCTGGTTGGACCAGCTCAAGGTACGGTCCTGGTTGATGACCACGGCGTCGCCTCGCTCCACCGCCTGCCGAACCAATTCCCGCAGTTCCTCCGGGCTCGCATCGGGGTTCTGCAAGGCGATATTGCGGCCGACCTCGTTGTTGTGCAGATCCATCGCCTCACGCACGGCCGCGTTGTCCGGACGACCCTCGTGTTTGGAGGCGTATTCCTGCGTCCACTCGGGACCGAATTCCTGCGTCATCAACGCATTCCAGTAGATATGGCGAAACGCGTCGGTGTGATCGTCCTGCTCCAGGTCGCCCGGATACATCCCCAGCGCGGTGTCCTCCGCCTCGGTCATCATCCGGTAGAAGCGGACCTTGTCACCGAGACTCAACCGGTCGAGCATTTCCGCCTCGGCCACCGTCACCAACTTGGCCTTGTCCAGCTTCTCGCCGAGGAACCCGAGCACCCCCTCGTCCGGCCAGGTCACCATGCCATCCGGATCGGCCTGCACCTGATACTTGTTGAGAATGGCCTCCAGTTCCGCCGCCGGCGGTATCGGCACATCGGCGAATACCTGGTCGAGTGTGGTGCGCGCCGACTCGGCGGCATCGGCGGCGGCCCGCAGAGCGGCCTGGATGACATTCCGATGTTGTTCGGCCCCGCTCCGCAGAACCATCCTCGCCACCAGTTGGCTCACACCGTGCTCGGCCATCGTCCATGCCGGCAACGCCTGATCGAATCCGACGCTACCGTCCTCGGCGACGATGAACCGCTCCGCCTCCGCGGCGGCGATCGCGTCGACGGCCGTCGTCTTCGCGGCGGACAGCGACTGCGCGATCCGGGTACTCACCGTCCCACCTTTGTCCAGGGCGGCGGCCACTTTCGACAGCGAACTCCGTGCCTCGTCTCCCTTGCCGCGCATCGCGTCGGCGGCGTCCCCACGCCAGAAACCCGGTGAATCCGCGAGCTGCCGGGACACCGCCCCGTGCTGATCGAGCACCGCCTGCGCGGCCCGCGTCCACTCCGCTCCCTGATCGGCGAGCGGCGCGGTATTCCAGGCTCGGATCTGCGTTTTCGTCGGCGGCAGTGAGGTCATCGCAGCGGCTCGCCGGCATTGTCGAGACCGGCGGCGTTCTGCGACTCCGCCGCCAGGAACGCGCCGATATCGGCTTTGGCCTTATCGCAGATCTCCTGAATCTGTCCCCCCACGCCCCGAACACCGGCCATGGCCCGCCAACCCGCGTTCATATAGGTGTGACCGAGACCCGTTCCCGGTAGTGCCGACTCGATCTGCGGAATGAAGCCCTGGGTCGGTGTGCTCTCCAACGCGGTCCTGGATTGCCCCAAAGCGCCGATCATCCCTTCGACCGCGGGCGGATCGACGTACAACTCGCTCAACGGATTACCTCCCCGCAATGAGTTGCTAGGCTAACACGGCCCGAATTCGGACATCGGGGGGAAGCGAGTGACCATGCGGCCGAACAACCGCGATGTCGATCCGATCACCGGCCGAATGGAAGCCGCTCAACGCGCGCTCCTCACCGATACGGCCACTTCGGGTCGCTATGGCGTCTCCGTGCGGGTTCGCGCCGACGGCACATTGGAATCCGTCGATATCGATCGGACCGTCACCCCGTACGGGGCCGAACTCGGAGCGCTCATCGTGGCTCTGGCCGGTGAGGCACTGACCCAGGTCCGTGACAACGCCCGCGAACGACTCGAGGAACTCGCCGCCGACCCGCGCATCCAAGAGGTCGTCGAGGCTCTCGGCGACGCGACCGAAAAACCTCGGCCCGCGCCCGAACCGGCCCCGAAATTCGTCGATCCCGATGACGAACTCACCGAGGAAGAGCTGATCGAGCTCAACGAGCGACGTAACAGCAGCTACTTCCGCTCGTGGTGAGAAACCGGAGACGACAGGTGCCGATGTCCCGACCTCGGCTACACCCACAACACCGAACCGGGTTTCGCCCGCGCCCGCGGCACCGCCGAATACCTGCCGGTCTCGGGTGGCCTGCCGTTATCGATGTTCCTGCTGTGTTCCTGCTGTCCGGTGCGAATGCCACCGAGCCCTCGTTTCCGACCGGCCCGACTCCCGAGTTGAACCATACGGTGACCGTGGCCCTGCGATCGGTATGGAGAGCCGGTCCACGGATGAAATCAGGGGATCGGCCGTGGCCCCCGCTCACCGCCGGTGTCGATCACGCCGTCAGCGACGGCGCAACAGTATCCCGCGAATGAAGGCGGCCTGACCGCAATGCTGGGTGTCGTCATCGATGACGCTGATCAACCGCACTCCGAGGGTGACCGGTGGATCCCATCGGGTGTCGACCACGCGCGGCAGATCGGCGTCGGTGAGTCCGGCGATGTAGTCGACCGTTCGGGCGTGCACGGCGTCGTGGTAGTCGAGCAGCAGGTCCGCCGGAGCGTCACCGAGCCGAGCGACTTCCTCCGCGGTGTGTCCGTATCCGATGTCCGCGTCGTCGAACGGTAGGTCGAAGCGTCGCACCCATCCTTGCGCGGTCCATGCCTGTTCGGTGGCGGCGACGTCGGCGATGTGGTCGTCCTGGACCCGGGTCAGGTGCCACACCAGCCAGGCGATCGAATTGGCCTTGGGGTCGAGGCGCGCCGCAAGCTCCTCCTGGGTGAGCCCCGAGACCGCGCCGTGCACGTTTTCCCTGATCCGACCGAACGCGTCCACCAACAGGTCAGCACTGGTCATGGTGTCATGCAAACACATCGCGGCCGATATGCGCCGGACCCGACGCCGGGTTTCGACCGATCACCCGATCTCGATTTCGATTCGGTACGTACTGTACTGTTTTCATATGACCACTATGAGTGACAGTTGGCCCGATACGCTCCGGGTGGCCCAGGTGCGGGTGGCCCGTCCCACCGATCGACTCGACGAGGTGGTGCGGTTCTACGTGGAGGGACTGGGCCTACGCGAGCTGTACCGGTTCGAAAACCACGCAGGCTACGACGGGGTGATGCTGGGACTGCCGGGCGCGGACTATCACCTGGAGTTCACCCACCACGTCGACGGCAGTCCCGGTGACGCGCCCAGCGGGGAGAACCTGCTGGTGCTGTACTTCACCGACGAGGCGCGAATGTACGACGCGGTGTGCCGGCTGGGCGAGTACGGCGTGGAACCGGTGCCGGTGGACAACCCGTTCTGGGCCGAACACGGCGGCCTGGCCTTCCCGGACCCCGATGGTTGGCTGGTCATGCTCATGCCGCGCCCGGTGTTCTGATGGCCGGCCGCACCCGGGACGAGCGAATCGACGCCGCCGTTCTGGCCGCCGCCCGACAACTGCTCGACACGGACGGATACACCGACCTGTCCATCGGTCAGGTCGCCGCCGTGGCGGGCGTGCACCGTCCGGCCATCTACCGGCGCTGGCCGTCGAAACGACATCTGGTGGTCGACGTGGTCGCCGATCTGCTCGGCGTGACGCCGACACCGGATACCGGGGATCTGCGGGCCGATCTGACGGTCTCCCTGCGCGCCCTGGTCCGGGCATTGCGCGATACCTGTCTGAACCGGGTGTTACCCGCGCTGGTCGCGGATCTGGCCGACGACCCGACCCTGCGCGAACGGTTGCTGACCACCGTGTTCGAACCCCGCCGCGCCACCACCGCCGCGGCCTTGCGCTCGGCGATGGCGCGGGGTGAGGTCGATCCGGATATGGACCTGGATTTCGTGCTCGACACGGTGGCCGCGCCGATCTACTTTCGCGCACTGTTCGGCCACCTGCCGTTGTCCGACGAACTGGCCGATCAATCCGTCGATGCCGTATTGCGCGTCATCGCTCGTTGACGACCCGCGCGCCCCCGGCGTCCGAAATGATGTTCACCGGGGATCGATATCACCGATGGTGCATCACCATATGCACACCGGCGGCACGGTGATCCCCGCCGCCAACACGGTCGGCGCCGGCAACGGGCACCAGCGCGGCGCGGGCGGGGGCGCCGCCGGACGCGGGTGGGTGACGACCGACTCGGTCTCGTGGTCCGAAGGGCTGTCGTTGGAGTAATCACCGCTCGGGATCGGGTAGCCGGGGTAGAGCGGATGCCCGGGTTCACCAGGATAGGTGGGGATGTAGTCCGGATCGCCGGGGCCGGGCGCCGGGATGCCGGGATGATCCGGGATATGGGCGCTCACCCCGCCGTCCGCCCCGGTGTTCGAATCGGTGACACCGGAATCGGTGGTTCCCACCGAGGATGTCGAACCCTGATCCACACCCGAATCCGTGGCCGCGCCCGCGGCTCCGGCGTCGACGCCGGAACTCGACGTTCCCGCATCGGTTCCGGTACTCGACGCGCCGGAATCGGCCCCGGAGGCGGAAGCACCGGCGTCGGCTCCGCTCGACGATCCATCCGATATCACTTGCGCCGGCACCGATTGCGCCGGCACCGATTGCGCCGGTGCCGATTGCGCTGATATCGATTGCATTTGCGCGGTCGCGGCCAGAGCGTGTCCCGCGGCGATGGCGGGGGTCAACGACAATGCCGCGACGAGTACCGCGCGAGACAGCAGGCGGGTTCCGCGGGGGTGACGACGAATGCCGGTCATGGCGACTCCTAGGGGGGCCGAGTGCGATACATCCCGGCGACCGATTACACATCGAATAATGTACCGCTGTTCAGCGGTTCAATCCACAGTGGATCAACAAATACTGGAACATCGATATGCGGTAGGGGTGGATTCACCCCGGCCCGGGACGCACCGAAATACAGTGGCGCCGAATTCCCCACCCGCCCCCTATTCGCCGACGAAGGTCGCGCCCACCCGAACGAATGCGTCGAGCACCCGCTGCACCGCGCGACGCTCGGCACGATCCGGGCGCAGAATCGCGAAGACATGGCGTCCGATGGCCGAATCCGCCAGCGGCCGTAGGACGACACCGCTTCCGTGCGGGGTGGTGAAGCGCGGGAGGACGGCCACCTGGTCACTATCGGCGATCAACGCCTCGACCAGCCGGTTGTCCCGGATGCGCTGCCGAATGTCGAGGCGGCGTCCGGCGGCCTCCTCGACCGCCAGGCGCACCGCGTCGAACGGATAGCCGAGCGGCACACCGATCCACGGTTGATCGGCCAGATCGGCGGCGGTCACCGTCGATTGCGCGGCGAGCGGATGATGTTCGGCCATCGCGATATCGAGGGGTTCGCGGACCAGTTCGACGGTGATCAGACCCGCGGCGTCCGGCACGGTACGGGAGAGGCTGTGGCCGATGACGATGTCGTGGTCGGTCACCAGACGCGGGAACTCCGCCTCGGCGAGATCGAAATCGGCGCAGACGATATCGATGGGAAGCGCCGCCAGATCCCGGAAAACACCCGGTAGCAGGAAGGTCGCCGCGCTGGGAAGCGCCGCGACGGCAACGGTTCCGGCGGGTTCGCCACGGAAATCGTCCCACCGGGCCTGGGCCCGGGCCATCACCTCGGCGAGATCACGGCCGGCGGCGGCAAGGACGCGGCCCGCGTCGGTGAGCCGCAATCCCCGGCCCGCGGGTTCGACCAGCGAAGCGCCGAAAGCGCGTTCGGCATTGCGCAACTGCTGTGAGACCGCCGAGGGGGTGCGGTGAGTGGCGCGGGCCACGGCGGTGACACTGCCGCGTTCGTCGAGTTCACGGAGTAATTCCAGGTACCGCGGATCCATTCAGGAAACCTACAACGATGATGAAGGATATTTTGCTTGTCCTTCACAATAGATGTCCGCAAGATCGCGGTATGCCCGCTCGTCATCGTCTCCTCGCCACGGCCGTCGCCGTCTCGTGGGGATTGAACTTCATCGCCATCGATGCCTCACTCGGGCAGTTCCCACCGTTTTTCCTGGTCGCCCTGCGGTTCGTGGTGCTCGCGATTCCGACCGTGCTGTTGGTGCCGCGCCCGCGGGTCGAGACGAAATGGCTGATCGGTTACGGGCTCGGATTCGGAACATTGCAATTCCTGTTCCTCTACTGGGGCCTGGCGGCCGGTATGCCGGTGGGCCTCGCATCGCTGGTGCTCCAGGCCTCGGCGCCGTTCACGGTGATCCTGGGGGCGGTGCTGTTGCGCGACCGGTTGCGTCCGCGGGCCGCCGCCGGGGTACTGCTCGCCTGCGCAGGATTGGCGCTGGTGGGATGGCAGCGCGCCGAGGGACCGGCCGCACTGGCACCGTTCCTTCTGGTACTTCTGGGTGCGTTCTCCTGGGCGGTGGGCAATCTGTGCAATGCGCGGGCCAAGGCGCCGAACCCGCTTCATTTCACATTGTGGATGTCGGTGGTGCCCCCGGTGCCGATGCTCGCGCTCGCGTTGGCGGTCGAGGGACCCGAACGGATCGGGGCCGCGCTCACCGGTTGGGACCGACCGACCATGATCCCGGCATTGCTCGGTCTCGCCTACACCGTGCTGTTCGGGACGATCGCGGGATCGGGGGCGTGGTCGTGGCTGATGACCCGCCATCCGGCCGGTATTGTCGCCCCCTTTTCCATGCTGGTTCCGGTGGTGGGGATGAGCGCCGCCTATGCGCTACTCGGCGAAACCGTGAGTGTCGCCGAACTGCTCGGCGGCGCGGCCGTGGTGGTGGGAGTGTTGATCGCCACCGCCGGCCGCGGTGATCGACCGCCCCGCGGCCGCCCGGCACAGCCTTGGACGACTCACGAAAACCGGGCCGGAATGTCGCCGGACGTGGAGATATCCGCCGATGTTTCGGGTCGAAATCCGGTCCCCGAACCCGACGTGTCGCCAACCGGTTCGTAATGCGGCGGTCCCGGAATATCCGGTATTCACTGGCATTTACTGGACTTTGCTGGAAGATGGCTCTACATTCACTCCCGTGACGGAGGCGGCCGAAGAGCTGGAGGAACGAATTGCCATCCTGCGCGCGGAAATCCGCCGCGCGGCCGCCGGCGGCGACCGAACCACGGCGCGTCGGCTCCGGGCCGAACTCCGTCGCACGGAAAGCGCTTGGGACGCCGTCATCCTCGGCGAACCGGAACCACCGGAACCCGATCAGGCCCCACCGGTGGTCCCGGTCCGAGAACATGTACACCGCGCGCTGACGCTGCTCTCGGTCCCCTCGGCCCCGAAACTGGTGCTGGCGGTGCACGAGGCGTTCTTCTCCGGAACGCTCGTGGCCGCCCGGCTCACCAGCCTCCGCCGCGACGAGGAACGTTCCTTTCGCGCCGCCCCCTACTCCCGTCCCTACTACATCTGCTCGGCCCTCACCACCGACCTGCTCGCTCCGGCCCGGGGACTGCTCGCGGTGAGCAGTTGGCCGCTGCCGCGACGTATGGTGGGCCCATTGAGCCCCCGAGTCGACCTGTTGACCTCGGCCATCCGCCTGGCCGACCACCTGGCCGGCGCGGAGCAGCCCTCCCCCGCCGGCCGGCGGGTGCTGTGGCGGTTGGCCTCGTCCATTCCCGGTGCCACCACCGGAATGGACGACCTCGATCCGGCCACGGTGATCGAGGCCGCGCAACGCGAACTCGACGTGCACAGATACGAAGACCAACAGCAGCGGGAACAGGCCGCCCGACGCGCGGCCGACCAGCTCGACGAACCCGCCGCGCAATTGTTCGGTGTCCGGCTCGGCCTGGCCGCCCGGCGACGAAACGAGGCGATATGACGACTTTAGCGGCGCAACTCGACCGACTACGCGGTGCGGCGCCGACCACCCGACACAATGCCCGCACCATTGCGGCCCTGACCGCGAATCCCGGCTGCGCCCGCCGCGCGCTGCTCGACGCGGCGGCGGTCGACAAGGCGGCGAT
Source organism: Nocardia paucivorans NBRC 100373 (assembly GCF_000308675.1). Lineage (GTDB taxonomy): Bacteria > Actinomycetota > Actinomycetes > Mycobacteriales > Mycobacteriaceae > Nocardia > Nocardia paucivorans. The sequence goes on along the minus strand of NZ_BAGE01000031.1, from coordinate 56,748 downwards.
CGCGCGGGCGCTCGGCCATCCCCCACAGTTCGGCCAGTCATCGTTCGCCATCACCCGCGGTAACGCCTTCGAGGCCATGGTGAAGGAGAACGGCTGCGCCGAACTGTTGGCGCTGCTGCGCGGAAAGCTGGGGTTGACCATTCCGGAGGTCGGCTACCACGATCTCGCGACCGTCGGTGAGAACACGAGCAACGCGGTGCGGTATCAGCGCACCAAACAACTGCTGGGACATGCGATCACCGCCGGGGAGGGCACCCTCTTCGACCATCCGATGCTGCGTTTGGAGATCGCCGGAGCACCCGCGTATCTGGAACCGGATGTGGTGGCATTGCAGATCGACGGGCAGTTCCACGTGGTGGAGATCAAATCGTTCCCGGTGGTCGACGGACAGGCCGATCCGGCACAGGTCGCGGCGGCGGCGCGGCAGTCGGCAGTATATGTGTTGGCGCTGCGGGAGATGATGCGCGAACTGGGCCAGGATCCCGACCGGATGGTGTCGCATCACGCGATCCTGGTGTGCGCCAAGGACTTCACCAACCGCCCCACGGCCGAGCTGGTGGATCTGCGCAAACAGTTGGCGGTGATCTCCCGACAGCTGTCGCGACTCACCGCCATCAGCGAACTGATCGACCTGGTCCCGGAATGGGGTTCGTTCGAACCCGGGCAACGGCTGTCGGAAACCCTCGCCGCCATTCCGTCCCGGTACGCGCCGGACTGTATGTCCGGGTGCGAGCTGGCATTCGCGTGCCGGGCCGAGGCCCGCGCCTGCGGATCGGTGGACAGTCTCGGCCGCGGTATCTGCGACGATCTCGGCGGAATCGACCATATCGACACCGTGCTCGGCCTGGCCGACGGATCATTGACCCCGGGCCCCGAACACGCCGATATCGCCGAGGTCCTGCGCACCGCGCACCGGCTGCGGGTGGAGATCGCCGGATGAGTGTGCTCACCGCGCTGGCCCGGGTCGAGGCGGTGCGGGCGCAACGCGCGCAACCGCTCGCGGATTTCCGGCACTATCACCTGTCGCAGCGACCGCTGGTGCTGGTGCCGCTGCGACTGGCCGGGGAGGCGGCGGCGCCGCTGGCGATCATGGTCGGCTCCGCGCCCGACGACGCCACCGTGCTCATCGTGGCCCAGCCCCGCGACCGGGTGCTGCGGTTGCGGTTCATCGGGGAACTGGCCGATCTGGTGCTGCCGTATATCGCCTCCCGATGCACCCGGGTCGAGGAGACGGTCACGAAGAAGACCGAGGAGACCTGGCCGCTCTACAGCGACGCGCCGCAACTGTTGGTGCCGAACCCGGGCGGAGTGGAATTCCTGCGCATGCTGGGACGTTCGGTGCGGTTCCATCGCACCGACGGCCCGAACGCGGTGCCGGAAACACTGCCGTTGTTGGGGCGGTGGCTCACCTGGTTCGCCGAACGCGCCGAACATCCCGGCTCGAACGTCCTGCTGCCGATGACCTCCGTATTGGCGACGCACTGGGCATCGGGGCAGTCGTCCCTGGAGGACGGGAACCTGGCGGCGCTGCTCGGCTGGATCGATCCGCCCGACGGGCTCACCGGCCCACAGGCGGCGACGCTCGCCGAGGACCCGCTGCGGTCCCCGCCCGCCGGACCCGCCACCGACCCCGGCTTCGACAACGAGGAACTCGCCCCGCTGATCGCCGCCTACGACAACGCCGGCGACAAACGGGCGGTGACCGTCGCGGTGGAGCGGCTGGAACGCGCGCTGCGCGGCCAACTCGAACCGACCTGGCGGCTCATGTGGCGGGCGGTGGAACTGCTACGGGCATTGCCGGAAGGCGCGAGCGTGCAGCGGCGGTGGAGCAAGGACCGGGGTGCGTTCTCGTGGTTCGCGGCCTCCATTCCGGAGGGGGTGCCGCAGGCGCGGCGGGATTCGGCGGTATCGGCGGTGCGGCGGTTGCTCAATCGGGAACGCGCGCTCGACGCCTTCCAGGCCGAGCGGGCCTTCGACGATCCGCGAGTGCTGCTGGAACACCGACTCACCGGGGAGGCGTTCCGGGGCACGGTCCTCGACAGCGACCCGACCCGCACCGGCACCACCGACAAGGGACGCAGTGTCCTGCGGCCGCTCGTCCGGGTTCGCACCACCGACCCGTTCCGGGCCGCGGTGGACGAGGAGCTGCACAGTATCGAACGACCCAAACAGAAGGGGAAGGTCGTTGCCGTCGACGACGACACGATCGTGTTGGAACTGTCCGGCGGTATGGGTCGGGGGCGCACCCCACCGCCCGGAACCGTCCCGGAGGTGGGGGATTCGGTCGGCTTCGCCCGGTTTTCCCCCAACGCGTCCTTCGCCCCGACCAAATTGCCCGAACCCGAGGAAACACCCTGGACCCACGGCGGGCCACCGCCGGAATGGACACCGGACGCCGAGTCCGAGGAGGAATGGTCATGACGGCGCCCGGTGACCCCCCGGCCGCATCCACACCCGTCCGCGACGCCGCCGAGGAGCGGCCATGAGGACAGCCGACGAAACCGTCCGCGATATCCTCGCCGACCTGCGCGACCCACGGCAGCGGGCGCTGGTCGTCGACTCGCCCCCGGGCGCGGGCAAATCCACCCTGGTGGTGCGCGCGGCCCGACAACTCGCCGAGGACGGCGAACAGCGCATGATCGTGGCGCAGACCAACGAACAGGTCGACGACCTCATCGAACGCCTCGCCGCCGCGGACCCACAGCTGCGCATCGGCCGGCTTTCCGGCAGCGGATACGTCCCCAGCGATCGGGTGCTGCGCCCGAACGTCCGTATCTCCGGCCGCACCGCCGACCTCACCGACCGCACCCTCGTGATCGGCACGGCCGCGAAATGGGCGACCATCGACGAGGGCACCTGGTCGTGGGCGATCATCGACGAGGCATACCAGATGCGTTCGGACATGTTGCTGCGCATCGCGAACCGGTTCGATCGCGGGCTGTTCGTGGGCGACCCCGGACAACTCGACCCCTTCGCCACCGTCGATATCGAACGCTGGGCCGGGCTGAGCTGGGACCCCAGTATGAGCGCGGTCGCCGTTATGCTCGCCAACAATCCCGAGATCGTGCCGCACCGACTGCCGGTGTCGTGGCGGCTGCCGCCGAGCGCCGCGACCGTGGTGTCGGAGGCGTTCTACCCGTTCGCCCCGTTCCGCGCCGGCACCGAACCGAGGCAGCGGCGATTGGAGTTCGCGACCCGGGGACTGCGCGGGCCGGTGGACACTGTGCTCGACGAGGCGGCCGCGAGCGGGTGGGGCTGGTACGAGCTACCCGCGCGACATACGTTGCGCACCGACAGCGAGGCCGTGGCCGCCATCGCGGCCGTGGTCTGTCGACTGCTCGAACGGGGCGCCACCGCCTACTCCGAGCACGGGGAACGGCCGGTCACCGCCGAACGCGTCGCCGTCGGGACCGCGCATCGCGACCAGGCCGAGGCCGTGCGCACCGCCCTGCGCGGCACCCCCGCCGAGACGGTCACCGTGGACACCGCCAACCGGTTGCAGGGACGCGAATACGACGTCACCGTGGTGCTGCATCCGCTGTCGGGACGCCGCGACGCCAGTGCCTTCCACCTGGAGGCGGGTCGGTTGTGCGTGCTCATCTCCCGGCATCGACACGCCTGTATCATCGTCGGCCGGCAGGGGATTCCCGAACTGCTCGACGCGCACCCGTCGGCGGAACCGGTGCATCTGGGGGTGCCGGTGAAGTTCCCGGACGGGTGGGAGTCCAATCAGGCGGTGCTCGAGCATCTCGCCGCACACCGCGTTCCCGCCGCGACACATCGGCTTTGAGCCGGATACGAATTTCGTGTCCGGCACGGGCGGGTAGGGCTCCGCGCTCGCGGTTCACGGCGCACCTCACTTCGCCGAAACGAATACGACCGGCCCCGCACCGATCCCCGGGTGCGGCCCTCGGATATCACCGTCACTCGCGAATTCGCAAACGGCGCAATTGAGAAGACCGCGCCCTAACGTGTCTGTCCACTCGACGAGCCGGACTTTTTGTGCATCACTTGTCTTCGAACTCTGCACGGCAGAACCATCCGAAACATAGTTGCGAAACGACATGGCACGATGGGACACAGGGGAATTCTCGGCAAGGCCACACAGCGTCTGACGGACATGATTCGGAAGATGGGGAAAGTGGCCCGGCGGCCTTCCGAACAGACTTCCCGCACCACGCAGGAAACCGTCGAGTTCGCCCGTAGGTTGGAGGCCCAGGGGATACGGGTGTTCGGGGGGCCGCAATCCGCCTCACCCCCTGGCGCGAATCCCACCTTCCGTCCCACGTCCTCCCGTGGCCCCGGCCCCACGAATACGGGCAGCCGGTTGCCGCGCCCACCGGCTCACAATCCCCCCGCCGGCGAGTGGAATCCGATGCTCCCGGAACCACCGTACGAGGCGGTCGAACGACACCGGCAGGTATTGGAAATCGCCCGGACATCTTCCCTGGAGGAATACCACAGGGCGAGAAGAGAACTGAACGAGCAGTTCCCGAACGTTGCCGACCTCGACCAATTCGACTGGCTTCACCGCAATCTCGACGAAATGGCGGAACAACTCGGTATGGATCCGGTGCGGGCACACGCCGAAATGCAGTCCCGGGTACGAGAATTGTTCGCGGGCAAGGACATCGCCGTTCGGGTCACCCCCGAGGGACTCGCCGGAGTATTACGGCACGGTCGCTTTCTGACGGCCTTCGACGTCTATCACCCGGGCTCCAATGTGGTCCGTTCCCGCATAGCCTTGCACAGGTCGGTGTTCGGATACGACCGTGACCATCCACCCGAACAGCGTCCGGTGGCGGGATACCTGCGGGTCGACGGTGAACAACCCGCCGGCAACCGCGACAACGACAGCCTCGACATCTACGGCAATGTCCAAGTGGTCCTGAAACCGGAGGTGGTCGAACGTGCGACCGCCTGCGTGGGCGACGCCGTGACACATATGCACCACACCCGGCCGTCGCCGGTACTCAACCCCAGCGCGTGGTCCTACGGGGTATTCCCGGAAAACGCGGATATGCCACATCGGCAATGTCTGACCGGTCTCGATCGACAGTACGATTCACCGGAATTCCGGACACATGCATATGTGGAGGCACAGGTTCACGGTGGGGTACAGGTCGGCGATATCGACCATGTGATCTTCCCTTCCGACCCGCCCGACACATTGGTGCAGGCATTGGCCTCGGCAGGTGAGACCGGCATACCGTGGAAGGTGCTGCCTTTCCGAACCGATTAGGTGGCCCGGACGCAGGCGACCGGCGGACGGGAGATGCGGTGTCCCGGGTTCGGGGAAAGAGCCGCGGGCGCCACCGCCCCGATGCCGGTGCGCGACCGGGCACCGAGCAGATCCCGGCGGATGTCCGATGAACCGTGGACGTGCCTCCACCTGCGTGGGAAGCTCGAAGTAACCGCGTGTCAAACCCGAGGAGCGTGCGACATGGTGGACCGGACGAACGGGGCGCAGCGGCCGGAGAGCATCCGGAACGTGGCGTTGGTGGGCAGCAGCGGGGCGGGGAAAACGACGCTGGTGGAGGCGCTGGCGTTGGCGACCGGGACGGTGAACCGGGCCGGACGGGTGGAGGACGGCACCTCCCTGTCGGACTACGACGAAATCGAACGACGACAACACAGATCCGTGCAGGTGTCGGTGGTTCCGGTGCTGTGGAACGGAGTGAAGATCAACCTGATCGATACCCCCGGATGCCCCGATTTCGTGGGCGAGCTGCGAGCCGGACTACGGGCCGCCGATGCGGCGCTGTTCGTGGTGTCGGCGGCCGACGGGGTGGAAGGCGTGGCGGGCACCACGCGGGAACTGTGGGCCGAATGCTCCCGGGTCGGGATGCCCCGGGCGATCGTGATGACCCACCTGGACACGGCACGGGCCGAATACGCGGAACTGATCCAGACCTGCCAAGCACTGTTGACGGACGGGGCGAGCGATACGGTGCTGCCCCTGCACCTGCCCATCTACGGGGAGAAGACCCCGGACGGGCATCGCCCGGCGGCGGGGCTGCTGGAACTGCTCGAACAGCGGGTCGCGGACTACCGCGACGGCACCCGGCGGCGAACCGAACCGTCCGCGACGGATCTCGAGGTGATCGAACCGGCCCGCAACAGGCTGATCGAGGCGATCATCGCCGAGAGCGAGGACGAGACCCTGATGGACCGCTACCTCGGCGGTGAACCCATCGAACTCACCACCCTGATCACCGACCTGGAGCGGGCGGTGGCGCGGGGCAGTTTCCACCCGGTGCTGTTCGCTGCCCCGGCCACCGGGGACGCGACGCAGGGATTGGGCACGCTCGAAGTGTTGGAGCTGATCACCGCCGGATTTCCGACACCGGCCGAACATCCGCTGTCGGCGAGGCCGTTGGGCAACGGCGCCGCACCGGCCCCGCTGCGCTGCGATCCGACGGGGGAACTGGCCGCGGAGGTCATCCGCACCACCTCGGACCCGTATGTGGGACGGGTATCGCTGGTGCGGGTGTACTCCGGCACCCTGCACGCCGACGACACCATACACGTCTGCGGGCACACCGTCGGCCACGAGCACGACGCCGACGACCGGGTGGGCGGTATCACCGCGCCGATCGGCAAACAGCAGCGCGCCCTCAACGAGGCCGTCGCCGGGGATATCGCCTTCGTGAGCAAACTCGGTCACGCGGAAACCGGCGATACCCTGTCCGGCACCGCGAAACCACTGCTCATCGAACCGTGGCCGCTACCCGAACCGCTGCTGCCCGTCGCCATCCGAGCCCATGGGAAGGCCGACGAGGACAAACTCTCCCAGAGCCTGACCCGGCTCGTCGCCGAGGACCCGACCCTGCGACTCGAACACAATGAACACACCCATCAGCTGGTGCTGTGGTGTCTGGGGGAAGCCCACCGGGATGTGGCGTTGGAACGACTGCGCGGACGGTTCGGAGTTCGGGTGGACTGCGAACCGTATCGGGTGGCGTTGCGGGAAACCCTCGCCGCGCCGGCGCAGGGGCGCGGCCGGCATGTGAAACAGTCCGGTGGGCACGGCCAGTACGCGGTATGCCAGATCGAGGTGGAACCCCTCCCGGAGGGGTCCGGTATCGAATTCGTCGACCGGGTGGTCGGCGGGGCGGTGCCGCGACAGTTCATCGGGTCGGTGGAGAAAGGCGTCCGCGCACAGGCGGCGCGCGGGGTCACCCCCGGCTACCCGCTGGTGGATGTGCGGGTGACCCTGGTGGACGGGAAGGCGCATTCGGTGGACTCCTCCGACGCCGCCTTCCAAACCGCGGGCGCGCTCGCCCTGCGGGAGGCGGCGGCCGCGGCCGGAACCCGGTTGCTCGAACCGGTCGCCGCGGTGCGGGTCACCATCCCCGACGAACATCTGGGCGCCGTCCTCGGCGATCTGTCCACCCGCCGCGGTCGCATCCTCGGCACCGAACCGGCCGAGGGCGGTCGCACCCATATCCGCGCCGAGGTGCCCGAACTCGAATTGAGCAGATATGTCGTGGATCTGCGTTCGCTCACCCACGGGGCGGGATCGTTCGCCCGGCAGTACCTCCGTCACGAACCGATGCCCGCCGCCGTCGCCGAACGGGCCCGCAAGGAAAGCGCCGAGGCATTGACCTGAACCGGCCGCGTCCCGAACCATGCCCCGGCCCTCACTCCTGGGATGGTTTGGTAGCGGTCAGGGTCCCGGTCATATGACGAATGCGGGTGTATTCGGGTTCGGTGAATCCGAGCATGCGCAGGTCCTGGGCGTAGCGCCTGATATCGAGCGCGTCGAAGTGATCGGTCGCGTCACCGTGCCGCGACCCACCGCGAGCGAACAGCACGCGCATCCACCGGGTGGGGTGGGTATCGGCGAGCAGCAGGCGCCCGCCCGGGCGCAGCACCCGCCACATCTCGGCCAGGGCCGCCTCCCGACGCGACTCGGGAATGTGGTGCATGACGAAAGTACAGGTCACTACGTCGAAAGAGTTGTCGGGAAACGGCAGTTCCTGCGCCGAGGACCGGACGTAGCGGTGGTTCGGTCGGTGGTCGCGGCGACTGTTGTAGGCCACTGCCTCCGCGGACGGATCGATACCGACCGCGCTGCCCCGTGGCCCGACCCGCGCACCCAGGGCTCGCACGAGTTTCCCGGGCCCACAACCGATATCGACGGCATCGTCGCCGGGACGCGCTCCACTCGTCCGCACCAGTTCGTCGATGAGCCGACGATGTCGACCGAGGAAGAACACGGTGGTGAACAGGTTGTAGCGCCGTATCCCCGCCAGGACGAGGCCGGTATCGGAGTGGTCGACGAACATGGGCGGGTGAGTCGATCGAGTAACTGACATGGCTTCATGGTCGGCGCCCCGCCCGACGCCGACCAGAATCAAAACCACCCGAACCGTCCGTTTCCGAACAGATCCACCGAAATTGTCCATCGAGGAAAGACACCGATGACCGCCCCCGACCGCCGAATCCGCCGCACCCGAGACGCCCTCCACCTGGCACTCATCGAATCGATGCTGGAACGCGGCTACGAGCGCGTCACCGTCAGCGATATCATCGCCCGCGCCGATATCGGTCGCTCCACCTTCTACGCCCACTATCGAGACAAGGACGATCTGCTGGTGGTGAGCTGCACCGAATTCCTGCGCCGTGAGATCGCCGACTCCCCCGACCGTTCCCCCCTGGCGCCCGTGCGAATCATGATCGATCTGGCCGGCGGCTACCCCGATATCTACCGGGCCCTGGTCGGCCCCAAGAGCAGCGCCACCGCCCTACGCGGCTATCGACGCAGTATCGCCACCGTCCTCGAAGAACATTTCACCGCCCGACTCCGGATACCGGCCGACGAACTCGCCGACACCGTCACCGTCCTGTCCTGGGCCCTGATCGGCGTCCTCGGCACCATTGTCGACCGCACCGATCCGACCCCACCGGCCGTCGCGTGGCGTCGTTTCGAATCCTTCTGCCGCACCGGCTTCGGACCCGCCCTCGCGACGGCCGAGAAACAGGTCAGGCGCCCCACTTCTCCGGATGCAGATAGTGCTGGGTGAGGGCGTTCGCATGCCCGTGGCCGAACCCGTGCTCGGCTTTGAGCCACTCCACCAGCTCCATGTGTCGGGTGAGGCCGGACTCGGCCATGGCGGCCTTCCATTCCGCGATCGGCCGCCCGTATTTGGCCTCGATGGACGGGAAGTAGGACGCGGGTCCCTGCGGTTTGGTCGCCATGATCGTTCTCCTCGTTTCACGTTGCCGTTCGTCCGTGTTCCTTGGTGATGACGGGGTGACGACCGCAAATTCATCGCAGACCGAGAATCATCGGTACCGGGACATACCGAAGCCCCTCCGTGGCCGTGGAGGAGCTTCGGCGCGAACCCCTGTTCCCGACTCCCGAACGGCTATACCGTCGCGCGCCGGAGAACCATCCAGGAACTCGCCACCGTGGCGAGGGCGATCACCGCGGGCAGCACGACCATCGGGACCACGCGCGGGGTATCGGCGAACCACCGGCCGATCTCCGGCCACCACTGCTGCCAGGTGATCAGAATCGCGGCCGATCCCCCGACGACCAGCACACCGGTGAACATCGTGTACAGACCGACCGCCCGCCACCGCTGGTGGACGGCCCCGATCAACAGACCCAGCCCGACCACCACGGTTATCATCGCGGCGATACCGCCGAGCTGTAGCAGCGCATTGTCGGTCAGCTTCGCCTGGAGGCCGAACATGACCATTCCGACGCCCCATCCGTCGGTGGCCCCCTCGATCACCGACAGCACCCACAGCAGCACCGTGAACCCGAGCACCTGCGCGGCGCCACACAGCAGTGTGGCGGCGAAGTAATCGCGGCGGGTGACGCCGAGTCCGAGCGCGAACGGGAAGGTCTGCGTCATCGCGGTGATATAGAACGCCGAAATCATTCCGAAGGTCGAATAGACGCTTCCGACGGTCTCGGCGTTTTCGACCGGATCGAGAGTGAAAATCGTCCACGGGATCAGGAACGCGATCAGCAGGATTCCCAACGGCCAGGCGATGAGGAACGGCCAGGCCCCGGTGTGGACACGGACGATGGAGAGGGCACGGGCCGTCATCGCTGCTCCTTGTCGTGCGCGGTGGTGGTTTCCACGATGAGTTGTTGAAGCGAAACGGGTTCGACCTGCAAACCGTGGGATTTCGCGCGGGCGATATCGTCGGCGCGATCGGTGGTCCGCAGCACGACGCGCGCCTGGTTGCCGAGCGAATCCCGCCGCAGCCACGGGCGTGTGCCGACGAAACCGTCGACGTCGGCGATCGCACCGGAGACGGCGAGTGCGGATGCGCGCAGTTCCTCGGCGGAGGCATCGGTGACGATCCGACCGCGGTCGATCAACACCACATGTTCGAGCAGATCGGCGACCTCGTCGATGAGGTGGGTGGACAGCACGATGGTCCGAGGGTATTCGGCGTAGTCGGCGAGCAGCCGATCGTAGAACAGCTGCCGAGCGACGGCATCCAACCCCAGGTACGGTTCGTCGAAGAATGTCAGCGGCGCCCGGGATGCGATCCCGAGAACCACACCCAACGCGGACGTCATACCGCGCGACAGCTTCCTGACCCTACGGTCGAGCGGAAGGTCGAAATCCCGGAGCAACTGCTGCGCCACCTCCTCCTCCCAGTGCGGCATGAGGTGCCGGGCGGCGCAGAGTACGTGCTTGACCTTGTATTCACGCGGATACGGCTGACTTTCCTTGACGAAGGAGACATCGCGGAGCACCCGGGCGTTCTCGTGTGGGACGGCGCCGTGTACGAGCACCTCCCCCGAAGTGGGGAACTGCCGACCGGTGAGCACCTGCATGAGCGTGGTCTTGCCCGCGCCGTTACGTCCCAACAGACCGTAGATGGTGTTGGCGCGCAGATCGAAGCTCACGTCTTCGAGAGCGGTGACGGAGCCGAATCGCATGGTCACACCCCGCACCGACACCACCGTGTCCTCGGCGATCGAAACGGGTTCGGTCCGGGTGGCGCTCATAGCACCCCACCTCGCTGATCGATCATGGTCTTGAGTTCGTCCCGACCCATTCCCAGCTTGTCCGCCTCGGCGAGAAGCGGATCGATGTACTGCTGGGCGAAACTCTCCTTCCGCCGCAACCGCAACGCGTTGCGCGCACCGGTCGTCACGAACATCCCGATCCCTCGTTTCTTGTACAGAATCCCGTCGGACACCAGCTGATTGAGCCCCTTGGCCGCCGTCGCCGGGTTGATTCGATGAAAGGCCGCAAGCTCGTTCGACGACGGTGCCTGCGCCTCCTCGGGCAGCGATCCATCGATGATCGCGTTCTCGATCATCTCCGCGATCTGCCGAAAGAGCGGCTTACCGTCCTCGAGCACCGAGCCTCACCTTCCTCGGTTGAGTGGTTCATTACTCATGTAATGAACCATAGAGGTAGCGGGTGGGTGGCGCAAGTCGAGAACAAGGAGCGAGGCCGGATTGCACGAAGTTTCCCGCCGATTTCACGGTTGGTCGCCAGAGCATTTCTCCGTCGCGGACGGCGCATACGCGCCCGAAGTCGATGTCGCCACCGTGACGCCGCACGCCGGATTCGCGGCAGCGTCGTCGGCGCGGCGAACCGCGGAGGCCGGGTGGTCTACTCGAACAGAGCCCGACGTTGCCAGAACCGCTGCTCGACGTATTCGAGATAGGCGGATGGATCCGACACGGAAGAGTTCCTTTCGAGCTCTCCGTCGTCGGTGACGTAGTAGATCGTGGCGGTGCGCTGCCCACCGATCGCGGGTGGATACACGATCCAGCCGACACCGAATCGCTCGGCCACGAGCCTGCCGGAGGATGCCGGATCGATACCGGAACCACCGGCGAGTATGTCCTTACGCACCTGAGCCAGGGCCAGTGCCTGCGGTATCGGATCGAGGGCGGGCTCGATGCCTTCCCCGGCCGCGCCGGTCGGCGGGGACACGTGGTCGAGCTCGCCGGAGCGTTTCTCCGGCTTGGACGCGGTGTCGTTCGGCTCGTCGACGGGGACGTCCGCCCGCGGCGACGGGGAAACCCGACCATGCATGATTCTCGGATCTTCCGTCGAAACACCGCGCCCGGAATCGGATTCCGACGACTCCTGTTTCCCGAAGAGGTAGGAAACGATAGGTGTTCTCTGCGGAACGGAAGCTCGATACTCGCGCGCTGCCGACAGCCAGTTCGGTGGTCCCTCACTCATGCCGACCACGGCTTCCCTTCCGGCGATACAAGCGACAACGCCTTTCGGCGATACCTACCACCATAGACAGTCGACCCCATACGGTTGTACCCACTATTGACAATGCGTTCGTCGGCAACGCGCCTCTCCCCGCGGCGACAGGATCGATATCGAGCTCGGCATCGGAGTCGAACACGCGCGGCGATTCATCCCGGAAACCCGACGGCACCGATCCTGCGCTCGCATCGTCGACAGCACCGGACATCGCATTCGACATCGGCGGTCCGACCCGCAAGACCCGGCACCGGGAGCACATGCGCACCGCCGCAGCGCAATGACCTCCAATTCCTCTGGACATGAAATATTGCCCAGGCCAACGGATTTTCCTGGCCTGATAGGAAGTTGCTCCGGCGGGGTGTGAGCGAGCAGGTGGGAACAAGATGGACAAGAGGTTCGAGCGGATCAGGGTGGGGGATCTCACCGTCGACCCATCGATGGACACCGGGCGTCTCTACATGCAGCGCGAGGAAATCGCTGCCCGGACCGCGCGGATCACCCAGGACTGGGATGTGGAAAAGCTTCTCCCGGCCCTGGTCGCGAAACGGGCCGACGGCCGACTGGTGATCATCGACGGTCAGCACGGCAACCAGGCGTGCATTGCCAAAGAAGGCCCCGACTTCCTGCGGGACACAATGGTTTACGAAGGCCTGACCATCCAGCAGGAGGCCAAGCTCTTCCTCGCCGCCAACAAGCGTCGCAAGCCGGTCGGACCGTTCGACAATTTCCGGGTCTCCCTGACGGCCGGCGACCCCATAGCGATTCGGGTCGACGAGGAAGCGCGATCCCTGGGCAACGACCTCCAAGTGGTAGCCGCCCCGAGCACGAACCGAGTCGGCGCCGTCCAGGCCCTCCTGGCAATGGGCAAGAAGCCCGGAATGGTCGCCCGAGTATTGAAGATAGTCAGCGGAGCATGGGGGCGCGACGCCGGCACCTGGGACAATATCGTCCTACGAGCGGTGGCCATGGTCCTCGACCGGCCCGGAAACCGGGAACTCGCAGACGATGCGCGACTCGTCAAGGTATCGAAGGGCGGAGGCCCGCCGGCCATCTGGCAGCAGAACGCGGTGCGCCAACGGCAAAGCGGTGGCGGCTCGGCGCCCCGCTCGACGCCGATGGCGCAGCAGATCGTCCAGGATTACAACATGGGCCTCGACCGCGACCGGATGTTGCCGACCGGCCGACCCAAAAAGGCATGACCGGCTCCGAGTAGGTCCACGTCACAGCGAACTCGGACGGAATCGCGGCCGAACACGGACGAGTCCACCCGTTTCGCAATCGGTGAAGTGATCGCGAAACGGATGGACTCGCTTGTCGCTACTGCGGACGCATTGCGGACAGAGGGCGGTTCGTGAGCACTCTGCCGCAGGTCGGACCGCCGAAACGGCTTACACGTCGAAGTACAGCTCGAACTCGTACGGATGCGGCCGCAGGTTGACCGGGGCGATCTCGTTCTCCCGCTTGAGGGTGATCCAGGTCTCGATCAGGTCCTCGGTGAAGACATTGCCCTCGGTGAGGTACTCGTGGTCGGCCTCCAAGCGGTCGATGACCGACGCCAGGTTGGTGGGGGCCTGCGGAATGTTCTTGGCCTCCTCCGGCGGCAGCTCGTAGAGGTCCTTGTCGACCGGGGCCAGCGGCTCGATCTTCTTCTTGATGCCGTCCAGGCCGGCCATCAGCATGGCGGCGAAGGCCAGGTACGGGTTGCCCGAGGAGTCGGGGGCGCGGAACTCGATGCGCTTGGCCTTCGGGTTGTTGCCGGTGACCGGGATACGGACCGCGGCGGAGCGGTTGCGCTGCGAGTACACCAGGTTGATCGGGGCCTCGTAGCCGGGGACCAGGCGGTGGTAGGAGTTCACGGTGGGGTTGGTGAACGCCAGCAGCGACGGGGCGTGGTGCAGGATGCCGCCGATGTAGTGGCGGGCCAGGTCCGACAGGCCGCCGTAGCCGGCCTCGTCGTGGAACAGCGGCTTACCGTCCTTCCACAGCGACTGGTGCACGTGCATACCCGAGCCGTTGTCACCGAAGAGCGGCTTCGGCATGAAGGTGACGGTCTTGCCCTCGGCCCACGCGGTGTTCTTGACGATGTACTTGAACAGCTGCAGATCGTCGGCCGCGTGCAACAGGGTGTTGAACTTGTAGTTGATCTCGGCCTGACCGGCGGTGCCGACCTCATGGTGGCCGCGCTCCAGCTCGAAACCGGCGTTCTGCAGGTTGGTGGAGATCTTGTCGCGCAGGTCCACGTAGTGGTCGTAGGGAGCCACGGGGAAGTAGCCGCCCTTGTTGCGGACCTTGTAGCCGCGGTTCAGGCTGCCGTCCGGGTTGAGCTCGGAGCCGGTGTTCCAGGAACCGGAGACGGACTCGATCTTGTAGAACGCGCCGTTCATGGCCGAGTCGTAGCGGATCGAGTCGAAGATGTAGAACTCCGCCTCGGGGCCGAAGAACGCGGTGTCGGCGATACCGGTGGAGCGCAGGTACTCCTCCGCCTTGCGGGCGATATTGCGCGGGTCGCGGGAGTAGGCCTCACGGGTGAAGGGGTCGTGCACGAAGAAGTTCATGTTGAGCGTCTTCGCGGCCCGGAACGGGTCCAGCCGTGCGGTGCTGTAGTCGGGCAGCAGCAGCATGTCGGACTCGTCGATGGACTGGAAGCCACGCACCGAGGAACCATCGAACGCCAGGCCGTCCTCAGCAAGGTCGGCGGTGAACGCCTTCGCCGGGATGGAGAAGTGCTGCTGCACACCGGGCAGGTCGCTGAAACGGATGTCGACGTACTCGACCTCCTCGTCGGCGATGTACTTGATGACCTCGTCGGCCGTGCTGAACGTCACTTAGTTCTCCTTATAGGAATCAGGTTCCCCAGCCAGTATCGAGTGCAGGGCGTCGCGAATCGACGCTATGGACGTGGTGTTTCCCGGTCGTCAAGTCCATGTTTCGCCGGTGTTACACGTGTCGTGGCGGAGGTGTCGCCGGCCACGTAGTGGTGTAAGAACCATTCGTCGAGCGCACCAGAAACTCTATCGCGGGTGCATGCGGTGGTGATACAGCACACGAGGGCCTTGTCGTGCCGGTCGCGGACCCGCGCCGGTCCGAATGCCGTCGAGTCGGCCGCCTATCCTGGGCACATGGCACGTATCACCGGATCATGGCTTTCCGGACCCTCCGCCGATCCCGGTGATTCGGCGAACGGAACCTACGCGGGCGAGCTGTTGGGGCTGCCGCGCGAGGGCGTCGGCTCACTGGCCGGGACGGCGCGGCGTATCGGAGCCCTGTTCGTCGACTGGATGATCGCGCTCGGCATCTCCGCCCTCATCGTGCAGGGCGGGGCGGTATCGCAGCTGACGCTGCTCGTGTGGGCGCTGATCGGGATCGGCGCGGTGACCCTGTTCGGGTTCACCCCCGGACAGTACTTCCTGCGGTTGCGGGTGATCCGGGTGGACGCGGCGGAGCCGGTGGGATTCATCCGGGCATTGGCCCGACAGATCCTACTGGCGTTCGTGGTACCGGCCCTGTTCACCGACGCGGACGGACGCGGTATGCACGACCAGGCCACCGGTACCGCCGTGGTGCGCGCCCGCTGAGCGGACCGCGAGCTCAGCGACGGCGGATGGTGCGCTGCACACCCCGCATCTTGGCACCGGTCGGCAGCGGGCCCTTCGGCATCGCCGGGCCGCCCCGGCGGGAGCTGAGGGCGCTCAACCGTCCCTCGATCTGGTCCATCCGCTTGGTGTCGATATTGCGCGGCAGTTTGGTGAGGTGGCGTTGCAGGTTCTTCAACGGCACCTGCCCCTCCTCGTTACCGATGATCACGTCGTAGATCGGGGTGTCGCCGATGAGGCGGGCGGTGCGCTTCTTCTCCTGCGCCAGCAGCGACCGAACCCGCTGCGGGGAGCCCTCGGCGACGAAGATGACACCCGGCAGGCCGATCACCCGATGCACCACATCCAGCTGGGTGGTGGCGGCGACACCATTGCTCACCCGCCATTTGCCCTGCAAATTGTCCAGGACCCAGGCCGCGGCGCCGGCCTGGCCCTCGGCCCGGCGGTAGACGGTGCTCTGCACCCGGCGACCGAAGATGATGAACGCGAACAGCACGCCGAGCAGTAGCCCCAGCGGCAGCATGAACCACTGCAGGCCGAAGACGAAACCGATCCCGACCAGGACGGCCGTGGTGACGACCAGTGCGCCGATCATCAGCGGCAGCAGCAGTTTGTCTTCCTTGCGCTGCATCTGGAACGCCTGCCAGAGCTGCTGACGACGTTCCTTCGATTGCTTCTTGCGCGCCGCTTTCGCCGCGGCTTTCGCCTCTTTGTCGGGCTTACCTGCTGCCATGGTTCCCAGAATAGTTGCCGTGGGACACGGTCCGATGCATGGGACGAACCCGCTCACCTCGCCCCGTACCGCGACCCGATCTCGCGGCGTCCCCGGTTTCTGGGTCTGGACGGAATGGCCCCGCACCCCCGATAGTCCATGGAGTGATGTCACGATTATCTGTGCCGCGCGGGCTGGTGCTGCTGCTCGGGCTCGTCACCGTGCTCGCCGTCGCGACGCCGTTCGCCGTTCGGTACGCGCCCCCGGCGCAGGCGCAACTGCCGTTCCGCTGGTGGCAGGAGTTCTTCGACTCCACCGACGGGGTGCGGATGCACGCCGATGTACTGCGACCGCTGGGGCTCGCCGACGACGTCCGCACCCCGGTGATCCTGACCGTGAGCCCGTACCGGGCGCACGGCGGGTACATCGCCGAACCGCGGCTCGAGGGCGGACCGACGGTGGTCGACCTCGATGTGGAGAAGTTCCTTCGGGCCGGATACACCTATGTCATCGCCGACCTGCGCGGATTCGGGGGGTCGTCGGGGTGTCCGGACTACGGCGGGCCGGGGGAACGCTCGGATGTGAAGACCGCGGTGGAGTGGGCGGCGAGCCAACCGTGGTCCACCGGGAAGGTGGGGTTGGCCGGTCTCTCCTACGAGGGGCGTGCCGCCTTGATGGGCCTGGTGACCAAACCGAAAGGACTGGCGGCCGTCGCATCGTTCGCGCCCACCGCCGACCCTTACTCCTATGCCTATATGCAGGGAATTCCCTGGCGCTTCGCCATCAAGCCGGTCAGCGAACGCGGGGTGCGACCGGGTTATCTGGTGGGATACGAGCATTCCCTCATCGCCGCCCTGCCCGGCCATCCCACCGACCCGCCCGAGTACCACGCCAATGTGGCGAGTATCTCGGTCGACTGCTATGCCGAGTACGCGAAACAGATCATGAACCCCGACGGCAACACCGCGTTCTGGCGAGACCGAAATCTGATCCCCATGATGGCGGGTAACACCATTCCCCTGTTCCTCGGTCAGGGCTTCAGCGATTTCAACACCCGGCCCTGGAAGGTGTTCGACGTGTGGAAGGTGCAGGGCCCCGGGGAGCACAAGGCGTGGTTCGGGATGTGGGGGCACCGCGACTGTCACGAACCGTGCGGCGGTCCCGACTTCAACCCCGAAATCCTCGCCTTCTTCGACCGGCATGTGGCCGGACGTGATGTGACGGTTCCCGGACCGCGGGTCTCCGTCGGGCGTTCCGACGGCGCGTGGCGTTCGGAGCAGAGCTGGCCGCCCTCGGACGCGGTGCGCGTCCCGATCCCGCTGCGCACCGGCCGCTATATGGATCGAGGGCTGCCCCCCGGCCCCGATCGGGAGATCTGGACGGTGTCGGAGCCGCTGCCGCGGGATATGCACCTGTCCGGGCTGCCGACGGCGACCGTGCGGGCGAACGGCCCCGCGAACGCCACCGTCGCGATCGAGGTCTACGACATCTCCCCGAACAACACCGGGATCGCTGTCACCCGAGGTATCGCCCCGGTGTCGGAGACCGCGCGGATCGAGTTGACCGGCCACGACTGGCTGATCCCGGCGGGGCACCGACTGGGGGTGAAGATCACCGATGTGGTGGACGACCAGTGGGCGCACACCCCGGTCTTCGCGCCGGTGAACGTGGAGGCGGCCGAGCTCGAACTGCCGGTGTTGCGCACGGTCCGGCCGGCCGACCTGCCGAGTGGGCTCACCCCCAAACAGCACGAGCAGCTCGGGAAACAGACCGTCGCCCTCGACCCGGCGATACTGGACAATGCGAGGGTGCCTTTGAACCTGAACGATCTCACCGTCCGATGACCGGTCACATCACCCCCGTCGACGCCGAGACCGCCGAACGGTTGGCGACGGCACTGCGCTGCGCCACGGTCTCGCGGGAGGATCCCGCCGACACCGACGACGCGGAGTTCGCGCGACTGGCCGAGCACCTGGAACGGTCCTTCCCCCGCGTGCACGCCGAACTGGAACTGGAGCGTTTCGGCCACAGCAGGCTCTACACCTGGCGCGGAGTCGACCCCTCGCGGACGGCGGCGATCCTGCTCGCCCACCAGGATGTGGTCCCCGCCGACGAATCGCGGGGCTGGACCCATCCCCCGTTCGCGGGTGTGGTCGACGAGGAGTTCATCTGGGGACGCGGCGCGATCGACGACAAGAGCAGGATGATCGCGATCCTGGAGGCGGTGGAGTCGGCGTTGGCCGACGGAGTGCGTCCCCGGCACACCGTGTACCTGGCGTTCGGCCACGACGAGGAGGTGTTCGGCACCGAGGGGGCGGTGCGAATGGCGCGTCGGCTGCGCGAGGCCGGGGTGCGGGCCGATCTGCTGCTGGACGAGGGCGGGGTGATCACCGAGGGCGTCGCCGACGGAATCCGGCGGCCGGTGGCGACGATCATGCTGGGTGAGAAAGGATACGCCACGGTGCGGCTGACCGTCACCGAAACGGGTGGACATTCCTCCATGCCGGACGGGCCGACCGCGGTGGGCCGCTTGGCCCGGGCCGTGCACCGGATCCAGGAGCATCCGATGCCGCTGCGGGTGACACCCGTGGTGTTCGACATGCTGGCCCGGCTGCGTCCGGCCATGCCCGCCGCGCGCCGGCGGCTGCTGCGATTCGCTCGGGCCGCCACCCCCGTCATCCTGCGGATCATGGCCATGCGACCGCAGACCGAGGCACTGGTGCGCACCACCACCGCCCCGACGGTGATCCGGGGCGGGGTGAAGGCGAACGTGCTGCCCCAGCACGCCGAGGCGCTGGTCAATTTCCGCATTCTGCCCGGCGACTCGGTGGCGGATGTGCTCACCCACTGCCGGAAGGCGGTGCGCGACGAGCGGGTGCGGATCGAGGTCGTCGGGATGGCGTCGGAACCGTCCCCGGTGGAGCGGCCGGGCCCCGAGTTCGCGCTGATCGCAGACCTGGCCGAGACCGTCGTACCAGGGATCGCGATCACCACCGGCCTGGTCCCCGGCGCGACCGATTCCCGGCATTACCACGACCTGGCCGGCACCCGCTGTAATTTCGCCCCGATCCTGCTCACCCAACAGGACCTGGAGCGGATCCATGGAACCGACGAACGACTGTCGCGGGTGAACTACGCTCGACTCATCGATTTCAACCGGCGGCTCGTCGACCGTCTCGCGGCGACAACCGAACCGCCGGCCGCGACACTTCAGCACACGGGAGCCGAGGGATGAGCGATCGGGAGACACCGGAGTCCGAAACCGCCGCCGAGGAGCAGGCGGTGAGCGCCGCACCCACCTCGGGAACCGACGCGACCCCGGCCGGCGCCGAGTCGGCTTCCCCTTCCGGTCGTGCGGACACCGGCACCTTCGACAGCGCCGGCACCCGAATCGTGTGGCGCGCCTGGCTGCCCGAGCAAGATATTCGCGGGGTTATCGCCCTGTCGCACGGCGCGGCCGAACACTCGGGCCGATACGAGCACGTGGCGAAGCGGTTGAACGAGGCCGGTTTCGCGGTGTACGCGCTGGATCACGCCGGTCACGGCGGCTCGGGTGGGGCCCGCGCCAATATCGGGTCGATCGATAATGCCGCGGACAATACGGCCCGCCTGCTCGACCTGGCGGGACAGGCGGCGCCCGGGGTGCCGCGGTTCGTGCTCGGGCATTCGATGGGCGCGCTGATCGTGCTTCATCTGGCGACTCGGGCCCCACTCGACGCGGCCGGGATCGTGGTCTCGGCGCCGCCGCTGGACATTCCGCTGGGCAATTCCGTGCAGCGACTGGCCGCATCGGCGCTGAGCCGACTGGCGCCGAATATCGGCGTGCTGAAACTGGATTCGGCGGATATCAGCCGCGATCCGGCCGTGGTCGCCGCCTATGACAACGACCCGCTGGTGTTCCGCGGCAAACTACCCGCCCGCACCGCCGTCGAAGTCCTGCTCACCGCCGCCACGGTGCGCGAGCGCCTGGACCGGCTGACGGTGCCGACCCTGGCCATGCACGGCACCGCCGACGCCATCGCCGCACCATCGAGCATCGACCGGATCGAATCGGGCGCGGGGACTTCCGATCTCACCATTCGCCGCTACGAGGGCCTCTACCACGAGATCTTCAACGATCCGGAACGCGACCGAGTGCTCTCGGATGTGGTCGACTGGCTGCTGGGTCATATCCCCACGAATTGAGATCCCCACGAATCGAGCGGGCCACTCGGTCGGCGGTTCGTGCAGTGATCCCGGACCGTTGGTCGGGTGTGGATCGCCATCGTGAACTGGTTCAAGGACGCGACCGGGAGCTCGGATCCGTACTTCTGATCGTATGCCCTGCTCGACCGGTGTGGTGGGTGGTCCCTTACGACCCACCGCCATCTGCAGAGTGTGGTGCGCCGATGCGGCAGGAGAACGATCGACGTGGGGCCGGCGCAACTGTACGAGGTGCCACCCCGTTCCGGCGGTGGAAACGGCACTCGAGAACAAGCCGGGCGACCATGTACTGCCACCGCGGCGACCCGGTGAGCCCGGCAACCGGTATCTCAATCGTCATCCGGCTCGATCGACAGCACCGTGGCGGAGTTCATATCGACCATCACCTCGTATTGGGCGCCGTCGCGGGTGCGCGCGTCCACTTCCCACTTGGGGGCGCCGTCGGTGAGGTCGATTTCGATGGACTCGACCGTCGCTCCCGTCAATACCTGCCGCGCCCCCTCCCACGTCTGCTGTTGTTCCTCGGGCGTCGGCTGGGCAGCGGCCAACGCACCACCGCTGCCGACGAGGACCGCCGCGAAAGCCGTGCCCGCCCCCAACCGGCGCAGCCCACCGTTGCGGTAACCGCTGGTGAGAGCCATCGAAACCTCCTTCTCGTGTCGGTGCTCGGACTCCCGACAGGTTTTCCGGCAGGACCGAGTCCTGTGCTGGTCGGGCCCACTTCACCAGGGAACTACCCTCGGGCGCGGCCGATATGCACCCGTTGCATATCGGAGACGAATATCGGTGCGGGCGGCAAACCATTCGTTCACTGCCGGCGGCGAAACGGCGCTCGACGCCGAACATCACCGGCCCGCGCCGATCCGATGCGAAGACCGGGCCGTGCCGGCATCGACGCTGCCGAAAGGTCGGGGCGCCGGCCACCATCGCGCCCCCGGTGACGGCCGGCCGGACGGGTTCCGCCCAAGCGGGACGAACGCGGGCTCAGGTTCCGAAAACCCGCTCCACCACCGCCCGCGCACGCCGGGTGACCCGCAGATAGTTGTCGAGGAACTCACCGCCGTCGGTACCGGACCAGCCCGCGACCCGGGCCACCGCCGACAGGGTGCGGCCGGGTCCGGGAAGTTGGTCGGTGGGTTTGCCCCGAACCAGCACCAGCGCATTACGGGCGGCGGTCACGGTGAGCCACGCCTGCCGGAGCCGATGCACGTCCTCGGCGTCGAGCAGGCCGTGACGCTCGATGACACCCAACGATTCGAGGGTGGAGGTGTTGTGCAGTTCCGGCACCTCGTGCGCATGCCGCAACTGCAACAGCTGCACCGTCCACTCGATATCGGCGAGCCCACCGCGGCCGAGTTTGGTGTGTGTGGCAGGGTCGGCGCCGCGGGGCAGCCGCTCGGAATCCACCCGGGCCTTGATGCGACGGATCTCACGGACCGCTTCGGCGGAGACACCGCCGGCCGGGTAGCGCACCGGGTCGATGGTGTGCAGGAAGCGAATGCCGAGGTCCGAATCACCGGCCACCTGGTGGGCGCGCAACAGGGCCTGCACTTCCCACGGCTGCGCCCACTGACTGTAATAGGCGTTGTAGGAGGCCAGGGTGCGCACCATCGGACCGCTGCGGCCCTCGGGACGCAGTCCGGTGTCCACTTCCAGTGGCGGGTCGGTGCTGGGGGCGCCGAGCAGCTGCCGCACCTGTTCGGCGACACCGGTGGCCCATTTCACGGCCGCCGCCTCGTCCGCGCCGGGACGCGGATCGCAGACGAACAGCACATCGGCGTCGGAACCGTAACCCAGTTCCCGACCGCCGAGGCGGCCCATCCCGATTACCGCCATGGCGGCGGGCGCGGGCTCACCGGTTCGGGCCTCGTGCGCGCGGATCACCGCCCGCAATGCCGCGTCCAACACCGCCACCCACACCGAGGACAGGGCCTCACACACCTGGGGCACGTCGAGCAGGCCGAGCAGGTCCGCCGACGCGACCCGCGCCAGTTCGTGCCGCCGCAGCGAACGAGCCGCCGCCACCGCGCGTTTCGGATCCTCGTAGCGGGCGGCGGCGGTGCGGATGCCCTTGGCCACCTCCGCCGGCTGGGTGCGCAACAGCAGCGGTCCGTCCGGACCGTCGGCGTACATACGGATGGTTTCGGGGGCGTTGATGAGCAGATCCGGCAGATACGCCGAGGAGCCGAGAACGATCATCAATCGCTGCCCGACCGCGCCCTCGTCCCGCAATACCCGCAGATACCAGTCCATATCCGCCAGGCCCTCGGACACCCGTCGGTAGGCGAGCAGACCGGCGTCCGGGTCGGGAGTGTCGCCCAGCCATTCCAGCAGGGTCGGCAGCAGCAGCGCCTGAATGCGCCCCTTACGGGAGACACCGCCGGTGAGCGCGCGCAGATGGCCGAGCGCGTGTTCGGGTGCGGCGTAACCGAGGGCGGCGAGCTGGCGCACGGCGGCGTCGGGGCCCAACCGCAGCGCGTCGGGTTCCAGCCGCGCCACCGATTCCAGCAGCGGCCGGTAGAACAGCCGGGCGTGCAGGCGCCGCACCCGGGCGGTGGTGCGCCGGATCTCGGTGCGCAACACCCCGGCGGAGTTCTGTTTGCCGTCGGGTCGGATATTCGCGGCGCGAGCCAACCAGCGCATGCCCTCCTCGTCGTCGGAGGCAGGCAGGGTGTGGGTGCGTTTGAGCCGCTGCAGTTGCAGCCGGTGTTCCAATAGCCGCAGGAATTCGTAGGAGGCGGTGAGGTTGGCGGCGTCCTCGCGGCCGATATAGCCCCGCTCGGCCAATGCCGCCAAGGCCTCCACGGTGCCCGCCACATGCAGGGATTCGTCCACCCGGCCGTGCACCAATTGCAGTAGCTGCACGGCGAATTCCACATCGCGCAGGCTGCCGTGACCCAGTTTGAGTTCGCGATCGCGCAGCTCCTCGGGAACCAGGTCCTCGACACGACGTCGCATGGCCTGGACATCGGCGACGAAATCCGCACGTTCGGCGGCGGTCCACACCAGCGGATTCACCGCGGCGTGATACTGCCGGCCCAGCTCCAGATCCCCGGTCATCGGACGCGCCTTGAGCAGCGCCTGGAATTCCCAGGTGCGCGCCCAACGCTGGTAGTAGGCCAGATGCGAGTCCAGGGTACGCACCAGCACCCCGGCCTTGCCCTCCGGCCGCAGGGCGGCGTCGACCTCGAAGAAGGCCGACGAGGCCACACTCATCATCTCGGCGGCCAACCGGCCCGCGGTGGCGTCGGCGGGTTCGGCGACGAAAACGACGTCGACATCGCTGACGTAGTTCAGTTCGCAGGCACCGCTTTTGCCCATGGCGATCACCGCCAACCGCACCGGGCACGGCGCGTCCCGGCACACCCGCGCCACCGCCACCGCCAGCGCGGTGGTGAGCGCGGCATCGGCCAGTTCGGTGAGGCGCGCGCAGACCTCCTTGTACCCCAGCACCGGCTCGTTCTCCACGGTCGGCGCCAGGTCCGCAGCCGCCACCAGCATCAATTGATCGCGGTAGTGCTTGCGCAACAAGGACACCACCTCCGGGCCGGATTTCCCGGCGCGGAACAGCATCGGACCGGCATTACGTCCGGTCTCGGGTTCGGCGGCGACCACGGCGAGCAGCTCGGTCAGCATTTCGTCGCGGTCGGGCAGGGTGGGCCTGCGCAGCAGTTCCCACGCGGCGGGGTCGGCCACCAGATGGTCGCCCAGCGCGCTGGACGAACCGATCACCGCGAACAGCCTGCCCCGCAACCGGGTATCGGTGCGCAACGCCGAATCGAGGGCATCCCAATCGCTTCCGAGTCCCTCCCGAAGGCGGACCAGGGTGTTCAACGCCAGATCGGGGTTCGGGGCGCGTGAAAGCGCCCATAGCAGCGGGATCTCCTCGACATCGTCCCAGCCGAGTTCGCGAAGCGATTCGGCCGCCGTCGGCTCGAGCAAACCGAGCCGACCGACACCGGGGACAGCGGAACGGGCAGACGGGGGCCGGGCCATTACTTCAAATTACCCGGCCGGGATGCGTGGACCGGCCGGGCACCGCATCACAGGTCCAGATACTCGCGCAGCTCGAACGCCGTCACCTGGCTGCGGTAGTCGGCCCATTCCCGGCGCTTGTTGCGCAGGAAGAAATCGAAGACGTGTTCACCGAGGGTTTCGGCGACCAACTCCGACCGCTCCATCGCCTGCAGCGCCTCGTCCAGGGTGCCGGGCAGTTCGCGGAAGCCCATGGCCCGACGTTCGGCGGCGGTCAGCGACCACACGTCGTCCTCGGCCTCCGGCGGCAGCTCGTATCCCTTCTCGATCCCACGCAGGCCCGCGGCCAACAGCACCGCGAAGGTCAGGTAGGGGTTGCAGGCCGAATCGGGGCTGCGGATCTCGACCCGCCGCGAGGACGCCTTGTTCGGGGTGTACATCGGCACCCGCACGAGCGCCGAACGGTTGGATCGACCCCAGGACGCGGCGGTCGGCGCCTCGCCACCGTGGATGAGCCGCTTGTAGGAGTTGACCCACTGGTTGGTGATGGCGCTGATCTCGTGGGAGTGTTCGAGGATCCCCGCGATGAACGCCCGCGCGGTCGCCGAGAGGTTGATCGGGTCGTCGGGATCGTGGAAGGCGTTCGACTCACCCTCGAACAGGCTCATATGGGTGTGCATGGCCGAACCCGGATACTGGGCGAACGGCTTGGGCATGAAGGTGGCGCGCACGCCCTCGTCGATGGCGACTTCCTTGATGAGGTAGCGGAAGGTCATCACATTGTCGGCCATGGACAGCGCGTCGGCGTAGCGCAGGTCGATTTCCTGCTGGCCGGGTGCGCCCTCGTGGTGGCTGAACTCCACCGAGATCCCCATCGATTCGAGCGCGTCGATGGCGTGCCGGCGGAAGTTGGGGGCGGAATCGTGCACGGCCTGGTCGAAGAAGCCGCCGTTGTCGGCGGGGACCGGATCGAGGCCGCCAGGGGTGTTCTTCAGCAGGAAGAACTCGATCTCCGGATGCACATAGCAGCTGAACCCGACATCGCCTGCCTTGTTGAGCTGGCGCCGCAACACATGTCGGGGGTCGGCCCACGACGGGGACCCGTCCGGCATGGTGATATCGCAGAACATTCGTGCCGAGTGCTGGTGGCCCTTGCTCGACGACCACGGCAGCACCTGGAACGTCGACGGATCGGGACGGGCGACCATATCGGCCTCCGAGATCCGGGCGAAACCCTCGATGGCCGAACCGTCGAAACCGATACCTTCCTCGAAGGCACCTTCCAATTCGGCCGGGGCGATCGCGACGGATTTGAGATATCCCAAGACGTCGGTGAACCAGAGCCGTACGAAGCGGATATCCCGCTCTTCGAGCGTCCGCAGCACGAATTCCTTCTGGCGATCCATGCCCGCGAGCGTAGGCACCTGGCGTTAAATCCGTGTTACATGGAGTGACTGTGTCGGTATCCGATATCGGATTCAGCAGCGCAGACCCGCCGGCGGCGGTTTCAGTTCGATCAAATATTCGATCACGGCGTCGTTCACACAGGACACTCCCCGGTTCAACACGACGGTATGGCTGTCGCCCTCATAGGTGATGAGCGAGGCGTCGAGCTGCTCGGCCAGTCGCACACCGGCCTGGTAGGGCGTCGCCGGGTCCCCGGTCGTCGACACCACCACCGTCTTCGGCAGACCGGAGACCTCGACCGCACGCGGCAGCCGGGTGTTCGGCACCGGCCAGCTCGCACACACTTCCAAGGCCACGGCTCCCGTGCCCTGACCGTCGTCGAGGAACGGCGCGGCCCGGCGATAGTCGGTGTCCTGGCGCGCCGCCACCGCGCGATCGGTGATCGGCGGATCGTCCACGCACCGGATGGCGTTGAAGGCGTCGAGGATATTGCTGTAGCTGCCGTCGTCGCGGCGACCGTTGTACAGATCGGCCAATCGCAAGAGGGTGTCCCCCCGACCTTCGCGCAGCTCGGTGAGTCCGGCGGTGAGCATCCGCCAGGAACTTTCGCTGTAGAGCGCCTGCTGCACCCCGGTGATGGCGTCACCGTAGCTCAGACCACGCGGATCCGCGGTGCGGACGGGGGTGTCCCGCAGCGGATCGACCAGTTCGCGGAATCGGCGAATCACCTGGGACCGGTCGCTGCCCAGGGGGCACTCCGCGGCGGCCACACAGTAATCGGCATAGGCGTCGAATGCCTTCTGGAATCCCTCGGCCTGCCGCAGCGATTCCGTCACCGGGTCCTGGGTGGGGTCGATGGCACCGTCGAGCACCAGGGCGCGCACCTTGTTCGGGTACTTCTCCGCATATGCCGTGCCGAGCCGGGTGCCATACGAATAGCCCAGGTAGGTGAGTTTCGGATCGCCGAGCACCGCCCGAATGACATCCATGTCCTGCACCACTTCCCGAGTGCCCACATGGGCAAGGAATTCCGCCCCGGTGCGCTCGACACAGCGTTGAGCGTATTCCCGGTTCTCGGCCTCGTCGGCGGCGATCCCCTCCGGGGTGTTCGGCTCCGGCGCCTCGGCGCGTTCGGCGTCGACCTCTTGCGGCGCCAGACATGTGATGGCCGGGATCGAAGCGCCGACACCCCGAGGGTCGAAACCGATCCGATCGAACCGCTGCGCCAGCAGGGTTCCGCCACCGAGAGATATCGTGGACAGCCCGGACAAACCGGGTCCGCCGGGGTTGATCAGCAACGATCCGATGCGCCGCCCTTCCGCCGGCAGGCGGGACAGGGCGATCTGCGCCGTGGCCCCATCCGGCTTCGCATAGTCCACCGGAACGGTGATCCGGGTGCATTCGGCCTTCGGCGCCAGCCGTTCCTGCGGTGCCGTATAGCCGTCGCAGGCTCCCCACTGCGGGATCTGTGTATAGAACCGCATCAACTCGGCCGGAACCGAATCGAGCACCGAGTCCTGTTGGTCACCTCCCCTCGACACACACCCCACCGCGCCTACCCAGCAGAGCACCATCAGCGCCAGAGCCACGGCGGCCGGACCCAGTTTCAACCGCATGGGCTCATATTCCCACTTCGCCCTCACAGCCCTTTCGGGCACCATCGCGCACTGTGGTGGTGTCGATACATGTGAGCACCGGAGCACGGCGGTGGAGGGATACGCGGCGGCACTGTGACCAACCGCACGAGGTACGGCTCTTAAGCGTGTCGACGCAGGGGTGCACACTGGAGGCGTCAACCCGACCCGGGGACCCGCGACGGGCCTCGAGGAGACGAAAGGACGACGATGTCCGAGCCCACGACATCCGAAACCCCTGCCTACGGTGCCGCCCCCACGGCGACACCGACCCGA
Organism: Nocardia paucivorans NBRC 100373; assembly: GCF_000308675.1. Taxonomy (GTDB): domain Bacteria; phylum Actinomycetota; class Actinomycetes; order Mycobacteriales; family Mycobacteriaceae; genus Nocardia; species Nocardia paucivorans. The sequence goes on along the minus strand of NZ_BAGE01000031.1, from coordinate 28,730 downwards.
CGTACCACCCGCGTCCACCATCTACAGCAGATGAAGGCGACGGGTGAACGCTGGTCCGTGCTGACCGCCTACGACTACTCCACCGCCCGGCTGTTCGAAGAGGCCGGTATCCCGGTGCTGTTGGTCGGCGACTCCGCCGCCAATGTGGTGTACGGCTACGACACCACCGTGCCGATCACCGCCGATGAACTGATCCCGCTGGTCCGCGGCGTGGTGCGGGGCGCACCGCACGCACTGGTGGTGGCCGACCTGCCGTTCGGCAGCTATGAGCGCTCCCCACAACAGGCATTGGACACCGCTACCCGCTTCCTGAAGGAAGGCGGAGCGCACGCGGTGAAACTGGAAGGCGGAGAGCGGGTCGCCGAACAGATCGCACTGCTCACCGCCGCGGGCATCCCGGTGATGGCACATATCGGCTTCACCCCGCAAAGCGTCAACACCCTCGGTGGCTTCCGCGTACAGGGTCGCGGCGAAGGCGCCGAGGGCCTCATCGCCGATGCCATCGCCGTCCAGGAGGCGGGCGCGTTCTCGGTGGTGATGGAGATGGTGCCCGCCGAGTTGGCGGCCCAGGTGACCCGCAAGCTGACCATTCCGACCATCGGTATCGGCGCGGGCCCCGACTGCGACGCCCAGGTGCTGGTCTGGCAGGACATGGCCGGCTACACCAGTGGACGGACGGCCAAGTTCGTCAAGCGATTCGCCAATGTGGGTGACGAATTGCGCACCGCCGCCGCCGCGTTCGCCGAGGAGGTCCGTCGTGGCACCTTCCCGGCTCCCGAGCACTGCTTCTGACACCCCACCGCCGAACCCGTGAGATGTTCGCGCCGATGACGCGGCCCACCACGGGTTCGGCCCGATACATCCCGTATCGGCCGTCCCGTGAGCCACTCGCCCCTCGACGCATACCACGGGGGCCGATTCCCGGTGGCGGGAAAAATGGCAGACTCGGTGGCGACGTTATCGACTCGAGCAGAGGTACTCATGCGGGAACGCAGTTGGATTTCACGTTGCGCACTGATGGTCGCGGGGGTGTGCGGGGTCGCCGCACTGGCCGCGTGCGGTTCCGGGAGCGATACAGGGGCGGAGTCGACGACCGCCGCGCCGGGCACCGGCGTCTCCTCCTCGCCGCAGACCTCCTCCGCGCCGGAAACATCGGCCCAGGTATCCGAGCAGGCCGCGCGGAACCTCTGCGACATGATGCGCCCGGAGCTGTCCAACTGGCGGGTCCAGGGTCCGACCATCGGCCGGGTGGGGTTGAACGCGATGGTGCACGAATGGGCGCTCACCAACGGCGCCATCAATGGCCAGGTGTTGGCCGACAAGCCTCTGGTGGACCGGGTGACCACCGAGGCATGTCCCGATGTCCGGCAGGAGGCCATCGAGGCACTGGATCTGCCGGACCTGGCCTCGGGGCTGGTGTTCTGACCGTGCGCGGGCTCTATCCGCCGATCGAGCCCCATGCGCAGGGCATGCTGGCGGTCGGGGACGGGCAGTCGGTGTATTGGGAGGTCAGCGGAAACCCGGACGGTAAACCGGTGGTCTTCCTACACGGCGGTCCGGGTGGGGGCACCGACCCGCAACACCGTCGGTTCTTCGATCCCGAGCGGTACCGGATCGTCCTGCTCGACCAGCGGGGATGCGGTAGGTCCACCCCGCATCTGGCCGACGACCCGGATCTGTCGGTCAACACCACCTGGCATCTGGTCTCCGATATCGAGGCGCTGCGCGAATCGCTCGGTATCGATCGGTGGCTGGTGTTCGGTGGTTCCTGGGGCTCCACTCTCGCCCTCGCCTACGCGCAGCGGTATCCCCAACGGGTCACCGAACTGGTGCTGCGCGGGATCTTCCTGCTACGACGCAAGGAGATCGACTGGTATTACAACGGTCTCGCCGGCTATGTCTACCCGGACGAATGGGAGAAATTCCTGGCCCCCGTCCCACCGGCCGAACGTGACGGCGACCTGGTTGAGGCCTATCACCGCCTCCTGCACTCCCTCGACCCCCAGGTCGCCACCGCCGCCGCCGTGGCCTGGTCCACCTGGGAGGCCGCGACCAGTTGGTTGCTTCCACGGCCGGAGCAGGTCGCCGAAAGCGCCGATCCTCGGTTCGCGCTGGCTTTCGCCCGAATCGAGAACCACTATTTCCGCCACGGCGGATTCCTGGAGGAGGGACAGCTCCTCCGAGATGTCGACGTCATCGCCGATATCCCGGGCGTGATCGTGCAGGGACGCCACGATATCGTCTGTCCCGCCGTGAGCGCCTGGGAGCTGCATCGCGCCTGGCCGGGGTCGGTGCTGCACATCGTCGACGATGCCGGACACTCGGCCCAGGAACCGGGAATCATCCACCACCTGGTGGAGGCCACCGACGCCTTCGCCGGCGGGAGCCGAAGATGACCACCGCCGGTGCGGCCCTGACCGAGGCGCTGCGCCACGATATCGATCGGTTGTTCACCGCCGAGCCCGAGGTCCGCGTCGACTCCCCCGATTCGGTGCACCGAATGCGAGTGGCCACCCGACGACTGCGCAGCCTGCTGCGCTCCTACCGACGGATCCTGGAACCCGACCCGGCGACCCGGATGCGCGCCGAGCTGGCCTGGTTGGCCGCGCTCCTGGGCGTCGCCCGGGACGCCGAGGTGCGGGCGCGCCGCTTCGCCGAACTGTTGGAGCGCTACGGCGACCCCGAGACCGCCGGATCCGCGCTCGACTGCGCCCGGCGGCGACTGGTGGCCGCCGAGCGATCCGGCTACGCCGCCGCGCATACCGATATCCTCGCCGCGTTGAACACCGCGCGCTATCGCGAGATGCGGGAAGAACTGTCCCGCTGGCGCACCGAACCGCCATTGCGGAAAGGCGAGCGCGATTCCGATGCCGCGGTTTTCTTCGAATCCGTCCTGCTGCGCGACCGCAAACGAGTGCGCCGGCGAATCCGCGCCGAACCGACCGTGGCGCCGAGCGGACGCATCGAGCTCTTGCACGATATTCGTAAGAGCGCCAAACGATTACGGTATTCCTGCGAGGCGGCGACGCCCGTTCTCGGAGAGTGGGCGGATGCACTGGGCAGGCGCGCCAAAACCCTGCAGACCGTGCTCGGCGACCATCGTGACGCGGTGCAGACGCACGAGGTGATCCTCGCTCGCGCCGCCGAGGCCCGTGCCGCGGGGGAGGACACCACCCTGTTCGGTGTGCTGGCCGATGCCGAGAACACCGCGGCCGGGGCGGCCCTGGCCGACTATCCGGCGGCTGCGGCGGAAATCGATAAGGGTTGACATGGGCCCGCACCCGCAGAGCCGAAAAAAATCGTGCCGGCACCTTTCCGGTGCCGACACGATTCTCCGGGGCGAGGGCGACCTACTGCACCGCCAACATCGTCCCGTTCAATTGGTGCAACGGACCGTAGACGGTGAACACCACCCGACCGTTCGGAACCGCCGAGGACACAGCGGCCGCCGCGTCCAGCGCCTCACCGAACGACGCCGCCGAGGGATGCGGCAGCCCGGCGAGGGTATGTCCGAATTGGTTCTGGTACACCCACCGCGTATCGGCAGGACTGAGATCCACCCGGACACCGCCCGGCAGCGGAGTAACCGCGACCGCACCGGCGGATCCGGCTCCCACGGTGGCGATAACAGAAGCGGCCCCGGCGATCAGGACGCCGGTTGCCAAGGAACGTGCTACCCGCATATGAGTTGAGACCTGCTTCCGCATTTCAAATATGAATCGGCCCGCCTGGAACGAGGCGTTCGGGGCGGACCTGCCGACGGCCACTACTTTATGATGCCGATCACGTTTTCGGCCAGTTCACACGAATCCCTCGCGCCTCTCTCCCAACCGCCGAATGGCTGCTAGTGTGGCCGTCCGTAAGTGAAAATTCTCGAGGTCTGGAGTTTCACACCCCATGTCCACTCTCGTGTACGACTACCTGCTGCCCCTTCTCGGCCCGGAACAGGCCACCTATTGGGCCCAGCTCCTCGTTATCGATCCGACGGCCTGATCCAACCCGCCGGATGAACGTCGCCCCTCGTCCGTATCGACGGGGGGCGATGTCCGTTTCGTGGGGTCACCGTCCTGCGAGACGCTCGGACAATACACTTCCCATCCCGGCGCCCTGGACGCATTCACCCTGATCAGGCAGGTGCGGCGTCGATTCCGACGCGCGTTGCGGCGTAGCCGGCGACTCGGCGGCAAGATCGCGACGAGGCCGCTGTCGGGATGTTCCTGTCATGACGAGCGCGCCGGTAAATCGGATGCGGACATTTCCGACAAATTATCGAACCAGCCGAATCCGGCAATTCACGAGCAACCCGCAGAGGCAGCGGACATTTTGTCGGTGATTCGACCGGCGCTCCATGCGGTCGTCGATCCGGTATCCGCACCGGCGGTATCACACCGTAATGTCCCGCGCCGCGGTATCGACACCCGGCGCGGGACCACCCGGCGTTCAGGGACGCAGAACCGCGGTCAGGAATTCGATCTGATCGCGCACCGTCTGCTCGAACACGTCATCGAAATAGATATCGAAATGTCCCGCGGAATACCGTTTCACGGTAGCGTGTTTCGTCCGTTCCGCCGCGCGCAGCGCCGCTTTCACCGGAGTGATCGAATCCTGATCGCACAGCGCGTACAGCACCGGCATCTTCAGCGCCTTCGCCTTCCGTCCCGGTGCGTCGAACAACGCCGAGAACGCGACGCGGGCCCCGACTTTCGGGAGGTAGGTGTCGCTTTCCTCGGCCAACCTGCCGATCCCGGAAATCACCCCCGGTCCGCTCAGCAATGCCGCCGACCGTTTCCGCCCGGCCAACCGCACCCCGATCGGCCTGCGGCGCAGCGTGCCGATCACCAGATCGGCCGCCGCGAGAGTGGAAACCTTGAGCAGGCTGATCGGCCCCTTCGCCAGCGCCGAGGACAGACCGCTGGTGAACGGCACCTGGGCCACCACCGCGGCGATGTAATCGTCGTCCGGGGCCACCGACAGCGCATGGCCGGCGCCGAACGAGGTGCCCCACAGGGCGATTCGCGTGGCATCGAAGCCGCGCACGGTGCGAACGTAGGCGATGGCCGAATTCCAGTCCTCCCGTTGGCGGGCGATGTTCACCACCTGCCGCGGCTCTCCGTCGCTGTGCCCGAAATGCCGGTAGTCGAAAACCAGCACTCCCATCCCCGCGGCGGCGAACCGACGCGCATACCGATCCAATCCCATCCCCCGCGTGGCCCCCAGGCCGTGTCCCATCACCACGATCGGGCGGGGTTTGGACACGCCGTCCGGGAGATACAGCCAGGCGGCGCACTTCTGGCCTCCCGACGGGAAGCCGACCTCGACACGTTCCATGATCTGCAACCGTACCGAGTATCCTGTTCGCGCGGACGAGTCGGCCGGGCGGCCGCGGCGACGGGAACGGGCATCCGACGGTGCCACGCCCGCCGCCGAGGAAAGTCCGGACTCCACAGAGCAGGGCGGTTGCTAACGGCAACCCGGGGTGACCCGCGGGACAGTGCCACAGAAAACAAACCGCCCACGGCCCGCGAGGGCCGTGCGGTAAGGGTGAAACGGTGCGGTAAGAGCGCACCAGCGTCCCGGGTGACCGGGACGGCTAGGTAAACCCCGCCCGGAGCAAGGTCGAAGGCCGCACCGCTCGCGGTGCGGCTGCGCAGGCGTTCGAGGGCTGCTCGCCCGAGCCTGCGGGTGGACTGCTCGAGGTACCCGGCGACGGTGTGCCCAGATGGATGGTCGCCACCCGGTGCGAACCGGGAACAGGATCCGGCTTACACGCCGGCTCGTCCGCCCCTTCGGGGACTCGGCCCGATCGCTGTCACATCACATTCAGCGGTGGGGCCGGTGTGAAGGTGACCGGAAGCGCCGTGAGAGACCGATGGAAGGGCCCCGGACGCCAGGTCGGTATTCCGTCCGGGAAATCGAGCTGCATCTCCGGCAGAGCGTCGAGCAGCTGATCGATGGCCTCCTGGGCGATTATGTAGGCCAGGTTCTGCGCGGGGCAGTTGCGCTGCCCGAGCCCCCACGACAGATGCGACCGGTTGCCCTTGTGATCGTCGGCGCGAATCGCGGGGTCGTGGTTGCAGGCCGCGATACCGATGACCACCGGCTGGTGCGCGGGCAGCCAGACGTCCTCGATCAGGATCGGCTGTCGGGGATAGGTGATGAGGAAGTTCGCCATCGGCGGGTTGTCGAACAGCACCTCGTCCAACGCGTCGCGAGTGGACAGGCTTCCGCCGAGCACGCTACCGCCGAATCGGGAATCGCTCAGGATCAACAACAGGGCGTTGGCGATCAGATTCTGTTGCAGCTCGATCCCCGCGCCATAGTGGCTGGTCACCTGGTGGATCATCTCGAACTCGTCGAGCTCGGCCGGATGCCGCAGCAGCAGCGAGGTGACGTCGTCACCGGGGTTGTCCCGTTTCGCCGCCACCAACTCGGCCAGCGCCGCGCCGATCATCCGGTTGCCCTCGTCGGCATCGATGCCCTCGAACATGGCCGCCATACCGGCGGCCACCCGCTGCCCGATCTCCGGCGGGCAACCCAACAGCACATTGCAGGACTCGAAGGCCAACGGGAACGCGTACTGGGCGATGAGATCGGCGGTGCCGGTCTCACAGAAGGAGTTGACGAGCGGTACGGCGATGCGTTCCACACTCGCCCGTAAGGCATGCATATCCACCTCGGCGAGCCCCGCGACATTGGCCTCCCGGTAGCGCTGCTGGTCGATACCGGTGCTTCTGGCCGCGATGGGCCGCCACTCCATGATGGGAAGCACCGGGCAGTCGGCCGGAATACCCTCCTGCCAGGTACGCGGATCCGCCGGAAAATGCTCGTGGTCGTTGAGGATGGCCACCGCGGTCCGATGTTCGATCACCAGGGTGGCGGGCACCCCGGGTGCGAGGTCCACCGGCACCAACGACCGGTACCGTTCCCGCATCATCTGATACACCTTGTGCGGATCGGCGGCGAATTCCGGTTCGTACAAAGGAATTCGCGGCCCCACGGCATCCCAGGGCGCGCGGTGGGCGGTGTGAGGGGTCGAGTCGAGTCCATCGGGCTGTGCCGTGCTCAAGAAAGAACTCCAGACTGTTCGTTTGCGTACCGCGGGTCGTTCACCCCGCGTGACGAATCCACCGGTGCCGCTTCGAACGACCGGCCACCATACCGACCGATATACCGGTTTTTGTTCTGCCCCAGCGTATTACGAAGAAGACAACCTCGCCTCATCACAGACCCACCGACCGGAAGAATGACGCTATAGCGCCATTTCCAGAGCGGCGCGACCATCGATCGAGGGGGAAGGAACCGATGACCGAGAGGGCATGGACGACGAGGATCCACCGCATCGATGTGGCCGAATGGCCGAGGGTACGAGCGGCACGGTCGGCCGCCCTCGCCGACTCGGCACCCGGATCGTTCTCGGTCACCTATCCCGAGGCGCTGGAATGGACCGACGAACAGTGGTGCGCCTGGACCGCCGGGCGCACGGTATTCGTCGCGGAGAACGCCGGCGCACCGGGCGGCCGGGCGGCCGGTCTGCACACCCTGGATCCGCCGGAGTTGGCCTCGGTGTGGACGACGCCCTCCGCCCACGGCACGGGTGTCTCCGATCGCTTGGTGCGGGCCGTGGTGGACTGGGCGCGGACCTCGGCCCACCGAGAACTGCGGCTATGGGTGGTCGAGGGAAACAACCATGCGCGCGACCTCTATCTCCGGAACGGATTCACGCCGACCGGGCGGAGCAGACCGTGTGGGCCCGCCGACCCGCGGACCGAGCACCGGATGCGGCTGCTCCTGTGAGACCCGAAGGCCTTCGGGCGATGTCCTCCCCTGACGCCCCCACTCGTTGTTAGATGAGGAAAGGACCATCCAGGAAAACGAGAGGACGTCGAATCCATGGCCGAGAGGATCGCAGTGGTATCCGGAGCCGCCCGGGGTATCGGGGCGGCCGTCGCGAAACGGCTGGCCTCCGACGGGATGAAGGTCGGGGTGCTCGACCTCGAGGAAGCCGCGTGCGCGGAAACCGTCTCGGCGATCACCGCCGCCGGTGGACAGGCGCTGGCATTGGGCGCCGATGTGAGCGACGAGGCATCGGTGCAGGCCGCGGTCCAGCGACTGGCGTCCGAGCTCGGTGAACCCACCGTGGTGGTGAACAACGCCGGTATCCTGCGCGACAACCTGCTGTTCAAGATGAGCGTCGACGACTGGGACGCGGTGATGAGCGTCCACCTGCGGGGCGCGTTCCTGCTCACCCGGGCGGTGCAGAAGTACATGGTGGAGCAGAAGTGGGGGCGGATCGTGAACATGTCCAGCACTTCCGCGCAGGGCAATCGTGGGCAGGCCAACTACTCCACGGCCAAGGCCGGCCTCCAGGGATTCACCAAAACCCTCGCCATCGAACTCGGCAAATACGGGATCACCGCCAACGCGATCGCACCCGGATTCATCGTCACCGAGATGACCGCCGCGACCGCGGCCCGGGTGGGCGTCGAGTTCGAGGAGTTCCAGCGGGCAATCGCCGCGCAGACACCGGTGAACCGGGTGGGGTACCCGGAGGATATCGCGCATACGGCGTCGTTCCTCGTCAGCGAGGGCGCCGGATTCGTTTCGGGACAGGTCATCTACGTGGCGGGCGGTCCGAAGGACTGATCGCGCGGCGGGCGGCCGGTCGACGACGGACATCCGGACCGGCCGCCACGGCCACGGCGCCTTACCCCGGAATTCGCGGAGGCGGAAATATACTGACCCCCGGTCCGGCCCGCGGCGCGATATGCGGGTTCGGAGACAGGTAGAGGCCGTTACGGCCGGTACCACCGGCGCGCCGGAACTCGGTCGACGAACGGGCTCGAGCTGGAAGTGTGGCGGGTCGCGTCGAGGAAGTCGACGCAGATCGTGGTGGAGATTCCGGAAGGTGACGGCATGGATCTGTTCCCCGCGCGGGTGTTGCGCTTCCTGCTCCCCATGGTGCTCGCCGCCGCCCTGTCGGCCGGATGCGCGTCGAACGACAACACCCGGCCCGAACCGGGTGAGATCCGAGAACGGCTGTCCGTCTTCGCGGCCACATCGCTCACCGAAACATTCACCCGACTCGGTGAGCAGTTCGAAGAAGCCCACCCCGGGGTGGATGTGGTGTTCAATTTCGGCGACAGTTCCACCCTGGCCGAACAGATCCGATTGGGCACCCCGGCCGATGTATTCGCCTCGGCCGCAACACAACCCATGGAACGGCTGGCCGTCTCCGGCGGACTGGCGACCGCCCCGATCACCTTTGCGCGCAATCGGTTGGAGATCGCGGTACCGGCCGGCAATCCGGAGGGGCTCACCGGATTGGCCGATTTCGGTCGCAGCGATCTGCGCACCGCGGTATGTGCCGAGGAGACACCGTGTGGGAGCGCCGCGCGGACGGTGCTACAGACCGCGGGAATCACGGCGAAACCGGCCGTCACCGAACCCGATGGCAAGGCGGTGCTGGAGACGGTGCGGCTCGGCGAGGTGGACGCCGGGCTGGTGTACCGCACCGATGTGCGGGCGGAGGCCGATGCGGTGGAGGGGATCGAGTTCCCGGAGGCCGCCCGGGCGAACAACGACTACCGGATAGCTCCCACGGCGGTCGCGCACGATCCCGACACCGCGGCGGCCTTCGTCGATTTCGTCACCACACCACAGGCCTGGTCGGTATTCGACGCCGCGGGATTCGACCGGCCCTGAACCGCCGGTCGTCTCACGGCGGATCCACGCAGGCGGTCGTCCCATACGGCCCGGAAGAGCTCGGACCGCGACTACTGCGCCAGATGGCTCGTATCGTTGACCAACCGCACCGACGAGCCCCCATCGGGGTAGAACTCGGCGACCGACAGCGACGCCAGATCCAGATGCAGCCGGTACAACAGCGACGGCCCCACATCGAGCGCCAGTTGCAGTAGCGTCTTGATGGGGGTGACGTGGCTTACCACGACAATGTTCACTCCCGGATACCGGAGTACCAGGTCGCGCCGGACCGCCTCGACCCGCTCGCGCACCTCGTCGAAGCTCTCCCCGCCCGGGGCACGCAGCGCGGGGTCGCCGAGCCAACGGGCATGGAGGTCGGGGTCGCGTTCGGCGGCTTCGCGGAAGGTGAGCCCCTCCCAGTCGCCGAAATCGGTTTCGATGAGTCCGTCCACCACCCGCACCGGGACGTCGAGCGCCGCACCCACCGCTTCCGCGGTCTCCCGGGCCCGGTCCAAGGGAGAGGTCACCACGGCGGCGATATCGCCCTTGGCGGCGAGCACTTTCGCGGCCCGCTCGGCCTGTTCTCGCCCCAAGGTGGTGAGCGGCGGGTTACCGCGTCCGGAGTAACGGCGCTGCACCGAAAGCTCGGTCTGACCGTGTCGCAACAGCAACAGGCGGGTCGGGCGGCCGGTCGCGCCGGTCCAACCGGGACCGGCGCCGGTTCCGGCGAGGCGGGCGGAGGCGCTGCGGGAATCGGCGGTCGTGGCGGAGGATGCGATCGCCTCCTGTGCCGAAGTAGCGCGGTCGCCGTTATCGGCCGCACCGACGGATGACCGTTCGGCGGCCCGGATCTCGCCGACCAGGCTCCCGTCGTCCATGGCCTCGTTGGCCAGCCGGTCGGCATGTGCGTTGTCGGCCCGCGGAATCCAGGCGAAATCCACCCGGTCGAAGTCGGCGACCAGCCGGCGGGCCCGCTCGGCGAGCGGGATCAGGGCGGCGTGTTTGACCTTCCACCGCCCCGACATCTGCTCGACGACCAGTTTCGAGTCCATTCGCACCGAGACCACGCGGGCGCCGAGCTCGGCCGCGGCCTCCAAACCGGCGATGAGCCCTCGATATTCGGCCACATTGTTGGTGGTGACCCCGAGGAACTCCTTACGTTCGGCGAGTACCCCGATATGGTCGGCGTCGTAGACCACCGCGCCGTAACCGGCCGGTCCGGGATTGCCGCGAGAACCTCCGTCGGCCTCGACCACTACCTCGGGCACAACCATCTCACAATCCGGATTCCTTGGTGCGCACCAGAATCGCGTCGCATTCCGGGCAGCGCACCACCACATCGGGCGCGGTTTTCGCGATCCGCGCGATCTCCCCGCGGTCCAACTCGATCCGACACGCACCGCAACGCCGCCCCTGTAGTAGCGCCGCACCGACCCCGCGGCCGGCCCGCTGCCGCTCGTAGAGCGCGAGCAGTTCCTCCGGGAACACACCCACCAGGGCGGCCCGGTCGTTCTCGCAGCGCTGCTGCGCCACATCCAGGTCGGCGAGGGCCTCGTCCCGCCGGTCACGGGCGGTGGCGAGCTCGGCATCCATCTTGCTCAGCTGGGCACCGGCGTGATCGTGATCGGCGGCCGCCGCCTCCCGCCGCTCCATCACCTCCAACAGCTCGTCTTCGAGCACCGAGCGCCGACGTTGCAGACTTCCCAGTTCGTGCTCGATCTCGGTGAGCTGTTTGGCGCCGACCGAACCGGAGGTCAGCATGTCGCGGTCGCGTTCCTCGCGTTTGCGAACCGCGTCGATCTCCCCCTCGAGTTTCCGGATATCGCGATCGAGGTCGTCGAGGGTGATCTCCACGGCCACCGCCGCGTCCTTGTGCTTGTTGCGTTCCGCCTCGACCCGGGCTACCTCCTGCTGTTCGGGCAGTACCGTGCGCCGGTGCGCGATCCGCGTCAGCTCGGCATCAAGGGCGGCGAGTTGCAGCAACTTGGCCTGAATCGATGGTTCGACGTTCAACGCGAATGAACTCCCTGCACGCTGTGGACGGATAGATGGTCCACCGTACTCCGCCGAGCGGCGGGAACCGCCGTCCGGCGCGGCGGAGCCGGATGGAGCGGCCGGGTCATGCGGAGCACCCCACGGTCCACGGATCGGTGCGCAGCGCGCTGACCCGGGTCTCCAGGTCGGGAAGACCGGCGCGAACGACCCGCTCCGCCTGGGCACACCACGGGTACTCGGTGGCCCAGTGCGCGGCATCGATGAGAGCGGGACCGTTGCGGCGCAGATGTTCGTCGGCGGGGTGGTGCCGCAGATCGGCAGTGAGGTAGGCGTCGACATCGAGACGGGCGACGGTGTCGAGTAGCGAATCCCCGGCCCCACCGCATACGGCCACGGTGCGGATGACCCGGTCGGGGTCGCCCGCCGCCCGCACACCCCAGGCTGTGGCCGGAAGCGCGGCGGCGGCGTGCGTGGTGAACTCCTGCAGGCTCTGCGGACGCGGCAGAGTACCGACCCGACCGAGCCCGAGCGAACCGGACAGGCGAGCGCGTTCGGTGACGTGGTAGGCGGGCTCCTCGTAGGGATGGGCGGCCCGCAGTGCGGCGAGTACGTCGCCGCGGGCCGCCGGCGCGGCGACGATCTCGATCCGGTCCTCGGCCACGCGCTCGAGTTCGCCGACCGACCCGAGAGCCGGATTCGCCCCCGGAAGCGGCCGGAACTGCCCGGTACCGGTCACCGTCCAGGCCGCCTCTCGGTAGTTGTCGCCACCGCCGGCACCCGCGGCGAACAACGCCTCCTTGACCCGCTCGGTGTGCTCACACGGCACCAGCACGGTCCACATATCCACCGCCGGGGCCGGTTTGGCCTGCAACGGACCGGTGACGGTCAACCCCAGCGCCTCCGCCAGGGCATCCGAGACTCCCGGGTCGGCGGAATCGGCATTGGTGTGCGCCGTGAACAGCGCGCACCCGGACCGAATCAACCGATGCAGCAGCGCCCCCTTCGGCCGATCGGCCGACACACTGTCCACCCCGCGCAACAACAGCGGATGGTGCACCACCAGTGCCTGCGCGCCCCATGCGATGGCCTCGTCGACCACTTCGGCGGTGGCGTCGACCGCGAACAGCACTCGACGCACCGGATCACCGGGATCACCGCACACCAGACCCACCGAATCCCAGGACTCGGCCAGTCGCGGCGGATACGCCGTCTCCAGCACCTCGATGAGTTCCGCCAGTTCGGTCACCGCACGCCTTTCGTCTCGGAGGAAACGCCTGTTCGCCGCGCCGGCTCCCGTCGTGGAGCCCTGCCCGGCCCGCATATGCTACGGCCGCTCCTACCGTTGGAGCGGATAGCGGGCGACACAGTTCACGATCGCCGAAGCGAAGCGTCTCGGGAACGCCGGCGCGCAGTCGCCGCTTCGAGCGCGTACACCAAGCGGTCCACATCGGCGGCCGGACGAACCGCGACCCGCAGATGGTTCGGCCCCAACCCGGGAAAGGTATCCGCCCGACGAACCGCGATTCCCTGCCCACGCAGTCGCTCGCGCAGGTGTTCCCCGTCCGGGACCCGCAGCAGTAGAAACGGTCCCGCGGCGGGTGTGTGCACCTCGATCCCCACCGCGGTGAGCCGCGCGATCATCGCTTCCCGATCGCGTGCGATACGTTCGGCCCGCCGCGCCGCCTCGGCGACGGCATGTGGTTCGGCGGTGGCCGTGATCGCGGCGAGCTGCATGGTGCCCAACGGCCAGTGCGGCCGGCCGTATGTCAACCGTTCGAGCAGTTCCGGCGCCCCGAGAAGATAGCCACAGCGCAAACCGGCCAGGGCCCAGGTCTTGGTGAGACTGCGCAGCACCAGCAGATCCGGTTCGGCCACCCCCGCCAACGATTCCGCTTCCCCGGGCACCGCATCGGCGAACGCCTCGTCGACCACCACGATTCGGCCCGGACGGCGCAGCGCGCGGATCGTGGCGGCGGGATGCAGTACCGAGGTGGGGTTGGTCGGGTTCCCGACGACCACGAGATCGGCCGCCTCCGGGACCCGGGCCGGGTCGAGGGTGTAGGGCGGTTCCAGCACCACCCGGGTGATCGGCACCCCGGCTTCCCGCAGCGCCAACTCCGGTTCGGTGAACGACGGGTGCACCACCGCCGCGAGTCGGGGGCGCAGCCGGGGCAGTAGCGCGAATCCCTCGGCGCCGCCCGCCAACGGCAGCACCTGGTCGGCGGGCCGACCGTGCCGAGCGGCCACCGCGGCACGGGCCGCGAGGTCGTCGTCGATGCCGGGATAGCGGCCCAGGGTGTCCAGGCAGGCGACCAGCCGTTCCCGCAACCACACGGGCGGTGCGGCGCCCTGGACGTTCACCGCGAAATCTAGCAGACCGGGCCGGGCCTCCACATCACCGTGATGACGTAGCGCGGCCAGGTCGATGTGGTCGTCGCGCACGGGCCACACCCTACGTGGCGGTGTCCGGGCGGTACGGCTCACCTGCTCGGCCCCCGAACATCCCCGGATATCCTGGACCGGTTGCGCCGACTTCGTCCACGGACGATCCGACCGCCGTGCCGACGATCCGACCCGGCCGGCACGGTCTCCGTTTCGGCGGTGTGGAAGCAGGAGAAACAGTATGGAGCAGGGCTCGAACCGGGTGCCGACGACCGGGTTGCACGTATCGTTCGTCTGCACCGGCAATATCTGCCGGTCGCCGATGGCCGAGAAGATCTTCGCCACCCACCTGGACCGGGCCGGACTGGCCGACCGGGTGCGGGTGAGCAGCGCCGGAACCAGCGGCTGGCATATCGGCGCCGCGGCCGACCCGCGTACCCGGGCCGTCCTGCTGCGCTACGGATACCCGACCGGACATGTGGCCGCCGCCTTCGGCGACACCCACCGCGACGCCGATCTGATCGTGGCGCTCGATCGCGGACACGAGCGGGCCCTGGCCGCCCAGGGGGTGCCGGCGGAGCGACTGCGGCTGTTGCGCAGTTTCGACCCGACCGCCGACGACCTCGACGTCCCGGACCCGTACTACGGCTCCGATGCGGGGTTCGAACTGGTCCGCGACCAGATCGAGGCGGCGATTCCCGGCCTGCTCACCTGGGTGCGCACCGCCCTCGCCCGCACCGGACCCACACCCGCCGCGGAAGGGGTGCCCTGATGCGTCGACTGGCGTTCCTGCTGCGGCCCGGCTGGCTGATCCTTGCCGTCGTGGTCGTCGCCTTCGCCTACCTGTGTTTCACGGTGCTGGCGCCGTGGCAGCTCGGGAAGAACGCCAGCACCTCCGAACGCAACCGGTTGATCGCCGAATCGGTACGCGCCGATCCGATACCCGTCGGACAGGTTCTCGACGGCGACACCGGTGCGGCGACCGAATGGCGACGAGTGGTCGCCGAGGGCAGCTATGTGCCCGACTCGACCGTATTGGTCCGGCTGCGTCACCTCGACGGAGCCCCCGGCTACGGGGTGTTGACCGCCTTCCGGTTGACCGACGGCCGGATTCTGCTGGTCGACCGGGGTCTGGTCGCCGCCGTCGAAGGCTCCCGACCGCCATCGGTGGCCGAACCCCCGGCCGGCATCCACCGTGTGGAGGCGCGTATCCGCAAATCGGAGGGGGCCGACCCCGAACGTCCCCCCTCGGTTCAGGACGGCTACCGCCAGGTGTATTCGGTGGATGTCGCTCAGGAAACCGATGTTCTCGGCCTGCCCCTCACCCCCGTCCCCACTGGTGATCGCGAGGGCTATCTGCAACTGGGCGAGAACCAGCCCGGCGCCTTCACTCCGGTCCCGCTCCCCCAGCTCGACGCCGGCCCGTACCTGTCCTACGGCCTGCAGTGGCTGGCTTTCGGCATCATGGCCCCGCTCGGCCTCGCGTATTTCATCTGGGCCGAGATCCGGGAACGGCGCAAACAGCGTCCCGATACCGACCCCGCACCGACCCCCGCCGCGCCCGAATCGACCGCCCCCGCCGACCGGATCGCCGACCGCTACGGACGAACCCGAAGGTAGTCCCTCCGATCAGATCTTCCGCACCGCTATTCGCGGGTGTTCCGCGGTGAGCTGCCGAAGATCGTCCGGATCGGAGGTCGGGATCGTAATCGCGCCGGGCTGCTGCACCGCCGTGGCACAGAGCATCGCATCGATGGCGTACCTATCGACGGCGTACTTATCGATGGCGTACTTGTGGCCGTGCCATCCCGCGTTGCTTCCGGCCATTCCTGGATTTCGGAATCCCGCCGAACCGTTTTCGACAGGCCCTCGCTGTCCGGAGCCGGCGCGCCGCTCACGTGGCCGAACCGGATTCGGAGCGTTCTGTGGTGAGCATGGCACGTTTGGCGGCCACGGCCTCGGGGTCGGATTCAGGACCGCCCCCGCCGCACCGCCCACGCTGCGACCGCGGTCAAGGCCACCGCCGCGACCTGCACCGATTCGGACAAACGCACGGCCCGTCGCAGATCCGCCACGGTCGGCGGACCACCCGAGCCCAGGATCGGTCGCTGTTCTGCCCCGTGCCGATACTCCGTGCGCCCACCCAACCGCACCCCGAGCGCCCCGGCGGTCGCGGCCTCCACCACACCGGCGTTCGGGCTCGGATGCCGGCCGGCGTCCCGCCGCCACGCTCGCATCGCATCCATGGGCCGGCCCCCGACCAGCGGAGCCATCGCCGCGGTGAGCAGTCCCGTGATCCGGGCCGGGATCAGATTCGCCAGATCGTCCGTGCGGGCCGCGGCCCACCCGAAGCGCCGATACCGCGCGTTGTGATAGCCGACCATGGCGTCGAGGGTGTTGATCGCCCGATAACCGAGTAACCCGGGCACCCCGGCCACCGCACCCCACACCAGGGGGGCCACCGCCGCGTCGGACGTGTTCTCGGCAATGGATTCCAGTGCGGCCCGCGCGAGCCCGTCGGCGTCCAAGGCCTCCGGGTCCCGTCCACACAGCGACGGCAGCAACTCCCGTGCACCTGCCACATCCCCGGCCGCCAACCGGTCGGCCATCGCGTGCCCGACCCGGGTGAGGCTCCGCCCACCCAGCACCGTCCACGTCGCAGCGGCGACCGCCACCACACCACCGCGCCGCAGTAGTATCGCCGCTCCCACCACCGGCCCCACCGACAGCAGTTCGTACCCCACCCCGGCCCGGCGCCGGTCGGCGTAGAGCACCGATTCCAATGCCGAGGCCGCCGATCCGAAGACCGCCACGGGATGTCCCCGCCGCGGGTCCCCGAGCATTCGGTCCAGCGCGAACCCGAGCACCAACCCGGCCCCGATCGAAACACCCGTCTGCACCCAGCGAGGGTAACCATCGCCCGATCCGCACCGCGCGCTCGACGCCACCGAATCGGACGGTGGTGCTCCGCCACGTCACACTGGCGATGTTCGTTTCGTCTACTCGACGACAACGACTCCCGCCCGCCCCGGGCCTCGACCGAAGGATTGTGTCGCCGTGACCGAGCTACCGTCGTCCTCCACCCCCATCGACACGGCCGAATTGGCCCGGCGTTTCGAGGAGCACCGGCCGTATCTGCGCCGGCTCGCCTACAGCACGCTGGGCAGCCTCGCCGATGCCGACGATGTGGTGCAGGAGGCGTGGCTGCGGTTGCAACGGCACCACGAGTCCGGCGACGCCGAGCGGATCGACAATCTGCGGGCCTGGTTGTCCACGGTCACCGGCCGGCTGGCCCTGGACCATCTCGGTTCCGCGCGGATGCGACGGGAGCAGTATGTGGGGGAATGGTTGCCCGAACCCGAGGTGGCGGTACACGACGACCCGGCCGATCGGGTATCGCAGGACGAGCGCGTGACCATGGCGTTGCTGGTGGTGTTGGAGTCGCTGTCCCCGGCCGAACGCACGGCGTTCGTCCTGCACGATGTGTTCGGCCTGTCGGGACCGGAGGTCGCCGAGGCGGTCGGTCGCACACCGGCCGCGGTGCGTCAACTCGCTTCCCGGGCCCGCAAACGTGTGGAGGAGGGCACGCCCCGTTTCCCCGCCAGCCCGGACGAGCACGAGAAGGTCGTCTCCGCGTTCTCGGTGGCGTGGCGGTCGGGCGATGCGAGCGCACTGTTGCGTCTGCTGGATTCCAAGGTGACATTGACCGCCGACGGCGGCGGCAAGGTGCCCACCATCCGGAAACCACTGTCCGGCGCCGAACTCATCATCAAGATGCTGCTCGGCTGGTATCACGCGAGCAGGGCCGAGGGGGCCTGGGCCCGTATGGCACGGGTCAACGGTCTGCCCGGGCTGGTGGTGTTCGACGGACACCACCACGGTGTCTTCTCCTTCACCGTGGACGCCGGACGAATCACCGCCATCCATGCCGTCCGCAATCCCGACAAACTGCACGGTGTCCCGACCGACGGCGCCGGCGACCGGTTCATCGGGACGCCGGACGAATCGTAGCTCCGGGTCGGGAGCGCGACCACTCGTGCCGCCTCTCGGTCACACCGCCGTCGCCGTGGGACCGGGGTAACCGTGTGCCTCGGCCACCTCGGGTGAATACAACCGTCCCGCGTCGGCGGCCAATCCACGGGCCAGGGTGGGATTCGTGTCCCGGGCCGCGGGCCAACCGAGTTCGGCGATCTCGCGCACATACGGCAGGGTGGCGTTGGTGAGCGCGACGGTCGCCGTATGGGGCACCGCGCCAGGCATATTCGCCACGCAGTAGAACAGGGAGTCCGCCACCCGGAAGGTGGGTGCGGCGTGGGTGGTGGGCCGGGAAGCGGAAAAACATCCGCCCTGGTCGATTGCGATATCGACCAGTACCGAACCGGGTCGCATACGCGCCACCATGTCGTCGGAGACCAGTTTCGGCGCCCGCGCCCCTGGCACCAGTACCGCGCCGATCACCAGGTCGGCATGGGTGACGGCCTGCTCCAACTCCACGCCGTGCGCCGCGAGGGCGGTGATCCGACTGCCGAAGCGCATATCCAGTTCCCGCAGCCGAACCGGATTGATATCGATCACATCGACCCGCGCCCCCATCCCGACGGCCACCGCCGCCGCACTGCTTCCGGCCACTCCGCCACCCAACACCACCACCTCGGCCCGCCGGGTTCCGGGCACCCCGCCCAACAGCACACCGGCCCCACCCAGGGGGGACATGAGGTGATAGGCCCCTACCTGTGTGGCGAGCTTTCCGGCGATCTCGCTCATGGGCGCGAGCAGCGGCAGGGTGCCGTCGGGGGCGCGGACCATCTCGTAGGCGACCGCGGTGACCCCCGACCGCAGGACCGCCTCGGTGCACTCCCGCGACGCGGCCAGATGCAGAAATGTGAACAGCACCAGACCGTCCCGCAGCCGCGGGTACTCCTCGGCCACCGGCTCCTTCACCTTCAGCACCAGCTCCGCCTCGGTCCACACCCGGTCGACATCGGATTCCGGTCGGGCCCCCGCGGCGGCGTATGCGGCATCGGGGAACCCCGACCCCACCCCGGCGCCCGTCTCGACGATCACGTCGTGGCCCCGGGCCACCAACTCGCCCGCGGCGGCGGGGGTCAGCGCGACCCGGTACTCCTGTTCCTTTACCTCTCTGGGCACACCGATGCGCATACCGTCATCGTCGTCCACCGGGCGGATGAGGTCACGGACTGCGCCGCGTGGGTCGCGCCGGTGTCGGGCGACGCCCCGACCCGGCGGTGCCGTGCCACCGCCGTATTCCGCGCGGGCTATGTTTCCACCCATGGAGATCGAAGTCAGCGGACACCGCCCCGAGGTCGATGAGACCGCCTGGATCGCCCCGAACGCCTCGGTGATCGGCAAGGTACGGCTCGAGGCCGAGGTGAGCATCTGGTACAACGCGGTGCTGCGCGGTGATACCGAACTGATCACCGTCGGTGCCCGCAGCAATATCCAGGACGGCTGTGTCCTGCACGCCGATCCGGGTTTCCCCACCACGGTGGGCGCGGGTGTTTCGGTGGGACACAATGCCATCCTGCACGGCTGCACCATCGAGGACGACTGCCTGATCGGTATGGGCGCGACGGTGCTCAACGGCGCGGTGATCGGCAGAGGTAGTCTGATCGCGGCCAATGCGTTGATCCCGGAAGGCGCGCAGATCCCACCCGGCTCGTTGGTGGCCGGTGTGCCGGGCAAGGTGCGCCGGGAACTCACCGAGGCCCAGCAGGACGGTATCCGGCTCAACGGCGCGGTCTATCTACACCATACGGCCGAGCATCGGTCGGCAAAGGTTCTGTAACACTCCGAAATGGCCAAGCGACCAGTAGGTTTGGACTGCTACCATGGCGACAGCGTGCCCGGGTGATCGGGCCTGCTGCCGACACGGCCGTGCGGCTTGTTGCGCTGAACGAATGAGCCCGCACGAACGGGCACGCGAGCGTGCAAGCAGGGAGGTTCACGGTGGCGTACCAGCAGTCCGATACGCGCCGACCGACAGGACGGATCAGTGTCGCCGATATAGCCGCCCAACCCGGCGGCCTGGAGGCATTACGCCGACGCGTCCACGAATTACGGGCCGATGGAGTCGATTTCGCCGCGAACGCGATCGAACGAGAAATGGCCGAGCTCGACCTGGCACAGCGATGACGCCGTGGCGGGCCGCCGGCCTGCCACACGCCGTACTGCACTCGTGAGCGGGTCGGCTAGGGTGGAGTCACCATGCCGACCGACCCGCCAATCCTGCAGCGTATCCTCGCCGACCCCGTCACCGACGGCGCAAAGGTACTCGAGAGCGCGCTCTCGGCATTCCTGGACTTCGGCATCAAACGCACCAGCATGGGCGAGATCGCCCGCCGTGCCGGAATAAGCCCCGCCACCCTGTATCGCCGATTCGAGTCCAAGAACGATCTGGTCGAGGCGGTGATGGCGCGCGAGGCCCAACGATTCGTCGCCAAGATCGACAACCGGGTGCGCACCGTGGAAGGCACCGAGAACCAGCTCGTCGAAATCTTCGTGGCCTTCATCTCGGCCATCGCCGGCAACCCCCTGCTGCTGCGCCTACTGCGCACCGAACCCGACCTGATACTGCCCAAACTCACCACCGAGGCCGGCCCCATCCTCGCGGTCGGGCGGCACTATCTGGCCGGGAAACTGCGCGAACTGCACAATGGCGACGACGACTTCGACGCCGACCTGGTCGCCGAGATCATGGCCCGGCTCGCACTGTCCTTGGCACTGACCCCCGATGGCCTCATCCCCCTCGACGACGAGGCCGCCGGACGCGCTTTCGCCCGCCGCACCCTGTTGCCCATGGTCGGCACCAGCGCCTCCTGAAACCACGAGCCCTCATTCCGGCGGCGAACCACCGGACGCGGGCGGCGCCTGAAAAAACGACGCCCACACGAGTTCGTCCAACTCCGCCCACCGCAGCGGATCGGGGTCGTGGTCCTCCACGAGGCCACGCGCGGCGCGCACCACCTCGGCGGCCCGCCGGGTTTCGGGATCCGGCAACGGAAACCGCGACACATACTGGGTTATCCATCGCCGTCGGCCCGCGTAGAGCCGGTTTCCGCACACCGCGTCGTAGAACCGCAGCCCCAGGGACGAATTGGCCACCCCCATCAACAGATAGGCCAGATCCTCGGCCCGCCCGCCACCCACGGCGTGAGCGAGATCGACCAGCGTTATCCAATAACAGTCCCCGTTGACCACCGCCCCCGAACGATCCAGCGCGAAGCGCGGCCGGTCGCTGATATCCGGGAACACCACCTTCGGCGCGCCCCACAGATGCGGTCGCTGTGGCACCCAGTGCTCGAACCACTGCCGCCCGCTCGCGGTGAGATATTCCCGAGCGAGGAGAGTTTCGCGGTGCGTGGCCAAATAGGCCGCGGCCCGCGGATACCGCCGCAGATCCACCGGCACGCGGTGCGGGCGGGTGAGATCGTACGGGTACAGCACCCGGGTCGGGCGAGCCCGCGTGATCCGCCAGGGGGACATATGGTGATGGGTGATCAGCTCGTGCAGCAGTTCCGACTCCGGTGCGGGGTCGGGCCAGTGATCGGAGATGAAAACCCGATCGGCGTTCGTCTTGATCCCGACCCGGATCCGGGCCACCTCTCCGAATGTCTTCCAGGTGCGCTCACCGACCCCCACGAGCCAGGCGTCCCGACCGCCCCGCGACATGCGCCACACACTCCGACCGGCACCCGACCGGGTATCGGTGGCCACGGCATCTCCGGTGTCCAATGTCCCGATCTCCACCGCGAACAGTCGCCGCCGGTAGCGGACCAGCACATCCTGTGAGCCGGCCAATGCCGTGAACAGGTCCCTACGCACCGGCCGGGCCTCTCCCGCCGCGTCCGCCCCGATACCGGCGCCGCGTTCCGGGGCTTCTTCCCGCCGTCCGGTTTCCGCCTCGTACACCGACACATAACGACACGCCTCCTCGGTCGCGCCCCGAATCGCGATCGTCACCGCCGGAAGCACCGCCGCCTCGAACAGCTTGGTATCGCCCAGGTCGTACAGTTCCACCGGCGACAGGTGCGTCGACAGCACCGCCCGCAGATTCGCACCCGCCTTGGTGGTGAGAAACCGGTTCGCGCACAACAAACCCAACACACCCCCGGGCCGAATGAGCGGGGGCAACGCGGCCACGAACGGATGCGTGAGATCGATTCGGCCGCTCAGGCCGAACCGTCTGCTCAAGGCCTGCGCCTGAGCGCCACCGAGCTGTTGGGTTCGGACGTAGGGCGGATTGGCGATCACCAGATCGAACTGTTCACCAGCCAATTCGGCGAACTCGTCGAGGAAATTCCCCTCCCGGCGATCGATGTGGACACCGCTCGCCTCGGCTCGCGCCCCGGCCACCGCCAGGGCCGGCGAATCCACGTCGTAACCGATCAACTCCACCGGGGTGTCCGGATATCGGGCCGCGAGCGCGGCCCGCACCGCGAACAACAATTCCCCCTCACCGCAAGCGGGATCCAACACCCGAATCGAGGACAACCCCCGTGGAACCCGGGCCGCGACCCGACCGGCCAGAAAGCGGGCCAAGGGAGTGGGCGTGTAATGCCTACCGTGCCGTTTCCGTTCCCGGGCGCCGCCCCCATCGCGTTCCATGCGCGAATTCTGCCCCGTCCGTAGGGGTTCACGGGGTTTTTCGAAAGGCGTAATTGCGCCGTGTCCGCGGCGCATACGCTTCGGGCCCGATGGGCCACAATCATTGGGGGCCCGCAGAACTCGGCACACCGGCGGGGTGCGCCGAAGCGCGGGCACGCGCGATCCGGTCGCCTCGGGTCAGAGGGGGATGTTCTTGTGATGGCTGGGCACGGCGGGCACGGCGGCCAGGGCCGCGGCGAGCACACTGCGGGTCTTCGCCGGGTCGATCACCTCGTCGACCACGCCGATGGCCAGCGCCCGCTCCACCCCGCCGGCGATCTTCTCGTGCTCGGCGGTGAGACGCTCGTGCAGGGCTTCTCGTTCCTCCTCGGGGGCCGCGGCCAAGGCCTTCTTGTGCAGGATGCCGACGGCGGTCTTGGCACCCATCACGGCCACCTCCGAACCCGGCCACGCGTACACCGCGGTCGCGCCCAGCGCGCGGGCGTTCATGGCGATATAGGCGCCACCGTAGATCTTGCGAGTGACCAGTGTGACCCGCGGTACCCGGGCCTCGGCGAAGGCGTGCAGCAGTTTGGCACCGCGGCGCACCACGCCCTCCCACTCCTGACCCACCCCGGGCAGATAGCCGGGGACATCGGTGATCACGACCAGGGGGATGCCGAACGCATCGCACAACCGCACGAATCGGGCCGCCTTCTCGGCGCTCTCGGAGTTCAGGCAGCCCCCCAACCGCAGTGGATTGTTGGCCAACACACCCACGGTGCGCCCGGCCAGCCGCCCCAGACCGACCACCATATTGCGGGCGTATCCCGCCTGTAGTTCCTCGAAGCCGGATTCGCCGTCCACATTGTCGAGCAGTTCGCGCACGAGCGGTTTCACGTCATAGGCCCGCCGCGGCGATTCCGGCAGTAAGGCCCGCAGATCTATATCGCCGTGCGCGGCGGCACTCATATCGAATTCGCCCTGTTCGGCGAACATCGACACCAACCGGCGCGCCCGATGCAGGGCATCGGTCTCGTCGTCGGCGACGATATGGCAGACCCCCGATTTCCTACCATGTGTTTCCGGGCCCCCGAGAGTGACCATGTCCACCTGCTCACCGGTGACGCTGCGCACCACATCGGGACCGGTCACGAAAACCCGACCCTCGGGGGCCATGATCACGATATCGGTGAGCGCCGGACCATAGGCGGCGCCGCCGGCGGCGAAGCCGAGCACCACCGAGATCTGCGGAACCAACCCGGACGCGCGCACCATGGCCTCGAACACTTGACCGACCGCGTGCAACGCCTCCACCCCCTCGGCCAGGCGGGCCCCACCGGAATGCCACAGGCCCACCACCGGAATCCCGGAATCGATGGCGGTGTCGATGGCATCGACGATATGTCGGCAACCCTGCACCCCCATGGCTCCGCCCATCACCGTGGCGTCGGAGCAGTAGGCCACGGTGCGCACCCCGTCCACCTCGCCGATCGCGGCGAGCACACCGGACCTGTCCCGCGGATGCAGCGGTCGTACGGTGCCGGGATCGAAGAACCGACGCAGCCGCCCCAGCGGATCACGGGGGTCCGCCGCGGCATCCTCTCGGACGTCAGGGGCCATGGTTGTCATCGCGTTCGCTTCCTGGGGTGTACACGGCCCATGCCGTGGTGGAGAAAAAAGAACGGTGTGGGTCGAGCCGATGATCGGCCGACCCACACCGGGATCATCTATCCGGTCGGGCGGTTGGTTCAGGCCCGGCCGAAGGCGAGCGCGACATTGTGCCCACCGAAACCGAAGGAGTTGTTGATCGCGTACTCGATTTCCTGGCGCCGGGCTTCGCCGTGCACCACATCGAGATCGATCTCCGGATCCTGGTTCTCCAAGTTCAGCGTGGGCGGCACGATACCGTCCCGAATGCTGAGCACGGTGAGCACCGATTCCAGGGCGCCGACAGCGCCGATCGAATGCCCGAGTGCGGACTTGGGCGCGTACACCGAGGCGTGGTTGCCCACGGCCTTGTTGATCGCCCTCGCCTCGGCGGTATCGCCGATGGGAGTGGCGGTGGCGTGCGCGTTGATGTGAGTGATGTCCTTCTTGGTCAGACCCGCCGACTGCATCGCCCTGGTCATGGCGCGCGCGGCGCCGGTGCCCTCGGGGTCGGGGGCGACCAGGTGGTAACCGTCGGAGGTGATACCGGCACCGAGCAGGCGAGCGTGGATGGTGGCCCCGCGCGCCTTGGCGTGCTCCTCGGTCTCCAGGACCATGAGCGCTCCGGCCTCACCGAAGACGAACCCGTCCCGATCCTTGTCGAAGGGGCGCGAGGCGCCCTTGGGGTCGTCGTTTCGGGTGCTCATCGCCCGCATCATGCTGAACGCGGCGATCGGTACGGCGTCGATGAATCCCTCGACGCCACCGGTGACGACGATATCGGCGTCGCCCATGACGATCATCCGCCACGCATTGGCGATGGCTTCCGATCCCGATGAGCACGCCGAGACCGGAGTGACCACTCCCGCCTGGGCCTTCAGCTCGAGACCGACCACGGCGGACGGACCGTTCGGCATGATCATCTGAACGGCCAGCGGAGACACCTTGCGGTACCCGCCGTTCTTCAGCTTGTCGACCGAATCGATGAGCGCGTCGCCGCCACCGAGGCCGGTACCGATGGCCACACCCAACCGTTCCGGATCGACCTCCGGGCTGCCGGCATTGCGCCACACCTCGCGGCCCAGCACGGTCGCCAGCTGCTCGACATAGGCCATGCGGCGGACCTCGACCCGGCTCAACAGAGTGTCCGGCCGAACCTTCAGATGGCCGCCGATGCGGACCGGAAGGTCGTACTCCTCGATGAAGGAATCCTCGAGAACGTCGATACCGCTCTCGCCGTTGAGGAGTCCCTTCCACGTCGCATCGACATCGCCCGCGATCGACGTGGTCGCCGCCAGGCTGGTTACGACGACATTGGGGAAGTTCCCGTTCAATGTGGAAGGAGTGGTCACGTGTCGGCCCTACTCGGCGTTGTCGAACTTGGCCTTGAGCTCAGCGGCCTTGTCGGCGTTCTCGGCCTCGAGCTTCTGGATGTAGGCGACGGCGTCACCCACGGTCTTCAGTCCGGCCAGGTCCTCGTCGGGGATCTTCACGCCGTACTTGTCCTCGGTCTGCACCGCGATCTCGACCATGGACAGCGAGTCGATGTCCAGGTCATCGACGAAGGACTTCTCGAGAGTCACCTCGGAGGGCTCGATACCGGTCACCTCTTCGATGATCTTGCCGAGTTCCTCGACGATTTGTTCCTGGGTGAGGGGGGCATTGTCCAGATCGGCCACTTGGTGGCTCCCTTCCTGATATTTTGTGGGGCTCTACAGGTTTTCTTCGGTTCGGGGCGACGAATGGTTACGTCGACCCGGGACATTTGTCGTGTTCGTGTGGAACACGACCGGAGGAAAGCTAGTCGGAGCTCTCGAGCCCAACCAACGCGGGGATGTCCTCCGGGGTTTTCAGCGCCAGCGTCGGCGTTCCTTTCAGCTCTCGCTTGGCGATGCCGACGAGGGTTCCCGCCGGCGGCAGTTCCGCCACCGCCGAAACACCGGCCTCCCGGACGGTTTCGGTGCACAGATCCCAGCGGACGGGCCGGGTGACCTGCGCGGCGAGCTTGGCGACCGCGTCCGCGCCGGAGGCGACCGGCTTGCCGTCGAAGTTCGACAGCAGGGTGCGGGTGGGTTCGCTCGGAGTGATCTCGGCCACCGCCGCGGCCACCGCGTCCTGGGCCGGGGCCATGAACTCGGTGTGGAAGGCACCCGCCACCGGCAGGGCGCGGATGCGCGCCTTCTCCGGCGGGTTCGCGGCCAGTTCGGCCAATGCGTCCAACCGTCCCGCGGCCACGATCTGCCCCTTGGCGTTGCGGTTGGCGGGAACCAGGTCGAGTTCGGCCAGTCGGGCCAGCACCTCGCCCTCGTCGCCGCCGAGCACCGCCGACATCCCGGTGGGCTCCAATGCGCACGCCTTGGCCATCTCCGCACCGCGAATGGCGGCCAGGGTCACCGCCTCGTCGGGGGTGATAACACCGGCGACGGCCGCTGCGGCGAGCTCGCCGACGGAATGTCCGGCGACGATCGTCTCGGGGCCGAAGGCATCGGCATCCACCTCCGCATAGGCCAGCAATGCGGCCGCGACGACCAGCGGCTGGGTCACGGCGGTATCGGTGATCTCCTCGGCCGTGGCCGTGGTGCCCAGCCGGAGTAGATCCAGGCCGGCGGCCTTGGACCACAGTGCGAGGCGGTCACGTGCGCCGGGAAGGTCGAGCCACGGCTCGAGCATCCCGGGTGTCTGGGAGCCCTGTCCAGGGGCGAACAACGCGATCACGTACCTAAGAAAACACTGTGAAACGGTCCGACGGTGATGTCGACGCCGATGAAGCTTGTGGACTGCTTTTGTGTGATCCCCACAAAACGGCTGCGGGGATGTCCGGATCGACCGTTTCGCCGCCCTTGTTACACTTCCCCACCTTCCGGTGGGGCGTATGTGACTTCTGAGGAAGAAGGTGTCGATTCGTTACGGGTTCGTGTCAAACGTCCTACTGTGGCGGCGACCCTGAGCACATACGCATCCCGCGGATTCAACGGATCGCGCCCGGTGATCTCGGCAATTCGCTTGAGCCGATAGCGCACCGTATTTGGATGAACGTACAGCTGCCGAGCACAGGCCTCGACCGCGCCGCCACTATCCAGATAGGCGTCGAGGGTGTCCGCCAACGCGGCCCCGGCCGACGCCAACGGTAGGACAAAGTACTCGATCAACGCATCGACCGCAGCACGGTCCCCCAGCAGTGCGCGTTCCGGTAACAACTCGGCGGCGTACACCGGCCGCGGAGCGAGCCGCCACCCGATCACCGCCTCCATTCCGGCCAGCGCCTCCACCGCACTGGCATGCGCCGCGCCCAGAGTACGGGTGGTCGGACCGATCACCACCGGCCCCTCGGAAAACGCCTCGTTGAGCAGATCCGCCATGAACGGCGAGGCCTGCGGGGCATCACCCAGATGGCCGCTCACCACCATCACCAGCCGCGAGCCCTGGACCACGGCCAGCGCGGCCCGACCGTGCCGCGCCGCGATGGTGTGCACCGTCCCCACCACCGAGACACCCTGATCCCGCGGCGGGGTGCCCACCAGCACCGTGGCGGGCGCGGTGGCGTCCCAATTCAACGTGGCGGCCCGCGACAGCATGTCGGCACCGGTATCGCCGCGCACCACCGCGTCCACCACCAGCGCCTCCAGCCGGGTGTCCCACGCTCCGCGCGACTCGGCCGCACTGGCGTACACCGAGGCGGCCGCGAAACCGAGCTCACGCCCGTATCGCAGCACCGCCTCGGTGAGCGCCACCAACTGGCGGTCGTTACGCGCCAGCGCGGGCAGCCATTGTTCGAAGAACTCCATGGCCACCCGAACCATGTCCACGGTCTGGCGCAACGTCAGCCGCCGCGCCAGATCCTGCGGAAACACCTGGAAGGCGTCCAGACTGAACCGGATATCGCTATCCGGATCCTGTAACCATTCCAGGAAGTTGACCACCGCGGTCTGCACCAGCATCTGCACACCGGCGCGCTGCGCGGCGTCCAGATCGGCGAAGAACGGTAACCGGTCCTGCATCGAGTCCACCGCCTCGGTGGACAATCGACCCGAGAACTGCTTGACCCGTTTGAGCAACGTGTCCGGCAGCGGCTCCCGGGACTGTCGATTCGGGGAGAGCGCGCCCGTCGGCAGGTACACCTCGTGCGCCGACGAGGTGTCGGAGACCCTGCGCGGCCGCGGCGGTCTGCGTTCCATCATCTGAGGTTGTGTTACTCCGCGTCTCCGGCGCCACCGGCGGTGAACGTCGGCGCGGCGGAAACGTCATCGATCCGATACCGGGCGGCGGCCTCGGCGGCCTTCGACCGATCGATCCGGCCCATCCGACCGAGCCCCGCCAGGGCGGCGACCGCAATCGACTCGGCATCCACATTGAACACCCGACGGGCGGCGGGACGGGTATCGGAGAAACCGAAACCA
>NZ_BAGE01000032.1 GCF_000308675.1 Nocardia paucivorans NBRC 100373 | reverse complement strand
CGGACGCTGCAACAGGTTGTGATGCGCCCCGCTATCCCCGGTCAGTCGCTTCTCGATCCACGGGTAGGCGATCAGGACGGCGAACACCAGACCCATCGTCAACGCCACCCAGAAGACCGCCGGGACGGTGTGGTTGCCGATGTACAGCTCCCACGGCGGCATCAATCGGGCCAGACCGTCGGTCCACATCATGTAGAAGTCCGGCTGCGAACCCGCCGACACCTGCGAGGGGTTGTACGGACCCAGGTTCCAGATCGGGTTGATCTGCAGCACACCGCCCATGATGGCGACGAAGCCGAGGGTGAGCGCGAAGAACGCGCCCTGGTCGGCGGCGAACACCGGCACGATCCGGGAACCCACCACATTGTTCTCGGTGCGGCCGGGGCCGGGGAACTGGGTGTGCTTCTGGTACCACACGATCGCCACATGCGCCGCGATCAGCGCCAACATGATCCCGGGGAACAGCAACACATGGGCGATGTACAGGCGGGGGATGATGATCTCGCCGGGGAAGTCACCGCCGAAGATCAACCAGTGCAACCAGGTGCCGATCACCGGGACACCGATGGTGATACCGGAGAACGCCGCCCGCAGACCGGTGCCCGAGAGCAGATCGTCGGGCAACGAGTACCCGAAGAAACCCTCGAACATCGCCATGATCAACAGCAGCGACCCGATCACCCAGTTCGCCTCACGCGGCTTGCGGAACGCGCCGGTGAAGAAGATCCGGAACAGGTGCACGATGATCGAGGCGGCGAACAACAACGCCGCCCAGTGATGCACCTGCCGCACGAACAACCCGCCGCGCACCTCGAAGGAGATGTTCAACGCGGTCTCGTACGCCCGCGACATACCGACACCGCGCAGCGGCTGGTACGCGCCGTCGTAGGTGACATGCGCCATCGACGGGTCGAAGTACAGCGTGAGATACACACCGGACAGCAACAGGATGATGAAGCTGTACA
The DNA here is from genome assembly GCF_000308675.1 of Nocardia paucivorans NBRC 100373. Classification (GTDB taxonomy): domain Bacteria; phylum Actinomycetota; class Actinomycetes; order Mycobacteriales; family Mycobacteriaceae; genus Nocardia; species Nocardia paucivorans. Next base: position 35,313 of record NZ_BAGE01000032.1, on the reverse strand, counting down.
GCGCGATCTCACCCAACAGGAACGACCAATGCGTGGGGAAAACCTTGTTTATCGAGCGCTTGACGAACGCGGCGGCCCGGTACCGCTCGTCCATCTCGTTGACCTGGGCGGCCATCCGGCGGCCCACTGCTTCTCCAACACTCATGAACGACGCTCCCAGAAGGCCGGGCCGAGCGGCTCGATGAAGTCGCCGTTGGCGACCAGGTAGCCCTCGGGGTTGACGGTGATCGGCAGCTGCGGCAGCGCCCGGGCGGCCGGGCCGAAGACCGGCTTACCCCATTCGGTCGCCGAGAACTGCGACTGGTGGCAGGGGCACAGGATTCGGTTGGTCTGCTGCTCGTACAGCGAGGTCGGGCAGCCGAGGTGGGTGCAGATCTTCGAGTAGGCGAAGTAGTCGCCGTAGTTGAAGCTCTCCTGACCCTTGCGCTTGATGGCCTTCTGCGCGTCCTCGGTGCGCAACCGGATCAGCATGACGGCATTGCGGATACCGCGCAGCGATTCCAGGGTGGCGTGCTCGTCCCCGCGCCATTCCTCTTTCCACGGGAACACCGTTTCCATGGCGCCCGCATCCAGATCCTCGGGACGGACCAGCACGATGTCCTCCGGGCGACCGGTGTCGCGGCGCAGGTAGACGGTCTGGCCCGGGTAATCCGGCGTCCAGCCGGAAACCCACAGCGGCGACTTGTCGCCCTTGGCCCAGGGGTTCTTGACCATACCGCCGACGAACAGCAGCAGGGCACCGATACCGAGCACACCGACACCGGCACCGGCGGTGCGGGTGATGAGCTTGCGCCGACCCAGGGTGGAGGTCTCCAGGGCATCACCGAGCTCGGCGGCGAGCGTACGACGGTTCACCTCGTCGGACGGACCGTCGTGGCGCTGCTGCACCGCCAACTCCGCCGGGATGAACTTCTTGCGGATGAGCACCACCGCGATACCGATGGCCAGCACCGAGAGACCGAAGGTGAGACCGTACAGCGGGGTGGTCAGCGAGTACAGGCCGTGGCCCTCCTCGTCCTTGCCCTTGTACTCCCACGGCCAGAACAGGAACACTCCGACCAGCGCGAGAGCGGCCAACGCGGAGATGGCGAACCACAGCGCGACCTGGCGCTCGGCCCGTTTCTCCGCGCGGGTTCCGGGCACCGGGAACCGCTCACGGCGGTAGGCCACGTCGACGCCGTCGAGTTCGGTACCGAGCCGAACCAACTCGTCCCGCGACATCGCGTCCAGTTCCGCCTCGGTCAGCTTGGCGGCGGCCTCCGGTGTCATCGGAGGTCGCTGCGCGTCCGTCTGCCCCTCTTCCGGGCGACCCATGTCCTTAGGCTCCTGTTCGCTCATGACCTCGATCCGATCCACATCGCCGCACCGACGGTCAACACGATGCCGACGACCCATATGGCCAGGCCCTCGGTGGCGGGGCCGAAACCGCCCAGGCTCCAACCACCCGGCGCCTTCGCCTCCATCGAATCCTTGACGTAGGCGATGATGTCGCGCTTCTCCTCCGGGCTCAGCTGCCGGTCGGAGAACTTCGGCATATTCTGCGGCCCGGTCAGCATCGCCGTGTAGATCTGCTGCTCGGAGGCCGGTTCCAATGGCGGGGCGAACTTACCGGACGACAACGCACCGCCACGACCGGTGAAATTGTGGCAGGAGGCGCAGTTCATCCGGAACAGCTCGCTACCGCGACCGATATCGCCCCCGCGCAGCGACTCCTGGGCGATCTCGCCATTGGCGTCGCGAACCACGCTCGGCCCACCGCCGTGGGCGGCCACGTAGGCGCTCAGCGCGTCGGTCTGATGGGCGTCGAACTTCGGCGGCTTCCGCTCGGCCTGGGCCTCGTTGCGCGTCATCGGCATACGCCCCGACGACACCTGGAAGTAGACGGCGGCCTCACCGACGCCGATCAGGCTGGGCCCGCGGTCGGTGACACCCTGCAGGTTGGCGCCGTGGCAGGTGACGCAGGAGGTCTCGTAGAGCTGCTGCCCCTCGCGGACCAGGGCGGCGGTGTCGTTGTTCGCCGTGGCCACCTGCGGCTCGGGGGTGAGCGCCGAGGCGAGGAAACCGGCTCCGACGAGACCCACCAGGAGCGCGAGCCCGCCCGCGATACGACGACGGACGCGGCGCTGCCTGCGCGTCTTGCCGGCCTCGCCGTGCCCGGTGCGCTCGGGCCTTGGCGCTGTTGGGGGAGATGAACTCATCTGTATCCCTTTGGAGTAGACGGAACCGATGTGCAGAAGTCTGGCGTCAGCGGACGAAGTAGATCGTGCCGAACAGCCCGATCCAGACGATGTCGACGAAGTGCCAGTAGTAGGAGACGACGATCGCGGCGGTGGCCTGCGCCGGGGTGAACTTGCTCATCTTGGTGCGCGCGAGCAGGAACAGGAAGGCGATCAGACCACCGATGACGTGCAGACCGTGGAAACCGGTGGTGATGAAGAACACCGACCCGTAGGAGCTGCTCGAGATGGTGGTGCCCTCGTTGGCGAGCGAGTAGTACTCGTAGCCCTGGCCCAGGACGAAGAACAGGCCCATGAAGAAGGTGAGGACGTACCAGCGACGCAGCCCGAACACGTCACCGCGCTCGGCCGCGAACACGCCCATCTGGCAGGTGAACGAGGAGGCGATGAGCACGGTGGTCACCGGGACGGCCAGAGCCAGGTTCAGGTGGGTGGGTTCCGGCGGCCATCCGGCCTCCGACGCCTGGGCGCGCGCGACGAAGTACATCGCGAAGAGGCCGGCGAAGAACATCAGCTCGCTGGACAGCCAGATGATGGTACCGACGCTGACCATATTGGGCCGGTTCAGCGAATGCACACGCTGGGTTATGGCCGATCCTGGGGTACCTACTGCGGTCGTCACGGGGGTAAGTATGACCCTTCGTAGTACGACGGGCGTACCCGGGTTCCGATCTTGGCGCTTCGTGTCGGAAAACGCCGAGCTCCCGGGCGCGCCGGCCCACTTCTGGCGTGTTGCGCGACGCGAATTCCGGACCGGGCGGTCGGCTGCTTTCCGAACAGCGCGAACGGCCGCGCCCGCCTAAGCTGACCACGGACGGAGCCGGTCGGCGGATCGGCGTGGCGGCCCGGTTTCCCGGCGGCCTCCCCCGACGCCATGGTCGGCCGCGCCACTTGCGGATCCATCGACCACAATGGCCGAAGACCCGACTCGGGCCCCGGCGGAACCGGCGCGCGAGGAGAGGGAACTCACGGTCGCGGGATCGGCCCGGCCCACGCGACCGCGGGCAGGTCGAACAGATCCCGACCCGTGCCGCCGGCGGGTGGTGCGATCGAACACAGGAGGATGAGCGTGCGCAGTTGGCCCCAGGTGCTCGGAACCCTCGCCGACGGCGGCGACCTGACCGCGGACGACACGACCTGGGTGATCGACGAGATCTTCTCCGACAACGCCACCTCGGCGCAGATCGCCGCGTTCGGCATCGCGCTCAAGATCAAGGGTCCGACGCCCACCGAACTGTCCGGTATGGCGACCGGCATGCTCGCCCGCACCCGATCGGTGCCCATCGAGGGCGATGCGGTGGATATCGTCGGCACCGGCGGCGATCGATCCGGCTCGGTGAACATCTCCACCATGTCTTCGATCGTGGTCGCCGCCGCCGGGGTTCCGGTGGTCAAACACGGCAATCGGGCGGCGTCCTCGAAGAGCGGCGGGGCCGATGTGCTCGAGGCGCTCGGCGTCCGGCTCGCACTCGGGCCGGAATCGGTGGCCCGATGTGTCCGCGAGGTGGGCATCGGTTTCTGTTTCGCGCCGCTGTTCCACTCCGGTCTGCGTTTCGCCGGTCCCGCCCGCAAGGAGATCGGCGTCCCGACCGTCTTCAATGTGCTCGGCCCGCTCACCAATCCGGCGCAACCCCGGGCGGGACTGGTCGGCTGCGCCTTTCCGGACCTGTTGGAAACCATTGCCGGGGTGTTCGTCCAACGCGGCGCGAGCGCGCTGGTGGTGCGCGGCCGCGATGGCCTGGACGAGATCACCACCTCCGATGTCACCGATGTGTGGGTCGTGTCGGACGGGCGGATGCGACGCACCGTCATCGATCCCACCCGGTTCGGTATCGCCCGCGTCGACCTGGACGCGCTGCGCGGCGGTGACGCACAGGTCAATGCCGGGGTGGCCCGGGACGTTCTGGCCGGCACCTCGGGACCGGTCCGCGATGCGGTCCTGGTGAACTCGGCGGCCGCCATCGTGGCCTACGAGATGTCCCGCGGCGCCGATCCGGATGCCGATCTCGACGATCGACTCGGCGCGGGGATCGAGCGCGCCGCCACCGCCATCGACAGCGGCGGGGCGGCGGCGCTGCTGGACCGCTGGGCGAAACTCACCGAGGAGCTCGGCCAGAGCTGAGACCTCCCACCGAAAGCTCTACTCCCCCAGGGAGAAACCGGCCTCCACATCGGCCCGGGAATAGGATTTGAACGCTATGTGCGTGATGGTCCGGAGCACGCCGGGTGTCTTGTCGATTTCACCGGTCACCACCTCGGCGACCCGCTCGTGGTCGCGCACCCGCACCACGGCGATCAGATCGACATCACCGGCGCACGAATACACCTCGGAGACGCCCTCGATATCGACGAGCGCCTGCGCGGTCTCCGGGATCCGGCTGTTGTCGGCGGTGATCATCACGATCGCGGTAATCATGTTCCCAGCCTAGGCAGCGGTCGGACATTCGTGGCGGCGCGGCCCGGGGCCTCGTGACCGGGTCGGAATCGGCCCGTCGCCCGGTCCCGACCCGCGGGGGTTCGCCCGCCGGCTCGGAAATCGACACATCCACGTTCCGAAAGCGATGGTTTCACCGGTCCGGAGCGGAGGAAGGCATTCGGCCGGGAGGGAGTTCCGGCACCTCGTTCTCTTTGCGCGTGGCCCCACCGGCGCGATGCGCTTTCGGAGCTTCGTCGCCGTGGACCGTCCGAGAGATCTCGGATGCGCGACCGGTGAACGAGACGAAGTGGAACCGAGTTTTCTTCCCCCGCCAAACGATCTTCATACCGAAAAGCAGCCCAGATCACACATCATTCGTTATTGCTATTGATTTCGAGTGATGCACCGGCATATGCCAGGGACCCCCACCTCACACAGAGGGATGAACGAAAGCCCGTCGACCCCCGCGCGAAACGATCTTCACCCCACCAACCCAACACGTGAACTACCTGCGGAAATCTCCGGAGAACAGGCCGCACCCACCATTCACCTCGAATGGGCACAACCCCCGACATCAGTCACCGCGACACGCCCGACCGTTACCTTTCCGAGACTTTGTGACAGTTCTCGCACCCGGAATTTCGCATGGACCGGCACATTCCCGCTCGACGGGGGTCACGCCTTTACAACCGACCGTGACCTGTTCGTAACCTCTCCGAGACCTCGCGGAGTCCGTTGCGTCACCGGACGCGACGCGTGGGGCCAGATTGGAAGTAACCGCATCATGGCGACCAACACCGTCAAGCGACAGGCGCGGCGCGTAGCCGCCGCCGGAGCCGTCGGCGCGGCCACCCTCGGCGCGTTCCTGCTTCCCGCCGCCCCCGCCGCGGCCCAACCACTGACCGTTCCCGGCGTCGGAACGTTCGAGGTGCCGGACGAGATTCCGGTGCCGGCGAATATTCCCGGCGTGCCGAACGGCCAGGCTCCGACACTGCCCTTCGTCACGCCCACCAAGACCGCCGGTGAGCTCGCTCTCGACGCGGCGCTGTCCAAGCAGGGCTCCCCGTACGTGTACGGCGCCGCGGGTCCGAACGCCTTCGACTGCTCGGGCCTGGTGCAGTGGGCCTACCGTCAGGCGGGTGTCGAATTACCGCGCACCAGCGGCGCACAGCTGGCCTCGGGCATGCCGGTGGGATTCGACCAGCTGCAACTCGGCGATGTGGTCTCGTTCTACGGTGGTGGTCATTCGGGCCTGTACGCCGGTAACGGCAATATCGTCCACGCCCCGAACTCGGGCAGTACGGTCCAGGTGGCCCCGATCTCGTCCATGCCGTTCGCGGGCGCACGTCGCTACTGACCCCGACATCGGGGGCCGCTCTACCTCGAGCAGCCCCCGATCGACCCGCGACACGACCCGATGTGACCGTTTCGTGCCGTACTGGACACCTACCCGAGCCGTTCCGTAATGTAATCGAGATCTTTCGCCCGAGATTCGTTTCGGCACACGGCTTCACCAGGAAGGCACGCCAACCCGTGGCAGTACACCAGCGGAATCGCGGTACGGGACGGGTCGCACGCACCGCCCTCGCCGCGAGCATTGTCGCGACCGCCCTGTGGAGTGGCGCCCAGGCGAGCGCCGAGCCACCGGCTCCACCCGCAGCCCCGACCACGGCGAGCGAGGCCGTGCAACAGATCATCGATCTGTCCCGCCGCGCCGAACAGTTGAACCAACAGGCACTGAACGCCCAGGCCGATCTCGACGCCAAATTGGTCGTGCAACACGATGCCGAGGCGAAACTCGCCGCCGCCACCGCCGACGTCGCCGCCGCCCGCGCCGAGGTGGAGCGGTACCGGCCGGTCATCGACCGCACCGCCATCGCCGCCTACAAGGGCGCCCGCACCAACCGCCTGTTCTCGGTGCTCGTCAGTGATTCCCCGCAGCAACTGCTGGACCAGATGTCCACCCTCGAGGTGGTGGCGACCCGGACATCCGATCAGTTGAAGCGCTACAAGGCCGCGATCGATGCGGCCACCGATGCGGCATCCGCCGCCCGGAGCAGCGCCGACGCCGCCCGTGCGGCCGCCGACCAGGCCAATGCCGTCCGCACCGATCTACAGCGCAAACAGGCCGAACTGTCCGGCGCCATCAGCACGGTCATCGAGGCGTGGGACACCCTGTCCGCCCAGGACAAGGCCGCCCTGGCCGGTTCTCCGTTCCCACCCGGCTTCGATCGCGACAGCCTGCTCGCGGATCTGGTGCCCGGCAGCGGCGCCAGCGCCCTGGCCGCCGGGCTCACCCGCGTCGGCGACCCCTATGTGTGGGGCGCGGCCGGTCCGGACCAGTTCGACTGCTCCGGCCTGGTGCAATGGGCGTTCAAACAGGTCGGCAAGGATGTGCCGCGCACCAGTTCCGCACAGGCCGCCTTCGGCACCCCGGTCGACCGGGCCGATCTGCAACCCGGTGATGTGGTGTTCTTCTACGACGACATCTCCCATGTGGGCATCTACGCGGGCAACGGGCTGATGTTGCACGCGTCCACCTTCGGTGTTCCGGTGGCGGTCGCCCCCATGGACTCGACTCCGTACCATTCGGCCCGGCGTTTCTGACCCCGTGTTCCCGCGGCGACCGTGGACCCGGGCCGCGCGCCGGCGCGCCCGTTTCGCACTCGCCGCCGTGTTCGTCCTGCTCTCGGCCGGTATCGGAGCGGTTCCGCTGTTTCCGTATTCCTCCACCGACACGACCGGTCCGGACCACGGCGCACCGGCCGGACCGGCGCCGGGCCCGGCGTATGCCGATCCGCGACTGGCCGAGATCTACCGTCTCACCGAGCCCCATGGGGCGGTGCATGTGCGACGGGTGGACGCCGGAGCGGACGAACCGGCCCTGGTGGTCGGCCATCCGGACCGGCGAGAGCAGATGAATGCGCTGGCCCGCGACCTGCCCGCGGCCACCGCGGCCATCACCGAATTGTGGGGACGGGACTGGTCGCGCTCCCCCGTGGTGGTGATCGCCTCGACCCCCGACGAATTCGCTGCCCTGGCCCGGGTCACCGATCGGCTCTCCGCGGAGGTCGCCGCGGTCAGCGTCGCCGACCCGTTCCCGCCGGGCGCTCGCCCCACCGGGCAGCGGGTGGTGTTCGGCCCCGATACCGCCCACCGCCTCGACCCTGCGGGTCTGCGCACCCTGCTCCGGCACGAACTCACCCATATCGCCACCCGCGCCGCCACCGTGGACGGCTCGCCGCTGTGGATATCGGAGGGTTTCGCCGAATACGTCGCCCATCGCGGCACCACCCGTTCCTTCGCCGCCATCGCCCCGACTCTGACCGCCGAGCTGCGCGCCGGGTCCGTACCCACCGACCTCCCCACCGACGCCCTGTTCCGCAGCGAGCGCGCCGCCACGGCCTACGAACTCGCCTGGGCGGTCTGCGCCTACCTCGCGGAGAAATACGGGGAGCAGCGTCTGGTCGCCCTCTATCGGCGTCTCGCCGCCGAAGTGTCGACCCCGACCGGTCTCGATACCGCATTGCACGAGGTCCTCGGTGCCACCCGCGCGGCCGTACTCGCCGAATGGCGCACCTGGCTCACCGATCGCGGACACTGATCGGACACCCAGTAGGTTATCGGTATGGCTCGAACTCTGCTGGTTACCAATGATTTCCCGCCTCGACCGGGAGGTATCCAGTCGTACCTGCAGGCATTGGCCGGGCAACTGGCTCCGGACGAGCTGGTGGTGTACGCGCCGCGCTGGCGGGGAGACAGCCACATCAAGTTCGATGCCGAGCAGAAATACCAGGTGGTCCGCCACCCCACCACATTGATGGTGCCGACCCCGGCGGTATTGCGGCGCGCGCGAAAAATCCTGCGCGCCGAACACTGCGATACGGTCTGGTTCGGCGCGGCGGCGCCGCTGGCACTGCTGTCGCCGGCATTGCGTCGGATCGGCGCGGAACGCATTCTGGCCAGTACCCACGGACACGAGGTCGGCTGGTCGATGGTGCCGGGCGGACGACAGGCGCTGCGCCATATCGGCGAACACACCGATGTGGTGACCTATGTCAGTAAATACACGCGGGCGCGGTTCGCCTCCGCCTTCGGCCCGAACGCGGCGCTGGAGTATCTGCCGCCGGGGGTGGACACCGAAACGTTCCGACCGGATTCGGCGGCCCGCGAGGAGCTGCGCCGCCGTTACGGGCTGGGTGACCGGCCGACGATTCTGTGCCTGTCCCGACTGGTGCCGCGCAAGGGCCAGGACGCGCTGATCGTCGCCATGCGCCGGATCCGGGAACGGATACCGGGGGCGGTGCTGGTGATCGCCGGTGGCGGGCCGTATCAGGAACGGCTGCGTGTCCTGGCGCAGGTCTGCGAGGTGACCGACGATGTGGTGTTCGTCGGTCGGGTGCCGTCCGCCGAATTGGCCGCCCACCACACCATCGCGGATGTTTTCGCCATGCCGGCGCGCACCCGCGGAGCAGGCCTGGACGTGGAAGGCCTGGGCATCGTCTACCTGGAGGCGTCGGCCACGGGAGTTCCGGTGGTGGCCGGTCGTTCCGGGGGCGCCCCGGAAACGGTGCGTGAGGGAGAGACCGGACGTGTGGTGGACGGTCGCAGCGACGACGAGATCGTGGAGGCGATCTGCGGTCTGCTCGCCGATCGCGATGCCGCGGCGGCCATGGGTATGGCCGGACGAAGGTGGGTGGAACGGCATTGGCGTTGGGACGCCCTCGGCGCACGTCTACGGCAGCTGTTGGCCTGAGCGGTCGGCACCCGACAGAGCCGAACGCCCATCCATTACGCTCACCAGGGTGAGCAGCATCCAGGTCGCAGACCAGACGTTCATCGCCGCCCCCGGCGCCGCCGTGGCCGCCGTGCTGGCCGAACCGGGCCGGTGGCGGCGGTGGTGGCCGGATCTGACACTGGATGTCCGAGAGGATCGCGGCGACAAGGGAATTCGCTGGACCGTACAGGGCGGACTCACCGGCACCATGGAGGTGTGGTTGGAGCCCTGCCCCGCGCTCGACGGGGTGATCCTGCACTACTTCCTGCATGCCGAACCCGTGAATCCGTTGCCCCCGCGTCGACTGGCGGAGGCCAATCGGGCCCGGCGGGTGGCGGGCAAGGTCATGTCCTTCGAACTCAAGGACCGGCTGGAGGCCGACCGGCCGGCCGGCGTCACCCCGATCGCGTCCTGAGCTCCACCCCCGGACACCATCGTCGAAAGGAACCGCAGAACCCCATGGCCGACCGGACGAAGAGATCGATCGTCATCGCCGCGCCCGCGGAGCAGGTGATGTCCGTTATCGCCGATCTACCGTCCTACCCGGAGTGGGTCGAGGCGGCGAAATCGGTCGAGGTGCTCGAGTCCGGTCCCGACGGTCGCGCCCGCCGCGCCCGATTCGTCCTGGACGCCGGGGTCGTCAAGGACACCTATGTGCTGTCGTATACGTGGCGGCCGGACCACCGGTCGGTGAGCTGGAGCCTGGTCAGCGGTGAACTACAGAAAACGCAGGACGGCCGATACGACCTGATCGAGCGACCGGACGGCAGCACCGAGGTGATCTACGAGCTCACGGTGGACCTCAACATCCCGATGATCGGCATGTTCAAACGCAAGGCGGAGAAGGTGATCACCGATACCGCGCTGAAAGAACTGAAGAAACGGGTCGAAGGCTGACCGGGCAGCATGCGCGGGACGAGGCGCACCGCCCTCGCGGTGACGCCCCGGACGCGCGCGGCTTCGACCGTACGCGCGACGCGCACACCCCACCCGGGACCCGGGTCGAATTGTTCATCGGCAAGGGTGGGGTCGGTAAGACGACCCTGGCCTGCGCCGCGGCCATGGCCTATGCCCGACTGGGGCAGCGCGTCCTGGTGGCCTCACTCGACCAGGCGCATTCGCTCGGCGACGCTCTCGGTTTCCGCTTCCCCCACGATCCGGGCACCGTCGCGGGGATCACCCGGGTGCTACCGGGGTTGGAGGTGATCGAGCTCGATTCCCTTGCCCTGCTCGAGGATCGTTTCCGCGATGTGGTGGATCTGTCGGCCATCGGTCCCGGGCACGAGCACGGAATCGACCCGACCGCACTGGATCCCGCCGAACTGACCGGTCTGCCCGGCGTGCAGGAGCTGCTCATGTTGGTGGAGGTCGCCCGATACGCCACCGACGACGAGTGGGATGTGATCGTGTTGGACTGTCCGCCCTCGGCCGATATGTTGCGCATCGTCACCGCCCCCGAGACCCTGCTCGGTTATCTCGACCGGGTTTGGCCGCCGCACGAGCGGATGCGCGGCGTCATCGGCGGCGACCTGCGTCGGGCGGTGCTCGCGACCACGGTGCAGCGGATCGTGGAGGCGGTGAGCGAGGTCCGGGATCTACTGGCCGACCACACCCGAACCGCCGCCCGACTGATCACCGTCCCCGAACGGGTGGCGGTCGCCGAATCGGCGCGGGTACGGTCGGCGACCGCGCTGCTCGGGCTACGCCTCGAGGCGGTGGTGGTGAACAAGGTGCTGCCGGCGGTGCCGGACACGGCTCCGGATTCGGAACATCCCGCGGTGCAGTGGTATCTGCATCGTCGCGCCGAACAACTCGATGTGATCACCGGTCTGCGCCGGGCCATGCCGGAGGTTCCGGTGCTGGTAGCCGCACACACCGGTCCGGAACCGGTGGGGCTGGGTCCGTTGGCGGCACTGTCGTGGCGGGTCGCGGACGAGGCATCCGACGGCTCGGCCGGCGACGAATTCGACACGGCGAACGGTGTCGGACACAATCCGGCGGTGGACCACGCCGGATCTCCGGAGCCGGTGGTGCGCTTGGAATCGGGCGCGGGTCTGCAGTCGGTGTACGCCATGCGCATGCATCTGCCGGTGGCCGATCCCGCGACGCTGCGCCTGGGACGAGTGGAGGACGATTTGATCGTGGGAGCGGACGGGGTCCGACGCAGACTGCGCCTGGCACCGGTATTGCGGCGATGCACGGTCAGCGCCGCGGAACTGGACAACGGCTATCTCGTCATCCGTTTCCGGCCCGACCCTCGGGTATGGCCGGAATGAGCGAGACCGCGACCGACCCCGGCGACGGTCTGACCGAATTCGCCGAAGAACTCAAACAGCTCGCCGAGACCCTGTTGGAACGCGTGGAGCCGATACTGCGGCACACCGCCGAGGCCGACGGACCGGAGTGGACCGGCTGCGCCTGGTGTCCGCTCTGCGCCGCCGCGGCCCTGATCCGCGGGGAACGGCACGAGGTGGTCACCGCGCTCGCCGAACACGGCACCGCCATCGTCACGGTGCTGCGCGAGGCCCTGGCCGGAGTTCCGGTGGAACCGGTGATGCCGCACGATCACGGAACGAAAAACGGCGGCGCGCACGGCGATTCGCCGGATTCCGAATCCGCCGGTGAATCACCTGTTTCGGAGGCCGCCGCGCCCGGGACCGATCCCGCCCCGGGCGGCGCACCGCCGGCCGGGCGCACCCACCGATCCGGCCGCGCCCGCTACACCGATATCCCCGTGACGATCAGAACATGACCGACCACAGCGCGGCCTGCCCCTTGACCGTCGGTATCGATATCGGTGGCACCAATATCCGTGCCTCGGTGGTCGACGGCGCGGGCGAGGTCCTCGACACCGTGCAGGCGCCGACCCCCCATTCGGTTCCCGCTCTCGACGATGCCCTGGATCTCGCGGTGCGTGAACTGGCGCGGCGGCATCCCATCGGCGCGGTCGGACTGGCGGTGGCCGGTTTCATCGATAGCGATCGACGCACCGTCCGCTTCGCTCCACATCTGCCGTGGCGCGACGACCCGGTGGCGCACCGGCTGACCGAACGTCTGGGCCTGCCCGTTCTGCTGGAGCACGATGCGAACGCGGCCATGTGGGCCGAATACCGGTTCGGCGCCGCCGCCGGCGGGCACACCGTGGTGTTGGTGGCCATCGGCACCGGGATCGGCGCGGCCCTGCTCGTCGATGGCAAGTTGTATCGGGGAGCGCACGGCATCGCGCCCGAGCTCGGGCACCTGCAGGTTGTTCCGGAGGGCCGGGCGTGCGGCTGCGGTAAACGCGGCTGTTGGGAAAGGTATTGCAGCGGAACGGCTCTGGCCGAGACCGCGATCGAGATGCTGGCCACCGACCGGACGTCATCGCTGCTGGCCAAGGAGGTGCTCGCCGATCCGGGCGCGTTGACCGGGCGCCGTGTGGCCGGCGCCGCCCACGACGGCGATCCCCTCGCCCTGCGGGCGATGGCGGATTTCGCCCGCTGGCTCGGCCTCGGCCTCGCCTTCATCGGCGATATCTTCGACCCCGACCTGGTGGTCGTGGCCGGCGGGGTGAGCAGTTCGGCGCCGTTGTTCCTGGACGAGGCCCGCGAGGAGTACGCGGCCGCGCTCACCGGTCACGGCCACCGTCCCCTCGCCCGTATCCGCACCACCCAGTTGGGCGAGGCGGCCGGCATGATCGGCGCCGCCGAACTTGCCCGCGGCGCGCTCATCGCCGGCCGGTGAGGCGCGTCCGTTCGAGCCGATATTCCCTCCCGGACAGGCGGACCGAGGGCCGACTTCCGCCGCACCCCGGTGATCTGCGGGAAAGGTCCCGATGACATATCCGAAACACCCTGGTGAGATCTGTCGCGGCGCTTGGAGGTGATCGGCGGGCGGCGGTAGAGTCGGCAGCGAGAGGTGTGTCCCCATCAATTCATCCCGGTTCTCGGAGTAAGGACGTCATGTTCTACTGGCTGCTGAAATTCGTGCTGCTGGGTCCCTTCATCCGCATCTTCAACCGACCCACGGTGGAGGGTGTGGAAAATATCCCGGCGGAGGGCGCGGCCATCATGGCGGGCAATCATCTCTCCTTCGCCGACTGGCTCTTCGCACCGCTGATGAGCCCCCGGCGGATCAACTACCTCGCGAAGGCCGAATACTTCACCACCCCGGGATTCAAGGGCCGGCTGCAGAAGTTCTTCTTCAGCGCCAGCGGCCAGTACCCCATCGATCGGCGCAGCGCCGACGCCGCCGAGGACGCCCTCAATGCCGCGCGCGCCCTTCTCGAACAGGGTCGCCTGGTCGGCATCTACCCCGAGGGCACCCGCTCCCCCGACGGCCGGCTGTACAAGGGCAAGACCGGTCTGGCCCGCCTGGCCCTGGAGACCGGTGTCCCGGTCATCCCGGTCGCGGTGATCGGCACCGACAAGGTGAGCCCGCCCGGACCGTTCCGGTGGCGCTTCCGCAAGGTGACCGTCAAATTCGGCAAGCCCATCGATTTCTCCCGCTACGAGGGAATGGGCGGTAACCGGTTCGTCGAACGCGCCGTCACCGACGAGATCATGTACGAGCTCATGCGCCTGTCCGGCCAGGAGTACGTGGACGTCTACGCCGCCACCCTGAAGAAGGGCGTCCCCTCCGGCCCTTCCTCCCACACTCCCCGTATCCCGGAAACTGCCGCCGGCTGAGCCGAACGAAACGAAGCCTCCGAGATCGTCGTAACCCCGCGTCGGCAAAGTCGACGTAACCCGACGACGTAACCCGACACTGCTACCGTGGTCGAGTGGCGGTGCGCGCAAAACTGTGCGGTATTCGATCGCAGCAGGATCTGGATATCGCGGTGAACGCCGGTGCCGACGCGGTCGGTTTCATCTCCGGAACGACCCATTACAGCGAGGATGCGCTGGCCCCTGAGCAGGCCGCGAAACTGGCCGCGTTGACACCGCCGTTCGTCAACCGCGTCCTGGTGACCCATCTGGAGGACGCGGACGGCATCCTCGCGCTCGCCGACCGGATCGGCGTCGACACCATCCAGCTGCACGGCCTGATCGATACGACCACCGTGCGCAGGGTGCGCGCCGGGGCGGGCGGGCGCACGATCATCCGCGCGGTTCACGTCGTCGGTGACGAGGCCGTGGACATGGCATTGGAAACCGCCGCGCACTGTGACGCCGTGCTGCTCGATTCCCGGACCCCCGACCGGCTGGGCGGTACCGGCCTGGTCCACGATTGGTCGATCAGCGAACGTATCGTCGACACGCTCGCCGCCGTGCACTGTCCCGTCATCCTGGCCGGTGGGCTGAACGTCCGCAATGTGGCGACGGCGATCGCGCAGGTCGGACCATTCGGGGTGGATGTGAACAGCGGGGTCGAAACCGCCTCCGGCGATAAGGACCCCACCCTGTGCGCGGCGTTCGTCGCGGCGGCACATCAGGCCGATCAGTCGTTCCACACCTCCATGGCGACGGCAATGAGTACGAGCACCCCGGCCGAGAGGGTGGCCGCGGTGATATCCGAGCCGCCCAGTAGCGCGCCGAGCACAGACGCGACCACGGCCTCGTTGAGCCCGACGAGACCGGCCGTCACCTCGTTCAGCTCACGCAGGGCCGGCCAGTAGCAGGCGAATCCGGGCCCCAACAGCAGCGCGCCGATCGCCGTCAATGCGGCGAAGTCGGTGGCCGCCGGGGCAGACCCCACGGTGATGGCGAGTCCGAGCAACGGGGTGCCCAACGCCGCCGCTGTGACCAGTTGCAGTCCCGCGGCCGTCACGGCGGGACGACCGGCGGATTCCCGGACCACCAGGGTGATCAGCGCGGCCACACAGCAAGCGCTCGCCAGGGCGAGCAGACATCCCGCGAGCGCCGGCGCGAGCGCCGATCCACCGGGCGGATGACCGGCGACCAGCCCGATCGCCAAGGCCACGAGGAGCAGTTCGAGACCGACCGTCACGGTCGGCCGGCGTCGGCCCCGGACGATCCGCTCGACGATGAGCAGCACCGGCGCGGTGAGATGCAGCGCCACCACCACCGGTAGCGGCCCGATGTGCAATGCGGCGACATACAGCGCCAGATTCAACACCTCGAGCACGCCCAGGCGCAGGAACAGTCCGGGCGCGGTACGAAAGTCCCGCCAGGGCCTGCCCCCGGTGAGCAGCGCGAACCCGAGCAGCGCGACCCCACCACCCGCGGCGACCGGGGCCGCGGGAAAACCGTCGGCGCCGATATGGGCGATCAACGCACTCGACGCACCCCACAGACCGGTGGCGACGAACAGCAACGCCAGACTTCGGCCGGTGTTTTTGCCACGGCCACCGACGGGGACGCCGGTCATGACAGCAGGAAGGTCACCACGGGTAGGACCACGGCGGTGTACGCCGCGAAAACCGCCGTCGCGATCCGGGTCTTGGACACCGACGCCAACCGGGTCGCCACCCCGGTGAAGGCGCCGAGGGCGAGAAACAGACTCCCCCACACCACCAGGGCACGGCTACCGATCTCGCCGAGCCCGTCGGCCAACAACACCCCCAGCAACGCGATGGTGAGCCCGGACAGCCCGGTCACGGCGAGAACGAGGGCACCGCTGTAACTGTTCATCACCATCGACCGGCCGCCCACCGCCACCAGTTCCTGGGCATCGGCGGGGTGAGCGCCCTCGACTCGGCAGATCAGGTCGAAAACCTTCGCCGGACTAACCCGTTCGTTCACCACCTTCCGCACGCGGGTCATGGCCTCCAGACCCTGCACGGTGGCATAGGACGTCACGAACCCTTCCGGGGAGGTGCGGAATCCACCGCGGTAGGTGGCCATCGGCTCGATTTCCTGCAGCTCGAGCAGATCCACCAGACCACGCCGCACCCCGGGGTCGAAGATCGTCCGATCGTCGGCGGCGACCACCGCGCCGACGGCGAGGTGCAGGCTCAGATGGCGCCAGGTGTCGGCGGTCTCGCCACGCCGGAACGGCTCTTCCTCGACCGGGTAGGTGCCATGTCGCAGCCCGTCGAGCAGTCGGTCCACCACCAGCGCGCGCACCCGGTCGACTCGTTTGCCGCCGACGCCCGCGATCTCCGGACGCGCCAACAGATAGGCGGTGAGCGCGTACGCGTACAGGGGGCGGATACGCGGATCGTCGTCCAGCATCATCGAGACCAGTAGGGAGGTGCCGCGCAGCAGCGCCTGCGCCGCCGACTCGTGAACCGTCGCGATATCGACCAGGGCGTGCACGGCGCTGGTGGTGGCGGTGACGGATACGGAGCCGACCGGGCCCGCCAACCACCACCCGCCGGTGTCGGGGTCCTGTTCGGCGCACAGCGCGGTGAGGCATTCCAGCACATCGGGATCGGTGGGCCCCACCCCTAGACAATGCAGGGCACGCAACCGCCAGGACAGGTCGATGGGCGAACGGAAATGCCATTCGCCACCGGCGGTGCCGACCACGTGTCGGCGGATCAGCGCGCGGACGGCCTCCCCGTTCGGTACGGGCCGACCGGCCGAGTGCAGCGCGACGACCACTTCCGCGGTGTTCTGCGGATTGGGCGGGACGTCCGACACCCATCCCCATCCGGCCCCGCCGTGTCCGTCGTGGATCTGGCTGCGGCTCAACCAATCCACCGCCAGGGTGATCCGGTCATCGATGTTCGACACGTCCCCTCCCCTCCTCATACCCGGCACCTACCCCGCCGGCGTGCGCGAATCCCGGGATCACGGTACCGGCAGCGAATGACAGGTGATGGTGTTTCGGACCGGATTCCGCCAGTTCGGACGGGGTGAACGCGAGTGCCGGGAATGGGTGGCCCACCGATATCGCGCACACGCGCACAATCTGGTTAGCTTTCGTGCCATGAGCACGCCGCACGTTGTATCCGCCGCCGAATACCTTCCCCGTGACACCGCGGATGTCGTTCGCACCGTTCGGGATTCCCGGGATCGGTCCAAGCCGCTCATGGTGCACGGCGGCGCACCGAGCGCGGACGGTCTGGCGGTGCCGGATCAGCGTGCCGTGGTGTCCCTGCGTCGGATGAACGCCATCCTCGATATCAACTTGGGTCGGGGCACGGTGCGGGTCCAGGCCGGGGCGCGACTGTCGGATGTGGACCGGCGGATCGGCGCGCACGGACTGGGGTTGCCGATCGTCGGCGACCATCGGGAGATCACCGCGGGCGGTTTCGCGTCCGTGGGCGGGGTGAGCACGGCCTCGCACCGGTACGGGCTGTTCATCGACCAGATCCTCGATCTCGAATACGTCGACACCGACGGCCGGATCGGCACCTGCGGCCGCGATCATCACACCGACCGCTTCTACCGCATCCTGGGTGCCGGTGGACGCGCGGGCATCATCACCGCGCTCACCCTCGACACCATCGAGATCGACAAGGACAACACCTGGCTGTCCACCGAGGCCGACCGCTTCCTCGATTTCGACAGTTTCGTCGAGCACGCCTACACCGAGGTCGCCAAGCCGCGGGATGCGGTCCTGCAGGTGGGCCGCTGGGTGGACACCGCACCGTTGAAGGTGTCGCGGCCGGTGGGCACGGGGCAGATGCATCTGGGCACCGTCCGGTTCGGCCAGTGGTCGAGCCTGTACCCGACCGCACCGACCCGGTCGCTGCGCGCCCGCCGCGAGGTGGGGAGCCGGGCCCGGCGCTCCCTGGGCGCCATCGCCTCGGCCACCAGCGGCCGCGCGGCGGGTATGCCGGTGCGCAATGCCGCGGCGGGCGCGGTGCTGTTCACCCCCAAGGTGCTCACCCTGCGCGACGCCGAATATCTGGCCGATACGGTGATCAGCTCGTCCGAGCGCGGGCCCGCCTTCCGGGTGAGCGTCTTCGCCCCGCTGTCGAACTACACCTCGGTGTTCTACCGACTCCACGATCTGTTCGCCGGGCACCGGGAGCGCACGGGCTGCTTCACGGTCATCTCCGCCATGACCTACGGCATCCGTTCGCAGTATCTGCGTCTGGAGTCGGCGGCCCGCGGCCTCCCCGACGGTGATCACGGCCTGATCACCTTCACCTGCCGGTTGCGGCCCACCGCCCTGCCGTCGGAGCAGTTGCGCGACATCATCACCGCGATCGACGAGATCTGCGTTTCCGAGAACAGCATCCGCTACGAATCGGCCGAATAGACCGGCCCGGCGCCCCGATACCGACAGAGCCCACCTCCGATCCGCATCGGAGGTGGGCTCTGTGGTGAGAAGAGAAAACGGGCTCCGAAAGGAGGCCCCGAAAACGATAAGGGGTTGCGGCCCGTCATACGTTTCGGCACCCGGGACACATACGCCGAAGGCGCAGGTCTCGGGTGCCGAAAGGTCGGATTCTCAGGGCCTCGACCCCGCGCCGCCGACCGGCGGCGCCATTCCACTCAGTGCTTCTCGGGACTCAGTGCTTCTCGGGACCGAGGTAGTACTCGAACACCAGTCCGCCCGCGGCGAGCAGGATGAGCACCACGCCGAGGCCGATCAACCAGAACTGGAAGAACGCGAATCCCAGGGCGGTCACCGAGGCCGCACCGGCCAACAGAATCGGCCAGAAGCTACCGGGCGAGAAGAAGCCCAGGTCGCCCGCGCCGTCCACGATCTCGGCGTCCTCGTAGTCCTCCGGTCGCAGGTCCAGGCGGCGCGCCACGAAACGGAAGTAGGTGCCGATGATCAGCGACAGGCCCGCGGTGAGCACGATCGCGGTGGTCCCGGCCCATTCCACGCCGGTCCGGGACTGGGAGGTGAAGTATGCGTAGACCACGCCCACGAGCACGAAGAAAATCGTGAGCAGTTCGAAAATCCGGGCTTCGATCCTCATCTCAGATCTGTCCTCACTTGCTCTCGGCCGCGCTCTTCACCGTGCGGTCGGTGTTGAACGGCCTGGTGGAGGTGGCCACCGGGGATTCGCCGATGGACTCGAGCGCCGCGGAGTTGGTCATACCCTGCTGACGCGCCTCGATATAACGCTGGAACTTCTCCGGCGATACGGCCCGGACCTCGAAGTTCATCATGGAGTGGTAGGTACCGCACATTTCCGCGCAACGCCCGACGAACGCGCCTTCCTTCTCGATCTCGGTGATCTGGAAGACATTGTCGGAGTTGTTCTCCTTCGGGTTGGGCATCACGTCCCGCTTGAACAGGAACTCCGGAACCCAGAAGGCGTGGATGACGTCGGCGGCGGCCAGCTGGAACTCGATGACCTTACCGGTGGGCAACACCAGGACCGGGATCTCGTTGCTGGAGCCGATGGTCTCGATCTTGTCGTAGTGCAGGTAGGACAGGATGTCGTTCTCCGGCCTACCGTGCACCGGTCCGGGCTGCGGATGCCCGTGTTCGGGGTCGATGCGCTCGCGGTAGGCGTCGAGCTGCTCCTGGTTGGCGGCTTCGCGCACGGTGTCGACACCGTTGTAGGTGAAACCGTTCTTCAGATCGACCTCGCGGTAGCCGAACTTCCAGTTCCACTGGAAGGCGGTCACGTCGACGACGACATCGGGGTCCTCGATCTTCTCGTGCACGTAGTTCTGCACGACGACGGTGAAGTAGAACAGCACGGCGATGATCACGAACGGGATCGCCGTGTAGGTCAACTCCAACGGCACGTTGTATCCGGTCTGCCGCGGGAATTCCGGATCGCCCTTCTTCTTGCGGTGGAAGGTGATCGTCCAGAAGGTCAGGCCCCACACCAGCACACCCATCAGCAGGGCGGCGATCACCGACCAGGTCCACAGTTCCCGCATCCGGGTGGCCTGCGGGGTGACACCCGAGGGCCAGCCGAATCGCAGGACGACATTGTCGATCGAGCAGCCGGAGACCAGCAATGTGGTGATCCCCAGGGACACCGCCAGCCCGGCCCGCCGCAGGAAACGGCCCCGCCGCCCCCGGGCGGGCCGTGCCCCGATCTCGTCGCTCGCCTTGTGCGCCACGCTCACGCCTTCCTGGTCGCCACACATTCCGACAATGCACCGCCCGTTCGGTGACCGACCGGACGATACGTTCACAGCTGAAGTTCGGACCCGTCGAGTGGCGCTTACACGGTCTCGCGCACCACCACTCGACACAGCCCGAGTACTACGCAGCGTAGACCAAACACACGGCAGCTTCGCCGTCGGGTCGGTTGTGTCCGATGGCCATGCCCCTCGGCACCGCCTTCGGCGGGACCGGGGTCGTGACACCGGCGGGTCTCGCGTCCGCAGCCTCGGGACTCGCCGCTTCGGCGCATACGCTTCGGACACGCGAACACGAGAGAGGCCCCACCCCTGCGGGGGACTCGAAGAACCCGGCCGAATCGGGCCAGGTGAAGCGGGGGGACAGAGGTGTCGAGTGGCCTGCACCGCACGAGCGGAACGGATGTGGGGCATACTCGGACACTGGATTTCATTCGCCGCGCCAGGCTCTTCGGCGCGGACCCCCGACCAGAGGAAACGAGGTTACCGACGCGGTGTGTGGACTGCTCGGATTTCTGACGTCTGATTCGGCAGCACCGGAGACGGTGGAGCAGGTATACGACGCCCTGCACTGCGTGCGGCATCGCGGACCGGACGAGCGCGGCACCTGGCACGACGACCGATTGATCTTCGGATTCAACCGGCTGTCCATCATCGATATCGAGCATTCGCACCAGCCACTGCGCTGGGGCCCGCCCGAGAATCGGGAGCGCTACGCCCTCACCTTCAACGGGGAGATCTACAACTACCTCGAGCTCCGCGAGGAACTGGCGGCCACGCACGCCGCCGAGTTCGGTGATACGCCGATGTTCGCCACCGAAGGTGACAGTGAGGCCATTGTGGCGGCCTTCCACTATTGGGGCCCGGAGGCGGTGCGTCGCCTGCGCGGAATGTTCGCGTTCGCGATCTGGGACACCGAGACCGAACAACTGTTCCTGGCCCGTGACCCCTTCGGTATCAAACCGCTGTTCCTGGCGACCGGTCCCGGCGGCACCGCGTTCGGTAGCGAGAAGAAGAGCCTGCTCGGGCTGCTGTCGGCCCTCGGTCGGGACGATTCGCTGGACAAGCGGGCGCTCGAGCACTACACCGTGCTGCAGTACGTTCCGGAGCCGGAAACCCTGCACGCGGGTATTCGTCGGCTGGAATCGGGCAGCTACGCCACCGTGGCTCCGGGGCAGCAGCCGAAGATCACCCGCTATTTCGTGCCGACGTTCCCGGTGAAACCGTTCGCCGCGGGATCGGCTCGGTCCCGCTACCGCGAGATCGCCGCGGCCCTGGAGGACTCGGTCGCCAAACATATGCGCGCCGATGTGACGGTCGGTTCGTTCCTGTCCGGCGGTATCGACTCCACCGCCGTGGCCGCGCTGGCCATGCGGCACAACCCGAAGCTCATCACCTTCACCACCGGGTTCGAACGCGAGGGCTATTCCGAGGTGGATGTGGCCGCCGAGAGCGCGGCGGCCATCGGCGCCCGGCATATCGTGAAGGTGGTCTCCCCCGCCGAGTTCGCCGCGGCCATCCCGGAGATCGTTTGGTATCTCGACGACCCGGTGGCCGACCCGGCCCTGGTTCCGCTGTACTTCGTGGCCAAGGAGGCCCGTAAACACGTCAAGGTGGTGCTCTCCGGTGAGGGCGCCGACGAACTGTTCGGCGGCTACACCATCTACCGCGAACCGCTGTCGCTGCGCCCGTTCGAGCGGTTGCCGCGCGGTCTGCGCCGGCTCGCGGGCAAGGTGTCGGATCTGATCCCCGACGGCACCCGCGGCAAGAGCCTGCTGCACCGCGGTTCGCTCACCCTGGAACAGCGCTACTACGGCAATGCCCGCAGCTTCAACGACGCCCAACTGCGGGCGGTGCTGCGCGAGTTCCGGCCGGAATGGACCCACCAGGACGTCACCGCCCCCATCTACGCGCAGTCGCGCGGCTGGGATCCGGTGGCGCGGATGCAGCACATCGACCTGTTCACCTGGCTGCGCGGCGACATTCTGGTCAAGGCCGACAAGATGACCATGGCGAATTCCCTGGAACTGCGGGTGCCGTTCCTGGACAAGGAGGTCTTCGAGGTCGCCCGCACCATCCCGCTGGACCAGAAGATCACCAAGGAGACCACCAAGTACGCGCTGCGGCAGGCACTCGAGGGCATCGTCCCCGGTCACGTCCTGCATCGCGCGAAGCTGGGCTTCCCGGTTCCGCTGCGGCACTGGCTGCGCGGCACCGAACTCTATGACTGGGCCCATCAACAGATCGCCGAATCCCAAACCGATCACCTGCTGGACAAGGCGGCCGTCACCGCTATGTTGCGGGCCCACAAGGCGGGTGAGTCCGACCACAGCCGCCGCCTGTGGACGCTGCTGGTGTTCATGGTCTGGCACGGAATCTTCGTCGAGGACCGCATCAAGCCCGAGATCCAGGAACCCACCTACCCGGTGCAGCTCTGATCTCCCCCAATACGATCTCCCCCAATACGAAACGCCCGGTCCGCGATATCGCGGACCGGGCGTTCTCGTAATCGCCGACGGCGTGTCTCACCGCAACAACTGCTCCAGTTCGGCCGCGGCCTCGGCGCCGTACGCCTGGGCCAGACGTTTGAGGGCGTCATCGATGTTCAATGTCCACTCCTGGGTGCCCACGGTTTCCAACACCAGCACCGCGACCAACGAACCGAGCTGCGCCGCACGTTCCAGGCTCAGACCCGCGGTGTGTCCGGTGAGGAAACCGGCGCGGAAGGCGTCACCGACCCCGGTCGGGTCGACCCGGGTGTTCTCCGGAACCACGCCGACCTGCACCTCGTTGCCGTCCCGGTCCACCACCAGCACCCCGTCCTTGCCGAGGGTGGTGATGCGGATGCCGACCCGGTTATCGATCTCTTCCGGGGTGAGTCCGGTCTTCTGCTGTAGCAGGCCCCACTCGTATTCGTTGGTGAACAGGTAGGTCGCGCCCTCGATGAGCTGCGCGGACTGATTGCCGTCGAGGCGGGCCAGCTGCTGTGAGGGGTCGGCGGCGAACGGAATGCCCAGTTCCCGGCATTCGGTGGTGTGCCGCAACATGGCCTCGGGATCATTGGCCCCGATCAGCACCAGCTCCAACGGCCGGTCTTCGGACAGGGCGGTGATGGAGATATCCCTGGCCTCGCTCATGGCGCCCGGGTAGAAGGAGGCGATCTGCGCCATATCCTCATCGGTGGTGCAGACGAAACGCGCGGTGTGCGCGGTTTCGGACACCCGCACGGCCGAACAGTCCACACCGTGTGCTTCCAACCACTGTCGGTAGTCGGCGAAATCGGCGCCCACCGACCCGATCAACAGCGGTGACCGGTCCAGCACACCCATGGCATAGGCGATATTGCCGCCGACGCCGCCGCGTCGGATCACCAGATCATCGACGAGAAAACTCAGCGAAACATGGTCGAGCTGGTCGGGTAGCAACACGTCGGCGAACCGACCGGAAAAACGCATGAGATGGTCGGTGGCAATCGACGCGGAAACAGCAATGGACACGTAGTGGTCCCTTCGAATTCGGGCGCTTACAGCGAAAAACGAGGCCCGGAAACCGGTTCCCCGTTCTCACGGTATCAACTCACCCAGGGTTCCACTACGTGCCACGAGCGGGCCACGTGACATCGCACAGATCACGCGGCCCGTCGGTTGTGCCTCAGTTGAAGGAGTCGCCGCAGGCGCAGGAGCCGGTGGCGTTCGGGTTGTCGATGGTGAAGCCCTGCTTCTCGATGGTGTCGACGAAATCGATCGAGGCGCCCTGCACATAGGGGGCGCTCATCCGATCGACGGCGAGGGTGACGCCCCCGAATTCCGCGGTCAGGTCCCCGTCGAGGGTGCGATCGTCGAAGAAGAGCTGGTAGCGCAGGCCCGCGCAGCCACCCGGCTGAACGGCGATCCGCAGCGCAAGGTCGTCCCGGCCCTCCTGATCCAGCAGCGCCTTGGCCTTGCTCGCGGCAGCCTCGGTCAGAGTCACGCCGTGGGTGGCGGTCTCGTTCTGCACAGTCATGAACTCTCCTATGGACAGCTGGTCGCTCCGTGAACAGCACACGGCTTGCGAAGAGTCAACATCTTCGGTCGCGCTGCTATTCCCATCTTGCCATCTTCTTCGTCCGGTCCGATACCGCGGTCGGTGCAGGTCGGTCATATCGGTGGTCCCGCACCGGCCGACGGGCGCGAGGACCACCCGTCGACGCGTGAGCCGGCCCACCCGCGCCCACCGCCGCGTCACCGACCGGATACGCCATCGAATAGCCTGGTGACCGTGAAGTTGTTCCGACGCGGCGAGACCGACGAAACCGCCGACCGCACGGGCGCGGACGACGGCTCCGCCGAGAACGCGTCCCCAACGGTGACGAAGGCCACCGCGGGTGCGACCGGCGCGGCCGGCGCCACCGTGGTCAAGAACGGCCCGACCAAGGGCAAGGGCCGGCCCACCCCCAAGCGCCGAGAGGCCGAGGGGCGGCGCCGCGGCCCGGTGGCCCCGGCTCCGCTCACCAGGAAAGAGGCCCGCGCCCGACGCAAGGCCGCGCGCGGCGACCGGGCGGCCCGTAAGCAGGCCGCCGCCGAGCGCCGGGCCGCCGCGGCGGAGCGCCGGGAGCGCATGCTCGCCGGCGACGACAAGTACCTGTTGCCGCGGGATCAGGGTCCGGTGCGCGCCTTCGCCCGCGATATCGTCGACGCCCGCCGCAATCTGGTGGGTCTGTTCATGCCGATGGCGCTGGTGCTGATCCTGTCCATGTTCACCGCGCCGGCCCTACAGTCGCTGGTGACGCTGGCCATGTTGGTGATGATGATCTTCATGGTCGGCGAGGGCTTCCTGCTCGGCCGGCTCGTCAACAAGCGGGTGCGGGAGCGCTTCCCCGACAGCACCGACGGCGGTTTCTCCCTGGGCTGGTACGCCTTCGTCCGGGCGTCGCAGATCCGCAAGATGCGAGCCCCCAAACCGCGGGTCGGTCCCGGCGACCCGGTCTGACCGATCCCCTCGGGCCCGGACGCGATTGCTAACGTCCGGGGTGTGTCCCAGCCCGATCCGTCCGTGTCCCGGCGCACCCTCGTGCTCGGCGGCGCCCGCTCCGGGAAATCCGCCCACGCCGAATCCCTGGTCACCGGGACCGCGGTGCGCTATCTCGCCACGGCGGTCCCCGACCCGGCGGATGCCGATTTCGCGGCCCGGATCGCCGCCCACCGCGCCCGCCGGCCCGCCGACTGGATGGTTGTCGAGGCAACCGACCCGGCGGATGTCCTGCGCATCCCTCACCCCGGCGCCACCCTGATCGACGATATGGGCACCTGGCTCACCGCCCGTCTGGACGCCCGCGCCGCCTGGGACTCACCTCGTGGGACCGTGGCTCCCGATGTCGACGCACTGGTCGCCGCGGTCGCCGACTACGCGCACCGGCTGGTGATCGTCACCCCCGAAGTCGGGATGGACGTCATTCCCGCCACCCGCTCCGGTCGCCTCTTCCGCGACGAGATCGGTGTCCTCAATCAGCGTCTCGCCCAGGTCTGCGACGAGGCCTTTCTCGTCGTCGCCGGGCTACCGCTGCGGTTGAAATAGCCTGATACCGCGCCGGTGCTCGTACTCCGGTGTGTCCGCCGGCCGTGATCGAATCCGGCACATGGAATCCATGCAGCGCGCCGATATATGGGCCGCGATACATACCGAACGCGCCGCGGTGGCCGACGAGCTCGAGAATCTCACCGATGTGCAATGGGCCGCCCCGTCCCTGTGCGGGGAGTGGACGGTGGAGCAGACCCTCGCACACCTCACCGCGGCGGCAAGCACCGGACGACTCCGCTGGATCGGCAGTGTTCTCGCCGCGCGTTTCGACTTCGATCTGCACAATCGGCGGCGCCTGGCCGAACAGCTGGGCGCGACTCCCGCCGAAACCCTCGCACGATTCCGGGCCGTCGTCCCCGCCACGACGGCCGCGTCCGGGCACACTCCGGCATGGCTCGGCGAGGTGGTGGTCCACGGCCAGGACATCCGCCGACCGCTCGGCCTGACCCGAACTCCGGCGGTCGAGGCGGTGACGGAGGTCGCGCGGTTCTTCGCCGGACGCGATTTCACGGTGAACAGCCGCACCACCGTACGCGGCCTGCGGCTGGAGGCGACCGACGGACCTTTCACGTCCGGGTCCGGGCCGCTGGTGCGGGGAACGACCCTGGCTCTGGTCATGGCCATGGCGGGCCGCGCGGTCTACTGCGACGAACTCACCGGCGCCGGGGTAACGACCCTGCGTTCCCGGCTCCGCCCCTGAGCGCTCCACCCGCCCGAGGAGCCGACCCCCGCGCGTTACCCTTGCCCGGTGACACAGGGATTCGGAGCGGTCGCGCCGCCGGACGCGCAGGTCCGCGCCGCCGCGGAGCAACGGCATCAACAGCTCACCAAACCCGCCGGGTCGCTGGGCAGGTTGGAGACACTCGGCGCCTGGGTGGCCGCCTGCCAAGGGGTGTGTCCGCCGAAGCAGTTCGAGCGGGCCCGGGTGGTGGTGTTCGCCGGGGATCACGGGGTGGCCCGACAGGGGGTCTCCGCGTATCCGAGTGAGGTGACCGCGCAGATGGTCGCCAATTTCCTCGCCGGTGGGGCGGCGGTGAACGCGCTGGCGGAGATCGCGGGGGCCACGGTGCGGGTGGTCGATATGGCCGTGGACGCCGAGACCGATCCCGCGGTGGGCAGGTACAAGGTGCGCCGATCGTGCGGACGCATCGACCGGGAGGACGCGCTCACCACCGACGAGGTCGCCGCGGCGCTCGCGGCGGGCCGGGCCGTGGCCGACGAGGAGATCGATGCGGGTGCCGATCTGCTCGTCGTCGGTGATATGGGTATCGGCAACACCACCCCGGCGACCGTGCTGATCGCCACCCTCACCGATACCGAGCCGGTGGCGGCGGTGGGCCGCGGAACCGGTATCGATGACCACGGCTGGATGCGCAAGGTGGCCGCCATCCGCGATGCCATGCGCCGGGCGCGTCCGGTGGCCCGAGAGCCGGTGGAGTTGCTGCGCACGGTCGGTGGTGCCGATATCGCCGCCATGACGGCGTTCCTCGCCCAGGCGGCCGTCCGCCGCACCCCGGTGATCTTGGACGGGGTGGTGGTCACCGCCGCCGCCCTGATGGCCGAAGAGCTGGCGGCGGGTGCGTCCGCGTGGTGGCTGGCCGGGCACCGCTCCACCGAACCCGCGCATACGCTCGCCCTGCGCAAATTGCATCTCGACCCGCTGGTGGATCTGCAGATGCGGTTGGGCGAGGGTTCCGGAGCGCTCACCGTGCTGCCGATCCTGCGGGCCGCCGTCGCCGCCCTCGCCGAGATGTCGACCTTCGCCGAGGCCGGGGTGAGTACCCGCGACGCCGACCCGGATCGTCCGGTGGAACTGCGGAAGTGATCGCGGCTCGGTGACCTCGCTGGTTCTGGCCGTGTCCTGGCTCACCGTCGTGCCCGCGCGCGGACCGACAGAGGTCGATCGGCGTATCGCGGGGCGGGCCATCGCCGTGGCGCCGCTGGTGGGTGCGCTTCTGGGCGGGGTGGCGGTCGGCGTGCTGTGGTTGTTGCACCCGGCCGGCCCGGCCGCCGGGATGGCCGCCGTCGCCGTATTGGCATCGGCGACCCGCGGAATGCACCTGGACGGTCTGGCCGACACCTTCGACGGGCTCGGCACCTATGGTCCGCCGGAGCGGGCCCGGGAGGTGATGAAGAGCGGCGGCGCGGGCCCGTTCGGTGTGGCGGCGCTCGGTTTCGCCATCGGTATCCAGGCCTTGGCATTCGCGGAGTTGGCCGCTGCCGAGCGGTGGTTCTCGGTGGGTTTGGCGGTGGCGCTCGGTCGGGTCGCAGTGGTGACGGCGTGTCGGCGCGGGGTGGACGCCGCTCCCGGCGCGTGGTTCGGCGCGCTGGTGGCGGGCACACAGTCGCCGTTCACGGCCCTCGGATGGACCGTGGTGGCGGCGGGGGCAGGTGTGTTCGCGATCCCGGCCACCCTCTGGGCGGGGCCGTTGGTCGTCCTGGTCGCGACGGGAATCACCGCGCCGCTGGTGCGGCACTGTGTGCGCCGAATCGGTGGTCTGTCCGGTGACGTGCTCGGCGCCACGGTCGAAATCACCACCACGGTGGCGGCGCTCGGTTTCGCGCTCGCCGCCTGAAACCGCGGCCCACGGACCGCCTCGGCAAGGCATGTGACAGCGGCCGAAACGCATGCGGGCACTCGCTGCCCGTCGCGACAATGCGAGCCTTAGTGTGGAGGTATGTCAGCCGAACGCCTGTACTTTCGTCAACTGTTGGCCGGGCGGGATTTCGCCGTGGGCGACCCGATCGCGACGCAGATGCGCAATTTCGCCTATCTCATCGGCGACCGGGAAACCGGGGAGTGCGTGGTCGTCGACCCGGCGTACGCGGCGGGTGAGCTGGCCGATATCGCCGCCGGCGACGGGCTGAAACTATCCGGTGTGTTGGCCACCCACCACCACCCCGATCATGTCGGCGGCTCCATGATGGGTTTCACCCTGCGCGGGGTGCGGGAGCTGTTGGAGAAGACCGGCGTCCCGGTGCACGTCAACAGCGAGGAGTTACCCTGGGTGGCCAATGTCACCGGGATCGCGCCGAGTGAACTCACCGGGCACGGGCACGGCGACAAGATCACCGTCGGCGCCTTCGAGATCGAATTGCTGCATACGCCCGGTCACACTCCCGGCAGCCAGTGCTTCCTGTTCGAGGACCGGCTCATCTCCGGCGACACGCTGTTCATCGACGGCTGCGGTCGCACCGACTTCCCCGGTGGCGACTCCGAGGCCATGTACCGAAGCCTGCGCTATCTGGCCGAGATGTCGATCAACCCGACCGTCTACCCCGGTCACTGGTACTCCCCCGATCCACATGCGCCGCTGAACACCATCCGCGACAACAACTATGTGTTCCGCCCGCGTTCCCTGGCCGAATGGCAGACCCTCATGCCCGGCTGACCCGCCGAGACCCCGAACGGCGCGATGATCCCCGGCGGGGTTCGCGTCGTTCGGTCGTTCGGCTTCTCAGAAGGTGCGCATCCAGCCGTGCACATCGGCGAAGGTGCCGCGCTGGATCCCGGTGAGCGTTTCCCGCAGCGCCATGGTGACCTCGCCGGTCTGCCCGTCACCGATGGTGAATTCCCCGTCCTCGGAGCACACCGACCCGACGGGGGTGATGACCGCCGCGGTCCCACATGCGAACACCTCGCTGATCTCGCCCGACTCCGCACCGGCCCGCCATTCCTCCACCGTCACCTTGCGCTCGGTGACCTGATAGCCGGCCTCGGCGGCCAGGGTCAGCAGCGAATCACGGGTGATACCGGGCAGCAGCGAACCGGACAGCTCCGGGGTGACCAGACGGGCGTCGGTACCGGACCCGAACACGAAGAACAGGTTGTTGGTGCCCATCTCCTCGACGTACCGGCGTTCGCAGGCGTCCAACCACACCACCTGATCGCACCCCTTCGCGGTGGCCTCGGCCTGCGCGAGCAACGAGGCCGCGTAGTTGCCCGCGACCTTCGCCTCACCGGTGCCGCCGGGCGCGGCGCGCACGTACTCGGTGGACAACCACACCCGCACCGGTTTCACCCCGCGTGGGAAGTACGCGCCGGCCGGTGAGCCGAGCAGCAGGTACTTGTACGCCGAAGCGGGTTTGACCCCGAGTCCGGCCTCGGTGGAGATCATGAACGGACGCAGGTACAGCGATTCTTCCCCGCCGGCCGCCGGTACCCAGGCACGGTCGACCTCGAGCAGCTGCCGCACGGATTCGATGAACAGCTCGTCGGGAAGTTCCGCCATTGCCATCCGACGGGCGGACCTGCGGAAACGGGCGGCATTGGCATCGATTCGGAAGCAGGCGACGCTACCGTCCGGCTGGCGGTACGCCTTGAGCCCCTCGAAGATGGCCTGCCCGTAGTGGAACACCATGGTCGCCGGGTCCATGGTGAGCGTACCGTAGGGTTCGACGCGGGCGTTGGTCCAACCATCGCTTTCGGTGTAGTCGATGGTGACCATGTGGTCGGTGAAGTACCGGCCGAACCCGGGCGCCGCCAGAATCTCCTGTACCCGCTGCGCCGAGGTGGGCGCGGGATGGGGGATCCGGGTGAACTGTGCGGCGGTGGTCATACGCAGAAGTCTATGGTGTCGGTCCGCACCGCCGATCCGGTGGTCCGGCACTGGCGACCACGCCTCACGTGGTACGGGCCGGAACGAACGGCGGCCGGACGACGGTGCAGCTCAACTTCCGGCCGCGCACATCCACCTCCACCTCGGCTCCCACTTCGACCGACGGGTCGAGCAGCGCGAGCGCGATCCCGGTCTCCAGGGTCGGCGAGAACGTCCCGGAGGTCGTCACACCGACTTGTTCCCCCGCGCGCAGCACGGTCTGCCCCGCCCGCGGCACCCCACGGGCGTTCGCCTTCAATCCCAGCAGGATTCGCCGGGGACCGGCCGCTTTCTCCTTCTCCAGCGCGGCCTTGCCCCAGAACCGGGCCTTGGCCCAGCCCACGGCCCACCCGGTCCGCGCCTGCACCGGGGTGATCTCCGGCGAGAGCTCGTGGCCGTGCAGCGGATAGCCCATCTCGGTGCGCAGGGTGTCGCGCGCGCCCAGCCCGGCGATCTCACCGCCGGCATTGCGCGCCTGCTCGACCAACGCCCGGAACAGAGGTTCGGCGTCGTCCCAGCGGGGCAACAGTTCGTAGCCGTGTTCGCCGGTGTAGCCGGTCCGACACACCCGTACCGAACGCCCCTCCCATTCGGCGTCGGTGAAGGCCATATACGCCAGATCGGAGGGCAGCCCGAGTGCGTCCAACACCGACGCCGACCGCGGACCCTGCACCGCGAACACCGCATAGGCACGGTGGTCGTTCGTCACGGTGACGGCATCCGGCGCGGCGTCCTGCAACCGGGCCACCACCGCGGCGGTGTTGGCGGCATTGGGCACCAGGAAGATCTCGGCATCGCCCACGTAGTAGGCGATCAGATCGTCGATCACGCCCCCGTCGTCGGCGCAGCACAGCGTGTACTGCGCCTTACCGGGAGCGATCCGCTCCAGATCGTTGGTCAGCGCCGAGTTCACGAACTCGGCCGCACCCGGACCGCGGACCGTCGCCTTCCCGAGATGGCTCACATCGAACAGCCCCACGGTATTGCGCACGGCCCGGTGTTCGGTCACCGTGCCTGCGTACTGCACCGGCATCTCCCACCCCCCGAACGGCGCGAATCGCGCGCCGAGTTCGGCATGCACTGTGTGGATGGGGCCCTGGAGCAGGTCGGAGTCACTCACCGGGCGAGCTTAACCCGCCGACCGACGAAGCCGGCCGGCATGCCACGGCGTGGTCGGGGCCCCGATGCGCACCACCGGCGCCCATCCGGTTCCGAACCCGCGGCGATATCGCCGAAACGCCGAGGCGCACGGGAAAACCCCGATTCACCACGTCCCGCCGGGCGACCTCAAACCCGGCACCACATGGGGATGAGGGTCGGTCCGTTCTCGGGCAACGTATGGGTCGCGCCCTCACGCGCGAATCCGTGCCGCGCGTACAGCCGCGCCGAGCGTTCCGTACTCGCCTCCAGGAACGCGGGCATCCCGATATCGCCGAGCGCGCGCACCTGCCGGGCGAGGATGGCGGCGCCCGCGCCCCGGCTGCGAAACTCCGGAACGGTAACCATCACCTGCAGATAGCTGTGCGGGAATTCGCGTGGGTGTTCCCGCGCGAGCAGGGCGGTGAGGTATGCCGCCCGTTGCAACGGTCGGACATCCGGCACCTGTTCGGCCTGTTCGGCGGTGGCCGCGGCCTCGGTGACGAATCGGTCGACCGAGGTGATGGTCTGCCAGACGGATACCGTCCATATTCGCCCCTCGACTCCGGCCAACCAGATCTCGCCGTCCCGCAACCCTCGTTCGACGGTGGCGGGAACGAAACCGGTGATCAGCTCTTCGATCGGGTGCCCCTCCGCGATCCAGGCCGTGACCGCCTCGTCCGGCGTGGCCGCCGCGAAGGCCGCCACCACCGCGTCGTAATCGGAGGGCTCGGCCCGCCATACATCCAATTCGGTGCCCATCAGGGTGCGCCTCTCTGTGTGAACAGCGTTTCGAAATGCGAAATTAGGCAGATCCCACCGCTGTCACCAGCGTTTCGTCACACTGTTTCGTGTGATGAAATCGAGTCCGTGACAACGTCCTGCGCGGTCTGCGACCTCCCCTTGAGCCAACCCCCGCGCGGCCGGCGACGCCGCTACTGCTCCCGGTCCTGCCAGGCCCGCGCCTACCGGGCACGCCGGGTCCCGACCACGCCCCCGCGCCGACATCGTCCCGACCGATTGACCACGGTCGGCATCACTCGCACCGCCGTCGCCCTGGCCGATCACACCGGTCTGGACGGCCTGTCCATGCGCCGTCTGGCCGGTGAGCTCGGCGTGGCCACCGCCGCCCTGTACCGACATTTCCCCGATCGGAAACATCTGCTGGCGGCCATGGCGGAACTGGTGCTGGCCGAGATCCCGGAGCCGCCCGGCGACCTCACCGACTGGCGGGCGCGGCTACGGCACGAGGCACTCCAGGAGTGGCTGCTCTACCGACGCCATCCATGGATGTTGCCGGTCCTGGCCCGCAGCCGCCCACCGCTCGGTCCCGCCCTGTTCGACACACTGGAACGCGCCATGTCGGCCCTGGACGAACTGCGTCTGTCCCGCACCGACCTGCTGGCGGCATATCTGAGCTGTTCCGGCCTGGTGCAGGGCTTGGCTCTGCTGTGGACGGCGGAACGAACCGACCGCATCGGCGCCGCCTCCGACGACGACCCTCCGCCCGATATGACCGAGCTCATCGACCCGGCTGCCCGCCCCACCCTGTACAAGGTTTTCTCGCCGACCGACGGCCCGCCCGATATCGATTTCGACGATCTGCTGGCCGCCGCGGTCGACATGCTGCTCGACGGTGTCGCGGTGCGCTACCGGACGGCAACCGAATAGCCTGAGGGGCATGACCGCAGTCGCAGATCGTCCCCTCGGACCGGAATTGGCACGTACCGAAAGCATCGAACCCGATACCGATGTGCTCGTCATCGGATTGGTCACCACCGATGACGGTCCGGTGATCGTTCCCGAGGATCTGTTCAGCGATGTTCTCGGCGCCGAGGTCCGCGCCGGCCTGACCGCACAGCTCGTCGCCGTGGGCGCGACGGGCAAAGCCGAAACGTTGACCCGGATTCCGGCCCCACCCGCACTGGAGAACGTCACCAGCGTGCTGGCCGTCGGACTCGGCCGCGCCGAGGAATTCGACGCCGAGCAGATCCGGCGCAGCGCGGGGGTGGCCGCGCGGTCGCTGACCGGTGTGCGCAAGGCGGTAACCACCTTGTCCGGCCTGGACATCGGCGCCGCCGCGGAGGGCTTCTACCTGGGCGCATACTCCTTCACCCCGTTCCGTTCGGAGAAGTCGGCCCCGAAACCGGACGCACGTCCGGTGGCGCGGGTCGAACTACTGGTTCCGGAACCGGAATTCGGGTCCGATGCGCTGTTGCGCGCCCAATTGGTGGCCGAGGCCGTCGCCACCGCGCGGGATTTCGTGAACACGCCGCCGAGTCACCTGTATCCCGCCGAGTTCGCCGCTCGCGCGCAGATCTTGGCCGAGGCCGCCGGGCTGACCGTGGAGGTGCTCGACGAGCAGGCCCTCGAAGCGGGCGGGTACGGCGGGGTGCTCGGCGTCGGCAAGGGTTCGTCGCGCCCGCCGCGCCTGGTGCGGATCACCTACGAGGGCGGTGCGAAGAAGGTCGCGCTGGTCGGCAAGGGCATCACCTTCGACACCGGCGGTATCTCCATCAAACCCGCCGCGAACATGGAGAACATGACCTCGGATATGGCCGGCGCCGCCGCGGTCGTGGCCACCACCCTGCTGGCGGCCCGACTGAGCCTGCCGATCACCGTCACCGCCACCGTTCCCATGGCCGAGAACATGCCGTCCGGAACGGCGCAGCGTCCCGGTGACGTGCTCACCCAGTACGGCGGCACCACCGTGGAGGTCCTCAACACCGACGCCGAGGGCCGCCTCATCCTCGCCGACGCCATCGTGCGGGCGGGCGAGGACGATCCCCACTACCTGATCGATGTCGCCACCCTCACCGGCGCGCAGATGGTCGCCCTGGGCACCCGCACCCCCGGTGTGATGGGCACCGACGATTTCCGGGACCGTGTCGCCCGTATCTCCCGTGAGGTCGGCGAACACGGGTGGGCCATGCCGCTGCCCGCCGAATTGCGCGCCGATCTCGATTCCAAGATCGCCGATATCGCCAATGTGGCCTCGCACCGGTGGGGCGGCATGCTCTCGGCCGGATTGTTCCTGAAGGAATTCGTGCCCGAGAACGTGCAATGGGCGCATATCGATATCGCGGGCCCGGCCTACAACACCGGTGGCCCGTTCGGCTATATCGGCAAGGGCGGCACCGGTGTCCCCGTCCGCACCCTGATCTCGGTCCTGGAGGACATCGCGGCCGAGTGAACCGTGCCCGACCCACCGCGGCCTCCACGACACGCCGAGTCCTACGAGGCCGCACGGGTTGTGGCCCGTCTCGCGTGTCGGCGACCGAAGCGCAGGTGCCGACGGCCCGAGTCCCGAGCGCCGACACGCGAGACACGCCGAAGCCGCGATCCCGCGCCGCGGAACCGGCGCAACGGAACCCGGCTACCCGAAGGTAGCCTCCCCCCTCCGCTTACCACGTGTCGACGCGAATGCAAGGATGGTCGGCGGAACAAGAACCACACGGATCTCCGGTGCCAGCGCAATGATGTTGGCCGGGACCGCTCCGCGACCCGCGGCGGGACCGACCGGAATGAACTGTTGTAGACCCGTCGAGCAGTCAGGAGTCAACGGACATGGCCTTCTCCGTCCAGATGCCCGCTCTAGGTGAGAGCGTCACCGAGGGAACGGTGACGCGGTGGCTGAAGCAGGAAGGAGACACGGTCGAGGTCGACGAGCCGTTGCTCGAGGTCTCCACCGACAAGGTCG
>NZ_BAGE01000033.1 GCF_000308675.1 Nocardia paucivorans NBRC 100373 | reverse complement strand
TTTGTTCATCTTCTTCGGCACGGTCGCGCCCTGATACTCCAACGGCACCGGATGCCCGTGCTCGTCCACCGGCCCCAACGGCTGATGCACCTCGATGTACTCACCATGCGGCAGCCGCTTGATCACACCGGTCTCGATACCGTGCTCGAGCACCGCGCGATCGCTGCGCTGCAACCCGATGCAGAACCGGTAGGCCAGGAAATACGCGATGGGCGGCGCGATCAACAAACCGATCCGACCGATCCAGGTCGTCGCGTTCAACGAGATATCGAACTTCAACGCGATGATGTCGTTGACACACGACAACGTCAGCACCAGGTAGAACGTGATCGCCATGGCGCCGATCGCCGTGCGCACGGGAACATCGCG
>NZ_BAGE01000034.1 GCF_000308675.1 Nocardia paucivorans NBRC 100373 | reverse complement strand
CTCTTACCGGTGATGGACCGGGCGATTCCGGCCAGCAGCCACCCGTAGGTGATCGCGTGGTAGACGGGCACGCCGAGGAAGCGATCCGGGGCGGCTGCGGCGAGCCGTTCCTCCATCAGTTCGTGGTCGAGCACCTCTTCGGCATTCGCGGCCAGGGTGGAGATGCCGGACAACCCCGCCGAATGCGTCATGACCTGACGTACGGTGATCCGTTCTTTACCGGCCGCGGCGAAGGCCGGCCAGTATTCGGCGACGGGTGCCGAATAATCGATCAACCCGCGGTCGGCGAGCCGGTGGATGACCGTGGAGGCCACTCCTTTGGTGGCGGAGTACACGAGGGCACCGGTATCGCGGGTCCATAGTTGTCCGGGCGCGGAATACCCGGTCCAGATATCGACGACGGGTTCCCCGTGCAGATACACCGCCAACGCCGCGCCGGCGTCCTTCCGGGTTCCGAACACCCGCGCGAACGCGGACGTGAGACGCTGGAATTCGGGCCCGGCGGTGCCGGCACAAGCGACGCTGCTCATATTTACACAGTACGGTCATCCGATAACGTTCGGCAATGCCAAGTTACTCGGTTTTATTGCGCTGACCTGGCGTATACACCGTCAAGCCGAGCGGGTGGGCTCCGCATCCCGCCGACCGTGCTCCCGATTCGGGGCCGCCGGACCCCGGATTTCGCGCGCCGCGTCCATGAGCGAGCGCGCCCCGGTGGCCACCTCCGCCGCCTCGGTGAGATCGAGCCGGAGCTCCACGTCCGGGGCATCGGCGGGCCCGTCGTGGTGAGCAAGGCCCGACTCGGTGATCACGTAATGGAATGCGGTTTCCCCGATCCGGACGGTGACCACCCCCTCGGGCACGAGGTCGGCGACGGCGCGTCCCAGCGGTAGGGCGAACCAGTGCGCACGGACGGCGTCGGTGGGACGCCGTTCACCCAGACGCGCCGTTCCCCATTCCGCCAGGGCGTCGAGCACCGGACGCAGGGCCGTTCCGGCGGGGGTGAGTTCGTAGACCGCGGTGGCCGCACGGGGACCGACCCGACGACGGGTGAGAATGCCCTCGCGTTCGAGGTCCCGCAACCGCGCGGCAAGCACATCGGTGCTGATTCCGGGCAGATCGGCGAACAGGTCACTGTAGCGGCGGGCACCGGAACTCAGTTCCCGAACCACCAGCAGACTCCATCGGTCGCCGATGATGTCGAGAGATCGGCTCACCGGGCAGTAGTGATCGTAACTTCGGCGGGGCACGGCACCCACTCTAGCCGAGTACTTGGAAAATCCAAGTGATAACTTGGTATTTCCAAGTAGAGTAGGCGGCACCATACGCCGAAAGGGGACACTCATGCAGGTCAAACAGTCGAGCAAACTGGCCGGGATCTCCTACGAGATCCGGGGACCGGTGGCCGAACAGGCGGCGAGACTGGAAGCCGAGGGACACCATGTGGTGAAGCTGAACACCGGCAACCCACTGCTGTTCGGTTTCGAGGCGCCGGCGGAGATCCTGCAGGACATCGTGCGCACCCTGCCCGCTTCCAGCGGCTACTCCTCGTCCAAAGGTCTGTTGTCGGCCCGCCGGGCGGTGGTGCAGTACTACCAGACCCTGGGCCTCGACGATATCGACGTCGAACAGGTCTTCCTCGGCAACGGTGTCTCCGAACTGATCATGATGGCGATGACGGCCCTCTTGGAGAACGGGGACGAGGTCCTCGTCCCGGCACCGGACTTCCCGCTGTGGACCGCGGCCACCGTCCTCAACGGCGGCCGCCCCGTGCACTACATCTGCGACGAGGGCGCGGACTGGTACCCGGACCTGGCCGATATCGAGGCCAAGATCACCGACCGCACCCGCGCGATCGTGATCATCAACCCGAACAACCCCACCGGCGCGGTCTACCCGCCGGAGGTGCTGCGCCAGATGCTCGAGATCGCCCGCCGGCACAATCTCGTCGTCTTCTCCGACGAGATCTACGACAAGATCTATTACGACGACCTCACCCACACCGCGGTCGCCGGCCTCGCCCCCGACCTGCTGTGCCTCACCTTCTCGGGTCTGTCCAAGTCGTATCGGTGCGCCGGATTCCGCTCCGGCTGGCTGGTGGTCTCGGGACCGACCCACCATGCGGAGAACTATCTGGAAGGGCTCACCATGCTCGCCGGGTTGCGGCTGTGCGCGAACGTTCCCGCGCAGCAGGCGATCCAGGCCGCACTCGGCGGACATCAGAGCATCTACGACCTCACCTTGCCCGGCGGACGGCTGCGCGAACAGCGCGACCGCGCCTGGGAAGCACTCAACGCCATCCCGGGTGTCTCCTGTGTGAAGCCCAAGGGCGCGCTCTACGCCTTCCCGCGGATCGACCTGGACGTCTACCCCATCCACAATGACGAGCAGTTCGTCCTGGACCTGCTGCTCCAGGAGAAACTGCACATCGTGCAGGGCACCGGCTTCAACTGGCCACGTCCCGACCACTTCCGCATCGTCACCCTTCCCCACGCCGACGACCTCGAGGCGATCATCGAACGCATCGGCCGTTTCTTGGCCGGATATCGGCGCTAGCGCACGCGGCCGGACAGCCCGGAACACGCCCGCCCCACATCCGGCCGTCGACCTTGCGCCCATGTACCGCCGACGCCGTATTCTCGGCCGCCGGTGTCGTCAGCGGATCACGGTCGCCAACCACCGGGCAGTGAGGTCGACGACAGCGGCACCACCTCGGTCACTGAGGTGAATATGGTCGACGAACAGCTCCAAACCATGACTGTGGGCGACCTGATCCCAATCGCGACGTAACAGGTAGTGCTGGGCCGCCGCCCGGAAGGCGAGGACGAAGCCGAAGTCGTAGCTCATATGGGGATCGCCGTACTGGCGGACGAGGTCGACGATGCGTTCGTGCAGGGGTAAATAGTCGACACCGGCTCGGATGGCGGTGTCGGCGATGGCCCGGTTGTAATCGACGAGTCTGTGGTTGATCTCGGCGTCGAGATCCTCTCCGAGGGGCGGCAATGACATCAGCGCCACCCGCGCTGTGGCCTCGGCGGTGACGCGGCCGACGATCGCGGCCAGATTGTCGCGGAAGGACGCCACGGGAACACCGTTGCGAACATCGTTGGTGCCGATGAGGATGACGACCGCATCCGGATGACAGGCGAGGATGTCGGTGTCCACCCGCTCGCGCAGATCGGCGCTGGTGTTTCCATTGACTCCCGCGTTGACGAATCGGTACCCGTCGAACTCGCGGCGTTTTCGCAGGGCACCCACCCAGTCCGCGCCGAGCGTGCCCTGGGTCATGCTCGCTCCGGCCGCGACGACAACGGGCTCGTCGCCGGCGGTATGACCGGGTCTGCACGCTCGGGCGGGCGAGTCGGCCGGCGACCGCACGAAGGTGAGGTAGCCGACCGCGCCCACGGCGCCGAGAACGGCGGCGAGCGCGAGGGACAATGCGATGGCGATCCGTTTACCGGTTGCTCGTGCTCTCATCGTCAGTACCCCACGGAGACCGAATGCCCGACGGTGGCCGGGTCGGCAAGCGCGGCGAGGATCGCATGCGCGAGATCGACCCGGGCAATGGTGATACCTCCGCGCACATTGCGGTCGATCGCGGTGCGGTAGCGACGGGACCTGCCATCGGTCAGGCGGGGAGGCCGCATGATCGTCCGGTCGAGCCCACTGTTCCGCACCGCCGGGTCGGTGCGGGCGAAATCGGCGAATCCTTCCCGGAGATAGCGTCGCAACAGCGGTTTGACCACCGCTTTGGTGAACGGCCCGTCGCCGCCGTCGACGATATGGCCACTGGCGGTGACCACGACGAGGCGGCGGGTGCCGGCGGTCCGTATCGCCGTGATGATCGAGTGGGCCCCGTCGCTGCAAACCGTTGTATCGGCCCTGCTTCTCGGTCCCAGCGCCGATACGACGGCGTCCTGGTCCACTACTGCGTCACCGATCGCCTCCGGATCCATCACATCGGCGGTCACCACCCGCAAGCGTCGGTGTCCGGCGTCGGCGATCCCCGCCGGGTCGCGGACGACGGCCGTGATGTGATGACCAGCGTCGAGAGCCTGTCGTATCAGTTGCACTCCGGTACCGCCGGTCGCGCCGAAAACACCGAGCCGCATTGCCGAACCTCCAGATGAAACGTGGTTAGTGAACACTAACCACCAGGATGGACTAGTATTCACTAACCTGTCAAGCGCAGCACAGGAAGGACGGACTTGAGCACGCGCGAGCGAATTCTCGACGCGGCGGCGGATATTCTGCGTACCCGCGGTGTCACCCACGCCACCACCAAGGAGATCGCGCAGGCCACGGGCGTCTCGGAGCCGACGTTGTACAAATACTTCGGCGACAAGGAACGATTGCTGCTCGCCGTACTCCAGGAACGACTACCCAACCTCTCTCGGGCCGGGGTCGACCCGGGGACCGGAGACGTCGAGGAGAACCTCATCGAACTCGCGTACGCGGCGCTCGGCTTCTACCGGCAATCGATCCCGATGCTGGGCGCACTGCTGGCAGACCCACAGCGCATGGCCGCCCACCGCACGGCCATGGCCGGGCACGGCGCAGGCCCCGACAAGGCCGTCACCGCATTCGCCGCCTACCTACGAGCAGAACAGACATTGGACCGCATCGCCGCCGAGGCGGATCCGGACGCCGTCGCCGCCCTACTGGTCGGCGCCTGCTTCCACGAAGCGTTTCTGCAGTACTACACCCACGGAACCGAAGCGAAGGCCGTCTCTCGCACCACCGCCCAGGCCCTTGTCCGCGCCATTGTCGCACCACTGCTGTGAGCGGACCGACCGACCGACTCCCGTTCACCCCAGCGCGTCACACACCACCCGCCGGAGCAACTCGTCCACCTCCACTTCGGGAGCGGCCAAGGCCAGCGCGCCCGTGGTGGCGAGCACCGCGATACCGTGAATCCCCACCCACAAGGCGGTCGCGGCGATACGTGCGTCCTGATCCGGTCGGGTGGCGCCCACCTGCGCGACGACCTGCTCGAACAGCGGAAGGGATATCGACCGCAGCCCGACCCCGGAGCCATCGAGCAGATCGTGGCGGAAGATCAAGGTGAACATCGCCGGTCTGGCCCGGGCGAATGCGAGATAGGCCCGGGCCATCTCGGTGATATCGGGGGCGCCGTCGACACCCCTCGCCTCGGCGAGAACCCGCGCCAGATCCTGGAGCCCCACCTCGGCGATCGCCGCCAGCAGCTGCTTGTGCGTCGGAAACCAGCGGCGCGGCGCGCCGTGGGAAACACCGGCACGTCGCGCTATCTCCCGCAATCCGATATCGGTCGACCCGGTTTCCTCGAGCAGCTCGACACCGGCCGCGATCAATGCCTCACGGGTACCACGCACAGTCATGTAGACATTGTCTACCAAGTTGGGTAGACAATGTCTATGTCGTTGTGGAGCACCCTGTGCTATCGCCTCTGTCGCCATGTGTTCATCGGCCCGGCACTCCGCCTGGCGGGACGCCCGAAAATCATCGGACGCGAACACATCCCGGCACACGGACCGTTCATCGTCGCGGCGAATCACCTGGCCGTCCCGGACTCCTTCTACTTGACCTGGGCAGTCCGCAGACAGGTCTTCTTCCTGGCGAAATCCGACTACTTCGACCGCACCGGCCCGTTCGGACTCGCACAGCGCTGGTTCTTCCACGGGGTAGGCCAGATTCGGGTCGACCGCCGTGGCGGAATCGGCGCCGCCTCCGCCCTCGAAGCCGCCATCGGCATCATCGAACGCGGTGGGGTATGGGGCATCCATCCGGAGGGAACCCGCTCACCGGACGGCCGGCTCTATCGCGGGCGCACGGGAGCCGTCCGGGTCGCAATGGCCACCGGAGCTCCCCTACTCCCCGTGGCGATCACCGGCACCCGCCCGGATCCGGCACATCCGTGGTGGCGGCGTCGGGTGGTGGTGGAAATCCTGCCACCACTCGACCTCGAGCCGTTCCGTCCATACGGCCGACACGGGATCCGGCGGGCGACCGATACATTGATGCGCACCATCGCCACCCGAACGGGACAACGGTACGTCGACGAGTACGCCAAACGGTGGCGCCCCGACACCGACCTGGCGGCCTGAACGCGCCTCCTCTTCCACACACCCCGAAGCGGGCATCATGAACTCCATGCCCGGCTTCGACAGCGCACGTGTGGTGCTGGTTCGACACGGCGAGACCGACTGGTCGAGCCGGCACCGACACACCGGCCGCACCGACCTGCCGCTCACCACGACCGGCGCCCGACAGGCCGCGCAGGTCGGCCGGATCGTGGCCGACCTGCGCCTGCGCGATCCACAGGTGTACGTCAGCCCGCGCCTACGCGCCCGCAGCACCGCCGAGCTGGCCGGATTGACCCCGGCGACAATCGAACCCGATCTGGCCGAATGGGATTACGGCGAATACGAAGGCCTGACCACCCCGCAGATCCGGGAACGGATGCCCGGCTGGACCATCTGGACCGGCGCGGTACCCGGTGGCGAATCCGCCGAGCAGATCCACGCTCGCGCCGACCGCGTACTGGCCGAGGCCGCTGCCGCGCTCGAAAACCGCGACGTGATCCTGGTCGGGCACGGACATTTCTCCCGCGCCCTCATCGCCCGCTGGCTCGGCTTCGATATCCGCGAAGGTCGCCGCTTCGCCCTCTCCACCGCGGCGATCAGCGTCCTGGGTTATGAACACGGCGAACCCACTTTGTCCGCCCACAATCTCCATACCGTCGCCCCGTCGGGATGACCACGCAGATCTCACCTTCCCATACGAGCGAACAGCGATGTGATGCCCGAGGATCAATGCGGTCCGGTGACACCGGAGCCCACCGCGCCCTTGCCGGATGACATCCGATCGATGGGGGTCCGATCGATGGGGGTCTAGGTGTCGGACCGCCGAGAACGTCCGGAGCGCGAGGCACGCAGCCGGGCATTGACGGCGTGCAGTTCGGCGACGGTGTCTTCCAGATCCAGGATCCGGCCGATACCGGCAAGATTGACTCCTGCGGCGGCCAGGGTGGTGATACGGCGCAACCGGGTCAGATCGTCGTCGCTGTAGCGGCGGGTGCCACCCTCACTACGAGCCGGAGTGAGCAACCCGTGCCGTTCGTACAGTCGAAGTGTCTGCACACCGACTCCCGCCAGATCGGCGGCGACCGATATCCCGTAGACCCCTCTGGCCGAATCCGGGCGTAACGGTTCAGTCTGCTCGGGCACCATGCATGTCGTTCCTTCCCACTGCTGCTGGTCACTGTAAGTAAGCGATGAGGTTTCCTATTTTATGCCCTTGCGACTATCTAGGTTAAGTGCTATAAGAAATCTATGTCAGATCAGATAGATAATCTGATCCGAACGAGTTGAGATTGGAGTGAGTTGGAGGTGGCCACAATGCTGATGCGCACCGACCCGTTCCGCGATCTGGACCGTTTGACCCAACAGATGTTCGGCACCATGGCCCGACCGGCCACCATGCCCATGGACGCCTGGCGCGAGGGCGACGATTTCATCGTCGAGCTCGACCTGCCCGGTGTCGATCCCGATTCCCTGGACCTGGATATCGAGCGCAATGTGGTGACGGTGCACGCATCCCGGCCGGAACCGGACTCGAACCGAGAGATGCTCGCCGCCGAGCGGCCACGCGGTGTGTTCAGCCGGCAGTTGTTCCTCGGTGAGAATCTCGACACCAACCGAATCAGCGCCCAATACACCGATGGCGTACTGCGAATGGTGATCCCGGTTGCGGAGGAGGCCAAGCCGCGCAAGATCGAGATCGCCCGCACGAATCATCACCACAAGGAGCCGCAGGCCATCAACGCCTGACAGAACCGCGCTCGACCTTGCTCGGGGGTGGAGCCATGATCGACACGGAGATCCGACCGGAAGCAACCGGACCGGGCACCCCGGTGGTCGGCCTCGACCTCACCCTGTTGTACGCCGAGGTCGACGCGATCATGGTCGAAGCCGAGGCGCGGGCGCCGATTCGACTCCGGCAGTGGGCGCCCCCACGGCTGATACCGCCCCGCGTCGAGACCAAGCCGTGGAAACCGGTGCGACGGCTACGCGGTCGACCACCACCCGGTCCGCGCCCGACCCAGCGCGCCCCTCCGGCGTGACAACGATGCGTCCGGGTCCACATATGGGTTCGAGATATGGGTTCGAGCGAAAGCGAGGTGATGCCCGTTTTCCCATCAACCATCGCTCTTCTGCCTCGGGGCGGGCGCAAGACCTTCGGCCCCCGCCCCTCGTTCATGCCGTAACCGACCTCTTGGAGCCACCCGCTCCAGGAGGTCGTATCGAACACGATGCGGTGAGAAACCCGGTTCGAAACAGCAGCCCCGACCCGCTGTAGCGGGTACATGGGGCCCACGGTGTGTGGGGCGCCCCTCCTCGGGCGCCCGTACCCACCCCCGTGACAGCACCGTGCTCGACGGATCTCCACCGGTTCCCGATCACCCATCGGGATGGGGTGAATCTAGCTCGCCAGACAGTTCGGACCGAGTAGGGCCTTGAGATCGCCCATCAGCGCCGAGGACGGCGAAACCCGAAGACTCTCGGAAAGTTTGAGTACGGTCGTCTTGTCCCGGGCCCCGACATGGCGCACGTGAACATCGGATGTTCCGGGATGCCGGGTGAGCACCCGCTTGAACTCGCGGATCTTCTCCGGTGTGCACATCCGGGTGGAAATGGTCACCGACAACGGTTTCGCCACCCCGACCGTGGACAGATCCGGCACCAAGAGATCGTTGGCGATCAACGAGACCCGATCATCGCGCACCGAAACTCGCCCGCGCACCAACACCACGGCGTCCTCGACGACATCCATCCCGTATACCGAATAGGCCTGCGGGAAGAACAGCACCTCGATACCACCGCTGAGGTCCTCCAGCTGGGCCGAGGCCCACGCCAGGCCATTCTTGTTGATCCGCCGGTTCACCGACGCGAGGATGCCGCCGACGGTCACCTGGGCGCCGTCCTTGACATCGCCATCCAGGATGGCGGGTATCTGGGTGTCGGCCTGGGCCGCCAGCACATGCTCGATGCCGTGGAGAGGATGCCCGGAAACGTACAGGCCCAGCATCTCCCGTTCCAGGGCCAAGCGATGTTTGGTGTCCCATTCCTCGTCGGGAATCTTCACACTGAACACCGACGCCGCCGAATCGTCGCCGTCGTCCATCCCGCCGAACAGGTCGAACTGCCCCATGGCCTCGGCCTTCTTGGTGGACATCACCGCATCGATGGCATCGGAGTGCACCATCATCAAACCTTTGCGGGGATGACCGAGGGAGTCGAAGGCGC
This sequence comes from Nocardia paucivorans NBRC 100373, assembly GCF_000308675.1. Taxonomy (GTDB): domain Bacteria; phylum Actinomycetota; class Actinomycetes; order Mycobacteriales; family Mycobacteriaceae; genus Nocardia; species Nocardia paucivorans. Next base: position 59,297 of record NZ_BAGE01000034.1, on the reverse strand, counting down.
CCGCCTTGATGAGGGATTCGGTGACCTTCTTGGTGCAGGCGATGGCGTCGATCTTGTTCAGGTAGTCGGAGAAATCGGCGAATTTCGACTTCTCCTTGCGGGCGGCGATGATCGAGGAGACGACATTGGCCCCCACATTGCGCACCGCGCCCAATCCGAAACGGATATCGGAGCCCACCGAGGAGAAGTTCTGCTCGGACTCGTTGACATCCGGTGGTAGCACGGTGATCCCGAGGTGACGGCAGTCCGAGAGATAGACCGCGGCCTTGTCCTTGTCGTCACCGACGGAGGTGAGCAGACCGGCCATGTACTCGGCCGGATAGTTGGCCTTCAGATAGGCGGTCCAGAACGACACCAGACCGTAACCGGCCGCGTGCGATTTGTTGAACGCGTAACCGGCGAAGGGAAGGATGGTGTCCCACAACGCCTTGATGGCCGGTTTGGAGAAGCCATTGGCCAGCATGCCCGCCTCGAAGCCCTCGAATTCGGCTTCCAGCACCTCGGCCTTCTTCTTACCCATGGCGCGGCGCAGAATATCGGCTCGCCCGAGGGAGTACCCGGCCACCTTCTGCGCGATCTGCATGATCTGCTCCTGGTACACGATCAACCCGTAGGTGTCGGCCAGGATGTCGCGCAGCGGTTCCTCCAGCTCGGGGTGGATGGGCTTGACCTCTTGCCGGCCGTTCTTGCGGTCGGCGTAGTCGTTGTGCGCGTTCATGCCCATCGGGCCCGGGCGGTACAGCGCGAGCACGGCCACGATGTCCTCGAAGCCGGTGGGCTGCATCCGGCGCAGCAGATCCCGCATGGCACTACCGTCGAGCTGGAACACGCCCAGGGTGTCGCCGCGCGACAGCAGTTCGTAGGTGGGCGGATCGTCCAGCGGCAGATTGTCCATATCCAGGTCGATGCCGCGGTTGGCCTTGATGTTGTCCAGGGCGTCACCGATGACGGTGAGGTTGCGCAGGCCCAGGAAGTCCATCTTCAACAGGCCGATGGCCTCGCACGACGGGTAGTCCCAGCCGGTGATGATGGCGCCGTCCTGCGCCCGCTTCCACAGCGGGATCGCGTCCATGAGCGGTTCGGAGGACATGATCACCGCGCAGGCGTGCACACCGGCATTGCGGATCAGACCCTCGAGACCCCGCGCGGTTTCGTAGATCTTCGCGACGTCCGGATTGCTGTTGATGAGCTCGCGGACCTCGGTGGCCTCCTTGTACCGCTCGTGCTCGGGATCCATGATCCCGGACAGCGGAATGTCCTTGGCCATGATCGGCGGCGGCAGCGCCTTGGAGATCTGGTCGGCGATGGCGAAACCGGGCTGGCCGAACAGGACGCGCGCGGAGTCCTTGAGAGCGGCCTTGGTCTTGATGGTGCCGAAGGTGATCACCTGGGCCACCCGGTCGCTGCCCCACCGCTCGGTGGCGTAGCGGACCATTTCACCGCGGCGACGATCGTCGAAGTCGATATCGATATCGGGCATCGACACGCGTTCCGGGTTGAGGAACCGCTCGAACAGCAGACCGTGCGGGATCGGGTCGATATTGGTGATGCCCATGGCGTAGGCAACCAGCGAACCGGCCGCCGAACCACGCCCGGGGCCGACGCGGATACCGACCTCGCGCGCGTGGTTGATCAGGTCGCCGACCACGAGAAAGTAGGCCGGGAAGCCCATTTCGATGATCACGTCGAGCTCGTAGGAGGCGCGGTCCAGGTATTCCTGCGGCACCCCGTTGGGGAACCGTCGCTCCAGACCCCGCATCACCTCCTTGCGCAGCCAACCGGCCTGGGTCTCCCCTTCGGGCACCGGGAAGATCGGCATCCGGTCCCGGTGTTGCCACACTTCGTCGTAGGGCTGCACCCGTTCGGCGATCCAGAGGGTGTTGTCGCAGGCGCCGGGAACCTCCTCGTCCCAGAGGGCGCGCATCTCCGCGGCGGATTTCAGGTAGTAGCCGTCGCCGTCGAATTTGAAGCGGGTCGGGTCGGACAGGGTTTTACCGGTCTGCACGCACAGCAGCGCCTCGTGGTTGGCCGCCTGGTCCTTGGTGACGTAGTGACAGTCGTTGGTCGCCAACGGCCGGATACCGAGTTTGCGGCCGATGTCGAGCAGCCCCTCACGCACCCGTCGTTCGATGGACAGACCGTGGTCCATCACCTCCAGGAAGAAATTGTCCTTCCCGAAGATCTCCTGCCACTTGGCCGCGGCCTCCAGGGCCTCGCGTTCGTGACCGAGCCGCAGTCGGGTCTGCACCTCCCCCGACGGGCAGCCGGTGGTGGCGATGATGCCCTCGGCGTGCTCGGCGATGATCTCGGCGTCCATACGCGCCCATTTGCCGAGCTGCCCCTCGATGGAGGCGAGCGAGGACAGTTTGAACAGATTGCGCAGGCCGGTCGCGTTCTCCGCGACCATCGTCATATGGGTGTAGGCGCCGGAACCGGAGACGTCGTCGCTCTTCTGGCTCGGATCGCCCCACTGGACACGTTTGGTGTCGAACCGGGAGCCGGGCGCGATATACGCTTCGATCCCGATGATCGGCTTGATGTCGTGTTTGCGGGCCGAGTTGTAGAACTCCGCGGCCCCGTACATATTGCCGTGGTCGGTCATCCCGACCGCCGTCATGCCCAACCGCTTGGCCTCGGTGAACAACGGGGAGATCTTGGCCGCACCGTCGAGCATCGAGTACTCGGTGTGGTTGTGCAGATGAACGAACGATCCGGACGGGGCGGTCAAGACGGTCCTTCCTCCCAGGGGCTCGCGGGGGTTGGTGTAGCGAGTCTATGCGCGTCCACCGACCGGATCGTTCGGGGTATGGCATGTCGGATACACCTCGGCGTGTCGATGCGGGACTCACGCCGGCAAGATCACCGAGTCCGGCCGAACCGGCTCGAACGACGCTGTCGCACTGGTAGGGTCGGGCCCGCACGCGTCGCAGACATCCTACGATCGACCCGCGAGGAGTCCGATGGCATCACTGAAACTCGCGTCGGCCGCGTCGACGACATCCATACTCGCTGTCGCGGCCCTGACCACCGCGACCCTCACCGCCACCGCGGCCCCGGCCGCGGCCACCTCCGGCGGTTCGTTCGGCACCGTGTATTCGCTCGCCTACGGCGCCTGCGTCGCCCAGGTGGAGCCCTCGGTCACCGGCGACGCCTACCCCGAACACGCGGCGTTCACGGTCTCGACGATCATGTTCGGCATCGGCCAGTGCACCCTGCCGGTCACCTTGAACTGGCGCAATCTGGACACCGGGCAGACCGGTTCGGTGACCCGCACCCCGACCGGCCCCGGCTACTGGATGAACGACGGACGGTCGGCGCTGTTCAGCCCCGGGGTGGGTCGTTTCTCCGCAACCGTCACCGTCGGCGGGGCGCATCTTCCCGAACCCGGCACCGTCGAATTCACGGTGAGCAAATACCAGCCCTGAGCTCTCCCGAACGCACCGAATCCACCACGGGATACCGGTAGCGTCCACGCGATCGGTCCGGCGGAATCGGCGTCGGCTCTCGCCGACCCGGGCCGGTCATCGTCCCCGGAGAAGGTTCCTCGCGCAATGGCGGTTGCGACGAGGGATGCGGGACGATGACCGGCCCCGGTCGGGCGAGCGATCCACCGACGCTCCGACACCCGGGTACACCATAGAGCCCGTTACGGCCCACACCGCATGACACGACGGTGGTATGCGGATGGGGAAGGACCGGACCCGGTCCATGAGGGGGATCGGGTCCGGTTTCTCGACGCCGAACTCACGAAGCACTCGACATTCGGTCCATACGCCGCTGCATCTCCGCCGGTTCGATGTCCTCGACATGGGTGGCGACCGTCCACTGGTGCCCCCACGGATCGGTGAACGAACCGGTGCGATCTCCGTAGAGCTGGGTCGCCGGGGCGGTGATCGGGGTGGCCCCGGCGGCGCCGTCCACCGCGAGGCCGAGAGATACGGCCGGGTAGCCCTCGGGCACAGGGGAGGCATCGGGCATCACAGACCTCCGAGGCGCATATCGATCGTCGGATGGGACCGAGCCCAGGTCCGCTCTTCGCGAATATCCGTCGATCGACGGTAACGATGCGGCATGTCCGGGGTCCGCATCCGCCTCCGTCCGTTATTCCCCCCAACTCACCTTGGTCTCGATGACCTGGCGCAACCTGGTGTCGGTGCGCGGGTCCCGGTAGAACTGGTGCCCGCCCAGCGTGATCGCCCCGGCGACCGGCATCGGCAGGTCGAGGTCGACGGTGATATCGCCGGTGCCCTGCATGACGTAGTCCTCGATGTTCAAGGTGCCCCCGGCGGCCGGCAGATCCCAGATATCCGATTTCGGGGTCTGCGTCACATCCAGCCGGATGGTGAGCCGGTTACCCAACCGCTCGATCAGGGTGGCCGTGGTCACCTGGTCGAGCATGACACCGCCGCCCACCTCCTGCCGCACCGTCCACACCGCACCGACCCCCACCGGTGAGTCCGGGAACATGACCGACCGGTACACCGCCTGGCAGAAGGCCTGCTCGAGGGCCGCGCGGGCCGTATTGGAGGTATCCGGGGCAGGCTCCAGCCGCAGCGCGGTGATGGCGCCGAGCTCGCTCAACTGGAAACCGGCGTGCAAACCGTCGACATCGATCAGCGCTTCCGCCAGGACCGGATCGGGTGTGGTGACCGAGCCCAGAGTGAGTTCGACACCACGCGTCCCGGCGCGGGCGATCATCGGAATGGTCAGCGCGGGCGTGGAGAAATCCCGCACCGGCTGGTCATCGATCTGTTGCCGGATGCTGTGATCGGTACTCAACGTCACCTGTTGGGAGGTTCCCTCGGGGTAGCCGGGCCGCAGCAGCGTCCGAGGCTCGGCCCCGGGATCCACAACGGTGGCGACCGCGGCCGCGATGGGCACCGTCACCTCGTTGCCGATACCGAGCGGTTCGGTGCCGTCGACGTCCCCCCGCGATTCCCCTCGTTCACTGCAACCGACACCGAATGCCGACAGACCGAGCGCGAGCACCATGAGCAGCACCCCGGAACGACCGATCCGAGGGGTGGGGAGGGAAGACAACACCGTCACGAGCAACAGGGTACGACCGCTTCCTGAGTATCGGCTGGGACATCCGCACCCGGGCTCCGACGACCCGTTCGGTGACCACGGCACCGCCCGCGCGCGGCCTCGAGGGAAGATGAGCGACGTGAGTGACGACCGGCCGCCGCCCGAGCACAGCCCTTCCGATCGGCCCGACCACCCTGGGGACCGGTCGGCGCGGACCCGGCGCGAGCCGCCGTTACTGCTGCGTCGACTGCTCGTGGTGGCAGTGGTGTTGTTCGCCCTGGACCTGCTCACCAAGGTTCTCGCCGTGCAGCAGCTCACCCCGGGCGAGCCGGTCTCGCTCATCGGTGATGTCGTGCAGTTACGACTGGTGCGCAATCCCGGTGCCGCCTTCTCCATGGCCACCGGCATGACCTGGCTGCTCACCCTGGTGGCCTCGGCCGTGGTGGTCGGAGTGCTGCGTATCGGGCGCACCCTGCGCTCGATGTGGTGGGCCGTCGGCCTGGGCATGGTCCTCGGCGGAGCACTGGGAAATCTGGTGGATCGCCTGTTCCGCTCGCCGGGACCGCTGCAGGGGCATGTGGTGGATTTCGTCTCGGTGGGCTGGTGGCCGGTATTCAATGTGGCCGACTCGGCGATTGTCTGCGGGGCGATATTGCTCGTGGTGTTGACCATCCTGGGCTTCGAACCCGACGGCACCCGACACGGTCGCGACGACACCCCCGAGACCGGAGCCGGTCCGGACCGTCTCCGGGACAGTGACAGAAGCAGTAGGACCGATGACGACCGGACCGACGACGACCCCGAAGGTCCGAGCGCGTCGAACACCGGCAAGGAGAGTGCCGCGTGAGAGAGACCAGAACCATGCCCGTCCCCGACGGATTGGACGGAATGCGAGTGGACGCGGGGCTTTCCCGCCTACTCGGGCTGTCGCGCACCGCGGTGGCCGCCATGGCCGAAGAGGGCTCGATCCAGCTCGACGGAGTCGCCGCGAGCAAATCGGACCGGCTCACCGCGGGCGCTTGGCTGGAAGTGGTGTTCCCCGAGCCACGCCGCGAACTCACCATCGAGGCGGAACCGGTGGAAGGGATGAAAATCCTCTACGCCGACGACGATATCGTCGCGGTGGACAAACCGGTGGGTGTCGCCGCGCACACCGGTATCGGCTGGAGTGGCCCGACGGTGGTGGGCGGTCTCGCCGCGGCCGGTTACCGAATCTCCACCTCGGGCGCGCACGAACGACAGGGCATCGTGCACCGACTGGACGTCGGCACCTCCGGGGTAATGGTGGTCGCCCAGTCCGAACACGCCTACACCATGCTCAAACGAGCCTTCAAACAGCGCACCGTGGACAAGCGCTACCACGCACTGGTGCAAGGACATCCGGACCCGAGCAGCGGTACCATCGACGCCCCCATCGGCCGGGCCCGTGGCACCGAATGGAAGTTCGCGGTGACCGCCGACGGGCGACCCAGTGTCACCCACTACGACACGATCGAGGCGTTCCCGGCGGCCAGCCTGCTCGACATCCACCTGGAAACCGGTCGCACCCACCAGATTCGGGTCCATTTCTCCGCCATCCGCCATCCCTGCTGCGGTGACCTCACCTATGGCGCCGACCCGCGACTGGCCGAACGTCTCGGCCTGCGCCGGCAGTGGTTGCACGCCCGATCACTGGGATTCCATCATCCGGCCGATGGCCGGTACATCGAGATCACCAGCGAATACCCCGCCGACCTGACCTACGCCCTGGACGTTCTGCGCGATGCCTGATCGGCGGGCCCGACTGCGCCGCATCGGTATCGGAATCACCGCCGGCGCGCTGCCTGTGCTGATCGTATTGCTCGGGGTGTTGAACCCACCCCGTCCCGAAGGCGTGTTCACCGATCACCTCGGCCCCGACCAGGGGGAGGCGGTCGCCGACTACCTGGCCCGGGCCCGGGACTCGCTTCGAGGCGCCGACGACGCCGAACACTGGGCACTGGTCTCGTTCACCGAGCATCGTCCGGCGACGGCGCTACCGGCCCTCGCCCGCGGGCTGCGTATCGGACAGGTGATCTACCACGTGCCGATCGAGCGCGTGGCGACTCCCCTGGTGATCGTGCCGGTCCCCGCGAACGAACGAGCGCTGCTGCGCTCCGGTGTGGACGCAGCCACGGAACTACTCGACCGCCGGCAGCGCAGTGCAGGCCCCGACGAGCGGACGACCCGGGTGCTCGACGTCTCGATCACCCGGCTGCTCGAGGGCCGGGCCTGCGTTGTCGGTCTGGTCGTCCGCGCACCGCTGAACCGGTTGCGGGAACTGGCCGAGCAGCCCGGAATCCGAGCGGTGCAGGCTCTGCCCGCCGACGCCGTGGCGGGCAGATTCGCGGTCGTACCGCTGTTTCCCACCGAGACCGATATCGTCGGTCCCACACCCGACGACGGCCCGGTGCCGCCGCGGTGATCACCGCGGCGATACCGCGCGATCGTCCAGTTCCACCACCCCGTCGAGATAGCGCCGACACCGCCCGATGAGCAGCACCCGATCTCCTGCCACCTCGACGCGCAAGGCGCCCCCGCGCCGGGACAGCTGACGGGCGGTGAGCTCGGTGCGACCGAGCTCGGCGCTCCACAGCGGAGCCAACTGGGCATGTGCCGAACCGGTCACGGGATCCTCGGGCACACCCACCCCCGGAGCGAAGAACCGGGACACGAAATCGACCTCGTCGCCCGGCGCGGTGACGACCACTCCCCGCGGAAGCGGCGGAAACGAGGCGAATTCCGGACGCAGCTGCCGCACCTGTCGTTCCTCGGCCAGCACGAAAACCACATCCTGACCGGTATGGGCGCGCACCGGTCGCGTCCCCAGGGCCGCGACCAACCTCGGGTCCGGTTCCACCGCGGTGGACGGCACCGCGGGCAGATCGAGCACGTATTCGTCGTCATCGGTGCGATCCACCCGTAACCATCCGCTACGGGTGTGAAAACTCACCCGATCGTGACCGGGATGGATATCGGTGAGGATCTGCGCAGCCGCGGCGAGGGTGGCGTGCCCGCACATCTGCACCTCCGTCATGGGGGTGAACCAGCGCAGGTGGAACGCCGGCCACTCCCCCGGCGGGGCACCGGCCTCGGGCGGCAGCTCGGCGGTGTAGAAGGCGGTCTCGGCGAGATTGTTCTCCTCGGCCAGATGCTGTAACAACGCATCGGGCAGCCAGGCGGGCAACGGCATGACCGCCGCCGGATTACCCGAGAACGGTGCGTCGGCGAACGCGTCGATCTGGTGCAGCAGAACCTCCATGCCACCGAAAGTACTCCAATGCCGAATAGCCCCTTCGCACAAGGCAATTGAAACGGCAATGGCGAAGATTCAGGCGGCCTCACCGGGGGCGGCGGGGACGAGTTTGTGTTCGTCGCCGTGTAGGGTCGCGCCCACCCACCACGCCGCCTCGACGAGGACTATGCCCACAACACCGCAGATCAGGGCGGCGGTGGTGAGGGCGATATTCGACGGGTCCAGGGCGAAGAACTCGCGGGTGAACGGGATGGTGAACAGCAGCAGGTACGCCAGCACCGAAACGGCCAGCAGCAGGATCTTCCACCAGGTGTAGGGGCGGGCCACGATCGCCAGCACCCATACCGCGATCATGATCAAGGTGATCAGGGCGGTCGTCCCGGCCTGCACCTTCTGCTGTTCGGTGGCCTCCGGTCCGGCGTAGGCGATCAGATACGCCACGAAGGTGGCGACGCCGATCACCGTCCCCGACGGGATCGCCAATCGCATGACCCGACCGACGAACCCGGTGCGGGCCCGCTCGTTGTTGGGCGCCAACGACAGGATGAACGCCGGAATACCGATGGTGAACCAGGCCGCGATGGTGACATGCCGCGGCAGGAACGGATAGCCGAGCGGTTCGTAGTCGAAGATCTGCGATCCCACCCCGGCCACGCCCACCAGGAACGCCAACAGCACCGAGTACACGGTCTTGGTGAGGAACAGGTTCGAGACCCGCTCGATATTGCCGATCACCCGACGCCCCTCGCCCACCACATACGGGAGGGTGGCGAATTTGTTGTCCAGCAGCACGATCTGCGCCACCGCACGGGTGGCCGGACTACCCGAGCCCATGGCGACGCCGATATCGGCGTCCTTGAGGGCCAGGACGTCGTTCACTCCGTCACCGGTCATGGCCACGGTGTGCTCCCGGGACTGCAGGGCGGCCACCATGGCGCGTTTCTGATCGGGCCGCACCCGGCCGAAGGTGGTGTGGTTCTCCAGTACATCCGCCAACTCGGTCCGGTCCTCGGGGAGTTCGCGGGCATCCACCGGGCGATCGCCGCCGGACAGTCCCAGCGAGGAAGCCACCGCGCCGACCGCGACGGCGTTGTCACCGGAGATCACCTTGATGGAGACGTCCTGACTCGCGAAATAGTCCAGGGTGTCCCGAGCGTCGGGCCGCACCTTCTGCTCCAGGACGACCAGCGCGACCGGGGTCACCACACCGGGCGCGTCGGCGGCGTCGACCCGGTGATCGCACCGGCCCAGCAGCAGCACGCGCAGACCCGCCGCACCGAGTTCCTCGGCGAGACGGGCGGCGGCCGAACCCGCCGGCAGCAGCACATCGGGCGCGCCGAGCAACCAGTCGCCGTGTTTCCCGTAGGAGCATCCACTCCATTTCTTCGCCGAGGAGAACGGCGCGACCGCGGTGTGGACCCAGCCGGGACCGTCGGGCAGCGCCTCGGCAATGGCCTGCATGCTGGCGTTCGGGCGTGGGTCGTCGCTCGCCATGGCCGCGAGCGCCTGCCGGGCCACCGATTCATCGTGCCCGTCGAGCATCCGGATCTGCGCCAACCGCATACCGTTCTCGGTGAGCGTGCCGGTTTTGTCCGCGCACACCACATCGACCCGCGCGAGACCCTCGATGGCGGGTAGCTCCTGGACCAGGCATTGCCGCCGACCGAGCCGGATCACCCCCACCGCGAACGCGATCGACGTCATGAGCACCAGCCCCTCCGGCACCATCGGCACCAGAGCCGCCACCATTCCGGTGACCGCGGGACGCCACGACTGACCGCTGGAGAACAGCTGGTTGTAGATGATCAGCGCACCGGCGGGGATCAGCAGATATGTGATGACCTTCAGAATCGTGTCGATGCCGCTGCGCAGTTCGGAGTTCACCAGGGTGAACTTGCTGGCCTCTTCGGCCAGTTTCGCGGCATAGGCATCGCGCCCCACCTTGGTGGCGCGATAGGCGCCGGATCCGGCGACCACATAGCTGCCCGACAACACCTGGGCACCGATTTCCTTGTGCATCGGGTCGGATTCACCGGTGAGCAGGGACTCGTCGATCTCGAGCAGTTCGGTTTCGACGACGACTCCGTCCACCACGATCTGATCGCCGGGGCCGAGCTCGATGAGGTCGTCGAGGACCACGTCCCTGGGCGCGATCTGCGCCGAGCGCCCGTCCCGGCGCACCGTCGGCCTGGCCTGACCCACGATGGCCAGTTTGTCCAGGGTCCGTTTGGCGCGGACCTCCTGGATGATGCCGACCGCGCTGTTGGCCACGATGAGCAGCCCGAACATTCCGTCGATCACCGAGCCGGTGGCCAGCACCAGCACGAACAACACACCCAGGATGGCATTGATCCGGGTGAAGACATTGGCCCGGACGATATCGCGGACGGAGCGACTCGCCCGATCCGGAACGTCATTGGTGAGACCGTCCCGACGACGCTGCTCGACCTCGTCGGCGCTCAACCCCGGTGCGCCCGCGGCCCGCACGGTTATCGACATAGCGGCAAGCCTAGGCGAGACCCACGCGTATCACCGCCCCACCGGAGCACCGGCTCGAAGGAACATCCTCCGCAGACGAACATCCTCCGCAGACGAACATCCTCCGCAGACGAAGACCGGCCGACGCCGCGAGGCATCGGCCGGTCTCTCGTGTGGCTCGGTCAGGCCGCCGGGCAGGCGGGCGACTGCAACTGCGCGGTGGCGAGCATATTGCAGGCCCAGGTCTTCTCGACCTTCCATTCGCCGTTCTCGGCGACGAACGGCACGTCGACCATGTTCACCTGGTCGCCCAATGTGAACTCGGCCTTGGCGTTGAGGGTGTCACCGAAGGAGCTCACCTCGGTGACCTTGATGGTGGCGCCGGAGTTCTGGTAGGCCTGCGCCAGGGTGCCCGGCAGGTTCGGGTCGGCCTCGGCGCCCTGCACCATGCCCAATTTCTCTTCGTTCGGCACACCCGGGTCGAGCGCGCGCTGCAGCTGAGCGTTCAGATCGTCGGCCGTGGGGACCGGCGGCAGGTCGGCCTCGGCGGCCCCGGTGGTCGTCTGCTGCGTCGTGGTCGACTTGGCCTTGGTGTCCGAGTTCGAGTCATCGCTACCACACGCGCTCAAGGTCAGCATGGCCGCGGCGGCCAGGCCGGCGATCGCGATACGTCCGGTTCTGCGAAGCTTCAACTGCTCGTCCTTTGCGTTCGGGGTTCGGTGTCGTGCACTGTCGGCAGCCCCACCGGAACCGGCGACGCTGCACGGATCACCAAACTACCCGCCGAACCGTCAAGACAGACTGTCGAGCGGATCCGCCGGGCTCAGCTTGGTGTCGTCGGCAGCGAACGTACGCGCCGAACCGGGACCTGTCGAGCGGGTCTCGAACCTGACGGTCACAACTCCGTATCCCGCGCCCTGCACCCACCCGTGTCCGAACTCCGCGTGCCGGACATCCATCCCCGCCCGCCACCGGGGGCCGACGGCCGGCTCGGACACGCGATCGGGAACCGGCCCGCTGTCGACGCCCTCCGCGATCTCGGCACTCCCCTCCGCGAAAAGGGGGAACAGCGATTCCTGCCGTACCGTCGACAGCCCGGCGTAGCCGACGCCGACCAACCGGATGGGGCCCAGCTCCAGCGGGTCGACGGCGGACCGCTGGGCGGCGGCGGTGAGCGTCGCCAGGTCCTCGGTGGCGTACGGCAGGGTGGTGGAGCGGGTCACGATGCTCATATCGGAACGTTTCAGTTTGAGTACCACGGTTCGGGCGGCCCGGCCGTCGCGGGCGAGCCGCCGGTGCGCGGCGGCGGCCATTTCCGCGATCGCCGGACGCAGCTGTTGCATGGAGACAATGTCGTGTTCATAGGTGGTTTCGGCGCTGATCTGTTTGGCCTCGGCGCGTTCGGTGACCGGTCGGTCGTCGATTCCGCGGGCCAGCCGGTGCAGGGTGGCGCCGACGCTGCTGCCGAGGATGGAGACCGCCTCCATCTCGGGCAGCGCCGCGAACGCACCGACCGTCTCGATCCCGAGTGAGCGCAGCCGATGCTCGGCCACCGGACCGATACCCCACAGTTTGCGCACCGGAAGCGCGGCCAACAGATCCTGTTGCTCGCTCGGCGCGATCACCCGGATCCCGTCGGGTTTGGCCAGACCGGACGCGATCTTGGCGAGCTGTTTTCCGCTGCCCACCCCCACCGAGGCCACCAACCCGGTGCGGTCCCGCACGGCGGCGCGCAATTCGGTGCAGAATCGGCGCACCTCGGCCACACTCGCCCCCGCCATTTCCGCGGGCTCGCCGAACGCCTCGTCGTACGACAGTGTCTCCAGAACCGGTATACGGGCCCGCAATGTGTCGAAAACCCGACCGCTGAGCGCGGAATACAGCGCACCCCGCGGCGGCACCACCACCGCCGTCACCCCGACCAGTCGCCGCGCCTGGTGCATCGGCATGGCCGACCGCGCGCCGAAAACCCGGGCCTCGTAGCTGGCCCCCGCCACCACGCCCCGGGCGCCCGTCCCGCCGACCAGTACCGGCCGGCCGCGCAATGTGGGGCGGGTCAATTGCTCGCAGGAGGCGAAGAACGCGTCCATATCGATGTGCAACACCCAGCGACGGGAGGTCTCCCCGTCCGAGCCTCCGGGACGCTCCCCGGCGCCCACCGGGGCACTCGCCCGCGTCACAATCGGCTCCGCGCTGCTTTCCCGACGATTCCTCGACGCTCGCGCACAATGGGACGCTCGCGCACAATGGTACGAGCGGCCCCGCGGCCGGGCCGGCGAGAGTCGCGTCCCACACCTACCTCCTCCGAAGGCCACCACGGCGATCGGGGCCAATCTACGCCCACCCCCCGACACATTTCGCCGGTCCGGGGCCCGGAGTCGGCATACCGACCCGAATGTTCCGCCGCGCGCCCCGATCCCCGAGCCACACCGCCACCGGTGCGGAAACGGCGCGAGAACACGGCGTCCACCGCCACGCCCGACCCGGGCCGGGTTTCCCGAGCCGAACGATATGTGATGATCGAAGGATGATGATCCGCAAGGCCGTTATCCCAGCCGCCGGTATCGGCTCTCGCCTGCTGCCACTGACCAAGGCGATCCCGAAGGAAATGCTGCCGGTCGGCGACAAGCCGGTGATCGAGCACACCGTACGTGAACTGGTGGCGTCGGGGATCACCGATATCACCATCGTCGTCAGTGGTGGAAAATCGCTGATTCAGGACCATTTCCGGCCCAACCCGACATTGGTCGCCCAGTTGCGCGCGGACGGGAAGACCGCCTACGCGGACGCGGTGGAAGAGGTGGGGGAGCTGTCCCGGCTCGGACACATCACCTACCTGGACCAGCACGGCCCCTACGGCAACGGCACACCGGTGCTCAATGCCGCGCGCGCCCTCGGTGACGAGCCGATGCTGGTGTTGTGGCCCGACGACGTGTTCGTCGCCGAGATCCCGCGAGCCCAACAGCTCATCCGCGCCTACGAGGCCACCGGCTGCCCGGTGTTGGCCCTTATGCCGATGGACCCCAAGGATTCTCAGCGCTACGGCGTGCCGAAGGTGCGGGAGGATCTCGACGACGGGCTGTTGCGCATCTCCGGCATCATGGAGAAGCCGAAACCGGAGGATGCGCCCTCGGCCTACGCCGCCATCGGTGGTTATGTGGTCACGCCCGGCATCATCGAGGAACTGCGGGCGCAGACCGAGCGCTGGTACACCCACCGCACCGGCGAGGTGTACCTGACCGACGCCATCAATGCCTACGCTGCCGAGCACGCCGTGTACGGCCAGGTCATCCAGGGTCGCTGGTACGACACCGGTAACCCGGCCGACTACCTGGTGGCGCAGTTCGCCTCCGCGCTGGCGCACCCGGACTACGGACCGCTGCTGCGCCGGCTCGTCGACTGACGGCCGGCCCGCGGCGGCCCGCTCAGAATCGGCGGATGGTCTTGATGACGAACTTGTTCAGCGGCGTGAAACCCACCGGCACCCCCCTGCCGTAGGCGTTGAACACCTGCCCGTACCCGGCGTAGATCCCGACATGCGAAGCGTCCGGGTTGAGGATGACCACATCCCCGGGGGACAGCGCGTATCGCGGCACCGCGGCGCCCACTCGGGCCTGTTCCCAGGTGGTCCTCGGCAGCTGGACACCGACCTGTCGGAATGCCCACTGGACCAGGCCCGAGCAATCCCAGGCGTATGGACCCTCCCCACCCCATTCGTACGGTTTACCGAGCTGGGTCAGGGCCGCAGTGAGCGCTCCCAGCCCGTTGGGACTCGAAATCGGCAGCCCGGCGGTGACACTGGCGCTGCCCGAAGCGATGGCGGCCGACCCGCTTCCGCTGCCGGTATCGGCTCCCGCGGTCGGCGCGAGAACGCCTGCGGCGCAGGCGACAAGAGCGATTCCGAGAACACCTCGACGGAGTTGGATTTCGATCACGTGCCCACCCTTCTGTCGTCTGGAGGCGGGCCGCCGTACGACGGGGCCCACGGCAGAGGCGGCACCCCCTCGGCGACGAGGGGGACCGCAGACCACAGCGACGTGTGTCGAGGCGTATCAGCCCTCGACACAACGCATTACAGGTAGAACAGACCGCAAAGATCACCGCTGTCGACGCCTGTCGCGCCACCGGCGCATTCGGCGTGGGACGGCGGCCGAAACGATTGTCCCGCGCGATTCGGACGAAACCCGAGATTTCGATAATCCGCTGGAATGTGATCTACATCACACGCAATCGAGCGTTACTCGAACGCCCCGAACCCCACGCGTGACCTCGGCTCACTGTGTTTGGGTGACGATATCGTTGACCGCTTTCAAGACGACTTCCTTTGTCGCCGGCGGCGATTCGGCATACACACCGACCTGCCAGACCAATTCACCCCCGGACGGATCGGCGAAATAACGGCTGAGATCCACGCTGTAACGCCCACGTTCGTTGGACTGCTCCACCACGTAGACGGTGCGATCGTCGAATCGAGTGGCCCGGTCGGCATTCTCCTTCAACCAGTCCGCGTTGTACCGGCGCTGCGTATCCGCATCACAGGTAGTGGGGCACTTCCGCAGAATGATGTCGACACGCTGTCCGGCATTCCTGTTGGACTCGTCGACACACCGCCAGGCCTGCGCATCGGGTATCGCGTCGATCGACCCCTTCAAACATCCCCAGCTGCGCGCGGTCCGAAAGGCGAAGGGCCACCCCTTGAACGCCATGGTGTAGGTGTCTTCGCCGTCGCCCCAGATGGGACCGAGCACCACCACCGATGGCACGGTGCGCAACTGCGGCTCATCCCCGGACAGGGCGCTCGTCGGCGCCGCCGAGGTGGTGCGGCTGGTGGATCGGGTCGTCGAAGCGGTGGCCGTGGTCGTACCGGTGGCCGTGGTGTTCTCCTCCGAATCCGAACCGCGCAGCACCACCAACCCCACCACACCGGCCAGGGCCAACACCACCACGACCACCAGCACCGCGATCAGGGGACCGTTGGAGTTCCGGGCGGGCGGCCCGCCCCATCCCCCGGTCGCACCCAACGGCGGTATCTCGTACGGACCGGCGGGCGTCGGACCGTACGGGCCGGTCTGCCCCGGAACGGGCTGCCCCGGCATACCCGGCTGCGGAACCCGCCCCGCGGTCGCGTCCCAATGCACTGTCGGGGGTGCGCCCTGAGCCTGTTGCCATTGCCCCGATGAGGATTCCCTCCCCTGCCCCTCCGATGTCGACTTCCACCATTCGTGGGGATCATCCGAAACCATGGAATCCCACCCTAGTGGACAACGACACGCGGCGGTCGGGTCACGAACGCGCATCGCAGCTCGGCCGGCCCCGGTGCGCGACCGGGGCCGGCCGATCCGGTCTCAGCCCACCTTGGTGATCCGGGCGCGCACCCCGCCGGTGATCTGCGCCGAGTCCTCCCCCGTCTCACCGAATTCCAACTCGACGGCCAAGACCTCGCCGGCGATCAGCTCACGGTGGTTCTCGGCCCAGGCGCGTCGGTCCTCGGGCACCGACAGCACCAGCCGAATCCGGTCCGAGACGTCCAGCCCCAGTGACTTACGCGTCTCCTGCAGATCGCGAATCACATCGCGCGCCCAGCCCTCGGCCTCCAGTTCCTCGGTGACCACCGAGTCCAGCACCACCAGACCGGTATTACCGGGCAACGCCGCCGTGGACTCCGGTTCGGCCGCCACCAGTCGCCGGGTGTATTCCTCGGGCAGCAGCTCGATTCCGGCAGCGCTCACCACCCCGTCGGCGTTCTCGGTCCACTCGCCCGCCTTGACGGACTTGATCACCCGCTGCACATCCTTGCCGAGTCGTGGGCCGGCCGCCCGGGCGTTCACCACCAGCTCGAACCGGCCGTGCGCGGCCACATCGGTGGTCAGATCGACCCTCTTGACATTCACCTCGTCGGCGATGATGTCGGTGTAGGGACGCAACCGCTCGGCGTCCGGGGCGGCGATGGTGACCTCCGCCAGCGGCAATCGCACCCGCAGTTGCTGCGCCTTGCGCAGGCTCAGCACCGTCGAGCACACCGTACGGACCTCGTCCATGGCCTCGACCAGTTCGGCGTCGTGGGGCAGATCGTCGGCGCCGGGCCAGTCGGTCAGGTGGACCGAGCGACCACCGGTCAGACCACGCCAGATGACCTCCGTGATCAGCGGCAGCAGCGGAGCGGCCAGCCGGGTGGCCACCTCCAGCACGGTATGCAGGGTGTCCACGGCATCGCGGTCCTCGGCCCAGAACCGCGCCCGTGACCGACGCACATACCAGTTGGTCAACGCGTCGGCGAAGGTCCGCAGTTCCTCACAGGCGGCGGCGATGTCGTAGGTTTGCAGCGCCTCGGTGATGACATCCCGCGTCTGCGCCAGTTTGGCCAGAATGTAGCGGTCGAGCACATGCGGCGAATCCGTACGCCACCGCCCCGGTTCCGAGGCGTAGAGCTGAAGGAAGGTCCAGGTGTTCCACAACGGGCGCAGCGCATGGCCCATTCCCTCACGGATACCGCGTTCGGTGACGATGAGGTTGCCACCCCGCAGGACCGGCGAACTCATCAGGAACCACCGCATGGCATCGGAGCCGTCCCGGTCGAACACCTCGTTCACATCCGGGTAGTTGCGCTTGGACTTGCTCATCTTCAGCCCGTCGTCGCCGAGCACGATGCCGTGCGCGACCACGTTCTCGAACGCCGGGCTGTCGAACAGGGCGGTGGCCAGGACGTGCAGGGTGTAGAACCAGCCGCGGGTCTGCCCGTTGTATTCGACGATGAAATCGCCCGGGAAGTGCGAATCGAACCAGTCCTTGTTCTCGAACGGGTAGTGCACCTGCGCGAACGGCATGGACCCGGATTCGAACCAGCAGTCCAGAACCTCCGGTACGCGACGCATGGTCGAGCGCCCGGTGGGATCGTCCGGATTGGGCCGGGTGAGCTCGTCGATCATGGGTCGGTGTAGATCGGTGGGTCGCACCCCGAAATCGCGTTCCAGCTCGTCCAGGGAACCGTAGACATCGACCCGCGGATAGGCCGGATCGTCGGAAACCCACACCGGGATCGGACTGCCCCAATACCGGTTACGGCTGATGTTCCAGTCCCGCGCGCCTTCCAGCCATTTGCCGAATTGGCCGTCGCGGATGTGTTCGGGTACCCAGTTGATCTGTTTGTTCAGCTCCACCATCCGCTCGCGAAACGCGGTGACCGCGACGAACCAGGACGGCACCGCCATGTAGATGAGCGGCTGTCCGGAACGCCAGCTGTGCGGATAGGAGTGTTCGATGGTCTCGTGCCGGAGCAGTTTGCCCGCGGCCTTGAGGTCCTTGATGATCACCGGATTGGCGTCGAACACCATCAGACCCTCGTAGGGGGGCACCATGGCGGTGAACCGGCCACCCGGATCGAGTGGCTGCACCAGCTCGATACCGTTGGCCTGGCAGACGTCCATGTCCTCTTCACCGAACGCCGGCGCCAGATGCACGACACCGGTACCGGATTCGGTGGTGACGTAGTCGGCGGACAACACCCGGTGCGCGTTGGGGCGGCCGAGGAAGAAGTCGAACGGCGGAGTGTAGGCCAGGCCCACCAGCTCGGCGCCGGCGAACTCACCGAGCGTCTCCGGTTCCTCGCCGAGTTCCCGGGCGTAGTGGGCCACCCGTTCGACGGCCAACACATACCGTTTGCCGTCGGTCCCGCGCAGGTGCGCGTACCGCACCTCGGGGTGCACCGCGACGGCCAGGTTGGACGGCAGCGTCCACGGTGTGGTGGTCCAGATGAGGGCATTGGCGCCATCCAGCTCGTGGAGCGGATGATCGGCAGGCACCCGCAACACCATGTCCACGGTGACCGCCGGGTCCTGACGCATCTTGTAGGCGTCGTCGAGCCGGGTCTCCTGATTCGACAGCGGGGTCTGCTCGTACCAGCTGTAGGGCAGCACCCGGAAACCCTGATAGATCAGCCCCTTGTCGTAAAGCGACTTGAACGCCCACATGACCGACTCCATGAAGTCGAGATCGAGCGTCTTGTAGTCGTTGTCGAAGTCCACCCAGCGGGCCTGGCGGGTGACATATTCACGCCATTCATCGGTATAGCGAAGCACCGATGTTTTACACGCGGCATTGAATTCCGCGAGCCCCATCGAATCGATCTGTGATTTGTCCGTGATACCCAGCTGTTTTTCGGCTTCGATTTCCGCGGGCAGCCCGTGACAGTCCCAACCGAAACGCCGATCGACGCGCTTTCCGAGCATTGTCTGAAAACGCGGGATAACGTCCTTGACATATCCGGTGAGCAAATGTCCGTAATGTGGCAGACCGTTGGCAAACGGGGGGCCGTCGTAGAACACGAACTCCCCCCCCGTCCCGGCCGAAGCACTCCCGTCCGTCGCGTCGCCCGCGCCGGACCGTTGCTCGATACTCGCTCGGAAGGTGTCGTCGGCCGCCCAGGCGTCGAGTACGGCCCGTTCCAGATCGGGGAAGGACGCACCGGAACCGCCGCCGAGGTCGACGCGGGGGTATGCGTTGCTTCTGGAAGTCTCGTCCGCCATCGCGGATAGGTCTCCTCGTGCCGAGCGCTACAAGCGCGGTTCGAATGCGGCACGGGGACGATCACCGACGCTCGGTGCGTCGGAACCGCGGTACCACCCCGTTTGTCCCACCACCCGCGTACGGGTACGGAACCTCTCGTTACGAGCTGTGACGGGCTCACCCGTTCGGTTCTACTGAGCTGTGCGCCACGGTCGCCGACCACCCCGGCGCGTCGCCGTTCTTCCGAAGGCTCCCCGGTGATAGCCGGATCAATGCCGATTTCCATGTTTGATTCTAGCCGTAACGGTCAAATCTGTATTCGGCGCTCATCGGCGCCGACACTGACGCGCAGCGTGGCGTGTCAGTGTCCGTATATCAGCGCCTGATCTGCCGCTGCGGCGGCACGCTGTCATCAGAGCCACTGATCGACAATGCGCTGACCAGCAACAACACCGCACCGATCACACAGACCACAATGCAACCCCACGCCCAGATCACCGAACCGGTGATCAGTGAGGCGACCAGCAACACGAAGCCGATCGCAGCGAGGACCAGCGTCAAGACAAGCATGATGACCCCCAGTGGATACCAGGTGGCCCGTTCGCACCTGGTGGTATCGGGCTAGTTGCCACCCTTCGCGAACGACGCGGGCGCGAGACTGTTGGCACCGGTGTCGAAGGCGTCGCCACCCTCCACCGGCACGGCCGGCCCACGATTCTCCAGCTCCTCCAGCTGCGATTCGAGGTAGGACTTCAGACGCACCCGATACTCACGTTCGAAGGTCTTGAGCTGCTCGATCCGGCTCTCCAACACCGTGCGCTGCTGGCTGATGGTCGACATGATCTCGGTGTGCTTGCGCTCGGCATCGGCCTGCAGTGCGTCGGCCTTCTCCTTGGCCTGCCGCAGCTGGTTGTCCGACCGGCTCTGCGCGTCCGACAACATGGCCTCGGACTTCTCCCGGGCATCGGCGATCATCGCCTCGGAGCGGGTGCGCGCCTCGCTGACCATCCGTTCCGAGTTGGCCCGGGCGTTCGCCAGCAGGCTCTCGGCCTCTGCCTTGGCGTCGGTGGTGAGCCGGTCGGCCATCTCCTGGGCCAGGCTCAGCACCTTGGCCGCCTGCAGATTCGCATCGGCAGCGGTATCGGGCGCGGCGCCCGAAACGCCGGGGATGGCGGGTATCGGCTGCGAAGGGGGTGCCGGTATCGGTGCCGGTGGTTTGATCGGCTCCGGTGGAGCCTGCTGAATCGGCTGACTCGGCCCGGTTGCCGGACCGCGGTTGGCCTTGGCATCGGCCAACTCGGCGTCCAGTTCGGCAACGCGCTGGCGTAGGTCGGCGTTCTCCTCGATCAGTCGAGAGAGTTCCTGTTCGACGAGATCCAGGAAGGCGTCGACTTCATCCTCGTTGTAGCCGCGTTTCCCGATCGGCGGTTTGCTGAACGCGACGTTGTGCACATCGGCTGGGGTCAGCGGCATGGAGGGATCCCTTCGCGCGTCTTATGAGACCTAACACTTCTGGCAATGTCTACACGGCCCATTCTGTCACACCGGAGCTACCGACGATCCGAGCCCGCGGACGATCGACATCAGGATGAAGACGATGAAGAGCAGGATCATTATCGACAGATCGAGCCGAATTCCGCCCAGCGACACAGGCGGAATCAACCGCCGGAGCAGTTTCACCGGGGGATCCGTGATCGTGAAGATCACCTCGAGGATGACGACCACGATCCCGCTGGGCCGCCAATCGCGCGCGAAGCTCCGAATGAACTCCACGATCACCCGGCTGATCAGCAACAGCCAGAAGATGAACAGTACGAGGTACAGCACCGCGAACAAGGCCACGACTTCAACTGTGCCCGAAAATCGGCGCGGTGCAAAATGCCCGCGCCGAGTCGAACGGCCCGAGTCCGCGATCTCCTTCGGGACCGGGGGCTATTTCTGGTTGTAGAAGCCGGTTTCCGCGATCCTGCGACGTTCCTCGGCCGAGACGTCCACATCGGCAGGTGAGAGCAGGAACACCTTGGTGGCCACCTTGTCGAACGAGCCACGCAGGGCGAAGGCCAGGCCGGCGGCGAAGTCGACCAACCGTTTGGCATCGGCATTGCTGAGATCCACCAGATCCATGATCACCGGGTTGCCCTCACGGAACCGTTCGCCGATGATCGCGGCCTCACTGTAGTCACGGGGGCGCAGCGTTGTGATCTTGGACAAGGGACCTCCGTCCTCGAAGATCGCGGGACGGCGGGCGGCGACGGGATCGGGACGCACCCGCTCCTCCAGACGCCGCTCCTCGGCTTCGGGATCGACCGCGAGCGCTCCCCGCGTGACTCCGCGCATACCGGCGCCGGAGCGGAAGCGAGTGGAGGAGGCCGCATCGATCCGGGTGGGCCGACGCGGACCCTCGTAGTCGTCGTAGGCGTCACCCGGGTATTCGTCCCGCCGTGGCGGGTAGCCGGACTGATAGGCCGGCTTGTACACCGACTCGCGTTCACGGTAGTCGGGCACATCGTAGCGAGAGTCACCGTATCGGTCACCATAGTCCGACCGGTCGGCGTAATCCTGCCGATCGGCATAGTCGCGGGACCGTCGCACGCTGCGTTCATCCACCCCACGCGGGGTGCGGTCGTCGACATAGTCGTCCTCGTAGTCCTCGAGTGGAACCATGCCGAAATACGCCTTGAACCTGTGCAGCGTGCTCATACGTAGACCTTCCTTCGCCCCGGTGGCGGCCGGGAGTTGAAGTCTTGCTCAGCCCTCGTCGGTCCAGCATATGTGTCGAATGTGACTGATGAGGTTTGTTTGCTAGCCCGAGATTATCGGGCGGGTACCCATCAGAGCGGTACCGACACGCACACAGGTGGAACCGTGCGCGATGGCCGAGTCGAGATCACCCGACATTCCGGCGGACAACTCTGTGGCATCGGGGTGATCGGCGCGCAGCCGGGCATGCAGGTCGGCCAGCCGCGCGAAGGCCTCCTCGGGATCGGCGCCCAATGGCGGGATCGCCATCAAACCGGCCAACCGCAGGGACGACGAACCGGCGATATGCTCCGCCAGCGCGGGCAGGCTCGCGGGCGGTGCGCCCCCGCGCTCCGGATCGGCGTCGAGACTGACCTGGATCAGCACCCGCAGCGCGGTCGTGCGTTCCCCGTTCTCCAACGCAGCCGTGGCGCCCCGCTCCAAGGCGGTTGCCAGACGTTCGCTGTCGACCGAGTGCACGGTATCGGCCCACCGTGCGACCTGGCGGGCCTTGTTGCGCTGCAACCGACCGATCAGGTGCCAGCGGATATCCGGCAAACCGGCCAGGGTCTCGGCCTTCGCACCGGCCTCCTGAGCCCTGGACTCCCCGAACTCCCGCCGGCCGAGACGGTGGTACAGCAGCTCGATATCGGAGGCCGGGAAGTACTTGGTCACCGGCAGCAACCGCACCGTGGCCGGATCTCGACCGGCCGCGGCGCAGGCCGCGTCGATGCGGGCGAGCAGCGCGCGGAGATTGGCCTCGAGCTCGGCGGCCCGCACCTCGGGGTCGGCGGTGGTGACGGATCGGTTCATGCGGCCTGCATCCAGATCACACTCGCGAACCGGCCGGTCGGCGCACCCCGGCGATGACTGAACAGGGTCGGATCGGAGATGGTGCACCGGGGGTCCTCCGCGATCGCGCCGACCCCGGCGTCGAGTAGTTGCCGACGGATTCCGGCCCGGATGTCCAGGCCCGGGGTACCGCGCACCGTGGTGGTGGCGCTCCCGGGCAGATGACGTTCGACATCGGCGCGCATCTGCGCCGGCACCTCGTAGTGCTGCCCACTCGCGGCCGGACCGAGCAAAGCGCCGATACGTTCCGGTCGGGCGCCGACGGAGATCATGGTGTCCAGAACCCGCGGCACGATACCGATCCGGGCGCCCACCCGTCCGGCGTGTACGGCGGCGATCACGCCGGCCGTGTCGTCGGAGAGCAGTATCGGAACACAGTCGGCGGTGAGCACCGCCAACGCCAACCCGGGGACCGTGGTGACCAGCGCGTCGGTCGCCGGGACAGGGTCGAGACGGGGGCCGTCGACGATTTCCACCGTGCGGCCGTGGATCTGTTCCATCCAGATCAGGTGATCGTTGGGCAGACCGATGGTCTCGGCGAGTCGAGCGCGATTGCGCCGCACCGCCTCCGGGTCGTCCCCGACGTGGTCACCGAGGTTGAACGAATCGTAGGGCGGCGCGGAGCAGCCGCCGGCGCGGGTGGTCACCACCCGCCGGACCGCGAGTACCGGTACCGATGTCATGACACCGAGCCTAGTCGGCGGAACCGGGAGACAACTCGTCGCCGAACCCGAACCCGACCGTAGGAAAGTGGGTTCGAGCCGAGGACGGAGTCCGCCGCACCTCGACCCGCGATGTGGTGTGTGCAGCCGTTTCATCCGCGATCGGCACGCGGTCGCAGACGATACGGACCGGCCGCGGGCGAGAACACGGTGAGTGCGAAACCACAGCCCTCACCACCGATTCGCGTCGGGCCCCGGTTCCGGTCCCGAACGGTCAGCGGCGCATGAACGACGGAACGTCGACATCGTCGTCGTCATCGTCGTCGTTGGGATCGGGCGGCTGGATATGAGCCCGGGTATTGTGCGTGACCGTCGGATCGACCGGCGGGCGCATCCGTTCCGGCTCGCGGTAATTGGGAGCGGGCCCCCGGGCGATACCGGAAGCGATATCGGTCGAACGGGCGGTCGACAATTCATCGTCGCGAACGGATGACGTTTCGGTGCTGCGGCCGATTCCCAATTCGGGAGCGCGCGCGTGCCCCACCTCGGCCTGCCGACCCGCCCCGAGTTCTCCGGCCCGACCGCCACCGACCGCGCCGCGCGCGGTGGCGGCGTCGAAGGTGCGCCGGGCCGGGCCGCCGCCGTCGAAACCGGCGGCGATCACTGTGACCCGCACCTCGTCACCGAGCGAATCGTCGATCACGGTGCCGAAGATGATGTTGGCCTCGATGTGTGCGGCCTCCTGCACCAACGATGCCGCCTCGTTGATCTCGAACAGGCCCAGATCCGAACCACCCGCGATCGACAACAACACCCCGTGCGCGCCGTCCATGGAGGCCTCCAGCAGCGGTGAATTGATCGCCGCCTCGGCGGCCTTCACCGAACGACCCTCGCCCCGCGCCGAACCGATACCCATCAAAGCGCTACCCGCACCGGACATCACGCTCTTGACGTCGGCGAAGTCGACATTGATCAGACCCGGCGTGGTGATGAGATCGGTAATGCCCTGAACACCGTTGAGCAGCACCTCGTCGGCGGAGCGGAAGGCGTCCATGAGGCTCACCGCGGCATCGCCGAGCTGGAGTAGTCGGTCGTTCGGAATGACGATCAGGGTGTCGCAGGATTCGCGCAGCAGGTTGATGCCCACCTCGGCCTGATTGCCACGGCGTTTGCCCTCGAAGGAGAACGGCCGGGTCACCACACCGATGGTCAGCGCGCCCAACTTGCGCGCGATACTCGCCACAACCGGGGCGCCACCGGTACCGGTGCCGCCGCCCTCACCGGCGGTCACGAAGACCATATCGGCGCCCTTGAGCACCTCTTCGATCTCGTCCTTGTGGTCCTCGGCGGCCTTGCGTCCGACCTCCGGGTCGGCGCCTGCGCCCAGCCCTCGGGTGAGTTCGCGCCCCACATCGAGTTTGACGTCGGCGTCACTCATCAGCAGCGCCTGGGCATCGGTATTGACGGCGATGAACTCGACTCCCTTGAGTCCCTGTTCGATCATTCGGTTGACGGCGTTCACGCCGCCGCCGCCGATACCGACGACCTTGATCACTGCAAGGTAGTTGTGCGGGGGCGTCATGGGCGCTCGCCTTCCTTCGATCCAAAGCCTGTCGTTTTCGGATGCCCGGTACCGGGCCGCGTCAAGTGGGCACCGGGTCCCAGCGATCCGCGTTTCGGGCAAACCCTAAGCCTCAACCATAGGGTTGGCGTTATGTCAAGTATCCGACTGGTGCGGAACGCTATTCGCCACCGTCGCGATCCGCTCGCAGGCGCGCCGAGGTGAGAACCAGAATCTTGGTTGAACTCCCTCGTACCGACGCACCGGATACCGCATCGCGAACGGTAGCGCCCCGGCGAAGGCGCACATCGTGGCACCCCTCCCGCACCGACACCGCCTACCCGTTCGACAACCGCCGCACACGATGCGTACGCACCGTCGAAGCGGGCATGGTGGGTAGCGTTCATCTTACCGTGACCAGACTGGGACTCGAGACATCGAACACGGTCCCCTCGCGCGTCAACAACGGCATTACCACCGCCGATTTGCGTTCGGCGTCCGCGCTGCTCCCCCACAGTACCGCGCGGCCGTCGCGCAGGGTCAGCGAAATATCCGACAACGACCGGGCAATCACCTCGTCGACCTGAATTTCCAGCGCGGGCGGTAATGCGGTCGCCACCTCGACGGCGGCCCGGGTGAGCGGATCGTCCATACCGGGATGCTCGGTGCGCAACCGCGGCACCCCGATCGGCGCCGACTCGATCGCGTACTCCACCCCGTCGGCATCCAACAGATGGGCCTCCTGCGGATCGCCGTAGTACAGCACCGGCGTTCGCTCCTGCACCGTCACCTGCACCGTGGCCGGCAGTGATCGCCGCACCCGCACCGACCGCACCTTCGGAATCTCCGACACCCGCGTGGCCATGGCCGCGGTATCGATGCGCAGGATCGACAACCCATCGGGGATTGCGAGCAACTCGCGGACCTGTTCCTCGGGAACCGCGGACACTCCTTCGATACGCACCTCGCGGACCGCCAGCATCGGGGTGAACCAGGCGATGGCGCCCAAGGCCACCAGTACGCCCACGATCGGCACCGCCCACCGGCGAATCCGACGCCAATCGCCCACACCGGAGAGTTCGGCCCCGAACCGCACTCCCGCTCACCGCCCGTACTGCGGACGGGTGCGTAGTCCGTCGAGGATCTGCGAACCGAGCATCGTCACATCGCCCGCTCCCATGGTGATCACCACATCGCCCGGCCGGGCCAGGCCCGCGACCTGCCGACCGACCCGCGACATATCCGGTTGGTAGTGCACGGGTTTGCCGACCGACTGGGCGACCAGGGCACCGTTCACACCCGGCAGCGGTTCCTCTCGGGCCCCGTAGACATCGAGCACCACCACCTCGTCGGCGAGATCGAGCGCAGACCCGAACTCCGCGGCGAAAGTCGCGGTGCGGCTGTACAGATGCGGTTGGAAGACCACGAGCACCCGGCCCTGTCGGGATCTGGCACCGTCGGCGGCCTCCTGCCGGACCAGTTCGGCGGCGGCGCCGAGCACGGCACGCACCTCCGTCGGATGGTGGGCGTAATCGTCGAAGACCCGCACCCCGTTCTCCCGACCGACGAACTGGAACCGGCGATGCACCCCGCCGAAACCCTCCAGCCCTTGGACGATCTCGTCCACATCCGCGCCCGCCGCCCGCGCGGCCAGCAGGGCCGCCAGGGCGTTGAGGGCCATATGTCGGCCGGGCACCGACAACCGGAGCGTGCGCGGCGCGGACTCGCCGGTCAACTGGAACTGGGCCAAACCGCCGACATCCCGCGGTTCCCAGCTGTGCAGCCGCACCCCCATCGGAACCGGGGCCTCGGCCGGATCACCGGAGCCGTAGCCGAGCACCTGCACGCCACGGGCGGCCAGCCGGTCGCCGACCCGTCGGGCCAATGCCGCGGCCCCCGGATCGTCCAGACACACCACCAGCAGACCACCGGGTCCCAGTCGATCCGCGAAATCGTCGAAGACCTGGACGTAGGCCTCGGCGGAACCGAAGAAGTCCAGGTGGTCGGATTCGATATTGGTGACCACGGCGACATCCGGGGTGTACTGCAGTAGCGACCCGTCGCTCTCATCGGCCTCGGCGACGAAGATATCGCCGTTACCGTGATGGGCGTTGGTGCCCGCCTCGTTGAGTTCACCGCCCACCGCGAACGACGGGTCCAGTCCGCAGTGCTGTAGCGAGACGATCAGCATCGATGTGGTCGACGTCTTACCGTGGGTGCCCGATACCAGCAGGGTGCGGTGGCCGTTCATCAGCGCGGCCAGAACGGTGGGCCGCAGCAGCACCGGTATGTCCCGCCGACGGGCCTCCACCAGTTCGGGATTCGTCTTGGGAATGGCGGCGTAGGTGGTGACCACCGCGGTCGGGCCGCCGGGCAGCAGGTCCAGCGCGCCGGCATCGTGGCCGATCCGCACCTGGGCACCACGGGCGCGCAGGGCCAATACGCCTCGGCTCTCCTTGGCGTCGGACCCGGAGACCGAACCGCCGCGCGACAGCAGAATCCGGGCGATCCCGGACATACCCGCCCCGCCGATACCGACCATATGGACCCGCTCCAGCTCCGACGGCAGCGCCGAACGGTCGACGGCCGCGGAAACCGGATACTCCTCCGTCATCGGCCCGCCACCTCCAGCACGATCCGCGCCACCGTATCGGCGGCGTCCCGATGGCCGGCATGCGCCGCGGCGCGCCCCATCTCCTGCACTCGTGCCGGGTCCATGAGCAGCGGTATCACCTCATCGATCACGTATTTCGGGGACATTTCCGAATCCGGCACAATTCTGCCACCCCCCTGGGCCACCACGGGCCGGGCATTGAGTTCCTGTTCGCCGTTTCCATGGGGAAGGGGGACATACACCGCGGGCAGTCCGACCGCCGACACCTCGGCGACCGTCATCGCCCCGGACCGGCAGACCACCGCATCGGCGGCAGCGTAGGCCAAATCCATCCGAGACAGGTAGGGCACCGCTACATACGGCGCGTCGGGCGAGTCGGCGCCGGAGATGTCGAGGGTGTTCTTGGGGCCGTGCGCGTGCAGCACGGAGATCCCGGCCGCCGCCAACTGCGGCGCCGCGCCGGATACGGCTTCGTTGAGCGAGCGCGCCCCCTGCGAGCCGCCGAACACCAGCAGCACCGGCCCCTCGGCGGGCAGCCCGAAATGCGCGCGCGCCTCGGCGCGCAGCGCGGCCCGGTCGAGCGAGGTGATGGCCGACCGCACCGGAATGCCCACGACATCCGCGGCCAGCCCGGAATCGGGTACGGCCGCCAATACCCGCGCCGCCCGGCGCGCGCCCACCTTGTTGGCGATACCGGCCTTGGCATTGGCCTCGTGCACCACCACCGGAACCGCGCTCCGCCGCCGGAACAATCCCTTACCCGCCGCCAGATAGGCGGGCAGCGCCACATAACCGCCGAAACCGACGATCACATCGGCCTGCACGGTATCGATGATCTCCCGAGTGCGGGCCACCGACGCCCGGACCCGACCGGGCAACCGCAGCAGGTCCATGGTCGGTTTCCGGGGCAGCGGGACCGGCGGGACCAGCTCCAGCGGGTAGCCGCGCTCGGGTACCAGTCGGGTTTCCAACCCGCGGGCGGTGCCCAGGGCGGTCACCCGGATCGAGGGATCCATCCGGCGCAACGCGTCGGCCACGGCCAACGCGGGTTCGATATGGCCGGCGGTACCACCGCCGGCGACGATCACCGACAGCCCCGAACCCTCCGCCCCGGTGGCCGAGTTCTCGTTCGTGGACCGGTTTACGCTCACCTGGATCTTCCTCGTTCTCGTGCGTGTGTCACCGGGTAGCTGGGTTCCCAGGCCCGGGTGGTACGGAGCGCGCGGGTTCCGTGACCACTCGTCTCGGGCCGCGCGCGACCCCGGTCGCCACTTCGGATTCGGGCCGACCGGGTGGGGGCGGAATGGGCCCGCCCCGGGGAGTACACCTCCGGCTGCGGCAACCGCAGCAGCCGGCTGACCCGCCCGTCCCGGCCGGCGTGCAGGGCGGCGACGGCCTCCGGTTCGTGTCGGGCGGCATTGGCGATGATGCCGAACATCAGCAGGGTGATCGCCAGCGACGAACCACCCGCCGAAACCAGTGGCAGCTGCAATCCGGTCACCGGCAGCAGCCCCACCACATAGCCGATATTGATCAGCGCCTGCCCGGCGATCCAGGTCGTGGCCGTCGCGGTGAGCAACCGCAGGAACGGATCGACCGAGCGGGCCGCGATCCGGAGCCCGGTGTAGACGAACAGCGCGAACAGGCCGAGGACCAGTGCGCAGCCGAGGAACCCGAGCTCCTCGCCGATGATGGCGAAGATGAAGTCGTTGTGTGAGTTGGGCAGATAGCTCCACTTGGCCCGGCTCTGCCCCAATCCTCGTCCCCAGATACCGCCGTCGGCGAGCGAGTACATGGCCTGCCGGGCCTGATAGTTGATGCCCTGCGGATCGTCGCCGGGGTTGAAGAACGCGCGCATCCGGTCGGACCGATAACCGGCCGACAGGGCGAGCAGACCGGCGGCGACGAGACCGGCCACCGCCATGGTGATGAACAGCCGCACCGGCACCCCGCCGAACCACAGCAGGGCGGCGAGCACGATACCCACCGCGATGGTGGTCGACAGATTGGGCTGCAACACGATGAGCAGGCAGACCAGCAGACCGGCCGGCACCAACGGCACCATCAGATCCTTGAGACCGGCGTGTTCGGCGCGGCGCGAGACCAGCAGATGTGCGCCCCACACCACGAAGGTCACCTTGACGACCTCCGACGGCTGCACCGAGAACAGCCCCAGATCGAGCCAGCGCCGCGCGCCGTTGACCCGGCTGCCGATCCCGGGAATCAACACCAGCACCAGCAGCAGCACCGAGACCGCGAACAACGGGAAGGACAGCTGCCGCAGCCGGCGCACCGGAATCCGCAGCGCGAGGTAGAACAGCACCACCCCGACCACGGCGTACAGCGTCTGCTGGATGAACAGCGAATAGGCCGAGCCCCCATCGGCGTAGGACTCCACGCTGGAAGCCGACAGCACCATTACCAGCCCCAACACGGTCAGCAGGGTGGCGATGGTCACCACCAGATGAAACGACGCCAACGGCCGCGCCAACCAGGCCCCGAAACGGCCCAGCTGCGGGTGCCGGGCACCGGACGAGCTCATAGCCGCCGCCCGATATCCCCGTCCTCCAGGGCCTCCACCGCGGTGACGAAGCTACGGCCCCGATGGCTGTAGCCGTCGAACATGTCCAGCGACGCCGCGGCGGGCGCCAACAGCACGGTGTCGCCGGGACCGGCGAACGCCGCCGCCTCCCGGACGGCACGCGCCATCACGATCTCGGCGATATTCGGTTCGGCGTCGCCGGTTTCCCCGGCCGCCCGTTGCAACAGTGCCTGCCCCATGAACGCATCGTCCCCCGCGTCCAACTGGACCACGGGGACCTCCGGTGCGTGTCGCGCCAACGCTTCCGCGATCACCGGCGCGTCGGCGCCGATGAGCACGGCGGCCACCAACCGGTCGGCCACCTCTTCCACCAGGTCGTCCACGCTCGCGCCCTTGAGCTGACCACCGGCCAGCCAGACCACCTGCTGATGCGCCAGGATCGACGAGAGGGCCGCATGCGGGTTGGTGGCCTTGGAGTCATCGATGAACTCGACCCCGCCCAGTTCCCGCACCAGGGCCGCGCGATGCGGACCCACCTTGTGTTCGACCAGGCCCTCCCGCACGAACTGCGGCGCCACATCGATGGCGCGGGTCAGCGCCGCGGCTGCCAGCGCATCGGCGACACCGGCCGGTCCGGGCGGGCTGATCTCCTTGGTCTCGGCCAGGATTGCGGCCTTGGTGAAGGCACGGTCGAGCAGTTTGCCGTCCACGACACCCAGTTCCCCGTCGGCGGGTACCCCGACCCGGAATCCGACAGTGCGGCGAGCCTTGGAGCGACGGGCCAATGCGGCGGCGACGGGATCGTCCAATCCCACGATGCCGACCCGGCCGAGCAGCGCCCGTCCCTTCGCGGCCGCGTAGGCGTCCAGACCGCCGTGCCAGTCCAGATGGTCCTCGGCCACATTGAGCACCACCCCGGCCTCCGGCCGTACCGACGGCGCCCAGTGCAGTTGGAACGAGGACAGTTCCACCGCCAACACCTGCGGTCCGGGGGTGCGGCGCAGCGCGTCCAGGATGGGCAGCCCGATATTGCCGCACGCGACACTGGGAATACCCGCAGCCCGCAGGATCGAGTACACCATCGATGTGGTGGTGGTTTTACCGTTGGTGCCGGTCACCACCAGCCATTTGCGGGCCGGACCGTAGATCCGGGCCTGATCCACCCACCAGGCGAACTCCACATCGCCCCAGACGGGAATGCCCTCGGCGACCGCCGATGCCAGCACCGGCGAATCCGGACGCCACCCCGGGCTGGTGATCACCAATGCGAACCGCGACCAGTCGCTGTCCTCCAACTGCGTGCTCGTGGCCACTTCCAGTCCCAGTTCGGCGGCCTCGGCCAATGCCGTGGCGCCGTTGTCGGTGACCACCGGACGGGCGCCGATATCGCGCAGAGGTTCGACCAGCGACTGTCCCGAGATCCCCCACCCGGCGACCAGCACATCGCGGCCCCGCAGGAATTCCAGCATGGGTCCCGGGGAGCGCAGGGCCCGCGGAGAATATTCCACCATTGTCAGTTCACCCGACCGCCGAGAGATATTCGCTGTAGAACAGGCCCAGACCGACCGCCGACGCCATGGCGGCCAACAGCCAGAACCTGATGATCACCGTTGTCTCCGCCCATTTACTGAGCTCGAAATGGTGATGGAACGGCGCCATCTTGAACAACCGGTTGCGCGTGGTGCGGAACACCGCCACCTGCAGCACCACCGAGGCGGCCTCGGCCACGAACAGCGCGCCCATCACGATCATCAGCAGCTCGGTGCGGGTGGTGATGGACAGGCCCGCGATCAGACCGCCCAGGGCCAACGAACCGGTATCGCCCATGAAGATCTTGGCGGGCGCGGCATTCCACCACAGGAAGCCGATACAGGCCGCCGTGCCCGCGGCACAGACCAATGCCAGGTCCAGCGGATCGCGCACGTTGTAGCAGCCGGTCTCCGGTTTGGTCTCGCAGGCGTGGTAGTACTGCCAGAACGTGATGATCACATAGCCGCCCAGCACCAGACTCATGGAGCCGGCGGCCAATCCGTCCAATCCGTCGGTGAGGTTCACCGCGTTCGACCAGGCGACCACGACCAGGCACACGAACGCCAGGAACACGATCACACCCATGGAGACGGTGTTGATATCGCGCACATAGGACAGCTGCCGGCTGGCCGGGGTGAGCCCACCGTTGGAGAACTGCAGGGCAAGGACACCGAAGGCCACCGCCGCGGAGATCTGGCCGATGTACTTGCCGGCGGCGGTGAGACCGAGGTTGCGACCCTTGCGGATCTTGATGAAGTCATCGATGAACCCGACCCCGCCCAAAGCGGTGGCCAGTCCGAGGACCAGCAGCGCCGACGCGGTCGGCCCCTCGGCGTCATAGCCGATACCGATCAGGTGCGAGCCGAGGTAGCCGGCCCACATACCGATGAGGATGGCCACACCGCCCATGGTCGGTGTGCCGCGTTTGGACTGATGGCTGGCCGGACCGTCGACCCGGATCTCCTGCCCGAAGCCCTGTCGGGCGAATATCCGGATCAGCAGCGGGGTCAACATGATCGACACCGCCAGCGCGATCGCCGCCGCGAACAAGATCTGCCTCACCGCACTGCCTCCGTACTACCCTGGCCCGAGACCTGGTGAGGGTCACCGGCCCGCTGCCGGCCGTCGGCGGCCAGCAAGTACTCTGCCACGGCCCACAGTCCGATCGACTGCGAGGCCTTGACCAAAACCACATCGCCCGCCTCGACTTCGGTGTCGAGCAGTGCGATCGCCGCATCGATATCGGGGACGAGGACCGATTCCTCGCCCCAGGAGCCTTCCATGACCGCGCCCTGGTGCATGCCCCGGGAGGGTCGTCCCGTACCGACCACGACCAGCCGGTCGACGTCCAGCCGGACCGCCAGCCGACCGATGCGATCGTGTTCGATCACCGATTCCTCACCGAGTTCGGCCATCTCGCCGAGAACCGCCCAACTGCGCCGCGGACGCTCACTCGCGCGGGCCATGGTGACCAACGCCTTGAGCGCAGCCCGCGTGGAATCGGGGTTGGCGTTGTAGGAGTCGTTGATGACCGTGACCCCACGCTCGGTGGTCCGCACGTCCATCCGCCGTGCCGATACGGCCTTGGCGTCGGAGAGAGCGGCGGCGACGGTGTCGAGATCGGCGCCGCATTCCAGGGCCACCGCGGCCGCGGCCAAGGCGTTTCCGACCTGATGCTCACCGTGCACGGCCAACCGGACCTCGGTGCTGCCGTGTGGGGTGTGCAGGACGAATACGGCCCGCGCCTGTTCGTCGAGGGTGATATCGGTGGCCCGGATATCCGCGTCGGCGCTGCACCCAACGGTGACCACGCGGGCCGCGGTGCGCTCGCGCATGGCCGCCACCCGCGGATCGTCGGCGTTGAGGACGGCCAGACCGGTGGCCGGCAATGCCTCGACGAGTTCTCCCTTGGCCTGCGCAATCGCCTCCCGGCCGCCGAATTCGCCCAGGTGGGCGGTGCCGACATTGAGCACCACTCCGATACTCGGCGGCGCCACCCGGGCCAGGGCGGCGATATGGCCGGCGCCGCGCGCGGACAGTTCCAGCACCAGGAACCGGGTCTCGGCGTCGGCGCGCAATGCGGTCCACGGATGACCCAGTTCGTTGTTGAAGGAGCCCGGCGGCGCAACCACCGACCCCAATGGGGCCAGCACCGCCGACAACAGGTCTTTGGTCGAGGTCTTCCCGGAGGAACCGGTGACCCCGACGACGGTCAACCCGCCCGCGGCGACCAACCGCCGCACACTGGTCTCGGCCAATGCGGCCAGCGCGGTGAGTACCGCGGCACCGGAACCGTCGGAATCATGGGCCAGCGCGAGGGAGCCCGGCGGCAGCGCACCGGGCGTGGGAGAGACCACGATGGCGGGCACCCCCACCGGTCGGGCGGCCAGCACCGCCACCGCGCCCGCCGCGATCGCCGCGGCCGCGTAGTCGTGGCCGTCGGCGTGCTCGCCCGGCAGGGCGAGGAACAACCCCCCGGGACCGATACGGCGCGAATCGAATTCGACCGTCCCGGTCACCCGCACCTCCGGGTCGTCGACGTCGTGCAGCTCACCGCCCACGGCGTCGGCGATGTCCCGCAGTGTCATGTCGATCATGGAACCGTCAAGTCCTCCGCATTCGTGCTCTGCGGACCGTCCTGTCGTAATGCCTCGATCGCCGCCGCGAGCACTTCGCGATCGTCGAACGGATATTTCACGCCCTGGATCTCCTGCCCTACTTCGTGTCCCTTACCGGCGACCAACACCACATCGCCGGGTCGCGCCCACCGAACCGCGGCCTCGATGGCGGCGGCTCGATCGCCGATATCGCGTACCTCACCGCGCTGGCTCTCGGGGATATTCGCCGCGCCCGCGCACAGCGCGGCGCGAATGGCGGCCGGGTCCTCGCTCCGAGGGTTGTCGTCGGTGACGATCAGCAGATCGGCGCCACGCGCCGCCGCCGCACCCATCAGACCACGTTTCCCGGCATCCCGATCGCCACCCGCGCCGACCACCACCGCCAACCGACCACCGGAGCCCGCCGCGGCCAGATGCCCGCGGAGCGTGGCGATCACCGACTCCAGAGCGGCGGGTTTGTGCGCGTAGTCGACCAGTGCGAGGAACTGTTGACCGCGCTCCACTCGCTGCATCCGCCCCGGCACGTCCACCGTCGCCAGCGCGGGCGCCGCGATCTGCGGCTCGACCCCCGCAGCCGCGCAGACCGCCACTGCCAACAGTCCGTTGGCGACGTTGTAATCGCCGGGCAGACGCAGCCGGACCACCACCTCACCGTCGGGACCGGATGCGGTGAACTCCTGCTCCCCGTCGTGCGGCCGGGCGGGCACGGCCGGCGTCCAGTCGGCCTCGTCGGTGGTGGTGGCGACGCGGATCGGATCGGCCAATTCGTCGGCCAGACGCCGTCCCCACGCGTCGTCGACACAGACCACGGCGGTGCGCGCGGCGACCGGCGAACCGGCTTCGAACAGCCGGCGCTTGGCCGCGAAATAGTCCTCGAAATCGGCGTGGAAGTCCAAATGGTCCTGCGACAGATTGGTGAAGGCCCCCACGGCGAACCGCACCCCGTCGACCCGCCCCAATGCCAGCGCGTGACTGGACACCTCCATGACCACCGCGTCCACCCCCTGCTCCACCATCAGCGCGAACATGGCGTGCAGTTGCGGCGCTTCCGGGGTGGTCAGAGCACTCGGCACCCGGCGCCCCCCGATGCGGGTCTCGATGGTGCCGATCAGCGCGGTGGACAGACCGGCGGCGGCCAATCCGGCCTCCACCAGATAGGAGGTGGTGGTCTTACCGGAGGTGCCGGTGATGCCGATGATGCGCAACCGTTGCGACGGGTTGCCGTAGACGGCCGCCGACAGTTCCCCGAGCACCGCCCGCGGGTGCGACCGCACCAGTACCGGCACGGACAACTCACCGGCCAACTCGGCGCCTTCGGCGTCGGTGAGCACCGCCACCGCACCGCGCTCCACCGCGGCCCGAGCGAATCGGGCGCCGTGCGCGCGGGAACCCGGCAATGCGACGAACAGGTCACCGGGCAGAACCGCGTCGGAGCGCTGTTCGATACCGGTGACCACGAGATCGGCGGGGACGTCCTGCCGCGGCTGCGCGGCGATCAGTTCCAGCAGGTCGGACAGCGGCGTCGACGGCGGCCGGGCCGGCCGGAGCGCGTGCTGGCTGGACTGCGCGGGCACAGGGATCCTCTCTGCGTTGGTTGTGGAACGCGTACACGGACGACGAGTCAGGTTACCGACGCCGGGTCTCGGAGCCGAACGCGGTTCGCCGATTCACGATGCCTGCAGCACGAACCGCGGATCGGGCTCGGTCGACGGTGGGATACGGTCGCGCTGCAATGCCCACGAGGCGATGTTGTGGAACAGCGGGGCCACGGATTGTCCACCACTGCCATCGGAACTGCGGACCGGGGCGTCCAACATCAGGCCGATGACGTAGCGGGGGTTGTCGGCGGGCGCCATACCCGCGAATGTGATCCAGTGCGACGATGTCGAATAACACCGACAGTTCGGATCCACCTGCTGTGCGGTACCGGTTTTGCCCGCAATGCGATAGCCGGGCACCGCCGCGGGCACGCCGGTGCCCAGTTGCACTCCACTCGGGTCGTCCTGGACCACCGCCTGGAACATGGTGCGCAGGGTACGTGCGGTTTCCGGACTCACCACCCGCACCCCGTCCGGGGTGGGTTCCTCGGTGCGGGTACCGTCCGGGGCGATGGTGGCGCGGATGATCCGCGGCGGAATCCGCACCCCGTCGTTGGCGATGGCCTGGTACATCCCGGTCATCTGCAGGGTCGTCATCGAAAGACCCTGTCCGATCGGCAGGTTGGCGAAGGTGCCGCCGGACCACTGGTCGCGGGCGGGCAGCAGACCCGCGCTCTCGCCGGGCAGTCCGACACCGGTGCGGCTGCCCAGCCCGAACCGGGTGAGCATATCTGCGAACCGGTCCTCGCCCACCCGCTGCGCCAGCATGAGGGTCCCGACATTGGACGATTTACCGAAGATGCCGGTGGTGGTGTAGTGCACGACACCGTGATCCCATGCGTCGCCGACCGTCACCCCGGCCATCTGAATACTGCCGGGCACCTCGTGCACCTCGTCGGGGGTGGTCAGTCCGTACTCGAGCGCAGCGGCGGCGGTGACGATCTTGTTCACCGAACCGGGTTCGAACGGCTGGGTCACCGACGGATTGTCCAGACCGGAGGGTTTCCAGTGCTGCGGCCCCAGCGCCGGATTGAATGTGCCGTCGTTGGCCATGGCCAGCACCTGACCGGTTTTGGCGTCCAGGACCACCGCCGAGGCGGAACGAGCCCCGGATTTGTCCTTGGCC
Source organism: Nocardia paucivorans NBRC 100373 (assembly GCF_000308675.1). GTDB lineage: Bacteria > Actinomycetota > Actinomycetes > Mycobacteriales > Mycobacteriaceae > Nocardia > Nocardia paucivorans. The sequence goes on along the minus strand of NZ_BAGE01000034.1, from coordinate 22,173 downwards.
TGCTGCACCTGCTGCTGAACGTAGTACTGCAGATACGAGTCCAGTGTCAGTTCGACATTGTTCCCGTCGACGGCGGGCTGGTGATCGCGTCGACTACCCGGAATGACCGCGCCGTCGGAACCTCGGTCGTAGGTGTGCGATCCGTCGGTGCCGGCGAGCACCGAGTCCAGCGCAGATTCCAACCCGATCTGTCCGTGCCCGTCCCACCCGGTGGCGCCGACGATATTGGCGGCCAGTGATCCGCCCGGATATTCCCGCAGATCCTGTCGTTCCGCACCGACCTCGGGGAATTCCTCGGTGATCTCGCTCGCGATCCGGGCGTCGACATTGCGGACCAGATAGACGAAGGGCTCGTCGCTGCGCAGTTTCTCGAGCAGATCCGCTTCCGAGGGGGCGCGGGAACCGAGCTTGTCGTGGATGGTGGCGGCGATGGCGCGCAGCCGTTCCTCCGGGTCGGGGGCCGAATCGTCCTTCGCCCGTGCCTCGGCGAGCTGTTTGCGCACCTGAACCGGTTGGAAATTCAACGCTTTCGCGACCAGGGTGAAGGCCAACGCGGTGCCGTACCGGTCGGTTATGGTGCCGCGGGTTGCCGGTTCGGGTTGGTGCACGGTGCGCTGACTCGCCGCCTGCGCCGATAATTCGGGCGCGGAAACCGTCTGGATCCACAACAGTTGCAGGGCGACGACGACGAGCGCCAGCAGCATGGCGATCCGACCGGCGCTCATCCGCAATCGGAAGGACCGGTCCGCCGCCGATATCGTGGCACGCGGCCGGGACCTCGGTTTGGGCGGAATCGCTTTCCCGGATGCCGATTTCCGTGATGCCGCCCGGCGGGGCGCCGTGGTTCGCGGCGCGGAGCGACGAGTGGCCCCCCGTCCTCGACCGCCGCCGGGCCTGCCCTGATTCATCGCACCTCCTCGCGGGGCGCCCGCTGGTCGGATGGTTGTCCCGCGGCGCCCTCCGTGGAGCTCTCGACGAAGGGTTCGGGAGTATTCGGCCGGTTGCCGTCGAGTGCGCTCGCCGGTGCGTCCACCCCATCCACGGGGGCGTCACCGGGTGGGGTCGGGGGTGTCACTTCGGATGCGCCGTCCGTCGACGCGGGGTCCGTATCCGACGAGGGTGGGTCGACTGTTCCCGGTTCCGTGGGCACCTCGGGTGGTTGTGGGGTGTCTTCCGGGGATACCGCATCCGTGGTCGCCGGGGCCTCCTCCCCCGCAGGCTCGCCGTCCATGGGTGGTGCCGCGACGACGCCGCCCTCCTCGAGCACCGGCGCGGGTGGCGGCGGAGTGGTGGTGACCGGTACGAGCCGTTCTCCGGGGGTCGGGCCATGGCGAGGGGTGGGCGGCGGCGGGTTGAGCGGCGGCACCGGGGTGCCCTGCGCGGGTCTCGGTTCACCGATCACGGTGACCTTCCCGTCCGGACCGACCAGCAGCCGCGCCGGATCCATGGCCGGGATCATTCCGAGTTCGCGGGCCCGGGCGGCCAGTTCGGGCGGGGAGTCGGCCGCGGCCACCTCCCGCCGCAGGGCCGCGCGCTCGTCGGCGAGCGCCCGATTGACGGCGCGGGCGTCGCCGAGCTGATAGCTGGCCTCGGCGGCCCGCGTGGTCAGCAACAGGGTGAGTGCGAGTCCACAACCGATCATCACCATGATCGCCACGACGAACGGAATCCGGCCGGCCGTCGTCGACCTGTCCCGCGCCGCCAATACCGCGCCGGCAGACGAGCGCCCCTCGGTCCGGCGGCCTCGTCGCGCATAGGCGCGTTGCGCGGCAGCGGTTTTCCCCTGATCGGCCGATCGGGCGCGGCGGGCCGGTCGATCGGCCTCGCTGTGGTGTGTGCGCACACTCATCCCGATATCCCCCGCTTCCGCGTGCCCGGTCCGGTCGTCGAACCGCGCCCCACCGTGCCGCGTGGGCGCTTGCGCGCCCCGCGGGGGCAACGGACCGCCGCGCGCCCGAGCTCCATCACGCCTCCTGTTCCGAGATCCGTTCCGCCGCGCGCATCCGCACGGGAGCCGCACGCGGATTGTCCTCGATCTCGGCCGCGGTCGCCTGTTCCGCACCTCGGGTCAATACCCGGAATTCCGGTCCCATACCGGGAAGTTCGACCGGCAGGTCGATCGGCGTCCGGGAGGTCGCGCGCCGGGTCAGTTCCTGCTTCACCACCCGATCCTCGAGCGACTGATAGGACATGACGACGATCCGACCGCCGAGGCGCAACGAGTCCAGCGCGGCGGGTAATGCGGCACGCAGCGAATCGAGTTCACCGTTGACCTCCACCCGCAATGCCTGGAAGGTCCGTTTGGCCGGATGCCCACCGGTGCGCCGGGTCGCAGCCGGAATGGTGTCGTAGAGCAACCGCACCAGTTCCGCACTGGTGCGGAACGGCCGTTGCGCGCGGCGCCGCACGATCTCGCTCGCGATCCGGTTCGCGAATCGTTCCTCGCCATAGGTTTTCAGCACCCGGATCAGTTCGCCGCGGTCGTAGGTGTTGAGCACATCGGCGGCGGTGGGACCGGTGGTGGGGTCCATTCGCATATCCAGTGGCGCGTCCACCGAATAGGCGAAGCCGCGGTCGGTCTCGTCCAGCTGCATGGACGAGACCCCCAGATCCATCAGGATGCCGTCGACCGAGCCGATGGAAGGCAGTCCCGCCTCGGCCAGTGCGGCGGCGATACCGTCGTATCTGGTGTGCACCAGGGTGATTCGGTCCCGATACACCGCCAGTCGGGCAGCGGCGTGTTCGAGGGCGACGGTATCGCGATCCAACCCGATCAGGCGCAGGTTCGGATGGGTGCGCAGAAAGTACTCGGCGTGTCCGCCGAGGCCGAGGGTGGCGTCGAGATAGACCGCGTCGGGGGCGGCCAATACCGGGTCGAGCAATTCGGCCGCGCGGGTGAGAAGTACGGGAATGTGGCGAGATCCGTGGTCTGCACGGTTCACCTCGACCTCCCGGATCTACCTCGCTTCGTCGTATACCGCGCACCTCCGCACCTCCATACGGGCACGGGGTACACGGGTATCCGCGGTTGAACAACTACTGGGTGACTCACGTCCATAGAATGCGCGACAGAGGGATCCGGCGGTGATTACGAATGCCGCGGGGTCTCTGACCGAAGCGGCACCTGGCGTCGGGGAAGTACGTCAGGGTCCGCGTCCGGGCAGAGGCCGCGTGGCACTCGTGCGGACTAGAAAATCCCGCCCAGCGCCTCGTCTCTCGCTTGTGCGTAGTCCTCCTCGTGCTCGGCGAGGTAGGACTCCCAAGCCTGCTTATCCCATATCTCCAGAAAGTCGACCGAACCGATCACCACGCAGTCTCGATCGAGGCCCGCGTAACGTCGATGCTCCGCCGACAACACGATCCGACCCTGAGCGTCCAGTCGCTGCTCGTCCGTACCGGCCGCAAGCGCCCGAACGAACGCACGCGCCTTCGGGTTGCTCCGAGAGGCCGCGGCGGCCCGACGGGCGAGCGCGGCGAATTCCTCTCTGGGGTACACGGCAAGGCTGTGGTCCTGTCCCTTCGTGACCATCAACCCTCCCGCCAGATCGTCTCGAAACTTCGCCGGCAACGTGAGTCGCCCTTTGTCGTCCAGCCGTGGTGTGTAGGTACCGAGAAACACCCCGATACCTCCCTACCGGACCACCTCGGCTGATGTGTGGCCGGATGTTCCGGCCGAGTGCCTTTCGGCCTCTCCTGTAGTGCGCGCTCCACATTACCCCACTTTCCCCCACTTTCAATCGAAACACGGGGTGATCTCCCTCCCCGATTCGCCGATTCCGCAGGTCATCTCAGCTATCACCACGGTGGAGAAGCTTCATACGTCCTGCCTCCCTCCGCGCGTCATCGCCTCGAGCCACGGACAGGCCCGAAAACTTCCAGCAAACATGCCGCTCGGGACGTTTCGGACAGGCGGCGATCACCGACGCGATCCCGGCGGTGGGGGGATGTGGGAGACGATGTGAAGTCGTGTTCACACCGGCGGAACGGATCCGGGAAACGGAAGTGGATACGACGCGAACGGCGGTGCCACACCGGCTCTCGGTGTGGCACCGCCGTTCGCGGAATACCTGCTACGAGGCTCCGTGGTCAGTCCTGCTCGAACCTTCTACGGAAGCGATCCTCCATGCGCTCGGAGAACCCGCCGGCACGGCGCTGTCGACCTCGACCACCGGGCGAACCCAAGGAGGTCACGGAGGAGTTGCCCCCACCGCTGCCCGGGGCTCGTTTGGAGTCGCTGCCGAGCAGCATGAGCACGCCGGCACCGAACATGACGATGAAACCGACCAGACTGATGATCGGAAAACCACCGGGCTTCACCGGAGCGGCGATACCCGCGACGAGCAGAAACAGACCGATGACGAACAACGCCGCAGCCTGAAGTCTACGGCGACTCGATGTCGTTCGGAGACGTCCGCCACGGACGGACGAGGCGAACTTCGGATCCTCAGCATAGAGAGCGCTCTCGATCTGTTCGAGCATGCGCTGCTCGTGCTCGGAGAGTGGCACGGTACCTCCCCCGGCACTAGGACGTGGCTGCCGTCTCCGGGTCGACGGCAGATAACCCCTTGGCGGCTATCTGACACCAATGATACGAGTTCGGTCAGAGCCGTACCACCTACTCTCCGATAACTCACCGGTCGTTTGCGGCGCTGTGATCTTCCGCGGCCCGCAACCGACCGACCGGAGCGACCAGATCCTCCACATCGTGCAGGAAGGCGGCGACCCGGGAACAGAACTCGTCCGCCTGGTCCTCGTCGACCTCCCGCGGTATCCCGGCCTCCAGCGCCGCCCGAGTATCGGAGTGTCCGCTGAAGTAGTCGGCCCACATGATGAATTCGGGCGCGGCACGTTGTAGCATCACCCACGCATTGCGCGAGCTCGCTCGCGGCGCCCGATCGGCGCCGGTGAGCGCCAGTACCGCCCCCGCACCGCGCAGTGCGCCCAGGTAGGCGGTGCGGAATCGTTCCCGAGGATCCCGCTCGCCCGCCGCCTGCATCAGCAGTCCGTCGGCGCGTCGTAGCAACATCCCCGCCCGGCCGGGCTGTCCCGGATGAACACTTCGACCCGACATAGCCCTCCTTCCATCGGTTACCCACCAACCACCACGGTGACCCGCTGATATGGCAGGCTGGTCGAGCACCGCGGAGACCGAACAGGTATTCGAACGTTTGGCTCGAGCTTGAATATAGAGAGCACCACCGACAATTTTGCGCGCCCACGTTCGGGTAGCGCCAGGACAGACCGTGAAAGAGCCATGACCGCCCTCGAGACCGACCATCTGCCCGCACCGGTCGTCGTCGACCTGTCGGTCGCGGAACTGCGCGCGCGGCTGCACGACGCGCTCGCGGTGTATGTCGCGGCCATGGAGTATCCGCGCGGCACCGAACACCATCGCGCGCCCATGTGGACCGAACACACCACCCGCACCGGCTGGCAGGCGGTGGCCGCGGTCGTCCCCGACGAGTCCGGCCGCATCGACCTGCGCCGATCCCCCCTGGTGGCGATCGGCTACGGCTATCACGGCGCACCGCATCAGTGGTGGCAACAGCAGGTCCACGCGGGGATGCGGCACGCGGGCTGGCCGGAGGCGGCCATCCGCAATATGCTCGGCGACTATTTCGAGCTCACCGAACTGCACGTCCACCCCACCGCCCAGGGACGCGGTATCGGCTCGGTCCTGTTGGAGCGGCTGTTGGCCGAGCGACCCGAACGCTCGGTGCTGCTGTCCACGCCCGAGGTGGAGGCGGAGGCCAACCGGGCCTGGCGGTTGTACCGGCGCCAGGGCTTCCGCGACGTACTGCGCAACTTCGTCTTCGCGGGCGACAACCGTCGTTTCGCCATTCTCGGGCGCTCGCTGCCCCTGTAGTGCCGTCGTGAGTGTTCTGGTTGTCGGGTCGGGCCACAATGCGCTGGTCGCGGCCTGTTATCTGGCACGGGCCGGTTACCGGGTGCGGGTGCTCGAACGTGACGAGGTGCTGGGTGGGGCGGTGTCGACGGTTCCCCGCCTGCCCGGACATCGGGTCGATCGGGGCTCATCGGCCCATCTGATGATCCGGCACACCGGCATCATCGAGGAACTGGAGCTGGCCCGCTTCGGGCTGCGCTATCTCGACTGCGACCCCTGGGGTTTCGCCCCCGCGTGCCCGCGGACGGGCGCCGCACCGATCGTCTTCCACCGCGACCTCGACCGCACCTGCGCCTCGATCGCCGCCGCCTGTTCCGAACGCGACGCCGACGCCTATCGGCGATTCGTGCAGATCTGGGGACCGCGCGGTGCACGGGTCATGCGGGCATTCGGCGCGGGCCCCACACCGGGCCATCTGCTGCGCTCGTTCTGGGGGCTGGACACCGGTGACGGCGGCAGCGCGCTCTCCCGCGAATTCCTCCAGTCCGGGGACGCCCTGTTGGACTCGTTCTTCGACGACGAGCGGCTCAAGGCGGCACTGGCCTGGTTCGGGGCGCAGTCCGGCCCCCCGATGTCGGAACCGGGAACCGCCCCGATGGTCGGATTCGCCGCGCTCATGCACCGTATCCCACCGGGGCGGGCGGTGGGCGGCAGCGGCGCCCTCACCGAGGCCTTGGTGAGCCGGTTGCGCGCCGACGGCGGCGAGGTGACGGCGGGCACGGAGGTCACCGCACTCATCCGCGACGGGGCGGGCTGGCGGGTTCGCACCGCCACGGGGCAGGAGCTGCGCGCCCGCACGGTGATCTCCGGAACCCATGTGCTCACCACCTTGGACCTGCTGCGCGCCGGTGACTTCGACGCCGACGTCCTCGACGGATGGTGTCGGCGTATCCGGGTGGGCCCCGGGATCGGTATGGTCGTGCGCGCCGCGACGAGCGCGCTGCCCGGCTATCCGGACGCCCCGACGACCGAATCCGCGACCGGTCTGCAATTGTTGGTGTCGGATCGACAGCAGCTGCGGCTGGCGCACGGCGCGGCCCTGGGTGGTCTGCTTCCCCCGCGGCCCGTGGTGCTGGCCATGAGTTTCAGCGCGTTGGATCCGACCATCGCCGCTCCCGGCGAACACCAACTGTCGCTGTGGGCGCAATGGCATCCCTATCGGCTCGCCGACGGCGGCGACTGGGCCGCGCGGGCGGACGGCGCGGCCGACCAGATCATCGCCGAGGTCGACCGCTATGCCCCCGGCTTCGCCGACACCGTGCTGCGCCGCTATGTGCAGACCCCGGTCGACCTGGAACGCGAGCTGGGTCTGCGCGGCGGCAATGTCATGCATGTGGAGATGGCGCTGGACCAGATGATGATGTGGCGGCCGCTGCCGGAGCTGTCCGGGCAGCGGGTGCCCGGCGCGCCCGGTCTGTATCTCACCGGTGCCTCCACCCATCCCGGCGGCGGGGTCTCCGGGGCGAGCGGCCGCACCGCGGCCCGGCTGGTGTTGCGGGACGACCGCGGTATCCGGCGCCTGCTGCGCCGATGACCGGCCGGATGGTCGCCGCGAGCCGATACGAGGCGGCCCCCTTCGGGTTGGCGGTGCTGCTGGTTGTCGCGCAGATCTGTTATCCGCTCACCACCGGAGCCGCCCGCGATCGGGTGACGGTGGCGGTGGTGCTGTTGTCCGCGGGGACGGCGCTGGCACATGCGGCCGTGGCGCGCGGAACCCGGTATGCGGTGGGATTTCTGGTAATCGTGTCGGGTCTCGGGTGGGTGGTGGAAGCGATCGGCACCGCGACCGGGATACCGTTCGGCTGTTACGACTACGCCCTCGATCGACTCGGACCGGCGATTGCCGATGTGCCGCTGGTGGTCCCACTGGCGTGGACGGGAGGACTCTATCCGATCTGGGTGGTCGCCGGGCTGCTGACCGACGGTCCGGCGCATCGGGTCGGCGCGACGGCGCTCGGGGCGGTGGGCTGGGATCTGTTCCTGGATCCCCAGATGGTCGCCGACGGGCATTGGCGCTGGTGCGTGACCGACGCCGGTCTGCCCGGACCGGATCCCATTCCGTATACGAATTATCTGGGCTGGTTCGCGGTGGCGGCCATCATGGCCGGAGCCGTGATGCTGTGGGAACGCACCGCACCGGAACGAGATGTCTCGGTTGCCGTACCGGTGGGGGTATTCCTGTGGACCTGGCTCGGTTCCACGCTGGCGCACGCGGTGTTCCTCGGCCTGCCCCACTCCGCGGTCTACGGCTTCGTCGGACTGGCCGTGCTCGGGATTCCACTACTGGCCCACCTGGTGCGGCAGGCCCGGACGGATCGGATTCCCGTCACGGCGCGGCGGTGAGATCTCACTCTCGCATGCCTGCGCCCGTCGCGTGGCAGGCGCGGTGGGAAGCCTGGCACGATGTCATCCGTGCAACAGCCGAGTCCCGTTCCCCCGACACCCGATACCCCGGTCCGATGGTCGAGCCCGCTGCCTTCGCGAAATCTCCCTTTTCGTTTCGGTCGAGCACGCCGACGGGTCCGGGTGGCGGCGTTGGTTCTGCTGACGGCGCTGATGGTGCCCGCGCTCGCCGGCTGCCTGCGGTTGCAGACCTCCATGGGTGTGTCGTCCAACGACCGGGTGTCCGGGCGGATCGTGGCCGCCGTGGTGCCGGAGAACGGTGAGGACAAGGGACCGGAACTGAAGGCGCCGGAGTCGCTGGCCGGTCGGGTCCGGGTCGAGCCGTACAACCAGGACGGCTATGTGGGCAGTGAGGTGTACTTCGACGATCTGAATTTCGGCGAGGTACAACAGTTGTCCCAGATGTCGGACCAGGCGCAGGGGATGTTCCAGCTCGAATTCCGGCGCAGTGGCGATCTGGTCACCCTGGAGGGCCGGGTCGATCTGGAATCCGTGCCGCCCCACGGTTCGGACGTTCAACTCAGCGTGGCCTTCCCCACCCGAGTCGGCAGAACCAACGGAACCCGCGAGGGCGACACCATCGTCACCTGGAAGATGCCGCCCGGCGAGGTGAGCCTCATTCGTGCCGAGGTCGGCTACGCCGATCCGAATACCCGCTCGTTCGCCGGCTGGGCGGGCATCGTCGGGGGAGTCACCCTGGCCGTCGCGGCGCTGATCGCGGCGCTGGCCTATCTCGACCGCAACCCGCCGGCACCGGGCGCACCGCAGGGATTCTCGCTACGCCGCTGGTGGGAGCTGGTCCGCAATCCCGAGTAGACGGTCGATGTCATCCGCTGCGGCCGGCCGGGCCGTCACGCGTGCGGCCGGCTGCGGAACCGGTATCGCCCTGTTGGGCTGCGCCCTCACCATCTGGAATCGGCTGACCCTGCCCCGGCTGTCCCGTCATCCGGCGCCGGTCGACGAACCGGTGACGGTGTGCGTTCCCGCCCGCGACGAAGCCGATCGCCTCCCCCGGCTGATCCGGGATCTGCGCGCGCAGACCGGGGTGTCCCGACTACGGGTATTGGTCCTGGACGACGCCTCCACCGACGGAACGGCCGCGGCGGCGCGGGCGGCCATGGCCGGCGATTCACGCTGTGTCCTCGTCCACGGCCCCGCCGCGCCACCGACCGGTTGGACGGGCAAGTCCGCGGCCTGCGCGCAACTCGCCGACCGGGCCCGCACCGCCGCGGCGACCCCGGAATCCGAGCCCACCGTGCTGGTCTTCGTGGACGCCGATGTGCGGCTCGCACCGACGGCCGTGGCCGCGGCGGTGGGGCAACTCCGCGAGCGGAATGTGGCGCTGCTGTCGCCGTGGCCCCGACAGCGGGCCGCGTCCATGGCCGAATGGCTCGTCCAACCACTGCTGTGCTGGTCGTGGGCCTCCACCCTGCCGGTGGTGGCCACCGATCGTGGGCGGCGGCCGTCGACGGTGGTGGCCTGCGGCCAGTTCCTGGTGGTCGATACCGCCGCCTACCGATCGATCGGGGGACATGCGGCGGTGGCGGACAGCGTCACCGAGGACCTCGATATCGCCCGCGTTCTGCGCCGAGCCGGTTACCGCACGGCGGCGGCGACCGCGGGCGGACTGGCCGCGACCCGGATGTATCGCGGGGCGGCCGAGGTCGAGGCGGGATACACCCGGTGGTTGTGGTCCGCCTACGGCGGCTCGGCGGCGGGTGGGGTGGCGGTGGCCGTGGTGGCGGCACTGGCGTATTGGTTGCCTCCGGCGGCGGCCGTGCTGGGGCGCGGCCGGCTACGGCGGATCGGCATGCTCGGGTATGCCGCGGCCGTCGCGGGACGGCTGATGGCGGCATCCGTCGACCGCGGGGGTCGGCCTCGCGGTCCGGATATCGTGGCCGCGGCGGCACATCCGGTATCGATCGCCGGGTATCTGCTGTTGTGGGCGCGCTCGCATCGAGCCCGACGCCGGGACACGCTGAGCTGGAAGGGACGGCGGTTGGCGCCGCGGCCCGACCGGCCGGTGCGGCACGGCGGGTTCAGGCGCTGATCGGCACCGCTTCCCCGTATCCGAGGTTGGCCAGCACCTCGCTGGTGGCCTTGGCGAAGTTCAGGGTGATGAAGTGGAGGCAGGGGGCACCCTCGGCGATGAGCCGGCGACCCATCTCGGTGGCGATCTCGATACCGACCTCGCGAACGGCGGCATGGTCGGGTTCCGGGCCGTCGCCCGCCGCCCGCTGCAGCCGCTGCATCACCCGTTCCGGCAGCGGACGCCCACACAGTTGTTCGGCGCGGGCCACACTGCGCAGCGAGGTGATCGGCATCAGCTCGGGGATGATCGGTTTGGCTCCCTCGACCGGGTCGTGGGCGATGAGCCGGTCGCGCAACCGCAGATAGTCCTCGACGTCGAAGAACATCTGGGTGATCGAGTACTCGGCGCCCGCGCGCAGTTTCGCCGCCAGGTGAACGGTGTCGCTTTCCAGGTCCGGTGAGCGGTGATGCCCCTGCGGGAAGGACGCCACCCCGACGTGGAAGTCACCCAGGTCGCGCACGATGCGCACCAGTTCCTCGGCGTATTCGACCCCTTCGGGGTGTCTGCGCCATTCCGCCAGTGGATCGCCCGGGGGGTCGCCGCGCAGCACCAGGATATTGCGGATACCGGAGTCTGCGTACGCGCCGACGATGGAACGCAGCTCGGCGACACTGTGCCCGACGGCGGTGAGATGCGCCACCGGCAGCAGGGTGGTGTCCTGGGCGAGCTGCCCGGTCACCCGCACGGTGTTGTCGCGGGTGGTGCCGCCGGCGCCGTAGGTCATCGAGATGAAGGCGGGGTGCATCCGTTCGAAGGTGCGTACCGCCCGCCACAGCCGCTGTTCGCCCTCGGCATCGCGGGGTGGGGAGAACTCCACCGAAAATGGCACTCCCGTACCGGAATACTGGTGCAAACTCTGCACGACCGACGGCGTCGCGGAGACGATCGGTGACGTGGAGGACGGCCGGCCTGGGGTCGGGAGTCCCCGCGCGTTGTCGAAAGTCACGCGCTCAGTCTAAGGGGACACAACCGGCGGCAGGTCCCCTACGTCGTCGAATGCGCCATCGCGCGACCGGCGACACACCCGCTGCACGGCGATGCGACCGGGCGACGCGTATTCTTGCCGAACACGGTCCGCCGTATCGGCTCCCGATACCCATGGCCGCGTCATCGGCGGCGGCATATCGCCGCTTCCCACCACCACAACGATCCGGGAGGTCATCCTGTCCGTCGGACCAGGTACCCCGACCAGGCCCGGCCCCACCTCGGCCGCGCCGGGGACGCCGGCCTTCGCCGCCGCCGTGGAACAGGCGTTGACCGCCTTCTTCACCACCCGCCGGGAAAGCGTGGGCGCGCTCGGACCCGTCTTCGTCGACGCCGCCGCGGCACTCGAGTCGTTCGTGCTGCGCGGCGGTAAACGCACCCGTCCCGGTTTCGCCTGGACGGGCTGGCTCGGCGCGGGCGGCGACCCGCACGGCGGCGACGCCGACGCCGTGCTCACCACCTGCGCCGCCCTCGAGCTGATCCAGGCGTGCGCGCTCATCCACGACGACATCATCGACTCCTCGCGCACCCGTCGGCGCCACCCCACCGTGCACGTCGAGTTCGAACAGCACCACCGCGACCGCGGCTGGGCCGGCGATTCCGCCCATTTCGGTGAATCGGTGGCCATTCTGCTCGGCGACCTCGCACTGGCCTGGGCCGACGATATGGTGCAGGCCTCCGGACTGGACAGCGCCGCGCTCGCCCGGTTCGCACCGGTGTGGGCGCTGATGCGCACCGAGGTGCTCGGCGGGCAGCTGCTCGATATCCACGGCGAGGCCGGCGGCGACGAATCCGTGGCGGCCGCACTGCGCATCAACCGGTACAAAACCGCCGCCTATACCGTGGAACGCCCCTTGCATCTGGGCGCCGCCCTCGCCGATGCCGGACCGGAACTGATCGCCGCCTACCGCGCCTACGGCACCGATATCGGTATCGCCTTCCAACTCCGCGATGATCTTCTCGGCGTCTTCGGCGACCCCGCGGTCACCGGGAAACCGTCCGGGGACGATCTACGCGAGGGCAAACGCACCGTTCTCCTGGCCGAGGCGCTGCGCCGGGCCGAACGCGACGACCCGAACACCGCCGCCCGTATCCGGGCCGAAATCGGCACCGATCTGAGCCCCGACCAGGTCGACCGGCTGCGCGCGCTGTTCGTGGAGCTCGGCGCCGTCGATGCGGTGGAGGCCCGCATCACCGAACTCACCGAACGCGCCCTGGCCGCGCTCGCGGAGAGCTCGGCGACCCCGGAGGCCAAGGAACGGCTCCGCGCCATGGCCTTGGCGGCCACCCGGCGCAGCGTCTGAGGATCGACCGCCCCGGGACCGGATCAGACCCCGGACACTGGTATACGAAACAAGGGCGAAAGCACCGAGACGGGCACCACCGGCCGGCCGATCCGGCGCTCCACCGTCGACCGATCCACCGCTACCACGCCCCTCCCACCGACCGGATCAGGAGTTCTCTATGCGCACCGTGAGCGGACCCACCGATCATGTCGTGGTGATCGGCGGCGGACTGGCGGGATTGTCGGCGGCGCTGTACCTGACCGGGGCCGGACGTATGGTGACCGTGTTGGAGCGCGAGGATCACGTCGGTGGGCGGGTCGGCAGATATCGGTTCGCCGACTACGAGATCGATTCCGGGGCCACGGTGCTCACCCTGCCCGCACTGATCGATGACGCACTGGCCGCGGTGGGCGCCGACCGCGCCTCGCTGGTGCCGCCGCTGCGCATCCGGCAGCTGGCCCCGGCGTATCACGCGCGGTTCGCCGACGGATCCGATATCCGGGTTTTCACCGATGTGGATCTGATGAGCGCGGAGGTGGCCCGCGTCTACGGAGCGGAGGAGGCCAAACGCTACCGCCGGCTGCGTGACTGGCTGGGCCGCATCTACCGGGCCGAGTTCGGCGAATTCATGGACGCCAACTTCGACTCCCCCCTGGATCTGGTGCGGTCCCCGCAGCAGCGGGCCGCCTTGCGCGAACTCGTGCGACTCGGCGGTTTCGGCAGGCTCGGCCCACGGGTGCGGCGATTCCTGCGCGATCCGCGATTGGCCCGCCTGTTCACCTTTCAGGCGCTGTACGCCGGTATGGCGCCCGCCGAGGCGCTCGCGGTCTACGGTGCGATCCCGTACATGGACACCGCCCTGGGCGTCTACTTCCCTCGCGGCGGTATGCGCGCGATAGCCGAGGCCATGGCGCAGGCGTTCACCGACGCGGGGGGACGCCTGGAATTGGGGGCGGAGGTCACCGCCATCGACTACGGTCCGTCGACCCGGCCGCTGGGGTGGGGGCGCGGCCGCGCGCGTAGCGTCCTGTTGGCCGACGGACGGAAACTACCCTGTGAGGCGGTGGTGCTCACCGCGGATCTGGGGTCGCTCGACCGGTTCGGCCTACGCCGCCGGCGACCGCTGCGCGCGGCCCCGTCGGCGGTGGTGGCACATGGCACCGTACCGGTGTCGGTCACCGAAACCTGGCCGGTGCAGGCGCATCACGGGATCGAGTTCGGCGCCGCCTGGGACACCACCTTCGCCGAGATCACCCCGCGCCGCGGTGGGCGGCCGATGAGCGACCCGTCGCTGCTGTTGACCCGTCCCGCGCTGAGCGACCCCGGCCTCTACATCACCCGCCCCGACGGTCGGCACGAACCGTTCTCGCTGTTGGCACCGTGCCCCAATCTGGATTCGGCACCACTGGACTGGGATCGGCTCGGTCCGGCGTATCTGCGCGAGCTGCTCGAGGTGCTGGAGCGTCGCGGCTACCGCGATATCGGGACCGCGTTCACGGTGGACCATTTCGACACCCCGCGGACCTGGCAACAGCGCGGTATGCTCGCCGGCACCCCCTTCTCGGCGGCGCACGTCTTCCGTCAGACCGGCCCGTTCCGGACGAACAACTTCCCGTGGACCAGCGAGAACGTGGTCCTCGCCGGGTGCGGCACCACCCCGGGGGTCGGCGTACCCACGGTACTGCTGTCCGGAAAACTCGCGGCCCAGCGCATTGTGGGGAAAAATCGCACCGGCCGGCGTCGCACCATCCGAGTGGCCTCTGGCGCCGACCCCGTAGACTAAGCGCCGACCTATTCGCCCGCGGTTGCGACCGCCGACAGAATCCCGGGGGGACCGACACCAGATGCCACCCCCCGATATGAGCGCCACAGCCACCACGTCCGCCCGTACCGCATCCGTTCACACCCCCGAGACCGGTCGCGCCACCGCGGACACCGGTCGGGGACCCGAATCCGGTCAAGGTCTGTTGGCGTGGCTGAGGTTCTGCGCGATCTTTCTCCGCAGCCCGGAGGGCAAGGCGGCGCTACTCGGGTTCTTCGGCGCGATCCTGATCACCTTCGGCGGGTTCGGCGCCGGTGGGGTCCGCAAACGCGATCCGCTGCTGGAAGCGATGCACCTGTCCTGGCTGCGCTTCGGGCACGGCTATGCCCTGTCGACGATCTGCGTCTGGGCGGGTGTGCTCATGATGGTCACCGCGTGGGTGCGGTTGGGCCGGGCCACCCTCGGCCACGGCGGGGTCCGGTTGAACGAGCTGCGCGCCATCGTCGGGATCTGGATCGCCCCCCTGCTGGTCGCGGTGCCGATGTTCAGCCGCGACGCCTACTCCTATCTGGCGCAGGGCGCCCTGCTGCGGGACGGCTTCGACCCGTACCAGGTGGGTCCGGTCGCCAATCCGGGTGTGCTGCTGGACAACGTCAGCACCGTCTGGACCACCACCACCGCCCCCTACGGCCCGGTGTTCCTGCTGCTCGGGCGAGCCATCACCACCGTCACCGGCGACAATGTGGTGGCGGGCACCA
This sequence comes from Nocardia paucivorans NBRC 100373, assembly GCF_000308675.1. Lineage (GTDB taxonomy): Bacteria > Actinomycetota > Actinomycetes > Mycobacteriales > Mycobacteriaceae > Nocardia > Nocardia paucivorans. Next base: position 6,983 of record NZ_BAGE01000034.1, on the reverse strand, counting down.
TCGCGCTGCGGTTGGTGATGCTGCCCGGTCTGGCGCTGATGATGTGGGCGGTGCCGTATCTCACCAAACACCTCGGCGGCAAACCGACCGTCGCGCTGTGGCTGGCGGTCCTCAACCCGCTGGTGTTGATCCACCTGATCGGCGGCGTCCACAACGAGATGCTGATGGTCGGCCTGATGTGCGCCGGTATCGCACTGGTATTGGAACGCCATCATGTGGCGGGCATCGTGGTGGTCGCGATCGGTGTCGCGATCAAGGCGACCGCGGGGGTCGCGCTGCCGTTCCTGGTGTGGATCTGGATGTTGCACGAACGCGACCGGCGGGCCGAGAGCGCACAGCGCAACGGAACCGACGGCGACGACCGGGAGGCGCTACCGCATCCGGCGATGATGTTCGCCAAGATCGCCGGTCTGGGACTCACCGTCTTCGCGGTGGTGTTCGCGGCGGCCTCGGCCATCGCGGGTGTCGGGATCGGCTGGTTGACCGCGCTGTCGGGCTCGAAGAAGATCATCAACTGGTTGTCGCTGCCAACGGTGTTGGCCCATATGACGACCTGGATCACCCCCTTCACCCTCGACCCGGTGCTCGAGGTGACCCGCCTGCTGTGCATGCTCACCCTGCTGGGCCTGTTGGTGTGGACCTGGTGGCGGTTCAAGCACAGTGAACGCGACGCGGTGTTCGGCATCCTCATCGCCTTCGTCGCGATCGTCATCCTGTCGCCCGCGGCCCTGCCCTGGTACTACTCGTGGCCACTGGCGCTGGCCGCCGGCTTCGCGCTGTCCACCGGGACGCTCATGTGGCTGGTGGGCGTGTGCACCTGGCTGATGCTGGTGTTCAACCCGGACGGCTCCATCGGGCTGTACAACTTCTGGCATGTCGCGGCGGCCACCTTCGCGTCCGTGGTGGCGGCGGTCTCGCTGCGCACCGTCGACCCGCTCCGGCTGCGCAGCACACCATCGGTGATCGACACCCCAGTCGTCACCGGCCGCGCATGACCCGGTCCTCCGTCGCCGAGGGGGAGATCACGACCGGGGGCGACGACCCCGCGCCGAGCGTCGACCTCGACCCGGCGGAGCCGGCCCGCTCCTATCGCCACTGCCGTCGCATCGCCGCCGCCCACGGCCGCTCCTACTATCTGGCGACCCGTCTGCTCCCGGCCGAATGCCGCCCCGCCGTCCACGCCCTGTACGCCTTCGCCAGGGTGGTCGACGATATCGTCGACCGGCCCGTCCGGACGGCCACGGCGCCGGGTGTCCCGGGCGCTACCGCCGGCGTCCCCGCACCGGCGGCCCTGGACGACACCCAACGGCGGCTACGACTGGCCCTGGCACACGGCGCCCCCGCGGCGAGCCGGACGAACGATCCGCTCACCCCGATCCTGCCCGCACTCGTCGACACCGTCCGCCGGTACGGGATCGATCGACGCCATTTCGAGGTGTTCCTCGACTCCATGCGAATGGACGTTCCCGGCTCACCCCTGTTCCGCAACCGCTATGCCACCTTGACCGAACTCGCCGAATACATGCGCGGTTCGGCCGCCGTCATCGGGTTGCAGCTGTTGCCGGTACTCGGCACCGTCGTCCCGACCGCGGAGGCCGAACCGGCGGCCGCCGCGCTGGGCGACGCCTTCCAGCTCACCAATTTCCTCCGCGATATCGGCGAAGACCTGGATCGGGACCGCATCTACCTACCGGGCGAGGATCTGGCCGCCTTCGGGGTGGACGTCGACCTGCTCGCCCACTGCCGGGCCACCGGCCGGACCGATCGGCGGGTGCGGCGGGCCCTGGCGTATTTCATCGCGGTGACCCGCGCCCGATACCGCAGCGCCGACCCGGGCGTGGCCATGCTCGCGCCGCGGGCCCGCCCGGCGATCCGCGCGGCCCGCGCCCTGTATTCGGGGATTCTCGATCGGATCGAATCGGACGATTACGCCGTTTTCTCCGGACGCGCCGTCGTCCCCACCCGGCGGCGACTGTGGATGGTCGCCACCGCGGTCGCCGCGGGTCGGTGACGGCGCGTCCGGTGCACGGTCAGAAGGGTTCCGCGGCGGCGCGGCGCAGCACTTCCCGGGCCAGCGGACCGTGTAGGGCCTCCACCGGTTTGCCGGGCAGTGTCTCGTCCTCGGTGAAGATCCATTCGAGGATCTCTTCGTCGGTGTATTTGGCGTCACGCATCACGGTGATCAGTCCGGGCAGCGGTTTCACCACCGCGCCGGTGTCGTCGAAGAAGATTTCCGGGACGCCCACCACCCCGTTACGGCGAACCGCCAACAACTGGTGGTCGCGCAGCATCTGATGAACTCGGGTGACCACGATTCCGAGCCGCTCCGCGACCTCGGGGAGCGTCAGCAGGGTGACCGAGGGGGGCAGGACATCGGAACTGCAAGGAAAGGCACTCACGGCGATAACGGTAAACGTTGTCCGCAAGACTGTGGTGCGACACCCGGACTCGAACCGCCGATTACGATCGTGGGAGCCGCAGAGCGCGGCCCAGACGTGCCTGGCACGTACCGAGGGTGGAGAGGTTTGTGACAGCCGGAAGACATCATTTGGTCGGCGAGATGCTGGAAGGGCGCTATCGCATCGATGCGCCGATCGCCCGGGGTGGGATGTCGATGGTGTTCCGAGGGGAGGACACCCGCCTGGATCGTCCGGTGGCGATCAAGGTGATGGACCCCAAATTCGCCGGTGACCCGCAGTTTCTGACCCGTTTCGAGTTCGAGGCCCGAGCCGTCGCCAAGCTCAAGCATCCGGCGCTGGTGGAAGTGTACGACCAGGGCGTGGACGGTGAGCATCCGTTCCTGATCATGGAACTGGTGCAAGGAGGCACGCTCCGGGAGCTGCTGCGCGAACGCGGGCCGATGCCACCGCATGCCGTGCGCGCGGTGGCCGAACCGGTTCTGGAGGCGATCGGCGTGGCGCACAAGGCCGGGCTGGTCCATCGCGATGTCAAACCGGAGAACGTGCTCATCTCCGACGAGGGCGAGGTGAAGATCGCCGATTTCGGCCTGGTGCGGGCGGTGGCGGCGGCCAAGACCACCTCGGCCAGCGTCATCCTGGGCACTGCCGCCTATCTGTCGCCCGAGCAGGTGGTCTCCGGCACCGCCGACGCGCGCAGCGATGTGTACGCGTTCGGGATCCTGATCTACGAACTGCTCACCGGTGAGGTGCCTTTCACCGGCGACAACTCGTTGTCGGTGGCCTACCAGCGGGTGGAGAACGACGTTCCGAGCCCGAGCTCGGCCATTGCCGGGGTTCCGCCCGAATTCGATCGACTGGTCGCTCGGGCCACCGCCCGGGAACCGGGACATCGTTTCCCCGACGCGAGCGCCATGGCCGCCGAACTGCGGGCCATCGCCGCCGCCCTGGATCTGCCCGACTATCGGGTGCCCGCGCCCAAGGATTCGGCCGCACATATCAGCGCGCGCTTCCCGGTGGTCACCCCCGACACTCCCCCGCCATCGCGACCTGCGCCCCCGGTCCCCGCGCCGCAACCCGGTCCGGTACCGGGACCGCAACCCACCCGGGTGGACACCATGGTCCGCAGCCACCCGGAACAACAGACCACCGTCTACCAGGCGACGTCACCGCGTACGCCCGGATCTCATCCGGTCCCGTCCTATGCCGAGGAGCGCGCCCGATCCCGCCGCACCGCCATGGTGTGGGTGGCGATCATCGCCGTGCTCACCCTGTTCGTCGGTATCGGCGGCTGGTGGCTCGGGATGGGCAGGTTCGCGTCGGTTCCACCGATCGCGGGACTGGACGTCGACAAGGCCACAGCCGCGCTCCAGGCGGCGGGATTCGAGACCACGACCCGACAGAAGGCATCCGACACCATCCCGATCGGCAATGTCGTGGGCAGTGATCCCGGCGCGGGGGCCAAGGTCACCAAGGGATCGACCGTTGCAATCCTGCTCTCCAGCGGTAAACCTCGGGTCCCCGATGCCGCCCCCGGCACCGATATGGACACGGTCGAGCAGCTACTACGCGATCAGGGCCTGCAGCCGGTGAAAGCGGGCGAGGTCGCCAGCGCCGCCCCGGAGGGCACGCTGGCCCGGCTCGAGCCCGGCCCCGGCACCGTACTGCCCATGGGGGCGCATGTGCAGGTGTTCACCAGTAGCGGCTCCAAACCGGTGCCACTGCCGAATCTGCGTGCCAAGACCCCGGAAGAGGCCACGGCCGTACTCCGGGACCTCGGTCTCACCGTGTCCGGCACCCGTCCTCAGTACGACCAGCGGGTCGAGGTGGGTCGGGTCGTCGGCACCGATCCGACCACCGGCACCACCGTGTCCCCCGGCTCCGCCGTCACGCTTCTGATCAGTGACGCTGTCACGATGCCCGAGGTGCTGGGCCGCACGGTCGCCGATGCGCGCGCCACCCTGGAAGGTCTCGGCCTCCAGGTTCAGGTCCGCCAGCTCGCCCCGCTGAATTCGTCGGTCGTGGTCTCCCAGACCCCGGCCGCCAATGCCAATGTGGAGAAGGGCGGCACTGTCACCATCGTCGCCATCCCCTGACCCGATGACCCGGCGGTCCCGCATTCCGAGAGCGAGACCGCCGGGTGGTCGAATCCGATCGCTAGCGCATCCGGTCGCTAGCGCAGCATCTCGGCGACGAGGAACGACAGCTCCAGCGACTGCTGTGTATTCAGTCGCGGATCGCACGCCGTTTCGTATCGCCCGGACAGATCCAGATCGGAGATGTCCTGCGCCCCGCCCAGGCACTCCGTCACATCTTCTCCGGTGAACTCGATGTGCAGCCCGCCCGGATGTGTGCCGAGCGCGTGATGCACCTCGAAGAAGCCTTGCACCTCGTCCACGATCCGGTCGAAGTGGCGGGTTTTGTAGCCGGTGGACGATTCGTGGGTGTTGCCGTGCATGGGATCGCACTGCCAGATCACCTGGTGCCCCGTGGACTGCACCTTTTCCACGATCGGGGGCAGGATGTCCCGCACCTTGGAATGGCCCATCCGCGATACCAGCGTCAGCCGGCCGGGTTCGTTGTTGGGATCCAGTCGCTCCACGTATTCCACCGCTTGCTCCGGGGTGGTGCCGGGCCCGATCTTCAGACCGATCGGGTTGGCCAGCAGTTCGGCGAAGGCGATATGCGCGCCATCCAGTTGCCGGGTCCGTTCACCGATCCACAGGAAGTGCGCCGACAGATCGTAGAGCAACGGCTGGCCCATGGGGCCCTCCGCGAGGCGCAGCAGGGCCCGTTCGTAGTCGAGGACCAGCGCTTCGTGGCTGGCGTAGATCCGTGCACTCTGCAAACTGGGATCGTGGACCCGGCACGCCTGCATGAAGCGCAGACCCTTGTCGATCTCCGCCGCGAGCGCCTCGTACCGGGCACCGGCGGGCGACTGGGCGACGAAGTCCCGGTTCCAGTCGTGCACCCGGTGCAGATCGGCCATTCCGGCGTCGGTCAGCGCCCGCACCAGGTTCATGGCGGCACTGGCATTGGCGTAGGCGCGCACCAACCGGGACGGGTCGTGTTCCCGCATTTTCGCGTCCGCGACCAGAGAGTTGACCATATCGCCGCGGTAGGACTTGAGGCCGAGCGCGTCGGTGTCGGCCGAACGCGGTTTCGCGTACTGGCCGGCGATCCGGGCGACCTTCACCACCGGCAGACTGGCGCCGTAGGTGAGCACGACCGCCATCTGCAACAGGGTTCGGATATTGCCCCGGATATGCGGTTCGGTGTTGTCGGCGAAGGTTTCCGCGCAGTCGCCGCCCTGCATCAGGAAGGCCTCGCCGCGGGCGACCTCGGCCAACCGCTCCCGCAGCTCGTCCACTTCGGCCGGTACGCAGATGGGCGGCACGCTCTCCAGGACCGTGCGCATTTTCGCTGCCTCGTCGCTGTCCCAGGACGGCTGCTGCAGCGCGGGCCGGGCCAGCGCTTCATCGAGGCGTTTGCGCAGCTCGGCAGGCAGCGGGGGCAGTTCGGGCAAACGATCGATGGGTACGTCGACGGTCCAGTTCACGGGTCCAGAATACGGCCGTGCCGATGGCGCCGTTGCCGCGGCCGGGCCAAAACAGAGCATAAAACCAACCAAATGGTCCGCTTGCCTCGCGGTGGGCGACCGAACCCGGCAGGGCTCCGGAATACCTCCCGACGTACCGGACGGTTCGGCCGAGCCGTACCCTCGGGCCGTTGGTGCGCTTGTCTAGGAGATCGCTACTTGAAGTATTTCTACGATTCCGAATTCATCGAAGACGGTCGGGTCATCGACCTGATCTCGATCGGTGTGGTGTGTGAGGACGGCCGCGAATACTACGCGGTCTCCTCCGAGTTCGACCCCGAGCGGGCCGGACCGTGGGTGCGTAAACACGTGCTGCCGAAACTGCCGGATCCCTCGTCCCCGCTGTGGCGCACCCGGGAGCAGATTCGGGACGAGCTGTACAAGTTCCTGGTGCCGCGGCCGACCGTGCGACCGGAGCTCTGGGCCTGGGTGGGGGCCTACGATCATGTGGCGCTGTGCCAGCTGTGGGGCTCCATGATCGATCTACCGAGTGCGCTTCCCCGCTATACGAACGAATTGCGTCAGCATTGGGAGGCACACGGCCGGCCCGGGCTGCCCCCGGTCCCCGAGGACGCGCACGACGCGCTCGCCGATGCCCGCCATAATTTCGCCAAGTACGAGGCGATCGAAGCGGCGCGCCGCCGCGGCCTCGGCTGAGCGACGCGACGACCGCTCGAACATTCTCCCCCGACTCGCCCACCCGGTGCCCATCCGCCGACGGTCTCGGCCGATACGAAACAGGCCCCCGGGAGGTATCCCGGGGGCCTGATCGTCGTTCGTGCGAGTGCCGTCAGTGGCCGTGTCCGTTGGACCCGTGTCCGTTGGACGAGGCCGTCTCCTGAACTCGCTTCAGCACGGCGAGCTGCCGATGTTCTTCCTCGAGCTCGCTGGCGAAGTGGGCCTCGATCTCCTCCGGCGGATCCGCCCGCAGGAAGCTACCGGTACCCGGCTTGCCGGCCGAACCGAGC
>NZ_BAGE01000035.1 GCF_000308675.1 Nocardia paucivorans NBRC 100373 | reverse complement strand
CCGAGCTGGTACCACCAGCCTTCTGTGAGGCAACTTTTCTAGGTTAACCGACCAGTGGCTCAGAGTCAAACTCCGCATCTTCGGTCGGTCAGTGTCGGCGCTCCTCGTCCTACCTCGTTTTCCCTGGTCCCTCCGGCTCGGCGTTTCCGCCTCGCTCCGGGCCCCTGGTCGGTGTCCGTGTCGCTCTGACGTGGAATAAGTTACGCGGCGGAGAACGCTACGTCAAATCGCCACTTCGCGGTGCCATTTCCGCAGGTCAGAGGCCCGCCAGAAAGGCAATCCGGGGCCTGAATCACACGAATGTGACTCAGGCCACCAAGATCAATTTCTCGGATCCCGGTAAACCCCCGCGAAATTACGTTTGCCGCGGCGCAGCACCAACCACCGTCCATGCAGGTAATCAGTGCTTTTCGGGGTCCATTCCAGATCGTTTACGCGCTGATTGTTCACCGATGCGCCCCCTTCGTTCACCGTCCTGCGAGCCGCACCCCGGCTCTCGCACAGACCCGAGGCCACCAGGAGATCGACAATCGTGTCCCGGCCGGGTTCGACGGTCGCGACCGTGCCGTCCACCGCAGCCTCACGCAATGCGGCGGCCAGGGTCGCCTCGTCCAGATCACGGAGTTCGGCGCGTCCGAAGAGGGCCTGACTCGCCAGTTGGACGGCCTTGGTGTTCTCCTCCCCGTGCACCAGGGTCGTCATTTCCGCCGCGAGCCGGCGCTGCGCCTCGCGCGCATGCGGGCGTTCGGCGGTGGCCTGTTCGAGTTCGGCCAGTTCCTCCCGGTCCAGGAAGGTGAACCAGCGCAGGTAGCGGATCACATCGGCATCGGCCGTGTTGATGAAGTACTGGTACCAGGCGTACGGACTGGTCAGCTCCGGATCGAGCCACAGGCTGCCGCCACCGGTGGATTTGCCGAACTTCTTACCGTCGGCGGAGGTCACCAACGGCACCGTCAGGGCGTGAACCTGCTCGCCGTCCAGGCGCCGGTTCAATTCCACCCCGGCGATGATGTTGCCCCACTGATCGGAGCCACCGATCTGCAGCCGGCAGTTGTATGCCCGACGCAACTGCACGTAGTCGTTGGCCTGCAACAGCATATAGCTGAATTCGGTGTAGGAAATGCCTTCCCCCTCCAACCGCCGTTTGACGGTGTCACGGGCGAGCATGACATTCACCGAGAAATGCTTGCCGATATCGCGCAGGAAGTCGACGGCGGTCAACGAACCCGTCCAGTCCATGTTGTTCACGATCACCGCACCGGTGGGCGAACCGTCGAGATCGACGAAACGCTCCAGCTGGGAACGGATTCGCTCGGCCCATCCCGCCACGGTGTCGGCGGAGTTCATGGTGCGCTCACCGACCTCACGCGGGTCACCGATCAAACCGGTGGCCCCACCGGCGAGCACGATCGGCCGATGCCCCGCACGCTGGAAGCGTTTCAGCGCCAGCAGGGGGACCAGATGCCCCGCGTGCAGACTGGCCGCGGTCGGGTCGAAACCGGCATAGAGGGTCAGGGGGCCGGCGGCCAGCGCCGCACGCAGCGCGTCGAGGTCGGTGGACTGCGCGATGAGACCGCGCCAGGTCAATTCGTCGATGATGTCGCTGCTCACGGTGCCCCATCTTTCCGCACCGGCCGCACCGGACGTGCGCGCGGTGGGTCCGATCACCAACCTGGTCCCGAATACGGCTCCCGGCCCCGGCGGGTGCCGATGGGAGCCGCCGATTCACGCCGTCCGCTCGATGCGGGGGGCGCGTGGACTGCGCCGGTAGGCCGAGACCGCCGCGGACTCCGGCAGCCACAGTCGCCACGGCCGGTCGGCGGCCGTACTGACCCCCACCCGAGGTCCCGCGGCGATCCGTGATGCGGGGACCGGAGGCCCGAGCTCGAGACGGATGGCGGAGTTCGGATCGAACAGATCGGTGCCGTAGTCGGCGAGCCGGATGCCGAGAGCACTACCCAGGTTGCCCGGCCCTTTGGCGAGGTCGACGGCGCGACGGGCCGGACCACGCCGTTCCCGGACCATGTCGTGACCGGCGACCACCTCCCCCGACCGCATCAGAACCCCACTGGCCACGCCGTCCGGACCACTGATGACATTCACACAGGTGTGCATGCCGTAGCTCAGGTACACGTACAGCCGCCCCGGCGGCCCGAACATCGCGGCGTTGCGTGGAGTCCGACCCCGACCGGAATGGGCCGCCGGATCGGGCCAGGGACCGGCCGGATCGCCACCGTAGGCCTCCACTTCCACGATGCGCACCCCGACCGGCCCCGACCACAGGGTCGCGCCGAGCAGACGGCGGGCGGCGGACACCGGATCGACGGCAAGTTCTTCGGCACTCACGTCCCGGATTGTCGCAGCCGGGCGAGCACCCGTCCGCAGCCCCGCCCATCACGCCCACGGGTATTGCCGGCAGACGACAGGAAGACTAAATTCACCGATAGATGAATTCAACGCCTGATGAATTGAGGCGGTCATGACGAAATCCCTACCTTCATCCGCCGTCGAAGTGCGCGACCTCACGGTGCGCCGCGGCGGACACGAGGTGTTGCGCGAGATCTCGCTGACCATTCCCCGCGGTTCGATCACCGGACTGCTCGGACCCTCGGGATGCGGGAAAACCACCCTGATGCGCTGCATCGTGGGAACACAGGTGGTGGCGGGCGGAACAGTTCACGCGCTGGGGCTGCCGGCCGGCAGCGCGCGACTGCGCAGCCGGATCGGATACGTCACCCAGGAGCCCAGCATCTACCCCGATATCAGCGTGCGGGACAACGTGGCCTATTTCGCCGCGCTCTACGGACGCGGGCGCACGGAGGTCGAATCGGCGCTGGACGCGGTGGGATTGTCGGACCATCAGCAGCAACGCGGTGACGAACTGTCCGGCGGACAACGCACCCGGGCCTCACTGGCCTGCGCATTGGTGGCGGGACCCGAACTGCTGGTGCTCGACGAACCGACCGTCGGACTCGACCCCGTTCTGCGGGTCGATCTGTGGAAACAGTTCCGGGAGCTGGCCGACGCGGGAACGACCCTGCTGGTGTCCAGCCATGTAATGGACGAGGCCGAGCACTGCGATCGGCTGCTACTGATGCGCGAAGGCCGACTGCTGGCACAGCTCACCCCGGACGAACTACGGGAACGTACCGGAGAACAGAACCTGGAGCGCGCCTTCCTCGCCCTGATCACAATGGAGGCCGGGCAGGAACGGTCACATCCCGAAGGCGACGAAGCCCTCGCGCCCCCGGCGCGTCCGGAGGAGGAGATCGTATGACCACCATCGTCGAGCAGCCGGTAACCGGACCGCGCCCGTTCGCCGCGTACCTGGCGACCACCGGCCGGATCCTGCGGCAACTACGCGGTGATCACCGCACCGTGGCGATGATCGCGGTGGTGCCCGCCCTGCTGATGACCCTGCTGTACTTCATCTACGACGAAGTCCCGACCGCCCCCGGGTCGGTGCCGCTGTTCGACCGGGTCGGAATGAGCATGCTCGGCATCCTGCCGTTCATCGTCATGTTCCTGATCACCGCCATCTCCATGCAACGGGAACGCAGTTCCGGCACCCTCGAGCGACTGCTCACCACGCCCATGGGCAAACTCGACCTGCTCGGCGGCTACGGCACCGCGTTCTCGCTGGCCGCGGCGGTGCAGGCGGTGGTGGCCTGTCTGGTGGCGTTCGGATTGCTCGGACTCGACTCGATGGGCAGCCCCGGGTGGGTGGTGCTGATCGCCGTGGTCGACGCGGTCCTCGGGGTCGCGTTGGGGCTGTTGTGCAGCGCGTTCGCCCGCACCGAATTCCAGGCGGTGCAGTTCATGCCGCTGGTGACGGCACCGCAGCTGTTCCTGTGTGGCCTGCTGGTGCCGCGCCACCAGCTACCGGGCTGGTTGGAGGCCATCAGCAATGCGCTGCCGCTGAGCTATGCAGTGGACGCGCTACAGCAGGTGGCGAATCATCCCGAGCCGACCGCAGCCATGTGGCGGGATCTGGCGGTGGTAGCCGGATTCGCGGTGGCGGCCCTGTGCCTGGGAGCGGCGACCCTGCGGAGGCGGACCGCATGAACACATCCGGTGGTCGATCCGGACGTCGCCCGGGGCGGTCGGGGGCGCGGGAGGCCATACTCGCCGCCGCGCGGTCCCGATTCGCGGACGCCGGATTCGACAAGACATCGATTCGCGCGGTGGCCGCCGACGCCGGGGTGGACCCCGCCCTGGTACACCACTACTTCGGCACCAAACAGCAACTGTTCGCGGCCGTGGTGGAGTTGCCGATCGATCCGGAGGTGATTCTGCGTCGGCTGGACGCGACACCACTGGACCGGCTGGGTGAAACCATTGTCGCAACGGTGGTCGGGGTATGGGATTCTCCCGCGGGAGCCGGGGCGGTGGCGATGGCGCGCAGCCTCTTCGGCGGAGGGGCGAGTTCACTGACCCGCGACTTCCTGACGCAGGTGATCCTCGAACGGGTTCGGTCGCGTATCGCCACCGACACCGACGACGGCCGGCTGCGGATGAGCCTGGCGGCCTCGCAGATGGCCGGTCTACTGCTGACCCGCAAGGTGCTGGCCATCGAACCGATCGCGACCGTATCGCCGGAGCTGCTCGCAGCGGCCGTGGGCCCCACGGTGCAGCGCTATCTCACCGGCGATATCTATTCCGGAGAATACGAGCCGCTCCCGCTGCCGGAGGTCGAGCCCACGACATGAGCGTGGGCGCGGCCGGGGTCGCTCAGGACTCCAACCGGGCGGTGAGCCGTTCGTGTTCGGCGTCGTCCACGGTGCGGGCCTCGTCCACGAGCAGTACCGGGATCCCGTTGTCGATCGGGTACGCGCGCCGCAGCCGAGGGTTGTAGAGCACGTCCGCCCCGTCGTCGGTGCGAACCAGGTGCAGGGGGCCTTTGTCCTCCGGGCAGGCGAGCAGGCTCAGCAAGGTGGCGTCCAGAACGGTTTCCGACATGTCCTCAACCTACCGGGCGGCGAAACGAGACATATCGGTGGCCGAAGAAGGTGACAACCGCGACCGCGCCCATCACCACGACAGCGGCCGGGGCACGGGGAAATCCGAACACGGTGACGGCCGTCTCGAGGAACACGGCATTGAGCGCCAGTCCCCCGCAGTTCACCACGACGAAGGCCAGAAAATCGCGACATACCCGTCCACGCACCCGGAAGACCAAGGTGCGATGCGCGACGAAGGCGACGGTGACACCGGTGGCGTAGGCGGCAACCACCCCCACCGAGGGCGGTACGGAATCACCTAGCACGGTCAGCCAGGCGACCGTCAGACCGATGCCCATCACCGTGTTCCCCACACCGACCACGGCGAAGGCGAGTTCCTGTCGGCGCACGAAACGCAACAGCGGACCGGGGTGGTGCGTCGAGCCACGACCGTCGCGGCGGGAGGTGGTACCCCCCGGATGCGACGGCGATATCGGTCGCGCGACGGGATCGGTGCTCATACGCGGGCACCCACCGGATCCGGGTGTTCGATCATCGACCCACCGGTCGAAACGAACGAGCGCCCGTCGAATACGTCATAGCGACGGCGGGAGCGCGTATACGCCCACTGCAGGACGACCAGACCGAGCAGCCCCACCGCGCCGGTGAGGATACCGATCTTCCATCCGGGCGGGCGCCAGGTGAGTTCCAGTTCGGCCCCACTGGTTCCGGGCGGGATATCCACTGCGACGAAGGTACGGGCCACCACATCTATGGGGATCTGTCGGCCATCGAGATGGGCGCGGTAGCCGGGCCAACCCAGGCGGGCGAAAACCACGCGGCCGCCTGCGGGTGAATCCACCCGAACCCGGCTCGTGGTATCGGATTCCGCCAGGGTGGTCGCACTGACGCCGTCGGTATGGGAGACCCGACCGTGCCGCGTGGAAACCGGACCGTCGACACGTTCGAGGACGGCGATCTCGTTTTCGTGGCCGGGGTATTCCACCCACCGCCACCCTGGCGGCGCGGGATCGTTTCGCGCGTCGGGAAACAGGGCCCGGTGCAGGACCACCCGGTCGACGTTCATCAGATCGACGAAGGTGCGACCGGTCTCGGGTTCGACGGCGAACGCCCGCCGATAGGCATCAGGGCAAACACTGCCATCCCAGCGCATACACAGCAGATGACCGAAGTGGAAGTGGCCGTTGGGGGTATATCCGCCCACATAATCCAGTTCCAGGTTCTTGGCGTAGTTACCGAAGGCGAGAGAACCGTAGGCGCCGTCGAGGGTGCGCCGATCGGGGGCGATCAGGGCACGATCGCCCAGTTGCAGGGTGGTGCCCGCGAAATCGGGAAACGCGGCCTTCATCTCCGACCGCCGCTCGGGCAACTGCCAGCTCATCGGCGTGGGTTGGGCGGAGCGCACCTGCAGGTAGGCGATAGGGATCACGGCGGCGAGGGCCACCACACAGGCAGGCGCCGCGCCCCGGACGCGACCCAGCCACACCACCACCGCCCCGAGCGCGGCCACCCCCAACGCGGACAGCAGATGCCGAATCGCCTCCGGTGGGGCGGCGGCCAGCGACCGCAACAGCAGCACCCCGATCAGCAGACCCGCGACCACCCCCCGCCGCCGCCATCCCGCGGTGGTGCCGAACCGACCGAGCAGTACACACACCAGCACCAGCAGCGCCAACGCCAGCATCGGCAGGACCCGGGCCGGCCAGCGCAGCGGACCCATGGTCCCGGGTCCGGCAGTCCACAAAAGCACCGAAACCGCGAACAGCGCCGGACCGCAGAGTTCGCGGACGGCGATCCGCGCGCGCCACCAGTCCACGAACGCCAGCGCCGGGATCACGAACCAGGCGATATAGACCATCGGCAGTGGCTGCACATATCCCCACCAGGACACGAACGCGGGCAACGTGCTGGGCAGACTCGCGTTCAACGATTCCGACCAGGGCACCGTGAGGAACTGATCGTTGCGGATCTCGAACGCACCCCGCCAGGTGACATCCGCGGTGAGCAGACTCGGCAGGTAGGTGAGCAGACCGGCGAGCCCGGCACAGCCGAATACCGCCGCCAACCGCAACGACGGCGCCACCCGCCGCTGGTACACCGCCTCCCCCACCAACAGCGCGCCGAACAATACGACCGCTTCGACCGCCGGGAACACATACTGCACCGAAAACGCCAGATACAGGAATACGAACACCGGTATCGGCCCCCCACGCCCGCGGGCGTACCGCAGCCCCGACGCCCAGGCATGCACCAGCCACGCGGTGCCGGTGAAAGCGGTCATCCAACTGGCGGCGTCGAAGAACAGCACGAACCCGCTGAACGGGAACGACACCCCGGCCACCGCCGCCCACGGCGGCCGGGAACCGTAGCCGAGGCAAACCCGATACACGCCCAAACCGACAGCGACGGCGACGATGAGTTTCACCGCTGTCGCATACAACGCCAGGTCGTCCACCGCCGGTGCGAGCAGATCGATCAGCAGCTGCGGCGGGTTGAGCAGCCCGGCCTCTTCGATCGTGTAGTTACCCGCCAACCAGTGTTCGGGCACCATGAGCGGGAACTCACCGGCACGCAGATACCGGCCGGTCATCACCCACAGCGGGGCGTACTGGGATTCGGTGTCGTCGGTGTAGAAATGCCGCGGATTCGCGGCGAGCACCGCGAGATACCCGATCACCACCCCCAGTGCGCAGACCGCACCCCACACGCGCACACCCCGCCGATCGCCACCCCGACCATCCGCCACGGACTGCAGACCATACCGCCGCAACCACGAATCCGACCGCGACGACGCGCCCGGTGCTTTCACCCCGAGACCCGCAGTTCACCTGCTAGAGTTCACGACTCTCGGGCTCAGCGAGCACCATCGAGCACCGGCACGCGTTCCGTCGTCGAAAGTCGATACCGCCAATGCCGTTCTCTTCTCGAGTTTTTCCTTCGGATCCGGGTGTACGCCGGTCGGTTACCGGCGTTCCGCCGAATAGGGCGACACCCCCCGCATCCGTGCCCCCGCGCACGGGAAACGCCGTATTACAAGCGGATTCGCCGGTCGGGTCACCGGCCTGCTCGGTTTCGGTCGTGGTGCCCGTCCATCGGGGTGAACAGACCATTGCGGCACTGGTGCGGGAATTGCACCGGTTGGCCCGACCCACCCGCACTCCCGGTGGTATCCGCTTCGCCGTCGAGGAAATCGTGTTGGTCCACGATCACGGGCCGGACCGCTCCGATATCGTGTTGCAGCGGTTGGAGCGCGAATACGAACAGGTCCGGGTGATCTGGTTGAGCCGCAACTTCGGCCAGGACGCCGCCACCATCGCCGGGATGGCGGCCGCCCGCGGCGGCTGGATCGTCACCATGGACGAAGACGGACAGCACGATCCCGCGTTCATCGCCACATTCCTGGATACCGCGCTGGCCGAACGCGCCGATCTGGTCTATTCCCGACCGACCAACGCCCGCCCCCACGGCTTCCTGCGCAACCTCACCTCCCGCGGCGCGAAAATCGTCCTCGCCACCATGTTCGCCTTCCCCGCCTCGACCCGGTTCGAGAGTTTCCGGTTGATCCGCGGCGATATCGGCCGTCGACTCGCCGAGATCGCCGGTAACGGGATCTATTTGGATGTCGCGCTCACCTGGGTAGTCGACCGCCGCGCCACCGCGCCCGTACTGCTGCGCACGGAGGGCCGCGCCGAATCCGGCTACAACTACCGGCGGCTGTTCTCCCTGTTCTGGAAGATGGTGCTGTGCACCGGAACTCGCGGCCTGCGACTGGTGAGCCTGCTCGGGGTGACACTCGCCCTGGCCGGGGTCACGCTTGCGGCGATGATCGGCTACACCGCGCTCACCGGCGGCGGCGGTAACCCGGAGGGATGGGCCTCCATCATCGTCGTCGTACTGCTGTGTTCGGGGGCCGGGCTGTTCTCGCTCGGGTTGATCGCCGAATACCTCGGGGTGGCGCTGCACGCCCTGATCGGCAAACCACTGTATCTGACGGTGGATTCCCCCACCCCACGCCCGCCGGATTCCCCTCGCGACGCCCGACCGGTGACTCCGGTGCGACGCGAGAAGACCGTAACCCTATGAGCGGACGACAGCCCTGGCCGGTCGTGGCACGCCCCCGTCGTGGACGGGGGCGCCTCGACAGCGGGACCGGCACACTCGGTCGGCGGTCGACCGGCGACGACCGCATCATCTTCAGCAGGCCCTATCGCGCCGCGGCCGAATACGCGAACGTGACGGCGGTCCTCGGATCCGATCACCGTCACGGTGACGGACCGTTCACCGCCGCGGCCACCGCCAAACTCGCCGCCATCACCGGCGCACCGCACGTTCTGCTGACCACCTCGTGCACCCACGCCCTGGAACTGGGCGCTCTCCTGCTCGAACTCGAGCCCGGCGACGAGGTGATCGTACCGAGTTTCGCGTTCCCCTCGACGGCCACCGCCTTCGCCTTACGCGGAGCGACCTGCGTTTTCGTCGATATCGACCTTGCCACCGGCAATATCGACCCGGCGGCCGCGGCCGAGGCCATCACCCCACGCACCGCAGCGATCGTGGTCATGCACTACGGCGGTGTCGCGGCCGATATGGCCGCACTGCTGGAACTGGCCGCGCGGCACGGTATCGCCATCGTCGAGGACAATGCGCACGGTCTCGGCGCCACCTGGCGTGGGCGATATCTGGGCACCCTCGGCACCGTGGGCACCCAGAGTTTCCACGACACCAAGAACGTGCACTGCGGCGAGGGCGGCGCCCTGCTGTTGTCCGACGACATCCTGATGGACCGCGCCGAGATCATCCGGGAAAAGGGCACCGACCGGGCCCGATTCCTGCGCGGGCAGGTGGACAAATACTCCTGGCAGGACATCGGATCCAGTTATCTGCCCAGTGAACTCGATGCCGCCGTCCTCGATGCGCAACTGGCCGAGTTCGACATCATCCAGGCCGAACGACATCGGGTGTGGGACGCCTACGCGAACGGACTCGCCGACTGGGCGGCGGCGAACGGGGTGCTGCCGATGACCGTTCCACCGGATCGGCAGCACTCGGCACACCTGTTCTATCTGCGTCTGCCCAGCGAGGAACTGCGCGACGGGCTCATCCGGCATCTCGCCGAACGCGGTATCACGGCACCGTTCCACTACGTTCCGCTGGATACCAGTGCGGCCGGTACGAAATACGGCCGCACTCCCATCCCCTGCACCCGCAGCGCCCGCTTCGCCGCGACAATCGTGCGGCTACCGCTGTGGCCGATGCTCACCGATGCCCAGGTCGCCCGGGTCGTCGAGGCGGTCACCGAATACTGCTGCTGAGCGCGGTGTCCTCGGTGAACACCTCGTAACTCTCGCTTTCCGGGTTGTACCACCAGGTCCGGGGGCCCGGCCGCGGCGGATCGTTCTCCCGCACGGCCCGGGCGGACGGCCGGTAGGACGGGCTGCGCGGAATATCGTCCACCTCGTACACCAGGTCGGGACGATGCACCGGCGGCAGCGCACGCAGCGCTTCGGTGATATCCACCGGGTCGAGCCGGAAACCGGGCCGAACACTCACCGCCGCGACCGCGAGAGTGTGCTCACCGACGTTCAGTCCGTAGGCGACCTCCATATCGACGGCGGCGATGTCGTTGAGGATGTCCTCGATCGGATGGGTGTACACCGGACCCCGCGACGTGCGGATCACATTGTCGATATGGTCGACGAGCCAGTAGTCACCGTCGCTGTCGCGACGGAACAGGTTCTCCGTGGGCATCCAGGAGTCGCCGGGGGCGAACACCCCGCGCAGACCGCCCGCGGACAGATCGACCCCCTCCGAGGCCGAACCGATCAGCAGCCCCACCTCGTTGTCCTCACAGCAGCGAGCGAACCCGGACTCGTCCACCAGGATCTGCCCGGAATCCAGGTCGTAGGCCACCAGCTCCACCCTGGCGGTGCCGGGGAGCGGACGCCCCTTGCAGCCGCGCTTGGTACCGGCCACATTGGCCAACACCACATCGCCTTCGATGGAGGCGTAGAACTCCAGCACCCGAGCGGGCGCGAACTGTTCGAGGGTGCGTCGCCACAGTCCGGCGGGCATACCGGAGCCGATGAACAATCGGATCGGATGCCGGTGACCGGCCGGGAACACCTGGGCGTCGAGGATATCGCGCAGCATCGTCCAGGTGTAGGTCACCACGGTGACGCCGTAGCGGTGTACCTCCTCCGCGAACCGGGACGGGTCCAGCGACCGGGCCAACGCGATCCGGCTGCCACCCGCGATCGCCCCGCCCAGACTCACCAGCAGACCGGACGAATGATGCAGCGGCGCAAGACAGTACACCGTGTCACGGTGGTCGAGATCGGCCGCCGAAGCGGTGCCGAACGCGGATAGGGCCCAGCGGTGATTGGTGATGTGTTTGATCTCGAGCCGATCACCGGTGCCGGCGACCAGGATGAAGGCGAGCTCGCGGGCCAGACCTGGATTGGGTCGGTACCAGCCGGGCAGGTGCACCGCCTCCGGATCGATCTGCTCCAGGTCGATCAGGTCGGCGCCGAGCGGGGCCGTCAGCCCGCGTGAATCACCGCCGCCGAGAACCAGCACCCGCACACCCGCCGCGGCGGCGTACCGCACGTTCTCCGGATCCGAGACCAGGAACTTGGCCCCGGTGCGCGCCACGGCCTCCGGCAGTTCACTGCCCGGCGCCAACAACACCGCGACAGCGCCGAGCCGTGACAGCGCCGCCACCGTCACCAGGGCGCTGGGACGGGTCTCCATCACCACCGCGATCCGCATGGCGGGCCGCACTCCGACGGAGATGAGACCACGCACCACATTGTCGATCCGCCGGTCGACGGCAGCGTGGGTGTGCACCCGATCGTCGAAGAGGAAGCATTCTCCCGACGGGGTCCGTTCGGCCTGCTCCGCCATGAGTTTGCCGAGCGAGATCGGGGTGTTCGGCTGGATGGAGCCGAGCCGGGTCAGGCGCGGCAATGCACGGGCGGCCTCCTCGACCAGGCCGATGGCGCTGCGGGCGGTATTGCCGGCGAGCACCTCGAACACCTTGCCCACCCCGCCCCCGGCCTCGGCCAACGAGGCCACGGCGTGTGCGGTGCGCCGCATGGCGGTGCGCGGGACGGTGGCGGGTTCGTGCTCGGTCATGGGATGGATCTCGTCGGGGAGCGGGTTTCTACCCTCCATCCAGCCGATCCAGTCCCGCACCAGCGGCCAGGTGTGTTTGCTCGCCACCGAACCGGCCACCAGACCGAAATGCCCCGCCACCAAACTGGCTTCGTAGACATCGGCATTCGGCGCCGCGTGCACGATACCGCGCACCGCCGCGGGCTGACCGATATCGTCGACCTCGCCGACGAACGCCAGGATCGGGCATTTCAGCTCGGCGAGCGATATCGGCTGATCGCGGATTACGAACCCGCCCGACATCATCCGGTTGTGCACCACGAACTGTTTCAGCAGATCCGCCACGGCGGGCGCCGGATAGCCGACCCAACCCTCACTGTTGATGAACCGACGCTGCCGTTCCTTGGGCAGCAGCGCCTCCCGATCGTGCAGTTGACGCAGGAAATCGATACGCGCCTTCGCCGTTTTCACCGGATCCAGCAGCTGGAAGCCGATCCGCACCATGGAATCGGGAATACCCAGGCGGGGGGTCACATGGTCGGCCACGAAATTCAGCAGATCGGTGACGGCGTCGTGCGGTATGCCCAGTGGCATACCGGCCACGCTGTCGACGGGGCTGCCGAACGTCACGATACTGGCCACACCCTTGCCGTATCGGAACGCCGTGGTCTGATAGGCGAACATCCCGCCCTGCGAATACCCCATGAGGTGCACGTTCCTGCCGGTCGTCGCGCACACCGTATCGATGGCGCTGTTCACGGCCAGCACATGGTCGGCCAGATCGCGTTTCCACCCGCCCTCCTCCACGGCGGGTGAACCGAAATCCACCACCCAGCAATCGATACCGGCCCGGTGCAGGATCCCCACCGCCCCGTCATCGGCGTTCACATCCCAGACATCGGCATTGAGCATGAGTGGCGGCACCAGCACCGCAACCGGGGCGCCGGGGGCAACGTCGTTCGGGAAGTAGTGTCGCAGCCGGTACATGCGACGCCGTTCGACCACCTCGAACGGCGAGGACTCGGCCCCGCCGGTGAGCCCGCCGAACCGGATCACCTCCAGACCGTTCTGTGCGGTCGCCAACACCCGCCGCATCGACCCGACCACATTCCGCACACTCAGCTTCACGATCCGCTCCCAGACCCTACCTCTAAGTGACACACCTCACACGCGCCCCGATGTGTCCCTACGAGCTTCCCATAAACCACACCACAACCTTCCTGTGACGTGTTCCATCATGGACCTCCGGAGAACACCGGTGCGTAATCCGTCGCCGATATGGTGGGATCGTGACCGACACCGCGCCCCCCGAGACCATCGCGGCACCGCCGCCCCACGATCGCGAGGCCCTTCCCGTCGAACTCGTCGACGATACCGGCCACGCTGTGGGTTCATGTCCGGTCGCCCACGCGCACCGGGCGCCCGGGCTGCTGCACCGGGCATTCTCTGTGCTGCTGTTCGACCGGGCCGGTCGGGTGCTGTTACAGCAGCGCGCGCACGGTAAGACCCGCTTCCCGGCCCGCTGGTCCAACACCTGCTGTGGACATCCGGCACCCGGACGGCCGGTCACCGATTCGGCGACGATCCGGCTCCTCGAGGAAATGGGGTTGAGCACCCCGCTCACCGAGGCCGGGGTGTACCGATATCGCGCCGAAGACCCACAGAGCGGCCATATCGAGCACGAATGGGACCATGTGCTCGTCGGCCTGCTCGACACCGAAACCCCTCGCCCGAACCCGACGGAAGTGGCCGACCATCGCTGGGTCCACCCGGCGGAGCTCCGGGTGGCGCTGGCCGCGAATCCCGGCCACTACAGCCCCTGGCTTCCCGGTGTATTGGATGTGGCGACCACCCCGCGAACCGGACGCTGATCCCACATTCGCATCGTCCAGAGGTCGTCATAGCGGATCACATATTTCAATGCGCATATCCTCGTATTGACATCTATCCTCCCCGGGACGCCGGCCACCACGCCACAGAACAGCGGGATCAATGCGCTCCACCGAGCTCCAGGGCCAGAACCCCGAGGATCACGAGCACGATTCCGCCCACCTGCGCCAAGGTCAGGCGCTCCCCCAAGAAGAGCGCCCCGATGGTCGCGACCGCGGCGACCCCCACCGCGGACCAGACACCGTAGGCCACGCTCACCGCCATCCCTCGCGTCAATGCCTGGGACAGACAGGCGAAGGACGCCACATAGCCGATCACCACCACGGTCGAGAAAACCGGTTTGGTGAACCCCTCGGACAGCTTCAGCGAAATGGTCGCCGATATCTCCGAAACGATGGCCAGGGCCAGGAAGAGCAGCGTCACCCGATCAACCCAACCACACCCTTACCCGCTCCGCCTCCTGTCGAACCTCGTCGAGCTGTTCGGCGACCCGCACCCCGGCGGTACCACCGCGCGCGGCGCGAGAGGCGATCGAACCCTCGACGGTCAACACCTCGCGAACCCGAGGGGTGAGCGCGGGATCGATGGCGGCGAACTCCGCGTCGGTCAGCTCGTCCAGCCCGACTCCACGCGCCTCCGCGGCCCGAACACAGGCGCCGGCGGCCTCGTGCGCCACCCGGAACGGCACTCCCTGCCGGACCAACCACTCGGCGATATCAGTGGCAAGGGTGAACCCGGCCGGCGCCAGTTCGGCCATCCGATCGGTGTGGAAGGTCAGGGTCGAGACCAGACCGGCAATGGCCGGCAACAGCAGTTCCAGCTGCGCCACCGAATCGAACAGCGGCTCCTTGTCCTCCTGCAGATCCCGGTTGTAGGCCAACGGCTGCGCCTTGAGCGTTGCCAACAGGCCGGTGAGATTGCCGATCAGTCGTCCGGCCTTACCGCGCGTGAGCTCGGAGACATCGGGGTTCTTCTTCTGGGGCATGATCGACGAACCGGTCGACCAGGCATCGGCAAGAGTGACATAGCCGAACTCCGGGGTGCTCCAGATGATCACTTCTTCGGCCATCCGACTCAGATCCACGCCGATCATGGCCAGCACGAAGGCCGCTTCGGCGGCGAAATCACGGGCGGATGTGGCATCGATGGAGTTGGCCGCGGCAGCGGTGAAATCCAACTCGGCGGCAATGGCCTCGGGATCCAACCCGAGCGACGAACCGGCCAGCGCGCCCGACCCGTACGGCGAGATGGCGGCCCGCTTGTCGAAATCGCGCAATCGATCGATATCACGCAGCAGTGGGTGGGCATGCGCCAGCAGATGATGCGCGAGCAACACCGGCTGGGCGGCCTGCAGATGCGTTTTGCCGGGCATCACCGCATCCGGATGAGCGGCGGCCTGGGCGACCAGGGCGTCCACCACCTCGAGCAGTCCCGCCGCGATACGCCGGACGGCATCGCGCAGCCACATCCGGAACAGCGTCGCCACCTGGTCGTTACGGGAACGTCCGGCGCGCAATCGGCCACCCAGTTCCGGACCGACCCGCTCGATGAGCCCGCGCTCGAGCGCACCGTGCACATCCTCGTCGGACTCGGCGGGACCGAATTCCCCCGAGGCGACATCGGCGGCCAATCGGTCCAGGCCGGCGAGCATATCCGTCAGCTCCCCCTCCGACAGCAGCCCGGCCTTGTGCAATACCCGGGCATGTGCCTTGGAGGCACGAATGTCATAGGGCGCCAGCGCCCAGTCGAACTGAGTCGATTTGCTCAGCGCCGCCATCGCCGCCGCGGGTCCGGAAGCGAACCGCCCGCCCCACAACGCGCCTTCATTGGTACCCACTACATCTCCTGCCTGTTCGATTGCGCCGCTTGCGGCGGCGCGGGTCGGTCCATCGTGACCTCAGGCCTTCCCTCCCGCTGCGTCACCGCGGTGCGACATCGCTCCGATCGGACCGGCCCCGGGGCAGGCACCGACCGCCAAGGTTGGGGTTGGCCGTCGGTGTACCGACTCGAGTTGTATTCGATCGTGTTCCGCGGGACGCGGAGGGGCCGCTCGTCCCGAGTGTCGCCCTCCGGCGGCGGAGCCGTTCCGACCGGCGGAAAGATCACGGCCGGGATGGACACGCCGCCCGGTGGCATTGCCGGAACCCTCGCGGCCCCGTCGAACCTCCGCCGATTCGGTTCGGGGACACCGGTCGATCCGCTGGGTACATACCGCAATGCCACCGTGGGCGGCGTTCGGATTACTTCTGGTTCAGATCGCGGCGGGCGGCGACCTTGGAGGACAGGCCGTGAATCTGGACGAAGCCCTTGGCCAGTGACTGGTCGAAGGTATCGCCCTCGTCGTAGGTGGCGAGGTTGAAGTCGTACAGCGACTGTTCGCTGCGGCGGCCGTTGACCACGGCGGAGCCGGCGTGCAGCACCAGCCGGATATCGCCGGAGACGTGCTGCTGCGTGTCGAGAACGAAGGCATCCAGGGCCCGCTTGAGCGGGGAGAACCACAGGCCGTCATAGGCCAGCTCGCCCCAGCGCTGCTCGACCTGACGCTTGTACCGACCCAGTTCCCGTTCCAGGGTGACGTTCTCCAGCGCCTGATGCGCGGTGATCAGGGTGATGGCGCCCGGTGCCTCGTAGATCTCCCGGCTCTTGATGCCGACGAGCCGGTCCTCCACCATGTCGAGGCGGCCGACGCCCTGACGACCGGCGCGCTCGTTGAGTTCGGTGATGGCCTCGAGCACGCTGACCGGACGGCCGTCGATGGCGACCGGCACCCCCTTGTCGAAGGTGATGATCAGCTCGTCGGGGGCCTCGAAGTTGACGGTCGGGTCGGCGGTGTAGTCGTAGACGTCCTTGGTGGGCGCGTTCCACAGGTCCTCGAGGAAACCGGTTTCGACGGCGCGGCCCCAGACGTTCTGGTCGATGGAGAACGGGGACTTCTTGGTGACATTGATCGGGAGGTTGTTCTCCTCGGCGAAGGCGATCGCCTTCTCCCGGGTCCAGGCGTAGTCGCGGACCGGGGCGATCACGTTCAGGTCGGGCGCCAGGGCGCCGATACCGACCTCGAAGCGCACCTGGTCGTTGCCCTTACCGGTGCATCCGTGCGCGACCGTGTCGGCGCCGTGGAACTTGGCGGCCTCCACCAGGTGCTTGACGATGAGCGGCCGGCTGATGGCCGAGACCAGAGGGTACTGGCCCATGTAGAGGGCGTTGGCCTGGATGGTGGGCAGGCAGTAGTCGTCGGCGAACTCGTCCCGGGCGTCCACCACGACGGCCTCCACGGCGCCACAGTCCAGGGCGCGCTGACGCACCACATTCATGTCCTCGCCGCCCTGCCCCAGGTCGATGGCCACGGCCACGACCTCGGCGCCGGTCTCCTTGCCTATCCAGCTGATGGCGACGGAGGTGTCCAGCCCACCGGAGTAGGCGAGTACGACGCGATCGGACATGTTCTGGTGCTCCTCGATGGTTGTGGGATCTACGGCTGTCAGGGAGCAGTATGCTGCCCCGTTGCCGATTCGGCGCGCGCCGGTTCTTCAAATGATTATGCACGATTATGCAATCTCATGCACAATCGGGGTGAATACGCTTCTGAACTGCACGGATAGTGCCCGAAACCTTGGCCCGCCGAGCCCACGGTGGGAGGCTGGTCGTATCCCTTCCATTTCGTCGACCACCCGAGGATTCGTCGACCACCCGAGGATCGACCATGTCGGAACAGCTACAGCAATTCGCGGAGGCCCATTACGAGCTCATCGGCTACTACCTCGTCACCCTGGGCAACGCCGGACTCACCTTCGCTCGTATCGGCTTCGAAGCAGCGACCCCGTATCTACAGGCGTTCTTCGCCGAAGTGAATTAGCCCGCAGGCGGAACAGGACTCCGTGAGCGCATATCCGGACCATCACCGAACCCCGGCGGCAAACCTCCGCGCCGCCACGACACCTCCCCACGAACCGACCGGCAATCGGAGAGCAATTCCCTTCGGAGTCAAGAAAAAACACCATGCCGGCGATGGGCACACGGTCCGGTAGAGTTTACCGGTGCGGTGCTTGGGAGGAGACGATATCGCCGGGATCGGGCAGACCGAGAACGTGGGTGCAGACCGATGACCGGAGGGATATCACGAAGGTCGTTCGTTCGGACAACGGGACTCGGCGCCGGAATCGCCACCACGATGCTGGCTCGGCCGCCGCGCGCGGCGGCGCGACCACCGGCTCTCCGCACCCCCGTTCCGTCCTCGGTGGCGCTGCCCGATCCCGCGACGATCGATGTCGCCGATCCGGCGCGACTGTCCGCGGTCGAGGCGGCGAGCCTATTACAGGCCAAACGGCTACATCCCCGGGAACTCCTGGAGGCCTGCCTTCGGCGCAGCGCCGAGTTCGACGGCTCCCTCAACGCCTGGGTACGCACCTACCCGGAGACGGCGTACGACCAGGCAGAGCAGGCCGCCCGGCGATTGGCCTCGGGAGACGCCCCGCCGATCTGTGGACTACCGATCGCGATGAAGGACGTGATCGCCGCCGCCGGCCTGCCGCTCACCGCGTCGAGTCGGCTGTTGGAAGGAAATATCGCCGCCGGTGACGCCACCGTGTGGCGGTCGCTCCGGGAGCAGGGAGCGGTGCTGATCGGCCATGCGCACACCGATGAATTCGGGCTGACGACCACCTGCCCACAGGTCGGCAATCCCTGGGATCCGACCGCCATCGTCGGTGGCTCCTCCGGTGGCAGTGCCGCCGTGGTGGCAGCGCGGTTCGCCCCATTGGCCCTCGGCGTCGACACCGGCGGTTCGCTTCGGATCCCCGCCTCGCGATGCGGGGTGAGCGCGATCAAACCCACCTTCGGTCGCGTCAGCAAATACGGCGTCATCCCGGTCTCGTGGAGCAAGGACCATGTGGGCACGATGGGGCAGGGCATCGCCGATGCCGCGCTCCTACTCTCCGCCATCGCGGGCGCCGACCGGCGGGACCCGGTGACCCTGGCCGCGCCGCCGCTTCCGCCCGAGGGATATCCACTGGCTCCGGTCGGCGGTGACAAGCCCCTGGCCGGTAAACGGTTCGGTGTCGGGCGGGCGGCGGCCGAAGCGTTACCGAGCGAGCTGGCCACCCTGCTGAACCGCTTCCTGGACCTGATCACCCGTCTCGGCGGTGAACTGCGCGATATCACCATGCCCATGGAACCCACCGGTCTGGCGATGGGCGACGCCGTGGAGACCGGCGCCTACCACCAGCAGTGGGCCGACCGAATCGACCAATACTCGCCGGCGAGCGCCATCGCCGTCGGCACGGCGCTGGGCGCCCTGACCCTACCCGCGGCCGATTACTGGAAACTGGAACGCGATCGGGCCCGCTATCAACATGAATACAACCAGATGCTGAACGCCGAACAGCTCGATGCGGTGGTGTTGCCGGGCGCGGTGACCGACCGCGTACCGCGCAATATCTCCCCCATCGAACAGCTCGAGAGCCAGGCGCCGGTCACCTGGGCCAACTACACCGGAGTACCGGCACTCGCGCTCCCCGCAGGCCGCTCCGCCGCAACCGGACTCCCCTTCGGTGTCCAACTCGGTGGGCGGGCCTGGGCGGAGGCCGAGCTCATCGCGCTCGGGCTGGAGCTCCAGGCCGCCGACCCGGTCTGGCGCGAGACCCCGCCCCTACGCCCCGCGCCCCGTGCTCTCCCGGCCGCGAATATCACCGCTCCGGGCCCCGGCCCGGACCCGACCAATACCGACGCCGCCCTCCCCGCCGTCACCTTCGTGCCGAGCACGGACTGATCGGCGGACCGGACCTCAGGCGAGTTTCTCGATCCGGGCGGCGAGTTCCGCCCCGGTCAACGGCTCGCGGGCGATGACGGCGATGGTGTCGTCACCGGCGATCGTGCCGACCACATAGGGCAGGGCCGCGCGGTCGAGCGCGCTCGCCAGATAGTGCGCCGCGCCCGGCGGAGTGCGCAGAACGGCGATATTGCCGCTGGAGTCGGTGGACACCAACAGATCGCCGAGCAGTTTGGACAGCCGCCCGGTGCCCCCGGTGACCCCGCGCACCGGACTGCCGTCCTCGGGCACCACATAAACCCCCGCACCGCCGTCGGCGGCACGCAGCTTCACCGCGCCGAGTTCGTCCAGGTCCCGGGAAAGGGTGGCCTGGGTGGTCTCGATACCCTCCGCGGCGAGCAGCGCCGCGAGTTCGGTCTGACTGCGGACCGGATGCGCGGCCAACAACGCGACGATGCGTGACTGTCGGCCGGCGCGGGTGGCCGCGGTGACGGGACCCGCCGGACGGTTCGCCCGCCCGGCGGGTCCCGCCTGTCCATCCGCCTCGTGTCGTGAAACGCTCATCTCTGCCCACCGACATGTTCCAACAACCACACCAGAAGCGCCTTCTGCGCGTGTAGTCGGTTCTCCGCCTCGTCCCAAACCGCGCTGTGCGGACCGTCGATCACCTCGTCGGTGATCTCCTCGCCCCGGTGCGCGGGCAGACAGTGCAGCACCACGGCGCCGGATCCGGCACGCGCGAGTAGTTCGGAGTTCACCTGGTACGGCCGGAACGGGCCGACGCGGTCGAGTCCGTCATCCTCCTGCCCCATCGACGTCCAGGTATCGGTGACCAACACATCGGCGCCGTCGGCGGCCGCCCGCGGATCATCGGTGAGCGTGACACCGCCCCCCGTTTCGGCGGCTCGGGCGCGGGCGGCCTCGACCACCTCCGGCAGCGGTGTGAAACCGTCCGGGGCGGCAATGGTTACGTGCATACCGGCGGTAACTCCACCGAGCATCAGCGAATGCGCCATATTGTTGGCGCCATCGCCGAAATAGGCCAGTCGCCGGCCCGCCGGATCGCCCAGCCGCTCGGTGATGGTGAGCAGATCCGCCAATACCTGGCAGGGGTGGAACTGGTCGGACAGCGCGTTGACCACCGGCACGGTTGCGGCGGCGGCCATCTCCTCCAGCCGCTCCTGGCCGAAAGTGCGCCAGACGATGGCGTCGACATACCGCGACAGCACCCGCCCGGTATCGCCGAGGGTTTCGTCCCGCCCCAGCTGGGTGCTGCCACTGTCCACCACGACGGCGTGCCCGCCGAGCTGTGCGATACCCAGTTCGAAGGAGAAACGGGTGCGGGTGGAGTTCTTGTCGAAGATCACCCCCACGCCCCGGGGACCCGCCAGGGGTTTGCGGGCGAACGGGGCGCGTTTGAGTTCGGCGGCCAATGCCAGCACCTCGGCCTGTTCGCCGGGGGTGAGGTCGTCGTCGCGGAGGAAGTGCCGGACGGTGGTGTCGGCGCGGACCGGCGCGGATTCGGAGAGCGTCATTGCCGGTCCTCCTCCACCTCGGCGGCCACCCGGTCGAGAATGCCGGGCAGATCGGCGACGAAGCTCTCCGCCTGGGCGTCGGTGAGTACCAATGGCGGGGCCAGCCGGATCGTATCCGGTTTGGCCGGATTCACCAGGTAGCCCGCCGCTCGGGCCGCGGCCTCCACCTGTTTGGCCACCGGCCGGGTGAGCCCGATACCGATGAGCAGTCCCGCACCCCGCACCTCGGCGACCAGCGGATGCTGCAGAACGGCGATCCCGTCGCTGAGCCGTTTGCCGACCCATTCCACATGGTCGAGCAGGCCCTCCTCGTCGAGGGTGCGCAATACCGCCAGGGCGGCGGCGGCGCTGACCGGGTTACCGCCGAAGGTGGTGCCGTGCATACCGGGGGTGAACAGATCGGCGGCCGGGCCGATCGCCAGCACGGCACCGATCGGCAACCCGCCGGCCAGCCCCTTCGCCAGGGTCATCACATCGGGGGTGATGCCGAAGGCCTGATGCGCGTAGAACTTCCCGGTGCGGCCGATCCCGGTCTGCACCTCGTCCAGGACGAGCAGCGCGCCCGCCCGCGCGGTGATCTCGCGGGCCCGCACCAGATAGTCGCCGGGCGGGACCACCACACCGCTTTCACCCAACATGGGTTCGAGGAATACGGCCGCGGTATCGGAGTCGACCGCGCGCTCGAGGAGATCGACGTCACCGTAGGGGATGTGCACCACACCGGGCGGCATCGGTTCGAACGGGGTGCGTTTCCCGGGCTGCCCGGTGAGGGCGAGCGCGCCCATGGTGCGGCCGTGGAAGGCGTCCTCGCAGGCGATGATCTTGCGGCGGCCGGTGAGCCGGGCGATCTTGAACGCAGCCTCGTTGGCCTCGGCACCGGAGTTGCAGAAGAAAGCCCGTCCACTGCCGTCCCCGAACTGCGCGAGCAGTTTCTCGGCCAGCTCGAGCACCGGTTCGTTGATGTACAGGTTGGACACATGTCCGAGGGTGCCCAACTGCTGGGTGACGGCTTCCAGGATGGCCGGATGTCCGTGGCCGAGACTGTTGACCGCTATACCGCCGAGGAAGTCGAGATACCGGTTCCCGTCCGCGTCGTACACCACCGCGCCCGTGCCGCGCACCAGCGCGACCTCCGGGGTGCCGTAGTTGCGCATCAGGGAGTTCGACCACCGCTCGCGCAGTTCTGCTGTGCTCATTGTTCGGCTCCGTATCCGTCCGGCCGCCCGGCGTCCGCATGCGCGGGGGCGGGGGTGACCATCGTTCCGATTCCCTCCCCGGTGAAAAGTTCCAGCAACACCGAATGCGGAACACGTCCATCGATGACATGTGCGCTGGGCACCCCGCCCAGCACAGCACGCAGACAGGCCTCCATCTTGGGCACCATGCCCGCGTCGAGTTTCGGCAACAGCCGTGCCAGTGCGTCGCTGTCGATGGTGCTCGTCAACGAGGACCGGTCGGGCCAATCGGTGTAGAGACCCTCCACATCGGTGAGCACCACGAGTTTCTCGGCGCCGATTCCCTCCGCCAGCGCGGCGGCCGCGGTGTCGGCATTGATGTTGTGCACCACCCCGTCCGCGTCCGGGGCGATGGTGGACACCACCGGGATGCGGCCCGCGCCGATCAGATCGAGTACCGCGTCCGGGTCGACCGCGGTGACATCGCCGACCAGACCGATATCGGTGGGTTGTCCGTCGACGTTCACCATGCGTCGGGTGGCGGTGAACAGGCGGGCGTCCTCACCGGAGATCCCCACCGCGTAGGGGCCGTGCGCATTGATCAGGCCGACGAGTTCCCGCCCGACCTGACCGAACAGCACCATCCGCACCACCTCCATCACCTCAGGGGTGGTGACCCGGAAACCGCCGCGGAATTCCCCTTCCATCCCGAGGCGTTTCAGCATGGCGTTGATCTGCGGCCCGCCCCCGTGCACCACCACCGGGTGCACACCGACGGTGCGCAGGAACGCCATATCGGCGGCGAAGGCACGTTTGAGACCCTCGTCGATCATGGCATTGCCGCCGTATTTCACCACCACGATCTTGTCGCGGAACTTCTGCAGCCACGGCAGCGCGCCGGCCAGCACATGCGCCTTGTCCAGCGCCGAGAGCTCGGAAACGGAATGTGCGGTCATGAGCTGTAGGCCGAGTTCTCTTCGACGTAACCGTGAGAGAGGTCGGTGGTGCGCACGGTGGCCGTGCCGTCGCCGACCTGCAGGTCGATCCACACCTCGATATCGGGACCGGACAGGTCGACCTCGCGGGCGCCGGGCGCACCGGTGCCCTCCATGCATACCGGGGACCCGTTGAACGACACCGAGATCCGGTCGGGGTCCAGGGTTATCGGGGCCATACCGAGCGCGGCCAGCACCCGGCCCCAGTTGGGGTCGGAACCGAACAGCGCGGTTTTGACCAGGTTGTCGCGGGCCACGGCGCGGGCGCCGGCCAGGGCCTCCTCCTCGGAGGCGGCGCCCGCCACGGTGATCCGCACCCGTTTGGTGACGCCCTCGGCGTCGGCCATCAACTGTTCGGCCAGATCGTCGCAGACGGCCAGAACGGCGGCGTCGAGCTCTTCCTGGGCCGGGGTCACTCCGCTGGCGCCGTTGGCCAGCAACAGCACGGTGTCGTTGGTGGAGCAGGAACCGTCGACGTCGAGGCGGTCGAAGGTGAGCCGAGTGGCCTTGCGCAGCGCGGAGTCGAGCTGTTCGGGGGCGGCGACGGCATCGGTGGTGAGCACCACGAGCATGGTGGCCAGCGACGGGGCGAGCATACCCGCGCCCTTGGCCATACCGCCGACATTCCATTTGTCCCGGTGATGGAACGACGCCTCCTTGGGCACCGTGTCGGTGGTCATGATGGCGTGGGCAGCATCGGAACCACCGGACAGACCACCGCCCATCTCGTGCACGATCTCGGTGATGCCCGGCAAGAGTTTGTCCATCGGCAGCCGATCGCCGATCAGACCGGTGGAGCACACCGCGACCTCGACGGCGCCGGTTTCGGTGCCCCAGTTGCTCAGCGCGGCGGCGAGTTCTTCGGCGGTGCGGTGGGTGTCCTGGAATCCCTGCGGTCCGGTACACGCATTGGCGCACCCGGAGTTGAGGACGACCGCGCGCAACCGTCCGGCCTTCAGCACCTGTTGGGTCCACAGCACCGGCGCGGCCTTCACCTTGTTGCTGGTGAACACACCCGCGGCGGCGTATTCGGGGCCTTCGTTGAACACCAACGCGAGATCGGGTTTCCCATTGCTCTTGATTCCCGCCGCGATTCCGGCCGCCCGGAATCCGAGCGGTGCGGTGACACCCTGGGTACGCAGCAGCTTACCCTCGGCGTTCTCGATGGTTGTCGTCACGGAGCCACTCCTACGGTGGACAGGCCGGCGGTCTCGTCGAGGCCGAGCGCCAGGTTCATGGACTGCACCGCGGCGCCCGCGGTGCCCTTGGTCAGGTTGTCGATCGCGCCGATCACCACCAGCAGGCCAGCGTCGGCATCCACCGCGACCTGCAGGGTCACGGTATTGCTACCCACCACCGAACCGGTCTGCGGCAGCGCCGGTTCGGGCAGCAGGTGTACGAACGGTTCGTCGGCGTAGGCCTTCTCGTAGACCGCGCGGGCCTGAGCGGCGTCCACCCGGACGGGGGCGGTGCAGGTGGCGAGGATACCGCGTGGCATCGGGGCCAGGACGGGGGTGAACGACACCCGCACCGGCGCACCGGCCACCGTGGACAGGTTCTGCGCGATCTCCGGGGTGTGCCGATGCGCACCCGCCACCCCGTAGGCGCGGGTCGAACCCATCACCTCGGAGCCGAGCAGCCCGACATCGAGTTTGCGTCCCGCGCCGGAGGTTCCGCTCACGGCCACGATATTCACCGTCGGTTCGACGATGCCCGCCGCGACCGCGGGTGCCAGCGCCAGGCTCGCCACCGTGGGATAGCAGCCGGGCACCGCGATACGGGTGGCGCCGCGCAACCGCTCCCGCCCGCCGGGCAGTTCCGGCAGGCCGTAGGGCCAGCTCCCGGCGTGCGGGGTGCCATAGTAGCGCTCCCAGGCGGAGGCATCGGTGAGTCGGAAGTCGGCTCCGCAGTCGATGATGACGGTGGAGTCGGGCAGTTCGCGGGCCAGCGCGGCCGACTGCCCGTGCGGAAGTCCGAGGAAGACGATGTCGTGACCGGCCAGCTCGTCGACGGTGGTGGGGCCCAGTACCCGATCGGCCAACGGCAGCAGATGCGGCTGGAGTTCGCCCAGCGCCGTCCCGGCATTGGATCCCGCGGTGAGCGCCCCGATGGTGAGGCGCCCGGATCGGTACTCCGGATGCCCCAATAGAAGGCGCAGTACCTCGCCGCCCGCGTATCCGCTGGCGCCGGCCACCGCGATCCGTAACGGTCCGGTCCGGTCGGACTTCTCCGTGGTATCAGCCATGTAATGATTATGCACGAGCATGCAAGCTCATTCACACCCCCTTGCCTCATGCCCACCCCGCCACCGGGTCGAAATACGAACACACATTCGAAATATTCCGCTGGGCCACGCGGTTGTTGTCGACACCACTTCAATGCCGGGAATGCCCGATACTTGTTTCAACACACATGCGCAGCCATGTGTGTTGAAAACTCTCGGCGAGCGAGACAACAGAGGCTGTTCACGGCCCGCCAACGACAGGACGGACGGAACACGCCAGGTGGAGGGTACGCATGACGACGACCTTTGAAGACATAGAGATCGAAAAGTTCCCCTACCCTCCCCATGCTCGCGACGGCCTCAAAGCGGTGATCGACGCGGCGCACGAATACATACAGAGCTCGATCGTGTTGTTCGCATCCGGCTGGCAGGGAGGACAGCCGGACATGATCTCCTGGCTCGCCAAGAACGACCTGCTGAGCAAGGAAGGCCTCGAGCTCACCCAGGATGGCGCTCAGGATCTCCCCCCGGGCACGTCGGCAATGGTCGACACGTACGAGGACAAGAAAGAGCTGATCCAGGACCGGGCCGGCCAACTGCGAATGCAGAACAAGAACGTGAACGAACACTCTTTCGCCAGCTTCGACGTCTCGAACCAGGCGTTCCGGACTGTCAAGAAAACCGCGAACGACCTCAGAAACGAACTCGGCAAACCCAGAAAAGTGATCGAGGGACCCGAAGGTAAGGAACTCGCCCCCGAGGAGGCGAGCGAAGTCCTGACCCTGGTGCTGGAAGCCATCGACCGCGTGCACGACACGATCGAGGACGCCGACAAGGGTATGCAGAGAAACGCCGGCAATATCTACAAAATGATGCCGGACCTCCCGCGCAATTCCTACGGTCCCGCGCCGGATGCCGGATACCGGACTCCGTGGACTCCGGCCGCAAGCACGGTCACCTTCACCCCCGGCAACGGAACTCCGAACGACATAGTCACGAAAGCGCAGGAACAGCTGGCGCTCGGCGTCCACGAGGTGGGCAACAACACCGTGGTCTACCGGGACGGTACCCTCGCCCCGTACAACATCAACGACGCATGGTGTGCATCCTTCTCCACCTGGGTATGGAAAACAGCCGGTTACAACATCAAGTGGACCAACAAGAACTACGTCCCCGCCATCTGGAACGACGCCAAGTCGCAGGGATGGGCGGGGCATGTGTCGACGGCCCAACCCGGTGACATGATCATCTTCGACTGGCAGGGCGACGGAAACCCGGACCACGTGGGAATCGTGGAAGCGGTGGATGCCACCGGTCGGATCCACACCATCGAGGGCAACTCCAGCAACCAGCTGAGGCGCAACAGCTACGCCATGGGTAACGGGGCGTTGGTGGGCGTTGTCAAACCACCCACCCAACCTCAGCCCTCACCTCAACCCCAGGCATCACCTCAGCCTCAGCAGCCGGCCCAGGTTCAACCCTCACCTCAGCCCCGGTACTCACCCCAACCTCAGCCTCAGGCCCAACCCTCGCCCCAGCCCCTGAACGTGTAACCCTCCAGGAGGTTCGCCCGAAGTACCGATCCGGGCGGGGCCGTGTGCCACTCGAAGCCCACCTCCCCGCCGCCCATGCGATCAGCGGCGGCTCACGCGGGTTCATCTCCTGCGTACACCTGGAAGTCGCGTA
The DNA here is from genome assembly GCF_000308675.1 of Nocardia paucivorans NBRC 100373. Lineage (GTDB taxonomy): Bacteria > Actinomycetota > Actinomycetes > Mycobacteriales > Mycobacteriaceae > Nocardia > Nocardia paucivorans. The sequence continues at coordinate 124,208 of NZ_BAGE01000035.1, read as the reverse complement.
GCAACTGCTCCTCCTGCAACAACGCCGCCCGCGCATCCCGCCCGTTGTGCCGGGCCACGTCGGCGGCCAGCGCCTGCACCAGAGCGACGAACGCGGTCATCGACCGCAATACGGTGGCGGCCGAGGCATCGACATAGAACACCTCGTCCGCGACGGCCGCCAGTGGTGAGGCCGGATTGTCGGTCAGCGCGATCACATACGCGCCGACCGAACGCGCCCACCGCGCGGCGCGGACGGTGTCGGCGGTGTAGCGGTGGATCGACATGGCCACGAAACAATCTCCCGGCCGGACCGCGCGCAGGTCGTCGGTGAGCGCCCCGGCAGCGGCCGTCATCAGGGATACGTCCTCGCGCAACATGCGCAGGAGATAGGCGAGAAGGTACGCCGGCGCATGGCATTTGCGCATGCCCATAACGTGGATGCGCGGCGATTCGGCGAGACGATGCACCGCCGTCCGCCACTGCTGCTCCTCGATTCGGGAAAAGGTTCGGGCGATATTGGCCCGGTCGTAGACCAGCGCCTGCGGGAGTGCCCCGCCGTCGGCGTCCGACAGCTGTTCCAGATTGTCGAAACGGCGCAGCAATTGGGCCTGTTCGCGCAACCATTCCCGACACAATCGGGTCAGCCCCGGATACCCTCTGAGCCCGAATGCCGTGGCGAACCGCACCACGGTGGCCTCGTTCACTCCGGTGGCGGCCGCCAATTCCGAGATGGTCATGAATGCGACCGCCTCCGGGTCGGCCATGACCCGGTCGGCCAGTTTCCGATGCGCCGGCGACAGGGTGTCGCGTCGGGCGCGCAGCTCGGTGAGCAACTCGGCGAACGTACTCGGTCCCTCGTGCACGGGCTCTGCTTTCACCTGGCCATTCTCTCCCGCCGTCTCGGATGCGCTCCATCCGCCGCATCGAACACCATCACTTCCCAGCTATGGGGAATTTTTTGCATAGGGCATTCTATTTGCAAATAGAATTTCATCGACTGGTGGTCGATACCGCCCGACCCGCGCACCGGACCAGCATCAGAGGCGATCATGACACCTACGCCCACGGCGCATACCCATTCCGCATCCCCCGCGCTCATCACCCTCCGCGGTGTCGGCAAGAGCTACGGCGACACCGCGGTACTCCGCCATATCGATCTGGACATCACCGAGGGCGAAGTCGTCGTGATCATCGGCCCTTCCGGTTCCGGCAAGTCCACTCTGTGCCGCACCATCAATGGGCTGGAAACGATCGATACCGGCCGGATCGAGTACCGCGGCGCGCCCCTGCCCACCGAGGGAGCGGCACTACGGCGGGTCCGAACCGAGATCGGCATGGTATTCCAGTCGTTCAATCTGTTTCCGCACATGAGCGTGCTGGACAACATCACCTTCGCCCCGATCCGGGTCGCGAAACTCGGCCGCGCCCGCGCCGAGAAACGCGCCCGGGAACTACTCGAACGCGTTGGACTCGCCGACAAGGCGACCGCATATCCCCCGCAACTGTCCGGCGGCCAGCAACAACGTGTCGCGATCGCCCGCGGCCTGGCCATGCGCCCCCGGGTCATGCTGTTCGACGAACCCACCAGCGCCCTGGATCCGGAAATGGTCGGGGAAGTTCTGGATGTAATGAAATCCCTTGCCGCCGAGGGCATGACCATGGTTGTGGTCACCCATGAGATGGGCTTCGCCCGCGCCTGCGCCGATCGGGTGGTCTTCCTCGCCGACGGCACCATCGCCGAACAGAACACCCCCGATGCCTTCTTCACCGCCCCCACCACCGACCGGGCCAAGGACTTCCTGACCCGCGCCCTCCCCCGCTGACGGACCCGCCATGCCCCGAATCTCCCGCCTGTTTCGCCGCACCGCCCTGATCTGCACCGCCGGCCTGCTCACCGCCGGCCTGCTCACCGCCGGGTGTGACTCCTCGGCCCCACCGATCACCACCGACGACCACCGTCCCCCGGTCGATACGAATGTCTCCTTCCCCGCCGGATCGACCATGCGCCGCCTGCACGAAACCGGGTCGATCCGGATCGGCACCAAATTCGACCAGCCACTGTTCGGGCTGATGAATCCGATCACGCAACGACCCGAGGGCTTCGACGCCGAGATGGGCAAGCTCATCGCGGCCCGGCTCGGTATCCCCGCCGACCGAATCGACTGGGTGGAGACGGTTTCGGCCAACCGGGAACCCTTTCTCCAACAGGGGCGGGTGGATCTGGTGATCGCCACCTACACCATTACCGACGAACGCAAACGGATCATCGATTTCGCGGGCCCGTATTACATCGCCGGACAGTCACTGATGGTGCGCGCCGGCAATCCGCAGCACATCACCGGCCCCACCGACCTGTCCGGACGGTCGGTGTGTTCGGTGGAGGGCTCGGCGTCGTCGACCCATATCCGCGACCTGGTGCCCGACGCCCACCATGTGCTGTTCGATTCCTTCGGCAAATGCGCCCAGGCCCTGAAAAACGGCCAGGTCACCGCCATGACCACGGACAACACCATCCTCGCCGGGTTACGCAGCCGCGATATGGACGCCTTCGAACTGATCGACACCATCTTCAGCGCGGAACCCTACGGAATCGGTGTCGCCCCGGGGCACGCCGATCTGGTGGCCTTTATCGACGACCTGTTGCGCGCCGCCTTCCGGGACGGCAGCTGGGCGGCCGCCTGGGATCGCACCGCCGGGCGGATTCTCGGCCCCGCCCCCACTCCACCGGATCCGGACAGCTACTGACCGCACCACGCGACAGGAACACCATCATGCACGTTCTTCTCGACAATGCCGACCTCCTCTGTCGAGCATTCACCATGACCATCGTGCTCGCCGTCGGCGCGGGTGCACTGGCCGCCGCGCTCGGCCTGTCGATCGGAGTGGCGCGCCTGTGCCCGGTACCGCTGTTGCGGCACCTGGGCACCGGCTACGTCGAACTCGTGCGCAACACCCCGCTCACCATCGTCTTCTTCCTGGTGGTTTTCGTCCTACCCGAGTTGGGCGTGCTGCTGCCCGGATACACCGTGACCGCGACGATCGCCCTGGGGTGCTACACCGCGGCCTTCGTGGCCGAGGCGGTTCGCGCCGGGGTGTACACGGTGGGTCGGGGACAGGCCGAAGCGGCACGGGCCCTGGGGCTGTCGTTTTTCGCCTCGATGCACCACATCATCGTCCCGCAGGCATTGCGTGCGGTGGTGCCCCCGCTGGCGGGGGTATGGATCGCCCTGGTCAAGAACACCTCCGTGGCCGCGGGTTTCGGGGTGTTGGAGCTCACTGCGGCGAGTCAGCGGATCAACTTCCTCGACCCGGCCGCCGTGATTCCCGCCCTCCTGTGGATCGCCACGGCCTACCTGGTGCTCACCCTCGGTTCGGCTTTCGGTTTCCGGTGGCTGGAACGTCGTTCGGCGGTGGCGCGATGAGCGACACCCCGTTCCTCTACGATCCGCTCGGGCCGCGAGGCACCCGCCGGGCGGCCCGGGTCTCGATCGCCGCGGGTGCATTGGCCACCGTCGCGCTGGCGGCGCTCGTGTTGCGCCTGCACGAGCTGGGACAGCTCGACCCGCGTCGTTGGGCGATCCTCGCCGATCCGGACACCGGCGTGCCCCAGACACTGTGGCGGGGTTATCTGGCGACACTGCGGGCCGCCCTGATCGCCATGGTGCTCGCCGTGGTGGTCGGGCTCGCGCTGTGCGCCGGGCGCATGTCACGCCGATCCTCGATCCGATCGGCCGTCGGTGCGGTGGTGGAACTGATGCGTGGCATTCCCCTGCTGCTGCTCATGCTGTTCGCCGCGCTCGGGTTACCGCGACTGGGGCTGGAATTGAGCCTGCTGCAGGTGGTGGTCCTCGCCCTCGTGGCCTACAACTCCGCGGTGCTGTGTGAGATCTTCCGGGGAGGAATCACCGCCATCGACCGGGGACAGCGCGAAGCCGCCGCAGCGCTCGGCGTCGGCCCGGTCGTGACGTTCTGGCGAGTGCTGCTACCGCAGGCGATACCGACCATGCTGCCGGTATTGGTGAGCCAGCTGGTGATTCTGCTCAAGGACACCTCGCTCGGCTTCATCGTCGGCTACACCGAACTGCTGCGTTCGGGCCGCTCTCTGGTCGAGTACTACGGCAGCCAGTATTCGCTCCAGCTGTACCTCGGCGTCGCCGCCCTGTACATCGCCACCAATATCTCCCTGTCGTTCCTGGCAGCACGCCTCACCGGCCGCACCTCACCGCGACGAACGGAGCGCGGTCGCCGCCGCATCGTCTCCGTCCCGGCATATTCCGATCTCCCCACACGGAAGGAATCCGCCCGATGACCGATTCAACCGCCCCCCTGGTCTCCACCCCCGATACAGAGCCGGAGGCCGCCGCACCGACCGGCGGCGACGCCACCGCTCCGGTGCTCATCGAGCGCCGCGACAGCACCTTGATGGTGACCTTGAACCGCCCGGAACGGCTCAATGCGGTGAACGAAGAGCTCTACCGCGCCCTGCTCGGCGCCCTGCGCACGGCCGAGGACGATGCGCAGGTGCGCTGTGTCCTCCTGAGCGGGGCAGGTCGGGCGTTCTGTGTGGGCGCGGATATGAAGGAACACCGGGCCGGTACCCGCACCGCCCGGGCCAGGCAGCAGTATGTGCAGCTGGGCCAGGACGTCTGTCACCGCATCCAGACGGCCACCGTCCCGGTCGTGGCGGCCGTGCACGGCTACGCCCTCGGCGCCGGCGCGGAACTCGCGGTGAGCAGCGATTTCCTTCTCATGACCGAGGACGCGCGCATGGGCTTTCCCGAGGTGAGCATCGGGACCTTCGTCGGCGGTGGGATAACCCACCGACTACCCCGTCTGGTGGGGCTGCGCCGCGCCACGGACCTGCTGATGCTCGGGGAACGTTTCACCGGCACCCAGGCACTGGATTGGGGCCTGGCCCATGCCGCCGTCCCCGGCACGGCGCTGCGCGATACCGCGATGCGGCTGGCCGAACGACTGGCCGGACAGGCCCCGCTGTCGCTGGCGCGGATGAAGGCGGCGCTGTACCGCGCCGACCCGGTGGACATCGCGTTTCGCACCGAACCACAGAATCTGCTCGCGCTTATGGAGACCGAGGACTGGGCCGAGGGCGTCGCGGCCTTCGCCGAGCGACGGACTCCCGTCTTCCGGGGGAAATGACATGGTCGAAATATTCGAGACACCCGCCGCCCCCTCGAACCACCGGACCGCGACCGATCCACGCCCCTCTCCCACGCCCCGCTCCGAGAACCGGGATGTGCTGCATCGATTGCTGGACCCCACCGCCATCGCGGTGATCGGCGCCTCCACCGATCCCGCCAAACGTGGCTATCAGATCGTGCGGGCACTGCGCGAGTCCGGTTATCCGCACCCGGTGTATCCGGTCAACCCCACCGCCCGCGAGATACTCGGTTTACCGGTGCTGCCGAATGCCGCCGCATTACCGCCCGGGGTCGATATCGCGGTCGTGGCGGTACCGGGCACCGCGGTTCCGGATGTGCTGCGGGAGTGCGCCGCGGCCGGGGTGGCCGGTGCGGTGGTGCTCGCCAACGGTTTCGCCGAGATCGGCGCACAGGGCACGGCGCCGACCGAACAACTGGCGGCGGTGATCGCCGAGACCGGGATACGGGTGATCGGCCCGAATACCTCCGGGATGCTGAACACCGTGTCCGGGGCGAATCTGGTGGGCCTGTCCGATGTGCCCCGCGGACCGGTAAGTGTGATCGCCCAGAGCGGCAATATGCTGCTGTCCCTTGTGCAGGACGCGCGTCTGTCCCGGGGGCCGGGATTCCATATTTGCATCGGCTTGGGCAATCAGGCCGATGTGGCGTACCACGAATGCCTCACAGCGCTGGCCGAGCAGCCGGAAACCACAGCGGTGGGCGTGCACGCCGAGGGTTTCACCGATGGTCGCGCCGTATTGATCGCCGCCGCGCGGGCCACCACTCACGTGCCGGTGGTCATGCTCCGCGGCGGGCGGTCGGCGGCAGGTCGACGCAGCGTCCGATCGCACACCGGCTCGATCGCCGCGCCGGACGCGGTGGCAGCGGCAGTGCTGCGACAGGCCGGGGTGGAACCGGTGACCCGCTCGGACGAATTGGCCGTTGTTACGGGCGCGCTCGCGACCCTACCGCCGATGCGGCCGCGGGGCGGACCGGCGATCCTCAGCGACGGGGGCGGGCATGCCGCGCTGGCCGTGGACGCGCTCGCCGAATACGGGCTGGAGCCGCCCACGCTGGGGCCCGACACCACCCGAGCGCTGCGCGAACTTCTCGGACCGAATGCCACGGTCGACGGCCCGGTGGATGTGGCCGGCGCGACCGATACCGATCCGGCGATCTTCGCCGCCGCCGCCGAACTGCTGTTGCGCGACGAGAATGTGGGCGCGATTCTGATAATCGGCCTGTTCGGCGCCTATCACCGTCGGTTCGATTCTCGGCTGGAGGCGGTCGAGAACACCACGGCCGAACGCCTGCTGGAGCTGTCGGCCCGGTACCGCACCCCGGTGTTGGTGCAGAGTTGCTACGCCGCCGAGCCCATCGCCAACCACGACATACTGCGCGCCGGCGGGATTCCGGTATCGACATCCATCGATCAGACCGTTCGTATCGTAGCGGCGCTGGATCGTCGTCGAACCCATCTGGCCACGGTCGATGCCCGCTCCACGCTGGAGTTGCCACCGCCCGCGCCCCCGCTGCCGGCCATCGGACCGGTCGCCGAGCCCCGGGCCCGGCGATTCGTCGAGGCCGCCGGTATCGATACCGGCCGCTGGGTTTTCGCCGAGGGACCGGAACAGGTCGCCGCCGCGGTGGCGGATTTCGGGTGTCCCTGCGCGGTGCGGGTGGTCTCCCCGCACGTGGTGCACAAATCGGAGCACGGAGGTGTGCGGCTGAACGTGACGGCCGAAACGGCGCGGCACGTGGCCACGACCATGACCGCCGAGGTGACCACCGCGATACCGGGGGCGCGAATCGATGGGTTCGTGGTGACCCCCATGTACTCCGGTGGGATCGAGCTTCTGGTCGGCGCCACCAATGATGCGACCTTCGGTCCCGTCATCGCGTTCGGGGCCGGGGGAACCCTGGTCGAGGCCCTGGACGATGTGGTATTCCGGGCGGCGCCGTGCACGGAACTGGAAGTCACCGAGATGATCGCCGAGACCCGCGTGAACCGGCTCCTGGACGGGTACCGCGGACGGGTGCCGGTGGATCGCACCGCGCTGACGACCCTGCTGGTACGGGTGAGCGCCCTGATCGCCGCACACCCTGAGATTGATGAACTGGACCTGAACCCGGTGCTGGCCGACGGATCGGGCATCGTACCGGTGGACATCCGCATCATCGTGAAGGAGCAACAGGCATGAGCGGTCAGCGCCCGGAGGAGGCAGCACAGCATAACCACGAAGAGCACCCGCCCATGCCCGACGAGCACAGCGTGGGTGAGCCCGTACGTATCGAGCGCACCGGCGATGTCGTGGTATGGACCATCGACAATCCCGAACAGCGCAATCCGATTTCCGACGAGGCCACCATCGACGCACTGGAACGGGCCGTGCACGCGGCGAACCGGGATCACACCCTTCGGGTCGCCATTCTCACCGGCGCCGGTAGCGCGTTCTCCGCGGGCGGCAATATCAAACACATGCGGGATAAGACCGGCATGTTCGGCGGTTCTCCCGCCGAACTGCGCCAGGGCTACCGGCACGGTATCCAACGCATCCCCAAGGCGCTGTATCACTGTGAGATCCCCACCATCGCCGCGGTGAACGGCCCCGCCATCGGCGCCGGCTGCGACCTCGCGCTCATGTGCGATATGCGTATCGCGTCGACCCGGGCCACCTTCGCCGAGAGCTTCGTCCGGCTGGGTCTCATTCCGGGCGACGGCGGCGCCTGGTTTCTGCCCCGCGTCATCGGTATGTCCCGCGCCCATCGGATGGCGTTCACCGGTGCCGCCATCGATGCGGCCACGGCCCTGGAGTGGGGGCTGGTCGACGAGGTCGTCGAACCCGAACGTCTGCTCGACGCCGCTCATGGATTGGCCGCCGAGATCGCGGCCAATCCACCGCATGCCCTGCGGATGACCAAACGTCTGCTGCGGGAGGGCCGACATCAGAGCCTGGAGAGCCTGCTGGAACTGTCTGCGGCCATGCAGGCCCTCACCCATCACACCGCCGATCACGACGAGGCCGTGGCGGCCATGCTGCAGCGGCGTGCGCCTCGGTTCACCGGAGACTGAAGTACCGGCTGTTTCTTTTCGACCACTCGTTCCCTTCGCCGGTTTCCGGATGGTGATGCGCAGGGTGTCCCCATCGACCTCCACCGACGGTGACTCGGTCGGATCGGCGACGATGAAATGGTCGAACGGCCCACCACGCAGGTCGAATCCGCTGTCGTCGAACAGTTCCTGCGCGAATCGGGCGTGGATGTCGGTGCCCGGCACATCGACGACACGACCGAACAACGATACGACCGAACAACTTCGCGTCGCCCTCGGCGACCGCGGTGTCGGCGGGAGAAGATCTCGCCGATGTGTAGGGCCTGGGCGGCGAATTCGTTCCAACTCGTCATGGGGCGGACGGTCCGGAAAACCTGCCATATTCTGTCAAGGTATTCCGGTTAATCTCTGCATATGCGGGCGAGCAGGTTGGTGCAACTGTTATTGCTGCTACAGACCCGTGGCCGGGCCACGGCCACGGAGTTGGCCCGGGAGCTGGAGGTCTCGGTGCGCACGGTCTATCGGGATATCGAGGCCCTGTCCGCCGCCGGGGTGCCGGTGTACAGCACACCGGGTCGAGCAGGTGGTGTGCAGCTGGTCGACGGTTACCGGACCCGACTCACCGGTCTGACCATCGAGGAGGCCGACGCCGTTCTGCTCACCGGCCTTCCCCAGGCCGCCGCGGATCTCGGACTCGGCACCGTTGTGGCCACTGCCCAGCTGAAGTTGTTGGCCGCGCTGCCACCGGAGCTGCGTGGGCGGGCCACCCGGATCGCCGAGCGTGTTCATGTGGATATGCCCGGGTGGTACCACCGGCCGGAGACGACCCCTCTGTTGGTCGCCCTCGCCGAGGCACTGTGGCACGATCGCCGGGTCGAGATCGACTACCGGCGCGCCGACCGGCGGGTGCGCCGATTGCTCGACCCCTTGGGGCTGGTGCTCAAGGGTGGAACCTGGTATCTGGTGGCCCGCGCGGGGCGGTCGGTGCGCTCCTATCGGGTGAGCCGAATCGACGCGGTCCGCGAGACCGAGGAAAGGTTCGTCCGCCCGGACGATTTCGATCTCGCCGCGCACTGGTCCACGGTCAAGGACGATTTCGCCCGCTCGATGCTACGGGTGACTGCCCGCTGCCGAGTGGCCGTCGATCGGCTGTCCCTGCTGCGCCTGATGAACGAACCGGTCGCTGTCGAGGAGGCCCTGGCCGGTGCGACCCCGCCCGACGCCGAGGGGTGGGTCGAACTCACCATCCGCTCCGAATCCTTCGAGGTCCTCGCCAGTGCCCTACTGCCGCTCGGAGAGCATCTCGAGGTCATCGATCCGCCCGAACTGCGTGCCCGGTTCGCCGAGATCGCCGCTGCCATGTCCGCGCGCTACCACTGTTCGGACGGGTCGCGGTGATCCGATCGACGGGCTGTCGTCGTTCAGGAGGTCGCGGGGTTTTCGAGCGCCGCGCACGCTGCGTCGACAGTGGCCGCGCGCAGTTCGTCGTGCGGGGTGTCGGCCAGCATGACCAGACAGTCACCGAGGCCGCCGATGGCGACGATGGCGCGCGCCCGTGCGGCGACATCGGCGTCCGGGCCGACCAACAAGGCCACCAGGCGTCGACGCCAGTTCAGCACACGTTCGACGAACCCCAGCTCGTTGAACTGCGCGAGATCGAACAGCAGCAGATTGGTGACAGCGCGGTGCCGGTAGGAGATGTCGAAGTAGCGGCCGAGTAGTTCGCGTGGGTCCACCGGACCCGCGGCCGCCCGGGCCTCGTCCTCGACGATCATGGCCTCCGCATCGTCGACGAATGGTTGCACCAGGCTGCGCAGCAGCTCTTCGCGCGAGGAGAAGTGGTAGTACAGCGCGGGTTTGGTGAGGCCGAGCCGTTCGGCGATCTGCCGCAGACTCGTCTCTCGCACACCGCGTTCGGCGAACAGCTCCAGCGCCACCGCCTGGATCCGCTCGCGGGTCTCGCTGGTTCGGGGTCTCGGCACGCATACACCCTAGCGTGCTGACCGCCCGGTAAGTAAACTTTCACTTACCGACCGATAAGTAAATAAATGGAGGTGTTCCATGAGGGTTCTGATCTCCGGTGCGAGCGTGGCCGGTCCGGTACTGGCCTACTGGCTCGATCGCTTCGGATTCACACCGGTGGTGGTCGAACGCACCCCGCGACCCCGACTCGGCCTGGGTGGGCACGCGGTGGACCTGTTCGCGCCGGCAATGGTGGTGGCCGACCGAATGGATCTGGTGCCGCAGTTACGCAAGGCCGCCACCGAATCGACGGCGTTGCGGGTGGAACGACCCGGCAAATCACCCATCGAGATGGATCTGCGGGAGATCTCCGACGCCTTCGCCGACGACCGACACCTCGAGATCATGCGCGGAGAATTGGCCGCGATCCTGCACGAAGCGACCGCCGACCGTGTCGAATACCTCTTCGGCGATTCGATCCACACCCTCACCGACACCCCCGACGGCGTCGACGTCACCTTCGACAACGGACACACCCGCCGAGTCGATCTGGTGGTGGGCGCCGACGGACTGCACTCCGCGGTACGCCGGCTGGTCTTCGGCCCCGATCGGGAACTACAGCGGTTTCTCGGCGGCTATTTTGCGGTCGGCACCCTGCCGAACTATCGAAATCTGTCACAACTGACCGTGCTCTATCACACGGTGGACCGCATCGCGGCCATGTATCCGGTGTGGCAGACCGGCCAGGCACGGGCAATATTCCTGTTCCGGCGGGCCGTGGAGCCGGATTACGACCATCGGGACCTCGCGGCACAGCGACGCCTGCTGCGCGCGGAATTCGCCGACGAAGGCTGGGAGATCCCCCGACTGCTCGACGAAATGGACCGTGCCGAGGACTTCTACCTCGATTCCATCAGCCAGATCCGGATGGATTCGTGGTCGCGCGGCCGGGTGACCCTGGTCGGCGACGCGGGCTACGCACCGGGCCCCGCCATCGGTGGTGGCACAACCCTGGCCGTAGTGGGCGCCTATGTGCTGGCCCGCGCCCTCGCCGACGCGGACGGCGATCACACCGCGGCCTTCGCCGCCTACGAGAACCGGCTACGCGATTACGTCCTGCGCTGTCGCGAGGTCGCACCCGGCGCCATGCGGAGGGGCATACCCCGCTCCCGAGCACAGTTGGTGTTCAACGAGCTCGCTATGCGGCTGCTACCGCGTATCCCGGCCGGGATACGGCATCGGCTCATGGCGGACGGCGCGAGCAACACCTTGTCGTCCTTCACCGTGCCCGACCGAACGGCACCTGCCTCACCCGGAGTTGCGCAGCGCCGTCGCCAAACCGTTCATGGTGAGCAGAATGCCGCGTTTGACCAGCTCCGAGTCATCCCCGGATCGCAATCGGCGCAATAGTTCGACCTGCATCTGATTCAACGGTTCCAGATACGGGAACCGGTTGTGGATCGACTCGGCGAGCGAGGGGTTGTCGGCCAACAGGTGGTCGTTTCCGGTGATGGCGGCGTGCATGGCGATGGTGCGGGCGTGTTCGGCACGAATCATCCCGAAGATCCGCTCGCGCAGCGCGGTGTCGTCGACGAGCTCGGCATAGCGCCGCGCGATGGCCAGATCGCTTTTGGCCATGACCTGCGCGAGATTCGACAGCACCGTACGGAAGAACGGCCACCGCCGATACAGATCGGACAATCGGGCCAACCGTTGCGGATCCCCGCCGACCCATTCCTCGAGCGCAGCGCCGGTGCCGTACCAGCCGGGCAGCATCACTCGGGCCTGGCTCCAGGCCATCACCCAGGGGATGGCCCGCAGATCGGCCACGGAGTTGGTGGGCTTACGGGAGGCGGGGCGACTGCCGATATTCAGATCGCCCACCTCGGCCACGGGGGTGGACTGGCGGAAGTATTCGACGAAACCGGGGGTCTCGTGCACCAGCCGGGCATAGGCGGCCCGGGCGCGCGCGGCGAGGTCGTCCATGAGCGCGTAGGACGGTTCGGCATCCGCGCCCAACCCCTCCACATCGAGCAGGGTCGACTCCAGAGTGCCCGCGATCAACGATTCCAGATTGCGATGCGCGGCACCGCGTTCGGCGTATTTGGCGGCGATCACCTCGCCCTGTTCGGTCAGTCGAAGCGAGCCCTGCACGGCGCCGGCGGGCTGGGCGAGGATGGCGTCGTAGCTACGGCCCCCGCCGCGACCGACGGTACCGCCTCGGCCGTGGAACAACCGCAACCGGATACCGGTTTTGCGGGCCAGATCCACCAGATCCAGTTCGGCCCGGTACAACGCCCAGTTCGCGGCCAGATATCCACCGTCCTTGTTGGAGTCGGAGTAGCCGAGCATCACCTCCTGACGCATACCGCGGGCGGCGACCAGATCGTGGTAGACCGGGATGTCCAGGGCCGCGGCCAGGGTCGCCGCACCCGCGGCGAGATCCTCTATCGTTTCGAACAACGGCACGATGCCGGTGGGGCAATGGGGCGGGCCGTCCGGATCACCGGGATCCAGGAGGCCGCCCTCTTTCAGCAGCAGCGCGGCCTCGAGGATATCGCTGACCGAGGTGCACATACTGATGATGTAGTTCGGTACCGCGTCCGGCCCCAGAATCTCGACCGCGTCGGCGGCGGCGCGAATGATGTCGAGTTCGGCGGTGGCCCGCTCGCTCAGTCGGGCATGAGGGCCCAGCAGCGGGCGGCGGGTGCGCAACTCCGCCGACAGCAGCTCCACCCGTCGGGTTTCGGACAGGCTCGTATAGTCCTGATGCACTCCGGCCCAGGCCAACAGTTCGGCCACGACCTGCTCGTGCACCTCCGAGTTCTGCCGCATATCCAGACCCTGCAGATGGAAGCCGAAGGTCTCGATGGTGTGGCGCACGGTGGCCAACAGATCGTCGGCGAGTAGTTCGTCGCCGCCGGCGCGCAGGGAGGCATCAACGGTTTCCAGATCGTCGAGCAGGGCCCGCGGCGTGGGATACGGAATGATCTCGGGGTCGATATCGGTCGCCAGGGCCGCGCCCAAACCGTCGGGCAGCACCTCCGTGGCGCTCCACCGCGGAGCTTCGGCGTCGGTCGTGGCCGATATTTCGCGACCGGGCCATCGATCGTGGACCCGCGGGCCCGCCGCGCCCACGCCGCGATCACCCGAACCCGCGTTCCGACTCAACGGCCCGGTGCGCAGGATGTACCTGGCCGTGGCCGTCAGACGGAGTCGAACCCCGTGCAGTGCGCGGCGATACGGTTCGTCGGCGTGGGTACCGGGGTCCGGGTAGCCCGATGCGGCCAAAGCGGCCAGCTCCGGACTCACCGATACCAACCGCGCCGATTGCGACAGCGATTTCTCCAATTCCGTCAGATCGCGCAGATACCGCCCGAATGCCACCGCGGCCGCCTGCCGCACCGCGGTACGCACCACCTCCGCGGTGACATACGGGTTACCGTCCCGGTCACCGCCGATCCACGATCCGGGGCGCAGCATCGGCCGTGTCAACAGGTTCGTCCCGGGCCACCGCGCCCGCAGCGACGCCCGGACCTCGGCATTGATCGCCGGCATCACATCGAGGAATGTCAGATCGTAGTAGCGCAGCCCCACCGAGATCTCGTCCTGGATGCGCAATCGCGACAATCGGATCAGCGCGGTCCGCCACAGGATCAGCACCTGCCGCCGGATTGCCACCTCGATGGCCGCGCGTTCCCGCTCGTCCGCCCGCAGGCGCCGGCGCATCAGTTCGGTGATCCGGGTCTGGGTGTCGAAAACGGTGCGGCGGCGGGTTTCGGTGGGATGCGCGGTGATCACCGGCGACACCAGGGCATCGTCGAGAAGTTCGGCCACGCGCCGCTCGGGCAGCGCCGCCTTGTCCAGTTTTCGATAGGTCGCCGCCAGGGACGAGTCCTGCGGGGGTTCCCCCGCCGCCTCGTGCACCGCCCGCCGCCGATCACGTTGGATGTCCTCGGCCAGATTGGCCAGGAGCACGAAATAGCTGAATGCCCGGATCAGCGGGATGGCCACCGCGATATCGACCCCGGTGAGCATATCGGCGACCGCACTGCGCCCCACCTCCTCGCGCCGCACCCGGAACGCCTCCACCCGCACCCGCTCGATGAGGTCGAACACCTCCGGGCCTTCGTGGTCGCGGATGGTATCGCCCAGGATCCCACCGAGGAACCGGATGTCCTCGCGCAGCGGTCTGGTCGCTTCCGGTACGGCGCCGGCCTGCGGTTCACCCATAGGCACACTGTATGGCCTCGTGGGCGTTTCGGCCCGGGACGACGCACACCCTTCACATACGGATGCCGTTTCCACGTGGGTTCCGGCGGCCGGCGAACCAGTTCCTTGACTTGTTATCAGTCAATGCATACTCTTTTCTTGTTATCAGTCGATAACAATATCGTTGGGCGTTTCGCTCCGCCTCTCGTTTCCGACCCGCCGACCGAAGGAGAACACCGTGCTCGGCACACTGATGATGTTCATCGCCCCCACCCTGGGCCTACGCCTGCTCGGGGCGCTCGGTGTGCGCCGCTTCGCCACCTGGCAGGTCAGCGCGGCCCACGGGCTGGCATTTCTGTTCACCATGACCGGCCTCGCGCATTTCATGCCCGACAGCGTCACGGTGATGCCCGGCCACGCCGACCTGACCGCGATGGTGCCGCCGTTCGTCCCCTTCCCGGAATTCGCCGTCTACGTGACCGGTGTCCTGGAGCTGGCCGGTGCGGTGGGACTCGTGATGACGGCCACCCGCATTCCGGTGGGAGTCGGACTGGCGGTATTGCTGGTGGTGATGCTTCCGGCCAATATCCACGCCGACCTGGCAGATATTCCACTCAACGGCGAACCGCCGACACCGCTGTGGTTCCGGATTCCGGAACAGATCGTCTATATCGCCGTCGCCCTGTGGGCCTCCGGTGCGGCGGCCGCGTTCCGCCGGTCCCATATCGCGCGGCACGACACGATATCCGTGACGTCATAACCCGCGCCCCGACCGCTCGACGGCGGCCCCGGAACCACGATCGACGATCTCGAAAACGGCGGCCCACTGTTCGGCGGACAGGTCTCGCGGCAAGGGGGCCCGGCGAAACCGCTGCCGGGCCAACCACTTCCCCACCGCCGGCCGGGTGTGCCGATCACAGACCCGCGACAGGATCTGTGACAGTCCGTGCCCCCGGCCGGTGAACACGGCATGGACGAAGGAGCTGTACCTTCCACGGGCCGCCGGGTCCACCAGCGGATCGGGTCGCCGCATCACGGTCAACAACCCTCCGTCGACACCGGGGCACGGCGTGAACGCCGTCGCGGGCACCCGATCCACCAGGGCGAAGTCGTACCAGGGCCACCATTGCGCGGTCATCATCGTCGCACCGCCCACCCCGGCCCGCCGGCGCGCCACCTCCCACTGCACGAGCAGCACCGCCGATGTCCAGTGCTCGGTGTGCAACAACCGTCGCAATATGGCGGTGGTCTGATGGAACGGCAGATTGCCCACGATCGTGTGCGGCCGGCGCGGCAACCGATACCGCAGGAAATCGTCGTGCACCACGGTCGTGGCGGGCTCCACCCGCCGCCGCAGCACCGATACGCACCGACGATCGATCTCCACGGCGGTGATCGGCCGCCGCAGCGTTTGCAAGGGAAGGGTCACGGCACCGTGGCCGGGACCGATCTCGACGATCGGTCCCGCCGTTCGCGAGACGAGGTCGACAATGGTGTCGACGGTCCGGCGATCGGTGAGGAAGTTCTGGCCGAATTCGTGTCGGCCGTCGCGGTATGCGGGCATGGAAACTCCGGGTGAGAGAAATGGACACTCGAGCAGCACGAAGGGCCGCTCGACATCGAACTGTCGAAGCGGCGCGGCGAAATCGAAGAAGAGTCGCTACACGCCGCTAGACGCGACGTATCCGCACAAACGCCATTGCTGCGTTTCCCATGATCGCGGATCGTAGCGCACGGTCGGAAATCGACGCATCGTATTTTCTCGGCCCTGCCATCTCGGGTCCGTGGCGGACTAACCTGAACCAAGAGCCGGACCGCAGCGCCCGACCCATAGAGCACGGCCGGCCACGAGAACTCGCCGGATCCCGACGCAGGACGTGAGGACAACCGGGCCATAACCGATCCGAGGAGTGCACCGTGAACGATGTCCGGGTCCGCGACGGCGCGATCACCGGACGTCACGGACCGATCCCGATCCGGGATTATCTACCCGCCCGCGAGAAACCCGGTGCCGTGGCACTACTGTGGCTCCACGGCGGCGGATTCGTCTCCGGTGGGCTCGACCAGCGGGAATCACATATCGTCGCATTGCGCGTCGCCGAATCCGGCCGACGAGTACGAACTGTCGACTACCCCTTGGTGCCGAAAGCGCCGGCCCTACCCCGGGCAATCCTGCGCCCCTCCGAGAACCGGTATCCGGTCCCCCTCGACGCCGTCGTCTCCGCCGTCGACGACCTGAGAGCCGAACGACCGCGCCTGGCTCTCGGCGGGGCCAGCGCCGGCGCATGCCTGGCCGCCTCCGCCGCCCTACGCCTGCGCGACGACGGAAAGGACCCGTCGAACGGGCTCGTACTCTGCTACGGCGCCTTCCACGCGGCGCTCCCACCGCTGCCGGACTCGGTCCGCTCCCGAGTGCGCGGGCCACGTGGCCTCACCCAATTCTCACCGCGGGTGATCCACCGGATGAATCTCAACTACGTGGGCTCGACGGAAGCGCTCACTGCGCCCGGTGTTTTTCCCGGAGGCAGTGATCTGGCGAAACTCCCGGCAACTCTCCTGCTCGACGCCGACCACGACACCCTCCGCGCCTCCGGCGAAACCTTTGCCACGGAACTCATCGCGGCCGGGGTCGCCACGGAACACATCGTCGTCCCGCACACCGGCCACGGATTTCTGAATCGCCCCCGTACCCGCGCGTTCCGCCGAGCCATCGGCACCATTGTGGAGTGGCTCGACCGCCGATGAACGACACCACCGGAACTCACGGCAGTCGATCGGATCGGTGGCCGACCGTACCGCGCGGACGGCTGTGGGTGCGGCTCGGGGACAACGATTTCCTCATGGGCGCCGACGAGGCGGCCGGGCTCGACTGTCGTATCCCCCATTGGTTCGACTCCACCGGCCACGGCAGCATCGAGATGCCGAGCCTCTTCGGAAAACACGGCGAACGCATTCACGTCCGCACACGTGGACACTGAATTCGGTATCACCACCCGGATGCGCGACGCCGTTTCCGCTCGACATACGAAACCGGGACACCGGGTTACCGAGAAGGCCGATCCGACTTTGCGAAAGTAGCCACATGCCCTCACACACCAACGAGCCGTCCGCGTTCTTCGAGTCGTTCGACGGGACCCCCATCCACTATCGGCGAATCGGGACGGGTTCCCCGGTGATCATGATCCACGGCTCCGGCGGTGGGCTGCACTCGTGGCGGCCGGTGGCCGAGCGTTTGGCAGACCGCTTCGAACTCTGGCTACCGGCGCGACGCGGATACACCCCGAGCGGGCCCGGTCGCTCGCCGAAACATTTCGCCGACGAGGTGGGCGACCTGCGGATGCTCATGAACCTGATCGGCCTGCCGGCCCATCTGATCGGCATGTCCTACGGCGCCACGGTCGCCCTACACGCCGCGGCAGCCGGGATCGGGGCCCGCTCACTGGTGCTGTGGGAACCGCCCCTCTACGCGGCAGGAGCGGAGCTCGCGCCGGTTCTGACCCGGTTCGAGGAGCTGGCCGCGAGGGGCGAACGGGGGCAGGCCAACCGGTTGCTGGCCGAGCAGGTGGCCCGGGTCCCGGCAGCATTGCTCGACCTCGTGGAGGAGGCCGAGCCGGACACGGACGAGCCCGACGACGCCTACGGTTGGAGCCGAGACCTCGAGTCGATGATTGCGGATACCACCTACCTGGACCGATGGTCGACCGTCACCACACCCACCCTGCTGATGCACGGCGCGGACACCTGGCAGCCGATGCCGGAAACCGTGGAACGGCTCGCGACCGTACTTCCCCACGCCACCCTGGTGACCTTCCCCGGGCAGACACACTTCGCACCGTCGACGAGCCCCGAAACGGTGGCGGAGGCCATCGGCCGATTCCTGTACTGACAGGTGTGCATTCCGCACGACCGGACCGGATACCGGCCCCGCGCCTCCACTACAAGAGCTGCCCCACGGTGAATCCCGCGAGTAGGACCGCAAAACCGCCGATCTCGCCGACGATCAACGCCGCCGGCACCCAGCGCATGGCCGCCGGCGGATTGCGCATCTGATTGTCGGTATCACGCAGAACGCCGTGCCTGACATGGTTGGCGATGGTTGGCAATGGCGATGACGAACATCGCCAGTATCACCGTGACGGCGACCGCGTCGACCACGGCAGGCCACGCGGACAGCTCGACGAAAACCGCGATCATCGCCGTCGCGAACGAATAGAGCAGCGCCGACCGGTGCGCGATATCGATGTACGGATGGGCCAGACCGTCGGGCGAATCGACCATCGCCTGCCACTTCCACACCTCGAGTCCCAGGGCGGTGAGAAACAACAAACCGGTGACCAGGAGTACCAGCGCGGTCGACGTACCGATGACCATTGCGGATACATTTCAGAAACAACACGATGTCACTTTGCCGAAAGTATGCCCGGCATGATCGATCCGCACCACAGATCCCGTGATCCGCGATCCCTACCGCTCACCGACGGACCATTCGTACGGGCCGGGCCGATCGACACCATGCCTCGTGGCACACGATCGTGCGATACCGTGCCGCACATGCATTCTCGGCCGCATCACAGCACCATCCGGCATCCGGTCGGATCACCTCCGATCACGAACCTCTCCCACTCGGATCGAGGGGAATGCGTGACCACGCCGATCCCGTCGGAGGGCGATCGATGAGACCCGCTCATCCGGATGCGTTCTTCACCGACGGCATCCGGTTTCGCATGCCGACCGGCAAGGTCGTGGTCGGCGAGATTCACGACAAGGGTCACCTGGTGTTGCCGACCGGACATCTCATCGCCGGCGACCCGACCGGGCTGGTGTTCCCGGAAGATTTCACGGCATTCACGCAGACGGTGCCCGGTGGCCGTTATCCCCTGTCGCTGTCGACCATCCGGTTCGTCGACGATCCCGATCACGTACGAGTGTGCGCGGCCGTTCTCAGGGTGGGACGGACGGCGGCCACCCATTGGGAACAGGCATTGCTACCCGGACAGGATCACACCGCCCTGCGCGAGGACGAGTTCTTCGGATTCGGGGTCGACGGTGGGATGGGGTGTCTGTTCGACGCGTCGCTGCTGGAATACTTCGCCACCGTTCTCGACGACCAGCCGGACGGCACGACCGGCTGGATCGAGCTCCTGTGTGGTGACGACCCAGAGAACCGCGTTGCCGGAACCCGGGTGGTGACCCTGGCGGGGCCCGATGGCGAACCGTCGTTGACCGCATTCGAATCCGGATTCGGCGATGGCGCCTACCCGGTATGGTTCGGCCGCGACCACGCCGGGGACATTACCTCCGTCGTCATCGATTTCCTCGTCCTCCACGGTGCCGAACGGCTCGATCCGGCAACAGCTTCCGTGGGAGAACCCTGATCCACCCGCGAGCCTCGGCGATCACGGCCCGCACCGAGCCATTCCGGCGCGACGGCGAAAAGCCCCCGCAGGAACCTATCCCGTGGTGAGCGCGCTCAGATCGTCCAACAGGATCATCACCTCGCCCGGACGTTCCACCACGTCCTCGAGCCGGATCCGCAATCCCAAAAGCTCGGCGTCGGTGAACGGTTCGCCTACTTCGTGTTCGAGCCGGCGCCATTCACCATCGATGGGCGCGGTACCCAACACCACGTCCCGGGTTTCTCCGGAACCGTCACGCAACCGCGCGGCGATCTCCAGCGCGGCGTGCGGTGTGCGCACCCACAAGCTCACCCCCGATACACGACCCGTGACCGAGAACTCGTGCCCCGGTCGCCGTACGAGTTCCACCTCGAAACCCGCAGCGGCCGAACGGATGAGCAGGACGAGCGCCCGGTGATCGGCCCCTTTGCCGCCGTCGGCATATACTCCCGGCCGCTTGTTCGGCGCACCCTCCACGAACGTGGTGAGGTGCGTCGTATCCGCCCCCGCACCGATCAGGTCCCAGTCGTCCTTCTTCTCGAAATCGTCCAGAAGCACCTCGACCGAGGTATCCGACATCTGCGCTGTCCCTTCGTATCGACCCCATGCCCGGAGATCTCCGGTCCCGCAACCGACCCTAACGCGCCCGGCGCGGCACCCGGAACGCTCAGGAGGCGGCCGGGCGGGCGTGTTTACCGACAGCGTGCAGAAACCCCACCGCCTGGCGATAGGAGTCCACCAGCCCGGTCTCGCGGTAAGGTACCCCGATCTCCGCGCAATACTGCACGACCAGTGGTTGGACACGACGCAGATTGCAGCGCGGCATGGGTGGGAACAGATGATGTTCGATCTGGTAGTTCAACCCGCCCATGGCCGCGTCGAGCAACCATCCTCCGCGTACCGTGCGCGAGGTCAGCACCTGTCTGCGCAGATAGTCCACGGCGTCGCCGGATTCGAACACCTCCATCCCCTTGTGGTTGGGCGCGAAGGTGCATCCCATGTAGAAACCGAACACCCCCTGCTGCACGAGTAGGAAAACCACCGCCTGTATCGGGGACAACACGATGAACGCCGCAGCCACGAGACCGATGCCGTGCGCGGCCAACAACAATCCTTCCCAGAACCGTTTCGGGACCTGCCCGCGGATCACCGCCCGCACGCTCTTGTTGTGCAGGCTGCCCGCCTCCAGGAATATCAGCGGGAAGAACAACAGCCCTTGATAACGGAAGATCCAGCTCCGAAAGCCACGTTCCGTACGCGCCCGTTGCGGGGAGTGCACCAGGACACCGGTGATATCGGGATCGGCGCCCTCGGTATTGGGGTGGGCGTGGTGGCGATTGTGATTACCGGTCCACCAGCCGATGCTCACCCCGATACCGAGATTGCCGACCAGCAGCCCGTACAGGTAGTTCGCCCGTCCGGTGCGGAAGATCTGCCGATGTCCCGCATCGTGCCCGAGAAAGGCCAACTGCGGGAAGACGATACCCAGGAATACGGCCGTCAGTACCTGCCACCACGAATCACCGAGTGCCACGAATACACCCCACCCGAGCCCGAGTGCCGCGACCACGGCAACCGTCCTTCGAGCGTAATACCACGGTCGCCGCTCCATCAGCCCGGCTTCTCGGACCCGACGCAACAACACCGCGTAATCGCTGCCGGCCCCACGCCGCGGAGTGTCCGCCACCGAGGGGCCTATATGTGCCGCCGTCATCTACCTACCTGTCTATCCCGATCGATCCCCCCGTTGACGCAACCGAACCGTATCGACGCGACGATGTCCATTCGAACGGTCGTTACCGGAGGGAATGCCGGTGGTCGCCTGACCGACGGACGAATACGGGTTCACGATCGGCTCCCGCGACACCGCAGGGACCGCTCGTCGACGAATCGCTTTCCCGAGTGGTGACGATCGGGGTGCCCGGAGACACCACCGTCACATGTCGGCCCCGCTCAGGATGTGCAAGACCTCGTCCGAGAGGAAGAAGGGTTCGAGCCGTTCCCGGATCAGGCCCTCCAACACACCGTTTCGTTTGGCCGCCTCCACCACGGCGGGGCCGTAACGCAGGATCTCGGCGGTGACGTCCTCGCCGCTGAGGCCGAGTTCGCCGAGCATGGCGGCGAGGGTGTGGTCGCCGTATTTGTCGAGGAATACCTGGACGCATTCGTCAACGAGTAGACCGAAGTATTCCTTTTCGCGGGTGGTCACCGCGATGCGGTAGCAGATCTCGACGAGTTCGCGCAGATCCTGTTGGGTGAGATAGGCCCGAAGCCCGCTGACGGGTTCACCGGCGTGTAGATCCCAGAACTCCATGGAGGCCTCGTGCACGGGCGCCTCACGCAACATCTCCCGAATGGCGTTGTTGGTACGGCGCAGCGCATACATGGCCCCTTTACCGGCGATGTCACCGAGGATGCCGTTGCTTTCGGCGGCTTTGCGGGCCCGCTCGGCGGCGGACTGTCCCAGGGACATGAGCGCGCCCATACCGGGGACCTTTTCGGCCCGCCGGCGGTTGGCCTCCACGAAGTCACCGACCAGTTTGTCCACGAATTTGGAGGCGACGGTGGCGATCAGGGGACTGTCGGTGAGCCGGTCCAGGATGCGTTCCTGGGTTCGGTGCATACCGAAGATCTTCTCCAGCAGCGCCTCCACCGGTTCCCGTTCGACCACCTCGCCGAGGGTGTAGTCGTCGGTGGCGGCGGTGTGGTCGTAGATGGCGTCGGCGAACACACCGACCATATCGGCGATAACGCTGCTACCGCCGATCCGGTCGATCACCGTGGCGACGGTCTCCCGGGCCCGATCGACCGGCGCCACCTCCTCGAAACCGATGGTTTCGGCCACGCCGAGGACGGCGGCCACATCCCGGGCGACGACCTCGGTGAAACGGTCCCCGGTCACCTCGGACAGCAGATATTTCACCTGGGCGTCGAGGAGACGTTCGGCGATGGCCTCGGCCTGCCGCGGTGTCGGAGTGAGTGCTGGTTCGGTCATGGGGTCCACCTATCCTGCCGGGCCGGAGGACCGGACCGGCCTCATTCGCCGCGCTCGCCGCGCACCGATTTCCGGATCTGCTCCAGACGCTCTCGCGCGGCCTGTTCGCGCGCCTCCCATTGTTCGTCGACGCCACGCCCCGCCGGAGTTCGGCGGTCGAGTTCACTCATCCCCTGCGCGGTACCGAAGCGCTGCTCGACCTTATCGCGAACCGACTCGAAGGTCGGCACACCATCGGGACCATAACCGCCGAGATCACCACCGCCGGGATCGGTCACCCCCGTATCGGCGGAAAAGCCCCCACCCACCTGCGGAGACACCCGACCACCAGAAGAGGATTGATATCCGGTGGATATCGGGGTGTCGGGAATCACGTCGGGGTTCGGTCCGGTCGCGCCGGTCCGGGCGAGCAGTCGGGTGACCACCTCGTACACCTCCGCCAATCCCGGACGGCCGGAGGTGACCACACTCAACACGGCGAGCAGTTGCTCATCGGACAAGGCGGCCAACCGCACCGCCAACTCACTCGGATCCGCATCGGGTTCACTCATACTGTGTCCTTTCGCGGTATGAACGGGCGCGCCCTCCACGGTCACGCCGCGCCACCACCTTCGAGCGCCTGCCGCTCATATTTCTCAGGCTACGCAGCCACGGCGGACGACGAATGCCGTCACCGGTCGGCGGCGCGGCGGATGATCTCGTTTTCCTGCGCCCATTCGACGATCGCCGCGGCCCAGTCCGTCATGGCCATACCGATGATGTCGTTGTGCCCCGCCCCGGGATACACCATGAGCCGCTTCGGCTCGGGAGCTGCCGCGTAGAGGCGTTCGGCGTGGCTCAGCGGGATCAACTCGTCCCGGTCACCGTGCATGAGCAGCAGCGGCGCCGTCAGTGACGGAATACGGCGCAGGCTCGGGTAGGCGTCCGGAATGGCGGGCGCGGGCAGGAACGGATACAGCCGCCGGGCCGTGTCACGCAGACCGGTGAAGGTGGACATGAGGACGAGCCCGGCGGGCGGATGCGCCACGGCCAGTTCCAGCATGACCGCGCCACCGAGGGATTTACCCAGATAGACGACGCGCTCCGGATCGACACCCGGCCGATCGAGCAGCGCCTGCCGGGCGGCGCGAGCATCCAGGGCGGTACCGGTTTCGGAGGGGCGGCCGGTGCTGCGGCCGTAACCGCGGTAGTCGAAGGCCAAAACGTCGAATCCGGCGGCGTTCAGCAGGGCGTAGATCGGCACCCGGTCACCGATATTGCCTGCGTTCCCGTGCGCGAACAGGATGTGGCCGATCGGACGTTGCGCACGCACCCACCAGGCGTGCAGGGTCCGGCCGTCGGCGGTCGGGATGGACAGATCGGTGTAGTCCAGTCCGAGCGCAGACGGCGTCCGCTCGATCCGACGCGTCGGCCGGTAGGTGAGCGCGTACAGGATCGGCCGGGCCGGATGGCCCGGCCGCCACGATCTCCGGACCGATGTGGTCAAGAGCGCAGCACCGCGCCGACCGTCTCGGCGGCCGCGGCCACCGCTGCGTCACGGGCGGCGCTCGCCTCGTCCTCGGTGAGGGTGCGGTCCGGTGCCCGGAACCGCAGCGCGTAGGTGAGGGATTTGCGACCCTCGCCTACCTGAGCGCCTTCGTAGACATCGAACAGGGCGATGTCCTCGAGCAGGTCGCCGCCACCGGAGCGCAACGCCGACTCCACGGCTGCGGCGGGGACCTCGCGGTCGACGCTCACCGAGACATCCTGCAGCACGGCCGGGAACGGCGACACCAGCGGCGCCGGTCGGGAATCCCGCAGCGGAAGCGCATCCAGATTCAGTTCCAGCGCGCAGGTGCGCGGCGGCAGACCGGACCGTTCCAGCACGGCCGGGTGCAGTTCACCGGCGTGACCGACCACCACACCGTCGACCACCAGTTCGGCGCATCGACCCGGATGCCACGGCAGATACCTGCCGGCGCGGCGTTCGATCGGCACGCCGGCCGCCGCGCCGATGACATCGGCGAGCGCGAAGGCGTCGGCGGCCTCGGCCTGTCGGCCCGGGCCCCACGGGCCGCGCGGCTCCCGACGTCCGGTGAGCACCGCCGCCACATGCACCGGCTGCTCCGGCAGCGACGCCAATAGCGCGGCCACCTCCTCGTCGGTCGGCCGCCGATCCACCGGCAGCGGGTCGACCGGCTTGGTCTCCGGTCCGGGCAGCACCACCTGCGCGATCCCGTAGAGCGACAGATCGCGAGCGCCGCGCGAGATATTGCGGGCTGCCACCTCCAGCATGCCGGGCAGCAGGGTGGTGGCCAGTTCGGCCCGGTCCACATCGAGTGGGTTGAGCACTCGGGTGGTGGTGCGACGCGGATCGTCGTCGTCCAGCCCCCACACATCGAAGACGTCGGCGGGCAGGAACACCGGCGGCGGCACCTCCACACAACCGGCGAAGGCCAGCGCCCGACTCACCGAGCGCCGCCGCTGCTGCTGCGGGGACAGGCCCCGACCGGCGGGAGCCTTGGGCAGCACCAGCGGGATCTGCTCGAGTCCCTCCAGTCGCAGCACCTCCTCCACCAGATCCGCGGGCTGGGCCAGATCGGGCCGCCAGCTGGGTGGGGTGACCACCAGCTGTGCGTGACCGGTGGTCTCGTTCACCCCCACGTCGACCTGACAGCCGATCTGGGTGAGCCGGCGCGCCGACGTCCCGGTCGGGTAGACCACGCCGGCCACCTTGTCGGCGTGGTCGATGTCCATTCGGATCGGCTCCGGCGCGGGCAGAACCGCCCGGAAATCGGTGAGCGCCGGTTCCACGGTGCCGCCGGCGATCTCGGCCAGCAGGGCGGCGGCTCGGTCCAGGGCGGCCAGATTGAGTTCCGGGTCCACCACTCGCTCGTAGCGTTTACTCGCCTCGGAGACGAGTTTGTGCCGGCGGGCGGTGCGGTAGACCAGCAGCGAATCCCAGGTGGCCGCCTCCAGCACCACATCGGTGGTTTCGGCGCCCACCTCGGTGCTCGCCCCACCCATCACCCCGGCCAGGGAGATCACACCGGAATCGTCTGCGATCACCACATCCTCCGGGTCGAGGACCCGTTCGACGTCGTCGAGGGTGCGCAGCTTCTCCCCCGTCTGCGCCCGCCGCACCACCAGGGAACCGGACAGTTTCGCCGCGTCGAAGGCGTGCAGCGGCTGCCCCAGCTCCAACATCACGTAGTTGGTGACGTCCACCGCCGGCGAGATCGGCCGCACCCCGGCCAACAGCAACCGGCGCTGCAGCCACCACGGGCTCACCGCATCGGGGTCGATACCGGTCACCCGACGTATCCCGAACCGGGTGCACCGCGATTCCTCGGTCACCTGCAACGGCCAGGCCTCGGCCTCGTCGTTCGGCAGCACACGCACCGCGGGATCGGCGTATCCGAGGTCGAAACCGCAGGCCAGTTCCCGGGCCAGGCCGCGCAGCGAGAAGCAGTAGCCGCGGTCGGGGGTGATATTGAGTTCGATGACGGTGTCGTCGAGGCCGAGCAGCTCGTTGGCGTCGGCGCCGGGCTCGGCGCTACCGGGTTCCAGCACCAGGATGCCGGAGTGGTCCTTGCCGATCCCGAGTTCGGCGACCGAGCAGATCATGCCGTTGGAGATATGCCCATAGGTCTTGCGGGAGGAAATTGCGAACCCGCCGGGCAGCACCCCACCGGGCAACACCACGACCACCAGATCGCCCACGGCGAAGTTCGTGGCTCCGCAGATGATCTCCTGGAGCTCGGGTTTGCCGATATCGACCTTGCAGAATCGGATCGGTTTCTTGAAGCCGGTGAGCTCGGTGATCTCGGCGACCCGCCCGACCACCAGCGGCCGCTCGATATCCCCGGTCACCGGTCGCAGCTTGTCGACCTCTTCGACCTCCAACCCGACCCGGACGAAACCGGCGTCGAGTTCCTCCGGGGTTACCGACCAGTCGGGGGTGGTGCGCCGGATGAGTTCGGTCAGCCAGGACTGCGCTACTCGCACTTGTCGTATCGCTCTCTAGTCGAAACGGTCAGGACCGGATACCGAAGGGCTGGGTGAACCGCACATCGCCTTCGACGATGTCCCGCATATCGGGGATGCCGTTGCGGAACTGCAGGGTGCGTTCCAGCCCCATACCGAACGCGAAACCGCTGTATTCGTCGGGATCGATACCGCTGGCGATCAGCACCTTGGGGTTGACCATGCCGCAGCCGCCCCATTCCACCCAGCCGGCGCCGCCCTTCTTGTCCGGGAACCACACGTCGACCTCGGCGGAGGGCTCGGTGAAGGGGAAGTAGTTCGGCCGGATACGGGTGCGGGTCTCCGGACCGAACAGGGCCCGCGCGAAGGCGTCCAGGGTGCCGCGCAAATGCGCCATGGTCAGACCCTTGTCGACGGCCAGACCCTCCACCTGGGAGAACACCGGGGTGTGGGTGGCGTCGAGTTCGTCGGTGCGGAAGGTTCGCCCGGGGCAGACCACATAGATCGGCAGCTCCCGCGACAGCATGGACCGCACCTGCACCGGGGAGGTATGGGTGCGCAGCACCTGTCGGGAGCCCTCCGGGGCGATATGGAAGGTGTCCTGCATGGTGCGGGCGGGATGGTCGGGCAGGAAGTTGAGCGCGTCGAAGTTGAAGTGCTCGGTCTCCACCTCCGGGCCCTCGGCGACCTCCCAGCCCATGCCGACGAAGACGTCGGCGACCTGCTCGGAGATCACGGTGATCGGATGCCGCGCACCCAACGGGACCCGATCGGCGGGCAGGGTGACGTCGATCGTCTCGGCGACCAGCACCGCGGCATCGCGTTCGGCGAGCAGTACGGCGTGTCGGGCCTCGAACGCCTCGGCGATCCGCTTGCGCGCGGCGTTCACCCGCTTACCGGCCTCGGCCTTCTCCGATTTGGGCAACGAACCCAAGGTGCGCTGGGCCAGGGCCACCGGTGATCTACCACCCATGTGTTCGGTCTTCGCGACCGCGAGCGCGTCCAGATCGGCGGCGGCGGCAAACGCTTTCTCGGCGGCGGCCGCGGCCGCGGCCAGGCCCTCCTCGGTGAGCGCGGGCGCCTGCCCGGCAGCGTTGCGCGCCTCGTCGGCGCGATTGTGTGCGACTGCCTCGTTGTCGGCCACGGTCGTTCGTCTCTCCCCTGGGGATCGGTTTTCGCGGACCCGGGTTGTCCGCCTGCCCATATTGTTGCTGGTCGAATCGTATTCGATGCGCTGTCGGCAATTCACTCGGATATCACCGGGCCTACGACGGGGACGTGCCGGCGAGGAGCCGGTAGAGTCGCCCGGTGATGAGGAGAGCCCCCACCACCACGACGACGACACCGGCCGGGTCCCGGGTCCGCGAGTTCGCGGTCTGGCTGTTACCGCTGTTGGCGGCGGCCGTCACCGCGGTGTGCCTGGGGATGTCGCTCGGCCCGTTCGAGAGGATCAGCGGCGACTACATCGACCTCGAGGTCTACCGGCTGGGTGTCGAGGAATGGCGTTCGG
Source organism: Nocardia paucivorans NBRC 100373 (assembly GCF_000308675.1). GTDB lineage: Bacteria > Actinomycetota > Actinomycetes > Mycobacteriales > Mycobacteriaceae > Nocardia > Nocardia paucivorans. Next base: position 95,975 of record NZ_BAGE01000035.1, on the reverse strand, counting down.
GCGGGGATCTGTACGGGGAACTGCCGAAAACCGGGATCGGCATCAGCCTGCCGTTCATCTATCCGCCGTTCGCGGCATTGGCGCTCGGGGTGTTCGCTCTGGTCCCGTGGACGGTCTCGATGGTGGCCTACCTGGTGACATCGGTGGGGGCACTGGCGCTCACCCTGTATCTGGTGGCCCGACAGTTGTGGCCGGAGACCGGCCGGGCCCGTACCGCGCTCCTGGTATGCGCCACCGCCACACCACCGGCGTTGTTGCTCGAGCCGGTCTTCGCCACCCTGGACTTCGGCCAGGTCAATCTGCTGTTGATGGGTCTGGTCGCGGCCGACTGTCTGACCCGTAACCCCCGCTGGCCGCGTGGCCTGCTGATCGGTATCGCCGCGGCGATCAAACTGACCCCGGCCGCATTCGTATTGTTCTTGCTCGTCCGCCGCGACTACCGGGCGGCGGTGACCGCCACGGTGAGCGGGGCCGCGGCCACTCTGGTGGGGTTCGTGGTGTTGCCGGACGAATCCGTGCGGTACTGGTTCGGCGGCTTCGGCAATGTCGACGGTCTGAGCGGCTCGGCCTTCCACACCAACCAGTCGTTCCAGGCCGTCCTGACCCGGCTGGAGATCACCGGACCCGTGGCCACCGCGCTGTGGGTGGTGCTCAGCGCGGCATTGGTCGCACTCGCGGTGGTGGCCATGCGTCGGCCCGGGACACCACCGTCGATCGCACTCGCGGTCAATGCGATCGTCGCGCTGCTGGTATCGCCGATCTCCTGGTCGCATCACTGGGTATGGGTGGCGCCCGCGATCCTGGCCATGACCGGTTACGCGATCCGGCAACCGGGGCGGGACGGACTGCGCTGGTATATCGCGGCGACGCTCACAATCGTGGTGTTCATCGCGGCCCCGCACGGTTATCTGCCCGGAGAGAACAACCGGGAGCTCGACTGGACACCGATCCAACAGGTGATCGGCGATACCTATGTCTGGTTCGGTCTGCTGCTCGTGGTCTTCGTGGTCATCGCCGCCCGACGCTCGGCCCCCGAGGAACCCCGTATCGCACCCGAGCCCAGCGACACCCTGGTCGGCAGCCGGGATCAATAGTCCGCTCGAGATCGTCGCCGCGTGTGCCGGGATCTCCCCGCCCCAGGTCGAACGACGGCACCCCGCTCGGGGGATGCCGCCGTTCGACCGCCATCGCTAGGCCGCACGTCGGCCCGGTATGAGCAGTGAGACCAGTGCGGCGGTCGCGACGATCGCCGCGCCCACCCATACGGCGGGGACCAGACCCTCCACATAGCCCTGGGGATCGGTGTAGCCGCCGTATGAGACGAACACCGAGGTCAGCACCGCGATACCCATGGCCACCCCGACCTCGCGGACGGTGTTGTTGGTGCCCGAGGCAATGGACCGGTCCTCCTCGGGAGCACTCGCCATCACCACGGTCGCCAATGGCGCGAAGGTGAGCCCCATACCGGTTCCGGCGAGCAGCATGGGAACGACGAACGATCCGTAGCCGATATCGGTGGTGGTGATCGCGGCCATCCAGGCCAACCCCACCGCCAACAGCACCTGCCCGCTCACCAACAGAACACGGGCGCCCACCCGGTCGATCACCAGACCGGCCAATGGCGCGACCACCATGGGGGCCATGGTCCACGGCATGGTGCGGACCCCGGATTCGAATGGGCTGTAGCCCTGCACCACCTGGAAGAACTGGGCCAGCAGGAAGATCGACCCGAATACGCCGACAGAGAAGGCGAAGGCCACCACATTGGCCACACCGAAGGCCCGTATCCGGAACAACCGCATCGGCAGCATGGGCGTGGCGGTCCGCGACTCCCAGCCGATCAGGGCGGCCAGTAATACGGCACCGCCGATCAGAGCCGTGAGCACACCGCGGGAGGTCCAACCGTCCTCGGCACCGTGCACGATCCCCCACACCACGGCCAACACTCCCCCGGACGCCGATACCAGGCCGAGCGGATCCAACTGCCGGCCGCCACCTCGGACATCCCGCAGGGCCCACACCACCAGTGGAAGCACCAGCAGTCCGATCGGAACGTTCACCCAGAAGATCCACTGCCAGCTCAGTCCGTCGACCACCGCCCCACCGAGCAGCGGGCCGAGCGCGACCCCGAGGCCGGAGACACCGCCCCAGATACCGATGGCGGCGCTGCGCAACCGCCGCGGGACCGCGTCCGTGAGCAGGGTCAGAGAGAGCGGCATCACCGCGGCGGCGCCGAATCCCTGGATCGCGCGGGCGACGACCAGCATGGTGGGGTCGGTGGCCAGTGCGCAGGCCGCGGAGGCGAGCGTGAACAGCGCGATACCGGCCGTGAAGATTCGCCGACGGCCCATGCGGTCACCGAGCGTGGACGCGGTGAGCAGTAGCGAGGCGAACGAGAGCGTATAGGCGTTGACGAACCATTGCAGATCGCCGAGCGAAGCGTTCAACTCCGCGCGGATCACCGGCAAGGCGGTGGTGACCACCAGATTGTCGAGGGTGACCATGAACATCGGGATGCCGACCGCGGCGAGGACGGCGGCGAGTGGTCTACGCGGCCCGGGGTCGTCGGTGTGGGTCGGCGGAGCCTCGAGCGTAGACGGCCGAACGGGGGCGCCGAGCGGGGGTACGGGCGTCGAGGTAATCGTCTCGGCCATATCCACTCCTTGTTGTAATCGACTGATAACCAATATCGTCGAAAGTATGCATCGGCTGATAACATGTCAAGGGATCGGCTGGAAGGAGGACGATGACCGAGGTGAGCAGGACCCGGATGACCGCGGGCGAACGAGGTGAGCAGGTACTGACGGCAGCGATATCCGCATTCGCGGAAGCCGGTTACGCGGCCACCCGTACCGATGAGATAGCCCGACGGGCGGGTGTCTCCCAGCCATATGTGATCCGGCTCTTCGGCTCCAAACAGGCCCTGTTCCTCGCCGCGCTCGGCCGGGTGTGCGATCGCATCGAGCAGGTCTTCACCGAAGCCTCGCAATCGGCCGGCGATGCGGAACCGCTGGACGCCCTCGGGCACGCATACGAGGTCTTCCTGGCCGAAGGCGATCTGCTCCGGCTACTCCTCCACGGTTTCGCCGCGGCGCGGGTGCCGGAAATCGGCCCGGTCATCCGCGAACGCTACGGGAGAATCTACCGACTGGTTCGGGAACTCACCGGCGCCTCGGTCTCCGATACCCGACGTTTCATGGCGACCGGCATGTTGCTCACGGTCATGGCCGCACTCCAGGTCGTCGGCCCCGAGTCCATTCCCACCGACTGGGCCGGCGAACTGTTGGCGGACCTGAACGAACACGGCGACTGAACCAGGCCTCGACCCACCCGGTCATCGATTCCGAAAACGCACCCTCGCATTCGCATACAGACATATGGCGGCCGCGGTGGCCAGGTTGAGGCTCTCGGCACGACCCCGGATGGGAATCCGCACCCGATGATCGGCTCGGGCCGCCACCTCCGGGTCGAGCCCGTGGGCCTCGTTGCCGAACAGCCAAGCGACCGGCCTGGTGAACAGGTCCTCGGCGTCGTCGAGATCGACCTCGCCATCGGCAGCGGTGGCCACGACAGTGATACCCGCGGCCCGAATGGCATCGAGCACGGTAAAGGTATCGCGGGCACGCGCAATCGGGACGTGGAAGAGGCTGCCCGCGCAGGAACGCACACATTTGCCGTTGTGCGGGTCGACACTGTCACCGGCCAGTATCACGGCGTCCGCGCCGACCGCGTCGACCACCCGGATGAGCGCGCCCGCGTTACCGGGATCGGCGATACCGACGGGCACGGCGAGGATGCGCGGCGCATCCCCCGCGCCCTCGGACTCGGGAAGGATCCGTTCCACCGGGACATCGACGAGCTCACAGACCGCGACGAGCCCAGGTGGGGTGACGGTCTCCCCCAATGCCTGCGCCGCCCGATCCGAGACCAGGGTCGTGCGCACACCGGCGGCCGCGGCACCCGCGATCAACCCGTGTTCTCGGGTCGCGCCCTCGACGGAATAGAACAGTTCCCGGACCCGACCCGTCTCCAGCGCCGCGGCGACAGAGTTCGCACCCTCGGCGAGAAACAGCCCGGCTCGTTTGCGGGCCGCCCCGCGATGCAGCTTCACAGCGGAAACGACCCGCGGATTGCGCTCGGAGAGCGCCTCCGCGGGTCGTTTCGAATGCTGCCCGTGTCGAGCCGTACGAGAGTTCGACACCGTCACCGAATCAGGCGGCCGGGGCGTTGACGTCCTCCGGCAGGGCGGCCTTGGCGACGGCGACGAGACCGGCGAACGCCTGCGGATCGGAGACCGCGAGTTCGGCGAGGTTCTTGCGGTCGACCTCCACGCCGGCGGCCTTCAGACCCTGCACGAAACGGTTGTAGGTGATGTCGTTGGCGCGGGCCGCGGCATTGATCCGGGTGATCCACAGCTTGCGGAAATCGCCCTTACGCGCCCGACGGTCCCGGTAGGCGTAGTTGAGCGAGTGCAGCTGCTGTTCCTTGGCCTTGCGGTAGAGGCGGGAACGCTGCCCACGGTAGCCCTTCGAGGCCTCGAGGATGGAACGGCGCTTCTTCTGAGCGTTGACGGCCCTTTTGACGCGTGCCACTGGTCAGTCCTGTTCGATCTTGGGGGCGCCGACGCGCCCGGAGTGGTCGTTGGGGAAGGTATCGAGCCGGAAGGCGTCTCAGATACCCAGCAGCTTCTTCACACGACGAACGTCGGCGGCAGCGACCGCCTCCGTGCCCTCCAGACGACGAGTCCGGCGGGAAGGCTTGTGCTCGAACAGGTGTCGACGGTTGGCCTGCTGCCGACGCAACTTGCCCTTACCGGACACCTTGAATCGCTTCGAAGCGCCGCTGTGGCTCTTCATCTTGGGCATGGAGGAGTACCTCAATCTGTCTCGTGCCCGCGCAGCGGCGGACCGGATGTTCTGATCGGTGTTATCCGCGGATGGCCCGCGGTACTGCGGTGACGCGTTGGCGCGTTGGCGCGTTACTGCCTCGGACCCGGCCGCGGCGCACCACCGGATTGCGCGGCACCGGACGAACCGGACTGCGCACCGGAGCGGGCACCGCCGGACTCCGGTCGGGCGACCGAATCCTGCTGAGCCTTGGCCCGGGTCTTCGCGCCCTTGTGGGGGGCGAGGACCATCGTCATGTTCCGGCCGTCCTGCTTGGCCGAGGTCTCGACGAAACCCAATTCCGCGACATCGGAGGCGAGTCGCTGCAACAGCCGGAAACCGAGTTCGGGCCGGGACTGTTCGCGCCCCCGGAACATGATCGTGACCTTGACCTTGGAACCGGCCTCCAGGAAACGCACCACATTGCGTTTCTTGGTCTCGTAGTCGTGGTCGTCGATCTTGGGACGGAGCTTCTGCTCCTTGATCACGGTCTGGACCTGGTTCTTCCGGGACTCGCGCGCTTTCTGCGCGGTCTCGTACTTGAACTTGCCGTAGTCCATGATCTTGCAGACCGGCGGTCTGGCATCCGGGGCCACCTCGACCAGATCGAGGTCGGCTTCGAGGGCGACGCGTAGTGCATCTTCAACACGCACGATCCCAACCTGCTCACCACCTGGTCCGATGAGCCGGACTTCGGGAACGCGGATGCGATCGTTGATGCGGGTCTCAGTGCTGATGGGGCCTCCTAGGTCTAGCGGTGTCGGTGACGACCGCAGGAAATGAACCCCTTGTTCAACACAAAGACCCCGCCGCGATATTTCATCGCAAGCGAGGCCCGAGTCGACCGATCCACCCGGACGCTGTGGTCGGGCCACCCGATCCGAAGATCGAGCAACCCACCGCTACGGCGGGTGACCGGACCGTTTGACCAGGTGATCGCTCACCGGCAACGGTGGGAGTCGGGCTCCACTTGTCTGCCCGGGCAGGACCCGGGACGGTCGTCAGCGGTCAGTCTAGCATCTCCCGAGGCCGACGACGAATCGCTCGGGTTCCCGAATCACCCACCCGGAAAATCCTTTGCCGCAAGGGATTCGACCTGTCAGGCTGCCGCGCATGGGTTCCCCACGTGATCTCCTGCACTGGCAGTTCGATTTCACCTGGTCACTGGCGCGACTGCATCTGGACGTGCTGGCCGACGACGATATGCACTGGACTCCGGCCGAGCCCTGTTGGACCGTCCACCGCGGCGACGACGGCCGATGGCGGCCGGACTGGGCCGATACCGAACCCGATCCGGTTCCCGTCCCCACCATCGGTTGGCTCACCTGGCACATTATCTGGTGGTGGGGCGCCGCCATAGACCATGCCGAGGGCCGGACCCCGCCCGACCGCACGGCGGTGTTCTGGCCGGGTGATACGACGGCCACCCTGGCCCGCCTCACCGAACTCCACACCGCCTGGCGCGCCGTTCTGGATCGCGGCACGGACACCGAACTGGACGCGCCCTCGGCCTACCCCTGGCCCGCCGATACCGGGTTGACCCTCGCGCATCAGGCCGCCTGGGTGAACGGCGAGCTGATGAAGAACATCGCGGAGATAGGTCAACTTCGGCTGCTGCGCGCCGCGACCGCCGCCTGAGCCGGCTCCGACCCGACGGTCACGACGGACGCGCCGCCGAGGGCGTCGCGGGCAGGACCTAGCCTTGTAGCTCATGACCGAACAGCCCGACAGCAGCGTGCGCGAACTGGCCGATATTCCCGCGGTGGAGGTGATCAGCCGAGCGGCGGTGATGCTGATGAGTTCGGCCGCGGAGAAGCTGGGGCTGGCCGACGAGGATCCGGAGACCAGCGCCACCCGCGATCTCGACGAAGCACGCCGAGTGATCACCGCACTCGCCGGATTGATCACCGCCTCCGTGGAGTACCTGGGACCGCACGCCGGTCCCCTGCGCGAGGGTCTGCAGTCATTGCAGCGCGCGTTCCGGGAAGCGTCGGCGCATCCGGACGAACCGGGCAAGGGGCCCGGCGAGAAGTACACCGGCCCGGTCTACTGACCGCAGCTCTTCCCGAACCCGAACCGCGCGACCGCCATGGTGTGATCGCCGTGTTTCGGCCTCTCACCTCGTGACGAAAGCCGACCGGCACCGAAGGGACCATCCTGCGGCCGGTGATCGATGCGACCGCTCGCCGTCACCTCGGCGAGCGGTCGCATACCGGCCTGCTCAGCGCAGTGCCGCCGCCTTACGGGAAAGCCGTTTGGCCTTCTGCTCGGCAGTTGCCTTCTTCTCCTTGTCCGAGCCGTTACCCGCCGACTTCGCCGCGGCCTTGCCCGCCGCTTTCCGGACGGACTTCTTCGGCGCGGACTCCTCGGCACGCGGGGCCGGAGCGGTTACGGCGGACGCGGCGAGAACCTCTTTCAGGAACTGGCCGGTGTAGCTACCGGGTACCGCGGCAACCTCCTCCGGCGTGCCCTGCGCCACCACGGTGCCACCGCCGGAACCTCCTTCGGGACCCATATCGATCACCCAGTCGGAGGTCTTGATGACATCCAGGTTGTGTTCGATGACGATCACCGTATTGCCCTTGTCGACCAGGCCGTTGATCACCTTCAGCAGTTTCCGGATGTCCTCGAAGTGCAGACCGGTGGTGGGCTCGTCCAGGATGTAGACGGTCCGTCCTGTGGAGCGTTTCTGCAGTTCGGCCGCCAGTTTCACGCGCTGCGCCTCACCACCGGACAGGGTGGTGGCGCTCTGGCCGAGCCGGACGTAGCCGAGTCCGACCCCCACGAGGGTCTTCAGGTAGCGGTGGATCGAGGTGACCGGTTCGAAGAACTCGGCGGCCTCCTCGATGGACATGTCCAACACCTCGGCGATGGTCTTGCCCTTGTAGTGCACTTCCAGGGTTTCCCGGTTGTAGCGGGCGCCGTGGCACACCTCGCACGGGACGTACACATCGGGCAGGAAGTTCATCTCGATCTTCAGGGTGCCGTCACCGGAACACGCCTCGCAGCGACCGCCCTTGACGTTGAACGAGAACCGTCCCGGCTGATAGCCGCGCACCTTGGCCTCGGTGGTGGCCGCGAACAGGGAACGGATCTTGTCGAACACACCGGTGTAGGTGGCCGGATTGGAGCGGGGGGTGCGGCCGATGGGTGACTGGTCGACCCGCACCAGTTTGTCCAGCTGGTCGAGGCCGTTGACCCGGGTGTGCCGGCCGGGGACCTGGCGGGCGCCGTTGAGTTTGTTGGCCAGCACGGTGGCCAGAATATCGTTGACGAGAGTGGACTTACCGGATCCGGAGACACCGGTGACCGAGGTCAGCACGCCGAGCGGGAACGCGACGTCGATATTGCGCAGATTGTTCTGGGCGGCGCCGACCACGGTGATCCGACGCTTCTTGTCGACCGGCCGCCGCTGCCGCGGCACCTCGATCCGCTCCCGACCCGACAGATATGCGCCGGTCAGCGAGTTCGGGTCGGTGAGCAGCTCCTGGTAGGGGCCACTGTGCACCACCCGGCCGCCGTGTTCCCCGGCCAGGGGGCCGATATCGACGACCCAGTCGGAGGCGCGGATGGTGTCCTCGTCGTGTTCCACCACGATGAGAGTGTTGCCGAGATTCTTCAAGCGGGTGAGCGTGTCGATGAGCCGTCGGTTGTCCCGCTGGTGCAGACCGATCGACGGTTCGTCCAGGACGTACAGCACGCCCACCAGCCCGGAACCGATCTGGGTGGCGAGTCGGATGCGCTGGGCCTCGCCACCGGACAGGGTCGCCGCGGCCCGCGACAGGGTGAGGTACTCCAGGCCGACATCGAGTAGGAAGCCCAGCCGGGCCTGCACTTCCTTGAGCACCTGACCGGCGATGGCGGCCTCCCGTTCCCCGAGGGTGAGCGCGTTCAGGAAATTCGAGCAGTCGCGGATGGACAGATCGCTGACCTCGGCGATGGATTTGCGTTCGTCGCCCGCGGCGAGAGTGACGGCCAGGATCTCCGGACGCAACCGGGCCCCGTTGCACACCGGGCACGGCACATCCCGCATGTACCCCTCGTAGTGCTCCTTCATCTGCTCGGACTCGGTGCTGTCCAACCGACGCTGCAAAAACGGCATCACGCCCTCGAAGTCGGCGTAGTAGGAGCGTTTGCGGCCGTAGCGGTTGGTGTAGGAGATGTGCACCTGATCGGAGCTGCCCTCCAATACGGCTTTGCGTACCCGGGGCGGCAGCTCGCGCCACGGGGTGTTCATATCGAATCCCATGGAGTCGGCCAGGCCGGACAGCAATCGGGTGAAATATTCGGCGCTCTGCCCGCGCGACCACGGCGCGATGGCGCCCTCGGCCAGACTCAGCTCCGGATCGGGCACCACCAGGTCGACGTCGACCTCCTTGCGGATACCGAGACCGGTGCAGTCGGGGCAGGCGCCATAGGGCGAGTTGAACGAGAAGGAGCGTGGTTCCAGATCCTCGATATCGAGGGGGTGGCCGTTGGGGCAGGCCAGTTTCTCGGAGAAGCGGCGCTCCCGGTCGTGGGCGTGTTCGTCGCGGTCGACGAAATCGAGCACCACGATGCCGTCGGCCAACCGCAGCGCGGTTTCGATGGAGTCGGTGAGCCGCTGTTTGGCGCTCGCCTTCACGGCGAGGCGGTCGATCACCACCTCCACATCGTGTTTCTCCTGTTTCTTCAGCTTGGGCGGATCGGTGAGCGGATACACCACCCCGTCCACCCGGACGCGGGCATACCCCTGCGCGTTGAGCTGCTCGAACAGGTCCACGAACTCGCCCTTGCGGGTGCGCACCACCGGCGCCAACACCTGGAATCGGGTGCCTTCGGGCAGGGCCAGCACCTGGTCGACGATCTGCTGCGGGGTCTGCTTGGCGATGTGCTCGCCACAGACCGGGCAGTGCGGGGTGCCGGCGCGGGCGTAGAGCAGACGCAGGTAGTCGGAGACCTCGGTGATGGTGCCGACCGTGGAACGCGGGTTGCGGTTGGTCGACTTCTGGTCGATCGAGACCGCCGGAGACAGGCCCTCGATGAAATCGACGTCCGGCTTGTCCATCTGGCCGAGGAACTGTCGGGCGTAGGCCGACAGCGATTCCACATAGCGGCGCTGCCCCTCGGCGAAGATGGTGTCGAAGGCGAGGCTGGACTTACCGGAGCCGGACAGCCCGGTGAACACGATGAGACTGTCGCGGGGTAGGTCGAGGTCGACCCCTTTGAGGTTGTGTTCCCGAGCTCCGCGCACAGTGAGGCGTTCCGCCACCAGGTCGGTCCCTTCTCGTTCGTCGATATATCGCCATCGGCGCCCTGCCCGGAGCTCGCACCGGTCGACCCGATCGATGGCACAGCGGTCGGCGAGGGGGCCGGGCCGATCACCGGCACCCGACCGGGGTCGAAGTGGGTCGCGGGAGGCGCCCCGGTGATGCTAGGCCGGGCCACCGACAAGTTTCGTCGGCCCGGCGGACGACGACCTCGGCGGGCAGCGGGACCGGGGCGGATTACGGTCCCGACCACGGAGCACCCCGATCATGGAGCACATCGAGCCCCGCCACGGTGAACACCGGTCGACGATCTCGGACCGGGGCCGCACGGCATCCGGAAGGTTGCGCCTCCAGCCTAGGGCAATTCCCGCTGTCAATGGGCAGTGTCACCGGCCACGTGGGGCGGGGCGAGCACGACCATCGAATTGTTTCCCCCCATCCCGAGTGACAGTTTCGCCGTGATTCCCGGCTCGGCCACAGTCGGCCCGTCCATCAGCCGAGGATGCGCGGAGGCGACGATCGGTGCCGCGGGCACCATTCCGTGCTCGAAGCCCAATGCCGTGGCCGCGATCTCCACTCCTCCCGACGCGGCCTGGCAGTGCCCGACCAGCGGTTTGACCGCGTAGATCGCCGGGCGGTCGGCGAAGACACGGGCCAGTAGATCGCGTTCGGCGCGATCGCACTGTCGGGTTCCGGTGCCGTGCGCGTTGAAATAGCGCACCTGCTCGGCCGACACCCCGGCATCGACGAGGGCGCGCTGCGCGCATTCGACGATCTGCGTGTGGTCGGGATGTACCGACACCACATGGTGCGCGTCATTGGTCATGGCGCCGCCGAGCACCACCGCGTACGAGCGCGCGACGCGCCGGGTGAGGACGAACCCCACCGACGCCTCCCCCATGCCGAACCCGCGACTGCCCTCCTGGAACGGTCGGCACGCCTGCAGCGGCTCGACATCGTCGACCGCGGCGCCCATCCGGACGAAATGCCCGAGTAGTTCCGGAGTGGCCGACATATCGGTCGTCACACACACCACATCGTCGGCGATCCCGGCCGCCAGCCACAGCTTCGCCGTGACCAACGCGACATTCGCCGAACTGCATGCCGCCGAGACGTTCATGGCGGGACCGGTGAAGCCATACTCCTGCATCAGCACCGACACCGGTGTGGAGGGCAACAAACGCAAGAATTCGCGGGATCGGTAATGGCCCTCGGCCTCGAGGTAGAAATCCCGCCAGTGTCGGACGTCGCCGAGCACGATGCCGTGCACCAGCCCGACCGTCCGTCCCGGCCGCCAACCCCGGCCCAGCGCATCGTCGATGGCTTCGGCAGCCGCGGCGTGCACCGCGCGACCATAGCGACTGGAACTCACCTCGGGGTCACCGCCGTCGGGAACCAACGCCACCCAACCGGACGCGGTGGCGGCGCCGTAACCCGGTTCCATCCGGGCCGCGGATTTCCCACCCGATAATCCCGACCAGAGTTTCTCCCGCCCCCAGCCATATCCGGTGACGGCGCCGACACCTGCGATGGACATATGCTCGATGGACATACGATCGGCAACGAGCCCGAGATCCGACATGGTCGTAGCTCCTCATCCGTTCCCCACCATCCCACTCCGTGGGTCACGCTTTCCAGGATGACAGTCGACTCTCGTCCGGTGAGGTGACATCGGGCGCTCGGCGCTCGCGCCCACAGGTGATGTCGAGCACACTTCGTGCCGGGCCCCAACGTGTTTCAATAGCCCGATCAACCGACGGTCGGGGGTCAAGGATGATCGGAGGTTTCGCGTGACGGATGATGCGGCCGAACGGGCTGCCGCCGCGGAACGGCTGGCGGAACGCTACCGTTCGCTGGTCGAACACAGCCCCAACGGGGCGTGTGTCCACGAACACGGCATCATCGTCTACGTCAATCCGGCCGTGGTGCGCATGCTGGGGGCACGCAGCGCCGACGAGCTCGTCGGCCGCGAGGTGGCGCAGTTCGTGCATCCGAATTCGCTTCCCGGTATGAACCAACGCATCGCCGAGCTGTCCGTCGCCGAGGAGGGCACCGCCTCACCGCCCACCGAGATGACGTTGGTGGGCGTGGACGGGCGGGAAGTGCCGGTTGAGACGATCTCGGTGGTCATCCCCTGGCACGACCGATTGGCCTACCAGGTCGTCATTCACGATCTCACCGCGCAGCGCGCGGCCGAGCGGGCCCAGCGCCGCGCCGAACAGCATTTCACCGCGGTGGTATCGCAACTGGAGGAAGGCGTGGCGGTGGTCCATCGGGACGGCCGCATTCTGTCGGCGAATCCCGCCGCGCACCGCATCCTCGGCTTCGACAATCGGCACGAGCTGGTCGGTGCGGACATCACCCGGCTACCGATACCCATGCAGGACACCAACGGCCAACCGCTGTCGCGTTCCCGTCATCCGGTGGCGCGAACCTTCGTGACCGGCGAGACGATCAGCGGTTTCGTTCTGGGCGTCACCCGTCCCGACGGGCAGCGCCGGTGGCTGGTGGTGTCGTCCGGGCTGCTCACCCCGGGCGATCCCGAATCGGCGGCGGTATGTTCGTTCGGCGATATCACCGAGTACCGGGCCAGCCGCGAACAGCTCGAATACCAGGCCACCCATGATTCGCTGACCGGGCTGGCGAACCGGTCGCTGATCTTGTCCCAGCTGGCCGGCGCGCTCAACGCCGGCGCGCGCCGGAAAGTGTCCACCGTGCTGTTCGTCGACCTGGACGGGTTCAAGTCGATCAACGACACCATGGGCCACGCCATCGGCGACACGGTGTTGCAGATCGTGGCGCAACGGCTGCAGCGGGCGCTGCGCACCGAGGATATGGTGGGCCGGCTCGGCGGCGACGAGTTCCTGGTCCTGCTGTCCGGCAACCCCGCCGACGAGGATCTGACGCCTCTGGTCCGGCGGCTGCGCTCGACGATGGCCGAACCGATCGTGGCACGGGGGCACCGAATCGCGGTGAACGCCTCCATCGGGGTGACGACCCTGGCCCCGAACGACCGACGCACCCCGGAGGCGGTGCTGCACGACGCCGATATCGCCATGTACCGGAACAAGGCACCGACCCATCGCAACACCAACACGGTCCCCGACCGGCGCCCCGACAACGAACACGCGAGTTGAGTCGGCGACGCCGAACCCACGCCGCGACCGGCGGGACCGGCGAGCCGTCCGAACTCGCAGTAGACTCGACAATTCCGTGCACACAAGTGCCGCGGCCATATGAGCCGTCCGTCCGGCATGCGCAGTCAACCGTCTCCCCCGACGACGACCTGCGCACGACCGCGGCGGAGGCGAGGTACGCCCGGGGTGACAAGGAGTCCAGTTTTGCCCGACCATCGCACTCAGGAGCGCCCTGGCACCGCTCGTCCCGACGAGGTGGTGGCGAACGACGAGGACCGAGACATCGCGCAGGAAGACATCGCGCAGGAACAGGAGTACCTGACGGGCCTCTACGGCCGCCTCGACGATATGCGCGCCTACGCCGAGAACCGGTTGCGCACCGTGCTGCTGGAAACCGGCGGCACCCCGCAGGCCCGCAGCGAACGCGAATCGTTCACCCAGCTCTACACCGAGGACCTGGCAAAATACGATGCCGCCGAGCACGGTCTGTGCTTCGGCCGCATCGATATGGACGCGGGTGACGAATCATCCGGCGATGGCGAAGCGGAGCGTCGCTACATCGGCCGGCTCGGCATCCTCGACGAGCAGAACGACTACGAACCGCTCCTGCTGGATTGGCGCGCCCCGATGGCCCGTCCGTTCTACCTGGCCACCACCGCCGCCCCCGACGGGGTGGTGCGCCGCCGCCACATCCGGTCCCGCAATCGCCGGGTCACCGCGGTTCACGACGAATATCTCGACCTCGATGCGGCCGAACGGGCCGGCGCGATCACCACCGACAGCGGGGTGGGCGGTGAGAGCGCGCTGTTGGCGGCGCTCAATGCGGCCCGCACCGGCCATATGCACGACATCGTCGAGACCATCCAGAGCGAACAGGACGCGATCATCCGCGCCGAGCACAAGAGTGTGCTGGTGGTGCAGGGTGGTCCGGGCACCGGGAAGACGGCGGTGGCCCTGCACCGCGCCGCATACCTGCTCTACACCCATCGGCGACAGCTGGCCAAGAGCGGCGTGCTGATCATCGGACCCAATGCCACCTTCCTCGACTACATCGGTCAGGTGCTCCCCTCGCTCGGTGAAACCGGGGTGCTGCTGTCCACCATCGGCGACCTCTACCCCGGGGTGAAGGCCACTCGCGAGGACTCGTTGCGGGCCGGGGAGATCAAAGGAAGCCTGGCCGTCCTCGACATCCTCAAGAACGCCGTCCGGGACCGCCAGCAGGTGCCCACCGAGCCCATCGAGCTCACCTTCGACGGCTACCCGATCACCATCGACCGCAAGACCGCGACCCGGGCCCGCGGCCGGGCCCGGTCCTCCCGCCGCCCCCACAATCTGGCCCGTCCGGTCTTCGCCGCCGCGGTGATCGATGCGCTCACCGATCAGCTCGCCCACACCATGGGGGCCGACCCGATGGGGGGACGGCGCAGTCTGCTCAGCGCCGAGGACCTGTCGGAGATCGCCGACGATATGCGCGCCGACTCGCGTATCCAGCACGCTATCGATACGCTGTGGCCGATCCTGACACCGCAACAGGTGCTCACCGATCTGTTCACCGACCGAGAGCGGCTCGACCGCGCCGCGCCCATGCTCGACCCGGCCGACCGCGCCGAACTGCTGCGCCCGAACACCGGCGAGTTCAGCGCCGCCGACGCCCCGCTGCTGGACGAATTGGCCGAACTGCTCGGCGTGGACGATACCGCCGAACGCGAACGCGCCCGCCGCCGCTGGCGCGCCCAACTCGCCGAGGCCCAGGACGCCCTGGACATCCTCACCGGTTCTGCCCCCCAGGATCTGGAGGACGAACTGGACCCGGAGATCCTCATGGCCTACGACCTGATCGATGCGAGCCAGTTGGCGCAGCGACAGCAGGTTCGGGCCCGGCAGAGCACCGCCGAACGCGCGGCCGGTGATCGCACCTGGACCTACGGCCACGTCATTGTCGACGAGGCGCAGGAACTGTCGGAAATGGCCTGGCGGATGGTGATGCGCCGCATCCCGAACCGGTGGATCACCGTGGTGGGCGATATCGCCCAGACCGGCGATCCGGCCGGGGCCTCGTCGTGGCAGCAGATGCTGGAACCCTATGTGGCCAAACGCTGGAAACTCACCGAACTCACCGTCAACTACCGCACCCCGGCCGAGATCATGGCCGTGGCCGCCGATGTGCTCACCGCCATCGACCCGTCGGCCCGAGTTCCGCGTTCGGTGCGTGCCTCCGGGCACCGACCGAGCGCCCGCCGGGTGACCGAATCGGAGCGCGCCACCGCGGTGGCGGCGGTGCTCGCCGAAGAACACGGCCCCGGCACCACCGCGGTGATCGCACCGCACGCCCTGATCGGTGAGTTGTCCGCATACGGTGGGGAATCGGTGCGGGTGCTGACGGTATCCGAGGTGAAGGGCCTGGAATTCGACGCGGTCTGTCTGGTGGAACCACGGGATATCGTCGTGGAATCCCCGCGTGGCCTCAACGATCTCTATGTCGCGCTCACCCGGGCCACCCAGCGACTCACCGTGGTTCACACCGGTGATCTCCCGGAAGTCCTGCGCGCCCTGGCGCACTGAGTCACCACACCGACGGTTCCGTCATGGCTCCCTCGATGTGAACGCCCGCCACCTGTGCAGGCGGCGGGCGTTCGCGACCGTATCGGTTGGGCGTGGTTTCCGCGTCAGCGGACGGTGTGCACGATCAGCACGTCGGTCGGGGACTTGCGCGCGACATCCGAAGGCACCGAACCGAGCAACCGGCCGGCGAGGGTGTTCAGGCCCCGGTTGCCGACCACCAGTAGATCGGCCTGGGTCTCCTTCACCAGCTTCAACAGCGATTCGACCGGTTCGCCGACAATGCCGCGTTCGACGATCTCCTTGGCTCCCGCGGCCACCGCCCGGTCCCGCGCGGTGCGCAGGATCTCATTGGTGGGCGCCGAACCGCGAACCTGGTAGGCCTCGTCCTTGAGCACATCCGCCGCCGCGGCGACCTCACGTTCGTCGGTCGGGTAGTAAGCGCAGGCGACGATCAGTGTCGAGCCCGCGCTGCCGGCCAGTGCGGCGGCCTTGTCCACGGCGACATACGACGAATCCGAGCCGTCGGTACCGACGACAATGGTCCGGTAGGCGGTCATTTCTCCTCCAATTGTGCAGGGTATAAACGCGCCCGTGCCGCAGGCACGCCACGGGCGGGCATACGGCAGCACAGCGACTGCGTAGACCATAGCGGCATCCGACCGTGAATCATTTCGATTCGTAATACATCACACCAACGTGTTCCCCGCACGCATACGCCACCTTCTCTGCACGTACCCCGACAGGGCCTGCCCTACCTGCATCGATTCATCGATCGGCACAATTTCGGCGTGAAACACCACAACCGTGACGAACAACGTTGGGGCCCTGGGATATTCATCACACGCCCCTCGGCCACAACGAGCGGGAGATTTTCCCGCACGAGTATGCCGAATATTTCCCTTTCGCCGCCTCGGGGGTCACATCAGAAAAGCGGACCGGTTATCGTCAAACCCAGATCCTCGGTATGCGCGAAGAAAGCGGACAGCATCAATGCCGCGCCGGCCAGTGCGATGTCCTTGTTGAACTGGATCATCTCGACCCGGGCGGTCTCGGTATCGGTCTCGTCCCAGAACCGGTGCATGATCACCGCCGTGGGGATCAGCATGATCACCAGCAACAATGCACCGAGATCGGCCCAGACGCCGAGAAGAACGCTCAACCCGCCCAGGAGCATCAGGACACCCGATGCCAGGACGGCCGGCTCGGGCATGGGCACACCCTTGCTCTGCGCATATCCGGCCATCTCCTTGGTCTGGGTGAAATGGCCGAAAGCCGAACCGAGGAACAAAATCACGAACAACACGCGACCGATCAACACCACGAGATCCATGCCCCGCTCCTTCATCGCCGTCGTGGGACCAGCCCCGCCCACCCCAACGCTCGCACGTCGCATTCGCCGAACGGCCACTATCGAGGCGCCGGTATGACTTTCGATATCACTTCGTCGCGTGAGCGTGACGAGGTCTTGGCATATTCCCCCGGCGCCATTCCTATCTCGGCGGTGAACTCCTTGGTGAAATGCGCCTGATCGAAATAGCCCAGGTCGGCCGCCAGGGCGGCGAGGTCGTCTACCCGGCCATGGGCGAGCAGATCGGCGCCGTCCTGAAGCCGGTACCGGCGCAGCACCCATTTCGGCCCGGCCCCGATATAGCGGCGGAACAGCCGTTGCAGGGTCCGTGGCGACACCCCGAACGCAGCCGTGACCTGGTCCACCCGGGTCAATCGCCGATCGTCCGCCATGCTCGAGACGATATCCAGCACGAGCCGATAGGCTGGGTCGACGGGCACCGGGCGGGACGACAGGAATTCCTCGACGATCCGCCGACGCCCGGTATCGGTGGGTTCGGCCAGCACCCGCTCGGTCAGGTCACCGGTATCGGGCAGAACCTCATCGAGCGCGACCGCGCTGTCCCGGAAGGCACCCACATCCAGGCCGGTGAACGCGCCGAAACCACCCGGTCGGAATCGCACCCCGAACGTCTCACCGCGCCCGCGTAGTTCCCGGACGAATTTCCTGGTGCAGACACCGTTCACGAAACCCCCGGAACGGGTTTCGGTGCGTTCGAAAGTGACATGGACACACGGGTACGGCAGCACCTCGGCGAAATAGGGCGGCCGACCACGCAGATCCCACCGCACCGCCCAGTACCACTCGACGTGGTCGGCCGCCGCCGGGCCGGCGGGCAGACGGTGCAGCGTGCGGTATCTACCCTGTTCGTAGGGGTGCAGAATGCCCTTGCGGTCGTGGGGAATCGGCGTCGCGGGCGGCGACACCGTCGGGTCACCGGGTGCGGACATGGTGTCGCTTTCTTACAAGACCTGGGCGCGGGCCACGAGCAGAGTTGTCCGCATGAGCGATACCGTGAATCCCATCCCCGAGGACTACCATTCCATCACCTGTTTCCTCGCGGTCGGCGACGCCGACAAGGCACTCGATTTCTACTCCGCCGTCTTCGGCGCGCAAGTCCTGTCCCGCAACGATGGCCCCGACGGACAACCCGTGCACGCGGAACTGAAAATCGGTGACTCGACCGTTCAGGTGGGGATCCCGATCCCCGAGACCGGGATACTCGCACCCAACGGTGAATGGGTGCACACCTCGATCGTGCACTACTGCCCCGATGTCGACGCCGTACTCGCACGGGCGGTCGAGCACGGGGCGCGCTCGGTCGAGGAAGCGCAAACCTTCGTCACCGGTGACCGTTACGGCGTGGTCATGGACCCGTTCGGGCATCGCTGGGTGGTGCTGACCCGCGTCGAGAACGTCTCCCGGGAGGAGGCCGAACGCCGAGTGAACGAGTGGCTGGCCGCCCAGTCCTGATCGGACCGTGTCCCGGCCGGCGACCGTCCCGAGTGTTCCGGCACGGCGGCGGCCGGGCCGCCGAGGCCGAGCATCGACCAGACCGTCCGTGTGTCCGCCCCGCAACCGGACCCCGGAAACCGCGCTCCGTCCGGAAGGCCCCGCCACCTCGACCTCGCTCCCGGGGGCTCAGCTCAGCCCGGCGGCGTCCATACCGCGGAGTTCCTTCTTCAGGTCCGCGATCTCGTCCCGCAGCCGCGCCGCGAGTTCGAATTGCAGTTCCCGGGCGGCGTTCATCATCTGATCGGTGAGTTGCTGCACCAGATCCGCCAATTCGGCGCGAGGCATGGACGATACGTCCCGCCCCTCGACGATCCCGGCGCTCACCGCGCGGCCGGGTTCGCCCTGAGCCCGCCTGCCCCGACTGGCATTGCGGCCCGATCCGCCGACGGCCACCTCGTCGTCGGCCTCCTGATAGACCTGGTCGAGGATATCGGCGATCCGTTTGCGCAGCGGCTGTGGATCGATCCCCATCTCTTCGTTGTAGGCGATCTGTTTGGCCCGCCGGCGTTCGGTCTCGTCGATGGCGAAACGCATGGAATCGGTGATCTTGTCGGCGTACATGTGCACCTCGCCCGAGACATTGCGGGCGGCGCGGCCGATGGTCTGGATCAGGCTGGTGCTGCTGCGCAGGAATCCCTCCTTGTCGGCGTCCAGGATCGCTACCAGCGATACCTCGGGTAGGTCCAGACCCTCTCGCAGCAGGTTGATACCGATGAGGACGTCGTATTCGCCCAACCGCAGTTGGCGCAGCAACTCCACCCGGCGCAGGGTATCGATCTCGGAGTGCAGATAGCGCACCCGCACCCCGAGGCCGAGCAGATAGTCGGTGAGGTCCTCGGCCATCTTCTTGGTCAGGGTGGTCACCAGGACCCGCTCGTCGCGTTCGGTGCGCAGCCGGATTTCGTGCAGCAGATCGTCGATCTGCCCCTTGGTCGGTTTGACCACCACCTTCGGGTCGACCAACCCGGTCGGCCGGATGACCTGCTCCACCACCTCACCGCCGGTGCGGCCCAACTCGTAGGGGCCGGGGGTGGCCGACAGATACACCACCTGTCCGATCCGTTCGGCGAACTCCTCCCAGGTCAGGGGACGGTTGTCCATTGCCGAAGGGAGGCGGAAACCGTATTCGACCAGATTGCGCTTACGCGACATATCGCCTTCGTACATACCGCCGATCTGCGGCACGGTGACATGCGATTCGTCGATCACCAGCAGGAAATCGTCGGGGAAATAGTCCAGCAGGGTCGCGGGCGCCGATCCGGCGGGACGGCCGTCGATATGCCGCGAATAGTTCTCGATACCCGAGCAGAAGCCGACCTGACGGATCATCTCCAGGTCGTACTGGGTGCGCATCCGCAGCCGCTGCGCCTCCAGCAGTTTGCCCTGTCGTTCCAGCTCCGCCAACCGCTCGTCGAGTTCGGCCTCGATATCGCGGATCGCTCGTTCCATCCGCTCCGGACCGGCCACATAGTGGGTGGCCGGGAAGATCCGCAGGGTATCGACCTTGCGCACCACGTCACCGGTGAGCGGATGCAGATAGTAGAGCGCCTCGATCTCGTCGCCGAAGAACTCGATCCGCACCGCCAGCTCCTCGTAGGAGGGGATGATCTCGACGGTATCGCCACGCACCCGGAACGAGCCCCGGGTGAAGGACATGTCGTTGCGGGTGTATTGAACGTCGACCAACAGCCGCAGTAGCGCGTCGCGATCGACCTCGGTGCCCACCTCGAGACGAATGGAGCGATCCAGATACGACTGGGGGGTGCCCAGACCGTAGATACACGACACCGACGCGACCACCACCACATCCCGCCGCGACAGCAGACTGGAGGTGGCCGAATGGCGCAGGCGCTCCACATCGTCGTTGATCGAGCTGTCCTTCTCGATATAGGTATCGGTCTGCGCGATATACGCCTCGGGCTGGTAGTAGTCGTAATAGGAGACGAAGTACTCCACCGCATTGTGCGGCAGCATCTCCCGCAGCTCGTTGGCCAGCTGGGCGGCGAGGGTCTTGTTCGGCGCCATCACCAGGGTGGGCCGCTGCACCCGTTCGATGAGCCAGGCGGTGGTCGCCGATTTACCGGTGCCGGTCGCGCCCAGCAACACCACATCCGGTTCGCCCGCCTTCAGCCGCCGTTCCAGTTCATCGATGGCTGCCGGCTGGTCACCAGCGGGTTGATACGGGCTGACCACCTCGAACCTGCCGTCGGCGCGTTCGATCTCGCCGACCGGCCGGAACTCCGAGCGGGCCAGGGGGGTCTCGCCGTCCGTCTCGCCTCCGGTCGTGCCCGAGGCGCGGAGTTCGGTTGCGAATGCCATACCCATCAGACTAGGCCCGGCCACCGACACATTGCCGCCCGTCCGGCCGCCGACGGTAGATTCGGCAGATATGTCGCAGGCACCATTGGTGGACGTCCACCGGCCCAAGGTCGAGTACTTCAATGTCTCGGAGCTGACCAATATCGATCCCAAGGGTTTCGTCCGCGAGGTCGAGCAGTATCACCTCGAGCCGTGGGGCCTGTACATGGCGCGTAGCGCCGATCACCCGGAATTCCACTACCTGGAATCGTGGCTGCTACCCGAGCTGTCGTTGCGCGCCACCATATTCCACTTCCGCCCCGCCCACCGCCGCGACCAGGACTACTACCTCGATATCGGCGACTTCGGCCCGATCGAACCGCACCGGTGGCGTTCGGAGGACCATTACCTCGACCTGGTGGTCCGCACCGGTCGCGGCACCGAACTACTGGACGTCGACGAACTGCTCGCCGCGCACACCGCGGGTCTCATCGATGCCGCTACCGCCGAACGCGCCATTGTCACCGCCACCACCGCCATCGATGGTCTCGCCGCCCACGGCCACGACCTCCAACGCTGGACCGCATCCCTGGGCATGCCGCTCACCTGGCGTCAGGACGCGCCGTGACCCGCGGATACACCGTGTCGAACCAGGCCTGCTTCACCGCCTGATATGCCGCCGTCGCCACGTCCCCGGTGAGTCCGGCCGCCGCGGCCGTGCCTTCCCGTTTCACCGCGGCGTATTCGTCGCGGACGGCCCGGTCGGTGCGTAGCAGGTCGCGGAAGGCCGGTGCGGCCATCCGTTCGGGATCGTCGACCGACCGTAGATACACCTGGGCCGGCCGGCCCGGGTCCGCGCTACCGTGCACCCGGTTCGCCCACCGTGGGGTCCGCGCGACGGTCGAATCGTCGTCCACCGCGCCCGATGTGTCCCGGTCGTGGCCGGGCAGGAGCGGGAAACCGGCGACCGTCAGGGCATCGCGCAGACCGTCGGCGGCAGCCATATCGGTAACGGTGATCTGGATATCGATGATGTCCCTGGCCGGTAGCCCCGGTACCGCCGTGGAACCGATGTGGTCGATGTCGACCGCCGCTGCGCCGCAGGCCACCCGCAGTCGGGCGATCAACCGTTGCGCCTGCGCCGCCCACTCGCCATCGTGCTCCACCACCCGCAGTTTTGGGCAGACCGCAGTTCCGCTGCGGATATTGGCCTCGAACGGCACCAACCGCTCGTCCCACAGTCGGTGTACCGTCTCTTCCACCCGCTCGGCCGGTCCATTGTTGTCCAGCAGCACGTCCGCGACCGCCCGACGTTGCTCGTCGGTGGCCTGGGCGGCGATCCGGGCCCGGGCATCGGCCTCGGGCACGTTCCGGAACTCGACCAACCGCCGGATACGGGTCTCGACCGCGGCGTCGACGACGAGGACCAGGTTCATGAACGGTGCCAGTCCGTTCTCCACGAGCAGCGGGATGTCCTGCACCACGATCGCGTCGGGGGCCGCGGCGGCTAGCAGCTCCGCGGTGCGCTTGCCCACCAGGGGGTGGGTTATCCCGTTGAGTCGGGCGCGGGACTCGTCGTCGGCGAACGCTTTGGCAGCGAGCTTCGGACGATCGAGGCTGCCGTCCGGGGCCAGAATATCCGTACCGAAGGCATCCACCAGTGCGGCAAGTCCCTCGGTGCCGGGGGCGACCACTTCCCGGGCTATGACATCGGAGTCGATGAGCACCGCTCCCCGGTCGACGAGCGCCCGCGCAACCGTGGATTTTCCCGCACCCATACCTCCGGTGAGGCCGATTCGTAACATTCGCCCAGTCTCGCATTCGCCGCCGCGTCGATAGAGCGGAGGGATCAAAGGGGCGAAAGGATCAGAAGAGCGAAGGGACCAGCAGGGACGTGCCAATAACTTTTCCGATACGACACGGCGATTCCCCGGCATGGGTACGGGCCGGGAGAGTGCAGCTCGGTTAATCTTCGGCCGCGTCCAGGACATACCCCGTGAAGCAGAAGGAAGCCCGGCGAGACGGAGGACAGGTCATGCGCACGAGGAAGAGCACGACGGGTCGACACCGACTGGGCATGCCGGGCGGGGTGTATTGTCGCGAGTTTCCCGCTGTCAAGACCGCGTTGTCCAGGCATCGACGCTCGTGGTTCACCTCGTTGGCTGTCCCCGCCCGACACGGTTTCGTCACCCGCCCCAGGCATCCGGTTCCGGCGCGCGCCCGGTGGGCACCGGCAACCGCCGGCTGATCGCAGCGCCCGTCGTGGCCCGGTCCTTTCCCCGGGGACCGGGCCACGATCGTGTGCGGGGTCAGTCGCGGAACCTGCGCTCCAGGAAACGCCGGGCCTGATCCCGGTGGACGGCGGACCAGGCCTGGACCCGAACCGCCCACCAGGGTGCGATATCGCGAGGTTTGGCGGTGACGGCGTGTGTGACGAGGTCGGACGCCTCGTCGACGCTCAGCGCCGGCAGCCGACCGAAGTCGGTGGGGGCACTCATTCTGGTCCGCACCAGTGGCATGTAGACCGATGTGGTGGCGACCCCGTCACCCGCGATTTCGGTGGCGACGCTGCGAAACCAGACATCGAAGGCCGCTTTCGAGGCGAAGTATGCCGACCAGCGCGGACTCGGCGGCATGAGCACACCCCAGGTGGAGATATTCACGATATGTCCCCGATGGCGGGCGCGCATATGGGGCAGCAGAGTGAGCAACAGCCGCACCGGCCCGAGATAGTTGACGTCGATGGTGCGGGTGAAATCGTGGAAGCGATCGTAGGACTCGGCGATGGGCCGCCGAATCGACTTTCCCGCATTGCTGATCACGGTATCGATATGCCCGTACTCGACCAACAGTGTCCGACCGAGCCGGTCGACGGCATCCATATCGGTCAGGTCGGTCGGATACGGGTGGGCCGTGCCACCATCGGCGGTGATATCGGCGGCCAACTGTTCCAGCTCCGACCGGGAACGGGCCACCAGCGGCACCACCGCGCCCGCCGCGGCCAATTTCCGGGCACTGGCCCTACCGATACCGTGCGAGGCCCCGGTCACCACCACCACTTTGCCGGCGACGGCCGACCGCAGTGATTCCGCAGTGGGCCGAAACGTCGGGTACAGCAGCCGAATCGTCAGCCGTTCGACGAGCGACCGCTCACGGTTCGTGACCGGAGTGTCGTTCACACTTTTCGACTGTATAAGCGCGAATCCGAGAATTCACGCGGCACGACGACCGGGATCTCGACCGGCGTCGTCGACACCCGGCCGTCTCCTCATCCCCCGGCACGAATGATCTGTTCGATATTGCGTTCGGCCAGCGCGCTGATCGTCAACGAGGGGTTCGCCGTCGCGGTGCTACCGGGCACGGCCGCTCCATCCACCACATACAGATTCCGATACCCACGTACCCGGCCGTATTCGTCCGTCGCCCGTCCGATCACCGCGCCGCCCAAGGGGTGGGAGGTGAACGAGGCATCCGCCTCCAGATCCGGCCACGGGATAGGTCGACAGCCGCAGGTCGCGGTATTGGCCTCTCGTGCCCGCGCGAGATATTCGGCGGCGCCGGCGGACGGCCACCACAGGTTCACCCGACCGTCGCCGGGGTCGTAGCCGAATCGGCCGCGGGTGTCGTCGAGCACGATGCCCAACGAGGCGAGGAGCGTGGTGTCGAACGGGGTGGTACCCGGAATGAACCAGCTCTCCAGCGCCACCGGAGCTCCCGCCTCGGCCAGGATTCGGCTCGCACACGCCGCGCCCTGCGTCCCCACGTCGAATGTAGCGAGCGGACGTGCCAGGGCGACATCGCCGTTACTGCCCCAGCCTTCGCCGATGTGTTCGTTCAGATTCGGGAGCGCACCGGTTTCCCGCGCTCGCACCAGCAGTTCGGAGGTGCCGATGGAGCCCGCGGCCAGGAACAGCATGTCGCAGGTCAGCGTCCGGGTGCGGAGAACCTCACCGGTCGGGGCGAGTTTGGTCACGGTGATGGTGTAGCGGCCCGGCGTGCCCGGTTCCGCGGCAATGGTGTCCACCCGATGACCCGGATAGATCCGGACTCGACCGGTGGCCTCCGCATAGCGCAGGTAGTTCTGGTTCAGATCGAACTTCGCGCCATTGGAATTGCCGAGATTCGAACAGCCCACCGTCGCCGACGGTCTCGAACGCCCGGCCAGCTCGTCGCGGACGATATCCCAATTCCACGCGCCGGCGACGCGCTGCGGCGGATAACCGGCCGCGCGAACCTGTTCGTCCCAGGCCCGTGAATGCGCGAAGGCGAAGGAGTGGTAGATATCGTCGGGCATCACCTCGGGTCGCAATATCTTTCGCGCCCTGGGGTAGTAAACCTCGTGCATCTCGCGGTAGTCGACCACACCCCGGAACACATGGTCGAAGAACCGCTGCTCCGGTTCGACCATCACCCCGGTGAACACCACCGAGCCGCCACCCACACACGCGCCGCGCCACACATCCATACCCGGATAACTCGAGACGTCCAGAACTCCGCCGAACGGATCGATAGGCAGCGGAATCCTGTTCACCCCCGTGAAGGTGGTGCGGTACCAGAAGCCACGACCATCCGGAACGGTATCCATGGCGAAGATGTCCCGCCATGGATCGTTCGGCCAGCGCGACCCCCGCTCGAGTACCGCGACCCGAACCCCGGCCTGCGCCAGCCGCAGTGCGGTGACCGCCGCCCCGAATCCCGAACCGACGACGATCGCGGGCATATGATCGGCCGGATCCGGTAAGGGTGCGAAGATCTCCGGCACCAGCGCCCGGTACATCGCCGTTCGCGGGCTCGGGGTTCGCGGACCCGGACCGGGGTCGTCGGCCCGAGCCCGGGACGTATCCGGGACGGTGCTCGCGAGCCCCGGCATCGCCACGGCCAGACCGGCGGCCTTGACGAAACCCCGCCGGTCCATCACCTCCGCGCCCCCATCGCGACGACCATGCGTCCTACCTTCCCACCCCGATCGGGCACCGCCACCCCGACAGCGACCGACCGAGCCACCGGCAGCACCATTTCACAGTCGATCTTTCATGGCTACTCTCCATTATTCATAGCTACTCTCTATTATGAGCGGTGGGTCCGGGGAGTGAGGAGATAGCAATGTTGACTCGCGCATGGATTCGGTGGCTGCTCACCCATGGCCTGGTCCGGACCTACCTCCAGTGGGCGGCTCGTCGGGGCGATCCGCTCGGGCAGATCGCCGTCGGTCAGGATCGTCTGCTCGGCTCGTCGCCGTATGTCGAGGAAATCCGGCGGCGCGGACGAGTTCCCCGGATGTCGGGGGTGCACGTCACGGCGGACTACGAGGTATGTCGCCTCGTCCTGCGGGATCGCCGCTTCGGGGTGGTGACGCCCAATCATCCGGCCCTGCCGAAACCGATCCGTTGGACACTGACCAAAACGGATCTGGAACTTCCCAACCTCGGGGAACCGCCCTCGATGCTGGTGACCGATCCACCGGATCACACCCGGTACCGGCGCTCGGTCCGGCACGCATTCGGCCCGAAAGCGATCAACGCGCTGGAGGAGCGGGTCACCCGAGTGACCGACGACCTCCTCGATCGCCTGGAAGCGAAACCCCACCCGGATCTGATCAACGACTTCTCCGCGCAGCTACCGGTCACCATCATCGCCGAGATGCTCGGTTTGCCGGCCGATATGCACGCGACCTTGCTGAAATGGGGGGACACCGGCGCACCGCTGATCGAGCGCGGCCTGGCCTGGGCCACCTACCGCCACGCCATCGAAGACCTCGCCGAGGTCAAGCAGTACTTCGACCACTACTTCGACGAGCTCGCCACCGAACCGGGCGACAAGGTGCTCGGCATGTTGGTAACGGACGAGGAGCTCACCCGCCGTGAGCAGGTGGCCAATGCCGCCTTGTTACTGGACGCCGGGTTCCTGACCACGGTGAATATGCTCGGCAATGGGATCGTCCTGCTGACGAGCCACCCGGACCAGCTGGAGCTACTGGCCGAACGACCACAGCTGTGGCCCAACGCGGTCGAGGAAATCCTGCGCTACGACGGCCCGGTACGGATGACCGGGCGGGTCGCGAACTGTGATGTCGAGATCGCCGGCGAGCACATCAAATCGGGTTCGCTGGTCCTGTTGTCATTGGCGGGTGCCAATAACGATCCGGCGGTCTTCCCCGACCCGCAGCGATTCGATGTGAGCAGGGAAAACGCCGCGGACCATCTCGCGTTCAGCAGCGGGATACACGGCTGTTTGGGTGCCAGACTGGCCCGATTGGAAGGCACCATCGCGCTACGCACCCTTTTCGACCGGCATCCGGATCTGCGTCTGGATGGCCCGCCGATCCCCCATCCACTGCGGAATCTGCATGCCTATCGCTCCATGCCCGCGATGCTGGCCGCCCACTGAGCACAGACGAAGGCCCCGGTCCGTCGAGGACGGACCGGGGCCTTCGGCGTCTGGCATCGTCACGGCGGGGATCACCCGCCGTGGGGTCTACGCGTTACCGGACAGCTTCTCGCGCAGTGCGGCGAGCTGAGCGTCGCTGGCCAGCGAACCACCGGCCGGCTCGCCCTGGCCGGACGCGGCCTGGGCCCCGCTCTCGGAGGAGTAGTTGCCCGCGCCGCCGTTCGCGGCCTCGGCCGCGGCGTCGGCCGCCATCTTCTCCATCTGCGCGGTGTGCATCTTGTGCCGCCGCTCGGCCTCGGCGTAGCGGCTCTCCCACTCTTCCCGCTGCTTCTCGAAGCCCTCGAGCCATTCGTTGGTCTCGGGGTCGAAGCCCTCGGGGAAGATGTAGTTGCCCTGCTCGTCGTAGCTGTCGGCCATACCGTACTTCGACGGATCGAACTCGGGGCTGTAGTCCTCGTTGGCCTGCTTGAGGCTCAGCGAGATGCGGCGCCGCTCCAGGTCGATGTCGATGACCTTGACCATCGCGTCGTCGCCCACGGCCACGACCTGGTCCGGCACCTCGACGTGACGCTCGGCCAGCTCGGAGATGTGCACCAGGCCCTCGATGCCCTCTTCGACGCGCACGAACGCACCGAACGGAACCAGCTTGGTGACCTTGCCCGGCACGATCTGCCCGATCGCGTGGGTGCGGGCGAACTGCCGCCACGGATCTTCCTGGGTGGCCTTCAGCGACAGCGAGACGCGCTCGCGATCCAGGTCGACATCGAGCACCTCGACCGTGACCTCGTTGCCCACCTCGACGACCTCGGACGGGTGGTCGATGTGCTTCCAGGACAGCTCGGAGACGTGCACCAGACCGTCGACACCGCCCAGGTCGACGAAGGCGCCGAAGTTGACGATGGAGGAGACCACACCCTTGCGGACCTGGCCCTTCTGCAGCTGGTGCAGGAACTCGCTGCGCACCTCGGACTGGGTCTGCTCCAGCCATGCACGCCGGGACAGAACCACATTGTTGCGGTTCTTGTCCAGCTCGATGATCTTCGCCTCGATCTCCTTGCCGACATACGGCTGCAGATCGCGGACCCGGCGCATCTCCACCAGCGAGGCGGGCAGGAAGCCACGCAGACCGATATCGAGGATCAGACCGCCCTTGACGACCTCGATCACAGTGCCGCGAACGGCCTCGTCCTTCTCCTTGAGCTCCTCGATGGTGCCCCACGCGCGCTCGTACTGCGCCCGCTTCTTCGACAGGATCAGGCGGCCTTCTTTGTCCTCTTTGGTGAGGACGAGCGCCTCCACCTCATCGCCCACGGAAACGACCTCATTGGGGTCGACATCGTGCTTGATGGAGAGCTCGCGGGACGGGATGACGCCCTCGGTCTTGTAGCCGATGTCGAGCAGGACCTCGTCACGATCGACCTTGACGATGGTTCCTTCGACGATATCGCCGTCGTTGAAGTACTTGATCGTGGCGTCGATGGCGGCGAGGAAGTCCTCGGCGGAGCCGATATCGTTGACGGCTACCTGCGGCGAGGTGATGGTGGTGGGCATGTGGCGGTTTGCTCCGGACGGATTGTGGTCGGTTGCGGACATTGGAACTTTCGGTACGCTGCGATACACCACTCTGCATATGGTGTGATCATTCGCGCGTTCAGCGTACGCGACCTTTGGCAAGGCGGGCAAACCGGTCCCCACGGCGCGTCGATGATCTTGCCGTATCCACCGCGAATCCACCGAGAATCCACCGAGAATCCGCCGGGAATTCCCCCGCGAATCCGCCTGATGGCACGGGATGGCGAGACCTCCGAGAACGAGTCACCGCAAACACCGCCCCCGGTATCGCCCGGATAGGATCGCCCGGTGTCGGAAGAACGTCATGCGCAGGCGAATGCCCGGTTGGGAACCGTGGGGGTGGGCCGAGACCGGATCGGTTCCGCTGCCAGTCGACGCGCCAGCCGGCGCTGGTGGGACGCCGACGCCGAGCAGTATCACGACACCCACGCCGGATTCCTGGGGGTGGACTCCCCCGGCGGGGAGTTCATCTGGTGTCCGGAGGGCCTGCACGAGGGCGATATGCGGTTGCTCGGCGAGGTGGCGGGCAAGCGCGTGCTCGAGATCGGCTGCGGGTCGGCGCCGTGCGCCCGCTGGTTGACCGGACAGGGCGCCACGACGGTGGGCCTGGACCTCTCGATGGGGATGCTCTCCCGTGGACTGGCCGCCATGGCGCGAGGCGGGCCGCGGGTGCCGCTCGTCCAGGCCGATGCGGAGGCGCTGCCGTTCTCGGACGAATCGTTCGATCTGGCGTGTTCGGCATTCGGCGCGGTGCCGTTCGTCGCCGATTCCGCGCAGGTGATGCGGGAGGTCGCCCGGATCCTACGCCCCGGCGGGCGATGGGTGTTCTCGGTGAACCATCCGATGCGGTGGATCTTCCCGGACGATCCCGGGCCCAAGGGCCTCGTCGCCACCGTGCCGTACTTCGATCGCACCCCCTATACCGAGGTCGACGGCAATGGTGAGCCCGTCTACGTAGAGCATCACCGCACCATCGGCGACCGGGTGCGGGAGATCGTGGGTGCCGGATTGGTACTGGACGACATCGTGGAACCGGAATGGCCGGAATGGCTGGACCGGGAATGGGGGCAGTGGAGTCCCCTGCGCGGGCAGTACTTCCCCGGGACCGCGATCTTCGTCAGTCACAAATCCCACTGACCACAAACCCCACTGACCACAAACCCCACTGACCACAAACCCCACTGACCCCGCCCCTCGAACGGCCGCGACCGCCCGGTCGCCGGCGCGGTCCGGACGGTCGTTCAGGTGCCCTCACCTCCGGTGCGCGGTTTCCGCCCCGCCTGTTCGAGTGCCAACCGGAGGGCGAACTCGATCTGCGCGTTGACGCTGCGCAAATCGTCGGCCGCCCAGCGGGCAAGGGCCTCGTACACGGCCGGGTCGAGCCGTAGCAGCACCTTCTTGCGATCGACCATCGGCGGCGGTCAGGCGTAGAGGGTTCCGGTGTTGACCACGGGCTGGGTCGGCCGATCCCCGCACAGAACTACCAGCAGGTTCGACACCATGGCGGCCTTGCGCTCCTCGTCCAGCTCCACCATGCCCTCCTCGACCAACCGGTCCAGCGCCAGCCGCACCATACCCACTGCACCCTCGACGATCCGGGTTCGAGCGGCCACCACCTGCGCGGCCTGCTGACGCACCAACATCGCCTGGGCGATCTCCGGAGCATAGGCCAGGTGGGTGATCCGGGCCTCGATGATCTCGATTCCGGCGGTCTCGGTGCGCTCCCGCAGTTCGACGGTCAGCTCCTCGGCGACCTCGGTGCCGTCGCGCAGGCTGGTGCGATCGTCGTCGTGCGCGTCGTAGGGGTGGGTGGTGGCCAGATGACGCACCGCGGCCTCGGATTGGGTGGCCACGTATTCCTCGTAGTCGTCGACCGCGAAGGCCGCCTTGAAGCTGTCGACCACCCGGTACACCACCACCGCGGCGATTTCGACCGGATTGCCGTCGGCATCGTTGACCTTGAGCTTCTGCGTCTCGAAGTTACGCACCCGCAGCGAAATACTGCGCCGACCGGTCAGCGGCAGCACCGAGAAGAAACCGGGCTCACTCACCGAACCGATGTATCGGCCGAAGAACTGCACCACCTTGGCCTCGTTCGGATTCACCACGGTGAGCCCGCTGATCGCGAGCAGCAGCACCACCAACAGCACGCAGGCGGCAATGGCACCGACCAGCGCTCCCGCATTGTGGTCGCGACCGGCGGCGACGAATCCGAATATCGCGGCCACGGTCAACGCGACGAACGGTACCAACCACACCAGCAGCACCACGAACCCGTTGACCCGCGCGGCGTTCCGAAACTCCATGACATCCTCCCACTATCAAAGTGATATCACCACAATATCATCGAGCTAGTAGGAACGACAGGCCCCACCGAACCGCCCCACCCCATGGACGCCGAGACATAAGCTCGCGGCATGGTGCAGTCGGTCGAACTGGTGCTGGACGAGACATCGGAGGAGACCATCCGACGGCAGTGGGAGATGTTGATCGAGGCCGGGCTACCCAGCCTCGGGCGCAGCGGTTCCACCGATCACGGTGCGGCGGCCGGCCCACGGCATCGACCGCACATCACGGTGGGTGTCGCCGCCCAGATCTGGCCGCGCATCGAGCACGCACTGGAGGAACTGCAGTTCCGACCGTTTCCGGTGCGGCTGGGCGGGGTACTGGTCTTCGGCGCCCGTCGACCCATCCTGGTACGGCTGGTGGTCCCGTCCGAACCGCTGCTGGGCTGGCACCGCCGGATCTACCAACTCCTGGAACCGTGCCCCGGCGTACCGGCGAATCTACGACCGGATCACTGGACCCCCCATATCACCCTGGCCCGGCGCATCCTGCCGCACCGACTGGGCGAGGCGGTACGGGCGGTGGCGTCCGATCGGGATTCCACGGCTACGGTGGTGGGTATCCGGAGATGGGACGGTGATCAGCGGCGAGCGTGGCCGATCACCGAGGTCGAATGATCCTCGACGCACGGGAGGTGACCGGGCACGGCCGCACAGCGCGGTCCGGCGCCCTGTTCGCCACCGGGCGATCGTCACCTCACCCGCCCGATCACCGAACAGGACCCGAACACCCGCGGCGTCCGACACCGCTGTGGAACATTGCGGCCGGCGTCGACGTTGCACCGCATACCGAAACGAGAGGACGCCATGGCCACCCAGACGCTGACAGAACAGAACTTCGATGAGATCGTCACCGGAAACGACGTGGTACTCGTCGATTTCTGGGCCTCGTGGTGCGGCCCGTGCCGCAGCTTCGCACCGACCTTCGAGGCTTCATCGGAGAAGCACCCCGATGTGGTGCACGGAAAGGTCGACACCGAGGCCGAACAGGGATTGGCGGCGGCCGCCAATATCCAGTCCATCCCCACCATCATGGCCTTCCGCGAAGGTGTGCTGGTCTTCGCGCAGCCGGGCGCACTGCCCCCCGCCGCGCTGGAGGACCTGGTGACCCAGGTGAAGGCCTTGGATATGGACGAGGTCCGCCGGCAGATCGCCGAGCAGCAGGCACAGAACGGCCAGGCCGCCGAATAGTCGCCTAGCGACTCCGGGGGAATGGTCGCGACAAGCGGCCGCGAACAGACGGTACGACGGCGGGCCGTTCACCCGAAAAGATGAACGGCCCGCCGTTGTTGTTCGCTATTCCGTTGCCGCGCAGTCGATTTCGTTCACGCCGCCTCAGGCGCCGAGTCGATTGACGCTCGCTATCATGGCGCGCACCGAGGATTCCGCACCGTCGGCGGCCAAGGCGACGCCCCAACCCCGGCGGCCGTCGAACTCGCACTGCATATAGGTCGCGGTGCCCTCGGCGGTCCGGCGCTGGTGGAACTGCAAAATCTCGACCGGATAGCCCGCCTCGTACAGGGCCGAGGTCATGGCCGCCACCGGGCTACCGGCGGCGACGACGGTCTTCACCCGACCGGCGAAATCGAGAGTGGCGGTGAATGCGCCATTCCGGTCTCCGGTCGACGACCAGGCGTCGAGTCGAATGGAACCGCCGCATTCACCGTATTTGTCGTGGAATTGGGCGGGGGTCAGGTTCGCGCTCTCTGCCCGCAGGCTTCTCGGCGCGAACGCACTGAATTCATCACTGTCCAGGGTCAGCATGGTCATGGCACGTAGGTCTTCCCGAAGAATAGTTTTCGGTAGTCAGAGGGGGACCAGCAAACAAGTAACAGCCCGCAGCGAGGGGCCGGTCCGAATAGACCCCGCTACGGGCGAGCTACTACGAGCAGTAGCCGACCCGACACCCTGGTGGTGAGCGGAAGTACAACGCTGCCGAGGTCAACCTTCAGCGCGGCACGGGGGTCGGCGGGAATCTGCACGCATTCGAGAATAAAGACTTCGTATCTCGATGGCAACCATATTCGGCGGCCCTTTTTCCTACTCGTAAGTACTGTTTGACCTGCTCACAGCCCTACGCGCCGCACCGGCCCATGTCTCGCATCACAACCGGCCCCGCCCGGACGCGCATATTCCATCGATAAATCACCTACGGATAACGAACCCACCCGACTCGTCGGGAATCATCCGAGAAACCGACCGGGTCGGATATTTCTGCCCGCGATTCGCGCGGGCTCGCGCCCGCGGGGCCGGAGTCCGCAACCCGTCCCGTATCTCCGCACCCCGAAAGCACCGGGTCGAAAACCCGGCTCTCGGGGCGCGGAGGTACACGATACGCGGGAGTCGCTCGCGCCTCAGAGGCCGAACACGTCAATGCGCGGCGGTGTCCCAACTGGGGCCGGTGCCAACCGAGACATCCAGCGGAACCGAGAGCTCGATGGCGGAGGACATCTGCTCCCGCACCAGGGACTCCAGGGCCTCGCGTTCCCCGGGTGCGACCTCGAACACCAACTCGTCGTGGATCTGCAGCAGCATGCGCGAGCGCAGCCCGGCCTCGGCGATGGCCCGGTACACATTGATCATCGCCACCTTGATGATGTCGGCGGCGGTGCCCTGAATGGGAGCGTTGAGTGCCATGCGCTCGGCGGCCTCACGTCGCTGACGGTTGCTGTGGTCCAGATCGGGTAGGTAGCGACGCCGACCGAAAAGGGTTTGGGTGTAGCCGACCTTGCGGGCCTGTTCGACCACTTCCTGCAGGTAGTCGCGAATACCGCCGAAGCGGGCGAAGTAGGTGTCCATCTGCTCCTTGGCCTCTTGGGTGCTGATCTTCAGCTGCGCGGACAGGCCGTAGGAGCTCAGGCCGTAGGCCAGACCGTAGGACATCGCCTTGATACGGCGGCGCATTTCCGGATGGACCTCGGAGATCGGAATGTCGAACGCCTTGGAAGCGACGAAGCTGTGCAGATCCTCCCCCGAATTGAAGGCCTCGATGAGGCCCTCGTCACCGGACAGGTGCGCCATGATCCGCATTTCGATCTGGCTGTAGTCGGCGGTCATCAGCGATTCGTAGCCGGGGCCGACCACGAATGTGTCCCGGATCATCCGACCGGTGTCGGTGCGGATGGGGATGTTCTGCAGATTCGGCTCGGTGGACGACAACCGGCCGGTGGCGGCGATGGTCTGGTTGAAGGTGGTGTGGATGCGGCCGTCGTCGGCGACCGATTTGAGCAAACCGTCCACGGTCACCTTGAGGCGGGTGGCGTCGCGGTGGGCCAGTAGATGCGCCAGGAACGGATGCTCGGTTTTCTCGTACAGCGATTCCAGAGCGTCGGCGTCGGTGGTGTAGCCGGTTTTGGTGCGTTTGGTCTTCGGCATACCGAGCTCGTCGAACAACACCACCTGCAGTTGTTTCGGCGATCCCAGGTTGATCTGTCGGCCGATCTCGGCGTAGGCCGCGTTCGCCGCCTCGGCGACCTTGTCCGCGAACTGCCGCTGCAGCGCCTCCAACCGGTCGATATCGACGGCTATTCCGGCGTCCTCCAGGGCGGCCAGCACCTCGAGCAGCGGGAGCTCCATCTCGTGCAGCAGCGCGGTGGATTCGATATTCGCCAGCTCCACATCGAGCGCATCGGCGAGATCGGCGACGGCGCGGGCCCGCAACATCTCGCCCTCGGCAAGGCGGTTGTCGGCGGCGTCCTCCTCGTCGAGCAACGACAACTGCTGCGTGTCGTCTGTTTCGGTACGCAGTTCCCGGCTCAGATAGCGCAGGGAGAGGTCTTCCAGGTCGAAACTGCGCTGGCCGGGACGCACCAGATAGGCGGCCAGGGCGGTATCGCTGGTGATCCCGCGCAGGGTCCACCCGCGACCGCGCAGGGCGTGAATGGCGGATTTGGCCTCGTGCAGCGCCTTGGGCACATCCGGATCGGCCAACCAGGCCCCGAGCGCGGCCTCGTCCTCGGGGGTCAGGGCAACGGTATCGATGTAGGCCCCTTCGCCGTCGGCGGCGGCGAAGGCGATCGCACGGACGTCACCGCGACCGGGCGCACCGCTACCCGACACCGAGATACCGTGGCGCACACCGGCTTTCGTATGTTCGTTCAACCAGTCGGCGACGCTTCCCGGGGCGAGTGTCCGCCCGCTGATGTGGAAACCGGCCTCGGCTTCCGGTGTGGGCGCGGCGAGGGTTTCGAACAGTCGGTCACGCAACACCCGGAATTCCAGGTCGTCGAACAACCGGTGGATACGGTCGCGGTCCCAGGGGCCGCGAGCCAGCTGATCGGGGGTATAGGGCAGCGGAACATCGCGCACCATCTCGGTGAGCTGCCGGTTGAGCACCACGGTGCTCAAATTGGCGCGCAGCGCGTCACCGACCTTGCCGCGCACCTCGTCGACCCGGTCGACGAGGGTGTTCAGATCACCGTATTCCCGGATCCATTTGGTGGCGGTCTTCTCCCCCACCCCGGGGATACCGGGCAGATTGTCGCTCGGGTCGCCGCGCAGGGCCGCGAAATCCGGATACTGGGCAGGCGTCAGCCCGTATTTGGCCTCCACCGCCTCCGGGGTGAACCGCGTCAGGTCCGAAACCCCCTTGCGCGGGTACAACACGGTGACATTGTCGTCGACCAACTGGAGGGAATCGCGGTCCCCGGTGACGATGAGCACCCGATAACCCTGTGGCGCCGCCCGACCGGCGAGGGTGGCGATCACATCGTCGGCCTCATACCCCTCCACCGCCATCACCGGGATGCCGAGCGCCCCCAGCACATCCTTGACGAGTTCGATCTGGCCACGGAAATCGTCGGGGGTCGTGATCCGATTGGCCTTGTACTCCGGGTATTTCTCGACCCGGAAGGTCTGTCGGGAGACGTCGAAGGCGGCGGCCACATGCGTAGGCTTCTCATCGCGCAGCAGATTGATCAGCATGGCGGTGAACCCGTACACCGCGTTGGTGGTCTGGCCGGTAACCGTTTTGAAGTTCTCCGCGGGCAGCGCGTAGAACGCGCGGTAGGCCAGCGAATGACCGTCCAGTAGCAGCAGGGTGGGCCGTTCCCCGGAGATATCGGGCGTCTCGGAGACGAGAGCGGTGGAGGTGGGCTGCGCTGCTGTGTTCCGGGTGGTCGGTGGGGTCACATCCGAGAGTCTAGGGACCACCCCCGACAGCCCGGACGGCCGACACCCACCCCGGCGTGCGATCGGGGACCGTTATCCGACACCCGGATACGCCGCCTGCACCGCGGAATCGGCGAGCAGATCCGGCCGGTCCCGGTAACGGTCACCGAGCCGGTCTCCAGGACGTAGGCCCGATCGCTGCGCCCCAGGGCCTGTCGGGCGTTCTGTTCCACCAGCAGGACGGGTGGTACCGGCCCGGTTGATCTCGGCGACGATTCGGAAGATCTACCGCATCATCATCGGCGCCAGGCCCATGGACGGCTCGTCGAGCAGTAGCAGCCGAGGACGAGCCACGGGGGCACGCGATCGCCGGCATCTGCTGTTCCCCACCGGACAGGTGCCGCCGGCCCGGCGGCGCCGTTCCCGCGACGGGGGAACAGGTCGAACACCCGCTCGAGCGCGGCGTGACACTCCGGCTTCCGCCGGTAGGGCCGGTCGATGCGCCCCGCCATGGCGGTGGTCGTATTCGACGGGCAGGTGGCCGAGCCATCACCCGCCGGGCCGACGGCGGCGACCTCCCTACCGGCCGAGTCGACCCGCATCACCGGTCGGATGGACGATCCTCCCGCACTATCGGCCGCATCGGATGCCCCCGTGGTTTTCACACCGCATCCGGCCGGTACGAGCGCGATGACGGCGCCCCACCACCCCGCGCACGGTCCGGCTGTATATAGACGGGCCGAACAGCTCTTCCGAACCGAACACGACAGACCCCTACTGTTCCTCTGTCCCCGGGGTTGCCGAGGGGCCCGTTGCACCGGCCCGAAAAGAAACATGACGGCGCAATATTTTTTTCGCGTCACTTTGACGCGCATCGATGGCCGTACGGCGAATTATTTTTCAAGACCGAGTTTCGGTTCTGTTGATCCCATTCCCACCGCACCACGAAACACCACGTCACTGCGGGGTGAGGTTCTCCAGAACGACCTCGGCGACCGCTTTCATCGTGGTCCGCCGGTCCATGGCCGTACGCTGAATCCACTTGAAGGCCTGCGGTTCGGACAGCCCCTGCGTCTGCATCAGCACGCCCTTGGCCCGTTCCACGAGTTTGCGGGTTTCCAACCGCTCGGCAAGAGTCGCGACCTCGGTTTCCAGTGCGGTGATCTCGTGGAAACGGCTGGCCGCCAATTCGATGGCCGGCACCAGATCCGATTTCGTGAACGGCTTCACCAGATACGCCATGGCCCCGGCGTCACGCGCCCGTTCCACCAGGTCACGCTGACTGAACGCGGTCAGGATCACTACCGGCGCAATACGTTTCGACGCGATCTCGGCGGCAGCGTCGATTCCGTCGCGGCGCGGCATCTTCACATCCATGATCACCAGATCCGGACGCAGTTCCGCCGCCAGATCGACCGCCTGCTGGCCGTCACCGGCCTCCCCCACGACCTCGTAGCCCTCTTCGGTCAGCATCTCCACCAGATCCATCCGGATCAACGCCTCGTCCTCGGCGACGACGACACGCTTCGCCCCGGCGTTCGCAGTACTGCTCATAGCTAGACCCCTCTGGTTCCGATGCCTGTCCCGACACCGCGAACGCGGACCCGACCGGAGGACCCGGCCGACGATCCGCCGTCACGCGATCGAGTGTCATAGAGACTACCGTTCACTCCGGCGCGCACCGCATATACCCTGCGCAAATCCCGCGTTACGCGCCCCACGGGGAGGCCCATTCGGTAAATCGCCCCTCGACCGGCTATCATTTCCACCCGGTGCGCCGAGTTGGCGGAACTGGCAGACGCGACGGTCTCAAAAACCGTTGCCCGAAAGGGCGTGTGGGTTCGAGTCCCACACTCGGCACCAAGGTCGAACCGGAAATCCGGCCATACGGTTCCGCTCGAACCCATAGCGGACGCTCTGTCGTCACCGGCCGGGAAACGTCACCGCCATTCGGTCCCCAACAGCGACTCCACCTCGGGTAGGCCTCGATGTCATGGAAGTCGATGTCATGGAGATGGCGTGAGTACAGGTCGCCACCCTCGGATGGATCCTCGGTCGACGCCGCCGTGACACCGATCATCACCTTGGGTGTGACGGTGATGTCGTAGCCGGCTTCGTTCTCGTGGATTCCGGCATCGCCTCGGAAATTCTCCTCGGCGAGCCCGCGTGCCTCCTCTTCGGATTCCACGTACAGCAGCGTCACGTCTTCCCGATATCGGGAGGGCACATGATCCGGGTCGTTCGAGGTGAATTCGAACAGTGTGAGCACGATGTTCGGGCGCTCGACCACCCTGCACTCCTTGTTTCTCGAACCAGTTGTCGTTCAGCGTCTCCCAGCCCTTTTCCGGAGCGCGCCGGCACCGTCTCGATCTCGCCCGGTTCTTCTTCGCAACGCAGCCCGAACCGTTCTTCGGCTTTCCGGTTTTCCGGATCGGAGAGCAATCCGTCACCACCGTTTCGAGCATTGAAACCACGACGGACACGGTGGTTTCCGGTCGCGAAGCGCACTCGGCCTCCGCCCTCATCGCACGGGCCCGGTTCACTCACGTGGTGATGGTCCACACACTCGAAATCGGTTGCGCTGTTTCGGTTTCGGTTCGACGAGCTGGAGCGACCACATGTTCACCCGACTCGGATGGCCCGACCCCACTCCGATACCCGATGCTATTGCCGTATGGTCTCGGAACGCGCCCGATCGAGCACCGCCCGGTGGCGTCGGAGCGTTGGCCGGGATCGCACCGGTGGTATACCGGCGGGCGAACGACTCGACACTCTTGCGGGCTCGAACAGCGGTTCTTCTTCTCCGTCGAGGATCCGTAGGGATATCGTCGACGAACACGGTGACGAATTCGCCGCGGGCGCACGTCTTCGCCGGTTCCGAGACGAGCCGAATGATCGAAGTGTCCGAAATCACATTATCGCCTGTTCTCCCCATAGGCGCGACCGAATATATGCCCCTGACCCGCCGAGTCGCCACGACCGACCGTGTGGCAACGGCCCACACCACACCGGCAACTCGATACCGCCCCGCAGCCGGTATCGGTGACGGCTCGGTATACGGGCGGGTGCATCCGACTCTCGTTTTCGAAAGGCACTAAACTGCCCGGCGAAGCACACTGCCGTTGAAGGCTCGACACACGACAGGAATCAGGCATGCCGAAACGCATTTCGGATGTTTCGCTTCATGTTTACGTGACGCCGGAAACGCTCCAACGGATTGTCGACACCGTCTGCACGGCACTGGACGATCACCTGTCCGATCGCGATATCTTCGCCTGGCGATTCACCCTCCCGGTCGCCGACGACGATCCGCTCCACCGTGAATTCGACACCCGGTGGCGCTACCACCACCCCGACCGGGATCCGGACGGGCGTGCCACCTACGAGATCGCGCTGGGGTTGGTGGGCGACCCGGCCGAGCTCACCGATACCGATGTGACGGCATTGGAACACCGGCTCGCCGCAAGCCTCGACAGTGGCGCGGCGGCCGATATTCCGTTCACCATCAGCGCCCGACAACGGGTCGATACCGACCGAGAGGCCATTCCCGAACGAATCTGACCGGTCGCCGACCGGCGCCCCGGGACGGGACGTCGATCAGCGCCGGGACGGGAA
Organism: Nocardia paucivorans NBRC 100373; assembly: GCF_000308675.1. Lineage (GTDB taxonomy): Bacteria > Actinomycetota > Actinomycetes > Mycobacteriales > Mycobacteriaceae > Nocardia > Nocardia paucivorans. Next base: position 55,952 of record NZ_BAGE01000035.1, on the reverse strand, counting down.
GTGCCGGATCAGTCCCTCTTGCACGGTGGTGGCCAGCAGGTCCCCGTCACGTGAGTAGAAACGGCCCGTGGCCAGACCCCGCGAGCCGGCGGCCACCGGTGACTCGGTGCAGTACAGAGCCCATTCGTCGAAACGGAACGGGCGATGGAACCAGATCGAATGGTTCACCGTGGCCGCCACGATCCGGTCCAGGCCCCAGGACAGACCATGGGTGGTGATGATCGAGTCCAGCACCGTGGTGTCGGACGAGTAACCCAGTGCCGCGACGTGAATGAGCGGATCGTCGGGCAGGGCGCCGTCGGCGCGCATCCACACCCGATTGTGGTTGAGTCGTTCCCCGGTGCCCTTCAGGATCCAGGCCGGATCGTTCGTGTACCGCATATCGATCGGACGCGGCGCCTTGACGAACATCTCCAGTTTGTCCTCGAACCCCTGGAAGCTCTCCTCCACCCGGGGCAGGGTCTCCGGGTCGGGCACCTCCGGTCGTTCGTGGGCGTGTTCGAGACCTTTGCCCCAGTCCTGGAACGCGGCCAGCATGACGAACAACTCCTGTCCGTCCTGGCTCGCGGTGACCGTGCGGTTGGCGAAGGCACGTCCGTCGCGGTGCCGATCCACCCGGTACTCGATCGGCTGCTTGACGTCCCCGCCACGCACGAAATGCGCGTTCACCGCGTGAATCGGTCGGTCGCCGACCGTCCGGCCCGCCGCCATGATGGCCTGCGCGACCAGCTGCCCGCCGAAGGTGCGACTCCACACCTTCTCCGGGTGCCGGCCCAGGAACACATCGTCATCGATCTGTTCGAGGTCCAGCAGGTCGAGCAGAACCTTCAGATCACTCGGGGATTCCGTCCGGACGGCATCCAACGACACGGTCACGGCTGTACTCCGCGCTGCTCGATCACTTAGTGGTCCTCCTCGCCGATTCGGTGCACGTGAATGAGGTTGGTGGAACCGACGGTACCGGGCGGCGACCCCGCCACGATGACCACCAGGTCGCCCTTCCGATACCGATTCATACTCAGCAACGCCTGATCGACCTGTTTGATCATGGCGTCCGTGCTGTCCACTGTGGGAACGATAAACGTTTCGGTGCCCCATGTCAGCGCGAGCTGACTGCGCACCTCCGGTAGAGGGGTGAACGCCAGCAGCGGCAGGGGGGTGTGCAGCCGGGCCAGGCGACGCACCGTGTCCCCGGACTGGGTGAACGCCACCAGGGCCTTGGCGTTGAGCCGCTCCCCGATATCACGGGCGGCGTAGGAGATGACGCCGCGTTTGGTGCGCGGCACGTGGGTCAGCGGCGGCACCCGGGTGGATTCGGTCTCCACCGCGTGCACGATCCGCGCCATGGTCCGCACGGCCTCGATCGGATACCGGCCGACCGAGGTCTCCCCCGACAGCATCACCGCATCCGCCCCATCGAGCACCGCATTGGCCACATCGGAGGCCTCCGCGCGGGTGGGCCGCGAGTTGTCGATCATCGATTCCAGCATCTGGGTGGCCACGATGACCGGTTTGGCGTTCTCCCGCGCCATCTGGATGGCCCGCTTCTGCACCAGCGGCACCTGCTCCAACGGCAGTTCCACGCCCAGATCGCCGCGGGCGACCATCACCGCGTCGAAGGCCAGCACCACGGCCTCGAGGTTGTCGATGGCCTCCGGCTTCTCCAACTTGCCGATGACCGGCACCCGGCGACCCACCCGGTCCATCACATCGTGGACCAGTTCGACATCCGCGGGCGAACGCACGAACGACAGCGCGATGAAGTCCACGCCCAGTTTCAACGCGAATTCCAGGTCCTCGACGTCCTTCTCGGACAACGCGGGCACCGAGACGTCCATGCCGGGAAGCGAGACGCCCTTGTTGTTGCTGACCGGCCCACCCTCGGTGACCCGGCACACCACGTCGTTGCCGTCCACGGCGGTCACGGTGAGGCCGACCTTGCCATCGTCGACCAGCAGCCGGTCCCCGGGCTTGGCGTCGGCGGCCAACTGCTTGTAGGTGGTCGAGACACGATCGTGGTCACCGTCGACATCGTCGACCGTGATGCGGATCTCCTCACCGGCCGCCCAGACGGTACGTCCCTCGGTGAACCGGCCCAACCGAATCTTCGGCCCTTGTAGGTCCGCCAAGATGCCTACGGCACGACCGACGTGATCGGACGCCTGCCGTACCTTCTTGTAGTTCTCGGCATGGTCGGAGTGCTCGCCGTGGCTGAAATTCAGCCGGGCGACGTCCATTCCGCTCTCGACGAGTTCTCGAATACGGTCCTCGGTGGCAGTGGCCGGTCCGAGGGTGCACACAATCTTCGTCCGTCGCATCACGGGTCGAGCCTAGTCGCGCCGAACCGGGGCAGCGCGCTGCGCCCGGGGTGAACCACGAGTAATCGGTGGGCCGGCCGCACCATCAGTCGCGCAGCGGGCGGCCGAAACTGTCGGGAACCTTGCCGGTCAGCATCATGATTCCGTCGATCAGCGGCCAGATACCGCCGAGACCACATGTCAGCCAGGTCACCGCGATCTGTCCGACGGCCATACCGGTGTGGCCGGTGTAGAACCGTCCCGCGCCGAAGCCGCCGAGGAAGATCTGCAACAGGCCCGCCACCAACTTCTGCTTGTCGGAAAACGGCACACCGTTCCAGTCGCGACCGTACGGGGCCTCCGGGTCGGCGGGGTTGTAGCCCTGCTGCGGCGGCTGCCCGTAGGACCCGCCAGGGTAGCCCGGCTGCGGCTGGGCGGGGTAACCGGGCTGAGGCTGCGAGGGGTACTGCCCCGGTGCACCGGGACCGGTGCCGGGCGGGCCGTACTGCGGGCCGTTCTTGGGATAGCTCTGATACGGATCGGTCATCGGTTTCCTCCTGTGTTCGGGCCCCCGGTAGTGGAGGACAACCCTGTGCTCTCCTCCCCGACGCAAGGCCACGCCAGATTCTGCCCGAGTTCGGCGTTCGATGCGCAATGGAGAAGGTCGGTGCCGGTGACAATATCCGCGCTCCCGGTTGCCGACCCGGGTGGCCTACCCGGGTCGAGGTGGTCGGTCATGTGCTCGCGAACGATGGGACGGCACCGCCCCGACGGCGGCGCCGATATCCGCTTTCCCCTGGCATCGCCGGCGCGCCCGGCCGCGTTTCACCGGTCGGATAACCGGAGGTGGAGACGCTTCCCGGGCGAAGGCGCCGAGGCCCGGTGGGACCGCGATATCCGGAAACGAATATCGGTGACGAGCCCCTGCGACCGGGTCGCTCGATACGGCTATGCGCGAGTTCGTCCCGCCTTCTCTTCCGTCGAATTCGACGCCTCGGTGGGCTCGTTCCCCGTTTTCTCCTCGTCCGAATCCGTCTCGGACCGCTCCGCGACCGTATCGGCCTTCGCCGCACCGGGGTCCGATACGGTGGAATCCGCCTCTTCCTCATCCTTCGAAGCGGAGGCGTCCGACCGGGAGTCCGGTATCTCCGGGTCCGGTATCGGCGCATCGGAGTCCGTGCTCGCGGTCTCGGAATCCTTCGCGGCGGCGTCCGGTTTGTCGGCGTCCGGTTTGTCGGCGTCCGGTTTGTCGAGGACGGGTTTACTCGACTCCCCCGCCGACGAGCCCGATTCTTCGTCGGCGGTAGCGACCGGCTTCTGCTCGGTTACCTCCCCGGCCCGCCGCAACGCACCCAGCTGCCACGGCCACGGACGGTCCGCCACCCCGGGCTGCAGGCGGGCGGGGGTTTCCCGGCCCCTGGTGGCGAGCAGGAAGTAGGCGAGGGCGGCCAGGAACACCAGGGACGAGGTGAAGGAGTTGATGCGGATACCGGCGATCAGAGTGGCCTCGTCGTCGCGCATGAGTTCCACGAAGAACCGGCCGAAACTGTAGCCGGCCACGTAGAGGGCGAACAGTCGGCCGTGGCCGAGGCGGAAACGGCGGTCCGCCCAGACCAACAACAGGACGACCAGCACATTCCACAGCAACTCGTAGAGGAACGTCGGGTGCACGATCTTCTGCACCTCGCCGGAGGACACGCCGTTCATCATGTCGAGCTTCCCGGCGTCGTCGAACCGCAGGAAGATCTGCAGACCCCACGGCACATCGGTTTCCCGGCCGTACAGTTCCTGGTTGAAATAGTTGCCGAGCCGGCCGATGGCCTGGGCCAGCAGGATCGGCGGGGCGACGGCGTCGCCGAGGGCCGGCAGCGGTATTCGGTAGATCCGGCAGGCGACCCAGGCGCCGACGCCACCGAGGAGGACCGCGCCCCAGATCCCCAGACCGCCCTGATAGATCCGCAGAACGTTCATCGGGTCGCCGTCGGGACCGAAGTATTTCTGCCAGTCGGTGGCGACGTGGTAGAGCCGACCGCCGATCAGACCGAACGGAACGGCGAACACGGCGACGTCCAGGACGGTGCCGGGTTCTCCACCCCGTGCCCGCCAGCGCCGCTCGCCCCACCAGATGGCGACGATGATCCCGATGATGATGCAGATTGCGTACGCCCGTAGCGGGAAGGGTCCGATCGGCCAGACGCCCTGCGGCGGACTGGGGATGTAGGCCAGCACATCGGCGACGGCGGCGGACGATGCGGGTCCCTGCGGGCTCCGCATGGTCGAAACGGTATCGGCCAGGGCTTGAACGGTCACGGGGCCACCGTAGTCCAGCCGATCACAATGGCAAGTCCGATGGTCGACCCCCGCGCGTCCTCACCGCATCGCGCGCGGCCCCGCGAAGCGCGGACCGGATCAGCTCGAGACCGTCGCCGAGCGGACACCCTCGGCGAGTTCGGCGGTCAACCGCCGTACCGCGTCCAGCCCCTCAGCGGCCGCACTCACCAGAGCCGAACCGACGATCACCCCATCGGCGTAGGCGGCGATCTCGGCGGCCTGGGCGCCGGAACGTACCCCGAGCCCCACTCCGATCGGAATATCGCTGTGCGTGCGAATCCGGGCGCACAATGCGGGCGCCATGGACGATACCGACTGCCGGGCACCGGTGACGCCCATGGTGGAGGCGGCATAGATGAATCCGGAACTCGCCTCGAGTGTCTTGACCAGACGTTCCTCGGTGGACGACGGCGCGACCAGGAAGATGCGGTCCAGTTCGTGGGCGGCGGAGGCGACGAACCACTCGTCGGCCTCCTCCGGGATGAGATTCGGGGTGATGAGGCCCGAACCTCCGGCGGCGGCCAGATCGCGGGCGAACCGATCGACGCCGTACTTGAGCACCGGATTCCAGTAGGTCATCACCACGGCCCGGGCGCCGGCGTCGGCGACGGCCTGGACCACGGAGAACACGTCGCGGACCCGGACACCGCCGCGCAGGGCCTGTTCGGCGGCAGCCTGGATGGTGGGGCCGTCCATCACCGGATCGGAGTAGGCGACGCCGACCTCGATGATGTCGCAGCCGGCTTCGACCATGGCCCGCACGGCGGCGATGGAACCGGGCAGATCCGGATAGCCCGCGGGCAGATAGCCGACGAGCGCGGCTCGGTGTTCGGCACGACAGGCGGCGAAGGTCGCCGCGAGATTGGACTGTTCGGTCACCGATCGTTCTCCTTGGCGCCGGCCTCGGCGTGGTCGCCGGGTTCGTCGAAGAGGCCGAACCAGCGGGCGGCGGTATCCATATCCTTGTCCCCCCGCCCGGACAGATTCACCAGGATGATCGAACCGGGCCCCAGCTCCTTGCCGAGTTGTAGCGCCCCCGCCACGGCATGTGCCGATTCGATCGCCGGAATGATGCCCTCGCTCCGGCTGAGCAGCAACAGGGCGTCCATGGCCTCGGTGTCGGTGATCGGCCGGTATTCGGCGCGCCCGATGTCCTTGAGGTAGGCGTGTTCCGGCCCGACGCCGGGATAGTCCAGCCCGGCGGAGATGGAGTGCGATTCGATGGTCTGCCCGTCCTCGTCCTGCAACAGGTACGAGTAGGCGCCCTGGAACGCGCCGGGGGTACCGCCGGTGAAGGTCGCGGCGTGGCGTCCGGTCTCGACGCCGTCACCGGCCGCCTCGTAGCCGATCAACCGAACGTCCGGGTCGTCGAGGAAGGGATGGAAGATGCCGATGGCATTGGAACCGCCCCCGACGCAGGCGACCACCGCATCGGGCAGGCGACCGGTCATGGCCTTGACCTGAGCGCGCGCCTCCAGACCGACGACGCGCTGGAAATCGCGGACCATCATCGGGAACGGGTGCGGTCCCGCGGCGGTGCCGAAACAGTAGTAGGTGTCCTCGGCATTGGTCACCCAGTCACGCAGGGCCTCGTTGATGGCGTCCTTGAGGGTCTGCGACCCCAGGGTCACCGAGACGACCTCGGCGCCGAGCAACCGCATCCGGGCCACATTGAGCGCCTGACGGGCGGTGTCGACGGCCCCCATATAGATCACGCACCGAAGGCCCAGCAGCGCGCACGCGGTGGCGGTGGCCACCCCGTGCTGGCCGGCACCGGTTTCGGCGATGACCCGGTTCTTGCCCATCCGTTTGGCCAGCAGCGCCTGCCCGAGCACATTGTTGATCTTGTGCGAACCGGTGTGGTTGAGGTCCTCGCGCTTGAGCAGGATCCGGGCGCCGCCCGCGTGCTCGGCCAGACCGGCGCACTCGAACACCGGCGACGGGCGCCCGGCGTAATCACGCTGCAATCGGTCCAGTTCGGACAGGAAATCCGGATCCAGGCGGGCCTTGTCGTATTCGGCGGTGACCTCCTCGATCACCGCCATCAGCGCCTCGGGAACGTGGCGGCCGCCGTAGACGCCGAAATGACCGCCCGTGTCGGGTTCGTGCCCGCTCCGGTGCGCGATCCCGTCGCTGGCCTGGGGCAGGGCGTCGGAAGCGATCCGCTCGGTCGGTGCCATCATCGCCCCCGACGTGCGGGTTTGGGGCAGGAAGGATGGGTGCCCGCGGTCACCAGTTCCGATACCGCGGCACGTGGGTCGCCGCTGGTGACCAGGCCCTCGCCGACCAGCACCGCATCCGCGCCCGCGCCCGCGTAGGCGAGCAGGTCGGCGGTGCCGCGCACCCCGGACTCGGCGATTCGGATGACCTCGGTGGGCAGGCCGGGCGCGATCCGGGCGAAGCAGTCCCGGTCCACCTCCAGGGTTTTGAGGTTGCGCGCGTTCACCCCGATCACCGAGGCGCCGGCAGCGAGCGCGCGGTCGGCCTCCTCCTCGGTGTGCACCTCGACCAGCGCGGTCATCCCCAGCGATTCGGTGCGATCGATGAGCGAGGCCAGGGTGTCCTGTTCCAATGCGGCCACGATCAGCAGGATCACATCCGCGCCGTGCGCGCGGGCCTCGTGGATCTGGTAGGGACCGACCACGAAATCCTTGCGCAGCACCGGAATGTTCACGGTGGCGCGCACGGCGTCGAGGTCGTCGAGCGATCCGTGGAAACGACGTCCCTCGGTGAGCACGCTGATGATCCGGGCGCCGCCGTCCTCGTAGGCCTTGGCCAGGCTCGCCGGATCGGTGATCGAGGCGAGGGGGCCCTTCGAGGGGCTGGCCCGCTTGACCTCGGCGATCACCCCGATACCGTCTTCGAGCAGGGCGGCCTTCGCGTCCAACGGTGGCGGCGCGGCGGCCGCGGCGGCCTTGACCGTGGCGAAGTCCACCAGGGCTTCCCGAGCGGCCACATCCGAGCGGACCCCGTCGAGAATCGAGTCGAGTACCGTCATCTGGCTCGAATCCTTTCTGGGGAGACGCGAGTACTGCCGGAGAATTTCCCCCAGGCGCTGTCTCACCGATGCTGATCAAGAGTAAAGGGAGCGTTGTCGGGGCTTCACGTCGGGGGAGGGTCCGCCGAGAACGAAACCCGAATGTGGTGCAATTCATGGTTGCACGCGCCCGTGGCCGAAGTGGGCAACACCGCCCACGGATACCCGACACGAATCGGTCGCGGCGCATCAGGGCACCCGAGGGGGCGCATGGCATGCGGGATATCGTGCGCGACCGTTATCGGACGCCTCCGCCCCCACCGTCGGCCGGGCCGTCACCGGGATCGGTACCGGTTTCGTCCACACGGTACGCCGAATCGTCCTGCCGCTTCGCGGGCGCATCTTTCGGGTCGCCGGGTGAATGGGGTGTCTCGGCCTCCCGATCCGCATCGGATTCGGTCGGGTCGGTACCGGCGTCCAGCGCGTCCCAGAGCACCCGTTCCGAGACCGGCTCGGCAGTGGGCGCACCGCTGTTGCGCTTGGCGACCAGATCGGTGGCCTCGGCCCGGCGGAACACCGGATTGTCGTATCTACCGGACAGGCGCGCGGTGTGTCCCGACATACGGGCCAGCAGAACTCCGGCGAGGAAGGCGGCCACCGCGCCCACCGTGGCCAACAGGGCGGGCGCGGTGGAGGTCGTCACCTCCTGGACCACGGCCCGTCCCGGCAGCTCGGCCAGGGCGGCGGCGCGTTCGGCGGTGGCGCCGGAACCGTTCAACAGGGCCAGCGGCGGTACGGCCGTGACCGCCGAGGCCAGGGCGACGATCACCCCGACCAGCCGCCGCACCCAACCGCGGGTGCCCAGGACGGCGGCGACGGCGGCGAGCATCGTCAGGGCCAGCGGGGTGAGGGCGCCGAACCACACCCCGCCGTCGATATCGTCGGTGCGCGGTTCGGTGAGCCCGTCGGCCGAGGTGACGGTGACCCACGTCAGCCGGGACGAGCCCCATAACGTGGCGGCGGCAACGGCGAGTAGCGCGATCGGCAGGACGGGACCGCGCCCGCGCCCCGCGGCTCCGGCGGATGTGGTCGTCTCGTCTCCCGGCGACCCGGTCTGCGCGCCGGAGGTCTCGCCGCCCGGCTTCGGGGTCGGCTCACCGGGGCGGGTCGGATCCGTCATGGTCGCACCGTGGTCCCCGACACCGCGGCGGAAGCGCCGGCGGCCGCCGTGGCGGCTCCGTTGTCGGCCCGGATCTCCTCGCCGAAGGCGTGCACGGTTTCGGCTGCCGCGATGGCCCGCAATACCGCCATGGCCTTGTTCCTGGATTCGGTGTCCTCGTATTCGGCCTGAGAATCGGCCACGATGCCCGCGCCCGCCTGCACATAGGCGATGCCGTCCTTGAGCAGGGCGGTGCGGATGGCGATGGCGGTATCGGCGTCGCCCGCGAAGTCCAGGTAACCGACCACCCCGCCGTAGACGCCGCGCCGGGTGGGTTCGAGTTCCTCGATCAGTTCCATGGCCCGCACCTTGGGCGCACCGGACAGGGTTCCCGCGGGAAAACAGGCCCGCACGGCGTCCAGGGCGATCTTGCCGGGGGCCAGCCGCCCGCTCACCGTGGACACCAGATGCATGACGTGGCTGTACCGTTCGACGTGGCGGTACTGGCTCACCCGCACCGTGCCGGGTTCACAGACCCGGCCGAGGTCGTTGCGACCGAGGTCCACCAGCATCAGATGCTCGGCGTTTTCCTTCTCGTCCGCCAACAGTCCCTTCTCCAGCAGCCGGTCGTCCTCTTCGGTGGCGCCCCGCCACCGGGTGCCCGCGATCGGATGGGTGGTGGCCACGCCGTCCTTCACCGTCACCAGGGATTCCGGACTGGAACCGACGATGGAGAACGCAGTGCCGCCGTCGGCGTCGGGAATGTGCAGCAGGTACATGTACGGGCTGGGATTGGCCGCGCGCAACATCCGGTACAGATCGACCGGGGTGCCGCCGTAGTCCATCTCGAACCGCTGTGACAGCACCACCTGGAACGCCTCACCGGCCTCGATCTCCCGCACCAGGCGCCGTACCCCCTCCCCGAACTGCTCAGGGGTGCGGGAGCGGCGGAACACCGGCTCGGGCTGATCGAACACCGAGACCGTGGACGGGGCGGGCGTGGCCAGTGCGGCGGTCATCCGGTCCAGGCGGGCCACGGCGTCGTCGTAGGCCTCGTCGACGTGTTCGGCGGTGCCGTTCCAATTGACCGCGTTCGCGATGAGGGTGATTGCGCCCTCGTGATGGTCGAAGGCGGCCAGGTCGGTGGCCAACAACAGCACCATTTCCGGAAGCTGCAGGTCGTCGACGGCGATCTCGGGCAGCCGTTCCATCCGCCGCACCGCGTCGTAGCCGAGGTATCCGACCATGCCGCCGGTGAGTGGCGGCAGCCCGGGCAGCCGTTCGGTGCGCAGCAGTTCCAGGGTTTCCCGCAGGGCGTCGAGGGGGTCGCCGCCGGTCGGCGCGTCCGCTGGGGTGGCGCCCAACCAGGCGGCGGCGCCGTCCACGACGGTCAGCGCGGACGGACTGCCCGCCCCGATGAACGACCAGCGCGACCATGATCTGCCGTTTTCCGCGGATTCGAACAGGAAGGTCCCTGCCCGGTCACCGGCCAGTTTGCGGTATGCGGACAGGGGGGTCTCCGAATCCGCCAGCACTTTCCGGGTTACCGGGACAACGCGGTGTTCCGCGGCCAGTTCTCGGAAACGTTCGCGGGTCGTCGTGGAAGAGAGCACGCCGGGCATCCGCCCATCATCCCAGGACGCTTCGGAGCCGGTGGGCACACCCCACGTGGCGGGGCGAACGCCGGTAACTTCGCCGTATGAAAACCGGACAGCTCGCCCCCGCCTTCGAACTCCCCGACCAGACCGGAACCCCGCGTTCCCTGGCCGACCTGCTGGTCGCAGGACCGCTGGTCCTGTTCTTCTACCCGGCCGCCAACACCCCGGTGTGCACGGCGGAGGCCTGCCATTTCCGGGATCTGAGTGCCGAATTCGCCGCTCTGGGCGCGAGTTGCGCCGGGATCAGCACCGATGCGGTGGACACCCAGGCCGGTTTCGCCGGGGCCCAACGGCTGGACTATCCGCTGCTGTCGGACGCCGACAGATCGGTGGCGCGGCAGTTCGGTGTCGAGCGGGGACTGCTCGGCTCACTGATGCCGGTCAAACGACGTACCTTCGTCATCGATCGCGATCGACGGATACTCACCGTGATCAGCGGCGAATTCCGCGCCAACGTCCACGCCGACGCGGCGCTGGAGTTCCTCCGGAAGCATTCGACCTCCTGAGGCTTCGTGCCCTCACGCTCCGCCCGGACGGACACCGGGCGTGATAGGGCCGCCATGCGCGTGACCGCACATCCGAGCAAGACACATCCGAGCAAGACATATCCGAGCAAGACACATCCAAGCAAGACATATCCGAGCAAGAACTGCCATCCGCATCTCCCACACGATCGAGCGAAGACGTGGCAAACTCTGGGGAGCGGGTGACCGAATTCCGATCACGTCACTTGTCTGGAGAGAAGGCGCATGTGACGAAATGGCTGGATCCTGTCGAGGAACGCGCGTGGCGCGCTATCGTCGCGCTGATGACCCGGCTTCCGAGCGCACTGGATACCGAGCTCCAGCGCGAATCCGGCGTGACACATTTCGAGTACTGGGTACTGACCCTACTGTCGGAAGCCCCCGAACACCGACTACAGATGAGTGAGCTGGCCCACAGAGCAAACTCGTCGCTATCACGACTTTCCCATGTGGTGTCCAAGCTGGAACGGATGGGCTGGGCCCGCCGTTCGGCCACCAGCGGCCGCCGCGGAGTCCAGGCGGTGCTCAGCGATGCGGGGTATCGGAAAGTGGTGGAGGCGGCCCCCGGCTATCTGGACATGGTCCGCCGACTGGTGTTCGACGGCCTCGACGCCGAGCGGACGCTCACCTTGGCCGAACTCGGCGAGACACTCAACGCCCAGCTGGCCGTCGGGATCGAACGCGCGCCCTATCCGTCGTCCGACGGCTGATCCGCGCACCCGCCTCGGGTACGCCGCAAGGCGTCAGGATTCGGACAGCAGCACGTCGGTGTCGAAACAGGTGTGGGTGCCGGTATGGCAGGCCGCGCCCTGCTGCTCCACCACCAACAGCACGGTGTCCCCATCGCAGTCCAACCGCACCTCGTGCACGTACTGGGTATGGCCGGAGGTCTCCCCCTTGACCCAGTACTGGCCGCGCGACCTCGAAAAGTAGGTTGCCCTGCGGGTTTCCAGGGTGCGGGCCAGCGCTTCGTCGTCCATCCAGGCGACCATCAGCACGGCGCCGGTGTCCCGTTCCTGCGCCACCGCGGCCACCAGACCGGCGTCGTTGCGCTTGAGGCGGGCGGCGATGGCGGGATCGAGGCTCATGGTGTCTTTTTATACCGAGGGGGTCGCCGGAGTGGACGTGCGGGCCAGTTCACCGAGCAGACGCCAGGTGCGGCGGCGGTCGTCCGGGGTGGTCAGGTCGGTCTGGGTGATCACCACATCGGTGGCGCCCGCGGCGAAGTACTCGGCGATCCGATCGGCGACCACGCGCTCGTCACCGATAACGGCCAGATCCGCCGCCCGGGAAGCCCCGGACAGTTCGATGACCCGCCGATAGGAGGGAATGGTGTCGTAGAAGGCCATCTGCCGCGCCGCGGCCGCCCGTGCGGCCTCCGGATCGCTCGTGACCACCCCGGGCACCATGGCCACCACCCGCGGTCGCGAGCGCCCGGCCCGGCGCGCGGCCGCCCCGATCGGCCCGACGATATGCCGTTCCAGCGCTTGGGGACCCACCAGGAACGGCAGGGTGCCGTCGGCCGATTCTCCGGTGACCCGCACCGCCTGCGGACCCATGGCGGCCACCAGCACCGGTACGGCGGGCTCGGCCCCCGCGACCCGGCCGGGTATGGGCGTGACAGCGGTGACCGTCTCCCCGTGGAACTCGGCGCTCTCGTTGCGCAACGGACCGGCCAGAGCGGTGAGGAATTCCCGCAACCGGGTGATCGGGCGGTCGAACGGAATCCCGAACGCCGACTCGGTGATCGATGGCGCACCGAGGGCGAGCCCCAGGGTGAACCGGCCTCGCGCGGCGGCCTGGGCGGTCAGCGCCTGACTGCCGATGAGCAGCGGATGGCGAGCGGGGATCGGCACGGCGGAGGTGCCCACCTCCAGCTCCGGTACCGCCTGCGCCACCAGGGCGGCCATCGTGATCGCGTCGAAGGAGAACGTCTGGCCGAACCACAACGATCGCACGCCGGCGTCGGCGGCCTCCCGGGCAGATTCCACCGCCGCGGTCACGGCATTGTCCGCGGCGTCGAAAGCAAATGGCGACAAAGAGATTCCGATGTTCACCCCGGCTACAACGCCGTGGGGAACGCACCGATTCCCCGGTCAGCGGACCACCAGGTCCGCCGCCCGCATGGCGTCCTTGACCTGCGGGATGGTCAGCTCACCGAAGTGGAAGACACTGGCCGCGAGTACCGCATCGGCGCCGGCCTGCACCGCCGGTACGAAATGTTCGACCGCGCCCGCACCACCACTGGCGATCACGGGGATCGAGACGGCCGCGCGGACGGCCCGGATCATGGGCAGGTCGAATCCGGCCTTGGTTCCGTCGGCGTCCATCGAGTTGAGCAGGATCTCCCCCACCCCGAGTTCGGCGCCCCGGATCGCCCATTCCACCGCGTCGATACCGGTGCCGCGTTTACCGCCGTGGGTGGTGACCTCCCAGCCGGACGGAGTGGCCGGTTGGCCGTCCGGAACGGTGCGGGCGTCCACCGACAGCACGATGCACTGGGAGCCGAACCGCTGCGACATCTCCCGCAGTACCTCCGGCCGGGCGATGGCGGCGGTATTGACCGACACCTTGTCCGCGCCCGCGCGCAACAGCCGGTCCACGTCCTCGACGGTGCGCACCCCACCGCCCACGGTGAGCGGGATGAAGATCTGCTCCGCGGTGCGGGTGACCACATCGAGCATGGTGTCGCGGTTGCCGCTGGAGGCGGTGACATCGAGGAAGGTGAGTTCGTCGGCGCCCTGGGCATCGTAGGCCGCGGCCAGTTCCACCGGATCGCCGGCGTCGCGCAGGTTCTGGAACCTGACTCCTTTGACCACCCGACCGGCGTCGACGTCCAGGCACGGAATCACACGGACCGCCAGTGTCATCGCCTCACCTCACTGCCGCGGGCCGCGGCGATCATCTCGACCAATTCGGTATGCACCCCGGGTGCCGCGGCCAGCACGGACCCGGATTCGATGGTCCACGGGTCCCCGGCCAGATCGGTCACCACACCGCCCGCCGCGCGCACCAGCACGACACCGCCGGCATTGTCCCAGGGATGGTGACCGAACACGATGGCACCACCCAGGATGCCCGCGGCCGTATAGGCCAGGTCGATTCCGGTGGAACCGTGCATCCGCACCCGCGACGACAGTCGGCTCAGCGCGCCGAGCATATCGAAGCGGATCCGCCCCGGGATACGTCCGGTGGAGTCGATGTTGAACGCCCCGAACCCGATCATCGCCTCGGCGAGGGACCCCCGCGTCAGCATGGGCTGTGGTTCGCCGTTGAGCAGCAGCGGGCCGCCCTCGACGGCGGCGTAGTGCTGGCCGAGGACCGGTAGCCATGCCATGCCGAGGACCGGTTCACCATCGCGAACCAATGCGAGCAGGGTGCCCGACAGCGGATGTCCGGCCGAATAGTTGAAGGTGCCGTCGATGGGGTCGAGCACCCAGGCGGTGCCGTCGGTCAACCGAGGGCCGCCGAATTCCTCACCGTGCACATCGATTCCGGTGCGGCGGGTCAACTGTTCGGAGATGGTGCGTTCCAGTTCCAGGTCGAGTTCGGTGGCGAAGTCCTTGGAGCCCTTCGCGACCGCGCTGGGCGCACCCCGCCCTTCCCGGAACCGCGGTTCGATCCCGTCGAGGATTTCCGCGGCCACAGTGAGCAACGCGGGTAGGTCGGTGGTGGCCATACCGGGTCAGCGCACCGCGGCCAGCGCCTCGGGCAGGGTGAACCGGCCCGCGTACAGCGCCTTGCCGACAATCGCCCCTTCCACGCCCTCGGGGACCAGTTCGGAGATCGCCACCAGATCGTCGAGGGTGGAAACACCGCCGGAGGCGATGACCGGGGCCTCGGTGGCGGCGCACACATCGCGCAGCAGGTCCAGGTTGGGGCCGGTGAGGGTACCGTCCTTGGTCACATCGGTGACCACGTAGCGCGAGCAGCCGTCGCGTTCGAGTCGCTCCAGCACTTCCCACAGATCCCCGCCGTCGCTGACCCAACCGCGACCGCGCAGCCTGTGCTCACCGTCCACGATCCGCACATCCAGTCCGACCGCGATCCGGTCGCCGTATTCGGCGATGGCGCGGGCACACCATTTCGGGTCCTCCAGCGCGGCGGTGCCCAGATTGACCCGCGCACATCCGGTGGCCAGAGCGGCCTTCAACGATTCGTCGTCGCGAATTCCGCCGGACAACTCCACCCGCACATCGAGTTCACCGACCACCTGCGCGAGCAGCTCCCGGTTGGAGCCGCGTCCGAAGGCGGCGTCCAGATCGACCAGGTGCACCCATTCGGCACCGGCTTCCTGCCAGGCCAGGGCCGCATCCCGGGGCGACCCGTAGCTGGTTTCACTGCCGGCCTCTCCCTGAACGAGGCGCACGGCCTCTCCATTGGCGACATCGACCGCGGGCAACAGCACTAAACTCACTCCGCTCAGCCTAGCGGCTCGACTTCGACGCTCTGGTGGCGGCCCGTCGGATACCGGTACCGCACCGCGATCGCCGAGCGGCCACGGCGATCGGCGTGGAGCGCGGGCCGGGTCAGTGCGCCGGGTCGTTCGGGTGCGTGTCGAGCACTCGGGTCAGCAACCGCACGAATTGGCGGCGCTCGGCGGCGGACAAACCGTGGAGCAGTTCGTCCTGAGCCACGGCCAGCCGATCGTCCAGGAGGGCCAGGTGCCGGGCGCCGGCATCGGTGAGCGTGACGATATTGCGGCGGCGATCGGCGGGGTCGGGATCGCGACGGATCATACCGCGCGCGACCAGATCGTTGACGGCGGCGACGATATCGCTGCGGTCGATATGGGTGCGCCGGCCGAGTTCGGCCTGGCTGAGCGGGCCGAACTGGTCGAGTGTGGCGAGCAGGGCGAAATGGTGACGGCGGGAGCCGGTGCCGGCGAAGGCCCGGTCGCTCGCCCGGTCCGCCAGTACGGCGACCTGTCCCACCAGCCGGGTCGGCAGGGCGCGTAACCGGTCCGCGGCGCCGTCGTGCGCGATCTGCATGACCGACAACTTACCCGACTTGTTGGCGCGGCCCACAATGTATATCGTTGGTAATACCAATGTTGGACTGGCCAACATTTCAGGAAAGGGTTTCGAAATGAACGTCGGACGCATCCTGTCATCGGCACTGCTCCCGCGCGCATTCGCGGCCACACGCGTCGACACACGACGAGAACTGGCCGATCGCATGGAGATCACCGCACTGGTCGATCGTCTGGGCCGTACCCTCGATGAGGGTCGGTTCGCCGAGCTGGGCGCCATCTACACCGCGGACGCCACCGCCCGAACCCCGGGCGGACGGGCCCGGGGCCGGGACGCGCTCATCGCACAGGCGACGCGCAACCACCGACCGGACTACGCCATCCAGCACTTCGTCACCAATACGCACATCGACCTACACGGCGATCACGCGACCGTTCGGGCGAACCTGTTGGTGGTCTTCGCCCGCAAGGACGCCCATACCACCCCACCGGCATCGCAGTACACCCTCGGCGAGATCTACCACTTCGATGCGATCCGCACCGCACAGGGCTGGCGCCTGTCGAGTGTGGCGACGGACCCGGTCTGGGCGCAGGGCGTGCGCCCGTAAGGCACGAAAAGGCCGCGACGTCTCGGAGCGTTGTGCCGCGAAACGCGTCGACTCAGAGCGATTTGATCCAGTTGCGCAACAGTTGCGCGCCGGCGTCGCCGGATTTCTCCGGATGGAACTGGGTGGCCGACAGCACCCCGTTCTCCACCGCGGCCAGGAACGGCCCACCGTGGTGGGCCCAGGTGAGTTTGGGCTCGGCGATATGGTCGCCGGGTGGGAGCTCCCAACTCCGGGCGGCGTAGCTGTGCACGAAGTAGAAGCGGGTATCGGGGTCCATCCCGGCGAACAGCACGGAGTCGGCGGGCGCCTGGACGGTGTTCCATCCCATATGCGGCAGCACCGGCGCCTCGAGCCGGTCGACGGTACCGGGCCATTCGGCGCAACCCTCGGTTTCCACCCCGAATTCGACGCCCCGCTCGAAGAGGATCTGCATCCCCACGCAGATACCGAGCACCGGACGGGAACCGGCGAGGCGCCGACCGATGATGCGATCGCCGCGCACGGCGCGCAGCCCCGCCATACAGGCGGCGAAGGCCCCGACGCCGGGGACCACCAGTCCGTCGGCGGCCAGGGCGGCCTGCGGGTCGGCGGTCACCTCCACCTCGGCGCCGGCACGGATGAGGGCACGGTGGGCGGAATGCAGATTGCCGGAACCGTAGTCCAGCAGCACGACCGAGGTCACAGCGCTCCCTTCGTGGATGGCACACCCTGTACCCGGGGGTCGGGTTCGACGGCGGCGCGCAGGGCCCGCGCGACCGCCTTGTACTCGGCCTCGGTGACATGGTGCTGATCGCGGCCGTACAGCACCCGCACGTGCAGGGCTATCCGGGCATTGAGGGCGATGGATTCGAAGACGTGCCGATTGAGCACCGTCGAGTACGGGGCGCCCGGTTCACCGCGACCGCGCACCGGGGAGCCGGGGATCACCGCATGCAGCAGGTGATCGGGTTCGCCGGTGTGCACACAGTAGGGGCGGCCGGAGACGTCGACGGCGGCGTGGGCGAGCGTTTCGTCCATCGGGATGTAGGCGTCGCCGAAGCGACGAATGCCCTTCTTGTCGCCGAGGGCGCGACCGAGGGCCTGACCGAAGACGATAGCGGTGTCCTCGACGGTGTGATGGGCCTCGATCTCGATATCGCCCTCGGCGCGAACGGTCAGATCGAAACTGGCGTGGGCGCCGAGCGCGGTGAGCATATGGTCGTAGAACGGGACACCGGTGGAGATATCGGTGCGGCCGGTGCCGTCCAGGTCCAGTTCCACCACGATGTGGGATTCCTTGGTGGTGCGCTCCACCCGCGCGGTTCGATTCATACTCTCTTCCGTGTCGTTCTCGGCCCCGGGCCTCGGCCCTGGTCCGTCAGTTCGGCGGCGGCCAGTTTCGCGCTGACCCGCAGGAATTCGTCGTTCTCGGCGGCGAGGCCGATGGTGGCGCGCAGATAGCCGGGAATACCGACGTCGCGAATGAGTACACCCTCGTCCAGATAATGCTGCCAGGCCCGGGCCGCATCGCGGAAACGCCCGAACAGCAGGAAATTCGCATCGCTGGGGACCACCTCGAAACCGAGTTCGGTCAGCTCCCGCGCGACCCGGTCCCGCTGCGCGGCCAATTCGGCGACACCGGCCAGAGTTTCGTCGGCATGCCGCAGCGCGGCACGCGCGGCGGCCTGGGTCACCACCGACAGGTGATACGGCAGCCGCACCAACAGCAGCGCATCGATCACGGCGGGGGCGGCGACGAGATAACCGAGGCGACCGCCGGCGAAGGCGAACGCCTTGCTCATGGTGCGGGTGACCACGAGTTTGGCCGGGAACCGGTCGATGAGACCGATGGCGCTCGGCGCGGCGGAGAACTCACCGTAGGCCTCGTCGACGATGACGATGCCCGGAGCGGCCTCCAGTATCCGAACCAGCTCGTCGCCGGGGATGCTGTGCCCGGTGGGGTTGTTCGGGCTGGTCACGAACACCACATCGGGCCGGCGTTCGGCGATGGCGGCCAACGCGGCGTCGATATCGATGGAGAAGTCGGCGGCGCGTTTCGCCTCGACCCATTCGGTGTCGATGCCCTCGGAGATGATCGGGTGCATCGAATACGACGGGACGAATCCCAGGGCTCGCCGGCCGGGACCGCCGAACGCCTGCAACAGCTGCTGCAGGATTTCATTGGAGCCGTTGGCCGCCCACACATTGGCGGTGTCCACCGTGATGCCGGTCTGCCGGGTGAGATAGGCGGCCAGATCGGCGCGCAGCGCGACGGCGTCCCGGTCCGGATAGCGGTGTAGATCGGCGGCGGCGGCGCGAATGGCCTCGGCGATGTCGTCGATCAGCGCCCGACTCGGCGGATGTGGGTTCTCGTTGGTGTTGAGCTGCACCGGAACCGTCAACTGCGGTGCGCCGTACGGCGATTTGCCGCGTAGGTTCTCCCGCAGCGGCAGCGCGTCCAAACCGATACCCGCGCCCGGAACGGATGCGGTCGTGGTGTCCCGGGCACTCATGACAGGGCCTCGAAACGCGCCCGCACGGCCTGACCGTGCGCGGGCAGGTCCTCGGCGTTCGCCAGCGCCACCACGTGTCCGGCGACATCCTTCAGCGCGGCCTCGCTGTACTCCACCACGTGAATACCGCGCAGGAACGTCTGGACGCTGAGCCCGGACGAATGCCGCGCGCAGCCTGCGGTGGGCAGGACGTGGTTCGAGCCGGCACAGTAATCGCCGAGGCTCACCGGCGCGTACGGTCCGACGAAGACCGCGCCCGCGCTGCGCACCCGGGCGGCGACGGCCGCGGCATCGGCGGTGTGGATCTCCAGGTGTTCGGCGGCGTAGGCGTTCACCACCCGCAGCCCCTGCTCGATATCGTCGACCAGCACGGTTCCGGACTGGGCTCCGGTCAGCGCCTCGGTCACCCGCTGCGCGTGTTTCACCACCGCCATCTGCGCGGTGATCGCGTCGTCGACCGCGTCGGCGAGCAAGGCGCTGTCGGTGACCAGCACACTGGCCGCCAGCACATCGTGTTCGGCCTGACTGATCAGATCGGCCGCGATATGCGTCGGATCGGCGGTGGCGTCGGCGAGGACGGCGATCTCGGTGGGACCTGCCTCGGCATCGATGCCCACCAGACCGCGGCAGAGCCGTTTGGCGGCGGTCACGTAGATATTTCCGGGGCCGGTGATCATATCGACCGGGGTGAGCGCGGCCCCGTCGGTATCGGCGCCGCCGTAGGACAGCAGGGCCACCGCCTGCGCGCCACCGACCGCCCACACCTCCTCGACGCCGAGCAGCCGGGCGGCCGCCAGGATGGTCGGATGCGGCAGGCCGCCGAACCGCGCCTGCGGCGGCGAGGTCACCACCAGCGAGTCCACCCCGGCCGCCTGCGCGGGGACCACGTTCATCACGACACTCGACGGGTAGACGGCATTACCGCCGGGTACGTACAGCCCCACCCGTTCCACGGGTACCCATCGTTCGGTGACGGTCCCGCCGGGCACCACCTCGGTGGTGGTATCGGCGCGCCGCTGGTCGGCGTGCACGGCCCGGGTCCGTTCGATGGCCACCTCGAGCGCGGCGCGCACCGCGGGATCCAGCCCGTCCAGGGCGACGGCCAGTTCCGCGGCCGGAACCCGCACCGCGGCGGGCGCCACCCCGTCGAACTGTTCGCTGAACTCCAGTGCGGCGGCCGCGCCGCGTTCCCGGACCGCATCGACCACCGGCCGCACCCGATGGAGCACCGAGTCGACGTCGACTCCTCCGCGCGGCAGCGCGGTGCGCAGCTCGGCGACGGTAGGAGTACGACCGCGCAGATCGACGCGGGCGAGCTCGATACGGGGTGTCATAGCGGTATCAGTCCTTGGTCTGCGGATGGAGAACAACGGAAAGTTGCCGCTACCAGCCTAGTGGGCGTGGTCGAGCGAATTTCGTCCGGTGGGCCGGCCGGCGGACCCGAGACCCCGGGCCCGGTCCCGAACACTCTCGCCCCGAACCCGACCCTCGATCGGAGCCCGGGAAAAGCCCCGATGGGCACCACCGGCCACGCGATGCCCGACGAGAGGCGCGTCGGATGGCAAGCGAACGCGGATATGCCGGAAACGGATTCGGCCGCAGCGTATTCCACCGGCGGCCCCGTATCCGCCCGACGCGACGGTGTGCGGCCGGCCGGCGCTCCTGCGGCCGACGGATCCCCGCCGAACCCGGATATATCGCGTTTCGGGCACACGGAACGGCTCGTTGTAATGCCTAGGCGGCAGGTGGTGTGTTTTCCGTCTCGATGTTCTCCGTCTCATCGCACACCGCCTCGTACCCCGGCCCGGGTGGACGATGGCCCGTACCCGGCCGTGGCGGCGCCGCAGCTCCGGCACCCCATCACCTTCGAGTTCGTCCGCCTGCGCGTTCGTCCGCCTTCGAGTTCGTCGAGAACGGCACTGCGCCCGACGATTGCCGATGTCGATGCCTCCCGGTGCCGCAGACCTCCGGATCGGAGCCGCGCGTCCACGGCATATCGGCCGGAATCACCCGCGGCATCCACCGCGACAGGGTCCCCGCCGACGATTCGAGCCGGCCACCGGGGCCGGGGCAACATGGTCGCGGCCTGGGCGGCCGGACTGTTGTCGACCCGGTTCACCCCCGGCCCGTGCCGGACGCATATCGCCGTATACGTGGCCGGCGGGATGGTGCCGTGCCACAGATGGCCCTACCCCACGGACCCGCTGTCCGCCGCACGGTGTCGGCGCATCCCGCCGCTTGTCCGTCAGGGTGCGCAACAATTCGATCGGCTCGGCGCTTCGCGGCGAGCAGCCCCCGAATCCCATGGCGCGCGCCTGCGCCGGCCGCGGTGCGAAAACCGCCGCCGGCGCGGTCGGATCGTCAGCGGGTGTCGCTGTCGATGAGCAGCTGCCCGCCGACGGAGACAACCCGCAGGACCGGGTTCTTGGTCTGCCCACCGTAGGTGAGGCCACTGACCCGCATATCCACCGAACCGTCGGGGTTGTTGCCGCGATCGGCGGTGATGGTGGAGAAACTCTGCACGGTGCGCTGGTCCCAGTACTGGTGGAACTGCTGCTGGGTGCCGTACACCCGCTGCGCGGCCGGGGTCAGCAGCGACCAGGAACCGCTCGGGTTGGTGTAGAAGTCCTCGATGAGTCGGCCGGCCGCCCCCCAGTCGACGCTGCCGCTGCTCGGCGTCTCGCCGAGGGCGACCGCCCCACCGACGTCCTCGGTATCGCTCGGACGCGGCGCGCTGGTGACCGAGGAGGTGGCCTGCGCACCCGAGGACCCGGAGTCGTCGGAACCGAAGGGGTTGAACAACAGCACCCCGCCGATGGCCACCGCGCCGACCACACCGCCGATGACCATGGTGCGTTTCTTCCCGTCGGGCCGGTCGACCAGCGGGGTGGGCTGGGTCGTGGTGGGCGGGTTCGCACGGTCGGACCGGCGGGGCGGCTCGTGCTGCCGGGTCGGTGGGGGCGACGCCTGGCGCCGCCGCGGCGGCGCGGCCTCCATGGTGCCCAGGGCGCCCGACTGCTCCCGGCCGCCGCGACCGTGCTGTTCGGCGGCGGACACATATCCGCCGTCCCGGGCGGAACCGACCTCGGTGAACCGGGTCAGCCGATCCCGCGCCTCGCGCATGGTGGGCCGGTTCTCCGGTTTCGGATCGAGCAACTCGAGCAGGAGATCGGTGGCGGGACCGGCATTGCGCGGTTCGCTGAGCTGACCGTTCGCCGCGGCGTACAGCACTTTCAGCGGGTTTCCGGAACCATAGGGCGGTTCGCCCTCCAGGGCGTGGAACAGGGTGGCACCGAGGGAGAAGACATCCGCGGCGGGGGTCGGGTCGGCGCCGCGGGCCACTTCCGGCGCCAGATAGGCGGCAGTTCCGGAGATCAGGCCGGTTTCGGTGAGGGTGACATCACCGGCGGCGCGAGAGATACCGAAATCGGTGATCTTCACCGTGCCGTGTTCGTCGAGCAGCACATTGCCCGGTTTGACGTCGCGGTGCACGATCCCCGCCTGGTGGGCGGCGATGAGCGCGGACGCCACCTGGGTGCCGATCCGTGCGACCTGTGGTAGCGGCAGGGGGCCGTTGGCCGAGATCACCATCGCCAGACTGCGGGATTTCAGATACTCCATCACCAGGCACGGATCGCCGCCGTGTTCGGTGATATCGAAGACGACGATCGCATTCGGGTGTTGGAAACGTGCCGCATTGCGGGCCTCGCGAATGGCCCGCTGACGAAGGACATCGCGCTCGGCCTCGGGCAGGCTGGGCTTGATGTGAATCTGCTTGATCGCAACCGACCGCTGCAGGCGCTCGTCGACGGCACGCCAGACCACGCCTGTGCCGCCGCTACCAATCTGCTCGACCAGGCGGTAGTGCTCCGCGATCAACTGACCGGTATCGATGGCGCCTACTCCGAACCTTCTCGAAATCGTGACATGCCGCGTCCTTGACCACTCACGCGTTCCGGACGAGTGTAGCGGGCTCCGAACCGACGGCATCGAGCGATCTACCCCCAATGGGTGATCCGTCCCACAAGTGCCGGCCCGGCAACCGGCCACACCGCCCACGAAAAGCGCTCCGACCTGGGAATACAGGTACGAGGCGGGCCACCCGGACCGAAACCGTCGCCGACGGCGGTGAACCGTGGACACCTCCGCGTCCGGGGTGTCGCACCACAACCCACCGAAACATCGAATGATACCGAAAAGCTATATATCCATTGCGGGGCAGCGCAGCCGTGCGACCGTCCGTCAAGCAGCACACTTCGCGTTCGCCGGCGCGGGAGGTGCGGTGGCGATACCTCGCCCGATATCCACCAGATAGTCCCGATTGCCGCCGAGCGGTTCGGTGCCGCGGATCAACCGTTCCACCACACACCCCGCCTCGAACAGGACCGGACCCACATTGTGCGAACCGGGAACGATCGCTCCCCTGCGATCACGCCCGCTGACGATGGTGTACATGGAACTCGGCTTCCCCGCGACCATCAGCGCCGAACGCATCCGGCGCGACGCCTCGAAGGGCACCACGTGGTCGGCGGTGCCGTGTACGAGGAACGCGTGCCGAATACCCATTCGGGGCGCGAGGAGCATCGGCGAGCGTTCGGCGTAGGCGAGCGGGCAGACCATGGGGGTGCATCCACCCGCATCGCGTTCGATCTGCGCCCGCAGCGCCGGATTGTCGGCCGCCGGGCCGTGCCAGTGGTCGAAGGAATCGGAGGGGCCGTAGGTATCGACCCAGTAGTCGAACAGGCCGCGCGGTCCGTGCGCGACGGCGAGCCCGGAGGTCAGGGCGCCCTGGCTCCATCCCCACAGCACGGTGCGCGTGACGGCGGGATGACCCCCGCGATACCACTGGGTGATCGCCACCAGATCCCGCCAACCCGCCCACGGGTTCCATTCACCGGTGCGCCATGCGCTGTCGGTGGCGCGCATATCCATCGACACGATCGGGGTCGCGGTGCGGGTGGCGATCTCGGTCAGATAGTCGGCGTACTGGGCGCTGGAGCCCTTGTGCCCGTGCGCCACCACCACCAGGGCGTCGCCGACGGCACAGCCGTGTGGCTCGTACAGGCGTCCGGTCGCGTGTTCGGCGTCCACCGGCACCGACACATTCCGCACATCGACCGTGCACCCCGGCGCGGCCACCGCCGTGGGAATCCCCACCGGCACCATTACGAGCAGCACCGACAGCAGCCATCCGACCACATACCCCACGCCTCGTCTCATGATTCGAATATGGCACGAACATCGCGCCACACCGGGTAGGCCGCGCGGTCGGTCGGGATTCGGCCCGGGCCGCAAACGCGAAGCGGCAGACCGGGTCCGAAGCGGGCCCGAGTGCACGGAATCTGTCGGACCGGCCCGCCAGACTGCGCGTATGCGTTCGATCGGCACGGCGAAACAGCTGTCCCGCTTGGGAATACGACATCGATCGCCACGACATCGACGCGGTGCCCGCTCCCGAACCCTGGGCCGCCCTGCTGCCCGCTCTCGCCCCTGCCCCATGGGATGGCGTTCCCGCGACTGGTATCTCGGCGAGTACGCGCCCCTGCTGTTCGACCGCAACGGCAATATCGGGCCCAGCGTCTAACACGACGGCCGGATCGTCGGTGGGTGGGCACAGCGCAAGGACGGCGAGATCGTGGTGCGGGTACTCGAGGACATCGGCGCCGACGCCCGGGCGTTGATCGATGCCGAAATCGAGCGGGCCGCGAGCCGATACGGCGATACCCGTCCGATTCCCCGATTCCGCACGCCGCTGGAGCGGGAGCTCACGACCTGATGGATTCGACCGGGGCGCACCGATCAGGCCACCCGATAACCGCCGTCGATACCGAACACCTGACCTGTCACCCAGGAATCCGGCCGACCCAGTGCGACCACCCAGGGGGCCACATCGTCGGGACGGCCCCGGCGGCCCAACGGAATACGTGCGGCTTCCGCGGTTTTCAGACGGTCGATCTCCTCCTCGGACAACCCCATTCGAACCAGCGCTTCGCTCTCGGTCGGCCCCGGCGCCACCGCATTCACCCGCACGCCGAACTCGGCGAGTTCGAGGGCCCAACTGCGGGTGAGCTGCTCGAGTGCCGCCTTACCGGCCGCGTAGTGACTGATCCCGGGTGCCGGTTTGGCGCCGAAGGTGCTGGATATGTTGACCACGGCCCCACGTGAGGCACGCAGGTGCGGTAGGGCGGCCTGTGTCAGCAGGGTGGGGCCCAGAACGTTCGTCGCCCACATGCGCATGGCATCGTCGGGATCGATCTCTCCCAAGGGGGCCGGTATGCCGAACCCGGCATTGTTGACCAGGAGGTCCAGCCGTCCGTGCGCGGCGACCGCTGCTTCCACCATGGCGGCGGCGTCCGCCGGGCGAGAGACGTCGCCGACCTGTAGCCGGACGCCCGAACGATGTTCGACCACCCGCTCCAGCGGCTCGCGGCGGCGGCCCGTCACCAGGACGTCCATCCCCCGGTCGGCCAATGCGTACGCAACGGCGGCGCCGATACCGGACCCGCCGCCGGTGACGAGCGCGGTTCGTCCGGCCAGGTCGGTGGAGGTCGGAGGCGTGGAGAATTCGGTTGATGCGGAATCGGTAACCATGGCGGCGACGCTAAACGGTGACACTGGTGTCATGATCAACCCCGAGGTGGCCATGCGAATCGGCGAGTTGTCCCGACGGACGGGTGTCAGCAGGCGTTCCATCCGCTATTACGAAAGCAATGGGCTGCTGCGGTCACATCGCACCGCCAACGGGTGGCGCGAGTACGACGAGTCCTGTGTGCGACGGGTGCGCACCATCGCCGACCTGTTGGCGCGTGGTCTCACCATCGAAGGCATCCGCCGCCTCGAACCCTGTCTGGATATGGGCGATCCGGCCGAATGCGACGATCCCGCACACGCGATCGAGGTCTACCGTTCGCGGTTGGCGGTGCTCGACGCGCGACTCGCCCGCCTACACGAGCACCGAGCGGGTTTGGCCGAACGCCTCGACGAGCTCGAAACGGTTCGGCAACAGACCGGAAAGCGGTGATGTCCTAACGGTTCCTCGGACACAGGTCCGCTGCGGCGAACCCGATCAGGACGGGGGCCGCAGCGCCGCGAATTCGTCGGTGACCCGCAGATCCGAATCGGTGAAACGGTATACGGCCGCCGGACGCCCGCCCGCCCGGCCGGGGGCGGCGGTGGCGCCGGTGGGTGTGATCACCTTGCGCCGGGTCAGAACTCGCTGCAGGTTGGTGGTGTCGACATCGTAACCGAGTGCGGCGCAGTAGATTTCCCGCAGTGTCGACATGGTGAAGCGGTTGGGCGCCAGCGCGAACGAGATATTCGTGTAGGAGAGTTTGGCCACCAATCGGGCCCGGGCGTGCTCGACCACCACCCCGTGGTCGAACGACATCCGCGGAAGCGCCGACACCGGATGCCAGGCGGTGTCCGAGGGCAGCCGCGGGTCGGCGGTGAGCGGGACCAGACCCAGGTAGGCCGAGGCGATGCGGCGCGGTCCCGGCACCCGGTCGGGGGCGCTGAACACCGAGAGCTGCTCGAGATGGCTCAATTCGCGGACGTCGACCTTCTCGGCGAGTTGCCGGCGCGCGGAGGTGTCCAGGTCCTCGTCGTCGCCCAATCGGCCGCCGGGTAGCGACCAACTTCCGGCCTGTGGGTCCAGAGCCCGCTGCCACAGCAGCACCGCCAATTCACTGCGCCGACCGGGTCGGCGACGTCCGACCGCGTCGGCGACGGGGTCGTCGGGGTTTCTACCTGCCGCGATGTTTTCCGGAAAGCGACGAACTTGGAACACCGCGGTAAGCGATTCATGGATGGTGCTACCATGGGCCACGTTTTCGATCCTAAGTCGAAAACCTGGTTTGGTGCGAATCGGCGGCGCCGCCGACCGCACGAAGGAAGGGAGCCACCATGGCGACGACGGCAGTCACCCCGATCGCGGGTACCACGTTGCCGGTACAGATCGACGACGGTCCGTCGGGTTACACGGGCATCGACGCCACGCCCGAATGGGCGGCCGAGGTGGAGCGCCTCGCCCGACTGCGCAATGCCACGATCCTCGCGCACAACTACCAGCTGCCCGAGATCCAGGACGTGGCCCACCACGTCGGCGACTCACTGGCACTGTCGCGGATCGCCGCCGAGGCCGATGCGGACACCATCGTGTTCTGCGGTGTGCACTTCATGGCCGAAACCGCCAAGATCCTCAGCCCCGAGAAAACCGTTCTCATCCCCGATCAGCGGGCCGGCTGCTCACTGGCCGACTCCATCACCGCCGACGAACTGCGCGCCTGGAAGGCCGAGCACCCGGATGCGGTCGTGGTGTCGTATGTGAACACCACCGCGGCCGTGAAGGCGCTCACCGATATCTGCTGCACCTCGTCCAATGCCGTCGACGTGGTCGCCTCCATCGATCCCGACCGGGAGGTGCTGTTCCTGCCCGACCAGTTCCTCGGTGCGCACGTCAAGCGCGTCACCGGGCGGGAGAACATGCACATCTGGATGGGCGAATGCCACGTCCACGCCGGTATCAACGGTGACGAACTGAACGAACAGGCCCGCACCCACCCCGACGCCGAACTCTTCGTACACCCGGAATGCGGCTGCGCCACCTCCGCGCTGTATCTGGCCGGGGCCGGCGAATTCCCCGCCGAGCGGGTGCACATCCTGTCCACCGGCGGCATGATCGACGCCGCCCGCGCCGCCACCTCCAACCAGGTGTTGGTCGCCACCGAGGTCGGCATGCTGCACCAGCTGCGCAAGGCCGCCCCGGGCGTGGACTTCCGGGCCGTCAACGATCGGGCGTCCTGCAAGTACATGAAGATGATCACGCCGGCCGCGCTGTTGCGCTGCCTGGCCGAGAACCGCGACGAGGTGCACGTCGACCCGGAAA
The DNA here is from genome assembly GCF_000308675.1 of Nocardia paucivorans NBRC 100373. Taxonomy (GTDB): domain Bacteria; phylum Actinomycetota; class Actinomycetes; order Mycobacteriales; family Mycobacteriaceae; genus Nocardia; species Nocardia paucivorans. Next base: position 28,050 of record NZ_BAGE01000035.1, on the reverse strand, counting down.
CCGCCGTCCTGGCCCGTAATTCGGTCCAGCGCATGATCGAGATCGGTAATCCCGGCGGCGGGGAATGATCTCCCTCGGGCCGGTCGCGGGCCCGATGCCCGGCATGGGATGGACCGCCGAGGCCGACCTGGTCGTCGTCGGCGGCGGGGTCGCCGGGCTCACCGCGGCCCGCGCGGCCTCGCTGCGCGGGCTGCGGGTGCTGATCCTGAGCAAGGGCGGGCCCACCGATACCGCCACCCAATACGCCCAGGGCGGTATCGCGGTCGTCGCGCCGCACGGGGATTCGGTGGACTCCCACGTCGCCGACACGGTGGCGGCCGGCGGCGGGCTGTGCGATCCCGACGCCGTCGCGTCCATCGTGGCGGGCGGCCCGGACGCGGTGGCCGCGCTCACCGATCTGGGCGCGGTTTTCGACCTCGGCCGGGACGGGCAGGTATCGCGCACCCGTGAGGGCGGGCACAGCACCCGACGCATCATCCACGCCGGTGGTGATGCCACCGGCGCCGAGGTGCAGCGGGCGCTGAACGCGGCCGGGCTGCCGGTGCTGTTCGGGACCGCCGTACTCGAGATCGTCACCGGTGACACCGGGGTGCGGGGCGTACTCGCGGTATCCGAGCGCGGACTCGGCATCGTGCACGCGCCCGCGGTACTACTGGCCACCGGCGGGTTGGGGCAGCTGTACGCGCTCAGCACCAATCCGCCCGGCGCGACCGCCGACGGGGTGGCGCTGGCGCTGTGGGCCGGGGCCACGGTGGCCGATCTGGAGTTCGTGCAGTTCCATCCCACCGTGCTCTACACACCGGGCGGCCTGGGCCGACAACCGCTGATCAGTGAGGCGGTGCGCGGTGAGGGCGCCGTCCTGGTGGATACGCGTGGCGAGTCGGTGACCGCGGGTGTGCATCCGCGCGGCGACCTGGCCCCACGCGATGTGGTGTCCCGGGCAATCGCCGACCGGATGCGTCTGCTCGGCGCCGACCACGTCTACCTGGACGCGCGGGGAGTCACCGATTTCACCCGCCGCTTCCCCACCATCACCGCTTCCTGCCTGGCCGCGGGTATCGACCCCGGTGTCGACCTCATCCCGGTCGCGCCGGCGGCCCACTACCAGTGCGGCGGGGTGGTGACCGACCTACACGGTCGCACCGGTGTACCTGGTCTGTACGCCGCGGGTGAAGTGGCGCGCACCGGCCTGCACGGGGCGAACCGACTGGCATCCAACAGCCTGTTGGAAGGACTGGTGATGGGTGAACGGGTCGGTGCCGCCGCCGTCGAACGAGTCGGGGAGCCGACCCTGGTCGCCCGCTCGGCGGCGCGGATCGCCCCCCGGCTGCCACGCGGCCTGGTGCAGGGACTGATGACCGCGCACGCCTCGGTGGTCCGAGACGGCGACGGCCTCGCCCACGCGGCTCGGACACTCACCGACGCGGTGCGCATCGCCGAAACGGCGGCGACCACGCTCACGACCGTCGCCATCGACGACCGCCGGGAGTCCGGGTCTTTCGACCCGACCGCGACACCGCGCAACGAGACGGCCGCGACCCGGCTGCTCGGCGAATTCGAGGACGCGGCGCTGACACTCACCGCGCGCGTCCTGATCCTCGCGGCGACGGAGCGTCGGGAGAGCCGCGGCTGCCACACCCGCTCCGATCATCCCCATCCGGTGGCGGGGTTCGGCCGCAGCACTATGGTGCGGTTGGACGAACACGGTGCGCCATGCGTCGTCCGCGAACCCGAGCCGTTCCGAACATCGCCCGCCCCGATATGACGGGCACCCGTTACATGACAGGCACCCGCTACGACGACACCGTCGGCGACGGTAGCCCGCCGGACCGATCGAACCGAGGACAGGAGTAGTAATGGCATTGGATGCGGGGCTCGACCACGCGGAGGTGCTGTCCGTGGTTCGGACGGCGCTCGATGAGGATCTGCGGTACGGCCCGGATGTGACGACCACCGCGACCGTTCCCGCCGACGCGACGGTGAAAGCGGCGGTGGTCGCGCGTGAACCCGGAACGGTCGCCGGTATCGATGTTGCTCTGCTGGTGCTGGACGAGGTGATCGGCGCAGGCGGTTACGAGATCACCGAGCGGGTCCCCGACGGCACCCGCATCGCGCCCGGGGAAACGGTTGTGGGTCTGGTCGCCCCCACCCGCGGACTGCTCGTCGCGGAACGGACCATGCTCAATCTGCTGTGCCACCTGTCCGGGATCGCCACCACCACCGCCGCCTGGGTGGACGCGGTGGCCGGCACCCGATGCCGTATCCGTGACAGCCGCAAAACCCTCCCGGGTCTGCGCGCCCTGCAGAAATACGCCGTCCGGGTCGGGGGCGGCGTGAATCACCGCATGGGTCTGGGTGACGCCGCGCTCATCAAGGACAACCACGTGGTCGCCGCCGGATCGGTGGTGAACGCCCTGCGCGCGGTGCGTGAACTCGCCCCGGATATCGAATGCGAGGTCGAGGTGGACAACCTGGACCAGTTGGACGCGGTGCTCGCCGAGAATGTGGAACTGGTGCTGTTGGACAACTTCCCGCTCTGGCAGACCCAGGCCGCGGTCCAGCGCCGCAATGCCACGGCCCCGCAGACCGCACTGGAGTCCTCCGGTGGACTGACCCTGGATGTGGCCGCCGACTACGCGCGCACCGGGGTCGACTATCTGGCGGTGGGCGCGCTCACCCACTCCGTGCGGGTGTTGGATCTCGGTCTCGACATGTAAAAGTCTTGTGCGACTACACTTTTCCTCTGCGCGCATGGCCGGCCCCCGTTCCGGCCCGCGCCGACGAAACCAGGAAAGGCTGTGGGTCCCATTTTCGACCATGAGTATCGGGAAAAAATCATCGCTTCGTTCGAAACGTATCGCGAGAAAACGCTGGACGATCTGAAGCGGATACTGAACTTCCCCTTCCACCCGGATACCCGGCTACTCATGTTCGAGCTGCACGGCCACCACGGCGACTTCGGTCTCCATCCCTGGGTCATGCGGGACAGCTACTACCACGTGGACATCGATGCCTCGGGTACTCCCCTGTACCGGACGGGATTCGACCAACTCGCTCTGGGGTTCGACGCCTATGCCCGACTGGATGAAGTGGATCGCATGAGTCCCGACGAGGTCGGGGATCTGGACGATCTCGCCGTCAACTATCTGTGCGGCTGGTTCGCGGATATGCTGCGCGAGGCGAATACAGATCTCCCGCTCGTCTACGCGATTCGGCGACACGACCATCCAGGCGTTTACTCCGTAGCAGAGAAGCAATGGTTCAGCGACGACGAATTCGCCACCCGCTTCGAGGACGACGAAGAATAGGGCGCGTATTCGGGCTTCCCGGCGGCCGACTCGACACCGTACCCGTCGGCCACTTTCGCCACAGTGGTTCTCGGTGCGTCCGCGCCGAGAACCACTGCGCTCAGGCGGATCTCATCTCCGGACGCGGCGGGGACTCGGTGCGAATCGATGGCATCGCCCGGGTGATCACCCAGGACACGAGTTCGACCAGCCAGAACAGCAAGAGGAAAACGGTGATCACCACCACCGGAATCGCGAGGAACAGCAGCGACAGCACGGCGGTGATCACGAACGACACCACATCACCGGCGGTGGCGCCCTCCAGTCGACTGTTGAAACGCACCGCCGCCCACATCATTCGACGGCGCGGCACCGAGACATCGCATTCCCGCAACGCGCGCCGGAAGATCCCGTCCGCGTCCGCCGTACTCACCTCGCCCGACTTCAACAGATAGTCGTGCAGGATGGCGGCCTTGGTGTACACCCCGTAGCGCGGCACCAGCCAGGTCACCGGACGCGGCACCGAGGCGAAATCGGTGCGGAACCCGACGGGCACCGTGAACTCCCTATCCGCCCCCTGATAGTGCAGCGGTTGGACGAGTCGCCAGAATTGCGCGTCGATCTCCTCGACCACAAGCGAATTCGTGAAGACCACGACTGCTCCCTCCCAACCAACCACGCACAACCGCACACAGCGTACGGCGTGCGGGAGAGAGGTGCACCTCAGTTACACACCATGGTGCGCTGATGCACTCGCGCACCCTGGTACCGCAGTCCCGGAACGAGCGACTCGAGGCCATGGGAGCGGAAACCCATCCGCTCGAAAAACCGTACGGCCCGAGTGTTCTCCACCAGGGTCTGGAGATGACATCCCGGCGAGCCCACCTCGCGCAGCCGTTCGAACCACCGCCGCATCAATTCATCCGCCGCACCGGTGCCGCGGGCCTTCGGCGCCACATTGATGTGCAGATGCGCCGGCCATCGTGGGTCGGTGAAATCGCCCGCGGTGGGCCTTCGGCGCACGACGGCGCCGAGGGAGTCGACCGCGGCGCGGGCGAAGAACACTGCACCGCGACGCCGAAAAACCACCCGGTGTCGCCGAATCGCCCGCTGGATCCGCTCCTCCTCGGTGGGGAAGGCGGCACTGTCCACACACCCGGTGAGATACCCGACCAATCTGCCGTTCTGTTCGGCGACGAACAACGATTCCGGTTCGAGATCCATGTACGGGTCCAGATAGACCATTGCCTCGGCGGCCGGATCACCCCACAGGTTTTCGGTCGGCGAGCCCTGCCCCGCACGGGCGAACAACTCCCGCAACTCGGTTCGGTCGTCGTCGCGGAACCCACGGATCACCATCACACCAACCTACGCCCGAATACCGGGTGTGGGTGGTGGTTCCGGCTCCGGACCACCGGCAACGGCCGTCGAACAGGGTGGGACAACGGGTGGGCCCTATCCGGCCGCACCGCTCATTCGACCGACCTCCGAGGGACTTCCCGCGCCGGGACCGCCATGCTGCGGTGCGAGCATCGCATCGGAACGCACGTGCACCATGGTGGCCACCGGAGCCGGATGCGGCGAGCGCGCGGTGGGAGACCGGAATTCGGGCGGCAGCGGCCGGGAGTCGTCGAATGCGCTGACGAAACCGGTCCCCAGGTCGGCACCGGCACTCAGCGCCGCGAGGAAGACCATTACCAGCGCGGCGGTGAGCGGTTGGACGATGAGGGCCACCCAGGTCTCGACGGTCGGCGCCTCGGTGACGATCTCCCCCACCCGCAACTCGTCGGGAAACGGGTTCCGCCGTTCGGCGACGATCTCCCCGAACCATGTCATCACCACGGCGCCGATGCCCGAGCCGAGTACCAGCCCGACCACCTGGATCGGGCCCCGCATCCGGCGCATCCGCCACGCGCCCACCGCCGACAGCAACCCGGTTGCCGCGCCCGCGCAGACGAACAGTGCCAATGCGTCGAAGTGGTGCAGGTTCTCCCCCGTGAACGGCACCGGACGATCCGGCTCGATGACCAGGTAGCTCCTGGTGGGCGCCAGCATGCCCCAGATCGCGCCGACCACAATGCTCAACAGCACCACGGCGGCGAGAACGACGGCGGCGGCGCGGACCTCCCGCACCGTCGCGGAAGGGTTGTCCCCCGTCATCGCTAGCGCTGTTCCATGGTCGCCGAATCGATCACCCCGTGCCGGGAGCACTTGGCCCACCAACCGTCCGGGTTGACCTGCACGACCATCCGTCGACCGCAATGTTCGCAGAACCGAGGGGGTTCCAACCCCAACACCGCGGCCCGGGGGATCGGGTCATCGATCCCGGGCACGATCCGCTTGCCCGTGAACGGGTTGTAGCGCTCGTCGTCCATAATGTCGACAGTACTCACGACACCGGTCTCCTCCCCAGCCGACATGGCCGATCGGCCCCGGTCTACAGGGTTTCGTTGAGGGCCTTGATGGGCATCTTCAGCTCACCCAACAGATCCAGGTCCTGTTCGGCGGGCCGGCCCAGCGTGGTGAGGTAGTTGCCGACGATCACGGCGTTGATACCACCGAGAATGCCCTTCTTGGCACCCAGATCGCCGAGAGTGATCTCCCGACCGCCCGCGAAGCGCAGCATGGTGCGCGGCAGTGCGAGCCGGAACGCGGCGACCGCGCGCAGCGCATCGGCGGCCGGTAGAACCTCGAGGTCACCGAAGGGAGTGCCCGGCCGGGGGTTGAGGAAGTTCAGCGGGACCTCGTCGGGCTCGAGTTCGGCGAGATCGCCGGCGAACTCGGCGCGCTGTTCGAGGGTTTCTCCCATGCCGAGGATGCCGCCACAGCAGACCTCCATACCGGCCTCACGCACCATGCGCAGGGTGTCCCAGCGTTCTTCCCAGGTGTGCGTGGTGACCACGTTGGGGAAGTAGGAGCGGGCAGTTTCCAGATTGTGGTTGTAGCGGTGCACACCCATGGCGGCCAGCTGGTCGACCTGTTCCTGGGTGAGCATGCCCAGCGAGCACGCCACCTGGATGTCGACCTCGTTGCGAATGGCCTCCACACCGGCGGCGACCTGCGCCATCAGCCGCTCGTCGGGGCCGCGCACGGCGGCGACGATGCAGAATTCGGTGGCGCCGGTCTTGGCGGTCTGTTTGGCCGCCTCCACCAGGCTGGGGATATCGAGCCAGGCGGCGCGCACCGGCGACTGGAACAGGCCGGACTGCGAGCAGAAGTGGCAGTCCTCCGGGCAGCCGCCGGTCTTCAGGCTGATGATGCCCTCGACTTCGACCTCGGGCCCGCACCACTTCATGCGCACCTCGTGCGCCAGTTCGAGGAGCTCTTCGAGCCGGTCGTCGCCGAGTTGCAGCACCCGCAGGGTCTGCTCTCGATTCAGCCCGACACCGCGTTCGAGCACCTGTTCCCGGGCGACGGCGAGGATGTCGTCGGTGGTCGCTGAGGTATCGGTGGGCCTCACGGGTGCCTGGGTCACAGCGCGCATCCCTTCGTCCGGCGTGCGGGGTCTTCGGCGTCCCGACAACCCGGGACACTGAACTTGAACGGTGTTCAGGCTAGGGTAGCGGTAGGAGTGAGTCAAAACACCATCGGGAGGATCGAACCGTGCAGTTGCACCGGGCCGACGTGGTCGACGGGGCCCTCGCCATTCTCGACCGGTACGGCCTCGCCGACCTGACCATGCGCCGGCTCGCCGGCTCGCTTCGGGTCCAACCCGGCGCCCTGTACTGGCACTTTCCCAATAAACAGGCCCTCCTGGGCGCCGTGGCCGACCGCATACTGACCCCGATGGAGGAACCGGTGACCGCCACGGACTGGTCCGGCGCCCTCACCGAACTGGCCCACCGTTTCCGCGACTGCCTGCTCACCTACCGCGACGGCGCCGAACTGGTCTCGGCCACCTACGCCTCCCGCCTCACCACCAGCAAGAGCCGGGAACGGATGGCAAGCGCCGTGATCCGCGCCGGTATGCCGCGCGCCGAGGCCGAACTGGCCGCCTACACCCTGCTGTACTACGTGCTCGGCCACACCGTCGACGAACAGTCCCGAATGCAGATGGACTCCGCCGGCGCCCTTCCCGACTCCGCCGATCCCGACGCCGAGGACCCCGATCCCACCTCCCGATTCGACTTCGGTCTGCGCCTGTTCGTCGACGGTATCCGCCAACGCCTGGGCGCCGCGCTGCGCTGAACCACCATCCACAGAACTCCGAACTTCTCGTCCCCGCCGAGATCTGCCGCACACGGGTATGCGGCCCCTCTTCCATGGCACAACCGGGGCGGCGGGAGTCCGGGGATCGACTCGAACTCCCCCTTTCCTTCACCAGGGCCACCCTGCTTCGGTCGGCAACTGCTGCATCGCGCTCGACGGTCGCGACCGCGCCGATCCGACGACCTGGACAATTACATCAAATCATTTCGCATCAAATTGATTTGATATATATTACCCATGTGTCGACTTCCGAACGAGTACAGGTCCCGCTGCTGATACAGATGGCGTCCCATCCGCTGCGATGGAACCTGATGACCGAACTGGCCTTCAGCGATCGCCGGGTAAGGGAACTGGTCGACGCCGTGGGCGAGCCACAGAACCTGGTCTCGTACCATCTGCGACTGTTGCGTTCGGCCGGACTGGTCACCGCGCGACGCAGCAGCTTCGACGGCCGCGACAGCTACTACCACCTCGATATGGCCCGCTGCGCTGTCGCATTCAGGGAGGCGGCGGCCGCTTTGCACCCGGCGCCGGCATCCACGGGCAAGCGCCGACACGTCGGCGGTTCGGTGTTGTTCCTGTGCACCGGAAACAGTGCGCGATCCCCGATCGCCGAGGCATTGCTGCGGCACCGCATCGAAGGCATCGATGTCACCAGCGCAGGCAGCCATCCTGCACCGCGAATGCATCCGAACACGGTTCGGGTCCTCCGCGAGGACTACGGCATCGACCTGCAACACCGCCGGCCGCAGTCACTGGACGCCGTCGCCGGGCGACACTTCGATTACGTGATCACGTTGTGCGACAAGATCCGCGAAGTCCCCCGCGACCACGGACCGGCCGTCGCGGTGCATTGGAGCCTGCCCAATCCCACCGAAGCCGGCACCTCCGATACGGCGACCTACCCGGAATTCCGGCACGTGGCCCGAGAACTCGATACCCGCATCGGCTTTCTGCCCATCCGAGAACAATTCGAAGGAGCCCCACTGTGACCACTGCACCGACCGAGCTCGCCCGCGTCCGATACCTCGTCGACGATGTACGTGCAGCCGTCGACTTCTACACCACTCATCTCGGCTTCGGCATCGACTTCGATGCCGCGCCCGCCTTCGCCGCCATCCGGCGTGGTCCGTTGCAGTTGCTTCTCGCCGGGCCCAAGAGTTCCGCCGGACGTCCCCTACCCGACGGTACCGTTCCGGCGCCGGGCACCGGCTGGAACCGCATCCAGCTCGTCGTCGACGATATCCACGCCGAAACGGCGAGGCTGCGAGCTACCGGAATCGGCTTCCGTAACGACATCATCGACGGCCCCGGCGGGCAGCAGGTCCTACTGCACGACCCGGCGGGCAATCTCGTCGAACTGTTCCAGCCCAACCCGCACGGCGCACGGTGAACGCACCTTTCACACCGGGCACGACCTCGCACACCGATAGGGTGGCCAGGACAGAACGTCAGAGGCCACGGTGGCGTGATCCGAGGCTGCTCGGTACCGTGGCGCTGCTCGTCGTCCTGGTGGCGCTCGCACCGCTGCTCCCGATCCCCGGCCCCGAACAGATCCGTGATTGGGCACAGCGAACCGGCCCCTGGTTCCCCCTGGCATTCTTCGTCGCGCACGCACTGGCAACCGTCGTCGTCCCACGGGTTCCGTTCGTTCTCGGTGCCGGGCTCCTGTTCGGGCCCGTCACCGGAGTCGCCGTCGCGATCGGCGCCACCACCGTGAGCGCACTACTCGCATTCCTGCTGGTCCGAGTGTTCGGCCGCGGTATGGTCGCAGACCGGTTGACCCACCGGGCGGTCTCCGCCGTCGACCGTCGCCTGGCGCGCCGCGGCTGGCTCGCGGTCGGATCGCTTCGACTGATCAGCCCGATCCCCTTCTCGCTGGCCAGCTTCTGCGCCGGCCTCTCGTCGGTCCGACTCGTGCCCTATCTGATCGCCACGGCCGTCGGTGTGCTCCCCGGTACGGTCGCCCTCATCACCCTCGCCGACGCACTCACCGGACGCACCGAGCCCTCCCTCATCGCCGTCTCGGCAATCGGTATCACGGTCGGCGTCATAGGCCTTGTCGTCGACGCGCGTCTGGGAATCGAGGATCCGACCCCGGGCGAGGACGACCCGGCGCGGGCGCATTCACCGCTCCCCCACCTCCCGAAACCACTCGATACGAGTCCTTCCACCGGTGGAACGGTCTCCTCACCATCGGACGAAGGCCGAAGTCCGTTCTCCTGCGAGGCCGAAGAACGACGGGAGGCAGGGTGAGTGATCCCGCATCGCCCGAGACCGCAGACCGGCTGAGCCGCCGCCTCGGCCTCACCGACGCCATTGTCATCGGACTCGGCGCGATGATCGGTGCGGGTATCTTCACCGCTCTCGCACCCGCCGCCCACGCGGCCGGGTCGGGACTGCCGATCGGCCTGGTGATCGCGGCAACGGTCGCCTACTGCAATGCGATCTCCTCGGCACGGTTGGCCGCACGTTATCCGACCTCGGGCGGCGCCTACGTCTACGGGCGGGAACGGCTCGGCCGATTCTGGGGCTATCTGGCCGGGTGGGCATTCGTGGTCGGCAAGACCGCATCCTGTGCGGCAATGGCGCTCACCATCGGTGTCTACGCCTGGCCCGACCATGCGCACGCGGTCGCGGTGGCCGCGGTGGTCACGGTGGTCGCGGTCGACTACGTGGGGGTGCAGAAATCCGCGTGGCTCACCCGACTCATCGTCGTGGTGGTGTCGGCGGTGCTCGCCGCCGTCGCGGTGACCGCGTTCGGTTCGGATGCCGCCGAGAGTGCGCGACTCGCATTCGGTTCCGATATCACCGTCGGCGGAGTGCTGCAGGCGGCGGGATTGCTGTTCTTCGCCTTCGCCGGATACGCGCGCATCGCCACCCTCGGTGAGGAGGTCCGTGATCCCGCTCGCATCATTCCCCGAGCCGTGCCGATCGCTCTGGTCATCACCCTGGTCGTGTATGCGATGGTGGCCGGGGCCGCACTGATGGTGCTGGGCCCACAGCACTTGGCCCGGACCGCCGCGCCGCTGACGGAGGTGGTGCGGATCGCGGGGGCCGAGTGGTTGGAACCGGTGGTGCGGGCGGGGTCCGTCGTGGCCGCGCTCGGATCATTGCTGGCACTCGTCCTCGGTGTTTCGCGCACCACCTTGGCCATGGCCCGCGACCGATACCTGTTCCCCGCATTGGCCGCCGTACATCCGCGCTATCGGGTGCCGCATCGCGCCGAGATCACCATCGGCGTGGTCGTCGCCGTGGTGGCCGCGACCGCCGATATCCGCGCGGCAATCGGCTTCTCCTCTTTCGGCGTGCTGCTCTACTACGCCGTCGCCAATGCCTCGGCCTACACACTCGCCCAGGGTGGGAATCGATGGGGCCGGGTCGTCCCCGTTCTCGGTCTGGCGGGCTGCCTCGTCCTCGTATGCACTCTGCCGCTGTCCTCCATCGTCACCGGCGCGGTGGTCATGGCCGTGGGAGCACTCGTATACGGTCTACGGCGCGGTATCGCCGGCGCTTCGACGACACCGATGCACGGAAACGCCGACCGCTGAGCGGGAAACGGACGGCCGATCGGCCACTCGACGCCAGGACCGCTCATACCCTTCACGCACCACCGCTGTCGCGTTACGGTGGCGGCGCGGCGCGAGTCGCCATGCGGATCTGCGCCCGGTATCGCTCGACGAAGGGCAGAACCTGCTGTTCGATCACCGTGTTGTATTCCCGGGGCCGCTCCCGCGGATTGGCGTGACCGGTATTGCGGGGGCGCACCACCAGCAGGGATCCGTCCGGGCCGCCGACCCGCTCCACCAGCATCCGGTGCGAATACACGACATCGACGACCGGATCGTTCGCCGCATTGCGGGGACGGATGAATACGATGGCGGGCCGCGGTTTTCCGTGCGCCGGGCGGGACAGTACCCGCAGATTGTCGCCGGCGCCGCCCGCCACGATCGCCAGGAACTGCGCTTCGATCAGACCGTTGCTCGCGGCATCGTCGTTGAAGATCTTCTCCCGCAGAACATCCGCGACGGTCTCGCCCAGATCGCCGACGCGAATACCGGGGACACCGGTGCGGTCGAGGAACCGGTCCCGGCGGGCGTAGGTCTCCACCAGCAACCGCAGACTGCGGCTCTCCCGGGCACCGGGCAGCCACCGCATCCAGCGCACCATGTCCTCGCCCAGGCTGCGGCTTTCCGGGCGTACCGCATCCAGATCCAGCGGGGTGCAGTCCAACAGCACCCCGACCAGGTGGCGGTCGCTGTCGGTGTGGATGTGTTGGGCGACCTCGAGCGCCACCACTCCGCCCATACTGTGGCCGACCAGGACGATATTGCGCACCCCCGACATCGCGGTGGCCCGAACGATCAGATCGGCGATGACCTTCGTATCGATACCGGTGTTGTCGTAGCGAATCGCCCACACCACCCCCATCCGGCGCAGCGACGGTAGCGCCGCGGCGGTATCGGCGGCATTGAGTCCCCCGAGACCGACCATATCGACGACCGCGGTGTCCCATCCGCTCTCCTCGGCCGGACCGGCCACCGGCAGCAAGGTCGGCGCGGTGCGGGACAGCCGATCCCGTTCCGGGGCGACGTCACGAGCCAGGTATTGGGCGAACAGCACCAGCACGAACAGCAGCAACACGGCCATCCGCAAGGCCACCGATCGGGTGCGACGCAATCTCGTCCACCGGTATCCCCACCGTGTCTCCCGCAGCCGGGCCCGGCGCCGCGCATCGTCCCAGTCGGCGACGGTGGACGGGGGCCGAGGGTACAACGGCGACATATGCGCCAGGGTAGGCACGGCCGGCGGCCCCGTGCCACGATCGCCGCGGCGACGTACGACACGCTCACGGCGGCAACGGTCGCCGGAACGCCGAAACGTCCCCACCGGACATATCCGGCGGGGACGCTCCGATTCACCGGGATTATCGGCCGTTCGAGGATTCGTTTCGACCGCCGACCTCGGCGAATGCCCGGGCGTACCGGGTGCCCACCAGTAGCAGCAGAATCCCCACCACCAGGAACGCGGCGACCCGGATCAGGCCGTCGAGGGTGGCCAGGTCGAAGATGAACAGCTTGACCAGCGCCGCGGTCGTCACCGACAGTCCACCGCCGAGGGCGATTCCGGCCACCCCGGCGGCGGGGTTGCGCAGACCGTACAGCAGCGCACCGGTAGCGGCCACCATCCAGATCATGGTCGCGACACTATGGCCGATGACGAATCCGTCGGCGGTGCCGGCGGCCGTACCGATGGACACGGCGGCCGCGGTCACCAGGTACAGCGCGGCGGCCCCGGCCGTGATCCACAGCACCCGTTCCGCGGAGCCGTGCGCATCCTGTCCGGCCGACCGGAGCAGTTTCCGCACCGCCCACACCGTCACCACCACCAGTCCCAGGCCGACGACGGCGGCCAGGGCGGTGACCGGACCCAGCCCCCATTCGGCCTCCCGCGAGGTGGCCAGGGTTGCCGGTCGGGCCTGAGCGAGGAAGAACAGACCACCCAGCCCCGCGAAGGCACCGCCGATCCCGGCCGCGGCCCGCGACAGCAGCTGCCCACCCACACCGAGGAAACCGAGCGCGACGAGGAACAGCGCAATGGGCAGGGTGCGGAAATCGGTCACCTGAACACAGGTTTCCAGAAGCGCGAATGCCGCGACCACGGCCGCCGCGCCGGCGGTGTGACCGGGTATCCGGGCGATATCGCGAAGTTTCGACACCAGCGGCGATACCGCCGGCGCGAGCAGTACGACCGCGTAACCGCCCGCGATGACGGCAGTGACCGGTTTGCCGAACAGACCCGGCACGAGCAGCAGCGGGGCGGCCGCGGCCGCGAAGGTGAGGGTGGCCACGAGATCCGCCGGACGGCGGCGCACCACCGCCACGGTGCCGACCAGGCCGATCACCGCCAGTGCGACCGTGGCCGACAACAACAGGTACAGCCGGTCCCGTTCGAAGGGGTCGAAGGCGGCGATCGCACAGATCACCAGGGCGGTCACCACCGCCGGCACGGTGCGGACCAGGTGCAGAAACGGCCAGTCACGCTCGAATTGCACCGGCAGAAAGGCCAACTGCAAAACGATGAGGAAGGCGAGCAACGACAAGTCGAGTGTCACGAAGGGCGCCAGGAGCGCCGCACCCGCCACCACCAGCACCGCCAGCAACTGGGAACGCCATCGGACGGACAATCCCACCCCGGCCGCGGCCACCGCCAACGCCGCGGCCAATCCCGGCACCGGGTGCAACCATTCGTATATCGCCGTTATCGCGACCACATCCAGGTAGACGCCCGCAATACCGGTAGCGGCCAAGGCGATACCGCCGACCCGTCCCCCGTCGCGCCCGTACACCCGCGCCCCGACCCCTATCAGCGCCACCGAGAAGGCCGCCCCGGCCACAACTCTCGGTATCGGTCCGAACACCCCCGCCTGGGCGGCGAGGACGAGCAACATCACGATGCCGATCAGGGTGACCCCCACCCCGGCGACGGCGAGTACGCGGCTGATCATCCCATCGCGCTGCCACCATGGTTCCCGTGACCCGGGTTTCGGTCGGCCCCCGGCCGGCGGTGCGGCACCGGACCATGCGCGGGCGCTCGGTGCGCTGTATCGCGGCGGCACCGTCCCCGCGTAGCCGGGTCGATACGGCTGTTGTGGAATCCATGCGCCGGTGGGCATACCGGTCGGTGACGGGGGTCGTGGCGGCATACCCGGCCAGGCGGGGGCGAACTCCTGCGGAGGAACGGGATCGGTTGCCGCCGCCGCGGCAAAGGCCTCCGCCCGGGAGTCGGGTGCCTTCTCGCCGGTCCGGTCCACGGCCGAATCCACCGGTGTGTCCTTCTCCGCCTCCATCTCGGGCGATGCTTCGACCGCTCCGGTTTCCGGTGGGGCGGTGGACGGGAGACTGTCGGGTCGCGAGGTCTCGACATTCACATACTGTTCCCCCGCCGGGGGCGGGGTGGGTGTCCCGAGCGCCTTCGGCTCGCTTCCCTCGGCGACCGACCCACCCGCGAGCAGCTGGGCACGCAGTAGTCCCAGGTCGTGTCCGAGCGCCCCCATATGCCTGCCCAGCGTGGTGAACTCGCCGGAAAGGCGTTCTATCAGTGCCGGATCGATAGTGGTGGTCATACCATCGATGCTCGACCACCGCGACCGTCCGCACATGAGTAGTACTACTCGGTAGCGTGCCGGGATCTACTCGATTTCCTCCGGTCCCACCGATTTCCTCCGGTCCCACCGATGCGATGCGCGCCATCCCGTTTCGGTACGACGCCGCCGCATCGTCACCCGCGCCGACTATTCCAAGCCCTGTTCGATGGCGTATCTGGTGAGTTCCACCCGATTGGCCAGATGCAGTTTGCGCAGGGTGGCCTGGACATGGTTCTCGACGGTTCGATGGCTCAAACCCAACCGGGCCGCGATCTGTTTGGCGGACAACCCTTTCGCCACCATACGCAGCACCTCGGTTTCCCGCTCGGTCAGCGCGGGACGACTCGGCGCACCGGAATCGGCGGGCGCATTGGCCATCCGACGGTATTCGCCGAGGACCAGCCCGGCCAGCCCCGGCGTGAACACCGCCTGCCCGGCGGCGGTGGCCCGCACGGCGGCGATCAGCTCCGCCGCCGACGCGCTCTTGACCAGATACCCCGAGGCACCCGCCTTGACGGCATCCAGGACATCACCGCGTTCCGCCGACGCCGACAGCACCAATACCCGACTGTCGGGTGATACCCGCAAGACCTCGGCGGTGGCCCGGGCACCACTGCCATCGGGCAGCTGCATATCCATGAGCACCACGGTGGGCCGAACGGCCGCGGCCCGGCGGGCGGCCGAGGCGACGCCGTCGGCGGTGGCGGTCACCGTGAAACCGGCCTCGGTGAGATCGCGGGACACCCCCTCCCGCCACATGGGGTGGTCGTCCACCACCATGACCGAGATCCCCTCGGCCTCGGTTCGATCGGCCACCGCGGGCCCTCCTCTCCGCCGTTTCCGCCCGCCTATCGTGCCAGAGTCCGTGGGGCGGATCAGGCGGTGCGGGGCACCCGGAACTCCCATTCCGTGCCCTCCCCCACCGTATCCGCGGTGAGCAACTCGGCGGTGCCGCCGAGTGCGGCAATACGTCCGGTGATCGACCGCGACACCCCCATCCGCCCCTCGGCCTCGGCTTCGGCCAGCCGACCGGGCGGAATACCGACACCGTCATCGCGCACACTGACGACGAGTTCCGTTCCGGTGTCCTCCACCAGCACATAGGCACGGGCGCCCGGTCCGGCGTGCAATTCGACATTGTGCAAAGCGGTGGCCACCGCGGCGGCGATCTCGTGGGCGACCCGGCGTTCGATCCGCACCGGATCCCCCGGCATCGACACCGATACCGTGGGGGAGGCATAACCGGTCAGCAGCGAACGCAGATCCACTTCACCACCCCCGGTGTCGACCTCGGTGCCCTGCTCGGAGATCAGCATGCGCAACGCCACTTCCTGTTCACCGGCCCGCCGCGCCAATTCCTCGGTGGGTCCGCCTATCTCGCCGCCCCGGCGTTTGATGTAACTGAGCACCTGCAACACACCGTCGTGTACCTCGCGGGCCAGCCGTTCCCGTTCCTCGGCGGCCGCGGTCATCCGCACCGCGCGCTGTAACTGCTCCTGGGCGCGGCGCGCGGTATTGGCCGCCAGCCCCAGAGCCAGTCCGACCGACACCAGCACCGGGGCGGTCGCATCGCTCCAGACGTCTTCTCCCCATTGTTCGCGGACGGTGAGGATCACCGCCGCAATCAGCAGACCGGAACCGACCCCGACCGTCGGCCCGCGCAGAATCGCCGCGGAGATCACCGCGTTGGTCGCCCACATGGTGGTCGGCAGCGGCTGATGCCCGTGATACCAGTCGTAGTCGGCGACCAGCCGGGTGGCGGCGATCAATCCGATCACCACGATATGGTCGCCGATCACCACACGCCGCCGGGTGCGGGCGACCTCCGTGGTATGCCACTGCGCCAATGCCAGGGCCGATATCCCCGACCACATCACCATCACGGCTATGCAGAACCAGCTCAGCCGCTGATTGTGGTAGTACGGCACCGAGGCGAACTGCTGCCCGATCGCATACAGCAGCGTCACCAACCGAAATGCCTGCACGGCCCGCCAGAGCGGGCCGGTCGCCGCATCGGCCGGGTCCGGCTCGGACACCCGCGCGCCACTTCGCTCGGCCACCGTCGGACAACTCCGCTCAGACCGGTATCGCTAGGGCGTCGAATCCGCGGCCCCGGCTCGTCGTCCCGGTGGTCACCGGCCGGGGCGGCATCACCGCACCGGCGTGCAAGACCTGGCGCAACGGGTCCGGGAGCACAGCGATATCCCGTGCGGCGGACGTGCTGATCGACATGGCGAAACCCTATGCGTCCCCGCCACACCACACAACGAATTCCGGTGGCCGCACCGGCAGACGGGTTATCCGGCTCCCAGATATCGCGCGGTCCATGTCCGGGGGAACCAGGTGGGCGCCGCGGCACGGAATTTCTCCGGCGACCAGGAACCGGCCCCCGCCGGTATGGTCGCGACGAGTTCGGCGCCGGTGACCCGGGGCAGGTCCGAGCGATTGGTCCGCATCGCCAGATCCGGATCGTCCGGCCAGGAACCGACGACCAGCCCGGCGCACGGAACCCCCGCGGCGCGCAGGACACGGGTGGTCAGCTCGCTGTGGTTGAGGGTGCCGAGGCCGGGCGCGGCAACCACCAGTACGGGCGCCGCCAACTCCACGGCCAGGTCGAGCAGGGTGAAATCACCGAGCCGTACCAGCAGTCCGCCCGCGCCTTCCACCAGCACCACATCGGCCCCGGCGAGATCGTCCACGGCGGCGGCGGTTTCGGCCAGGGTGAGCAGGGGCGCGCCGCACCGACGGGCAGCGGTGTCGGGGGCCAATGGCTCGGGGTAGCGGGCCAGTTCCACGGTGCGGCCGGCTCCGCCGAGGTTCGCGACGACGGCCAGATCACCGGGTTCCCCTTCGACGACACCGGTTTGGGCGGGTTTGCAGACGGCGACGGTGCGGCCGGCGGCCCGGGCGGTGGCGGCCAGGGCGGCGGTCGTCACGGTTTTCCCGACTTCCGTGGAGGTTCCGGTGATCAGCAGCGGACTCATCGGCGCCTCACGATGCCATCGCGTCGGTGGCGCGGGCATGTGCCAGCACCTCGCCGAGGACGACCGCAATGGTGTCGATATCGGTGGGCGACAGGTCGGCGCGGGCGGTGATCCGCAGCCGGGAGGTGCCCTCCGGCACACTCGGCGGACGGAAACAGCCCACCTCCAGCCCGCGTTCCCGGCAGGCCAGGGCGGCCTCGTAGGCCACCTGCGCATCGCCGAGCACCACCGAGACCACCGCCGAGTCCGGTGTGGGCACATCCGCGATCCGCGCGATTTCCGCCGCCCGCTCCAGGACCTGTCCGGCCAATCCGGGGTCCGCGCGCAACACCTGCAGTGCCGCACGAGCGGCGCCCACCGCGGCGGGCGCCAAACCGGTGTCGAAGATGAATGTGCGCGCGGCATCGATCAGATGCGCCCGCACCCGATGGCTCGCCAGTATCGCGCCACCCTGCGCGGCCAGGGCCTTCGACAGGGTGGCGGTGACGATCAGATCCGGTTCCCCCGCCAGCCCCACCTCGTGCACCAGACCGCGACCGCCGGCGCCGCGCACCCCGATCCCGTGTGCCTCGTCCACGATCAGCACCGCGCCATTGGCCCGGGTCACCCGGTGCAATTCGACGAGCGGCGCCAGGTTCCCGTCGGCGCTGAACACCGAGTCGGTGAGTACCAGTGCCCGTTCTTCGGTGCGTTCGGCGAGCAGGCGGTCGACCGCCGCCACATCACAGTGCGGGGCGATCTCCACCCGGGCCCGGGACAACCGGCAGGCGTCCACCAGAGAGGCATGGCTGCGCGCGTCGGAGACCACGAGCGAGCCCCGCCCGGCCAATGCCGTCACCACCCCGAGGTTGGCGGCGTATCCGGAGGCGAAGACCAGTCCCGATTCGGCCCCGACGAACTCGGCCAATTCCATTTCGAGCAATTCGTGATCGGTGGTGGTCCCGGTCACCAGCCGCGATCCGGTCGCGCCGGTGCCCCAGCGGCGCACCGCTTCGATCGCCGCCTCGATCACCTCGGGCCGGCGCGCCAGGCCCAGATAGTCGTTGGAGGCCAGATCCAGCGCCGACGAATGCACCGCTCGGGGCCGCAACTGCCGGCGCAATCCGACGGCCACCCGTTCGGCAGCGCGCTCATCCAGCCAGGCCAAGGGGTCGATCATCACAGCTGTACACCATACTTGAACGCCGTTCAGGAACTCGTCCCGGCCGGGTGACCCCATCTCCCGAGCACGACACGCCCCACGCACTCGACGACCACCGGCAACGAATCCCGGGAGTTCACGACGAGGCGAACCAACCGGGCGTATCCAACCGGAACGGCCCATCGGGGGTGAGGGTGCGCAGATCGGCCTCCAATGCGGCCGGCCGATCGGCTCCGATGAGGGCGGCCCACCGACGGTGGATGCGATCGAAGGCGCGCACCGAGCGGTCCAGCGCATCGAGAGCCCGTTCGGTGAGCGTATAGACCTTGCGCCGGGCATCGGCCGGATCACGTCCGGGCGTCAGATACCCCAACCGCTCCAATGCCTCGACATGTTTGCCCGCGGCCTGTTTCGAGATACCCAGGGCACGACCGAGGTCGGCGGCGGTGCAGCCGTTCGCACCACCGATCCGGCCGATGGCCTGGAACATGAAACCGTGCATGGGCCGCAGCTCGGCGTGTCCGTGTTCGGCGAGATCCGCGTGCACCTCGTCGATGACGACACGGAATCCGAGCAGCATGCGCAACGGTAGTTCATAGCCACCGGACTCCGGGGAACGGCCGGTGTTCGGGGATCCCGTTGACATAATGGACAACCTCGTTGACTATATGCTCGTTGACTATATGGACAACTTTGTTGTCCATCTTGGCGAGTAGCCGTCATGCCGATCATCCGACAGTCCGAAACCCGCCGTACCGAAACCCCCGATGCCGTGATGACCACCCTCGCCTCACCCACCCTGGGCGGATCGTCGCAGCTCCTGTGGCGGGTCGAGATGACGGCGGACAACCGCGGACCCATGCACTCCTGCGATACGGAACAGATCTGGACCATCCTCACCGGCCGGGCGAGCTTCGACCTGGACGGCACCCCTCGAGGCCACCGAAGGCGATACCGTCATCCTGCCCGCCGAAGCCACCCGACGGATATCCGCGGGACCGCAGGGTTACACCGCCCCGGCCGATGCCGCCGTGCGCACCCCGGACAGCGGTGATCCGATCGTTCCGGCATGGATGGCCTGATCAGCACGAGGCCGCGGCGGCCGCCACCATGGCCGCGGTGACGGTTGCGATATCGTCCGTGCCACTGATGAACGGCGGCATGGCGTAGACGAGATTCCGGAACGGCCGCAGCCAGGCCCCGGCCGCCACCGCCGCGTCGGTCGCCGCGCGCATATCCACCGGACGGTCGAGCTCGAGCACCCCGATGGCGCCGAGAACCCGCACATCCACCACCCCCGGCAACCCGCGCGCCGGTGCCAATCCCTCGATCAGCTCCGCCTCGATCCGTGTCACCTCCCCATACCAGTCGCGCGCGAGCAGCAGTTCGATCGAGGCGACGGCGACCGCGCAGGCCAAGGGGTTGCCCATGAAGGTGGGCCCGTGCATGAGCCCACCGTGCGCGGCACTGATCGTCTCGGCGATCCGGGTCGTACACAGAGTGGCCGCCAGGGTGAGGTATCCGCCGGTCAAGGCCTTGCCGACACAGATGACATCCGGCGACACCCCGGCGTGTTCGGCGGCGAAGAAAGCGCCGGTGCGGCCGAACCCGGTGGCGATCTCGTCGAAGATCAGCAGGACCTCGTGCGCGTCGCACAGTCGCCGCAGATCGGCGAGATATCGCGGATCGTGCCAGCGCATCCCGCCCGCACCCTGCACCACCGGCTCGACGATCACCGCCGCCAGTTCGTCGGCGTGGGCGGCCAGAGCGGTCTCCAGCTCCCGGACGTAGTCGTCGCGGTAGTCACGCGGCGGCGCGGAGACGAAAATCTGGTCGGCCAGCACATCGGTCCACAGGGCGTGCATCCCGCCCTCGGGATCGCAGACGCTCATCGGGGTGAAGGTGTCGCCGTGATAGCCGCCGCGCCAGGTGAGCAGCCGCCGTTTGTTCGGGCGGCCGAGCGAGCGCCAGTACTGTAGACACATCTTGGCCGCGACCTCGACCGACACCGAACCGGAGTCACACAGGAACACCTTGTCCAATCCGGCCGGGGTATGACGCACCAGCAGTTCGGCCAACCGCACGGCCGGCTCGTGGGTGAGCCCGCCGAACATCACATGGCTCATTCGTTGCGATTGCTCCCGCAGGGCCGCGTCCAGGACCGGATGCCGGTAACCGTGGACGGCCGCCCACCAGGAGCTCATTCCGTCGACCAGTTCCCGTCCGTCGGCCAGGGTCAGGCGGGTTCCGGCGGCCGAGGCGACCACCAGCGGTTGGGTGGTGGGCGGAAAACCGCCGTAGGGATGCCAGACATATCGCGCGTCGAGGGCGGTGATCTCGGCGGGGGTCAATACCACGAGAGCTCGGGTCCTTCGCTGTCGGCGACGGCCGCACGGCACGCACCGCCGCGGCCTGAACGTTGTTCAAGTTAGCAATCGTCCGGGGCATTCCCCTCCAGGGGTCGCCGATCCTTCTCCGTGAGCGCCACCGGCCCACGCGTCAGAACATCGATCACCAGACCCAGGTGGTGTCGCATCTCGTCGAACTCCTCGACCCCCATCCCGACCCGCAGCACCTCCTCGATCCGCGCGATCCGCGCCCCGGCGATCCGCAGCGCGACGATCCCGGCCTCGGTGCATTCCACCAATCGGGCCCGCCGATCGGTGGGGTCCACCCGACGCCGAACCAGTCCGGCCCGCTCCAGCTGTCCGATCAGCTCCCCCATGGACTGCTGCGTCATCCCCGCCGCTTCGGCCAGTGCCCCCACCCGCGACCCCGCGGGATCGAGATAGCGGAAGACCGCGTAGTGGGCAGGTCGCAATTCGTCGCCCAATCGGGCGCGCAATTCCCGGTTCAGTTCGTCCTCGAAGGCCCGGGCGGCGCGAATGAGCAGCTGCAACAGTGAGGGTTCGGCGGACCTCGGCAGATCGGACACCGAAAGCGACGAAGACGGCGACGAAGACGGCGACGAGGACATCGAAGACATTGACATATTATGAAGGTAACCTTTCTAATTGTCTCATGACCACCGGCGACACACTCACCTTCCGTAGCGGCCATCGCGTCACGGTGCTCGCCGAGGGCACCGATGATCAGGGCACGTACCTACGTTTGCGTCACGAACTCCCGATCCCCGCCCGGCAGGCCGGACCGCACTGGCACCCGGTACTCACCGAACGGTGGACCGTCCGGCAGGGCGCGGTGCGTTTTCGCATCGCCGGCCGCACGATCCACGCCCGCCCCGGCGATACCGTGACGGCCCCCGCGCGCACGGTGCACGAATTCCGAAGCGCCGAACCGAATACCGTGATAGAACACGAAATCCGCCCCGCACTGCGGCATCGGCGCATGTTCGAATTGTGGTGCGCGCTCGACAATGCCGGTCGAACCACCTGCTCCGGCGTCCCGCGCGACCCGCTGGCACTGGCATTGCTGTGGGAGCAACAGGATGGCTATCTCGCCGGTATCCCGGCCCGGCCGCAACGAGCGATCCTCGGCCCACTGGCCGCGCTCGCCCGAAAACTCGGTTATGAGCGCCGGTGGTCGGCGGATCGCACCGCGAATCGGTAGGCCGAAAGGCCACCACCCGCCCGGTTCCGCGTCCGGTGGCGCTACTGTCGATGCCATGTGTGCGCCCGATTTGCCACGCCTGCTCGTCCACCGTCCCGGCTGACGAGTCGTTCGCATGACCGAGCCGTCACCCGAGACCGAGCCGATTCCCGAGAAGCGCATGTTCGAAGCCCCACCGACCGTGCCCGCCCGACGCCGTGTCCGGCACACCCCGGTGCGCAGCACCTACCGGCTACAACTGCGTCCCGACGTACTCACCTTCGCGGGCGCCGCCGCCATCGCCGAATACCTGCAACAACTGGGCATCTCGCATCTGTACCTCTCCCCGGTCATGACCGCCCAGCCCGGTTCCATCCACGGCTACGACGTCACCGACCCCACCACGGTTTCCGCCGCCCTGGGTGGCCCCGGCGGACTCAAGGCCCTCTCCGACGAGGTCCGCGCCCGCGGGATGGGCCTGATCATCGACCTGGTGCCCAACCATGTCGGCGTCGGCAATCCGCAGCACAACCGCTGGTGGTGGGATGTGCTGCGCAACGGCCGTCGCTCGAAATACGCCCACTACTTCGATATCGACTGGAGCCCCGGCAACGGCGCGGGGGGACGACTGGCGCTACCGGTATTACAGAGCGAGAACGACCCCGCCGCGCTCACCGTCGACCGCACCGGGCCCGAACCCATGCTGGCCCTGCACGATATGCGGTTCCCCATCGCCCCCGGCACCGACGGCGACAACGCCCTGCGCATCCACGACAAACAGCACTATCGGTTGGTGAGCTGGAAATCGGGGGTGTGCGGCTACCGCCGCTATCTGGCGGTGAACACCCTGGCCGCCCTGCGCCAAGAGGAGACCGAGGTCTTCGATATCACCCATCGGGAACTCATGGCCTGGTGCGATCACGATCTCATCGATGGTGTCCGGGTGGATCATCCCGACGGCCTCACCGACCCGGCGTCCTATCTGGCCCGTCTGCGTCGAATCATCGGCCCGCACCGCCTCCTGCTGGTGGAGAAGATCCTGTCCAATCGGGAACCCCTCGATCCCACCCTCCCGATCGATGGCACCACCGGCTACGAGGCACTCGCCGATTTCGGCGGGGTGTTGATCGATCCGGCCGGTGAGAAACCGCTCACCGAACTGTCGCGGGCCGTCGCCGGTCACGGCAGCGACCGCGTCTGGATCGGAGAGAAACAGCATCGCATCAAACGCGCGGTCGCCGAAACCATTCTCGCCCCGGAGGTCCGCCGGCTGGTCACGGCGATCAAACAGGATGCCGGCGCCGAGGATTTCGACACCATGGCCCTGACCAACGCCACCATCGAGGTGCTGGCCTTCATGCCGGTGTATCGCTCCGACTACACCCCGCTGGCCGGGATGATCAGCGCCGTGGTGGCCGATGTGGAGCGGCGCAACAGCGAACTTCGGGTCCCGTTGTCGGTTTTGGTGCGGGCACTGGCCGCGGGCGGTTCCGCGACGACCCGCTTCGCCCAGGTGAACGGGGCGATCACCGCGAAAGCGGTGGAGGACATCATGTCCTACCGGGCGGTGCGCCTGGTGTCGCTACAGGATGTGGGCGGCAACCCGGCTCGATTCGGACATTCGGTCAACGAATTCCACCTGGCCAATATCGGCCGCGCCACCCGCTGGCCCGCCTCCATGACCACACTGTCCACCCACGACACCAAACGTGGTGAGGATGTGCGCGCCCGAATAGGGGTGCTGTCCCAGGTATCGCGGACCTGGGCCCGATCGGTGCTGTCCTGGTTGGAGATGGCCCCACCACCGGACGGCGCGACGGCGCTGTTCCTGTTGCAGAACATGTTCGGCGTCTGGCCCGCCGACGGTAGGCCCGCCTCCGCGGTACCGGGCCTGCGCGAACGGTTGCACGTCTTCGCCGAGAAGGCGATACGTGAGGCCGGTGAACACACGTCCTGGGAGGATCCCGATATCGAGTTCGAGGCCGCGGTGCACACCTGGCTGGACACGGTGATCGACGGGCCGGTCGGCGGACAACTCGGCGATCTGGCCCACGATCTGGCCCCGCACGCGTGGTCGGATTCGCTGGCGCAGAAACTGTTGCAGCTGTGCGCCCCCGGGATCCCCGACATCTACCAGGGCTGCGAGCTGTGGGAGGACTCGCTGGTCGATCCGGACAATCGACGTCCGGTGGACTTCGGTCGATGTGCCGCGATGCTGCATTCGCTGACCAGCACCCCGGAACCGGATATCACGGGGGCGGCGAAGATGTGGATCGTGGCCTACGCGCTGTGGCTACGCCGGGAGAAACCGGATTGTTTCGTCGGCGGCACCTACACACCCTTGTTCGCCTACGGTGAGCAGGAGGACAAACTGGTCGCCTATGCCCGCGGTCGGTTCGGGTCGGAGCCGGAGGTCGTCGTCGCCACCACCCGGCACAGCGTCGCCCTGGCCGAAACCGGCTGGGGCGACACCTTTCTCGAGCTGCCCAGTGGAAGCTGGACCGACCGACTGACCGGACACACCTTCCAGGGCCGGGCCCGGATGGAGAAACTGTTCGCCCGGCTGCCGGTGGCACTGCTGGTGCGCTGAGGCCGCGCCGGCGCGGGGTTATATCGGGCGGCCCGCCTTCGGTCGGAGATACGGATGCGGGTTGTGGTGCGCCGCGCGGTAGCGCCCCGTCACCCACAACAGCGCCCCCACCGCGGCCCCCACCAGGACCGCGGTCTGCGCGGACCCGGTGACGAGTCCCAGGACCAGAACGGTGAGCAGCGCGATCACCAGCGCCTCCAGTTTGTACAGCGGCCACCGGGTACCCGCAATATCGACGGCATCGTACGACTCCACCGCGGACGAGGCGGTGGCACGCGCCTGCACGGGACGAGGTACTGCCATCAGTTCAGGATACCCCTGTAAAGAAGTTCGGGAAGTCGAAATTATCGGCGGCCGGCCGGTCCCCGGCCCGCGGGAACACTCCGGCTCTCCGGCACGTTGCACGCCGTATGCCGCTTTCAGGAGAATACGCACCCAGCACGTCCGATTGGGCCCGCGAACAGGCCGAGAAGTACGAGAATTCCGGCGGAACCAAGGGCACGACCCTGCAGGGCATGCCGGTAGTGCTCCTCACCACCAAGGGCAACAAGACCGGCAAACTGCGCAAGACTCCGCTCATGCGGGTGGAACACGACGGCGAGTACGCGGTGGTCGCCTCGCTGGGCGGCGCGCCCAAACACCCGGTCTGGTACTACAACGTGATCGCCGATCCGCATGTGGAACTGCGCGACGGCACCGTCCAGAAGGATTACCTGGCCCGCGAGGTCTTCGGTGAGGAAAAGGCCGTGTGGTGGGAACGGGCGGTCGCCGCCTACCCGCCGTATGCCGACTACCAGAAGAAGACCGACCGACAGATCCCGGTTTTCGTTCTGACACCCCTGGATTGAGAGTTCCACCTCGTCCGGCCGGGCCGCCCGGCGGCATGCCCCGCCTCACCCCGGGACGTCGTCTCGGGCCGGCGGCCCTGTGGGTGCCCGCTCCGCCCTGGGACGGCGATGCCGCTCGGGGGACACGGATCGGCTGCCCGCCGGTCCGTGGGACGTGCCCGACGTGGTAGGTTGCGCAGGCCATGGGCCACGCCCGGAGATGGCCCCCACTGCGCTGCCACGAACCGGCAGGTGGCAGCATGGTCGAGTGGCCGATCCCCTCGATGTGCTCGAAGACATGTCACTGACCCGTCCCGCGCTGAACGCGGACGAGATCGACGCCGCCGCCAAACGCCTCGCCGAGATTATCGAGCCGACGCCGCTACAGCCCTGTCCGCGGCTGTCCGAAATCACCGGCGCACAGGTTTATCTGAAGCGCGAAGACCTCGGCGTGGTGCGCTCCTACAAACTGCGCGGCGCCTACAACCTGGTGGTGCAGCTCGATGAGCGTGAACGCGCGGCCGGGGTGGTCGCCGCCAGCGCGGGCAATCACGCCCAGGGCGTCGCCTTCGCCTGCCGGGCCATGGGTATCACCGGCCGAATCTACGTGCCGACCACCACCCCCAAACAGAAGCGCGACCGAATCCGCGCACATGGCGGCGAATTCGTACAGCTCATCGCCATCGGCGAAACCTACGACGCCGCGGCGGCGGCCGCCCAGGCCGATGTCCAACGCACCGGCGCCACCATGGTTCCCCCGTTCGACGACACCCGCACCGCGGCCGGTCAGGGCACCATCGCCGCCGAAATCCTGGAGCAGATGAATACCCCGCCCGACCTGGTGGTGGTACCGGTGGGCGGCGGGGGCTGCCTCGCCGGAATCGGCACCTATCTGCGGGAACGATCTCCCGCCACAGGCATCCTCGGGGTCGAGCCCAAGGGCGCGGCCTCCATGACGGCGGCCCTGATCTCGGGCGGTCCGGTGACCCTGCCGGAGGTCGACCCGTTCGTCGACGGCGCCGCGGTGCGCCGAGTGGGCGCGGTGCCGTACGCGGCGGTGTCCGGATTCGGCGGACGGGTGGTCTCGCACGCCTCGCTACCGCTGCTCACCGCGACCGAGCCACCGGCCGGTGCGGGCTCGTTCCGGATGATGCAGGTGGACGAGGGCGCGGTCTGCACCGCCATGCTGGACCTGTATCAGAACGAGGGCATTATCGCCGAACCCGCCGGGGCCCTGTCGGTGGCGGCGCTCACCGAGATCGACCTCTCCCCGTCCTCGACGGTGGTATGTCTGATCTCCGGTGGCAACAACGATGTCTCCCGCTACAGCGAGGTCATCGAGCGTT
This sequence comes from Nocardia paucivorans NBRC 100373, assembly GCF_000308675.1. GTDB lineage: Bacteria > Actinomycetota > Actinomycetes > Mycobacteriales > Mycobacteriaceae > Nocardia > Nocardia paucivorans. Next base: position 970 of record NZ_BAGE01000035.1, on the reverse strand, counting down.
CCCTCGTCTACCAGGGGCTCAAGCACTATTTCCTGGTGGATTTCCCCCAGGAACCGGGCGCGCTGCGCCGCTTCCTGGACGAGGTGTTGGGCCCCGACGACGACATCACCCTGTTCGAGTACGTCAAACGCAACAACCGGGAGACCGGCGCCGCTTTGGTGGGTATCGAACTCGGCGTCCGGGAAGGGCTCGACCCGCTGTTGGCCCGGATCGCCGCCTCGCCCATCCAGTGCGAACGGCTCGAACCGGGATCCCCCGCCTATCGCTATCTCACCTGAATCGGATCGCGCGCGACACCGACCGGATGTCGCGCGCGATCCGGGGCTCAGGCAGCGATATCGGGGGCCTGCTCGCGGCTGATCCGCCCGGACGCCCGCAGCCCGGAAAGGATGAGCGGCAACAGCCACGCGGGGGTGGCCATATCCCAACCGATACTCTCGAGCGCCAGCCGGTTGTGCACGAATCCGATCGATAGGCCCGAACGTGGATCGGCCAGACCGAACGAGCCCCCGAGCCCGATATGACCGAAGGCGCTCCAGCCGCCCCGGGTGGGGAAGGTGTGGTAGCCCAGATGCCACAGTGGCGGCAGATAGAAGAACAGTCCGCCGTCGGGACGGTACCGCTCGATACGTCGAATGGCCTGCATGGCGGCCCCGGACAGGTATCTGCGACCGGCGATCATCCCATCGCATGCGAGCGGGGTGTACAGGGTGGCCAGACCGTTCGCGGTGCAGACACCGCCACCCGCGGCCATCTCGGTGGTCAGAATCGGCGGCTCCGCACCGGTGAGGATCTTCTCCAGACCCGGGGTGAACAACGAGCGGATGGCGGCCCCGGCGGCACCGGGCGCCCGGGCGAGTCCGTTCAGCAACCGCAGCCCCCACGGGGTGCCGGCGGCGTTCAGATGGGAACCGGTGCCCCGCGCCACCGTTATGGGAGACCCGGTATCCGGCCGGCCGAGATGGATACC
>NZ_BAGE01000036.1 GCF_000308675.1 Nocardia paucivorans NBRC 100373 | reverse complement strand
TTTCATCGGTCGGTCCCCTTGCCGGGGTGGTGATACCGCATGGCGCGGGTTCAACCTGTGCGTGATCCCGGACTTCCAGCATCACCTGGAACAGCGGATGGCGTGCCCGGGAGCGTTGCGGCGCGAGCCGATCCACCAACTGTTCGAACGGGATATCGGCGTGTTCGAAGGCCACCAGATCGATCCCCCGAACCCGGGCGAGCACATCGACGAACCGCTCACCGGAATCGATCTCGGTGCGCAGAACCAAAGTATTGACGAATGCGCCGACCGCGTCGTCGAATTCGGCCGGGCCGTGCCCGGTGATCGGTGTGCCGATCGAAATATCCGTGCTACCGCTCATTCGAGCCAACAGCACCGCCAGCGCGGTGTGCATCACCATGAACAGCGTCGAATCGCACCGACGCGCGAGTCGACCGAGCGATTCGGTCACATCCGCGTTCAGGGTGTAATCGAGTGTGGCCCCCCGATACGACGCCACCGCAGGCCGGGGCCGATCCACCGGCAACGGAAGTTCGACCGGAAGGTCCGCGAGAGCGGTTCGCCAGAATGCGAGATCTTCTCGACGACGCCGGTTTCGAACGGCTTCGCGAACGCTGTCGGGGTGAATCCGATCGATGTCGGCGGTCGGCTCGGCGGCGGTGAAAGCGTCGAGGAATTCCATGAATTCGGCTCGACGCGCATCGAGCGCGGATTGCGTGTACAGGTTGGGGTTGGCCAGAAAATGCAGGATTGTTCGTGGCGGGTCCCCGGTCTGATACAGATCTACGAGCAAATCCTCGACCGGTCCGGAGCTGAGTATATGAAATTCCCCGGTCAGCGGGCCGAATCGAATGGCCTGCGGGAAGAACATGACATTTACCACCGGCCCCGCGAACCACCGTTGCCGGCTGTGACCGGTGGCCTCGCGAATATCGGTGATACCGCACCGCTGATGTCGTAATACCCCCACAAGATCGGATTGCACCCGCCGTATCAGCGTCTGGACCGTATCTGCGGCAGCGGGTATCATCGGAAATGGGACCACATTGACGAATACCCCTCCGGACCTGCGCAGTACGGCCGTTGTCCGGCCCGATACCGGAATATCGACGAGAATTTGTTCTCTACCGGTCATCCGGGCCAGATAACATCCGAATGCGGCGATCACCACCGCGGCCGGGCTTGCTTGTAATGCCTGTGCGGAATCAGCGATTCGCGCTACTGTCGACGGCGGCAGTTCGGTGATCGCGACCACGCTGTCCGCACATGCCGGCGCGGAGCCGGCGGCCAGGGTGGTCTCCTCGCCGTCTATGTCGGCGAGTCTGTTCACCCAGTACGCCTTGTCGTCGGCGAATCGCTTCGATTCCCGATAATCGCGGTCGGCCGCGTAGAGCGTGGCCAGGTCCGCCGCCCGGTTCGGCTCCGGTGTGCGGCCCTGTAGTGCCGCCGTGTACAGGGCCGCAACCCGATTCACCATGGTCATCGCCGCATAGCCGTCCAAGGCGACGTGGTGGATCCGACTGTACAGCAGGTAATGCCGGTCGCCGACCCGCAATAGCCCCGAGGCGATCAACCGATCCCGGGTCATATCCAGTGGCGCGGTGCATTCGCGGCGCATCCAGCGCAGCGCCGACGCCATGGGGTCGGGTTCGGCCCGCAGATCGAGCATCGCTCCCGTCGACTCCAGAGACGGGTCGAACAGTTGATACGGCTCCCCGCCGACCTCCACCAGCCGCAGATATCCCGACTGGAATTCGAGGGCGGCTCGAATCACCGACTCCCGTAGCAGGTCGACATTCAGGTCACCGCGAAGTTCGATGTATTGGGCCTCGCATATCGGTACATCGGGGCACAGTCGCTGCGCCAGCCACAGTCCCCGTTGTCCGGTGGACAACGGCACCGGCTGTGTTGCCGACACGTTCCGTACGACACTCGATCCCGAAATAGGAGGGAATTGCGGTCGCGGAACGGTCATGGTCTTCCCTCCAGACCCCGACCACGTATTATTACAATTTTCTACGGCGATATTCTATGCCGACCGGTTTGTTTTCGTATACCCCCCGATACAAAATTCTGCGCAGCTCGGCGACCCGCCGCGCCGGCCATGATCGGGTTATTCGGCCGTCCGGAAATGCCAGCGCTGGTGCGGGCCGCTACCGCGGGTGGCCATGATGGGTTTTCCGCTGTCGGGAAGGTGGGCGATCACCGAGCGCGGCCGGCCCCGCTCGAAGATGTAGCCGTCCTGGAACTGCCATGCCAAGGCATTGCTCGAGCCGATTCCCACCAGGGCGACATCGGCCCGTGAACCGAAGAGATCACGCCGATAGGTCAGGGCGAAGCGACCACCGGTATCTTCCTCGACCGCGTTGACCAGCAAAAAGCGCCCCCGAGAGTAGGGCCCCGCCCCACTGGTGTCGAAGTACCAACGCTGCCGCTGCGAACCGTCGCACGTACGGGTGTGCACGGTCGGGGTGCGTGTGTGGGCGGCTCGAGAGGTCTTCGGCGCGTCCCCCCGCTCGATGTCCCTGCTCGCTCGGGAGGTCAGGCACAATCCGGATTCCTCGTCGACGATCGAGAACTCACCGTCGGGAAACCCCGTGGCGATGAGATTCGATCCACCGTCGTCGTCCGGTTGTGCCGCCACAGGCCCGGCCGGCAGAAAAATCGCCGCCGCGGTAAGGGCCAGCACCGCGGCGGCGGCCGGCTTCCTACGCATACGACCTCCTCATCTCGGTGATAGATCCGTTCGTACTTCACTGAATTCGAGGCCGTTACCGTCGAAGATGGGCTGCACACCGAGTCGGGGCCCGAAAACCGGCCGTCGACGGCGGCGGAAACGCCGACCCACCCGCGGTGACCGGCCGTCGACGACCGACAACGATGTGGGGCGCGCATCCGCCGCACACCTCGTGCCGGACGGTTTCACGTCACCGACGTCGGGTAGACCGAGAGCGGATCGATCCCGCCCGTATGCGACCGGCGGAAGGAGCGGCATGCGCAACAGGCGGTTCCCGAACCCACCGGACCGCACCGTAGGGCCGCGACACCTCCTCGGTGGGGTGCGCTGATGCCCGCGCCCGGCGCGGCCGAATTCGTGCCGGCGCACGCGGACCTACCCGCGCTCCGGGCGGCAGCGGCGAAGTGCCGAGGCTGCGATCTGTACCGTGACACCACCCGGACGGTATTCGGCGAGGGAAACGAGCGCGCCCGAATCGTCCTGATCGGAGAACAGCCGGGTGATCGCGAGGATCGCGAGGGACACCCTTTCGTGGGTCCGGCCGGTCGGTTACTGGATCGGGCCCTGGCGGAGGTGGGCCTCGATCGCGACATGCTGTACCTGACCAACGCCGTCAAGCATTTCAAGTTCACCGAACGCGGCAAACGCCGCATCCATCAACAACCCACCCGGACCGAGGTGGTGGCGTGCTCGGCCTGGTTGACGGCCGAACTGGACCTGGTGGCACCGGAACTCGTGGTGTGCCTGGGCGCTGTGGCGGCCAAGGCGATACTGGATCCCTCGGTGAAGGTCACCGAAATACGCGGCCAGGTCGTACCGCCACCACGACAAACCCCTGAGAATCCCGACGGATCGGCGCCCACCGCGGACTACCGGGTGCTGGTCACGGTCCACCCGTCGTCGGTGCTGCGGGCACCGGACCGGGACGCGGCATATCGGGCATTCGTGGCGGATATGGCGCATATCCGGCCCCATGTCGAGTCCGACCGATCCGACGGGTGATCGGTGGACCACCGGTGGCTCCTTGTATCCGTCTCGGCCGATGATCTCGAACTCGATCGCCGATCGGAAGCGGCGCCCACCACCGATCCTCGGTGCCCGTCACCCCGACCGGACGCAGCGCGGGGACCGCAATATTCACACGACGCCGCCCAACGGTGTACCGCCGAGCTCGGTCTCGGTACCGGCCGGATCGACCGGGAACGGTCACCTGTGGTTGCCGACCCGGATGGCGCCGAACTCGCGCTCACCGGACGAGGTACGGACCGAGGAGAGCACATCGCACAGTTCCCACCGCACCTGATCGACGGACACCATGTCGACCACCGAGGCATCGTGGGGACACCGGGGCGCCGTCTCGCCGGTGATATCCCGACCGCATACCGGGCAATCGGCTCGCCAGGAGATGAGTACCCGATCCCAGGTGCGGCCGATCGGCCCGGTATTGATCACATCTCCCGCCCAGAACACCCCCACAGTGGGCACGTCGAGGGCCCGGGCCAGATGCCGCGGCCCGCTGTCGTTGCCGACGAACGCCGCGCTGCGCGCGAGCACACCGCACAGCACGGACATATCGGACCCCACCAATTGCCGCACCCCACAATCCGGTCGCTGCGGGGCCCGCGCCCGCGCCTCCACGGCCACACTGTCGAGTAGATCGATTTCGGACAGGGCGCCCACCAGCACCACATCGAGCCCGCGGTCCACACATTCGGCGGCCACGGCGGCGAAATTGCTCGCCGGCCAGCGGCGCCGCGGATCCTTCGCCCCAGGATGAATGGTGATCAACGACCGATCCGAGAGACCGAGCACCCGATCGGCCGCGGCGATATCGGCGGCGGTGGCCCGAATACGCGGTTCCAGCACCACCGCGGGCGCACCCGCAGCGCACGCCACCTCCAACGCGCGCATGGTCTCGTTCTGGTAGTAGCGGAAGGGCACGCTGTGGTCGAGCGGCTCCGCGCCCTCGGCACGACAGCCCACGGTGAATCGCGGCTCCAACCGCAGCAGGAACGGATTCGACCAGGTGCCACCACCGTGCAACTGCACACCCAGATCCACCGGCCGGTGACAGACCCGCTGCCGGAAGTCCTCGATCTCCCGTTCGGCCGGCTCGGCGCCGTTACCGTCCGACTCCGGCAGCACGATCACCTCGTCGACCGGACTCGGCCGGGCCTCCAGGAGACGGGCGTGCAGGCGGGAACCGAGCAAGACGATCTCGGCGTTCGGATAGGCCGCCCGCAGGGCCTCCAGCGCGGGCAGGGCGAAGAACAGGTCACCGAGTCCCCCACCCCGCAGCACGGCGATACGCCGCACATTCGGAAACGGTTCACCGAGTGGGCCGACAGCAGGACCGACGGGTCGCACCGGTCGGTTGTACCGCACACTCATGGAACCTCCCTCGGTACGACGGGACAGCCGCCACGACCGAACGCCCCACGGATCGGGGCGGAAGGTCGTTCAGTCCCGCAGCGCCTGCTCACGCAACCAGCCCAGTGTTCGGGACAGGATGCGCGAAATATGCATCTGCGATACTCCGAGCCGCTCGGCGATCTGGGATTGCGTTTTGGATTCGAAGAACCGCATCCGCAGCACTTCACGCTCTCGATCGGACAATTCCTCGAGCAGCGGTTCGACCGCCAGATAGTCCTCCACCCAACCGTAGGACGGCTCCTCGACACCCAGCGACTCCACCAACGGCAACGATGTGTTGTCGCCGTCCTCGCCGCCGGTACCCGAATCCAGCGAGGAGGTCTGGTAGGCGTTACCGGCGATCAGCGCCTGGGTCACCTCCACCACGTCGATATCGAGTTCCGCGGCAATCTCCCGGGCCCGTGGCACTCGACCGAGCCGCTGCGACAGCGTCTCGACGGTGGGGCCGAGCGTCAGCTGAATCTCCTTCACCCGGCGCGGCACCCGCACCGACCAGGTGTTGTCCCGGAAGTGCCGACGTACCTCGCCCATAATGGTCGGGACCGCGAACGACAGGAACGACGACCCGCGGGCGACGTCGAACCGGTCCACGGCGTGCAACAGCCCCAGCCGGGCCACCTGCAACAGATCGTCGTACGATTCCCCGCGCCCGGCGAATTTCCGGGCTATGTGTTCGGCCAGCGGTAGACACCTGTCGATCACCTCGTCGCGTATCGCGGCCCGACGGGGGTCACCTTCCGCCACTTCGGCGAGTTTGCCGAAGAGCGGTTCGATATCGTCGTAGCTGTCGTTGCCGCGATGGCGGCGCGAAGGCCCGGGATCCACCCGAGGTCCTTCATCCACCATCCGATCCTCCTCTGGCCCAGGTGAACTCGACATCGGTCGGATAACCACCTGCCACTGCGTCATAGGGTTGTTGAACCACCTCGACCGAGCGGGTCAAGGTCCGCACGATATGCCAGCCGAAGCTCTCCTGGTGCTGCAACGAATCGGAAACCGCGGTCGCGGTCACATGCACGGTCATACGGTGGTCGTCGTAGGTGAAATCGCACCCCAGAGTGGTGTCCGGGGCGGCATCGACGATCAACGAGGTGGCCACCTCGTCCAAGGCGAGCCGAATATCGGTCACTTCGTCGAGCCCGAAATCGGCGATCAAGGAGACCGTCTCCGCCAGTGCGCGTAACATGACCAGCTGTTCCAGCTTGGCCGGTATTCGCACTCCTATCGTTGTCGTGTCCGCGGATTCCGCGACACGTTCCACCATACCCACCACCACCTTGTTGTGCCTCCCGCCCACGGCGGTCGGGGCGTCGACCCGGTCGGTCATCCAGACCATCCATCGGTGACGCCTTGTTGTCGGTCCTGCTCGTCGGCGATTGTCACATGCGCACTTACCCGGGGGGCCGGTAGCGAAACCCGGTGTCGTCCGATCAGTCCCCGGGGATGCGCTCGTGCACGGTCAACAGTAGGTGGTCGAACTCGGTGCGCAGGGCAGGCGAGGCGTATTCGAGTCCACCTATTTCGGAAACCAACTGCTCCGCCAGCACGCGCAACTTGATGTTGGTTTCCTGGGAGCGCCAGATCAGCACTCGAAACGCCTGGTCGGCATTGATGCCGTAGACGACCATCAACGCACCCTTGGCCTGTTCGATCACCGCGCGGGAGGCGTACAACTGCGGCAGGGTGCCGTGCAGTGTCTCCTTACGGTGTTCCTCCAATGTCTCGGTGACATCCACGTAGTAGCCCGCGGTGCCGATGACGGCGCCCTGATCGTCGGCCATGGTGTCGGCGACGACGATCACATTGCGGGTCTCGCCGTGTATGTCCACGATGCGATGACTGCTGCAGAACGGCTCGGCATTGGCGATGGATTTGGCCAGTGCGCTGGCCACCTGTTCCCGGTCGTCGGGGTGTTTGTGGCTCAACAACAGGCCGGTGCTGGGCGTCATCGGCGCGGCCGGATAACCGTGCATCTCCGCCACCCCCGCGGACCACTCCCAGCGCTCCCCTTCGAACCAGAACTGGAAAGCGCCGACCCGCTGCGGGGTGCCCGACCCGATGATTCGGTCGAGTACCTCGGCCTCGACGGCAGAGGCCGCATCACGTTCCATCACCGCTCGATTATCGTCGGTTTCGGATGTTTGTGCGAACTCCGCCCACCCGCACCGGTTTCACCGCCGGCCGTCCGTGGCCGTTCGGGTGGGGTGATCGGTATGTGGTGGCGCCGTCAACACACCTGCGCGGCGCGCAGTGTGGGGTAGTAGCGGAACAGGTGCCGCACGCCCGCGACCGTCAAGGCCCGTTCGACCTCTTTTCGTCCGCTGACCACCCGCAATTCCACCCCGGCACGCCAGGCGTCGAGTTTGGCCTCCGCCAACATCGTGGCGGCTCGGATGCCCATGAAGGTGGTGGCCCGCAGATCGAGGATCGCCACCCGGCAACCGACAGAGTGGCAGGACACGAGCAGCGCCCGCAGATCATCGAGCAGGACCGCGTCCAATTCCCCTTCCACCCGGGCCATCACACATTCGGAGTGATCCGTACTTCGCCGAGACCATATTCGACTCGTAGATGAGATACGCGGCTCGTGCCGACGCGATTCCTCGAGCTGATATGCAGTGGCGGTAACCGACATATGAAACCCTTCCCTATGGCAGGGGGTTTCCGGCCGTGTGCGACGAATTACGTATGATGCCGACGAGGTGAACGGGCCTCGCCCGTCATAACGCTTCGGAGACCAGCGCACACGATTCCGGGTTCGGCTGCATACTTCAACCTGAATTCATTCTGGCACGGGAGAACCTCGCCTGTACACCACGGAATCGGCCGTTCCCGCCCCGGTAGGCCGCCGAACTGCTGATATTCCTCGGGCTCGATTCGGTTACGGTCGCTTCCCCGCGTCGGCGCACCCCGGAAGCGAGCGATGTTTGTTCCGTCGCCGGGCGGCTATCGCGAGAGAAACCGGCCGAGAACGGTCGGCCGGCCGAAGGATGCCGGAGGTTCGTACATGGCCCCACCGACCGCGCTCGCTCTGGTCTGTTCCCTGAAGAAATCACCGGCCGAATCCAGTAGCGATCTCATGGCCCGACACGTTCTCGAGGAGTTGTCCCGACACGAGGTGTGTGGTGACGTGATCCGGGTGGTCGATCACGACATCCGGCCGGGTGTGACCATCGACGAGGGTGACGGCGACGAGTGGCCACGAATCCGAGAACGGATTGCGGCAACCGATATCCTGCTCGTCGCCACCCCCACCTGGGTGGGACATATGTCGTCGGTGGCGCAGCGGGTACTGGAACGGTTGGACGCGGAACTGTCGGAAATCGATGACGCCGGCCGACCGGCCATGTTCGGCAAGGTGGCGATCACCGCGGTGGTCGGGAACGAGGACGGGGCGCACAAGATCACCGCCGATCTGTTCCAGGCATTGAACGATATCGGCTTCACGGTGCCGGCCCAGGGCGGGACCTACTGGAACGGCGAAGCCATGAGCGGGGTCGACTACATCGATCTGGACGAGGTGCCCGAAGCCGTCGCCACCACCACTGCCACTGTGGCACGCAATGCCGCCCATCTGGCCCGATTGTTGCGCTCCGGGCCGTATCCCCCGCCACCCGGGTGAATCCGGGATCGCGGGGACGCGCCTTCTCGTCCGAAGGATGCGCCACCATGCGGCGGGCGGGTCGATTGCCGCGCGGGAACGGGGGTATGCGGTCGCCAGGAGGTGTACCCATGACCGAGACGCTCTCCGTCGGCACCCGGGCCGCTCGCCTACCCCTGCCCCGTGGCCCGCTGTCGGCAGAATTGATGGAACTGCTATCGAAAGCACCGGGACGGCCCGTCCCCGAACCCCGCGACGACATCGACCCCTATGGGGAGGATTTTCATCTCACCCTGCACACCTGCTACGAGCTGCACTATCAGGGTTTCGACGGAGTGGACGCCGACTGGGAGTGGGATATCGGGCTGCTACGGCTGCGGACGGAGCTCGAGCGGCGGTTCCTGGCGGCGTTGCGCGCCGATGTGCCCGGTGGCGACGATGTGGCCGCCGAACTCGACCGGTTGCTCACCGCGCCGGCCGTGGGCGGCGTACCCCGGTGGCTGCGGGACGAGGGCACCTGGTGGCAGATGCGAGAGTACTTCGTACACCGCTCGATCTACCACCACAAGGAGGCCGACCCGGTCGCATGGGTGATCCCGCGATTGCGCGGCCAGGCGAAGGCCGGGCTGGTGGCGATCGAGTTCGACGAGTTCGGCGGCGGCCGCGGTGATCGGGTGCATGCGCGCCTGTACGCCGATCTGCTACACGGAGCCGCACTGGACGAGGGGTATCTGCACTATCTGGATATCGTTCCCGCGCCGATGCTCGCCCTGGTCGACATGATGTCGCTGTTCGGTCTGCGCCGATCGCTGCGCGGCGCGATGATCGGTCATTTCGCCTCCGTGGAGATCACCTCCCCGCCCGCGTCCCGGCTCATGGTCGAGGCATTGGAACGCCTGCGGGCGCATCCGGCCTGTCTGCGGTTCTACCGCGAACACGTGACGGCCGACGCCGTGCACGAACAGGTGGTTCGTCGGGACGTGATCGCCGATGCGCTCGCCCACGAACCCGAACTGGCCGCCTCGGTGGTGTTCGGTATCCAGGCGACCGATCTGCTCGAGGACCGCTGCACCGACGCGCTGCTGCGGTGCTGGCGGTCCGGTACCTCTTCGCTGCGCACAGATGGGTGGTGAGGCGTGTGCTGGTACGAGCTCCCGGGGTGTATCGCCCACAACCGGACACCTGGCTGCTGGCCCGAGCGATGACGGAGGCGGCGCTACCGGACGGTGCGCGGGTGCTGGACGCCTGCACCGGCACCGGCGCACTCGCCATCCACGCAGCGCGGTCGGGTGCGGCTTCGGTGACCGCGGTGGACATGTCGCGGGCCGCGGTGGCATCGGCGTGGCTCAACAGTCGAATCCGCGGTGTGCGGCTGGAACTGCTGTGCGGGGACGTCACCCGGGTCGTCGGGGACCGCCGTTTCGACGTGGTCCTGGCCAACCCGCCCTATGTTCCCTCCGCCCATCCGCTGCCGACGAGCCGAGCGGCCCGCGCCTGGGACGCGGGGCGGCATGGTCGGGCCGTCCTCGACCCGCTGTGCGCCATGATCCCGCGGGTCCTCGACCACCGTGGAATCGCGCTGATCGTGCATTCCGCGATCTCCGGCACCGACATCAGCCTCGACCAGTTACGAGCGGGTGGGTTGAAGGCCACCGTGGTGGCCCGCGCAACGATCCCTTTCGGGCCGGTGATGCGTCGGCGGCGGGCCTGGCTGCGGGCCACAGGCCTCATCCACCCCGAGCAGCGATACGAGGAGTTGGTGGTGATCCGTGCCGATAGACCCCGATGAGCTGCTGGCCGGCCTGCACACCCCCGGTGCGCACGACGCCCGCGTACCGGGTGCCTCCGCTCGGGACGAGGTGATGACCGACCGACCGCTCCGAGAGCGAGACCGCCCGGAGCATCCGATACCGGACCGCGGTCGACCACGACCGGAGCGGAGCGAGCCGCCACCGGTCTCGGACCACGCCGACCGGATCGATACGGGCCCCGAGAGGAACCACCTCGCGGATCCACCCGCCGAGCCCACCCGAATCCGATTCACCGACGACGGCCCGGCCCTGGTAGACGGTCCGGTGGAGCTGGTCACCGCCGACGGTGACACCATCCGCTCGGATCGTTTCCTGGTGGCGATCTGCCTGTGTAAACGCTCGCGTACCTACCCGCTGTGCGATACCAGCCATCGTCGCCGCCGGCGCCCGAACGGTGACCGGACGGCCCCGACGGACTGAGACGCGGATGCGGGGCCGACAGACCCACGCGGCGACGCGCCCCGGGCAGCCGGGCCGGTCGCGGCTCGCCCCACCGTCGAAACGGTTTCGTCCGCTCGCACCCGAACGGGAACGATGGCGCTCAAGCGGGAATGGTGGTGGTCTCGCGTCGCCAGACCCGATGCTTCTGCAGTGTCGATGCGAATGCCTCGACGAACCGATCGGACACCTGGGCCCCCTCCCCGGCGCTCACCACGACACCGTTGGCGTCGACACCGGGTTCACCGAACGGAGCCTCGATGACGATGCCGCCCGAGCGCAATACCTCCACACCTGCGCCGATGGCGCCCACCGGTTTGGCGTGTTTGTATGCCTCGGCGACGAAATGCACCGTGGGACCGTCATCGGCCATGGTGCGCGCCGCGGTCGCTCCTCCGGCCACGATCACCCCGTCGTAGAGCACCGACGCCATGGTGGCCAGGATCTTGTCCACGGCCAGAACGCCGCTGTCGGCACCACTCAGCTCACCGCCGTGACCGGCGAGCACCTCCGCGGTCGCGCCGCGATCGCGCAATGCCGCGCGCAGCCGCTCCACCCCTTCGATGTCCACCCCGTCGGCGGCCAACACCGCGATCTTGCGGGTGGCGATGGTCCGCGGCGGGGCGTTCAACTGCGACAGCGCCGGCGAGATCGGCACCTCGTCCACCGGCACGGGCTCCGGGGCGGGCAGGCCGAGTTGTTCGGCGACCCGGGTGGACAGATCGGAATCGATGCGAACCAGGTGATCCAGCACCCGGGCGCGAATCTCCACCCGTCGGCATTTACCCAGTTCGAAGGCGAATGCCGAGACGATGTGCTCGGCTTCCGGCTCGGACATACTGCGCCAGAACATCCGCGGTTGCCGGTAGTACTCCCGGAAGCTCTCGCTTCGGGCACGGATCGTATCGCCCTCGACCCGGCGGGTGTAGTGGCGGAAAACGCCTTCGTCGGCCAGGGCCGGGCAGCCGCCACCGATGGTGTTCTTCGTGTAGAACGCCTCGCCGTGCGGGATATCGTGGCGGCTGTATCCGTCCTGTTGGTGGGTGCGCACATCGGCCAGTGGACGGTTCACCGGCAGATGCGCGAAGTTGGGCCCGCCGAGTCGGATGAGTTGGGTGTCCAGATAGGAGAAGTTGCGCATCTGGAGCAGAGGATCGTTGGTGAAATCGATACCCGGCACCACATTCGCCGTGTGGAAAGCGACCTGTTCGGTCTCGGCGAAGAAATTGTCCGGGTTGCGGTTGAGGACCAGTTCACCCACCGGACGCACCGGTACCTGTTCCTCCGGGATGATCTTGGTGGAGTCGAGCAGGTCGAAATCGAAATCGAATTCCTGCTCCTCCGGCACCAACTGCACACCGAGCTCCCAGCACGGGAAATTCCCCTCCTCGATGTTCTCCCACAGATCCCGCCGGTTGTAGTCGGGGTCGCGGCCGGCCACCTGTTGGCATTCGTCCCACAGCAGCGAATGCACACCCAGCCGCGGTTTCCAGTGGAATTTCACGAAGGTGCCCCGCCCCTCGGCGTTCACCAACCGGAAGGTGTGCACCCCGAATCCCTGCATCATCCGATAGCTGCGCGGCAGCGCGCGATCGGACATGAGCCACATGATCGCGTGCAGTGTCTCCGGCTGCTCGGCCACGAAATCCCAGAGCGTATCGTGCGCGGACTGGGCCTGCGGGATCTCGTTGTGCGGTTCGGGTTTGACCGCGTGGACGAAATCGGGGAACTTGATGCCGTCCTGGATGAAGAAGACCGGGAAATTATTGCCCACCAGGTCGTAATTGCCCTGCTCGGTATAGAACTTGGTGGCGAAACCACGGACATCGCGCACCGTATCGGCCGATCCCCGCGAACCGGCGACGGTGGAGAACCGGACGAACACCGGAGTCCGCACCGACGGATCGGTGAGGAATCTCGCGACCGTGTACTCACCGAGCCAGTCGTCGTAGGGCCGGAAATAGCCGTAGGCGCCCGCTCCACGGGCGTGCACCACCCGTTCCGGTATGCGTTCGTGGTCGAAGTGGGTGATCTTCTCCCGGGCGTGGAAATCCGCGAGGAGAGTGGGACCGCGCTCGCCGATGGTCAACGAGTCGTCGGTGTGGTCCACTCGTACCCCTTGCTGCGTCGTCAGATAACCGCTCTCGCGGTCCTGCCGGTGCGGGTCCAACTGGCGCTGTTTTTCCTGACCACCGCTCGGGTCTCCACCCACCGGACGGCGACTCCCGTCCGACGCGGCGGGCGTCCCCGATGATCGATCGGTATTCCGGTCCACCCTGTCCTCCTCGCTCACGCGACGACTTCCTTCGTGGATCCACTCCGACGGGTCGACGACCCGCTCGAGTTCTCACTCGCTCTCGTTCGGGCGGCTTCCCGCCTCCGAACGCGCTAAACCGCCCCGGTGAACAGGCCTTTCGATCGGCGACGGAACGACCGGGAAACCGGTGCGCTCTCACCCGATTGACGGACGTGGAACGGGGTATGCGCGGCATATGGAGTTACTGGTGATCGTCGCCCTCGTGGTGCTGGTCGCTGCGGTCGTCCTCTATCGCAAGGTGACCGGAAAACGACCGAACGACCCCGAGGTGCCGAACAACGACGGCGAGTAGGGAGCCGCTATGTCATCCATGGATCCCGACCCGGCCGAGACCCCCGATCTGGAACCCGGTGGCGGAGTGCCGCCGGGTTCGACCCCACCCGATACCCCGCAGACCTCCGGACTGTCCGCGCCCGAACCAGAGACCAGGCACCATTTCCCCCGAACGGGGATGCTCACCGTAGTCGTGGTGGTGGTGTTGGTGGCGTTGTTCGTGGCGGTGGCAGTCGCGCTCATCGCGTCGATCTGGTGATCCTCGCCGACCGGCCGTGCGGGCCGGGACGGCTCCGGCCGGAAGGCCACGGTCGAAAGGGAGGAATTCGTGCGAATCGCCATGGTTTCCGAGCACGCCAATCCGCTCTCTCCCTTGGGTGGAGACGCCGGCGGACAGAACGTGCACGTGGGCGAGCTGGCAGCCGCCTGCGCCCGATACGGACACGACGTCACGGTCTACACCCGCCGCGATGACCCGGTGACCGATATGGAGGTGGTGACCGGGGCGGGATACCGCGTGGTGCATGTGCCCGCCGGTCCGCGGGAACCCATCCCCAGGGACGATATCCTGCCGCATCTCGGTGATTTCGCGAGTTTCCTGCGCCGGCGTTGGTCGGCCGAACCACCGGATGTCGTGCACGCGCACTTCTGGATGTCGGGAACCGCCGCCGAGCTCGCGGTCCGCGGCCTCGGTATTCCGGTGGTGCTCACCTATCACACCCTGGGGTCGGTCGAACGCCGTCACCTGGGCGTCGCCGACACCAGCCCGACCGGTCGAATCAAATTCGAGCGTCTGATCGCCGCCCGCGCCGACCGGATCATCGCGACCTCCCGCGACGAGGTATCCGAACTCGGACGATTGGGAGTGCCGCGGGACCGGGTGTCGGTGGTGCCGAGCGGGGTGGACACATCGCTGTTCCATCCGGACGGTCCGGCCGTGCCGCGTGGGGGTCGGCGCCGGTTGGTGTCGGCCGGGCGTCCGATTCCGCGCAAGGGTTTCGACACCGTCATCCGCGCATTGCGGTATCTGCCGGACACCGAATTGTTGATCGCCGGCGGGTCCCGGGGCATGGAGACGGATCTGGACACCGTGGGCGGTGATGGGCTCGATCATGCGGCGATCCTCCCTGCGGACGCGCCGCGGGTGCCGGGGAGCAGCGAGGAGGTCGAGCTGCACCGGCTGCGCCGGCTCGCCACCGAATCCGGGGTCGCCGATCGGGTCCGGTTACTGGGGCAGATACCGCACACCCGGATGCCCGAACTGTTGCGTTCGGCCGACATCGTGGTGTGCGCTCCCTGGTACGAGCCGTTCGGCATGGTGGCCTTGGAGGCGATGGCCTGCGGTGTGCCGGTGGTGGCAGGCGCGGTCGGCGGCATGCTCGACACCGTGGTCGCGGAGGTCACCGGCCTGCAGGTCGCTCCACAACCCGCGCCGGTGGCGCGGGCGCTGTCCTGTCTGCTCGAGGATCCGGACCGGCGGCAGACCATGGGTGCGGCCGGGCGGCGCCGAGCGTGTGACCGCTACTCCTGGGACCTGGTCGCCGACGAGACACTGGAGATCTATCGCCAGGTGGTGCCCGCCCGGCCGACCCCCGTGTCGGCCGAACACTGAGCGTCGCCCCTGTCCCGACCGAACGTCACGACCGGCTCGCCACGGTGTCCACCGCGGGCCGACCTCCCGGCCCTCGAACGCGGAAACCGTTCGTGCGCCATGAAACGGACCGGCCGTGCGCGGGGCCGGCCGGACCGTCCCATTCCCGACGCAGGAACCCGATCGGTCGACATGATTAGCGGCTACGGTTGCGGGTAGCCGCCCGATATGGTTCCGACCAACGAGCAGCTGCTGCATGCCCTGACTCGCGCCGCGAACGCATTGACCCATAACGGGATCCGTTTCGCGGTCGCGGGTGGCTGCGCGGTGTACGCGCGCGGCGGGCCACCGTCGGACCATGACGTCGACCTGTTCGTCAAACCCGAGGACAGCCCCCGCGCCCGCAGCGAACTGGCCAAGGCGGGGCTGCGGATCGCCGACGCCGCCGAAGATTGGCTGACCAAGGCATACGACGGCAACACCCTGATCGATATCATCCACCGCCCCAACAACCGGGAGGTCGACGACGCGCTACTGGATCGCGCCGAGGTCATGCGGGTCGGCCCCACGGTGGCGCCCGTGGTGGACGCCACCGACCTGTTGGTCGACAAGCTGCTGGTCTTCGACGCCCATCGGCTCGATCTCAGCCCACTGCTGCGTATATGCCGAGACCTGCGCGAACAGGTGAATTGGCCGTCGGTACGCGCGCAGACGGAGCATTCGCCCTATGCGCGGGCGTTTCTCGGCCTGATCGACGACCTCGGTATCGCCGACACCCGGGCGACGGACGACGCACCTCGAAAGTCCGCACGACCGGCGCCGGCGGCGCCCCCAGGAAAGGTGGAGTAGATGCCCGATATCTCCGCTCGGTTCAGGAACCGTCCACCCGAATACGTGGCCGCCGAACTGCACCGCGCCCTGGCGGAGGACCCGCGCACCGCGGAACAGGGGGTGCGGGTGCGTATCCGCGGGGACGTGGTGGCGCTCGACGGCGAGGTGAGCACGGTGCAGCGGCGGAACGCGCTGGAAGACGTGGTGCACGAGCTCCTGCCGGACGCGCGAATCCACAACGATGTCCACGTCATCGGGGTGCCCTGCCCGGAAGGCAGCGAAGACCTCCGGTGAACACAGGCAAGCGAAAGGAGTTGGCGGATGCGGATCGCGGCGGTCGGGGACATCCACCTGGGTACCGATTCGCGCGGGCTGCTGCGGCCCGCGCTGCGCGAACTACCGGACCGAGCCGATGTGCTGTTGCTGGCCGGTGACCTGACCAGACACGGCTCCCCGGCCGAGGCCGAGGTGGTGGCCACCGAATTCGCGGATATCGGCGTTCCGGTGGTCGCGGTGCTCGGCAACCACGACTACCACAGCGACGCCGAGTCCCGGATGGTCGACATACTCGAATCGAGCGGGATCACCGTGCTCGAGGGCACCGCCACCACGATCGACATCGACGGCCGGACCCTGGGTGTCGCGGGGACGAAAGGTTTCGGTGGCGGTTTCGCCGGTAAGTGCGCCAGCGTGTTCGGGGAACCGCTGATGCGCGAATTCGCCGGACACACCCTCGAGTTGGCCCGGACCCTGGACCGGGCGCTGTCCGGCCTCGACGCCGATATCACCATCGCGCTCACCCATTACGCCCCCGTGAGCGACACCCTGCACGGCGAACCCCGCGAGATCTATCCGTTCCTGGGTTCGTACCTGTTGGGCGAACCCATCGACGAGCATCGGGTCGACCTCGCCGTCCACGGGCACGCGCACGCCGGCACCGAACGCGGCACCACCCCCGGCGGTATCCGGGTCCGCAATGTCGCCCAACCGGTCATCCGCACCGCCTTCGCGGTGTACGAGTTGTCCCCGCACCACAACGGGCAGCGGCGGATGCACGATGCGGGGGTGTTCACCGGATGAGCACACGACCGCCCGATCCCACGGTCCCGTTTCGGAGCGCGATTCGGGGGAATACGCCGCCCATGGAGGCTGCAGCGAACCGGTCCACCCCGGACAGGCGTCCGTTGAATGTGCTCATCTGGCATGTGCACAGCTCCTGGATGACCTCGTTCGTCCAGGGCGGACACAACTATCTGCTGCCCACCGACCCGCAACACCCGCGAAGCAACGAATGGGCGCTGGGCCGGTGCGACCGACCGTGGCCGGATACCGCCCGCGAGGTCGCGCCGAGCGAGCTGTCCCACGAACACATCGACGTCGTGGTCCTGCAACGCCCCCGGGAGCTGGAGCTGACACGGGAATGGTCGGGTCGGACACCGGGCGTCGACCTGCCGGCGGTGTACGTCGAGCACGACACTCCCCGCGAGCATGCCGCGCTGAGCCGGCATCCACTGGCGGACCGCTCCGATATCCTGCTGGTCCACGTCACCCAGTTCAACCGATTGATGTGGGACAACGGGCGGGCGCCGGTCACGGTGATCCCGCACGGTGTACGCGACCCGGGGCATCGCTACAACGGTGAACTACCGCGGGCGGCGGCCATCATCAACGAACCGGTGCGGCGGTGGCGGATCACCGGCACCGACCTGCTCGTTCCGCTGTCGCAGGCGGCGCCGATCGACGTGTTCGGGAAGGACACCGAAAACCTGCATCGGGCCGTGGGCACCACCGCCGAACGGGTGTACGGCGCGGGTGATCACGACCAGCAGCATCTCCACGTCGAACTGGCCCGGCGTCGTGTATTCGTGCACACCCCGCGGTGGACCTCGCTCGGCCTGTCGGTGATCGAGGCGATGTACCTCGGTATGCCGATCGTGGCGGTGGGCACCACCGAGGTGCCCGTATCCATCCCGACCGATGCCGGGGTGATATCGACGGAACCGGAGGTCCTGGCCGAAGGCATCCGGCAGTTCGTGCACGAACCGTTCTTCGCCGAGGTGGCAGGTAGGGCGGCGCGGCATTGGGCGCACGCCAATTTCGGGATCGAAAGGTTCCTCGACCGCTGGAATCGGCTGCTCACCGAACTCGCGGCAGCGCGACCGGTACGGTCGTGACCCGCCTTGTCGGGGCTGTCGCCGAATGGACGACACCGCGGCGACGACCATATGGCCGAACCCGGCCGCGCGCCACGTCGGCGGCCGTCGGACAGTCCGGCCGCGGGGCCGAGACCTGCCGAATGTGTGCCCCTGACGGGACCGCCCGATCCCGGGTATCCACACCCGAACGGGCCGCCAGGGCGAAGACGGTGGAGTGACTCGTCGATTTCCCTGGACGATTCGGTAACCGAGTGGACAAGAAGTAGCGAGAAGGCGGTTTCAAATACCGCCCCTCGGGCATCACACCCGCATGAGCAGGAACTGCGACCTCGTCGGGCTCCGCTTACCACAATCCCGTCCCGCCGCGGTCCTGTTCGATCGTGGCCATACCCCGATCACCGATATCTCCCGCCCATCCCACCCGTACCCGGTCCGTCCGATTCCGGGCGCGTATTCCCGACCGCATCATGCGGTAGTACGGACCGAAGGGGTGGACAACCGGCCCGGCGGGCGGCGGGTCGAATCACGCCGGACCACCGACCGCCGGGTTGGTGCGGGGCGGGAAATCGCCCGATCCCGTCGTCCCGGCAGGTGCCCATGGCCGAGACGACGGATGGGTCCGAGGCTCGCCGTTACCGACGCGTTCGGAGCCGAGCCGTACCGGTGCGTGGTGATCGGCGACGCCGGTTGCCGTGTCGGGGTGGCGCTGGTGACCGCACCGCAACGGTCCGGATGTCCACCTCGCGTATCCGGGCGGGCGAAACGCCCTTATCGAACGACACGCCATGGTCGTCCCGGTCTCACCGCGGCGGTGAGCCTTTCCCTCAGGGACGCGCAGAGGAAGGAACAACCACTGTGAGTACCAAGGACGCATCGGACAACCCCACCCGTTCCCGCCGACCCGATATCACCGGGCCGGCGAAGCACGACGGGGCACCGGCCACCACATCGGGCGACCACCCGCACCCCGCTTGCGCGCGCACGGGCATCCGGGGCGATCGATCGGCGCGAATACACCGACACAGCGGCACACCTTCCACCCACGATGACAGCGGCGACGCGGCCGAGGCCCGGTATCCGAACGCCGAGCTCACGAAACGACTTCATCGTGAACGCCCACGGTTGTCGGCGCTCACGTGGCACGCCGAGACCTTCGACGCCCCGACCGGCCTCGACGGTCACGGGTCCGAGAAAATGCTCGTCCGACAACCTCGCGGCCACGGGCGGTCTGTCGATCTACGGACGGCCCTACCCGCCAGGGGCGCCGGCGTCGATACCACCACCGGAACCGAGCAGGAGATCGGGATACCCGCCCGAATACTCACCGGGTCGGTGCCGAATCCGCCGACCACCCTCTGCGGCGACACCGTCACGTTCGAGGAGGCCGAGGTCTCCCCGATGCGGGAGAGGCGTCTCGTATCGGTCCATGCGCCGTGCACCGCGATGGACGAGGTGTTGGAGGTGCGTCCATGACCGGGGCGACGCCGCCCGGTCGCGTGGTGGTGGTCGGTGACGTCTTCCTCGATATCGAGATCGAGGGCCGCGCCGACCGTCGCAGCCCGGATGCGGCCGTGCCGGTGGTGGATGTCGTGGGGCGGGCGCACCGTCCCGGCGGCGCCGGGCTGGCGGCGCTACTGACCGTTCCCGAGAGCGCCGCAACCGTTCTGATCGGCGGTTTCGCGGACGACGAACCGGGGCGTCGGTTACGTGCGCTACTGGACGGGATCACGCCGTACGGTAGCGCCCCGACCATTCCATCCCGCTCGGGCACGACGATCGATATCGTCGCCCTACCGCTCACCGGGGAAACGGTGTGCACGGAACGAGTGCGCGCCATCGGCCCGTGGGCCGGCCCGGGTGGACGTGAAATGCTCACCCCGATCACCCGGCTGGATTCCGGCGCCGGCCGGGTCACCGACGGTCCGCTGCCCGACGCGGTGCGCACCGCCCTGGAGGCGGCCGATGCGATCCTGGTGTCGGACCACGGCCGCGGAACCGCGGACCATCCGCAACTGCGCGCCCTGCTGACGAGCCATGCGGCACGGACTCCGCTGGTCTGGGACCCGCACCCGCGCGGTCCCGATCCGGTGCCGGGCGCTGCCCTGGTCGTCCTCAATCGGGCCGAGGCGGAGCGGCTGGTTCCGACGGAGTCGGGATTCGGCGATCGGGCCCGAGAGCTCGCCGAACGGTGGTCGGCCGACGCCGTCGCGATCACCCTGGGCGCCGAGGGCGCCGTGCTGCACCGACCGGGTCCGAACGAACCCCGGCATATTTCGGTGCCCATCGAATTGCGGGTGGGATTCGGCGGTGACACCTGCGGCGCGGGTGAGCGGTTCTCCGGGGCCGTGGCGACCGCCCTGGCCATGGGTATCGACACCGAGTGGGCGGTATTACGCGCGGTCTCGACCGCCGCGGAGTTCGTCGCGGGTGGGGCCGCCGCGTCCGTCGCGGTGCCGCAAACCGCTTCCGACGAACACTTCGCCGTACATTCGTACGGCATGACGACCACCCCGGCCCGCTCGCACCCGGTGGTCGAACCCCCGCCCCTCGCGCCGACCGATCCGGCCCCGACAGCCGCCGCCACGGCCTCGACGGAACCGAACCGGAGAACCGGTGCCGGCCTGCCCGACCCCGCCGGTACCCGGATCGGGTGAAGCGGCGACGCGATCCGATCCGGTCCCGACACTCGAATGGCGACCATCCATGGATGGTCGCCATTCGAGTTCATATGAGCGAGTCCGCCCTTACCGCGGTAACGGGAGAAAAACGTCTCCCACTACTGCGGGGTGTCCTGCTGGGCACGCTGCCGATGCTCGTCCACCTCGGCCTCCGCGCGTGCCTTCTCGGCCTCCGCTTCCTTCTGGGCAGCGGTCCGCTGGGCCTCGGCCTTGTCCTGTTGGGTCCGGCCCTCCTGGCGCAACCCCTCCCGGCCGAGGACCGCGCCGGCGACCTCCTTGGCCTTGCCTTTCGCGCCCTCCACAGCGCCTTCCAGACCCTCCTGGGGACCACTTTTCTGTTCGGCCACGTCTTTTACCTCCGACCAATCGGTTGTTCGCTCGATACCGGGCGCATACCCGGCGCGAACAGGTTCAATCGGTGGCCCACCGCACGGGAGGGGTGTCGCCGCTCACATGCTATTTCCGGGGACGCTTCTCCCGTACCCGCACCGATATTCGCAGGGGCGAACCGGCAAAACCGAACTCCTCCCGCAGCCGCCGCTCCAGGAACCGTCGATATCCCGCCTCCAGGAAACCGGTGGTGAACAGCACGAACGTAGGGGGACGGGTACCGGCCTGGGTGGCGAAGAGTACGCGTGGCAGCCGGCCGCCGCGCATCGGCGGCGGGGTGGCGGCGACAACTTCCTTCAACCAGGCATTCAACCGTCCGGTCGGGATGCGTTTGTCCCAGGACTCCAGGGCGGTTTCCATGGCGGGCACCAGTTTCTGCACCGCTCGTCCCGTTTGCGCGGAAACATTGACCCGCTGCGCCCACGGCACCCGCACCAGCTCGCGGTCCACCTCCCACTCCAACTGCAGGCGCCGGTCCTCGTCGACCAGATCCCATTTGTTGAACGCCAGCACCAATGCCCGGCCGGAATCGGCGACCATGCCGATCACCCGCAGATCCTGTTCGGTGATCGGCTGGGACGCGTCGATGAGCATGATGGCCACTTCGGACGCCTCCAGCGCCGCTCTGGTGCGCAGCGAGGCATAGAACTCGGTGCCGCCGGCGGTGGTCACCTTGCGCCGCAACCCGGCGGTGTCGACGAACCGCCACACCTTGCCGCCCAGCTCGACCAGTGAATCGACCGGGTCGACGGTGGTGCCCGCGACATCGTGCACCACCGACCGCTCATCGCCGGTGAGCTTGTTCAACAGACTGGATTTGCCCACATTCGGTTTGCCGACCAGCGCCACCCGTCGCGGTCCGGGACCGCGACCACGGTCGCGCGGCGTCTCCGGCAGCACCTCGAGCACATCGTCGAGCAGATCCCCGGTGCCCCGACCGTGCGCGGCCGACACCATCCGTGGCTCGCCCAGGCCCAGCGACCACAGCGCGGCCGCGTCCGCTTCCAGGCGTTCGTCGTCGACCTTGTTCGCCACCAGGATCACCGGGGTCTTCGCCCGTCGCAGCACCTTCACCGCGGCCTCGTCGGTGGCGGTGGCGCCGACGACGGCGTCCACCACGAACAGGATCGCGTCGGCGCTGTGCATGGCCAGTTCGGCCTGCCGCGCCACCGACTGTTGCAACCCCTTGGCGTCCGGCTCCCACCCGCCGGTGTCCTGCACCAGGAACCGGCGCCCCGCCCAGCTCGCCTCATAGGTGACCCGGTCGCGGGTCACCCCGGGAACATCCTCCACCACGGCCTCACGGCGACCCAGGATCCGGTTCACCAGGGTCGATTTACCCACATTCGGACGGCCGACCACCGCCAGCGTGGGCATCGGCACCTGATCGGCCACTTCCGGATCGCCCGCGAAATCCGTGATCTCCCACTCGGATTCTTCGCTCCATACGCCGTCCCCGGCGAGCACGTCGCCGGTCGTGTCCGCGCTCATTCGCCCACTCCCCGGTTTCTCGCCGAAATCTGTCGCGCCACCACGCGATACAGCTCCTCGATGACCTCGTCCATGGTCAGTTCACTGGTGTCGACCAGCACCGCGTCGGCGGCCGGCCGCAGCGGCGACACCGCGCGGGTCGAGTCGAGCCGGTCCCGTCGCTGCACATCGGCGAGCACCCCGGCGTAGTCGTCGCCTCGACCCTCGGCGATGTTCTGCTGGTTGCGGCGCCACGCGCGCGCCTCCGCCGAGGCGGTCAGATAGATCTTGGCGTCGGCGTCGGGCAGTACGACGGTGCCGATATCGCGCCCTTCGACCACGATGCGTCCGGCCCCGGCCACGATCTCGCGCTGCAGCGCCACCAACAGTTCCCGCACCTCCGGCACGGCCGAGACCGCGGACACCGCCGCGGTCACCGCCCCACCGCGGATCTCGGCGGCGACGTTCTCGCCGTCCAGTTCGATCGTTTCCCGTTCCGGGTCGGTGCCGATACGCAGCGGCAGTTCCTTGACCGCCGCCGTCACCGCCGCCGGATCGGCCGGATCGATCCCGGCGCGCAGCACCTGCAGGGTGGCGACCCGATACATGGCACCGGTATCGAGATAGGCGGCGCCCAGTCGCGCCGCCAACCGGCGCGACACACTGGATTTACCGGTTCCCGAGGGACCGTCCATGGCGATGGTCAACGGTCCCGTCCCGGACAGCTGTCCGGGGATCTCGACCGGAATCTCCACACCGTTCACAAAGACACCGCCTCATAGAGTTTGCCGATTTCGTCGCGGCCGAGCACCCGCAGCGTGCCCGGCCGTTGCTCGCCCAGCGCCACCGGGCCGATATGGGTGCGCACCAGCCGGATCACCGGATGCCCGACCGCGTCCAACAGTCGGCGCACAATGTGCTTGCGGCCCTCGTGCAGCACCACCTTCACCAGTGATCGGCCCTCGCCCAGCTCCAGGACCTGGAACCGGTCCGCCGCCGCGGGACCGTCTTCGAGTTTCACCCCTTCGCGCAGGGTCTTGCCCACCGAACGCGGCACCTCACCGTGCACGGTCGCCAGGTAGGTCTTGGATATCCGGTACGACGGATGCATGAGCCGGTGCGCGAGATCACCGTCGTTGGTCAGCAGCAGCAGACCTTCGGTGTCGGCGTCCAGTCGCCCTACATGGAACAGTCGCTGTCCGGCCGCCACCCGCTCGGCGACGATATCGCCGACGCAGGGACGACCGAGATCATCGGACATGGTCGACTGCCAGCCCTTGGGCTTGTTGAGCGCCAGATACACCAGCTCGTCGCGCACCACCACCCGGGTGCCGTCGACCCGCACCACCGCCCGCGACGGATCGATGCGCAGCCCCTGCTCGCGGACGATGATCCCATCCACCTCGACCCGGCCCTGAGCGATCAGCTCCTCGGCCGCCCGACGGGAGGCGACACCGGCCTTGGCCAGTACCTTCTGCAGCCGCTCGCCCTCCCCCCAGGGCAGTTTGGTGTGGGTGGGTTCGGCCGGTTCCACATTCTGGTGTCGGGCCGGTTTGGCATTGCTCAGCTGCGGCGGCCCACCGGCCCGCCGCTTCGATCCGGCCGGTTTCCCGGCGCCCGAGCGGGGCTGGGGCGCACCCGTGCGACGCGACGCGGCGCCGGCGGCCCGTACATCGCGGCCGCTGCGCTGGGTGTCCCGGGCACCGCGTCGGCCGTCCCGTCCTTCGCGCGCAACGCCACGGCGACCCGCGCCGGGCTCCTCGCCTCGTCTTCTTCGTTCCGGTGTGCCATCTCGGCGAGCGGAGGTATTCACGTGTGTTCGTCCTGTCAGTCCTCGGCGCCGAGGTCGAGATCGTCCTCGGCGGGTTTGCGCAGCCTGGTGTAACGGGGGTCCGTTTCCAGGCTCTCGTTGATCTCATCGATCAGGTCGACGCCCGGTAGCAGCGGCGCCAGCGGAGGCAGATCGCTCAACGACGCCAAACCGATCCGCTCCAGGAACAGTTCGGTGGTGCGATAGAGCGTGCCGTTGGTTTCCGGGTCGGTACCCGCCTCGGCGATCAGGCCCCTGGCCAACAGGGTGCGCATCACACCGTCGACGTTCACCCCGCGCACCGCGCTCACCCGGGCTCGGGTCACCGGCTGACGATATGCCACCACCGCCAAGGTTTCCAACGCGGCCCTGGTCAACCTCGTCCGAGCGCCGTCGAGCAGCATCCGCTCCACATACGGCGCGTACTCGTTGCGAGTATAGAAGCGCCAACCGTCGCCGACGAAACGCAGGTCGATTCCGCTGCGCCGGGCGGTCAGTTCCGCCGACATCTCCCGCAATACCCGTTCCACCCGTTCGGCGGAATCGTCCAGGGCGGCGGCGAGTTGTTCGACGGGGGCCGGACTGTCCACCACGAGCAGCATCGACTCCAGGGCGGAACGGAGTTCATCGTCGTCGAGCGGTTCGGGTTCACCGAACGATCCGGGAGCGCCCGACGAACCGGGCGCCGACCTCGACACTGTTTCGGTCATCCGTAATCCTCTTCGATAGTCATCGGCGCCGCGGCGCCCGCCCCGGGTTCCTCCCCGGTCCAACTCACCGCGAGCGGCCCCAGCGGATCGGGCTGGTCGAACTCGATCGCCCTGCCGCGGTAGAGCTCGAGCAATGCCAAAAACCGCGCCACGATCTCGATCGGTTCCGAGCAGCCGGCCACGAGCTCGGCAAAACTCGTCCAGCCACCCGGCCCGCGCTGTTTGAGCATGTCCAATACGATCGCGGCCTGGTCGGCCACCGACACCGCATGTGCATGCAGATGGTCCAATCCCACCTTGGGCACGGGCCGGGGCCGAAACGCCGCCGCGGCGATCTCGGCGAGACCGGCCGCATCAACTCCGAGGGTAACCTCCGGCAGTAGACCGGCGTATCGCTCTTCCAGCGCGACCGCCCGCGGATACCGGCGCAGAGCCGCCGCCTCCAGTTCCCCGAGCAGTTCGGCGACCTGTTTGAACGCCCGATACTGCAGTAGGCGGGCGAACAGCAGGTCACGTGCCTCCAACAGTTCCAGGTCCTCGGCGTCGGTCATCTCCCCGGAGGGCAGCAGCCGCGCCGCCTTCAGATCCAGCAGAGTGGAGGCGACCACCAGGAATTCGGTGGTCTGGTCCAGGATCTTGTCGGCCCGTAGCGTTCCCTGCTGCGTCAACCCGGCGGTCAGTGCCTTGGTGTAGGCGATGAACTCGTCGGTGACCTGATGCAGGGCCACCTCGGTCACATCCAGCCGTCGCTGGGAGATCAGCGTCAACAGCAGGTCGAACGGCCCTTCGAAATTGCTCAGCCGCAGATGGAAACCACCCGGGCGCTCCGACTCGGTGCTCGGGACCGGGGTGGGTTCGGCGGGCGTTTCGGTGGTCGGTGCGGGGTCGCGTTCCCCGCTCACCGGCCCGACCGGTGAATGACTTCCCGCGCCATCGCCCGATACGCCTCGGCTCCCCCGGACCTCGGCGCCCAGGTGGTGATCGGCTCGCCGGCGACACTGGCATCGGGGAAGCGCACGGTACGCGCGATCGCGGTGTCGTACACCAGATCGCCGAACACCTCCACCACCCGCGCCATCACCTGGCGAGAATGCAGCAGCCTGGCATCGAACATGGTGACCAGGATGCCGTACAGGCTCAACCGGTTGTTGATCCGAGCGCGCACCTTCTCCACGGTATCGGTGAGCAGCGCCAACCCACGCAACGAGAAGTACTCGCATTCCATCGGGATGATCACCCCGTCGGAGCAGGCGAGCGCGTTCACGGTGAGCAGACCCAGTGACGGCTGACAGTCGATGAGGATGTAGTCGTAGTTCCCGCGCACCGGTTCCAACGCCCGGCCCAGCGACTGCTCCCGCCCCACCTCGTTGACGAGCTGGATCTCCGCCGCCGACAGATCGATATTGCTCGGCAGCAGATCCATGTTCTCGACCTTGGTCTGCATGAGCACGTCATCGATACTGCAGGGGGAACCGATCAGCAGGTTGTGCACGGTCAACTCGAGATCGTGGTGCGCCACCCCGAGCCCCGCCGACAGCGCGCCCTGCGGGTCCAGATCCACCAGCAGCACCCGCCGCCCGTATTCGGCCAACGCGGCACCGAGGTTGATGGTCGAGGTGGTTTTGCCGACCCCGCCTTTCTGGTTGCACATGGCCACGATCAAGGCGTCACCGTGGTGCGTCGCCGGCGGTGGGTCGGGCACCAGGCGCAGAGGGCGCCCGGTCGGTCCCAGCGTGGCGTCGGCGGGGACGGGTTCGGGTCCCGTACCCCATACCGACGCGGCCCGTTCGTCGGGGTCGACGGCCGCCCGGTCGACCTTAAGCGGCTCCGGGCCGGCACCCCTCGGCGATTCCGCCGCTCCGGCTGTCGTCACGATCCGCTGCTCCTTATACGTTCCTGCCCGTCGCCTCGTCGAGCGTAACGAGACCGACAAGGGATGGCCTCGCTTTCGCCACGGTCCGGCTCTCGGTAGACGCTACCGCTTGACCGCACTCGCGCGCCGCGCGTGCGTGCGGCGTGTTCGGTGCGGCGCCGCACGGCAGTTACCGAAACGCTACCGAGTCCTGGATATCACGCGAGACCCGCGGCGTCGAAACATGTCCGAAGCAACATCATCGGGCCCGCGGATGCGCCGTCGCCCAGACCTCCCGCAATGTCCCGACCGTGACGAGGGTGTAGATCTGCGTCGTGGTCACCGAGGCGTGTCCGAGCAGCTCCTGCACCACCCGCACATCCGCGCCACCGTCCAGGAGGTGGGTGGCGAAGGAGTGCCGCAGCGTATGCGGCGAAACATTCGCGGTGACCCCCGCATGTTCGGCGGCGCGGCGCAACACCTGCCAGGCGCTCTGTCGGGACAGGCGTCCCCCGCGCGCATTGAGAAACAGCGCCCCCGCGCCCCCGGCGGTCCGGGTGGAGCGGCGGGCCGCCAGCACGGGCCGTCCCCGCACCAGATAGGCGTCCACCGCCGCCAACGCGGGCCGCCCCACCGGAACCAGACGCTGTTTGCCCCCCTTACCGCGGAGAACCACCGTGCGTTCGGTGGTGTCGAGATCATCCAGATCCAGACCCACCGTTTCCGATATCCGCGCCCCCGTCGAATACAGCAGCTCCAACAACGCCCGATCCCGCAGCCCCCGCGCTGCCCCCGCCCCATCGGACCCGGTATCTGCCCCGGCCGCTTCCAGAACCCGCAGCACCTGCTCGTAGGGCAATGCCTTGGGCAGCCGCCGACCCGGCGCGGGTGGTTTCACCTCGCGGGCCACATCGACGCCGACCAGCCCCTCGGCGGCCGCGAACCGATGTAGACCGCGCACCGCTATGAGCGCCCTCGCCACCGATCCGGGTGCCAGCGGCGGGTGCTCGCCGCCCCCGCGCAACGCCATCGTGAACTCGGCGATATCGCTCTCGGTGACCCGCTCCAGGTCCACGATCCCCCGGGCGGCCAGAAAATCCCGGTAACGACCCAGATCCCGGCGATAGGCGGCCAGGGTGTTGCGCGCCGCGCCCCGTTCGACCGCCAGATGGTCGAGGAAGGCATCGACCTCCCGCACCGTCGGGCCCCGTCAGTCTTCGGACCGATGTGCCGCCTGACGGCGCAGCAGGGCCGTGGGCTGTCCCGGCC
The DNA here is from genome assembly GCF_000308675.1 of Nocardia paucivorans NBRC 100373. Lineage (GTDB taxonomy): Bacteria > Actinomycetota > Actinomycetes > Mycobacteriales > Mycobacteriaceae > Nocardia > Nocardia paucivorans. The sequence continues at coordinate 11,956 of NZ_BAGE01000036.1, read as the reverse complement.
ATGGGGCGTCCGCCGGCCGTAGGGGGAGATTCCCCGATTCGACGGCGGACAACGCGAGCAGGCCCGCCACCGCGGTGGCGTTCACGATCTGTCCGGCCAATGTGGCGCGCACCGCCTCGGCCACCGGCATCCGCACCAGTTCCAGGTCGGCTTCCTCCAACTCCGGATCCGGTCGATGGGTGTCGTGGAGACCGCGCGCCAGATACACCCGCAGCGCTTCGTCGGTGAATCCCGGCGACAACGCCACGTCCACCAGGACCGACCAGTCACGGGCCGCCAGACCGGTCTCCTCCGCCAGTTCCCGCCGCGCCGCGTCCAGGGGATCCTCCCCCGGCACGTCGAGCAAACCGGCCGGCAGCTCCAGCAGCCGCTCACCGAGCGGATGCCGGTACTGCCGGATCAGCACGACCGAACCGTTGTCGTCGACCGCGCACACCGCCACCGCACCGTGGTGTTCCACCACCTCGCGCTCGGCGATCCGGCCGCCGGGCATCCGGACCCGGTCCACGCGCAACGCCAGAATCGCCCCCGAATACACCGTCCGGCTGGACACCGTGTCGAACTCGTGGCTGCCCGGCACCGGCCGCGCCGGATCCTCGGGCCCCGCCGTCACGACGCCCGCTCGGCGGTTGCGGCCAGTTCCTCGCCGGGGATGTCGACCGGAAGCCGTTCGGCCGCCTTGTATTTCAGCGCGGCCGCGATGAGCTCCACGAACAGCGGATGCGGACGGGTGGGGCGGCTCTTCAGCTCCGGGTGGGCCTGGGTGCCGACGAAGAACGGATGTTTGTCGGCGGGCAGTTCGACGAATTCCACCAGCAGCCCGTCCGGGGAGGTGCCGCTGAACCGCAGCCCGCTGGTGGCGATCTTGTCCCGGTAGGCGTTGTTCACCTCATAGCGGTGCCGGTGCCGTTCGGAAACATGTTCGGTGCCGTAGGCGCGGGCCACCACCGATCCCTTCTCCAATACCGCCGGATAGGCGCCGAGCCGCATGGTGCCACCCAGATCGGCCTCCCCGGCCACCGCCAGCTTCTGGTCGGCCATGGTGGAGATCACCGGGTGCTCGGCATCCGGTTCGAACTCGGTGGAATTGGCCTCCACCAGCCCGACGGAACGAGCGGCCTCGATCACCATGCACTGCAACCCCAGGCACAGGCCGAGCAACGGCAGCCCTTGGGTGCGGGCGTAGCGGATGGCACCGACCTTGCCCTCGATACCGCGGATTCCGAACCCACCGGGAATCAGCACCGCGTCCACGTCACGCAACGCCGCCTGCGCCCCCGCCGGGGTCTCGCAGTCGTCGGAACGCACCCAACGGATGCTCACCTTCGCCCGATTGGCGAATCCACCCGCCCGCAGCGCCTCGGTGACCGACAGATAGGCATCGGGCAGGTCCACGTATTTACCGACGAGCGCGACCTCCACCGTCTCCCGTGGTGCGTGCACCCGTTCCAACAGATCACCCCATACCGTCCAGTCCACATCCCGGAACGGCAGACCCAGCTTGCGCACCACATAGGCGTCGAGACCCTCGCGGTGCAGCACCTTCGGAATGTCGTAGATGGACGGAGCATCAGGGGTGGAGATACAGGCGTCGACGTCCACGTCGCACATGAGCGCGATCTTGCTCTTGAGTCCCTCCGGAACATCGCGGTCGCAACGCAGGATCAGCGCGTCGGGCTGGATGCCGATACTGCGCAGCGCGGCCACCGAATGCTGGGTGGGCTTGGTCTTGAGTTCCCCGGACGGCGCCAGATACGGCACCAACGACACATGCAGGAAGAACACATTGTCGCGCCCCACATCGTGCCGGATCTGACGCGCGGCCTCCAGGAAGGGCTGGGATTCGATATCACCGACCGTACCGCCGATCTCGGTGATCACCACATCCGGTTCCTGCCCCTGCAGATCCGGACCGCGCATGGCCATGACGCGCGCCTTGATCTCATCGGTGATATGCGGGATGACCTGCACCGTATCGCCCAGGTATTCACCGCGACGCTCTTTGGCGATCACCGAGGAGTAGATCTGACCGGTGGTGACATTGGCGTCCTTGGACAGGTCCCGATCGAGAAAACGCTCGTAGTGCCCGACATCGAGGTCGGTCTCGGCGCCGTCCTCGGTGACGAAGACCTCACCGTGTTGGAACGGATTCATGGTGCCGGGATCGACGTTCAAATACGGGTCCAGTTTCTGCATGGTGACCCGCAAACCCCGCGCGGTCAGCAACTGGCCGAGGCTGGAGGCGGTGAGACCCTTACCGAGCGAGGAGGCGACGCCACCGCTGACGAAAATGTGTTTGGTGGCCGTGCGCGCCTGAATCCGTGTTTGACCCACGGGTCTTCACGGTAACACGGAATCGACCGGACAATGCGTGCCACTCCTGGTTAGCCACTCGATCGCTCCGCGATTGCCGGGCCCGTTCCCGGTTCCGGTACCGCGGCGAGAGTGAGGGCGCTTGCCTGCTCTCCGGTGCCGTATCGCCCGGCGCGTCCGGTGAGCTGCTCGGACAATGCCAAGGCGGTGGTGACCCGACCGATACCGCGGTCGAGGTTGTCGACGGTGCTCACCGCTGCGGCCAGAGCGGCATCGGAACGGATCACCGCCAACGGCCCGGCGGCCTCGGTCGCCGCCGTGCGATCCGCCACCACCACCGCCGAACCGCGTTCCCGCAGCGCGCCCGCGAACCGGGCGATCACCTCCCCACCGGTGCGCGTCCCCCCACCACCGACGATCACGGCAGTCTGAGCGGGCCGCACCGATTCAACCCCACCGTTTCCGTAGTCGAGGAAACCACCACCGCGCAGGGTTTCCAGCGCCAGCCGCAATTCCTCCGGCGTGCTGCGCGGTTGCCGGTTCGCCGGGTCGAGCAGGAGCACGAGCCCCAACAGATCCCCGGCGAGACTGCCCTGGTCGACCGCTTCGGGCCGCAACCGGGCCCCGGCCGGAATGATGTTCGTCAACGCGGTCCGCATCCGGTCACCCGCCGAACCGGCGGCGAACGACTCGGTGAGCGCGATCCGGCCGGTGATCTCGGCACCCGCGGTCCGCAATACCTCGAGCACTCCGTCGACATCGGCCGGCACGGCGTCGGGGGTGGTGAACACCAGCACGCTGCGGTCGGTCAATGTGCCCGCGAGAATCCGATCCGCCGCCCGGGTGACGAACGTCTCGGCGCTGTCGATCCGATCTGACAGGGCGGCGTTGCGCTCCCGCTCCGTATCGAGCCGGTCCTGTAGATCCGCCTTGTCCGAGCGCAGTCCCGACAACATGTCCGCCGCGAAGGTTTGTGCGCCGAGCACCACGCCGACCGCCAGCGCCAGGAAAACGGCCACGAGCGAGGCCGTGTGATGCCGTATCGAGATCACCGCCGGATATCCCCCCACAGCGCCACCAGCCACGCCTGCGCCCGGGTCCACAGCTCGACGAACCAGTCCAACACCTCGCTGCCGCCGTGCGCCGCCGGCACCGCCACGATCACCGCGAGCAACGCCGCCAGAACCAGCAGGGCGATGACGGTGCCCGATACCCGGTTGCGGTACAGCGTGGCGACCGCGGACGCGTCCATGAGCATATGCCCCACCTTCAACCGGGTCAGGAAGGTCGCCGGACTGCTCTCCCGTCGCCCCCGGTCGAAGAACTCGTCCAACGAGGCCGCCGCACCCGCGGTGACGATCAGCGACGCCCCGTGGTGATGCGCCAACAACAGCGCCAGATCCGCGGGCGAACCCGAGGACGGGAAGGTGGTCGCGCCGATACCGAGATCCTGGATCCGTTCCAGCCCCTTGGCCATCCCATCGGTATCGGCGGGCAGAATCACCTCGGCCCCGGAACGTAGGGTTTTACCGGTGATCTCCTCCGGATCCCCGACGATCAGGTCCGGTCGGTACCCACGTCTCATCAAGGTGTCGGCACCGCGCCCGACCCCGATCAGGATCGGCACATACTCCTTGAGGAACGGTTTGAGCCGTTTCAGGTCGTTCTCGTGGCCGGGTCCGTCGCCGACCACCACCACATGCCGGCCGCGCATGTCCACATCCACATCAGGAACCCCGATACCGTCGATGAGCAGACCGGCCTCGGTGTGGATGAATTCGACAGTGTTACCGGCGAACGCCGCCAGATGGTCGGCAAGTCCGCTGCGCGCCTCTCGCATGCGTTCGGCGACGGCGGCGGCGTCCAGTTCGATTCCTTCGACCAGAACTTCCGGCTCCTTCTTGAGCGACCGGTCGGCGTAGACCACACCGCGGTCGATTCGGATCCGGGCGCCATCCTTGATCTTGCCGAAGGCATCGCTGCTCACCGTGTCCAGCAGTTGAATCCCATTGCTCACCAACAGTTCCGGCCCCAGATTGGGATAGCGCCCGGAAATGGAGGGCGAGGTGTTGATCACCGCGACCACCCCGGCCGCGACCAGCCGGTCGGCGGTGACCCGATCCAGGTCCATCTCATCGATCACCGCGATATCACCCGGCCCGACCCGGTCCAACAGCCGCCGGGTGTTGCGGTCGACCCGGGCGGTCCCGGTCCGACCGGGCAGCGTCTCGGTGTGCTTGGACAACAATGCCGGCATTCTCATGGCCAGATAATGTCGGCAAACCTTTCCGCAACGGTGGAGGCGCGCCGCACACCGAGGCAGGCGCGATCAACGCCCACAGCGGTTGAACTGGTCCGATGACCGATCGGCGCGAGGAATTCACCTCCCGAGGCAACACAGAGCACGAACGAAACCCGATTCATCACACCCACATCGGACATGCGGCTATCTTCTGGCTACCGATTCCACTCGCACCGTGAAACCCGAAACGAACACGAAACCCTCTCGGACACCGCAGATCCCCTCACTCGCACTCGACGGAAACCGGTCACCGCCACGGAACCACCGACCATGCCCCGCGGTCGGCCGGGTGGATATCCGTCACTCTCCGTTACGGGTGCTCCGACCCGACACGTATGCTGCCGATCACAGCTACGTTCGATCGAGGAGACTCTATGGCCAGCACCACTGTCGATGCCGTCATCGCCGCCCCGCGCGAGACCGTGTACCGACTGTTCGCCGACCGCGAGAGCATCAACCCCTACATCCCGGTCCAGGTCAAACTCGTCAAAGAGGGGCTGACCGAACGCGAAGGCGTCGGTGCGCGACACCAGATCGGCATCGGCCCGGTCGGGGTCACCGAGGAGATCACCAACCTGGTGCCGGGCGAACGGATGGAATACAAGATCGTCAAGGGCGCACCGGTGAAACGGCACGTCGGCATCATCACCTTCGCCGACGCCGAAGGCGGCACCCGCGTCTCCTACACCATGGAATCGGAGCCGAAGCTGCCCGTTCCGGCCAAGGTCCTGGAAGCCGGTCTGCGCGGCCTCATCGGCCAGTTCATCACCGCGGCCCACAAGGCCGTTCGCTGACAGATATCCGCAGTCGACAACGGAAAAGGCGCCGAGCGGGTTGTGCGCCCGATCGGCGCCCCGGGCCCGCACCCGGCCACACACCCCGAACCGGTCGGATACCCCTCAGAGCGAATTACCGGCCGTCATCCGCTCGGCCCGAGCGATGTTCAGCAGCTCCCAGGCATGTGCCCGCCCGGTTTCGGTGTCGTCGAGACCGGCCAGCATCCGGGCCAACTCCACCACCCGCTCGTCATTGGTCAACGCCCGCACCCCGGAATTGACCGTGCCGTCGCTCTCATCGGACTTGTTCACCACCAGATGGGTGTCGGCGAATGCGGCGACCTGCGGCAGATGTGTCACCACGATCACCTGATGCGTACGCGACAACCGCGCCAACCGACGGCCGATCTCCACCGCCGCCCGACCACCGACACCGGCGTCCACCTCGTCGAACACCATGGTCACCCCGTGTTCGGAACCCGCCAGCACCACTTCCAGCGCCAACATCACCCGCGACAGCTCACCGCCGGATGCGCTCTTGCTCAACGGCAGCGACTGCGCCCCCGAATGCGCCGCCAAGCGGAACTCAACCTCGTCCACCCCGGTCGCGCCGGCATGCAACTCCACCCCGTCCACGAGCAACGGCGCCGAATCCTGCGGCCCCGCGGGCATCGGCCGCACCTCCACCTCGAGCCGCGCATTCCCCATGGCCAGCCCGTTCAGCTCCGCGCTCACCGCATCGGCGAGCCGGTCTGCCGCCTCGGTCCGCGCCGCGGACAGTTTCACCGCCGCGGCCCGCACCCGATCGGCGGCACGGTCCACCTCCGCCGCCAGCGCGGCCAGTGCCTCCTCCGAAACATCCAGCGACGCCAACCGGGTGCGCGCCTCATCGGCCCATGCGATCACCCCATCGATATCGGCGGCGTATTTACGCGTCAACGATTTCAGTTCGGCCTGCCGGGTCAACATCGAATCCAATGCCCCCGGATCGGACGGCAGATCCGACAGATAACGACTCAGCTCGGTGCTCAGATCCACCACCACCGCGATCGCCTCCCCCAAACGCGGAGCCATCGCGGCCAGTTCCGGATCCTCGGCGCTCTCGAGCCGAGAACGCGCCACCCCCAGCACATCCAATGCCCCCGCCCCCTCCCCCGGACTGTCGGCGGGCCCTGCCAGGGCGTCGTGCGCGGTGGCGGCCGCGGACCGCAACGAATCCAGATCACTGAGCCGACGGATCTCCGCGACCAGGCGCTCATCCTCCCCGGGTTCGGGTGCGATGGCGTCGATTTCGGCGAGCGACCGGGTGAGCTGCTCGGCCTCCAACGCCAATTCCCGACTGCGCGCGGTACGTTCCAACAGTTCGGTACGCGCATCCAACCAAACGCGGCGCTGCTCCTGATATTCCTGTAACAGCGGCCCGACGCTTTCGGCGGCGAAACGGTCCAATGCGCTCAACTGCTGTTCGGGACGCTGCAACCGCAACTGATCGTTCTGCCCGTGCACCGTCAGCAGACCGGCGGTGAAATCGGCCAATACCGAGGCGGGAACCCCACGGCCACCCAGATGCGCGCGCGAACGCCCGTCACTGTTCACGGTGCGGATCGCGATGATACTGCCGTCGTCGTCGGGTTCGGCGGCCGCCGCTTCCAATACTTGCTCCGCCTCGGCGCGAGCGACGGCGTTCACCCCCTCGAGGGTGAACCGGCCCTCCACCACCGCCTTCGACGCACCCAGCCGCACCCGCCCCGCATCGGCACGCGCTCCGCTCAACAGATGCAGACTGGTGACCACCATCGTCTTACCCGCACCGGTCTCCCCGGTGAGCACCGTCAAACCCTCGTGGAATTGCGCGGTAGCAGTGGATATGACACCCAGGCCGTCAATCCGTATCTCTGTCAGCACGTGTGCCCTCCCGTCGGCCACGCCAGCCTGTCACCGGCAACTCGAACTTGCGCACAATCCGGTCGGCGAACGGCGCGGAATCCAACCGCACCCAGCGCACCGGCTCGGCACCGCGGACCGCTTCCACTCGGCCGCCTCGCGGCAATGCGAGAGTGCGCCTGCCATCCAGGAAAACTATCGCATCGTGGCCGGTGGCAACGGATTCGACCGCGATCCGGGACTCGGGGCTGGTCACCAGGGGTCGCGCGAACAACGCATGCGCATTACTCGGAATAACCAACAACGCTTCCAATTCCGGCCACACCACCGGTCCGCCGGCGGAGAACGCATACGCGGTGGATCCGGTCGGGGTGGCGATGAGTATCCCGTCGCAACCGTAGGACGACACCGGCCGCCCGTCCACCTCGAGCACCACCTCGAGGACCCCCATCCGGACGGCGTTCTCGATACTGGCCTCGTTGAGGGCCCAGCCTCGTTCGACGACCTCGTCGTCGACGCGCACACAAAGATCGAGCGTCATCCGCTGTTCGACGCGGTAATCGCCCCGCACCACCTGGGCCAGGGCCTCGTCCAGGTTCTCGGCCTCGGCCTCGGTGAGGAACCCGATCCGACCCAGATTGATGCCGAGCACCGGCACCGAGGCGGTACGGGCCAGTTCCGCTGCCCGCAGGAACGTTCCGTCCCCACCGAGAGCCAGCACCATCTCGCAATCCCGCGCCGCCTCCGGCTCGTGATCCACCACCCGCACCGGGTCCGCACCGGCTTCGACGCCGGTGTCGAAGCGCGTGCTGTACGCCTCGTCGGCGAGCACTCGCAGCACGATCCCGGCATCGGCGCAGATCTTGGCCACCCGATGCGCGGTCTCGATGATCTCGGCCCGGCCCGGATGCGCGACCAGCAGGATCTCCCGTGGACCGGCCCCGCCCGCCGTCGCGTTCACCGCGGCCCCTCCTCGATCGCGCGTTCGACCAGAGCCGCGACCCGGTCACCGTCGTAGTCGGTGGATCCGTCGCGGCGCAGCCACAGAAAGTATTCGACATTCCCGGACGGCCCCGGCAGCGGACTGGCCACCGCCGCCATGGTTCGCAGTCCCAGTTCCGCGGCGGACGCCGCCACCGTGCGCACCGCTTCGGCGCGCAATTCCGGATCGCGCACCACACCGCCGGAGCCTACTCGCTCCTTGCCCACCTCGAACTGCGGCTTCACCATCGGCAGCAGATCCGCCCCCGGGGCGGCGCAGTCGGCCAACGCTGGCAGCACCAGCCCCAGCGAGATGAACGACAGATCCGCGACGACCAGCTCCACCGTCCCGCCGATCGCCGCCGCGGTGAGATTGCGAACATTGGTGCGGTCGAAAACCCGCACCCGCTCGTCGTTGCGCAACCGCCACACCAACTGCCCGTAGCCGACATCGACGGCCACCACTTCCCGCGCCTGCCGCGACAGCAGCACATCGGTGAACCCGCCCGTCGAGGCGCCGGCGTCCAGACAGCGTTTCCCCGCGACCGTGAGCCCGTGCGGTTCGAACGCCTCGAGGGCGCCGAGCAGTTTGTGCGCACCGCGTGATGCCCACGACACCTCATCGGCCTGTTCACGTACCACCAGCGGGGTGTCGGCGGTGACCCCGGTCGCCGGTTTCACCGCAACGGTGCCGTTGATCAGGACGCGACCGGCCCCGATCAGCTCGACCGCGTGCTCGCGCGATCGCGCCAATCCACGCCGAACCAGTTCGGCGTCCACTCGCGCGCGCCTGGCCACCTCAGATCTTGTCCACGGTGGACAAGGCCTGGGCCAGCACGTCGTGGGCCTGTTCCAGGATGTGCGCGCGCCGAGCGAGATCGTTGCCGAAGGTATCGGCGCCGGCGGTATCCGTTCGGGAGTCGAGCTCGGCCAACAGCTCGTCGACCTCGGCTCGGATCCGTTCCGGATCGGCCGGCATACCGGTCGACTGCGCCCCGGGCAGATGATGGCCGGGCAACGGAACTCCGGACCGAGCCGGGACGGGCGGATTCGGACGGGGTGTTGAGGTACTCATCGTGGGTTCAACGCTATCGGATAACGGAACGCACCGCGCGAACCGTCACCGCCCGACCGGGATTCTCCCGCAGTCCCCGTTCGATAGCGGCGGGATCGGCGCTCTCCCCCACCACCGGCGGGTGGTTGAGCGCATCCAGTGTCTCCGCGACGTAGGTCGGCAGGTGTTCGTCCGGCAGACCGGCCAGTTCTGCCAAGGCGCCGACTCCGGTGAGCACCATCAGCGAATCCACCGATACCGCCTCTGCCCCTTCGATATCGGTGTCGAGCCGATCACCGATCACCAGCGCCTCCCGAGTACCCGCCCGTCGCAAAGCGTCCTCGAGCAGCGGCGGATACGGTTTGCCCGCCACCACCGGTTCCCGGTCCGACGCGGCCCGCAACGCGGCCACCATGGCGCCGTTACCGGGGGCCAGACCCCGTTCGTTCGGCAGCGTCCGGTCGGTATTGGCGGCCACCCACAGCGCATCGGCGCGCAGCGCATAACACGCCTCGGCCAGATCCGGCCACCCGGTGTTCGGCGAATGCCCTTGGACCACCGCCGCGGGCGCGATTTCGTCGAACCGCCGCACCGGACACAATCCCACGGCCCGCACCTCCGCCGCCAGATCCTCGGATCCCACAACCAACACCTCGGCGCCGCTGTTCAGCCGCTCGGCCAACAGCCGGGCCGCGGCCTGCGCGCTGGTGACCACATCGTCGGCGGTTGCCGTGTACCCGAGCTTCGCCAGATGTGCGGCAACCGCCCCGGGCCCCCGGCTGGCGTTGTTGGTCACATACACCAGCCGTTGATCACCGCCGGTCAGCGCCTCGGGTCCGCCCTCGATCACCGCGTCCCCGCGGTACAGCGTCCCGTCCAGATCCAGTAACAGCGCCCGGTATCGATCCCGCAGCCGCATTCGTCACTCCACTTCCCTGTTCGATTGCGCCGCCCCGACGGCGCGGTTCGGGGACCGTCCCGGATCGTTCCGGCGCAGCGATATCACCGCACCGGATCCGAGCAGACGATCCCCACCCCACAGCGCAGCGCTCCCCACTGCACAGGTCATCGACCGCCGACCCGAACGAGGGAGCGTCGGCGCATCCGGGGCGCCACCTTCACTGTTCGCCGGTCAGTTCCGCCGCTCGTTCCTCCGCATCGGTCTCTCCCTCCAGATCCGCCGCCGCCGCGTTGAGGAACCAGGTCAGCCCCTCATCGGTGCGACCGGCCGCGACGAGGGCGTCGGCGTAGGCGTAGAAGAGGCGCGCGGCCGTCGAACCGGTCCGCGCCGGATTCAACTCCGGCGTCTGTAGGGTGACCACGGCCTGGTCGTACTGCCCGAGATCCATTCGGGCACCCGCGACAACGATCCGCAACTCGGTGGCCTCGTCGCCTTGCAGGGCGCGGCCCTCCTCGCTGCGACCGATTTCGATGGCTCGCTCCGGCCGGCCCAGGCCACGTTCGCAATCGGCCATTACGGCGAGCAACCCGGACCCGCCGGCCATCCGTCGCGCGGTGCGCAGCTCCGATAATGCCTCGGCCCATTCCCCGGCGTGGTAGGCGACCACTCCGGCGGTCTCCCGCACCACCGCGATTCGGCCGGCGCGCTGCCGGGCGGCGCGCGCATGCGCCAAGGCGAGCGCGGGGTCGTCGTCGAGTAGCTGCGCCGCCATCACCAGATGGCGGGCGACGGTTTCGGCGTTGTTCTTGTCCAGGCTGAGCAGATCCCGGCGAATCGAGGAGTCGAGATCACTTGCCTGGACCTCGTCCGGCAGATCCGGTTCATCGGGGCGCGGCGGCCGACGATCGAAACCACGACCGCTTCCTTCACCTCCGCGACGCCGCGGTTGTCCGTCACGTTCCTTTCGCTCACCACCGAACGGTGGACGCCCACCCGCACCGCGGTTGTCGTCCCGGTGGCCGGTTTCCCGCCGCGGCCGATCCTCTTCCCGGTCTCGCCTGCTCCATGATCCGCCCGCGCCGCGGTCACCACGTGGTCCGCCGTCCCTGCTTCCGCTGTCACTACGTCGCGGCCGATCCTCGCTCCGTCCGGCCCCACGGGTTCCCGCGTCACCGCGGTCCTCGAAACGGCCCCGATCGCCCCCGGCGCGCTCCGGGCGGGCCGTATTCCACCGATCTCCGGACCGTCCTTCGTCGTTTCGGCTCCACGACTTGCCACCCGCGGAGGAACCGTTACGGCCGAAACCACGCCGGTCACCCGCACCGGTAGCGCCCTGTCCCCGTTCGCGGCGCCGGTCATCGGACTCGGATTCGGCCCGCGGACCGCCCCGCCCACGTTCGGACCATCGGGAATCGTCCCGCCGTCGTTCCCCGCCGCCACGGCGACGATCATCCCGGTCTTTGCCACCGTTACCACGGTCCGGCCGGTCGACGTTCTCACCGCGGTGGGCGAAGCCCGGGGCGGGAGAATTACGCCGGAACGGTTTCCGACCGTCGTTCTCTTCCGGCACGGTGGGTTCCCTTTCTCGAATGACATGAATCTGCCGACTCCGCCGTCGACAGTTGTTCCACTGTTGTCCTGCCCGTGAAAGATTACGGCCGGCCCGAGCCGCCGCTGCGGCCGGCCCACACGGCGAAACAGTGCATAAACGACGATAGGGGACCCGGTGAGGGGTCCCCTATCGT
>NZ_BAGE01000037.1 GCF_000308675.1 Nocardia paucivorans NBRC 100373 | reverse complement strand
TGCCGTGCCGGGCGCGCATCGAACCGGCGAGCGCGCCGGTTGCCGCGCACGCGGCGATCAGCAGGACGAGAGCGGTCTGATCCGGTGGCATACTCGCGCCGCCGAGACCGTGTGCGGCGATACTTACCGCGCCTGCGGCCGATCCGACGAAGGCACCGCGAATTCGTGCCACAACATCTGCCGGGGACCGCACCCCTCCATGCTACTACCCGGTGTCGGAGATTCGGCCGGTGCGGTCCCGAGGAACATATCGATACGATCGTCTCCCCGGGAATCGGTGGGGATGCCCGTCATCGGGTCGGGGACGGCTCGACCGAGGTGGACTCGGCGTGCTCGGTATCGTCGCCAACCCAGGCCTCGGTCCGGGCCAGCCAGAGCAGATAGGCGAGGGCGGGCAACGTCGTCACCGTGACGAATGCGACGACCACCAGGAGCGCGACCAGCGTGGGACGCGCCCCGGCGGCATCGATGACGAGCATCCGGTCGACCAGGATCCAAGGGGCCTGGGCCACCGCCCAGCCGATGACGATCGCCGCGACCGCGACCCGGGCGAGGAACCCGGCCCAGCCGAAGCGGCGGAAGTACACCAGGATCAGAGTGAGCGCCCCGGCGGTGGCGGACAGCGCGATCAGGGGGAAGGCCCGGCCGAGCAGACCGACGCCGAGGGTCTGCGCGTCGTATCGAATGGGCGCGATCGCCATGATCGCGGCCGCACCGGTCACGCCCCCGACCACGAGGGTGCGCGGACGCAGATATTCCACGAGTGTGCGGTCGCCGGAGCGGTCGGCGGTCGCGGTGAGACGCACCCCGGCCAGGAAGGCCGCGGTGCCCACGGCGAGTAGGCCGCCGAGGAACGAGGTCGGGTTCACCCACGAACCCACCAGGTCGCCGTATCCTTCCGGAGGCACCCGCCCGGAGGCGATCGCGCCGACGACGGCACCGAGGAAGAACGGGGGCATCAAAGAGGCCCCGGCGAGCAGCACACCTACTCGGACCGACCGCGCCTTCGCCCCATGGTGCCTGCGGACCACGGAGTCGGCGCCGCGCACCACAATTCCCAGCAGAGCCAGACTCATCGGTATGAACAGGGTGGTCACAACGGCGGCGTAGACCCGGGGATAGGCAGCCCACAGAAACATCAGGATGTAGATCAGCCAGATGTGGTTGGCCTCCCACACCGGGCCGATACTCCGATCGATCAGCATCCGCAGCCGGTTGCCACGCTGCGCTCCGTCCGCGGTCAACTCCCAGAACCCGGCTCCGAAGTCGGCACCGGCGAACAACGCGTACAGCACCACCCCGGTGAACATGGCCGTTGCCACCACATCCGACAGCTCCATCGGTCACCCCTCTCCGGCGCTGTGCACGAGTTGGTCGCGATCGTCGGGTTCGGGTTCGGGCGCTGATGTCTCGGATTCGGGCGCGGGTGTCTCGGGCTCGGTCGAGGTTTGCCCGCCGATATGCCGGTGCCGAGCCCTGGATCGCAGTACGACGATCGCGCCCACAGCCAGGGCGATATGAATCAGCAGGACACCGATATGGCTCCACCACAGAACATTGCTCGTGCTCACGGCGTCACGAGTGCTCAGCACGCGCCATACGGCCCAGGGGTGGCGGGCGATTTCGGTGGCGAGCAGGCCGCATTCGAGTGCGAGGACGGCGAAGGGACCGGCAGCGACGACCGCCCACAGGAACCAGCGCTCGAGCGATAGATCGCGGCCTCGCCATCGCAGTCCCCAGAAGACGAGCACCAGAACCGAGAGCAGAACACCGACGACGACCATGGTCAGGAAGGTGGCGTGGGTGATATCGACCGGGGACCGGGCCCAGACGGCCACCACCTCCCGACCGGGCACGACCACCCTCGGCGTTTGCTCATCGCGCACATACATTCCGAACATGTGCCCGACGAAGGGTTGCAGCAGCGCGGCGACGGTCGCGAAGACGAACGACATCGTGAAGCCCAGACGGTGCCGGTCGTCCCGCCGCCCCCGCAACAATCCGACGGCATACACACCGGCCACCACGAATCCCACCACCATGAACGCGCCCACGCACATATGCGCGAACTGCGGATAGACCCCCTCGTCGCCTATCACCCGCCACGGGTTCACCTCGGTGACCACGCCGTCGGCGAGTCGGAACCCGCTCGGATCGTTCGTCCACGCGTCGGCGGCGACCACGCCGAACATCCCCACCGCACCGGCCATCCCCATCGGTACGAGCGTCGCGAGGTGACGCCGCGGCCGTATCCGCCCCCACCCGTACAGGTAGAGGCCGAGGAAGACGGCCTCGACGAAGAACGACAATCCAGCGAAGGCGAGCGGCAGGACCAGCACGTCACCGTAACGGCCCATCAATCCCGGCCACAGCAACCCCATTTCGAAGCCGAGGACCGTCGCCGATATCGCACCGGCGGCGACCAGGACCGCCGCCGCCGCCCCCCACTGCCGGGCCAGCCCCAGGGCGACCGCATCGTCGCGGGTGATGCCGCGGCGGTGCGCGACATAGATCATGACCGGAAGGACGACCCCGAAGCAGGCCAATAAGATATGCCGACCCAAGGAGAACGCCATCTGCTGACGGGCGGGCAGTAGGCCCGACGGGCCCTGCCCGGCCGCAGCGTAGAGCGCGACCAGCGTACTCGACACCATCACAGCCCCTTTCTCCGATTCCGCCGCGAACGGACGGCCGCGTCCGGCCACCGTGCGCCGCGCCTTCCCGGTTGTCTCCTTTCGCCGCATCGATCGGCCGACCGCACCGGTCGTCCTCCGCGATCATCCCCCGAACCGGGCGGCATCGGAGGGAGGACGACCCTCACGTGGCCTATTGGTGACCGAGCCCGCGGGCGTCTAGCGAAATATCCCGCTACCAGCCCGTATCACTCTGGCGGAGAACAGAAGTAGCCGTAACGTTTGAATCACGAATCCCCGGGTAGTTCGGTGGGGTCGAGCCAAGAGACAGTTGCACGGACCCCAGGAGGCCTCGATGAACGCGTCGACATCCGTTCCGACCGACCACCGCTCGCCCCATGCGGGCCACGAAACCGGGGCGCCGCGCGGGCGAGGCCGCGGGGACAGCTACGACAACATCGAACCGTGGTTCGACAAATTGCATTCCCTCGATGCCGGGGACCCGCACCGCCGACAGGTCCGGGACGAGATCGTGCACCTGTGCCTGCCGTTGGCCGAGCACATCGCGCGTCGTTTCGCCAACCGTGGCGAGGCGTTCGACGATCTCCTCCAGATCGCCCGGGTAGGTCTGGTGCAGGCCGTGGACCGCTTCGACCACACGCGCGGCTCGTCGTTCCTGTCCTTCGCGGTGCCGACCATCATGGGTGAAGTGCGCCGCCACTTCCGCGACCGCACCTGGGCGGTGCGGGTGCCACGGGCCCTGAAGGAGCTGCAACAGCGAATAGGGCCGGCGACCGAGGACCTGTCCCACCGTCTCGGCCGGGTGCCGACCGCGCGGGAGATCGCCGCCGAACTCGGAGTGGAGGTCACTCAGGTGACCCAGGCGCTCATTGCCGGTAACGGGCATACCAGCAGTTCCCTGGATTCGGTCCTACGCGACGACGAGGACAACACCTCACCGAGCCTGTTGGCCCGTATGGGTAGCGAGGACGTCTGCTATCGACTGCTCGAGGACGCGATGGCGGTACGTCCGCTCATCGCGGCGCTGCCGGAACGGGAACGTCAGGTACTGGTGTGGCGGTTCTTCGATTCGCTGACCCAAACCCAGATCGCCGAACGTCTCGGTGTCTCGCAGATGCAGGTCTCGCGGATTCTGTCCAGAACTCTGGCCCGGCTGCGGGAACAGGCCCTGGCGGAGAAGGCGCCGGAGACGATCAGCGCCGCATGAGCGGCCGACCCACCCGGCGTTGTGATCCGAGGGTACCGCCGACGGACCCGGTTCAGGCCTCGTGACCGGCCGGCAGGTCGGCCACATCCCGGTACCGCAGGACCGGAACCGACTCGGGAAGGGTGCTCGCCGCAACGGATTCGAGCAGGAGCCCGATACGGTCTCCGAAGTCGTGGCGTCGATGATCTCCGCGGCGCGCCATCCGGTCGCGGCGACGAGAACGGGCAGCCCATAGGGGCCCTCGAACCACTCGCAACGACCGAATTTCTCGGTATCGTCACCGGTTTCGCTGCCGAACAATCGCGCCGAATCAATGTCGTGGGCGGACAGCAGGTGCAGGGCGAGGTGTTTCGCTCGGGAGACCACACCGAATGTGTGGTTGTACGGACACCCCACCAGGACCCGACGGGGGTCGATGCCGATCTGAGCGCAGAATCGGCCGGACACCCGGATCGCCGGCCGTGGTGAGCGCCCACACCGGGTAATCCGGTCCGGCCACAACGGCATCGAAGGCGAAGTGAACATCCTTTTCCGGCACAAGTCCTCCCGAACGGGTCGTTCGCTCCCCGTTACGGCATCGTTCGACCGCGCCGAAATGTCGGGGTTCGTAGGTCACGCCGGTAGAACACTCGATCTTCCCACAGTACGCGAGTCGAACCGTCGCACAACCGAGTCGCGACATGCGCGGTGCGCGCACCCATATTCGAACACCTCTTTATCGAGCCGCTATTTAGTGGTACGTTACCTAAGTCACTAACAGCGGCGTCAATTCGGTTGCGGCCCTACGGCGTCGGTGTTCACCCGCTCGTCTCGAGGATGTGTCGACCATGGTGATCGCGATGGGGTTCGTATTCCTGTTCGTCCTCACCGGTGGCGCCTTACGATCCGTGGAAGCCGGGTGCCAGAACACCCTGATGAACCACGTGAAGAACATGTGGTTGTGCGCGGTCATCTCGTATGCCGTCGCGCTCACCGGTTTTTCGATCTTTCTGGCCGTATCGTCCAAAACACCGTGGCCGGACCTCGACGATGTGCGAAATATGCCGTGGTGGGCACCGTTCGGTGGATTGCTCGGTGGTGCAGCCGTTATCGGCATGATCGCCGTCGCCCGGTACGTCGGCGTGGCGACCTTCAGCGCGCTGGTGATCGTCGGCGAGATGGTCGTCGCCCTGATCATGGATCATTTCGGGCTGATGGGCTTCGAGGAGCGGCATGCCACCCCGCCCCGCGTACTCGCCTGCGTACTGATCACCACGGCCATCTACCTGATGGCCGACGACTCCCGTGGGCGCGGAGCATCGGTCACCTGATCGCCGACCGCGTCCCGCCCCGTCCGAACACTCTCCACCGAGGAGCACCGTGGCCACCCCCGCCCTCGAGGCACCCGTCTCTCTCCCCCGCGCCACCACCGCACTGGTTTTCGTCTTCATTCTCATCGGCGGCGCACTACGTTCCGTCGAGGCAGGCTGCCAGAACTCGTTGAAATTGGCGCTCGGGAACGTGTGGTTGTGCGGAGTCGTCTCCTACGCCGTGGCATTCACCGGGTTCGCGGTATTTCTCGCGCTCTACCTTCTCGTCACATCCCGACGAACCGGATCACACCGGCGCGCGTGGCCCACGCCGGCGGATCTGCGGTCCATGCCCGCCTGGGCGCCGTTCGGCGGACTGCTCGGCGGCGCGGCGGTACTGGCCATGATCGCCGTGGCATCCAGCGTCGGGGCCAGTACGTTCAACGCCCTCATCATCGCGGGCCAGATGGCCGGCGCCCTGCTCATGGACCACTTCGGATTGATGGGCTTCCCCAAACGCCCCGTGAGTCCGCGGCGCGCGACGGCCTGCGTGATGATCATCGCCGGTGTCTATCTCATGGCCGGTTACTGACGCGGCGACCGGCTTCCCGGTCACCGATCCCCTTCTTCGGATTCGGGACGGGTGAGCGGTAGCCATACGGTGAACCGGGTGTCGCCCGGCCGGGAATCGACCCGGATATCACCGCCGTGCTTGTTCACCACGATCCGGAACGAGATGTCCAAACCCAGGCCGGTGCCCTCGCCGACAGGTTTGGTGGTGAAGAACGGTTCGAAGATCCGGCCCTGCACCTCGGACGGAATACCGGGTCCGGTGTCCGCGATCATCACCACTGCGCAATCGTTTTCCTGCCGGGTGCCGATCGTCAATGTACCGCGACCCTCCATCGCGTACACCGCGTTATCGATCAGATTCGTCCACACCTGGTTCAGCTCGGCGGCATAGCAGGCCACCGGAGGCAGGGTGCGGTCGTATTCCTCGACCACCTCGATCGAATCGCCGATCTTACGGCTGAGCATCACCAGGGTGCTGTCCAGCAGCTCGTGCAGGTCCACCACTTGGAACGGCCCCCGATCCATCTGGGAGTACTGTTTGGCGGCGCCCACCAGGGTGGAGATGCGGCCCGTCGCATCGGCGATCTCGTTCATCAGCAATTCGGTCTCGATGGTGTAGTTCAACCACCGGAATGCCCCCTCGAGCACCGAGGAGGGGCAGCCCTCGAGGATGGCGACCACCCGCTCGAGCCAGTCGGTGTCGAAACCGGCCTGGACGAAATTGGGGGCGAGTTCCCAGCCGTCGCGCACGCCGTGGTCGTCGAACCAATCGCCGAGTAGGTCCTCGCGGTCGGCGGCCTCGAGCGGGGTCTGCTCCGGCGCCTTGGCCACCTGCGCCGCGGCCTCCTCCTGCAATCGGACCAATGTCTCCAGGGATGCGGTATCGAATTTGCCCTGGGCCAACATGGCGAGCTTGTGCCGCATCCCCGCGATCCGGTCGCGCAATCCGGAGGTCGCCCGAACAGCGGCCGCCGCCGGGTTGTTCAGCTCATGGGTCAGGCCCGCCGACAGCGAACCGAGCGCCAAGAGGCGTTCCCGCTGCGCGATCCGTTCATTGGTATTGCGACTGCCGAAGAACGCGCCCTCGAGCAGATGCACGGCCATCGGGAACCACTCGTGCATCATCCGGGCGAAGATCTGTCCGTCCAACACGAAGAAGCGTGAGGGGCGGGTGACATACATGGATGCGCTGTAATGGGTTTCGGCCCGATCCCCCAGATAGGCCGTCCATGCTCCGGCGTAGGAGCCGCGGTGGGCGGTGTGCACCATCTCGATCTCCCGACCCGCCGAGAGCTTGGTCAGCCGCAGCTCTCCGTCCATCAGCACGTAGAAGCACGTCGCCGGATCGCCCTCACGGAACACCGGGCCGGGCTCGAGGTGTTCGATGCGGCCGTCGGCGCACAGCCACGCCAGCTGGTCGTCGTCGAGCTTCTCGAACAGGAACAGCGTCCGCAGTTCGGCGGGGTCGCAGATACTCATTCCTCGGCCTTCCTATTCGAGGTACCGGTGCACGAGCATGACGGCCATGGCCCCCTCGCCGACGGCCGAGGCCACCCGCTTGGCGGACTCGGCATGCACGTCACCGGCGACGAAAACCCCCGGGACACTCGTCTCCAGATGGTGTGGGGGCCGCGGCAGTTCCCAGCCGGGCGGACGGGCACCGTCCACCATGAGATCGGGACCGGCCAGAACGTATCCGTCGGCGTCACGGCACACCACGCCGTCGAGCCATTCGGTCTGCGGGGCGGCCCCGATGAACAGGAACAACCGTTCGGCGGGCGCCTTCTCCTCGGCGCCGGTGCGGTTGTCGCGCAGGATGATCGTGTGCAGGTGGTCGTCGCCGGCAACCGCGACCACCTCCGTCTCGGTGTGCACCCGAATGGTGGGCACCTGGGCGATCTGCCGGATCAGATAGTGGGACATGGACTTTTCCAGAGAATCGGCGCGGACCACCAGATGCACGGTGTGCGCGTGGCGGGACAGGAACATCGCCGCCTGCCCGGCCGAGTTCGCCCCGCCGACGATATAGACGTCGTGCCCGGCACATTCGGCGGCCTCGGTCATCGCCGAACCGTAGTAGACACCGCGCCCGGTGAATTCGTCCACGCCCGGGGCGGGATGCCGACGGTAATCGACCCCGGTCGCGATGATGACGGTATGACCGGACAGGGTGCCGCCATCGGCGAAACGGACGCCGCGGGCCGACCCGTTCACCTCGAGTCCGACCACCTCGCGGGTGGTGATCACCTCCGCCCCGAACTTCGCGGCCTGTCGCCGTGCCCGGTCGGCCAGTTGCGCACCGGACAGTCCGTCGGGGAAGCCCAGATAGTTCTCGATCCGCGAGCTCTGCCCCGCCTGACCACCGGTCGCGGTGCGTTCGACCAGAACGGTCCGCAACCCCTCGGACGCGCCGTACACCGCCGCGCCCAGCCCGGCCGGACCGCCCCCGACGACAATGAGATCGTAGAAATCGCCGGTCGGTTCGGTGTTCAGTCCCACGCTTTCGGCCAGTTCGCCGTCACTGGGCCGGATCAGTGCCTGTCCGCTCTCGGTGATCACCACCGGACAGCTGTGCGGTTCGACCCCGGCGGCCTCGAGCAGTCGCGCCCCCTCCGGTTCCTCGGCCGGGTACCAGCGGTACGGCAGCTGATTGCGGGCCAGGAACTCCCTGATCTGGGAGGAACGCGGTGACCACCGGTTACCGACCACCTTGGTTTCGTGCACCGGCCGATGCTCGCTCGACCGCCAGGCATCGAGCAGGACATCCAGCACCGGGTACAGCTTCTCTTCCGGCGGGTCCCAGGGTTTGAGCAGGTAGTGGTCGAGATCGACCACATTGATGGCATCGATGGCGGCATTGGTGTCGGCGTAGGCGGTCAGCAGAACCCGCCGCGCGAACGGGTGCAGATCCATGGCCTGCTCGAGGAACTCGATGCCGTCCATACCCGGCATCCGGTAATCGGCGATCAACACCGCGACGGGCCGACCCCGCAGTTTCATCTCGCGCAGCACCTCCAACGCCTGCGCCCCGGATTCGGCGCGCAGGATGCGGTAGTCGGCCCCGTAACGGCGCCGCAGATCACGCACAACGGCCCGGGACACTCCCGGATCGTCGTCCACGCTGAGGATGGTGGGCTTGGTGACGGCTGGGGCACTCACTTGTCGAGTATGGCCCCTGGAGGTGGCACAGCGGCACATTCGAAGGCCTGGTTTCGATACCGACCCCCAGCGGTGCCGCACGTAATTCAGGAGCCCAGATCGGCCGCCAGCACCTCGGCGGCGGCGCGCACCTCGACGAGATCGCCGCGCCACCCGAGGACGTGCAACACCGCCTCGGCGATCGTCCGCCGGGTATCGTCCGGCACCATCCCCCGGTCGGAGCGGATATTGATCACCGTCTCCACCAGCCGGAAGGGCAGGGCGCAGGCATTCGGTACCCCGGTGTCCCCGGCGGCCACCACGACCTGCGCGGCCAACCGCTCGTAGTTCTCCCGCAACTGGTCGCGGCGGGCGCGAAACGCCGCGAACCGTTCACTGCGCAATTCGGGCAGAAAGTACAGCGCGCCGATATTCCAGCGGCCCGCGCACAGTTGCTCGATATCGAATCGGGCCAGCGTCCACAGCCGCACCGAGGCCGGTTCCGGGCGTTCGCACAGTCGGTCGGCAAGATCCGCCGCCGCCGAGATGGTCTCGGTGAGCAGCGCGGCGAGAATATCGTCCTTGGCGGCGAAATGATGGTAGAGCGAGGCCTGGCGGATTCCGACGGCGTCGGCGATACCCCGGGTCGAGGTGCTGCTGTAGCCCTGTCCGGTGAACAGTTCGGCGGCGGCGTCGAGGATCTCGGCGCGTGGGGTCTGCCCTTGGCGGCGACGGGGGGCGAGACGGGGACGGCCGGGACCAACCTGTGTCATATCCCCCATTCTGGCCGACGAGCCGAATACTCGGGACCCCCATTCCTGTCATACGACAGAAATAATCGCAACGCAGACGTTACCGATGGTCGCGATACGGATACATCGAGGACACCAACACATCTCGTCGCCCGGGAAAACTTTCACCCGATAGGTATTGATCCCGGACGAAGGACCCGAGGCCATGATCATTCTCGGAATCGCGGTCAGCGTGCTCGCGGTAGTCGGCATCGGCTTACTGGTATCCCGCAAAGTGCACGGCGACAGCACCAATTTCCTCGTGGCCGGACGGTCCCTGGCCCTCCCCCTGGTCGCCGCGGGACTGATGGGCCAAGCGGTCGACTCCAATGCCACGCTGGGCAACACCGACCTGGCCGGTTCCGTGGGCTTCTGGGCCGGCGCGGCCCTCCCCCTAGGACTCGGCCTGTGCCTGCTGCTCACCGGAATCTTCTTCGCCGAACCGATGAACCGGATGGGTCTGCTGACCCTGCCGGACTTCTACCGGATCAAATACGGCCGCGGTGTCGAGTTGACCGCCTCGATCCTGATGATCTTCAGCTTCTGCATCCTGCTCGCGGGCAACCTGGTCGCGGGCGGATTCCTGTTCGAACGGTTCCTCGGCGTCCCGTATACGGTGGGTGTCCTGCTCATCGTGGCGATCGTGCTGACCTACACCCTGACCGGCGGTATGTTCAGCGACGCCTACACGGCACTGGCCCAGATGGTGATCACCGTCATCGGCTCCCTCGCCCTGCTGGTCTGGGTCGCCACCACCTACGGGATCACCATTCCCGACGGAATGGGCCCGTTCGACCTCGGCCAGCTGAGCCACGCTTCCGAAGGAGCGGCGGTGAACTGGGCGACGCTCATCGCGCTCGGAGTCGGCGATATCGTCGCCATCGACTTCATGCAGCGCATCTTCTCGGCCGGTTCGCCCCGGATCGCCCGCCGCGCATGTTTCGTCGGCGCCGCCGGCACGGCAATGGTCGGTATCCCGTATGCGCTGGTCGCCCTGGCCACCGCCGATCTCGTCGGCGACGCGGAAGGTCCGCGGCTGCTGACGCTGCTGGACGAATACGCCCCCACCGGACTCGCGATCCTGGTGTTGTCGGCCGTCGTGGCCGCCTCGTGCTCCACCGCGAACGGAGCCGTCCTGGGAACCGCCGCGGTGGTGACCCGCAATGTCGTCGGCCGCACCGGCGGGACCGAATCCACCGAAGGCGACCCACTGCTGCGGGATGTGCGGATCACCATGATTCCGGTGGCGGCGGTCGCCATCTTCTTCGCCGTCCAGGTGCCACAGACCGGCGTTCTGCTCACCCTGGCGTTCGATCTGATGCTGGCCGGGCTGATCGTCCCGTTCGTGGCCGCGCATATCAGCACCCGGGTCACCACCGCGGCCGCGGTGGTGGCGATGGTAACCGGACTGAGTGTGCGCCTGATCCTGTTCGCACTCACCCCGACCATGTATGGAGTGCCGAACACAGTTCTGTACGTGCACAATTCGCTGATCGGTCCCGGTTTCGACGGCTGGCCCACCTTCCTCGGATTCCTGGCCTCCCTGGTGGCGTTCCTCGTCGTATCCGTCGTACGCCCGGCGCGCGCCACCACCCGCCGCCTCACGGCCGATACCGCGACACTCCAGCCCGCGCTACCGACCCCGCACCCCGCCACCCCGCATCCGTGAAACCCGCACCCGTCCCGTCCCACGAGCGAGGAACGACGATGACCACACCGACCACCGCCTCGACCACCGGCGCCCGAGCACACGCCCGGGCCCAGGCGTCGACCCCGATCACCACCCCGGCACTACCGGACGGGGTGGTGATCGAACACACCACCTGGGCCGTCCGCCTACCCCCCGAGGGGTACACCGGCGCCGTTCTCGGCCGCGGTAGCCGACTGCGGTTGGGCGATCCGCACGGTTCGACCTGCGCTCACCTGTTCCTCCTGCGCGCGGAGGCGCCATGGGAGCGCCTCAATGTCGCCGATACGGTGAAGGTACCCTGGCAGGCCTATCTCGGCGCGGGACATCCGCTCCTGTCCGACCAGGGTCGATTGCTCGCCACCATCCTGGCCGACACCTCGGGCCACCACGACGCACTGTGCGGTGTCACCCCCGAGGGACGCCGACTGCTCGGGCGCACCGCGGCCAAATACGGTCTCACCGCCCGGGATATCGGTCCGACGATCTCCTTTTTCCGCGGGGTACGGGTGGGCGGGGACGGAACCCTCACCCCGACCGGGACCGCAGGCGCGGGCGCGTATGTCGACCTGCTGATCCACCTGCCGGTCACCGTGCTGGTGGTCAATACCGCCCACCCCCTCGACAGCACCCCACCCACCGAACTCGACCTGGTGGCATGGCCGGGTGAGCGAGTCGATCCCCCGACCGTGAACAACGACCCGGAGTACCTGCGGGCCCTGGAGAACACCGAGCAGGCGTGGTCTGCCGCGCGAACCCGACAGGAGTGGATATGACGACAGGAGTGGATACGAGCGGCTCCCCCACCACGGCGACGGTGGTGCTCGACGAAGTGGTGCCGGCCTGCGCCCCGTGGTCGGCCGTCGTGCGGGCGGGCGAACGCCTGGACATCATCGATCTGCACGGCAATCAGGCCGTCGACTGTCTGCTGTACTCCGCGGCCGACCACACCGACCGCTACAGCGCCCAGGCCACCATCGCCGCCCAGCGCAATATCTTTCTCACCACCGGCAGTGTGCTGCGCACCGATGCGGGAACAGCGCTGATGACCGTGATCGCCGACGAGGTGGGCAACCACGACACCATCGCGGGGGCCTGTTCCCAGGAATCGAACACCCTGCGCTACGGCCACCACACCCGACACCAGCACGCCTGCGTGGAGAACTTTCTCGCCGAGGCCGCCGTCTGGGGAATGGGCAAACGCGATCTGGTCTCGAACATCAACTGGTTCATGAACGTGCCGGTGGAATCCGACGGCACACTCGGTATCGTCGACGGTTTGTCGGCACCCGGGAAGACGGTCTCGTTGCGCGCGGAGATCGATACCCTCGTCCTGGTATCGAACTGCCCGCAGATCAACAATCCCTGCAACGGTTTCGAGCCGACTCCGGTGCGCATGGTGGTGACCCGATGACGGCCCCGGCGACGCTCGCCGATCCGCACCCCGCCGCGACCGACCCGACCGCGTTCGTCGAACGGCCGGGCCTGCTCACCACCGTGCAGGACTGGCCCGGACGCACCGGATACTGGCATGTAGGGGTGCCGCCGTCGGGCCCGATGGACGATCTGTCGTTCCGGCTCGGCAACCGCGCCCTGGGCAATGCAGAGGGCGCGGCCGGACTGGAATGCACCATGGCCGGTCCGGCGCTGCGGTTCTCGGAGCCCACCCTGATATGTGTCACCGGGGCGCCCGTCGAGGTCACGGTGGCCGGCCGACCGGTGCCGATGTGGCGGCCGGTGCCGGTGCCCGCCGGTGCAGTGCTCGATATCGGCGCGATACGCGGCCCGGGTATGCGCTGCTACCTCCTGGTGTCCGGTGGTTTCCGGATACCCGACCATCTCGGTAGTGCCGCCACGTTCACCCTGGGCGGATTCGGGGGTATGCACGGCCGGGCCCTGGCGCGGGGAGACATGCTTCCGATGGCGACCCATCGGCCCGCGCCGGTCGGCGCCGTACCCGGTGGCGAGCAGCCGGTGCTCACCCGATGCTGGGAACTCGCGGTCACCGAGGGACCGCACGGCGCCCCGGAATTCTTCACCCGCGCCGATATCGAAACTCTGTTCCGAACCGCCTACCGTGTGCATTTCAACTCCGATCGGACAGGGGTGCGGTTGATCGGCCCCAAACCCCGGTGGGCCCGTCCCGATGGTGGTGAAGCCGGCCTGCACCCGTCGAACATCCACGACACCGCCTACACCGTCGGCGCCCTCGACTTCACCGGCGACACCCCGATCCTGCTCGGACCCGACGGTCCCAGCCTGGGCGGATTCGTCTGCCCGGTCACCGTCGCCGCGGCCGAACTGTGGAAGCTGGGGCAACTCTGTCCGGGCGACACGGTGCGCTTCGTCCCGGTCCGCGCCGATCGGACCGCCTCGCCGCGGGAACTCGGCCCCGGCCGTCGGGCCCACTGGCCGTTCGTATTGTCCGCCGGCGGGGACGGTGACGACGGAATCCTGGGCCGGGCGGAAACCGCGGACGGCACCCCCGTCACCTATCGACGGGCGGGCGACGACGGGATCCTGGTCGAATACGGCGCCATGACCTTGGATCTGACTCTGCGCGCCCGCGTCCACGCCCTGCACGAACAGTTGCGCGGGTGCAACGAGCGAGGCATCACCGAGCTCACCCCGGGGGTTCGCTCGTTGCAGATCCGACTCGACCCCACCCACCTGAGCACCGTGGCGGCGCTCGATCTACTGATCGAAACGGAGACCGAACTCCCGCCCGCCGACGATCTGGTGGTGCCCAGCCGCACGGTCGAACTGCCGCTGTCGTGGGACGACCCCGCCACCCGAGAGGCCATCACCCGCTATATGCACGGGGTGCGAGCCGACGCACCCTGGTGCCCGTGGAATATCGAGTTCATCCGGCGCGTGAACGGATTGGACAGCGTCCAAGACGTTTACGACACCGTCTTCGCCGCCGAATACCTCGTTCTCGGGCTCGGCGATGTGTATCTCGGCGCGCCACTGGCCACCCCCATCGACCCACGGCACCGGCTCGTCACCACCAAATACAATCCCGCCCGCACCTGGACCCCGGAGAATGCGGTCGGTATCGGTGGCGCGTATCTGTGCATATACGGGATGGAAGGCCCGGGCGGTTATCAGTTCGTCGGTCGCACCACCCAAGTGTGGAGTCGGCGCGCGGACAGCGAAAACCCTTGGCTGCTGAGATTTTTCGACCGGATTCGCTGGTATCCGGTGGAAGCGCAGGAGTTGCTCGATCTCCGGGCCGACTTCGCCGCCGGCCGCGGCGAACTTCGCACCCGCCCCGGCGAGTTCCGACTCGCCGAGTATCGGCGCTTCCTGACCGAACACGCCCCGTCCATCGAACAATTCCGCACCCGCCAGGCGGCCGCGTTCGCCGCCGAACGGGAATCCTGGCGCGAATCGGGAGAACTGACCACCCGGCGGTGAACGCGCCGCCATTCACGCCAATGCCATGGCCACCGCGAGAAATCTGGTCACATCCTCGGGCCTGCCGTCCTCGAACGACCACGCGGTCTCTTCCAACGCCCGCATGAACGCCCACCCACGGGCCCGTTCCCGATCCACCTCGAGCCCCTCCGCCGTGGCCGCGACCTGTTTCCCGGCACGGGCGGGGTCGGGATGGGTCTCCACCTGTTTCAGAATGAGAAATCCGGCATCGAACGCGGCCTCCCCCAGATATGCCTTCGGATCGATCAGCAGCCACGGTTCCCGTTCCGCGGCGACGATATTGCCCAGATGGGTATCGCGATTGACGATTACCGGCGGTCCGTCCGGTTGTGCCAATGCCGAACACCAATCCCGTGCCTGCGCGGTCACTTCCGGCGGTAACCAGGCGGCCGACGCCGGATCCGACAGTCGCCGCGTCCAGTCGGCGACCACATCGGTCACCAGCGGCAGGGACGGATATCCGGCCGGGCTATCGCCGACCGGGCGACGCAGGCGCCGGTACAGGGCGCAGGCGATCTGTACTCTGCCCTCGTTCTCCGGACGGCCTTCCAGGGGAATCCGCGGCTGGACGACCAGCGGCGTACCGGGACGGGCCCACTCCAACAGCATCGCCCCGCTGTCCGGGTCGAAATCGTACAGCCGCACCGCACCGTCACCGTCGTAACAATGCATCCCTGTGGCCTCGCCGGCGTCCTCCTCGTCGACGACCGGAATCTTCAGCACCGCGCCCGTACCGTCACCACGCCGCACCGGCGCCACGAAGGAGTGGGTACCCCCACCGAACGGGGGGCCGACAAGCTCCAGCTCCCACTCCCGGCACCGGTGCGCCACCACCTCGGGTAGCTCGGCGAGCCAACGTTCGCCCCGCTCCGCGAAGGCCTCCCGAACCGTGGTCTCGACCTCGCGGGGAAGCGTTATCGGTATCGGGTCGTTTTCGCTGCGGCCGCCCGCGACTACCACAGCCACAGGCCGATCGCGACAAGACCGGCCATGAGCGCAAGACCCACGGTCAAGGTCGGTATCAACCGGGTGGGTGGTAGCGGGCGACCCGCGTCCATGGCGGCCGTGACCCGCCGCCAACGCACATAGGCGCCGAGCGCGGTGACGACCGCGAGAATCGTGCATCCCAACGCCAGCGCTGTACGCACCGGAGTCATCCGGTCGGGCTCGACCAGTTGGTGCACGGCGACACCTGCGGCGAGCAGACCGAGCGCGGTTCGGCTCCAGGCCAGGAATGTGCGCTCGTTTGCGAGGGTGAATCGGTAGTCGACAACGGGGCCGGCCGGGCCTCCGCTCGGAACGGGGCCGGCGTCTCGCGGCACCGGAGGGGGTGTGTCGGTCATCGAACGTCTCTCGTGGGCGGCATCGGCGCGAGAACACTAGCAGCATGGCGCCGACAACGGTCCGCTGCGACGAGCGTGGAACGATCAGGGAGCCGGCGGGGCGACGGTGTTGGTGCAGAAGGGTTCACAGGGCCCCTGGGTGGGGGTCGTCTTCGCGGGTCCGGTGTCGAAATCGGCATTGCTCACCAACACCATCACCACGACCGCGAGACCGATGACGAACGCGATGATGAGCATCGTGAGCCACAACCAGGTTCGCATCGGTTTCTCCTCGACCACCGGAACCACAACTTCCGGTGCGCCGAAATGGTTCTCGCGCATTACAACCACCTCCAGATGGGCTTCTCACATGGGAGATACCCGATCTCGTCCACCTGTCACATCGGTCGCCTCCCACCCACCGCGGGGCAATGGAACCGGTTTCTCGGCGCGATGATCGTGGATCCCCCGAGCGGACCGCCCTCCGGCCTAGGCGGTGCGGGGTGGGTGCCGGGCAGACGATCGTTACCGAGCCGGCGACCCTCCAGCGCGACCGTACGCGCAACGTCGATCGTTTCCACAAAAACGATGATTGATCGGCGGCAGCAGTGGTATGCCCGGCAATGGAGACCGCAGGCTCTGCCGGGTTCGGCATCCGGGCGGCGATGCCCGGATGCTCGGCCCACGGTCCGTGCGTACGCCCCCGTACCGAGGGTTGAGGAGTAGATCCGCCCGATCCGGCGCCAAGGCATCTATGGCAGATAGCGGCATACCATCTGCCGTAGAGCGGGAGGCGGGTTCGGAATGGGCGCGGTGCGGACACTGCCCAGGCGGTGGCCGGGGTCCGGTTGGCGGACGCGGCCGATGCCGCCGGACAACGGTCGGTCGCTGAGCACTGTCGAGGTCGCCGGGCTGCTCGGCGGTGAGGCGCCGCTGCGGGAGCGAACGTTGTGGACGATGCCGTACGAGACCGTGGCCCGCGCCGAGGAGATCCCGGGGCTCGACATCTCCGATCTCGACACGACCAACCGGTGCGCGGTGGTGCCCCGTAAGGGTAGTACCCGCAATGTCGTGTACCGGCAGACCGACCCGGCCGCGCGACGGCGAGATCGGTGACGATATGGCAGGCGGGTAGCCCAGGGTCTGGTCGCGATAGGCCACATCGGAGGACGTCGCCGAGCAGGCTACTCAGGAAGCCGAACCACCAGGGGCGACACCGCTACGCTTCGGAGCGTGTCGACTTTTATGGGCATCGCTTGGATCGATCTGGTGCCGGGTGCGGATCCGGCAGCGGTGGCGACCTTCTACGCTGGTACACCCGGATTGCCACAAGGCTCGGAAGCCGAAATTTCGAAGATCGAGCTCGATGCCCTGCCCATCGAACGGGTCGACGGCTACTACCGGATCAAACACGTATTCGATAACGATGACGAGCAGCTCGCCGACTTGGTGGCATGGCTTGCCGCGCAAATCGAACTCGTCTCCCGCGTATTCGTCGCGCTCGACCATGACGAATACGGTGCGGAGCACGTCGTCCTCGACACACACGAAGGCGCTGTCCGGCGGCTCTACCACTACTACGCCTACCCCAGACCGGGTGACGGTTCGTATTACACCGACGGCG
Source organism: Nocardia paucivorans NBRC 100373 (assembly GCF_000308675.1). Classification (GTDB taxonomy): domain Bacteria; phylum Actinomycetota; class Actinomycetes; order Mycobacteriales; family Mycobacteriaceae; genus Nocardia; species Nocardia paucivorans. The sequence goes on along the minus strand of NZ_BAGE01000037.1, from coordinate 19,279 downwards.
AACCCTCTCGTGTGTGTTGCCGACCGGACACCACCTCGGCCGCCAGGCCGGCGAACTGGTCGTCGAGCATGTTCAACCAGGTGATGCCCCTGTTGCGGCCGAAGTACTTCGGGTTCGGTCCGGCGGCGAGCAGGCCACCGCCCCATAGCTGTGCCAACCCGATGCCGGCCCGGGCCTGGAACAGCTCGGCGGTGGCCGCGGTCAACGTCTCCGAAAGGACGTAACTCTGATCGACATGGTGCAGCCGGTCACAGGTCAGCGCGTCCGCACCCGGGCTGATCACCAGCCTTGAAACCCACATTCATCGCGTGCGCGCACAACACCGCCGCGATCGACAATCCGAGATCCGCGACGCGGGCGCCGTTGTCGGAGGCGTAGGTGAACGCCTCGGTGAACCCGGGCATCCAGTACATAACCTCCAGAACCAGCTCGGGCAGGTCGACCTCGGGCACCATCGCCTTCACGCGGCGGCGTAGATCCACCGGCGACGGCGGGTCCGGCTCGGCCTTCGACATCAGATCCGTGACCATCAACAGGTCGAACACCTCCAGCACGTCATCGGTTGCTCGGCCGGCTGCCCTCCTACCGCGATCGGCTTCCGACCTTCGTCATCGAGGTAGAAGAACCGTGCCGGCTCAACACGGGACAACGCCCTGAACCGGTCGCAGCCACCCTCATCGGTCACACCGACAGAAATCACCCACAGGCCCCGACACCACTCGGCGTTCCACGCTCATCGTCGGATCGGGCGAATCCGCTTCTCAACCCCGTACCCCGGCCGCTCCCTATCTCCGGTGTCGACGTCGTCCGGCGGGCGTGCCACAGTGGTAGCGAGGGCGGAGCTCACCTCGTGAGGGTAAGGAGCCGCAATGAGCACCCCACCGCCGAGCACCACCTCCGTCGCCATTGCGGGCGCGGGGCCCACCGGGCTCGTCGCGGCGATCGTCCTCGCCGACGCGGGAGTCGACTTCGTCCTGCTCGACCGGCTCGCCGCGGACTGCGACACCTCCCGCGCCGTGGTGATGCACGCCCGCACGCTGGAGGTGCTCGCGGAGTTCGGTCTCGCCGACGAATTGGTTTCCCGAGGTCTGCGGGTCTCCCGGGCGACCGTGCGGGACGGAACTCGCACCCTGGCCACCATCCCGTTCGACGGGCTCCCCACGCCCTACCCGTACATGCTCATGGTCCCGCAGGACATTACCGAGCAGGTGTTGCTGGGGCGGCTGAACCGGGACGGGGTCCGGGTGCATCGCCCCTATCGGGTGACCGAGCTCGCGGCGGGGAAAGGCCACGTCACCGTCGGATATATCGACGGTGACGGTAGTGCGGGCTCCCTCGAGACCCGCTACCTCATCGGCGCCGACGGTATGCACAGCATTGTCCGTGAGCAGGCCGGTATCGGCTTCACCGGCGGCACCTACCCCGCTTCGTTCATCCTCGGAGACGTTCGAATGGACTGGGCGATCCCCCGGGACACGGTGGCGCTGTTGTTTTCCCCGGACGGCGTCACGGTGGTCGTACCGCTGCCCGACGACATCGCACCGAACCGTTATCGCGTGGTGGCCACCGTCGCCGCGGCTCCGGAACATCCCACCCGTGTGGATATCCAGGACGTGCTCGACGGCCGCTGCGGCCATGGCGCCGCGAAGGTGCACGAGGTGCTGTGGAGTTCTCGGTTCCGGATACATCACCGAATCGCCGATCGGTATCGCGCGGACCGCGTTCTGCTCGCGGGCGATGCCGCTCATGTGCACAGCCCGGCGGGTGGCCAGGGCATGAACACCGGCATCCAGGACGCGGTCGTCCTCGGTCGACTGCTCGCCCGGGTCGACGCGGGCGAACCGGATACCGTACTCGACACCTACGAAAGGGCGCGGCGGCCGATCGCCACGGATGTGCTCGCGTTCACCGATCGTATGACCCGGGCGGCGACTCTCCGGTCCCGACCGGCCCGTCTGCTGCGCAACGGCGCGTTGTTCACCCTGGCGAAAATCCCCACCGTACGAACCGATCTCGCCTGTCGTCTCGCCGAACTCACCGTACGCTGAACACCACTCGGAACAAGTCGTCACGTATCGCGCCCAACTGCTCGATATGCCTGGTGATTTCGTCTACTTTGAGCACAGCGCGGAGACCATGTTCCGACGCGAGTTCCTCGGTCCGCCGGCGTTCGAACCGGCCGGGCCCAGAGCAGGCACCACGAGGAGAGCCATGACCACGGCCATAACGTCCGTCCAAGAACTGAGCGAGCACTACTACGAACTGATCGACACCCTCGAACCGGATCGGTTGGCGCAGGCATGCGCCCTGATGACCGAGGACGTTCGCCTGACCTTCGCCAATGCCCCGACGGTCACCGGCCGGGAAGCCGCGGCGGGGTCGATCCAGGTGGTTTTGGACCGCTGCACGGGTATCAAGCACACCGTGCTCTCGCGTCTCGAATCGCCGCGCGCGGACGGCACCATCGATTTCGCCCTCGAGATCCGGATCCACTACAACCTGAAAAACGGTCGGACGGTGGATATTCCGGGAAGCGTGTTCGGCACGGTCCGTGAGGTGGACACCGCCAACGGTCCACAGCTCCGGTTCACCGAACAGCGCCTCTACGGTGATCTCACGGACGTGTTCGCCGACTGACCACGCCGGTGGCCGTGCCCGTTACCGCTCGGCGGTCAACCTGCTCGGCCACCAGATCACGGGCCCGACCAGCTCGAACAACGCCGGGATGACGACGGTGCGGACCAGGAAGGTGTCCAGCACGATACCGATACCGACGATGATCCCCAGCTGGGTGAGGGTGATGAGCGGTAGCACACCGAGCACGCAGAACACCGCGGCGAGCACGATGCCTGCACTGGTGATGACCGCGCCGGTGGCCGATACCGCGCGCACGATTCCGGCGGTGGTGCCGTGCTCGGGTGTCTCCTCCTTGGCCCGGGCGACCAGGAAGATCGTGTAATCGACACCCAGAGCCACCAGGAACAGGAACGCGAACAACGGTACCGAGGTATCCAGGGCCGGGAAGCCGAAGAGGTGTTCCCCGACCCAGCTGCCCACACCGAGGGCAGCCAGCGCACTGAGCACGGTGACACCGATGAGCAATACCGCGGCCGGGACCGCGCGCAGCAGCACCAGCAGGACCGCGAACACCACCGCCAGGATGAGGGGTATCACCACCACCAGATCACGGCGGGACGCATCACGGGTATCGAGGGCCTGGGCGTCGCTACCACCGACCATCGCCTCGGCGCCGGGAATATCGGCCAATGTGGTGCGGATGTGCTCGATCGCGGCAAAGGCACTGCCGGAGGCCGGTGCGGCGTCGAGGGTGACCGTCCAGCGGTTCACCCCCTCGTGTGGCGGTCCGGCGATGGAGGCACGGGTCACCTCCGGCAGGGCGTCGAGCGCCTGTTGGACCTGCGGAGCCGCCCGTTCGGCCGCCAATACCGTGGTGGGATCGGCGCTCCCGGAGGGGAAGTGCGCGGCCAGGGCGTCGAAGCCCGTGACAGATTCCGCGTCGACCCGGAACCGCTCGGTCTGGGACAGACCTACCCGCACCCCGAACAGGGAGCCCGCGCAGAGCGCGAGCAACACCAGCGCCGCCACCGCTACCGACACGGGATGGGCCACCACCCGGTTGGCGATCGTATGCCAGGCGCCACGCACCGCGACGTCACGTTCATCGACGCTCGGGATGAACGGCCAGAAAACCTTCCGCCCGCACAGAGCCAGCGCGGGTGGCAGCGCCAACAGCACGAACGCCACGGCGACCAACAGACCGGCGGCCGCGAGCAGGCCGAGGGATCGGGTATTGGGCAATGTCGCCCACAACAGGACCAACAGGGCGAGAACCACGGTGATATTGCTGGCCAGGATTGCCGGGCCGGCCCGTCGGACCGCCACTCGCAGGGCGGCGCGGTGGTCGCGATGGCGGTGCAGCTCGTCGCGATAGCGGGAGACCAGCAGCAGGGCGTAGTTCGTACCGGCTCCGAACACCAGCACACTGGTTATGCCTGCCGTCGAACCGTCGAAGGTGAGACCGGTGACGCGGGCCAGTGCGGTTCCGACCGTGGTGGCCGTGCGATCGGCGAAGCCGATGATCAGCAACGGTACCAACCACAGCACGGGAGAGCGATAGGTCGCGATCAGCAACACCGCGACGACCAGGGCGGTGACCGCGAGCAGGGTCACATCCGCGCCGGCGAAGGAATCGGCGATATCGGCGCCGAACGCGGGGCCTCCGGTGATCTGCAGTACCAGCCCGGGCGGGGTCTGCGCCCGGGCCGTTTCCCGAAGCCCATCGATGTATTCGGTGAGTGCGCTGCCGTTCAGATCGGCGGGTACATCCAGTCGGCCGATAGCGGCCGCGCCGTCGGGCGCGGGAATCAGACCGGGCTTGCCCGCGGGCGCGGCATCCGGTGCGGTCCGGACGATCCGATTCACGGCATCGGTGGCCGCGGCCATATCGGCCGCATCGAGTTTCGCGTCATCGGAACGGGTGACCACCACGATCACCGGCGCGCGGTCCCCACCGGGAAATTCCTGGAGGGCGTCGCGCACCCGCGCGGATTCCGCCGTATCCGGCAGGGACTCCGGCGCTCGGCCCGAGTCGTCGTTGCCCCCGATCAACCCCATCAACGCTGCGGCCACCACGACAACCGCCGCGAGCACGATCCACGATCGACGCCCGGTGACGACAGCGGAATACCGGTCCCAAGCATTCATCGGCAAACTATTTCAGAAACTGAAATACCCGGCAAGGCGACAGCAGCGTCCATTACGCCGGTACGAGCACGAGAGGATGTCGACGATGACCCTGCCCCCGACCGGCGGGACCGCTTCCGAAGAGGGCAGGGCGGCCGCCGAAGCCGATATCGCCGAGGATCTGCGCGCCCTGACCGCGATCTCCGAACAACTCGGCCAGGTCTTCGCCCAGGCCAACGATCTGCGCCCAACCGACTTCCGCGCCTTGACACATATCTCCACCGCCGACGCCGAGGGCCGGCCCCTCACCGCGGGTCAACTGGGCTCGCTGCTCGGACTGTCATCCGCGGCGATCACCTATCTGGTCGAACGCATGATCACCTCCGGCCATATCCGCCGCGAAACCGACCCCGGTGACCGCAGAAAGGTGATCCTGCGCTATGCCGAACACGGTTCGGCGGTGGCGAGTTCGTTCTTCGGCCCGCTCGGTCGGCGGACCAGAGCGGGCATGGCGGGCCACTCCACCGAGGAATTGCGGACCACACACCGGGTCCTGCAGACGGTGATCGAGGCGATGCGCGACCACCACGCCGAACTCACCGCCGGAGCGAAGCCCTCTCCCACCTGATCGCCGTACTCCTCACCACGGCGACCATCGTGCCGGTGTCCGTCGGTACCGAACTATCGTTGGTCGCCGATCTGCAGGCCGACGGCCGGGAAACATATCGCGGCCGCCCTCACCGTGCCGCTCGGTTTCGCCGGGCCGTGGTGGATATATCTTCTGCTGTTGATTCCGGCCGGTCTACTGAGCACCGCGCCGATGCCGCCGCCTCCGAGGCCGTCAGCGCGCTCGCCCCCGACGAGACCCGGGTGTGGTCACCGGTCTTCAAGGGACCGCCATTACCGCAGGCGCCACCGTCGCAGCGCCGCTCACCGGCCGGCTGATCGACCTGATCTCTCCCTCCGCGGCCATCATCACCATCGCACTCACCGCCCTCATCATGCCCCTTGTCATCATGCCCCTTGTCGCCGCAGGCCTCGCCCGTACACCCGATCCGCGGCCCGACCGCACGGCGGAGATGCGGGTCCGCCCGAGCGGATGAGCGATCCCATCGTCCCGCCCTTCTCGGGCACCATGGACATGGAATCCGGTACGATCCGGAGCCGCGTCCCGGCGTTTGCCGCGGCAAACGCCGGGTAGGCGCCGGTTATGGCCGCCTCTCTACCTCGCATGCCTGCTCCCGACTGGATAACCGCTCCCACCGCCGCCCTCACCGGGATGGTTCGCACCGGAGCACAACGTGCCGTCGATATCGGGGTGCGGGCAGTGGAAACACCGTTGCAGGTGATGGAGAAGGCGGCCGGGACCGCCGCGGCGGGAGCCGCGCTGCTCGACTCCGACCGGATGAACTCGCTCCGCGAGGACCTGGTGGCGCTACTCGATCCGCATGATCGACGCGCCCAACGTCGGGTCACAATCAACGAGGACGAGAGCCGGGCCTGCTTCGAGGTGCAGGGTCTGGACAACGGCCACAGTTCCGCGGTGACCCGCGCCCTGAACCAGCGTCTGGGCCGATTGCGTGGAGTGGAGTGGTGGCGGGTCAACGCCGTCACCGGCCGGGTTGTCACGGCCGTATCCAGCGGCGCCGATCTGGATCGACTGCTGGCGGAGGTCGAAGCGGTCGAACGAGAATCCGATGTCGACGACGAAGGGTGGAGCCGGGCCACCGAATTTCCGGCCGACCGGGAACCCGTACTCGCGGCCGCCATCGAAGTGGCGGGCGATATCTGCGCCATCGCCGTATCCGCCGCAGGCACGGTACCGCCCCTGCGCGGGCTGATGCGCACCGTCCGGGCCGTGGCCGCGTTCACCGACGCCCAGCCCCGCCTGCGCCGCCTCTTGGAGGAACGACTCGGTAATACCCGCACCGATCTGCTGTTGGCCATTGCCAATGCCACCGGCACCGCCCTCGGGGAAGGAGCGGCCGGCGGAATGACGAATCTGCTGGCCGATACGGTGCAGCGCGGGTTCATCCTCACCGAAGCCGTGACCCGGCACCTGCAATGGCGGGAATGGGAGACCGAGATCGTCGATGCCGAGCATTTCGGCGTCGAGACACCGCTCCCTCCCTACACCCGACCCGCCGAGATGCCCCGCGGACCGGTGGAGCGCGTGGCCGACGAGGTGGCGACCGCGTCGCTGGCCGGCTCCGCCGCCTTGGCCGGCGTGGGCCGGGTCGGCGATATCCCGGACGCGCTGATGCTCGGGGCACCCAAGGCAGCCCGAGCGGGCCGGGAGGTATTCGCGGCCACCGTGGCCACCGCGCTGGCCGGCGCCGGGGTGCTGACCCTGCACCCGGTGGCATGGCGCCGCCTGGATCGCTTGACCGCGCTGGTCATCGATGGCGAAGCGCTGACCACCTCCCGCCGGGTGGTGCTCGAGGCCGAAGCCGTGGACGACTCCTGGCCCGTATCCCGGGTGTGGAGTACGGCGCAACGCCTGCTGTGGGAGCCCGATGGCGATCGCGAGCACCGGACCCGGCTCGATCACCTGCGGCTGGTCCAGCCGAATTCCGGTGCCCGCGATCGCGGCAACACCTCCCGCCCGGTATGGCGCGAACTGCACGACGACGACCGGCCCGTAGGACGGGTCCTGGTGGGCCGGGAACTGGACACCCGCGCGCACGGCGTGCTGAACGCCGCACGTCGGATGGGGCTGCGCGTCGTGCTCGCCGGCCACCGGGATGCGAACGAATTACGCTCGCTCGCCGACGAATTCGTCTCCGCGCGCGGTTCGCTCAGCGCCCATGTGCACCGACTGCAACAGGACGGGCACATGGTAGCGGTGCTCAGTACCCGCGCGCACAAGGCGCTCGACCGCGCCGATGTGGCGCTCGGCATCATCGGCTGTGAGGGCGGCGGAATCCATGTGCCGTGGACGGCCGATGTCCTGTGTCGGGATCTGGGTCAGGCGCAGCGGGCTCTCGCCGCGGTCGGTCCCGCCCGGCACGTCAGCGAACGCGGCCGCACCCTGGCCCTGTCGGCCTGTAGCCTCACCGGCCTCCTGTTGGCCGCCGTGCCCACCGCGCGCACCAGAACCGCCCCCATGATCGCCGCGAACTTCGCGGGACTGTTCAACGGGGCACTGACCGGGATGCGCGCCACACGCGGCGATATCGTCGTCGCTCCGGCGCCGCTGCTGCCCTGGCACGCGTTGGAACCGGAGGAGGTACAGACCCGGTTACCGGAGCCGTCGCCCCTCGACGAACGCAACACCGATCGACCGCCCACCCCTGGCAGCGCGCCGGGCGTGGTGGCGCCGCTACTGGATTTCCTGGGTCATATGCGTCGGGAGCTGGCCGATCCGCTGACCCCGATCCTCGGGGTCGGGGCGGCCGCGACCGCGATTCTCGGTTCCCCGTCCGATGCCGTGCTGTTGTCATCGGTGCTCACCGTGAACGCGATGATCTCGGCGCGGCAGCGCCAGGCCGCCGAGAGCGAGTTGCACAAACTCATCGAGAACGAGAAGGTCACCGCCCGGGTGATCGCACGCGCGGATATCGACACCGATGATCCGCCCGCCACCACGGTTCCCGCCGAACACCTGGAGGTCGGCGACATATTCGTCATCCGGGCCGGCGAAGTGGTCCCCGCCGATGCCCGCTTGTTGCGCGCCGATGATCTGGAGATGGACGAATCCGGCCTCACCGGCGAATCGGTGACGGTGCCCAAACAGGTCGAGGCCACCCCGGGTGCCGCACTCGGCGACCGGGCCTGCATGGTGTTCGAGGGCAGCACGGTGGTGAGCGGATCGGCGGTGGCCGTGATCGTCGCGGTCGGCAACGATACTCAGGCAGGACGCGCGACCGCGGGAGCGCTGCCACCGGACCCCGGTGGTGTGCAGGCGCAGCTGCGGACATTGACCGATCGCGCGCTACCGCTCACATTGACCGGCGGCGTGATCGTCACCGCGCTCGGCGCTTTGCGAGGCCGCACCCTCCGCGCAGCGATCGCCGACGGGGTGGGTGTGGCGGTCGCCGCGGTGCCCGAAGGATTGCCGCTGGTCGCCACCGTGGCACAGTTGGCCGCCGCCCGGCGCCTGTCCCGGTACGGCGTGCTGGTGCGCGCCAACCGCGTGGTGGAGGCGCTCGGCCGCGTCGACACCCTGTGCTTCGACAAGACCGGCACCCTCACCGAGGGCCGGTTGCGGTTGACCGCGCTGGCCGATCTGGACGAGCAGTGGCGGCCCGACACCGACGCCGAGGGCGCCCACCGGCTCCTGCGCGCCGCCGCCCGCGCCTGCCCCGCCCCCGAGGACGGACCGGTGCTGCACGCCACCGACCGGGCCGTTCTGGATGCCGCCGCCGATATCCCCGGCTCGGACGCGCACCCGTGGGACCCCATCGACGCGATACCCTTCGAATCCAATCGCGGGTATGCGGCGTCCTTCGGACAGACCGCACACAAACTGCGCCTGATGGTCAAGGGAGCCCCCGAGGTGGTGCTACCCAAGTGCACCCGAGTGCGCACCGACACCGAAGCCGACCGGCCGCTGACGGACCGGTTGGGCAGGAAAGCCGAGGCGGTGGTACGTGATCTGGCCGAGCAGGGTCTGCGGGTACTGGTGGTGGCCCGCCGTGACCTGCACGAGCACCCCGAGGACATGGAGGACGTGGTCGAGGAGCTCACCCTGCTCGGTTTCCTCGGTATCGCCGACACCCCGCGGCCGCAGACCCCGTACCTGGTGCGCGCACTCGAGGAGAACGGAATCGGTGTCCGGATGATCACCGGCGACCATCCGGTCACCGCCGCCGCGGTGGCCCGGCAGCTGGGCATTACCGTCGGCACCGTCACCACCGGCGACGATCTGGACGAGCTGGACGATACGGCGCAAACCGAACTGATCGAACGCAGTACCGTCTTCGCCCGGGTCAACCCGGAACAGAAGGTGCGCATCATCGCCGCGCTGCGCCGCACCGGACATGTGGTGGGCATGACCGGCGACGGCAGCAACGACGCCGCCGCCATCCGCACCGCCGATATCGGGATCGGGATCGCGGCGCACGGATCGGCCGCCGCACGTAATGCCGCCGACCTGGTGCTCACCGAACCGGATCCGCGCGCGCTGCTGCACGCGCTGGTGGAGGGCCGCAGTATGTGGCAGCGGGTCGCCAACGCGGTGGCGGTGCTGGTCGGCGGTAATGCCGGGGAAATCGCCTTCACCCTGTTCGGCACCGCGGTAGGCGGCCGCGCGCCGCTGAGAACCCGGCAATTCCTGTTGGTCAATATGCTCACCGATATGTTCCCCGCCCTGGCGTTGGCCCTGGCCGGCGACCAGGAGCAGCCCGAACCGGAGGAGGACGGCCGGCGCTGGGTCGAACTGCGGGCCGATCAACTCGCCGAGATACCACCCGCACGCCTCGGATCCGACCTGGTACGCGCCATCGGGATCCGTGGTGTCGCCACCGCCACCGGAGCGGCAACGGCGTGGACCATCGGCCGCTATACCGGTACCCGACGGCGCGCCGACACCATCGCCTTGGTGGCGCTGATCGGCACCCAGCTCGGTCAGACCCTCGTCTCCGGTTACCGCAGCCCCCTCGTCTGGGCCACCACCGCCGCCAGCGGTGCCGTTCTCGGCGCGATCGTGATGATCCCCGGGGTCGGGGCCTACTTCGGCTGCACTCCGTTGGGACCGATCGCGTGGACCATCGCGACCTCTTCCGCCCTGGCCGCCACCGCGGGTTCCACCCTGTTGCCGCGATTGCTGCCCATGGTGGAACAGGACGAGCCCGAACAGTTCCCGGAGCTGCCACCGGTCCCCGACGAGTCGGTCCTTCCCCTACCGGAGCAGAGCCCCAACGGCCAGGTCGCCTCTCGGTAGGGTCGGTGAGGTACCGGGGCAGGTGGACTCTGCCCCGGTACCACTCCGGATCACGATCCGTCCCGAAACCCGGCCGCCTCGTCGAAGCGGCCCATCTCGGCCTCGTTCATCCGTTGCCGGCGTGCTGCCGTCCGTCTGCCCCGGATTCCACGGGTATTCGCCCCTCGGCATCGGACCGGGCGACGATATGGGGTCCACGATCGGCCCCGGCCGCACCCCGGCGACGCTCCCAGAAGCCGGCGATCACGATCGTCACCACGACATAGATCCAGCCGAGAAGCACATCCACCACATAGTGCTCACCGCCGTAGACCAATGTGAACGCCATGGCCACCGGGAACACGACCAACACGGTTCGCCACCACCATCGCCGGGCGAACGGCCACAGCGCCATGGTGACCAGTAATGCGAACGCGGCGTGCAGGGACGGCAGGGCGGCCACCGGGTTCCCCTGCGCTTCGAGCCATTTCCCACCGACATCCACCGAGCTGAGGACGAACCCGAAGCCGTTGACCCGATGGACCTCTTCGGTGAGGACTCCTTCCCGAGCGGCGTACCAGGGTGGGGCGGCCGGCACCAGGATGTAGGTCAACAGACCGAGATACGACAACAACAGGATCCGGCGCATGTACCGGCCCCACCGCTGCCGCGACCGCACATAGAACACGGCCGCCACGAGCCACGGTAGGACGAAATGACTCAGATAGACCATGCCGGTGAGTACGGTCCACCACGGATGCTCGCCACCGGACATCAGCCGCTGTTGCAACCACAGGGTGGGAATCGCGCCGTCGAACAGCCATTCCTCCACCACGGCCGGCTCTCGCACCCGAACAGGCATGCCGAGGGTGTCGGCAATACCGCGACTGTGGTCGTAGATCACCAGCGCCGCGATGAGCGGCACCCAGTCGGTCAGGATCCGCAGGTGCTCACGCCACGGCCGATCCGGGGTGTATGCCGCGATACCCGCCATGATCCAGAGGGCCTGATATATGCGGTCGGTCGGCACACCGAATGCCACGGTCACCACGGCCAGCAACACGAGATATCCGCACCAGATCCCGCTGCGCAGGGCCCGGCGCTTCAGTGGTCGCCCCGATGTGGCCGTTCCACTGGTCACACCCATCAATCCAGTCTCCACCCCTGAGGGGCTCGGTAGTGACACAACACGGCCCCGTAGCGGACCCGATGCCAACCGCCGCCGAGATATCGCCGCAGTGGCATATCCGTCGGGAGGAGATCACCGACGTAGCAATTGCAGCGCCAACGCCTCGCCCCACCACTGTTCCATTCGACCTGGCCGCGGCCGCACCCCACGGTCGCGGCCCGACGGTGGGGCTGTGGGCATTGAGCAATGTGCTGTTCGGGTTCAATCAGGTGTTTCTCGCCGTGGCGTTGCTCGCCTTCGGCATCGCGGGCACCGGCACCGGCCTCCTGGCCGACTGGCACGGTTGGCTCGGATACCTGGGCGCGGCACTGCTGTTGTTTCCTCGTCGAGGAGTCCGTACAACGTCGAGAGAACGAACCGCATCGCCCTTATCGGGCTGATCGACCGGCTCGCGTGGATCGCTGTCGCGGGTATCACCCTGCTGGACCTGGGAACATCGTGACACTCACCATCGTCGATCCCCTATCCTCGATCGCTCGGCCGACGGATGGCAGTCGAACACTCCCGGCCTCGGGACGACCTCAGCGGATGGCATCGTCGCCGAGCGGCTCGATCGCGGAGGCGGGCACGAGGTTCCACCGTTCCAGCTGCTTGCGGACCTGCTCGGCGGCATCGATATTGAGCGGCCCGCTGGTCCACATCGGGTAGGGCAGGTTGAAGAAACGCTGCTCCACGACGGCGCGCAAACGATTGATACCGGGTTTTGCGCGCAGCAGGGCGACCTTGTCCGCGAACGACTGCGGAGGGTAGTCGACGAACATGATCGCATCCGGGTCGGCGGCCGCCAACCGTTCCCAGGAGACCCGAGTCCAGGTGTCGGCGACGTCCTCGGTCACATTCTGCCCACCCGCAGCCGTGAGCACCGCCTGTGGCCCGCCGAACCGGCCACTGGACAGAATGGTGTCGCTCGCGCTGTCGAACAGGAAGATACGCGGCGGTCGGATGGGTTTCGGCGCGGAGGCCAGGGCGGCGAGCCGGTTGTCGATATCGGCGACCAGTTCGGTAGCGCGCTCGACTCGCCCGGTGATGGCGCCGAGATTGGTCAGATCCTCGCGCAGCGCCGTCCATGGTTCCACCACACCACGCGGTCGTTCCCCCGCCCGCTGTCGGCAGCTCTCGGTCAGCACATAGGCCGCGATACTGTCCCCGCGCAGCGATTCCGGGGTCAGGTTCTTCGTCTCGTCGAAACCGTAGTTCCAGCCCGCGACCACGACATCCGGGCGCTGCGCCAACACCGTTTCCCGAGAAGGAGATTCACGCGCCACCCGATTCAGCCCGTCGACCACCGGACCGTAATGCCTACGTAGAGTGGAGATATCGCTGTCCATGCTCGATACGGCCACCACCTGTTCGTGCGCGCCGAGCGCGAGCAGCATCGAGACCATATTGCTGTCGTTGACGAACACCCGCTGCGCCGGAGCGGGAAAACGCACGTCCCGCCCGCAGTTGCGGACGGTGAGCCCACCGATTTCCGCGGGCGTAGCGGTACACGCGCCCACCAGGACGGTCGCCGCGGCGAGAACGGCCGCTATACGGAGGGAAGGTTTCACGACTTCTCCCGAGGGGTGATGAGCAGATGGTTTTCACCGGTATCCGGATGCCGGACCCGGGTGGCGCGCACACCGAACACGGAGCCCACCACATCGGGGCTCAGCGCCGTCTCGGGCGGTTCCAGAGGATGAGCACGACCGTCCTGCAGCACCAGGACACGATCGCAGTATCGATCGGCGAGGGTGAGATCGTGCAGGGCCAGCACCACCGTGCGTTTCAGGGTGCGCACCAGGTCCAGCAATTCGAGCCGATGGGTGATGTCGAGGTGGTTGGTGGGTTCGTCCAGGAGCAGTACCGGCGTGTGCTGTACCAGCGCCCGGGCCAGCAGTACTCGTTGCCGCTCCCCACCGGAGAGCCGATGTACCGGCCGGTCTGCGACACCGCGCAGATCCACGGCGGCCAGTGCCTCGACGACCAGGCGCCGCTCCCGCACGGAACCGGCGCCCCACGGCGGCAGATACGGGGTGCGACCCAGTGCGACCACCTCGCCGGCACACAGATCCGCGGGTGGTCGTTCGTCCTGCGCCACCAGTGCTACGGTGCGGGCCCTGCGGCGAGCCGAGAGTCCGTGCAGCACTCGACCGTCGACCCGCACCTCCCCGCACATCGGCCTGCGCACCCCGGCCAACACGTGCAGCAGGGTTGTCTTACCGCTGCCGTTGGGGCCGACGATGCCGATGGTCTCCCCAGCGCGCACGATGAACTCCACACCGGTCACAACCGTGCGTCGACCCGCGGCACAGGACAAACCGGACACCGTCAGCGTCCCGGCATATTCGGTTCCGTCGGCCGGCAGTGTGGTCGTCGTGGTGGTCATGCTTCACCGAACCGGTAACGACGTCGCCCCATCAGGAGCAGGAAAACCGGGGCTCCGATGAGGCCCGTGAGCACCCCGACCGGAATCTCGCTCGGTCGCACCAGCACCCGTCCGGCGGCATCGGCGGTGACCAGGAACAGCGCGCCACCCAACGCGCAGATCGGCAGCAGGACACGATGTCGCGACCCCACCACGAGCCGGGCCGCGTGTGGGACCACCAGTCCGACGAACCCGATCCCACCCGAAACCGCCACCAGCACCCCGACCAGCACCGCCAGCAATACATACAGTCCGGCCCGCAACCTCGCGACCGGCACTCCGACCGATGCCGCGGTATCGGCGCCGAGATGCAACGCATCCAACCAACCGGCCATCCCCACCAATATCGACGTCGCCGTCACCACCACCGTCATCGGCAGACCGATACGCGTCCAATCCGCTCCTGCGAGGCTGCCCATCAACCAGAACAACACCGACTGCGCGGCGGCCGGATCGCTCGAGCGGTACACCAGGTAGCTACTCGATGCGGCGAACGCCGAGCCCAGTACCGTACCGGTGAGTACCAATCGCAAGGGGGTGAGCCCGCCCTGGGCCACCGTCACCGCGAATACGAGGCCCGCGGCCACCGCGGCCCCTGCCAGTGCTCCCCCGGACAGCGCCCAGATCCCGGCACCCGCAAACAACCCCGAGGTGACGACCGCCGCCGCGCCCACTCCCGCCCCCGAGGAGATGCCGAGCAGGAACGGATCGGCGAGCGGATTGCGGACCAGTGTCTGCATCGCCGCGCCCGCCACGGCCAGTCCGGCACCCACCACGGCGGCCAGCAGGGTGCGCGGCACCCGCAATTGCCAGACGATGGTGTCCAGCCCGAGGTCGGGGCCCACAGCACCGGTGAACCGGTGGGTGAGCACCTCGACCACCGCGGCGACCGGCAGTGTTTCGGCACCGAAACCCGTGGCCAACACCATGGCGGCACAGAGCAGGCCGGCGAGCAGAATCGAAACCACCGGGGTACGGATACGTGAATGCTCACGGCGCTGTAGCGGCAAGTCGCGGCCTCTCCAGGTACTGCGGCGGGGGAGGTCTGACTTCCGCCCGAAAAGGGCGATCACAGTGGCGCGACCGTTCCGGATTCCCACCGGATTCCCGCACCCGCCGATATCGGAATCACCACTCTACCGGCGGGCCGGATCGGCGTCGTCCCGGGGCGGGCGAGGCACCGGGCAGATGTACCGGCCGAGTATCGACACCGACCGGCTCGACGACACCGACAACCGCATCGCCCGTTCCCGAAGGCACTCGTTCTTGAAGGCACTCGTTCTTGAAGACACTCGTTCTTGAAGATATTGGAGACGTTGCCCGCGCAACGGATCGGGCCCTGTTCGCGGTCAGCGCCCGGAAACCGCCGAGGGACGCACCACCATCACCGGGCACTCGGCCCGCTGGATCAGCGTGCCGCTGGTGGACCCCAGCAGCATGCCTGTCAGGGCACCGCGGCCACGACTGCCGACAACCAACAACTGCGCCGACCGCGACCATTCCAGCAGTCGTTCGCGCGGCGTACCGCGAAAAACCTCGTGCCACACCCTGACCTCGGGAAAACGCTCCTTCTGTCCGGCCAACCGCTCGGCGAGGACGGCCCGCTCGACAACGGCCACGTCGAAGGCCCCCTCCACGCTCTCCAACAATCGGTCGAACCGTCCCGCGTACGGGTGGGACCAGGCGTACACGGCCACCAGGTTCGCACCCCGCAACGCCGCTTCGTGGAAGGCGGCCTCGACCGCGGTGTCACTCACCGGGCTCCCGTCGACCCCCACCACCACCGGCCCCGTGGGCGGCGCCCCGGAAGTCCCGCGTACCACCACCACCGAACCGTAGGCACGGGCGGTGACCGCGTACATCGTCGAACCGAGTCGCCCCAGGCCGGTCCGATCATCCGGACCGCCGATCACCACCAGATGCGCGGACGCGGAACGCGCCACCAGCAGATCACTCGGTTCGGCGGCGCTCTCCTCGGTTTCTACCGGCACCCCGGGGGCGGTACGCGCCGCCAGTTCCGCCGCGGACGCGACGATCCGCGCACCGACCTCCCGCACCGCATCGAGGCTTCCGAAGTCGACCGGCCCGGCAGCGAAACCGGCGAGGTTCATTCCATGGACGATCAGCAATCCGCGCCCCCGATCGGCGGCCGTCCCGGCGGCCCAGACCACGGCCGCGTCGGAGGCCGGTGTGCCGTCGACCCCGACGACAACCGGCGCCGAAACGAGCCGATGTGGTTCGCCGTATCCGGGACCACTCACGGTGCCACTCCTTCGGTACGCCGTCGGATGACCCGACGTTACCGCGCCCCTCACCACTTCCGGCGCAGCGCGGACCTGGTGTTCGCGGGAGGTCCCCCTCGAACGGGCGCCCGCGCCCTAGGCGGTACGGCCCCGGGGCGACGTCTCACTCCGGCCGCCGGATCGCGGCGGCCGAACGTGCCCGGTCGATCTCTGCTACTGCCTTCCGATATGACGGACGACTTCTCGAGCTCACCGGCGGTCGCCGATACCGCGGTCCCGTCTTCGCACCACCTGTGTTCCGGCGCCGGGACATCACCTCCGCGAGTCTCCGCCCGGCCGACAACTCGAGGATCCGCACAACGAATACTCTTGTCCTGGAGTGGTTTCCACCTTCGACACCTTCTCGAAGATGCCGACGAATTCAGCGAACCCGTACAGACGGGTGAGCGCATTACCGTATGATCGATTCATCGCCGTGACTGCATATCGGCCCTGATCGAGGGTGGTGGGTCCAACGATTTCCATGTCCATGTTCGACGAAGCACTACCGCGTGGCGAGATCGACGGTGTCGGCATACGAGTCGGTGCGATCATCGACCGGGGTGGAGAAATACTGCTACTCGAGCCCCATTCGACGGGGCCCATCCGCCCCACCTGCAAACTGCCGGGCGCCACCGTGGCACCGGGGGAATCCGTCACCCAGGCGGTACTGCGTGGAGTTTTCGAGGAAACGGGATTGACCGTCACCCGCATCGCCGACCATATCGGGGATTTCGACTACCTGTCCCCCGCCGGAAAGCCGGTGCGGCGGCTGCACTTCGCGGTGGAGGTCGCGGCCACCGCCCCTATCGCGCTCAGCGCGCACGCCGGATATCTCTGGGCCTCGTTGGACGGCGATCTGCACGTCACCTCTTCCATTCGCAAGATTCTGGACACCTACCGGGAGACCGTGCGCAACTGATCGGCTTCCGTCCCGGCGCGAGTCGGAAACCGATGCGGCACCGACCATCGGCGTAGCGATACCACGCCGCGGCCCCGGCAACCCGCAAGGGAAATCCGCTACCGTCCGGTAGCGGGCGGGTCGATGTGTTCCTCGAGGTGGGCGACGGCCACCTCGAGGATCTCGGCGGACGGTCGGGCAACATGGACGGCGGTGCCCCATTCCCCCGTTTGAAGCGGTTCGAGCGCGGCGAGTTGCGAATCCAACAACGAGACGGGCATGAAATGGCCGCGGCGAGCCGAGAGCCGCTCGAGCAGCACCGAGCGGTCGGCCGTCAGGTGCAGGAAATAGATATCGGTTACGAAGGACCGGAGTATGTCGCGATAGCTCCGTTTGAGCGCCGAGCAGGCGACCACCGCGCCGGTTCTCGCCTGCTCACGGCCACGCAACCAGTGACCAACAGAAGCGAGCCAGGACGCTCGGTCGGCGTCGTCCAGCGGAATACCGGCGGCCATCTTGGCAATATTGGCCTGCGGATGGAAATCGTCCGCGTCGGCAAACGGGACATCGAGCCGACCGGCGAGCATCCGACCGATCGTCGTCTTACCGGTCCCCGCCACTCCCATCACGACGACATACGGCATCCGGGTCCGATCCGTCGTCGCCTTCGAGACCACGGCCCGACCCCTACCGGCCACCGGTGCCGGGACGGCAACCGAGGCATACACCAACAAAATCGTGGCCGAGGACATGACGTTCGGCGTATCCGGGGGCCGATCCCAGCGCCATCCCACTTCGCGGCCCCCACACGACCGTCGAGATCACCGGCGAATCGTAACAGGACGCGACCGCGCCAGGTCGGGTTCCGAGCTGTCACGGCACGTTTCCCGGTGATAACGCCAGAGTCCCGGTGTCGACCCGCGAGTGCGGCGCGCCGGTCGACGCGCCGCACCCGATGCCGATCGGGGTGGTGTCACAGATCCGCGCGGACGAGCCGCGCCGCTTCCACGAGGTTGTGCAGCGCCGCCTCGACCTCCGCCCACCCTCGGGTCTTGAGCCCGCAGTCGGGGTTGACCCACAGCCGTTCCGCCGGAACGGCTTCGAGCGCCTTGCGCAACGAGGTCTCGATTTCCGCCACGCTCGGTACTCGCGGGGAGTGGATATCGTAGACCCCTGGACCGACCCCGAGATCGAAGCCGACCGCGTTCAGATCGTCGAGCACCTCCATATGGGAACGGGCCGCCTCGAGCGATGTCACGTCCGCGTCCAGCTCGGCGATGGCGTCGATCACCTCCCCGAACTCCGAGTAGCACAGATGGGTGTGGATCTGGGTGGAGTCGGCAACCCCGGAGGTGGCGAGCCGGAACGCCCCGACCGCCCAGCCGAGGTAGGCGGGCCGGTCGGCCGCCCGCAACGGGAGCAGCTCACGCAGGGCGGGCTCGTCGACCTGGATGATGCGGATACCGGCACCCTGTAGATCGACCGTCTCGTCCCGAATGGCGAGGGCCACCTGGTTCGCCGAATCGGCCAGTGGCTGATCGTCCCGCACGAACGACCACGCCAGCATCGTCACCGGACCGGTGAGCATGCCCTTCACGGGTCGATCCGTCAGCGACTGCGCGTAGGCGATCCAGTCGACGGTCATCGGCTTCGGCCGGCGCACATCGCCGTAGAGGATCGGTGGTCGCACACATCGACTGCCGTACGACTGCACCCACCCGTTGTCGGTGACGCAGAAACCGTCCAACTGCTCGGCGAAGTACTGCACCATATCGTTGCGTTCGGGTTCACCGTGCACGAGGACATCCAGCCCCAGCTTCTCCTGCAGGGCGATCACCTCGGCGATCTCGGCCCGCATGCGTGCGCGGTACTCCGTCTCCTCGATTTCGCCGTTGCGCAGGGCCGCTCGGGCGATGCGGATCTGCGTCGTCTG
>NZ_BAGE01000038.1 GCF_000308675.1 Nocardia paucivorans NBRC 100373 | reverse complement strand
CCGGCGGGCTCATATCTGGCGATCAGTCACTTCTGGGACCCCGGTACAGGAGATCAGTTGCACGATCTGGCACTCGAAATGCAGCGCCGGTTCACCGAACACGGTCTGGGGTCGGGCTGGTACCGCACCACCGAACAGATCGCCGAATACTTCGCAAACCTGGAGATTCTCGAACCCGGCCTCGTCGAACTCGACGACTGGTGGCCCGCCGGCCCCCCGACCCGCACCCACTACCCCGAAGAACGACTGGTCCTCGGCGGAGTCGGATACAAACGGCCGGCCACCGCGTCATGATGGAACCACCGCGTGGAACCGCTCCGGGCTATCCGTTCACACGGTGATAGGCGGCGACGACATCCGCGGGGATGCGACCACGCTGTGACACCTCGTGCCCACTGCGTCGCGCCCATTCCCGAATCACCATGGCCGAGGGCGAATTGCCGGATTTGTCCTGTCGGTTTCGCCGCGGACGACCGACCTTGCGGGCGAACGGCGTCCATTTTCCGAAGACGGCGCGTATTTCTCGCGCATTGGCCTCGGATAGGTCGATTTCGTAGGTAATGCCTTCGAGTGCGAACAACACGGTCTCGACAGCCGGCGACTCACCGTCGAGGTCATCGATCAAACTGATGACGACCTTGCGCGCCATGGGTGTACTCCCTCCGATCCCCAAATGACTTGCCATACCTGACACCAACCACCCCGACGGCTGTGAGGACCGGGCCTGCCCGCAGCACCGGTACAGCGACGACGTCTGGGGACAAGTGAGCATACAGGTAGCGCACGGCACCTCGTCCCCCGGGCAGGCATCCGCCGCAGAACCCAACGTCCCAGCGGGCCGCGGTTTCTCATGTCCGCAACCCGCCCGGGAGATCGCTCGTTCGACCGGACGGACCGAGGCGCAGCTACCGTGGAACGGCACGAATACGGTTATCGATGCATCAGCTTTCGATA
Organism: Nocardia paucivorans NBRC 100373; assembly: GCF_000308675.1. Classification (GTDB taxonomy): domain Bacteria; phylum Actinomycetota; class Actinomycetes; order Mycobacteriales; family Mycobacteriaceae; genus Nocardia; species Nocardia paucivorans. The sequence continues at coordinate 271,050 of NZ_BAGE01000038.1, read as the reverse complement.
CCGTGACGGTGGAGGGAACAACACGATGGCCGGGAGCGGGCTGCGGATGACCGCACTGGCCTGGGGTGACCCCGACGCCCGACCGGCCTTGTGTCTGCACGGATTTCCGGACAGCGCATGGACGTGGCGTTTCCCGGGGCCGACTCTGGCCGCACGTGGATTCCGGTGATCGCACCGCCCACCCGGGGCTGTGCCCCCACCGCCATCCCCGCGGACGGGGATTTCCACATCGGCGCCTTGATGTTCGATACGCCGGCGATACACCGCCTGCTCGGTGCTCCCCACGATGCCGTATTGATCGGGCACGATTGGGGGGCGCTGACCGCCAATGCGCTGGCAGCACATCCGGACTGCCCGTTCGTCCGAGTGGTCTCGATGGCGGTGCCCCCGATTCCCGCCCTGCGGCCGAGGCGAACGACCGGACCGAAACAGGTCGGGGTGTATCTACGGCAGGCCCGGTTCAGTTGGTACATCGCCTTCGTCCAACTCCCGGGGTGGCCGAACGCCGTCTGGAGCGATTGATTCCGCGGCTGCGGCGGGACCGGTCGCCCGGGCATCCGGCCCAGGAGGACATCGACCATTCCTTCATGGCTCTGCCCATTCCCGAGCATCGGACCGCAGCGCTCTCCTACTATCGGGCCTTCGTGCGGGTGGGTCGGTGTCCGGCAGAGCCGTACGCGCGGCTGCACCGCTCCTGGGCTCGGCCGCCGATGGTACCCATGCTGTATCTACACGGGCGTCGGGACCGAACGCTGCACCCGACATTCGCCGACCCGGTCGCCGATGTGTTGCCTCCCGGAAGTCGGGCCGAGGTCATCGAGAACGCGGCTCATTTCCTCCATCCGGAACAGCCCGATACCACTGCCGCCCTCGTCGCTTCGTTCCTCGCTTCGGAGCAGGCCAATTGAGTTACCGGCCGGTAGGTCGAACGATCGCCGGACGATAATTCGAGGCCACATCCATATATGATTCCCATCACAAGCGCGATTATCGCGCTTCCGCAACTATTGCGATGCTCATATGATCGCCTCCGTGGCAAATGAGGCGGACGTAGGCGCGGTCGTCGAGCGTTTCGTCCTGGGTATCTGCGGAGCGGCCGAAAGCGCGGCGGCCGGTCGCCTGGCGGAGCTGGATCTGCCGTTCTCACAGGCACGGATCCTTTTCCTGCTCAGCCGGTATGATCACCCGCTACCGATTCACGCCATCGCCGAGGAACTCGCCCTGTCGATGACCGCGGCGGGGCGTAATGTCGATCGGCTGGTGGGCCTGGGACTGCTGACTCGAGAGGAATGCCCCACGGACCGGCGCGTCAAGCTGATCGGTTTCACCGAGGATGGCCATAAGGTCGTCCGTGGCCAGATGGCCGTGCATCGGGCGACTATCGACACCTTCGTCCACAAGCTCCCCGACACGCTACGAGACGACCTGAGGGCCGTTCTCTCCGCCGTGCTCGACTCCGGGGTCCTCACAACGTCGTGGCATGCCCCCTTCACACCGTCAGGAGACACTCCGTGAATCAACCCAGTCCTGCCGCGACCGAGTCCGAAGCGCCCGACAGAATCGACGGCTCCGTCCTGAAATTGGCCGGTGTCGTCGTCCTCGGCGCCATCATGTCGGTCCTGGACATCACGGTCGTGAATGTCGCGATGCCGACATTCCAGACCGAGTTCGATGTCGCCAACTACTCCACGGTGGCCTGGACGGTCACCGCCTACACTCTCGCCCTGGCCACCGTCATCCCGCTGACCGGTTGGGCCGCCGACCGGTTCGGCACCAAACGCCTCTACATCATCGCGCTCGCGCTGTTCACGAGCGGGTCGGTGCTGTGCGCGGCGGCCTGGAGCATCCAGGCCCTCATCGCGTTCCGAGTCATCCAAGGCTTCGGCGGTGGCATGCTCATGCCCCTGGGTATGACGATCCTGACCCGCGCCGCCGGCCCGGAGCGGATGGGTCGCCTGATGGCGATCATGGGTGTGCCGATGCTGCTGGGCCCCATCCTCGGCCCCATCCTCGGCGGCTGGCTCATCGAAGACGCCTCGTGGCAGTGGATCTTCCTGATCAACCTGCCGATCGGTGCCATTGCCATTGTCTACGCCACGATCGTCATGCCCAAGGACGAAACCGAACCCAGTGAGTCGTTCGACTTCCTCGGCATGCTGATGCTGTCGCCCGGCCTGGCCCTGCTCCTGTTCGGCGTCTCGTCGATTCCGGAGGAAGGGACGGTCGCCACTCCCAAGGTATGGGCGACCATGCTCATCGGCAGCGTACTGGTGATCGCGTTCGTGTTCTACTCGTTCAAACCGCAACATCCGCTGCTGGACCTGCGGCTGTTCAAAAACCGCGATCTGACCATCGCCACCATCACCATGTTCCTGTTCTCCGCCTCGTTCTTCGGCGGGTTGCTGCTCATCCCCACCTACTTCCAGCAGGTACGGGCCGAAAGCGCTCTGATGGCAGGTCTGCTGGTGGCGCCACAGGGCCTGGGTTCGCTGCTCACGATGCCGCTGGCGGGTGCGCTGGTGGACAAGATCCCGGTGGGCCGGGTCGTACCGATCGGGCTCGGGCTCATCACCCTCACCATGTTCGGACTCACCCGGATCGAGGCCGACAGCTCCTACGTCTATGTGCTCGGGGTGCTGTTCGTCATGGGCCTCGGCATGGGTCTGACGATGATGCCGCTGATGACCGCCGCACTGCGCACCCTCACCGAGAGCGCCGTGGCGCGCGGCTCCACCCTACTGAACATCATCCAGCAGATCGCCAGCTCCGTCGGTGTCGCGGTGATCTCGGTGGTGTTGACCAACACGATGAAGGGCTCCGAGGCGGTAACGGCGGCCCAGGCGCTGATGGAGGCGGAGAAGGCCGGTACCCCGCCGGATCCCTCGGTGTTGCAGTACATGGTCGGCCTCGGGGACAAGTTCGAAACGGTGGTACTCGACGAGATGACCAACGCCTATACCACCAGCTTCTGGGTGGCGTTCACGCTCTGCGTCATCACCTTCGGCGCCTCGTGGCTGCTGCCGCGTAAAGCCGACAAGACCGCCGAGTCCCAGTCCGACTCGCCGACGCCGATACTCATGCACTGAGCCGAAATACCACTACCACCGCTGCTCGCGACCATCGGTCGCGGGCAGCGGTGGTGTTTTCGAACCGAGGGGCGCGGACGAATCGACCCCGGGGTTTCAGCGGGGAGGGGCCAACTGCAGGAACCAGTCCAGAATCTGCGGTAACGCCACTCGCGCGGTATCGCCGTGATCGATCTCCCCCAGGTCGACGAGCTCGGCGCGACCACCCAGTGGCGCCCGCATACATTGCCGGGCGTTCTCGAACGGCACACTGCGGTCGCCCGTGGCGGCATAGAGTCGAACCGGGACCGGGCTCACCCAGTCACAGCCGATATCGCTGTCGTCCACCGCTCGCGCAGCCGCCCCATCGGGGTTTCGAGCCCAGTCGAAATAGCGCGGGGTGAGCAGTTGCTCGGGTGTGGCCGGCAGATTCAAGACGATGTTCACCAGGTCGTGCGAACCGTCGAACAGCCGCTCCACCCGAGCCGCGTACGGCGGTAGGAAGGCCTCGGCCGGATCGTCGTAGAAGTGGTAGATATCGTTCATCGCGGTGATCCAGTAGGCGAGGTAGATCACCGCCGCACGGGGGGTGACCCGCCCGTCCACCGCCGCGGGCGCCTGTGCATGCCGCAGATCGTAGGGGCCGCTCACCGCCGCGATCGCCGCCGGTGCGAAACCGGGTGCCTTTCCTTCCTGTAGCTCCCGTCCCAGGGCCACCGCCGCCTGTCCGCCTTGCGAGAAACCTGTCACCAGCACATTTCCGTCGAGTTCGCGGCCCTCCCGGGACGTCAGTGCGCGAGTGGCCCGCAACAGGTCCACCGACGCGGTCGCCTCGGTGGGCGCGTGCGCGTACGGGTGCCGACCGGGGCCGATACCCAGCCCCAGATAGTCGGGGGCCGCAACCGCGTAACCGGCGGCGGCGAACATCACCGCCCGGGCACGTTCGGTTTCCCCGGCGGCCGATGGTGCCTCGTCCCGGCGCACGATGGTGCCGTGCTCGTAGCCGACCACGCGTAGTCGATGGGTCTCGGTATGCGGCAACACCACCAACCCGCTCGCGGTGGTCTCGGCGCCCCGGGGGTCAATGGTGGTGTACACGACCCGGTACGCGGAGACACCGCCCACCACCGGTGTGGTGACCCCATGTTCCGACAGGTACCCAACGGTCTGTTCCGCCGTCAGTCGTAGCACCGGCGCCACCGAGACGATTTCTCCTCGGGAGATATCCAGGGGCGCCGCGGGGCGGTGCACGCTCGACCCGCTCACCAACGCCAGCACGCCGATCACCGCCAGTACCGCCGACAGCGCCCTGCGCATCGGTCTCGTTCCTTTCCGCGACATGATCCCGCGATTCGGGCCCTCGGGCGCCCACGCTACCGAACGGTGTGCGCCCGTCGGCCATGCGCTTTGCTATGGGAAGCGCCCACTCAGGGAACGATTCCCACTGCTGGTGGGACTTTTACACTGAATTGATGGCGAAACCCACACCGTGGGGACCGGCCACGGCCGATCAGGGTGGCGGCGGGTCCGGGCCCGAGAAGACCTCCATACCCGAGACGACCGGCGACCCGGTCGCCGAACGCGCCGAACGCCATCGGGCCGCGGTGCGCGCCGGGGCGGCCGAGCTGGCGAGCCGGGTCGACGAGATCCGGAGATCACCGCGGCTGGTCGGTAAATGGAGCTATGTGGTCACGGCCCTCGGCTCGATCATCACCTTCGCGCTGATGTTCCGGGACTGGATGGTTGCGAAGGGCCCGGACGGTTCTGCGGCCGCCAACGCGTTCGGCCGGATCGACGCCAACACCAAATACCTCACGGTCTGGTCCAAATACGGACCAAATCACACCGCGAACCTCACCGGCTTCTGGGCGGTCGCCGCCAGCGCCGCCCTCGCGGTCACCGTCTTCGCGGTGGTCCTCTACATCATCACCGAGTCCGAGACCATGGCCCGCACAGCGGCGGGCGCCGCGGTGCTCGGCGCCGTGCTCGTGATCTCCACGGTGCTGTATCTGACGGTCAGACAGAAACACCTCAAGGACATGACCATGCGTCGCTGGGATCTGGGCGGTCAGCTCGGTTCCCTGATGAACTGGGCCTTCTCCGATGGCAGCCTGGTTCTACCGGGCATGCACCAGACCCAATATGTGGCCACCGGTACGCTCACCGCCTCGGCCATGGCCGCAGTCGTGGTTTCCGTCGGTTCGGCGGTTGTGGCCCTCGCCCAATTACTGCGCTCGACACCACGGACGGCTGCCGGGGGGATACGGCGGATCAATATACCGTGGCGGATCAATATCACTCGAACCTCCTCCACCCAGGTGAGCGCGGCGCAGAACGCGGAGGAGTCGACCACCGAGCGGACCGAAACGGTGACCGAGACATCAACACCGGCACCCCCGAAACCTCCGGCGGCAGCGGGGACTCCGGCGACTCCGCCGGAGGGATCTGCCTCGGCCGCCGCCGAAGGGCCGGACGAACCCGGTACGGCCCCTGGCTCGTCCGACGAATCGAAACCCCGATAGCACCCGAATCGGCCGAATCGAAGCCGGTTGCCCCGGTCGTAGCCGAAAACCGCTCTGCCCGGGGCGTTGGTCGGTGGGCACGATACCCACGTACAGTGGGACCCCACCGGTACGAAGACGCGTTCGACGGGGGCTGTCGTAATCTCGGGACCGAGCAGCGATCCCGATACCGATACCTGCGCGACACGCGAACCGCGGCCATACCGAAACGTATGCGACGCAACACCTACCCGGTGTATACCATCCAGCGACCCCCTATCACGTTCCAACGATCGCGAGGCATATGTACGGCTACCCCGACCAGGTTCCCTCCGCTCACCGGCCCGCGCCCTACCCGGTCGCGGAGCAACCTTCCGAACCGGTTCCGCCCCCGCGATCGATCGATATGGCCGTCAGCGCGTTGCTGTGGTTGCTACCGGCATTCCTGGCCATGGTCTCGGCGGTGATGGCACCGTGGTTCCTCCTGGCGGGCGGAGTATGTGAGGTGAAACCGTCCTGCACCGCCGATCCCACGGTGGGCGGTTGGGTGATCGTGGCAGGCGGAGTCGTCGGCTTCCTGCTGGGCGCCTCGGTATCCGCGATCGCCGCGCGTAACGGCCGGCCGATGTATCCCGGGGCGGCGCTCGGTGTGGTGCTCGTCCTGTTGGCCTGGCTGGTGGGTTCGCTTCTCATGTAGCAGGACCGTGCCCCGCGACCCGATTCCGCTATCGGATATCGGGTCGCGCCGGGCGATCCTGCGTCTCGAGGGTGTGCAGCACCCACTGACCCTTACCGTTGTTCTTGGCGTGATAGAGGCCGGTGTCGGCGGCGTCGAAAAGCGTTTCGGCGGTACCGCCGGCAACGGTTGTCACGACCGCACCGATACTGGCGGAAATCGATAGCCGGTGGGCGCCGATATCGACGGGATCGGCCAGGGCATTCAACAACCGATTCGCCACTTCGGCCACGGACACATCGTCGACGGGTGGTGGGATCAGCGCGACGAACTCGTCGCCACCGATGCGGGAGACCACACATCCCGAGCCCTGCACGCTCTCGTGCAATCGCTGCGCGACGGCCGTCAGGACCCGATCACCCACCCCGTGACCGTAGTGATCGTTGACCTCCTTGAATCGGTCGAGGTCGACGAAGCACAGGCCGATATGATCCTCACTGCCCGCCGCCTCGATCGTGGCGTCGAGGAGTTCGAGAAGATGGCGTCGGTTGGGTAGTCCGGTGAGTGGATCGCGACGGGCCTGGAGACGTAGTTCTTCTCGCATACGGTGCTGTTCGGTGACGTCCTCCCCCACCGCGAGCAGATAGTCGGACTGCCCCGACTCACCCTTGACGAAGGTGATGGAGAACGAGGCCCAACCGTAGCTGCCGTCGGCGCGACCGATCCGCTGCTCCAATTTCACCGTGCCCTCACCGGAGGGGACGAGGTTGTTGTACAGCATCTGCCGGATCCGCTCCCGATCCTGCGGATGCGCGAAGTCGTACACCGAGATGCCGCGCAGCGCTTCGACGGGCACCCCGATCATGTCGGCGAGCCCCCGGTTGGCGTCCAACAGCCTGCCGTCGGTGTCGCCGATGGCGATGGCCACGGCCGCGTTCTCGAATACCACGCGGAACCGCTCGTTGGCGGAGTGGTCGATATCGGGTTGGGCGGAATGGGCCGAAGAGGTGTCCGGGTTGCGCAGCGCCTGCCGCTGCGCCTCGAAACCGGAGCCGACGGACGCCAGCAATGCCCCCAATCGCCGGCCGGATTCCGGATCATCCGGATCGGCCAGTCTGCTCAAGGTCAACGCCGATACCGTGAGCACGGAATCGGCGGTCAGGCCCGCCGTCACCAGCGTGGCACCCACCTGCGCCCCCACCTCGGCGCGGAAGGGCTCGGCCGCCAACGCCGCGTCGAGCTGATCGACAGCGCGTTCCAACAGCGGACCGGCCTCCCGCGCGGGTCCGGAGAATCCGCAGACGGTTGCCAGAGCCTGCGACCAGGACCGCGCCACCTCACGGCGCTCGGCCTCCTCCACCACAACCTTCCGTCGTTCGTACCCCGTATCGCCCTACCGAACCGCGACCATCACATACTCCGCGGCCCGTAAGAACTTAGCGTACCCAAAGGCTACGAGCGGGACAGGCCGTGACCACTTCGAAAAGTTTCACCGGGGGCGGCCGCCGGCGCGGGAGGCCGGGGCCGGCGGCCGCCCCCGCAGGTCAGCTCGGTGTGTTCTCCTCGAAGACACTCGCCCCCTTGTAGCGACTGGTGGTGAGCTGCCATACCCAGGTGGCCTGGACGCAGGCGACAAGATCGGCCAGATGCACGCGCAGCGCAGCCCCGATATCGCCGTCGACACCCGCATACCGCTCGACGACCCGGTCGTGCAGGCTTCGGAATTCGTCGAGGCGGTCGCGGACGATTTCGGCGGCTTCGTGCACGGCCTCGGCCAAACCGGCCCCCGGTCGATTGAGCAGGCAGATCGGGATCAGGTTGAAATCCGATCGATCGACTATGCACTCCTTCTCGAAGGAGAACATATCGTTCATCAGTGCCCCTATTTCGGCCGTCAGCACACGCAGTCGACGCAGATCATCCGCGATACCGGCCTCGGTGAGGCGCTCCCAGGGCAGATAGGCGTCCCGGCCGAATTCGCACAGCGCGATCGCCGGGTACATACCGGAGACCTCGGCACGCAGATCGATGTATTCGGCCACGCTGAGGATGTCACCGCGGGAGCGGGCATTCTGATCGCGGATGGCGGTCCGCAGGTGCTCCACCGTGGACTTCAGGAATTCCTCGAGCCAGCGGGGCTCGGCCAGACCGGACAGGCGGGCCAGGAAATCCTGGGTCGCCGTCTCCAACGAACTCGGGGCGCCGGGTAGCGTACCGGATTCCAGGAGCCGACACATCCGGTCGGCGGCGAGCCGGGCCCGTTCCTGTTCGGCCGAGTCCAGATGTCCGAACTTCTCCCGTCCGACCGTATCGTTGAGCCAGAAGAGGATCGCATTGAACAACCCGATGATCGTCAATCGTTCGGCGGTGACGGCCCCCGGGTGCAGATACGGTGTCATGCTGTTGTAGTGCGGGCCACCCGGCTCGAGCCATATACTCTGGGCGCGACAGATTCTCTCGACCTCGGCACATGCCTCCGTTCCGAACGGGCTCGGGGCGAAACCACGACAGTACTCGGCGATATCGCATTCCGGTGTGCTGAACAGGGCCCGTAACGACCACTGGGCGCCCGTGCGCACGAAGGATTCGTGCTGCGCACGCATATCCACGATTTCACGCTCGAGCGCCGATGTGTATTGTCCGACCACAACGACTCCCTTCAAACGAACAACCCTCTGATTGTCGTTCAGGTGGTCGGAGTACACCAGCGCACGCCGTTCGACGAGGCCACGGAACACGTTCGGCGCGTTGCCCGTTCACGGGTGGACCTGCCTCCGAGACCACGCTTCCCTTCGGTCGCGTCACCGTGCTCCCGCCCGGATGGCATCCGGGACGGCGAAACGTCCACGTGGCCCCGTTCACGTGTTCGGGATCGGTGAGAACGAGAACACTTGCCGACTGACATGACTCACACGATCACACCGGAATGTCGACGGGTGGGGACACCGATCGATAGCGTCCGGCCATGGTCACCACCCCCGCACGGCGCACCTTCCGCGACCGGAATCCCCGAATGGGCCAGGACGTCGCGGTTATGAGCACAGTCTCGGGTCGGGCCGACAGGACGGGGCGGACATTATGGGCCTCGACACCGGCGGCGGCAACGAGGTTGTTCCGGTTCACAATCACCGTTTTCGACACTTGTGCGGTGCGGGAACCTTGCCGCGAGCCATACTCCGATCCCCACGGACCTCGATAGCATCGGGGCCGATGTCAGAGCGACTCCGGGTCTGTTGCGCACTTCCGGTGTCCGCGCCGGTCATTTTCGGCCCCCCGGTGGCGACAGCGCGCCCTTATCATCGAGATCCTCTGCCCCACATGATCATTCGAGCATTTCCCGAACGGGAACAGCGGCCTCGATCACCCCAATTCGGGAGGACAAGGAATGTCGGACATTGCCATCGTCGGTATCGGTTGCCGCTTCGGCGGAGGAATCGACTCACCGGAATCGTTTTGGGAATTCGTGATCGATAAACGTGATGCCGTCGTCGAGATCCCCGCGGACCGTTGGGACTACCGGCGCTACTACGACCCGGATCGGCGGGTTCCGGGTCGCAGCTACACCAAGCACGGCGCCTTCATGACCGGCGACCCCTGGGAGTTCGATCCCGACTTCTTCGGCATCTCGCCGCGTGAGGCGGTTCAGATGGACCCCCAGCAACGACTGCTGTTGGAGGTGTCCTGGGAAGCGCTGGACGATGCCGGGTTCGCCGGGAAGGCCGCCGGCGCGTCGGTGGGTGTCTACGTGGGTGGTTTCGTGGTGGACCAGTCGGTTGTCGGGGTGGTTGGCCCCGCGCTGGCCCACGTCGATATGCACACGGCGGCGAGCGCGTCGTACACCATGTTGTCGAACCGAATCGCCTACGCGCTCAACTTCGTCGGACCCGCGCTCACCGTCGATACCGCATGCTCGTCGTCGCTGGTGGCGTTCCATCTGGCCTGCCAGGCACTGGAGAACGGTGACTGCACGGTCGCCATGGCCGGCGGGGTGAGCGTGATGCTGCAGCCTGAAACCTTCGTGATGATGTGCAAAGGCGGGTTCCTCGCCGCGGACGGTCGGTGTAAATCCTTCGACGCCTCCGGCGACGGCTACGGACGCGGCGAGGGCGGCGGCATGGTGGTGCTGAAGAAACTCGACCATGCCCTGCGCGACGGCGACCGGATCTACGCCGTGGTGAAGGCGACCGGTGCCAACCAGGACGGACGCACCACGGCAATCACGGTACCCAACGACAAGTCCCAGGAGGACCTGGCCCGCACGGTCTGCGCCCGAGCCGGTCTGGCCCCGGAGGAGATCACCTATGTGGAGGCGCACGGCACGGGAACCCTGGTGGGCGACCCGGTGGAACTGCGCGCCCTGGGTGCGGTGTACGGGGCGGCCGAGAAACGCGTGGCGAGTCTCGGGGTGGGATCGGTCAAGGCCACCATCGGGCATACCGAGGCCGCGGCCGGTATCGCCAGTGTGATCAAATCCGCGCTGGCCATCCACCACCGCACCATTCCCCCACAGGGCTGGTTGGACAAGCCCAATCCCGACATCCCCTTCGACGACCTCAATATGCACATCCAGGTGGAGGCGCAGCCGCTACCGGCGGACGCCGCACCGATGACGATCGCGGTCAACGGTTTCGGCTACGGGGGCACCAACGCGCACACCATCCTGCAGGAATTCCGTCCCGATTCCGCCGAGCCGGCGTATCGGCCGGGCCCGCGGCGTCACCTCGGTGTGCTGCCGGTTTCCGCGCGCAGCGCGCCGGCAGTACGCGCCATGGCGGGTCGATTCGCGGACCTGCTCGCCGAGGGCGCCGACCCGGACCATCTGGCCGAAGCGGCCTGGACCCGGCTCGCCCATCATCCGTTCCGCACCGGTGTGCCGGTGCGTGAACGCGCCGATATGATTCGCGCACTGCGCGAGTATGCGGGCGGCGAAGGCCGCGACGCCGTGCGTACGGTGAGCCGGCGCGTCCCCGAACCGGTCTTCGTATTCTCCGGTATGGGCCCGCAGTGGTGGGGTATGGCCCGCGATCTACTCACCGCCGACGGTGTGTTCGCCGCGGAGGCCCGCAAGGTCGACGACGCGTTCCGCGCGGTGTCCGGATGGTCGATCATCGAGGAGTTGCTGCGACCGGAGGCCGAATCCCGGGTCACCACCACCGAGGTTGCCCAGCCCGCCAATTTCCTGGTCCAGGTGGCGCTGGTGGCCGAACTGGCGAAATACGGCATCACTCCGACAACGATCGTCGGCCACAGTGTCGGCGAGGTGTCCGCGGCCTATATCAGCGGCATGCTGTCACTCGAGGACGCGGTGACGGTGGCGTACCACCGGGCGCGATTGCAGGCCACCACCGCCGGGTCCGGCGGGATGCTCGCGGTGGGACTGTCACTCGAGCAGGTGCGCGAACATATCGGCGACGACGACGAATCCATCGATATCGCCGCGGTGAACAGCCCGAGTTCGCTCACCCTCTCCGGTGATGTGGACCGTCTCGACGAACTCGCAGAAAAACTGAGCGAGCAAGGGGTTTTCGCGCGAGCCCTGAAGGTCGAGGTGCCCTATCACAGCCGGTTGATGAACCCGATCCTGGACGAGCTGCGCAGTGCGCTCGCGGATCTGAAACCACAGCGACCCACCATTCCCCTGTACTCGACGGTTACCGGCGCCGCCGTTACCGAGGACGGCGGTTGGGACGCCGAGTACTGGTGCGCCAACGTTCGGCAGCCGGTGCGGTTCGCCGATGCCGTCGGCGGGCTGGTCGCGGCCGGGCACAAGGTATTCCTCGAGGTGGGCCCGCACCCGGTGCTGTCGGGTAACGTCCGGGAGGTCCTGCTCGGCGCCGATGTCGAGGGGGCCACGGTCGCCACGCTGAACCGCAAACAGGACGACGACACCAGCATCCGCAACACCATCATCGGTCTCTACGGCGCGGGCGTTCTCGACCTGGACACCCTGTTCCCGACGAATGCTCCGGCCACACCGCATATCCGGTTGCCGCGGTATCCGTGGCAGAACACCCGACTGCACAATCCGCTGCCACTGTTCGAGCAGATGCGGTTGGGCAGTCGCGAAACCTACACGATGCTCGGGGATCCGGATCTGGAGAGCCGCGCGAACGCGAGCTGGCTGCTACTGGTGGGCACCGAACTGTTGCCCTGGTTGCCCGATCACGTGGTGGGCGGAGTGCGGATCATGCCGGGCGCGGCCTATATCGATGCCGCGCTCAGCGCCGCGGCCACCCGGGCCTCGAACAAACGGGTGGGGGCGGAGGGTTTGCGCTTCGTCGCCCCACTGGTGATGTCCGGCCCCGATGTTCCGTTCGTGGAATTCAATGTCGAAGAGGCGAGCAACCGGTTCGTGATCCGGTCGCGCAGCGCCACCGGTTCGGTATGGACCGTCAACGCCTTCGGCCGCCTGCAGACCGGCACCTACGAACCCGTCCGGGGTAGTGTGCCCGAACTCGAATCCGCGGTCGAGTTCGCTCCGGAGATGTTCTACACCGCCCTGGCCGCCCGCGGCCTACAGTACGGGGAATCGTTCCGCCGGGTGACCTCGGTGCGCGCCGGTCGGGACACCGTGGTGGCCACCGTCGACGCCGGAATCGCCGCCGGCTCCGGACATCTGGCCCATCCTGCGGTGGTGGACGCCGCCATGCAGACCGTGGCGCTGCTGTTCGCCGAGGACGCTCTCGGTGAGGGTGCCATGGTGCCGGTGGGGGTGTCTGCGGTGCGTATGTATGCCGAACTGCCCGAAGAGGTCACCGTGGTGGCCCGCCGCGACCGCACCCTCTCCCACCTCGCCGATGTCCAACTGCTCGATGCCGAGGGCATGCTGGTTCTGCATCTGGAGGGCGTCCAGTTGGGCACCCTGAATCCGGGCCGTAGTCCGATGCACCAGATGGCCGACTTCTTCTACACCGACACCATGAAGAAGGCCGAGCCGATCGATACCTCCGCGCTCCCCGATTCGGGACCGGCCGCCACGGTGGTCGTCGCGCTCGGCGCGGGTTCTCGGGCCGAGGCCTTGGCGGCGGAGGTGGCCGAGGGCCGCTATCTGATCACCGAACGGGACGACGCGGAAACGGAAGCGCGACTCACCGAACTGTTGCGGTCGGCAGCCACGCCCGAAATCCAGCGCGTACACGTCTGTGTGGTCGCCGGCGATATCACCGACGACCTGGCCGAGCTGTGGACGTTGAAACAGCTCGCGGTGACCATCGCCCGATTCACCGAAGAGGTCGTCACGGAACGGGCCGACCAGAACGAGGGCACGCAGGAAACCGGACCGCAGAACCCGGCCGGTGAATTCCTGTGCCATGTCACACTCGTCACCGAGCGCGCCTTCACCCTCCCCGACAGCCCGACCCCACCGAATTCACACCAGACCGCGCTGGCCGGGGCCCGCCGGGTCCTGATGAACGAGCAGCCGTATCTGCGGTGGCGGTTGATCGACGTCGAACCCGACACCACCGTCGACGAACTGCGCACCGAACTCACCATCCCCGGCGCGTTCTGCTACGACAACTCCGACGAGGTGCTGTTGCGCGGCGGTGACCGCTGGCTACCGGTGGTCACCACACCGCTACCGGAACGGATCGAGGCCCTGGAGAAGTCCGAGCCGTTGACGGATCCGGAGGCCGATTTCGCGCTGGAGATTCCTCCCACCCGATTGCTGTCGGGGTTGGCGTGGCGTCAGGTGCCGCGCCGCGATCCCGGGCCGGGACAGATCGAGGTCCGGATGAAGGTCGTCGGACTCAACTACAAGGACCCGCTGAAGGTGATGGGTCTGCTCGGGGAACGTGAACTGGGTGAAACATATTTCGGCACCGTGCCCGGTATGGAGGGTGTCGGTGAGGTGGTGCGGCTCGGCGCGGACGTCACCGATATCCAGGTCGGCGATATGGTCGCCCTCGCCGCCAAGGGCATGATGCGCCGATACCACGTACTCGACCGGAATCTGGTCATCCCCCTACCCCCGGACACCGACCCCGGACTGTGCACCAGCACCACCGCGTTCGGCACCGCCGAGTACTCGCTGCTCGACCTGGCCCGGCTGCAACCCGGGGAAACCGTGCTCATCCACGGGGCGGCCGGTGGCGTGGGTATGGCGGCCATCCAGGTCGCCAAGGCGGTCGGGGCCCGGATCATCGGCACCGCGAGCACCGACGAACGTCGCGCGCACATTCTCGAACTCGGTGCCGACCACGCGCTGAACTCGCGGTCGCTCAACTTCGCCGACGATGTTCTCGCTCTCACCGACGGTCAGGGCGTGGATGTGATCCTGAGCAGCGCGCCCGGCGAGATCCTGCGCCAGAACTTCAAGGCGATCCGAGAGTTCGGCCGCATCGTCGAGGTCGGCAAGGCCGATATCTACACCGGCGGCGTGCTCGAGATGGGCTACTTCGACAAGAACCTGTCGTACTTCTCGATGGATCTGGACCGGATGGCCGCCATCCGACCACAGCAGCTGGCCGATCTGTTCCGCCGGGTATTGGAGAAGTTCGCCGAGCAGACCTACCATCCGCTGCCGTACCACATCTACCCCACCCATGAGCTGTCCAAGGCGTTCGACGATGTCATCCGCGGATCCAGGACGGGTCGGGTTGCAATCGGGCTGGCGGACGAGGTTCCGCCGGTGCGGCCACTGCTGCCGGAACTGGAAATCGACTCCACGGCAACCTATCTGATCACCGGCGGGTTCGGCGGGTTCGGTTTGGCCACCGCCGGCTGGCTCGTCGCCAAGGGAGCGCGGCGACTGGTGCTCGTCGGCCGCAGCGGTGCGAGTTCCGATATGGCCCGACAGCAGCTGCGGGCCTGGAATGCCGCCGGTGTGACGGTCGTGGAGGAACGCGCCGATATCGCCGACGCCGAGGCCGTCACCGCGCTGGTGGCCCGATCCCATTCGCCGGAACACCCCCTGCGCGGGGTTTTCCACGCCGCGGGGGCAGTCGCCGACAACCGGGTCGAGCTCATGACCATGGATGAACTCACCAGGGTGTACCGGTCGAAGACATACGGCGCGCGGGTGCTGCACGATGCGATCACCGCCGCCGGAATCGAACCGGACATGTTCGTGCTGTATTCCTCCGGCGGTTCCATGTTCGGCATCTTCGGCCAGTACAACTACACCGCCGCCAATCTCGCGGTGGAGGCGCTGGCCGAGGAATGGTCCCGAGCGGGCGAGAAGGTGCTGGCCGTCGGATGGGGGCACATGTCCGGTGCGACCGGGGGGATGGCCGCCGATGAAAAGGTCGCCAAATATCTCGAGGTGGCCGGGTTCGGACCGATCGATATGGTCGACGGCACCCTCTACCTCGAGCAGACCCTGCGGCTGGGGCTCGCCCGCGCGGCGATCATCCCCACCGACTGGGGGCGGCTCACCGCGGCGGTTCCGCCGCTGGCTCGTACCGGGCGGCTGGCCGAACTGGTCGAATCCTCCAACGAGGATGCGAGCCAGATGGCGAAGATGAAAGCCGAACTGGCGGCCATGGAGGAAAGCAAACGTGGACATTATGTCGCGCGCAGGCTCGCCGAGGAATTGGCGTCCGTCATGGGCGTCCAACCGGAGAGTATCGATCTGACCGTGCCGGTGACCGAACTCGGTCTCGACTCGCTCATGGCCGTCGAATACGGCACACGGGTGAGCAAACAGCTCGGCATCGAATTGATGACATTGCAGATCCCGCGCACGGCCAGTCTGGAAGAGGCGGGCCCGAAGGTGGCCGAGTTGATCCTGGCTTCGGATTCGAACAAGTTCGGGGCGGCGCAGGGCGGTGTGCCCGGCATGCCCACCATGCAAAACGCGCTCGCCGCGGCGAGCGGAGCGGCGGAGATGGCTGCGGCAAACGAACAGGCGAAGAATTCGGAGACCACCGCGCCCACGGTGAGCCTGGTCAAGGCCCGGGTGGCCGCGAAAGCCGCCGATACCCCCGACACGGCCGATGTCGACGCCCCCACGTCCAACGCCGTGGCCGGATCCGACGGTGGCACTATCGAGACGAACCACTCGAACGGCGACCCGGCCGCGACGAGCGGGAACGAAACATCCGACAGCCCCACCGGTGAAACATCCCCGGCCGATACCGCGTCGGTGATCGAGGCCGAAGGATCACCATTATGACCCGGACCGATCCCCCGCCCGCCGAGACACGGGCGGGGGACGAACTCGCGGCCTGGTTGTCCTTCACCGCCTGCCTCATCTCGGTGTTCATGCAGATGATCGATGTGACCATCGTGAACACCGCGCTGCCGAGTATCACCTCCGACCTGCAGGCCTCGTCCGCTCAGCAGCTGCTGATGGTGTCGGGGTATTCGCTGGCCTTCGCCTGCGCCCTGCTGATCGCGGCCCGGATCGGGGCGCTGATGGGACGACGCACCATGTTCCTGGTCTCGGTGGTCGTCTTCACCGCGGCGTCGGTGTGGTGCGGGATGTCCGGCAGCGCCACCGAACTGGTGATCGCCCGGGTGGCGCAAGGCATGGCGGGCGCGGGAATGGCGGCCCAGACCATCGCCATCATCACCGCCGGTTTCCCGAAGCGGCTGCACCCGGTGGTGTTCGCGATCTACGGCGCGACCGCGGGATTCGCCGGTATGTGCGGGCCGTTGTTCGCCGGGGTGCTGGTAACCGCGGATATCGCCGGGCTGGGCTGGAATTCGATTTTCCTGATGAACCTGCCACTGGGAACGGTCGCCTTCGTCCTGGCGTGGCGATACCTGCGGTCACCACGGTCGCCGGAGCGACCGCGGTTGGATCTCGGCGGTGTGGTGCTGTCGACCGTGGGGCTGTTCGGTCTGCTGTACGCGCTCGCCGAGATCCACCACACCGGATGGCGACCGATCCCGTGTCTGGTGATCGCGGGCGCGATCGTGGTCGGCGCGGTTTTCCTGTGGTACGAACGCTATCTGGACCGACGCGCGGCCGGGCCGTTGATCCGGCCGTACCTGTTCGCCGACCGTGGCTTCGCCCTCGGCTCGGTACTGGTGACCTGCTTCTTCGGTGTGTTCACCGCTTTCGTGTTCGCCATCTCCATCACCCTGCAGGATGTGTTGCATTTCTCGCCCCTGCGCACGGGCCTGGCGATGACACCGTTCGCGTTGGGCGCGGGTGCGGGCGCGTTACTGTCCCCGCCGGCGGTGCGACGGTGGGGGGTTCGGGTGCTGGCGGCGGGCCTGGCACTGTACGGCGGGTGCGTGGCCGTCGGTGTGGTCTACCTGTGGATCACCGACGGCGAGGTGAATCTGTGGCTGGTGTCCGGGCCGGTGTTCTCGGCCGGTTTCGGGGTCGGACTCTTCGGCGTGCCACTGCAACCGTTGATGTTGTCGGGGCTGAACGAGCAGCAGATGGCGGAGGCCTCCGGCGTGGTGCCGACAATCGAACAGATCGGCAACGGGGTCGGTCTGGCCCTGTTGAGTGCCACGTTCTTTCGAGCGCATACGCTCGGCGGCAGTACGGTCATGTTTTCGGCGATCGCGGTCGTCGCCGTGGGCATGGCGGCGCTGACATTGGCGCTGCCCGATCCGGTCACCCGGCCGGATATCGCCGATGCGACCGCCGCGGCACCGTAGTGGAGGAAAGACGATATGGTCGATTTCGGTCTGATCGACGAATGGAACCCCACCCCCGGCCGGGTCGTCAGCTGGGTCGCCTCCGCCGAATCGGTGGCCCGAGCGGCCGAGGCTCCGGTACATCCCGTTCCGCCCTCCCATCAACAGGAGAACTATCTGCGGGCCGCGCATCGTCACGCGGGCGCCGACTTCCGGTTCTCCGGGCTGTGTCTGGTGACCGCGGAGGTCCCCACCGCTCTCGACCGGGATGCGATGACCCGTGCCGTCAACGAGTTCCTGCTCCGCCACGACACGTTCCTCAGCTGGTTCTCCATCGACGAAACCGGAGCGGTACTGCGCCGTATGGTCGACCCGGACGTGGTGGATTTCGTTCCGGTGGAGCACGGTCATATCGACAATGTGGAAGCCATCCGCGAGCTCGTCCAGAAACAGACGCCCCCGCCCTCGCAATGGGACTGTTTCACCTTCGGCACGATCGAGCACGACGGCTCCACCACCATCTACATTGCCGTCGACCATCTGCACACCGACGCCGTCGCCCAGCACATCTCCTGTTACGAACTGTCCTACCTGTATGCGAAACAGGCCTGGGACGACACCCCGTTCATGCCGGCACCGGCGAGCTATCTCGACTACTGCGCCCGGGAGCGGGCCGAATCGGCGCAGCTGACCCTCGCCTCGCCCGGTGTGCAGACCTGGATACAGCTGTTGCGGGGCAACGGCGGGGAACTGCCTTCCTTCCCACTGGAACTCGGTATCCGCGCCGACGGCTACACCCGCAGCGCCCATCGGACGATCTCGATCTTCGGTGAAGACGACGCGACCCGGTTCGAGCAACTGTGTCGGGACAACGGCGGTGAGTTCACCGGTGGCGTTTTCGCCGCGGCGGCGCTGGCCGAGCGGCAACTCGTCGACAGCGACTACTACTTCGGCATCACCCCGATCAACACCCGCTCCTCGATCCGTGAGATGACCTCGGTCGGCTGGTATGTGGCGTTGGTCCCGGTCGCGTTTCCGATCGGTCTGCGGGCCACCTTCGCCAAGACCGTGGCGCGTGCCCAACGTGCCTACGAGAAGGGGATGAGCCTGAAATCGGTGTCGATTCACCGGGTTTTCGAACTGGTGCCCCCCGGTAGCGGAATCTCGGTCGAACCGGGGTGGTCGAACCCGATGATCTCCTATGTCGACGCCCGCGATTTCGAGGGCAGTGAGCTGTTCGACTTCGCCCGCGGTGGGCTCTACGGCAACCGCGCCGCCAGCGAGGAAGTACTCATCTGGATCAACCGGCTGCCGGACGAGACCACTCTGAGCGTGATCTACCCCGACACCCCGGTGGCACACGATTCGGTGGAGCGGTATCTCACCACCCTGCGGGACATCTTCGTCTCGGCGGCCCGGGAGGCCTGATACCGCGGAAATCGAACTCGGTCTCATCGATCCGGACACGCCCGTTCGGCAGAGCTTCCCGGCCCGAACGCTCGATCAACCGTTGGGCTGTTACGGCGGCACCGAGCAGAGCGCCAAACGCAATCCGATCAGCGAGGTGGGTATCCGATACACCTTCGGCCGGTAGTTCGCCGCTCCGCCGGGTCGTGACCCGGCCCCGCTTCCGACCGGTCAGTCGACCGCGAGTGCCTGCACAATCGGCAGTCGCGCGGCCCGCACAGCGGGGGGCACGGAGCCGATGAGGGCCAAAACCATTGCGATCATCCCGTAGCCGAGCACCAGCGCGCTCGGTTCGTAACCGATATCGATGCTCGTCGCGTGTCCGATGGCCACGGTACTCAGGTAGTGCACACCGGCGCCCAGGGCGATGCCCATGACGGTGCCGACGAGTCCGATTCCCGCGGCCTCGGCCGACACCGATCGCAGCAGGAATCCGCGACCGGTGCCCATGGCGCGCAGCACCCCGATTTCCCGACGACGTTCCAGCACCGACAGCATCAGGGTGTTCAACAGCGCCACGGTGGACACCACCACCACGATCCACAGAATGGACGTGCTGAGCTCCGCACCCTGCCGCACGCTACCGGAGACCGCGGCGACGGCCTCGGCCCCGGAGTCGATATGGAATTCCGGGGGCACGACCTGCCGTATGGCCGCGCGCACCGTCTCGGGATCGGCGCCGGGCTCGAGATCGACGGCGAGCACCGTTTCGCCGGGACGGCCATACCATTCGCGCAGTTGGTCCAGCCCCATCATGACCACCCCCGCAACCACGGTGAAATACGGGATCACCTGGAGAACCCGCACGATGTGTTCGCCGGTCGGGGTGGGCAGGGTCAGGTCGGCGCCCGCCTCCACCCGCAAGGCGCGAGCGATATCGCGGGAGATCACCACCCCTTCGCCGGCGACCATACGGGGGATGACCTCGTCGTCGATATCGGTACCGAGGCGACGGCTGTCGCTGCCGATCGGATAGCCCTGCAACATCACCCGTCCCGCGCCGAGGGTGGCGAACGCCATCTGCGCCGGGTGGGCGGCGGCCACCCCGGGAACCGCGGCCACCTTCTGCCGCAGATCGGCGGGTAGTAGCGGGCCGGTCGGGAACTGCGCCATCGAACCGGGGGTTACCCAGAAGGCGGTATTGCCGAGATTCCGGAAGCCCGCGGTGGTCGAATCGACCATATTGCGGGAGGCATTGCCCACCGCAACCACCGCGGCGACCCCGATCAGCACGGTCATCACGGTGGCCCACACCCGTCGCGGGGCGCGCTCCAAGGTGGTTGCGCCGAGCGCCCCGGGGGCGCCGAACAGGCGGGCGATAGCTCCGGTCACTCGAACGATCGGCCCGGTCGCGGCGAAACAGAGCACGATCGCCGCGGCGAACGAGGTGGAGATCGAGATGAGCGACCAGGGCCCCAGATCGGTCCGGGCGACGAACACGGAGAAAACGGCCAGGGCTCCGCCGCCGATCAGGGACGCCCACCACAAGGCCGTGCTCGCGGTATCGGTGTCGGCCGTACCGACCGGGGCGAGGGCCTCGACAGGTTCCACCCGGTACACCGCCCGCGCCGCCAGCGCGGCAGCCGTCACCGTGGCCATCACGCAGGCCACGATCGCCGCGGGTACGGCATACCAGGGCACCAGGTATTCGATCCGCGCCTCCACCGACTGCATGATCGCGGCCGGTAGCCGCTCGATCGCGATCCGCCCCATGGCGATTCCGATCAGTGCGCCCAGTCCGCCGCCCAACAAACCCAGTAGTGCCGCCTCGACGAGTAGGTCGCGGACCATCGGTCCCCGTTCACCACCGATGGCGCGGAGCATGGACAGGGTCGGGCGGCGTTGCGCGATCGCCATCGCCATCGCGTTGTAGATGAGGAACGCCGAGACGATCAGCGCCGCGGCCGCGGCCATGAGCGAGGAGTACCGCACGATCATCACGGCGCCGGCGGCCCGGGCGGTGCGGCCGGCGGGGTCGGCGACCACGGCCCGGCCATCGACCGCATCGGTCAGCGCGGCGCGCAGTTCTTCGACATCGGCGCGCAGGCCCGGGATGATCTGCACCGAATCGAGCCGACCCTCCCGGCCGGTCAGATGCTGAACCAACGGTAGCGGCCCGGCGATGATATGACCACCGTTGAGCTCGGCCGCGGCGCCCTCGAGGAAACCGGCCACCGTGGCGGTTCCGGAGCCGAGCGGGAAGGTGTCGCCTTCCCGGTAATCGAATGCCGGGCCGACCAGCACCCCGTTGGGCACGGTCGCCAGTTTGCGCATGGGGTCGCCGGTGAGCGATCCGGTGAGATCGCCCTCGAGCGCCGTGATCCGGGAATCCGCACCGATCACCAGGGCCCGTTCGTCCCCGGCGCCGACCTGCACCCGCAGCATCGGTACCGCTGTCGCGACACCGGGGGTCCGCTCGATCGGTTCCAGCAGTTCCGCGCCGAAACCGGCGTCGGTGATACCACTGACCTCGAGGACGGCCCTACCGCCGAGACCGTCGACGAGTTTGTCGACCGATCCGGTCACCGATCCGGCGATGGCGAGCACTGCCACCAACAGCGAACCCGATACCGCCATCACCGTCAGGGACATCAAGGTGCGACCGCGATGCACGAACAGGTCGCCGATATTGAACAGCCGGAGGCGGTCCCATGCCGCCGCGATCATGCACCGACCGCCCGGGCCGTTCGATTGCCGGCGGGTCCGCGGCCATGGGCGCGGACCGTATCCCTGTGTCGTATCACCTGCATCACCCCATCACGGTTCCCGCCCCGTCACCGGCGCTCCGCCGATCTTCGCGCATCGATCGCCGTCCCGCCATGCGTTCACCGGTCGGTCGTCGACCCGGGGCGAGCCGCCGGCGGCTCATGCCGCGGTCGAACCGGCTCCCGTGCCGACACGGTCGAGATATCCGGTGACTGCGGTGGTGGCGCGAACCGCGCTTTCCGCGGCGGCCTCCATGGTGGACGGGAGCTCGGTGCGGGTCCAGTCGCCGGCGAGGAAGAGTCCCGCGATCGGGGTCGTCTGGTCCAACCGCAGCGATTCGAAACCCGGACGGGCGGAGAAGGTGGCCTGCGGTTGGTGGATGACGTGCGTGCGCAGGACCTCGGCGTTGCGCGACTCCGGGTAGTGCTTGTGCAACGATTCCAGTGCCGCGGCGACGAATTCGGCATTGGGTCGGTGCACGACATCCCAGGAGGCGCTCACCGCCAGTGAATAGCAGTGACCGGACCGGATATCGCCCTGGCGCATACCGCTGGTGTGGAACACCCATTCGATGGTGGTGTCGCGCAGATTCTCGGCCGGCCGCCGCATTCGCAACGGCCTATCCAGCCAGACGTAGACGCTCGAGATGGGGGCCGCTTCGATTTCGTGTACGGAGTCGAAGAATTCGTACCGACCGAGTTCGGAGCGATCCAGCACGGCGCTCAGCGCCCACGGTGGCAATGCCAGTACGGCCGCGTCACAGTCGATGACGCGGCCGTCGGTGCAGCCGATCCCGGTGAGTTTCCCGTTCCGGATCCGCACATTGTCCAGGCCCGTCCTGGTGTGGATCCGGCCGCCGTGGGTGAGCAGGAATCGTTCGGCGGGCTCGACGAACAGCTCGTGCAGACTCGCCGTGGGCCATGCCGCGTCACCGGCGCGCGCATTGCCGGCGAGCGCGCGTGCGCCGATGAAATGCAGTGTTCGAGCGAACATGTAGGCCGACACACGCTCCGGTTTCTCGTTCAGCAAACCGATGACGAGCTGGTCCAGGACGAGTTCGCGCAACGACCGGGGCGCACCGATCCGGTGGAACCAGTCGTCCACGGTCATGGTGTCGAGATCCGCGGCAGGTTTACGCACGGCTCGGATGATGCTCAGCCAGGCCCGGGCCGCGGCGAAGCGGTCCGTCACCGGGATCGGCGGCCACATCATCCAGGACAGGCCGACGGTGCGACGCAGTATTTCGGGCATCCAGTTCGGTCCCCGGACGGTCAGCAATTCCTCCGGGCCGGTGCGGATGGCGAACGGCGGCTCATCCCAGTGCAACAGGTGCCGGGTGCCGATGGTGTCCACATAGCGCAGTAGGGCGTCGTAGCAGCCGGCGAACAGATGTTGCCCGTTGTCGACCAGGCCCTCCACCCCCGCGACGGCGAACGAGACGGTGCGTCCACCGAGTCTGCCGCGCCGTTCCAGCAGGGTCGCCCGGTAGCCTTGTTCGGACAACCACACCGCGGAGCACAGACCCGCGAGCCCGGCCCCCGCCACCACGACATGCGGGGTCGTCCGCACGTTTTCCCGAGCCGCCACGATGCGCCTCCAAGAGGTTGAGGGAACTTGTTATTCAAGTTCTCATCCTACGCACCCGCCTCGTTCCGCACGGGCGATCGAGCTCGAGAACCGAATGATCGTGGCCGGGAGGGAGGCCCGCGAATGCAAGCGGGCCCACCGCATGCGGTCGACCCGATGAACGCCGATGGGACAAACCCCCGCCGCGCCCGCGCCGCCGACCGGCCACAACGGGTGGCACAGGGCGCGCCGGGCGGGCTCAGTACTGTAAGGGACGTCGAGTACTGTCCCGCCGTATTCCGAGGAGCACCGTGGCCGTCGAACGATTGCTACCCACAGATGAGGCCCGTGAGCTGATCCAACTCACCCGGGATATCGCGGACAAGGTGCTCGCGCCGATCGTGGACGAACACGAAAAGGCCGAAACCTACCCGGAGGGTGTTTTCGCCACCCTGGGCGAGGCGGGACTGTTGAGCCTGCCGTATCCGACGGAATGGGGCGGCGGCGGTCAACCCTACGAGGTGTATCTGCAGGTGCTCGAGGAATTGGCGAGCAGGTGGGCCGCGATCGCCGTTGCGGTGAGCGTGCACGGTCTGGCCTGCTATCCGCTGATGGAGTTCGGCACCGACGAACAGCGGCGGCGCTGGCTGCCGGAGATGCTCGGCGGCGGCACCGTCGGTGCGTACAGCCTGTCCGAACCGCAGGCCGGCTCCGATGCCGCCGCACTCGCCTGTAGGGCTACCGCGACCGACGGTGGATACACCATCACCGGCACCAAGGCCTGGATCACCCACGGCGGCATCGCCGACTTCTACACCTTGTTCGCTCGGACCGGCGAGGGCTCCCGCGGGATCTCCTGCTTCCTGGTACCGAAGGACACCGAGGGGCTGGGCTTCGGCCGGCCCGAGGAGAAAATGGGCCTACACGCGGTACCCACCACATCCGCCCACTATGACAACGCCTTCATCCCCGTCGAACGCCGAATCGGCGCCGAGGGTCAGGGCCTGCAGATAGCATTCAGCGCCCTGGACTCCGGGCGGCTCGGTATCGCGGCCGTCGCGGTGGGGTTGGCCCAGGCCGCACTCGACGAGGCCGTCGCCTACGCCAAGGAGCGCACTGCCTTCGGTAAGGCGATCATCGAACACCAGGGCCTGAGCTTCCTGCTCGCCGATATGGCCGCGGCGGTGCAGTCCGCCCGCGCCACCTACCTCGACGCCGCCCGCCGCCGCGACGCCGGGCTCCCCTATTCCCAGCAGGCCAGTATCGCCAAACTGGTGGCCACCGATACCGCCATGAAGGTCACCACCGACGCGGTGCAGGTGCTCGGCGGTTACGGTTACACCCGGGACTTCCGGGTCGAGCGATTCATGCGAGAGGCCAAGATCACCCAGATCTTCGAGGGCACCAATCAGATCCAGCGTGTGGTGATCGGTCGTTCACTCGTCCGCTGACCACCCCTGCCCTTCGGGGAACCGGACTCCCGATTCGGCACCGGTGGAAGGAGTCGAACCCTCGGGAATCGGTTTTGGAGACCGTTCCGCTCCCACGAGCTCACCGATACGACCATGCTCGGTCCTCGCGAACAATCGTCGCCGACCCGCCGAGCGGCAACCGATTTTCGGGAGCGATACGATCCGCTACGGCGTTTTCCCGAGAACAGAAGCCCCGGGACGACCCGGTGGCGCAATCGACCGCTGCCGTCCACGGTATGCCGGCCGGCCCGGCCCCGGATACGGTTCAGGCCCCGATGGCCCGGGCCAGGTGGGGCCAGGAATCGTGCAGATCGGTTTCGAACTGTCCCCAGGTATGCGCGCCCGTGGGGCGATCGATATGGATGGCCGGTATCCCGAGTTGACTCAGCCGAGCGGCGAATGCCGAGGTGCAGGCGCTCGCAATGGCCTCTACCGGCGGAAAGCCCCAACCGCGGTCGTATTCCCCGGGCATCCCGGATGCCGCCGACAGATAGATGGTCTTCCCCGCGAGCCGATCACCCCGCGCAAACGCGTCATGGGCCTGCCAACCGATACTTCCCGGCGCGCCCCACATATTGCCGGGATTCGCGCCGCCACGCACCACCTGGGCACTGACCATGGCCACCCCGGCCGCGTCCGCCGCCCAGGGGCATCCGCTATAGGAGGCCACCGCCTGATAGCGTTCGGGCGCCTGGACGGCCAGATCCACGGCGGAACCCCCGCTCATGGAAACCCCGGCGATCGCGTTCCTGCCGGTGGCACCCAGTCTGGCGTCGATGACGGCGGGCAGTTCCCGGGTGAGGTAGGTCTGCCACCGGTGCCGTCCGATCGCCGGGTCGTCGGCCTGCCAGTCTGTATACATACTGAAGGCACCACCCAACGGCATCACCACGTTCACGTTCTTGTCCGCGAAGAATCGACGAACATCGGTGTCGTCCCACCAGGAGATCCCGTCCAGTCCGCCACCGATCCCGGTGAGCAGGTACAGGGTGGGCGCCGGCTTCCCGCTCGCGGCCCGAATCACCCGCTGGGTCACCACCCGGTCCATCGCCGGCGAGTACACGTCGATGGTCATCGCACGATCGTCGAGTGGCTCTTCGCGAACCGAGTACGCACCCGGTGGAGCAGCCTGCGCGACCGGCTCCGAGGCAACCGACAGACCACCGCAGAAAGCCAGAACACTCAGCAGCACAACGTAATACGTGATAGTCCGCACACAATCCGTTGTACCCGTTTCACCGGCGTCCACCGCGTCCTGTCGAACGAAGGCGCAACGATCACATAACCGCCCGGCAGCATCGACAGGGTCCGGACACTCCCTCGGCCGGCGTCACACGACTCCTCCCCCGACCGGGTGACACGTCGAATCACCGACGGTTCGTCGGCCGGATCCGGGACACGGACCCGGACCGGCTGTGGTCACGGTTCGCCCACGGGGTAGAAAGATCGAGGCAGTCGATATGCCACCGAGCGGCCGATCGCGGCCACCCCCTGTAGATGTCGACCGAAGAGAGCAGGTTCATGGCGTCCTCCACAGCGCGTGCACAGATCGGGGTCACCGGGCTGGCGGTGATGGGTAGTAATATCGCCCGCAACTTTGCCAGACACGGCTACACCGTGGCGCTGCACAACCGTAGCGTCGCCAAGACCGATGCGCTGCTCGAGGCGCACGGCGACGAAGGCGATTTCATCCGCACCGAGAGCATCGCCGAGTTCGTCGCGGCGCTCGAGAAGCCGCGCCGGGTGCTCATCATGGTCAAGGCGGGGGCCGCCACCGACGCGGTCATCGAAGAGCTCGCCGCCGCCCTGGAACCCGGCGATATCATCATCGACGGCGGTAACGCCCTCTACACCGATACCATCCGCCGGGAGGCCGCGCTGCGTGAGCGCGGGCTGAACTTCGTCGGCGCCGGTATCTCCGGCGGCGAGGAGGGCGCGCTGAACGGCCCCTCGATCATGCCGGGCGGCCCGAAGGAGTCCTACGAATCATTGGGCCCGCTACTGGAGTCGATTGCGGCGCAGGTCGACGGCACCCCGTGCTGCACCCATATCGGCCCCGACGGTTCCGGTCACTTCGTGAAGATGGTGCACAACGGTATCGAGTACGCCGATATGCAGCTCATCGGCGAGGCCTACCATCTGTTCCGGGCGGCGTTGGATTTCGATGCCAAGCAGATCGCCGACGTATTCGCCCAGTGGAACACCGGCGACCTGGAGAGCTACCTGGTGGAGATCACCGCCGAGGTGTTGAACCAGGTCGACGCGAAGACCGGTAAACCGCTGGTCGATGTCATCGTCGACTCCGCCGAGCAGAAGGGCACCGGCCGCTGGACCGTCAAGTCCGCACTGGATCTCGGCATCCCGGTCACCGGGATCGCCGAAGCGGTCTTCGCCCGCGCCCTGTCCGGCTCCCGGGCGCAGCGTCGGGTCGCCGGCGGACTCGCCTCCGGCACCCTGGCCGCCAAACCCACCGATGTCGCCCAGTTCACCGAGGACATCCGGCAGGCCCTGTACGCCTCGAAGGTGGTGGCCTACGCTCAGGGCTTCGATCAGATCGCAGCGGGTAGCGCGGAGTACGGTTGGAACCTGCGGCCCGGCGATCTGGCCACCATCTGGCGTGGTGGTTGCATCATCCGCGCCCGCTTCCTGAACCGCATCAAGGAGGCCTACGAGGCCGAACCCGAACTGCCCAGCCTGATTCTCGCGCCCTACTTCCGCGAGGCGATCGAAACGGCCATCGACAGCTGGCGGCGCGTGGTCTCCACCGCCACCCTGCTCGGTATTCCGGTGCCGGCGTTCGCCTCCTCGCTGTCGTACTACGACGCGCTGCGCGCCGAACGTCTCCCCGCCGCGCTGACCCAGGCACAGCGCGATTTCTTCGGCGCCCACACCTATGAGCGCATCGACGCCCCGGGTAAGTACCACACGCTGTGGAGCGGTGATCGCAGCGAGGTCGCGGCCGACTGAGCACAACCCGGTCGGGTGCGGTCGAGCGGTGGGCCGCACCCGACCGTCGCCGGCGCATGAGCGGTCGACGTTCGGCGCATGGATCGTTGGTGGCCGCTGTCGGCTCCCCGCTGGGTCTTGACGCTGTATAGACCGATCGGCTGCAATGGCCGAGTGAGCTACGACACGATCATCAAAGGCGGCCTCTGGTTCGACGGCACCGGGGCCGCGGCCGCCATTCGGCATCTGGGGTTGCGCGGAGATCGCGTCGCCACGGTGTCCGAACAGCCGCTCGACGAGACCGATTGCCCGAATGTGGTGGATGCCACGGGCAAATGGGTGCTGCCGGGAATGATCGATATCCACACCCACTACGACATCGAGGTGTTGAAAACCCCGTCGCTGTCCGAATCCGTGCGACACGGGATCACCACGGTGCTGCTGGGTTCCTGTTCGCTGTCGACGGTGCATATCGACCCCGTGGGCGCCGGGGACATCTTCGGCCGGGTCGAGGCGATCCCCCGACAGTATGTGATCGACACCCTCGACGAGGTCAAGACCTGGAACTCCGCGCACGAGTACATCTCCGCCCTGGAACGGCTGCCTCTGGGCCCGAATATCGCCGCCATGCTGGGTCATTCGGATATCCGCACCGCGCAGATGGGCCTGGACCGGGCGACACGCAAAGAGGTTCGGCCCACCGAGGCCGAGATGGCGGCGATGGAGGCGGCGCTGCGCGAGGCACTGGACGCGGGATTCATCGGGATGTCGGCACAGCAACTGCTGTTCGACAAGGTGGACGGGGAGCAGTGCCGCTCACGCACTCTGCCCTCCACCTATGCGAAGGCCTCCGAACGCCGCAGGCTCAACGCCATTCTGCGGGAACGCGGACGAGTCCTGCAGGGCGGGCCGGATATCACCTCACCGCGCAGTCTCGGGGCGATGATCTTCAGCAGCCTCGGTATCGTCCGGAAAAATCTCAAGACCACCCTGTTGTCCGCCGCCGATATCAAGTCGAATCCTTTCGCCGCCACCATCATGGGGCCGCTGGCCCGGATGGTGAACGCGCTCGGCGGGGACTTCCGCTGGCAGCATCTGCCGGTGCCGTTCGAGGTGTATGCCGACGGGATCGATCTGGTGATCTTCGAGGAGTTCGGCTCCGGCGCGGCCGCACTGCATCTGGCCGACCAGGTGGAACGCAATGCGTTGCTGCAGGACGAGAGCTATCGTCGCTGGTTCCGCAAGGACTACGACAACAGGTTCGGGTTGCGGGTCTGGCATCGCGATTTCTTCGACGCGGAGATCGTCGCCTGCCCGGATGACACCGTTGTCGGCAAGAGCTTCGGCCAGGTCGGTCTCGATCGCGGCGGCCTGCACCCCGTGGATGCCTTCCTGGATCTGGTCGTGGCACACGGCACCAAACTGCGTTGGCGCACCACCATTTCCAATCACCGGCCGAAGGTCCTGGACCGATTCGCCGCCCACCCGGGTATTCAGCTGGGTTTCTCCGATGCGGGCGCGCATCTGCGGAATATGGCCTTCTACAATTTCGGCCTCCGTTTCCTGCGCCGCATGTATCGGGCCGAACAGGCGGGTCGTCCGGTTATTCCCCTGGAACGGGCCGTGCATCGGATCACCGGAGAGTTGGCCGATTGGTACGACATCGATGCCGGACACCTGAGGGAGGGCGACCGTGCCGATGTGGTGGTGATCGACCCGGAGGGCCTGGACTCATCCCTCGACGAGTACGCCGAAAGCCCTGTCGCCCAGTACGGGAATCTGGAGCGCATGGTCAACCGCAATGATGCGGCGGTGTCGGCGGTGTTCATCGGCGGTCGCTACGTTTTCGGCGACGGTATCGCCGATCCGGTGCTGGGCAACACCCGCACCGGGCGTTTCCTTCGGGCCGGACAACGACAGGGATGAACGGGGACCGGTCCTTCGACCGACGGCGAGGGCTGCGGGCCGGACACCGTCACTGTCCCTTCGGCACGGCGAAGGATTCGAGGCGGTATTCGCGCCGCAGGCGGACGAGCTTCTCGTACTGCAATCGGGTAACTGTAACGACAACCAATCCGGCAACAGTCGCCACGCGGCCTGCAGCAACCACACGTAGAGGGTGAACCACCGGCCACAGCGGGGTCAGCGCGCGCCACAGCGGCGGTGAGGGCATCTTCCTTCCGGTCACCCGCCGCCACTTGGCGCCGCTCATATTCCCACAGTCGGGCGGCCATCGCGCGTAATACCCGGGCACCTCGTCGACCGTCGAGTCGACAACCTACCCCACCTTCCCATAAGCGGGGATATTACAGACCGATCGGTACGGTAACTTCGTCGCGGCCGCGGCTTCCGAGTCCGTTTCCTTCCGTGCGAACCACATGCGCCTTCACCACCGAAACATCTCGGCGAGTGGATGAGCCCTCGAGGACGCCGAAACCGCGCGTTCGTCGGCGAACCGTGGGCCACCCGCCCGCCGAAGCCGACGAGTCCGGTGGTCCGGGACCCGACCACCCCGGATATCCGCGCCACTTCTCAGAAAGACACAGTTCCTCATGAGCCAACCCGAATCGGCCGTTCACGAGCCTTCCGAGACCACCGACGACCTACCCGAGGCCGACACCGGCCCACGCCGGCGGCGGTTGGCCCTGGCCGTGGTCTGCGTCGGCACGATGATGACCTTCGTCAATGTTTCGTCGACCATCGGCGGTCTGGCCGAGATCCAGGCCGATCTGCACTCCGATTCCGCCGCATCCGTGTGGATCAGCAGTGCCTACATCCTGGTCGTGGCGAGTCTGATACTCGGCGCCGGCACCCTCGGCGATCTCATCGGCCGTCGACTCGTCTTCGCCGCGGGCGCGACGCTCTTCGGCGCGGGGAGCGCAGCGGCGTTCACCGCGCACAGCACCCCCACATTGATCGGCGCGCAGATCGTCATGGGGGTGGGCGGCGCCATGGTCCTGCCCGCCGGTCTGGCCATCGTCGGCCATGCCTTCACCGACCCACGGGAACGCACCGAGGCGATAAGTGTCTGGGCAGGTAGTTCCGGCCTCGGCCTCGCCGTCGGTCCGCTCGTCGCGGGCGCGCTGCTCAACGTCTTCTCCTGGCATTCCATCTACCTGATCAATGTGGTCCTGGGAGTTCTGGCGTTGATCGGCGCCGTGACCGTGGTGACCGAAAGTCGGCAGGCCGATCGTGCACTCGACCCGGTCGGTATCGCATTGGGCACGCTCACGATCGCCGCGCTGACCTATGTGGTGATCGAGGGAGGAGCCTCGGGTTACATCGCAGGCCGTATCCTCCCCGCCTATGGCGTGCTGGTACTCGCCCTCGTGCTCTTCATCCGATACGAAGCCCGCCATCCCGACCCGATGCTCGACGTCGAACTGTTCCGTTCGGCATCCTTCGGTGCCGTAATGGCCGTCGCCACCATCGCCCTGTTCGGGTTCACCGGGACCGCGCTGGTGACCGTGCTCTACCTGCAGCACGTTCAGGAAACGACTCCGCTCGGCGCGGGAGTCCGCCTGCTGGTGATGTTCGTGCCGTTCATCGTCGTCAGCGCCGCGGCCGGTCGCCTCGTCCA
This sequence comes from Nocardia paucivorans NBRC 100373, assembly GCF_000308675.1. GTDB lineage: Bacteria > Actinomycetota > Actinomycetes > Mycobacteriales > Mycobacteriaceae > Nocardia > Nocardia paucivorans. The sequence continues at coordinate 239,533 of NZ_BAGE01000038.1, read as the reverse complement.
TCGTGTCGGGTTCAAGACCATGCTCGCCGTGGGTCTGCTCGTCATGGCCGTCGGCGTCTTCACCTTGCTGATCAGTCCACCCGAACCCGACTTTCTGCGGGTCTGGCCCGGTCTACTGCTGGTCGGCATCGGCAGCGGCATGCTCGTGGCACCTTCCACCGCCGCCGCCGTCATCAGCGTTTCCCCGGAGCGAGCCGGAATGGCCGGGGCCGCGGTCAATATGTTTCGCCAGGTCGGCAACGTCCTGGGCGCCGGCATTCTCGGCACCATCCTGACCACACGGTTCGCCATCGATCTCGCCGATGAACTACACCGGAAGAACCTGCCCGACGCCGCCGTCGACAAGATCGTCGATGCCGCCACCGAGGGCAACGCCTCGACCACCGCACTACCGGCAGCGCAGGCCGATCAGGTCGCGCACGCGGTGCGCGAGGCGTTCACGAGTGCCGACCATCTCGCGCTCGCCGCTGCCGGCGTGGTGCTGCTCGTGACCGCCCTCCCGGTCCTGATGTTCGTCCGGCAGAAACCCGCGCATCCCTGAAAAACACCACGGAGTCCACCGGTGCACCAGGACGACCGGACCGGTGGATTCGTAGTGCTCCGGCCGGAGATGCCCCAGTGTTCGTCGCCGGCGACCGGCCCGAACGCTCTCGCCATCGCACAAGCACGGACGAGCACACAGCGCGGACGGACGGGGTTGCCCGGGTTCCGTCGATATCGATCTCCGATGCGTATCGTGGCAGCGATCGACGCCTGTCGTATCCGGCGCGTTCGCCGGGTTGCGGCATATCCCGCTCGCCCGCACACCCACAGGAGTTGCTCATGTCCCGCAAGATCCTGATCTCGGTCGTTCCGGCAGCCCTGGCCTGCGTCGCAGTACTGACCGGCTGCGGCGACGACGGTTCCACCGGTCACGACCGACACCCCGTCACGGCCACATCGGCCACCCCGGACACGAGTGCCGCGCGAACCGAGAAGCACAACGACGCCGATATCGCCTTCGCCCAGGAGATGATTCCGCACCATCGGCAAGCGATCGAGATGGCGGCATTGGTGCCGTCGCGATCGACCGATCCGCGGATCCTGGATCTGGCGAACCGTATCCGGGCCGCCCAAGAGCCGGAAATCACGACCATGACCACCTGGCTGCGGAGCTGGGGCGTCGCCGCCCCGCCCACCGACGAACACGACGGGATGGATCACGGTGACACCCCGATGATGCCGGGAATGATGACCGACGAACAGATGGATCGCCTCGAAGCGGCCACCGGGGCCGAGTTCGATCGGCTGTGGTTGACCGGAATGATCGCCCATCACCGAGGCGCGGTCGATATGGCGCGTACCGAACTCACCGAGGGCAGCAATCCCGAGGCCGAGGACCTGGCCCGGCAGATCATCGAAACCCAGCAGGACGAGATCACCCGGATGCAGTCCCTGCTCCAGGGCTGACCCGCTCCCGAGCGACGGCGGACAGAGGCGATCACGCTGTCACCAGCGTCACGCTTGTTCGAACCCAAGTCCGGTGCTACATAGAATCTATGGCCACTAATACAGATTTTTTGCCTCAGCCAAAGGAGAACCTACCGCAGCGCAGCCCCGCACGCTCGACCGACTGGTATCCGGGTTCGCTGTGGTGGGATGCCGAGACGATCTTGGTGACGCGCGAGGCCGCACCGAATCGATGGGAAACGTTGACCCGGCTGGTGGTTCCGATCGGACAAGGACGAGCGGCGTTTCGCCTGTCCTCCTGGTCACCGGAGGCCCAGCGGATGCGGACCGATCGACGGGTCATCGTGCAGGCCGGTGACCGGCTCGGAAGGCCGGCGCTCGGCTCACGGCAACACCAGGGCCTCGTCGAACTCGTCTCCGGCGGACCGCTGTTCGACACCGTGCAGGAAGGCATGCGGGTCAAATACGGCATGCGACTTTCCCTGGCTCGGCTGGGCCACCGGCTGATACTGGGATCCGCCCCTTACGCCGATCTCATCGCCGTGGTCACGGTGCACGAGAACAAGGGTTGGCTCGCCCTGCCGTAACCGCGCCCGCCGAACGGCACCGATACGAGAACATGGCGCGGCCGCGCTCGCCGGGGAACGAACAGCGCGGCCGCCGACGCGCGTCACGGCCGAGATCCCTTGCTCACGTTCCGGTGGTTTTCCGTTCGAGCTGCGCGGCGGCCTCGGTCTTGATCCGCTCGAATTGCTCACCCATACGATCGGCCAGCGCCCGCGCCGCCGACAGCGGCCGGACCATGACCATGAAGTCGTCGATCTTGCCGTGCTCGTCGACATGCAGGAAATCGCAGCCGGTCAACTGCTTACCATCCACGGTGGCCTCGAAGACGAGGGCATGATCGCGTCCCCCGGCGTCGGCGATCTCGCGCACGTAGCGGAAATCCTCGAACACCCGGGTCACCGCGCGCAGGATGGCGGCGGTGATCGCCTTGCCCGGGTATGGCGTGAACGCCACCGGACTGGTGAAGACCACATTGTCGGCCAGCAATGCTTCCATCGCGGCCTCGTTGCGGGCCTCCACGGCCGCCCGGAAGGGATGCATACCCCGCCTCCTGCACTCGGTCGATCCACCGTCCGACCAACCGTATCCGAAGAACACGGCGGCTTCCATCACCGCGTCTTCGCGACCGTCATCCCATCGCGTGCTGGTATGCGTTCACCACCCGGGCGGGAATACGACCGCGTTGCGGCACCTCGTGCCCATTGCGTCGAGCCCATTCCCGAATGGTTCGCGCCGACGCCGAGCGGCCGGACCGCTCCCGCCGAGCGCGACGCGCGCCACCTACCTTGCGCGCGAAGGGCGTCCATTTGCCGAGCACGGCCCGCAACTCGGCCGCATTGGCCTCGGACAGGTCGATCTCGAACATCACCCCATCAATACCGAACGACACCGTCTCAGCGGCAACGGTTTCCGCATCGAGGTCGTCCACCATGGTCACAACAACTTTGCGCGCCACGCCTGATCCCTTCACTCACCACACCCACCGGCCATCCCGGCACCGCCGGAACCATAATGGGCCCAATGCTTCCGAATTCTCAGGAAACGCTGAGAAACGGATGAGAAAGTTGCCCGCGGGCGTAACACGGACACATTCGGCGGCGATAGTGGCCCGTCATCGGTAGAGACCGAGCAGCGCGCGCACCGCCGCATCGATGATCTCGTCGGCGGATACCTGCACCGCGCCGTCCAGCCATGCGGTGACGAGTTCGGACATACCACCGACGAACAGCAGGCCCGCGGTCTCGTCCTCGCGCTCGCTGCGATCGGTGGGCCCGAGCGACTTGCGCACCTCGAGCGCCGCCTCGTGGGCCAGGTGACGCAGAAGTTCTGTTCGGCGCTGCCGCAGTTTCGGCATGGCGACGGACTCGACGATGGCGACCCGACCTTTTCGAGGATCGTCGACCAACAGCTGCACGAAGGCGCGAATCGATGCGTGTATCCGCGCTTCCGGATCGGCGCCGGCGTCCTCGGCGGCGCGCCGACCGGTCTCCTCGATCTCGACCGCGATCCCGTTCATCACCGCCTCGAGCAATTCGTCCAGCCCGGAGAAGCTTTCGTAGAAATACCGCTCGCTCAGACCCGCCTCGGCACAGACGGCGGTCATCGTGGTCCGCGTTTCCGGGGAGGCCCATACCGTGAGGGCGGCCTCGAGCAGGCGGGCCCGACGTTCGGCCACCCGCTCGGCGGCACTGACCCCCCGGTAGACCCCTGATTGCACGGCCATGGCCCCAGCATGCCACAGAAGTCCCGCGAACCAAGGTTGACAGGACGCCCTTCCTGAATCAGTCTAAGAGTGACCGACACCACATGAACAGAGGTGAGCCATGACGGCCAAAGCCCTGGAACCACGCGAGGAAGCGGCCGGTGCGCCCGCCGCGAGTTCGCGGCCGATCCCGAACCGACACCGCGACGACCGGGGCCTCCCGGTGGTCGGGCACATGCTGGAGTACGCCCGGAACCCGGTCGGTCTCTGCCGCAGCCGCTGGGAGCGCTACGGTCCGGTCGCTCCGTTCCGCATACTCGGTAAAGACGCGGTGATGCTGCTCGGCCCCGACGCCTGCGGTGAGGCCCTGCAGAACAAGGACAAGGCATTCGCCAACGGGCCGGCATGGTCCCAGCTCGTCGGCCCGTTCTTCGACCGCGGTCTCATGCTCCTCGACTTCGAGGAACACAAAGCGCACCGGCGGATCATGCAAGAGGCGTTCACTCGCTCACGGCTCGAGGCCTATACCCGCCGGATGCACCCCGCCATCGAGCAGGGCGTGGCGAGCTGGGAGGAAGGCACGGAGTTCCCGGCGTACCGCAAGCTCAAGCAACTCACCCTCGATATCGCCGCAGACCTGTTCATGGGCGGAGCACAGGACACCGATCGGGCCGAAATGGACCGGGTCAACAAGGCGTTCATCGACTGTGTCCAGGCCGCCGCCGGTATCATCCGCGCCGATATTCCGTTCACCCGGTGGGGCCGGGCCTACCGCGGCCGCAAGGTGCTCGAGGACTTCCTCCGCCACTATCTGCCCACCAAACGTGCCCGGCAGACCGACGATATCTTCTCGGTGCTCTGCCATGTCGAGAACGAGGACGGCGAACGGTTCTCCGACGAGGACGTGGTGAACCACATGATCTTCCTGATGATGGCGGCGCACGACACATCGACCATCACCACCTCCACGATCCTGCAGTATCTCGGACAGCACCCGCAGTGGCAGGAGCGCTGCCGCGCCGAGGCGTACGCGCTCGGCCCCGAGCCGTCACCGGCCGAGTTGGAGAGTCTGGTCTCGCTCGACCTGGTGATGCGCGAGGCGCTGCGGTTGCGCGCCCCGGTCCCGGTGCTGGTCCGGTACACGGTCACCGATACCGTGGTCCAAGGTGTTCGCATTCCCGCCGATACCGATATCGCACTGGCCGTCCAGTTCACCCACCTCATGGAGGACTACTGGACCGACCCGATGACCTTCGACCCCGACCGGTTCGGTCCCGAACGTCGGGAGGACAAGTCGCACCGATTCGCCTGGGTGCCGTTCGGCGGCGGCGTGCACAAATGTATCGGAATGCATTTCGGCGGTCTCGAGGTCAAAGCGATCATGCACCGGCTGCTGCGCCGGTATCACTGGACCATCGATCCCGGGTATGTGCCGCCGATGGACAATCACTCCCTGCCGTTCCCCAAGGACGGGATGCCGATCACCCTGGTCGGGAATTGAGGTGACGAGAGCACGGCCCGCGGGCAACGAATCATCCGCGGGCCCGCTCGACGGAGATCATCGCCCGCCGAAACCGGACATGGCGATACCTCGGACGAACGCCTTCTGCGCAATGGCGTAGATGATCAGCATCGGCAGCACGACCAGCATCGACGCGGCCATCAACACCGGCCACTTCGAGACGTACTGTCCTTGCATCCAGACCAGGCCGAGGGTGACGGTGGAGATGTCATCCCGTTGAATCATCACCAGCGGCCACAGGAAATCGTTCCACACCTCGACCCAGGTGAGTACGGCCAGCACCATGACGGCCGGTTTGGCATGGGGCAGCAGTATTCGCCGATAGATCTGCCACGGGGAACACCCGTCGAGTATGGCGGCCTCCTCGAGCTCGACGGGAAGGGTACGGAAGAACTGTCGCATCAGATAGGTGCCGAAAGCGCTACCGAACAGCCCGGGCACGAGCAACGCCCACGGCGTATCCGTCCAGCCGAGAACACGCATGAGGATGAATCGGGGAATGACGGTCACGGTCAGTGGCACCATGAGCGTGGCCAGGTAGGCCACGAACAGCACATCGCGCCCGGCGAACGGAAGCCGGGCGAACGCGTATCCGGCCAGCGAGCAGAAGAACACCTGGCCGGCCGTGATACATCCGGCGTACAGGAGCGTGTTGACGAACATCCGCCCGAACGGCATCGATTCGAATACCGAGACATAGTTCGACCATTGCGGATGCGACGGAATCAGCACCGGTGCGGTGACCTCCGATTCCTTCTTCAGCGAACCCGACAGCGCCCACAGAATCGGGAACAACGCACACCATGCCATGGCCGTCAGCGCGAGATAGAGCGCACCGGCGCGGAGGAGGTCGCGACGGCCGGGTCGGCGGGCCGGTGCCGACATCATCCCTGCGAGGAGTTCTCGCGCGCGAACCGCAGTTGCGCGACGGTCAGAGCCAACAGAATCACGAAGATCACCCAGGCGAGGGCGGACGCGTAGCCGATATCACCGAATGCGAACGCGTTCTGGAAGATCATGATGCCGAAGACGTATGTTCCCGTCTCGGGACCACCGTGGCCGCCGGTCAGGACATAGACCTGGTCGAATGCCTGCACCGAGCCGACCACGGAGACCACGAGGACGAACGACAGGGCGCCTCGGATCAGGGGAAGGGTGATCGAGAAGAAACGCCGTATCGCCCCGGCCCCATCGATCTTCGCCGCTTCGTACAGGTTCTCCGGCACCCCCTGCATGGCGGCGAGCAGGACGACGGTGGCGAACGGAACGCTTCGCCAGATACCGACCAGACACAGCGAAACCATGGCCCATCGTGGCTCGACCAGCCAGGGAACGGGACCGATACCGAGCCACCCCAACATGATGTTGAGCAGCCCGTTGTCGGTGTCGAATACGAACCGCCAGACCACGGCCATCACCACGCTCGACACCGCCAACGGCAGGAACAGCACGGTCCGGAAAACACCGATCCCCCGGATCCGCCGGTTCAGCGTCGCGGCGACCACGAGTCCGATCACCACGGTCGGTATCAGGGTTCCCAGCGTGAAGACGACGGTGTTGCGCAACGCGATATAGAAAAGCGGATCTCCGGTGAACAATCGGCGGAAGTTGTCCGTTCCGACGAATTGCGCCGGGCCGAACAGATCCCACTGCCGGAAGCTCAGATACAGCGAAAACCCCAGAGGGAAAACCATGAACAACGCCACCGCGAGAAGGTTCGGGGTGATGAAAAGTCGTGCGGCGTGGGCCTGCCGACGCGTGAGCGCGGAACGGTTTCGGGGACCGGACGATTCCGGTGCGGCGGGTTCGTCGACGAGTGGTTCTCCGGTGACGATCATTGATTGCGCAACACCTCGTCCGTGTCGTGGGCAAGACTGTCCCGCAACGACGCCGCCGCGGCGGCGCCGCGGAGCACCGGCCCGAAGTTACGGTCCATCAGGGCATCGATTCGCGGCCACACGGGTGTGACCGGCAGCGGAGCCGAATACGCCGGTCCCTCGGTGAGTATCGCGAGATTTTCCATTCCCGGATGCGCCGCGGCGAATCCGGGCGAGTTCACCGCCGACTTCAGCACCGGGACGAAAAGACCGGTTTCGGCGATGACGGCCTGTCCGATCGGTCCGGCGGCGAACTTCACGAATTCCCAGGCCTGTTCCCGCCGTGGGCTGTCGGCCGCGATGGCAAGGCCGGTGGTGCCGATATTCGACCGTGCCCCATGGCTTTTCGGTCCGGCCGGCAGAGCCGTTACGTCGAAGTCGAGGCCATCGGTATCGGCGAACGTTCGGTACCGCCAGTGTCCGCCCAGGGCGAGCGCCGCCCCGCCCCGGGCGAACAGCTCCATGGTCGAGATGGACTGCTGGTCGGTCGGGGTCGGTGCCACCCGATGTTCATTGGCCAGATCCGCGTAGAATTGCACACCTTCGACGAATGCAGGATCGGCGAAATTGCAGTGATCCGGACGGGCTCGCGGACTCGCCCATTCGACGCCGTTGTTCATACCGAACAATCCTGCCGAATAGTACGGAACCCATGTATCGACGAACCCCCACCGGGTCACCGCACCCGTCCGGTCACGTTCGGTGAGAGTCCTGGTGATATCGAGGAAATCGGCGAAACTCCACGCCGCATCCCATCGTCGAGGCGGTGCGATCCCGGCTTCGGCGAATATTTCCCTGTTGTAGAAGAGAAAATTTCCCGACCACTGTTCCGGGAGGGCGTACTGCTTCCCGTCGAGGGTGAATGTTTCATAGAGCGCCGGGATACTCTCGGTTTCCAGCTCCTCGGCGAAACCCCGGTCCCGGTCGAGCATCGTGCGCAAATCGAGCAGCGCCCCACGATCGGCCAGTGATGCATAGGTCTGCTCCCAGGCCATCAGTACGTCCGGGCATTTTCCTCCCGCGCAGAAGGTCAGCATCTGCTGCATCGGATCCGGTCCCGACAACACCGCCCGGACCTCGATATCCGGATATCTGCGAGTGAACTCGTCGATGACCCGCGCCCGCCCCTCGGCCTCGTCCGGATTGGCCTGGAAAAAGAAGGTCAACGCGTCGTCGCTGTTACCGCACCCGCTCGGGGTCGACGCCAGGAGGGCGGCACCGGCAATACCCGCACCGCACAAGAATGTACGTCGCCCGAATTTCATGGTGATCCGAATTCCGTGTGTGTGACGGCGTTGGCAGACGGGGTCACTCTACCGAGTTGTCACGCCATTTCGGCCTCGCCATGCCTCGGGTCGCCGCGAATTCGAGCGCGCCGCGGATGCGAGCGGCCACCGGCCCTCGACACCGACCGATGCGGCCACCGCGGTATCCGGTGTCAGGCGGTTCTTCGCAAACCGGCCAGTGCCCGGATGGCGTCGGTCAGGGATATCGGATGGTCGTGCTCCAAGGTCACCAGGCCGGTCTCGAGCAGCTGGCGGATCAGCATCGACTTCGTGATACCACGATCGGCGGCGGCGGTCTCGAGCCGCTTGTCCAACTCGGCCGGCATCTTCACCGACCGGGACACCATCACGCCGGTGGGTCCGGGTGTCGGCGGTAGCTCGACCTGGTCGTCCGTGTATTCCAGACGCGCGGCGAAGGCCGCCATGTCCTCCGGGGTCTCGGGCCATCGGTCACTCATTGTGTCTTCTCCCATGCGACGAATTCTTCGAGTTGCTCCGGGGTCATCTGCCGAGCCGCGACGATCTGATGCTCGAAGTGGTCTCGCGGTCGAAGTGTCACGATGAGTGGTCGTCCGTCGCCCGTCCGGGCCCAGATGGTCAATGCCGTCAATCCGGTCACCGGGTCGACGGCGCGCCGCGGCCATCGGCGGTCGGCGTAGAGCACCTCGATCACCTCGTGTCGCTCGATCCCCGCCATCGCCAGGACCGTGAAGGCGCCGAACCACCACTCATAGGTCACACACTCGATTCTATCGTCGGGTACCACGTTGGTGGTACCCGACGGCACCGCACCTCGTGTCCGCCCTCGCTGCCGTGGTCGTCTCGTCGCGGTAATTCGCCGGAGCGCACCGTTCGGCGGACGAACACCGGCCGCGCCCGGACCCGCGTGGTTCGGCCGCTTCCTCGACCGAGAGGGTCGACGAGCCGATGCGCCTCGGTATTCGTCGAGGTGACGCCCACTTCGCCGATCGGCTCGGATCGTCCGACACGGCGTACGACCGTCCGAAACCGGCAATGGTGGGCCACTGTCCCGGCAAACTCCGGCAACGCGCCCCGGCATGAGGTCGGACCTGCGCCGATAACACCACCACCCCCATGCCACGATCAATCGGTACCCCTCGGCAGCAGATGATCCGATGAGGTATACGGGCGAGTAGTACCCGCGTGCCGTGCATTTATCCGGGTTCGAGGTGCACACTACGCAGAGCCGCGATCGGCTCGCCCGTAGAACGGGCCGGCGCATTGGAGAGGAAGGGAGCCAGGCGAGTGTTCAATCGCATCGCGATCGTGAACCGGGGAGAGGCGGCAATGCGCCTTATCCACGCTGTCCGGGATTTGGCGGCGGAGACCGCGCAACCCATCGAAACCGTCGCGCTGTACACCGATGTGGACCGGAACGCGACATTCGTGCGGGAAGCCGATATCGCCTACGATCTCGGTCCGGCGTCCGCGCGCCCCTACCTGGACCTGAAGGCGCTCGAGCGCGTCTTGGTGACCACCGGAGCCGATGCCGCCTGGGTGGGATGGGGGTTCGTCGCGGAGGATCCGGCGTTCGCGGAGCTGTGCGAGCAGATCGGGGTCACCTTCATCGGCCCGAGCCCCGAGGCCATGCGCAAACTCGGCGACAAGATCGGCGCCAAGCTCATCGCCGAGGAGGTCGGCGTTCCGGTGGCGCCCTGGAGCCGGGGGGCGGTCGAATCCGTCGACGCCGCTCTGGCCGCCGCGACCGAAATCGGCTACCCGCTGATGCTCAAGGCGACCGCGGGTGGCGGTGGCCGCGGTATCCGGGTGATCACCAATGAGGCCGAACTGGTCGACGCCTACGAACGCACCCGACAGGAAGCCGCGCGGGCCTTCGGCAGCGGCGTCGTCTTCCTGGAGCGGCTGGTCACCGGGGCCCGCCATGTCGAGGTGCAGGTGATCGCGGACGGTCAGGGCACCGCATGGGCGCTCGGTGTGCGCGACTGTTCGGTGCAGCGGCGCAATCAGAAGATCATCGAGGAATCGGCGTCGCCGGTATTGAGCCCGGAACAGACCGCCGACCTCAAGGCCTCGGCCGAACGGTTGGCGGTCGCGGTCGGATACCGCGGTGCGGCGACCGTCGAATTCCTCTACCACCCCGGTGAACAGTTGTTCGCATTCCTCGAGGTCAACACCCGACTGCAGGTCGAGCACCCGATCACCGAGGCCACCACCGGTTTCGACCTGGTCCGGGCGCAGTTGCACGTGGCCTCCGGCGGTCGACTCGAAGGGGAGCCCCCGGTCGAACGCGGCCATGCCATCGAGGCGCGGCTCAACGCCGAGGACCCGGATCGCGATTTCGCGCCCGCCCCGGGCCGCATCGTGCGCCTGGATCTGCCCGCCGGGCCCGGTATCCGCGTCGATACCGGCGTCAGCGAAGGCGACACCATCCCCGCCGACTTCGACTCCATGATCGCCAAGATCATCGCCTACGGCCGCAACCGCGACGAGGCCCTGGGCCGGTTGCGCCGCGCCATGGTGCAGACCCGCGTGGTCATCGAGGGCGGCGCGACCAACAAGAGCTTCGTCCTCGACCTGCTCGACCAGCCCGAGGTGATCGACGCCACCGCCGACACCGGCTGGATCGACCGGGTGCGCGGTGAGGGCCGGCTCGTCTCGCATCGTCACTCCGCCGTCGCGGTGGCCGCCGCCGCCATCGACGCCTATGAGGAGGAAGAGCGGGTCGAACGGGACCGTCTGCTGTCCACGGCGGCCGGCGGCCGGCCGCAGGTGCAGCATCAGAGCGGCCGTCCGCACGACCTCAAACTGCGCGGCGTCGGCTACCGGGTCCGGGTCGCCCGTGTGGGCGCGCACCGATTCCGGGTGGGCATCGAGGCGGGCGGTGAGCTACGCACCGCCGATGTCGATCTGGAACGCTTCGACCACCACACCGGGCAGACCGTGGTCAACGGCACCCGGTACCGCCTCACCACCGGCACACACGGACCGATCCACCTGGTCGACGTCGACGGGGTGACGCACCGGATCAGCCGGGACGAGGGCGGGGTCGTCCGCTCCCCCGCTCCGGCCCTTGTCGTCGCCACCCCGCTGGAGGTCGGCGCCGAGGTGGAGGCCGGCGCGCCCGTGCTGGTGCTGGAGAGCATGAAGATGGAAACGGTGCTGCGTGCACCGTTCCGTGCCCGGTTGAAGGAATGCGCGGTTTCCGTCGGCACCCAGGTGGAGACCGGCGCACCGCTGCTGCGGCTGGAGCCGCTCGCCGAGGAGGGCGCCGAGGCCGACAATGCGGCCGTGGAGACGGTGGAGCTGGATCTGCCGGCCGAACCCGCCCCCTCGCGGCCGCACGAACGAGTGGACCGCGGCCTGCAGGACCTGCGCAGTCTGCTGCTCGGCTTCGACGTCGACCCGCACGACGACCGCCGGGTTCTCGGCGACTACCTCGCCGCCCGCCGGGAGGCCGTGGCGGACAATCGCAGGCCGCTGGCCGAGGAAGTCGAACTCTTCCAGGTGTTCGCCGATCTCGCCGAGCTGAGCCACAACCGTCCCTGGGACGAGGACGGCAGCGGCCAGAGCCATGTGCACAGCGCCCGCGAATACTTCCACACCTACATGCGCAGCCTCGATGTCGAACGGGCCGGGCTGCCGGAGGCGTATCAGACCAAGCTCGCCAAGGCGCTCGGGTACTACGGGGTGACCGAGCTGGACCGCACCCCCGCCCTCGAGGCCGCGGTCTTCCGGATCTTCCTCGCCCAGCAGCGGCCGACCGACACCGTCGAGGTCATCACCACCCTGCTGCGCGAATGGCTGCAGGAGCCGATGCCGGAGCGGGCGTTGCGGGAGCCCGTGGGTCTGGCCCTGGAGCGGCTGATCGGCGCGACGCAGGTGCGTTTCCCGGTGATCGCCGACCTCGCCCGCGGCCTGGTGTACGCCTGGTACGGTCAGCCGCTGCTGCGGCGTAATCGTGCCGAGGTGTACACCACCGTTCGTCGGCACCTGCGGCATCTGGACGCGCACCCGGACAGCCCCGACCGCGCCGACCGTATCGCCGAGATGGTGCGCAGCACCGAGCCGCTGGTGCGGTTGCTCGGTCAGCGCCTGGTCCGCGGCAGCGCGGACAACACCGTCATGCTGGAGGTGTTGACCCGCCGCTACTACGGCAACAAGGGACTCAGCAACGTCCGCACCGAGCAGTCGGCCGGTTGCACCTTCGTGATCGCCGAACGCAAGGGCACGAGCCTGGTCTCGGTCGCGGTCCGGTTCGACGCCCTCGATACCGCGTTGCGCGGTCTGGCCGAGTTGACCGGCGGCGCCGCGTCCATCGAGGCCGATATCTACCTGAGCTGGGAGAAGCAGCCCGAGGACTTCGACGCGATGGCCGCCGCGCTGCAGGAGGTACTCGCCGCGCGCCGCATGCCGAACCAGGTACACCGGATCACCACCACGGTGGCCGGAAGCAACGGTGCGGTGATGCACAACCACTTCACCTTCCGTCCGTCGGCCACCGGGATGACCGAGGAACGGCTGATCCGCGGCCTGCATCCGTACATCGCGCAGCGGATGCAGATCGAGCGGCTGCACAAGTTCGACCTCACCCGGCAGCCGTCCTCGGACGAGGAGGTCTACCTCTTCCGTTGCGTGGCGAAGGAGAACCCGGCCGACGAGCGTCTCGTCGCGTTCACGCAGGTACGTGACCTGACCGCCTTGCGCGACCACGACGGCCGGTTGCTCTCGCTGCCGACGGCGGAGAACACCATCGCCGCCTGCCTGGATTCGATTCGTCGGGCGCGGTCGCTGCGTTCGGCCGCCGCGCGGTACCAGACGAACCGCATCGTGATGTACATCTGGCCGCCGGTCGAACTCACCCGGGCGGAGTTCGACACCATTGTCGAACGCATCGAGCCGGTCACCGCGGGCGCCGGTCTGGAGGAGATCCTGATCATCGCCCGGCACCGCTCCTAGCGGACCGGTGAGCTGGTCAAACGCGCGGTGCGGATCGGATTCGAGGCCACCGGCACAACCATCACCATCGGGGAACGCAGCGCCGATCCGATCGAGCCGCTGGACGAGTACCGGCAGAAGGTGCTGCGCGCCGCGAGCCGCAATACCGTCTACCCGTACGAACTCACCGGTCTGCTCGGCGAGTTCGCCGAATACGACCTCGACGCCGATCACGTTCTGGTGCCGGTCGACCGCCCAAAGGGGCACAATACGGCGGCGATCGTCGCCGGTGTGGTCACCACGCCCACCCCGCAGCATCCGGAGGGCATCACCCGGGTGGTGTTGCTCGGCGATCCGACCAAATCGCTGGGCGCGCTGTCGGAGCCGGAGTGCCGTCGGGTGATCGCCGCCCTGGACCTCGCCGAGCGGATGCAGGTCCCGCTGGAGTGGTACGCGCTGTCCTCCGGTGCCCGGATCTCGATGACCTCCGGTACCGAGAACATGGACTGGGTGGCCGCCGCGCTCAAGCGGATCGTGGAGTTCACTCAGGACGGCGGCGAGATCAATATCGTCGTCGCGGGCATCAATGTCGGGGCGCAGCCGTACTGGAACGCCGAGGCGACGATGCTCATGCACACCAAGGGCATCCTGGTGATGACCCCGGATTCGGCCATGGTGCTCACCGGTAAGCAGTCGCTGGACTTCTCCGGCGGCGTCTCGGCCGAGGACAACTTCGGTATCGGCGGCTACGACCGGGTGATGGGCCCGAACGGGCAGGCGCAGTACTGGGCACCGAACCTGACCGCCGCCCGGGATGTGCTGATGGCGCACTACGAGCACACCTACGTGGCGCCCGGTGAGCAGGCACCGCGCCGGTCGCGCACCAGCGACCCGGTGAACCGCGATATCTCCGATTTCCCACATGTCTCGGCGGACAGCGATTTCACCACCGTCGGCGAGATCTTCTCCACCACCGCCAACCCGGACCGCAAGAAGCCCTTCGATATTCGGACCGTGATGCGCGCCCTCGCCGACCAGGACCACCCGGTGCTGGAACGCTGGGCGGGTATGGCAGACGCGGATACCGCGGTGGTGCAGGACGCTCGGCTCGGCGGTATCCCGGTGTGCCTGCTGGGGATCGAGTCCCACAGTGTGCCGCGGCGCGGTTTCACGGCCAGCGACGGCCCCGACACCTACACGGCGGGCACCTTGTTCCCGTTGTCGTCGAAGAAAGCCGCGCGGGCGATCAACGCGGCCAGCGGCAACCGACCGCTGGTCGTCCTGGCGAACCTGTCCGGTTTCGACGGCTCGCCGGAGTCGATGCGGAAACTGCAGTTGGAGTACGGCGCGGAAATCGGTCGGGCCATCGTGAACTTCCGCGGCCCCATCGTGTTCTGCGTGATCTCCCGGTACCACGGCGGCGCGTTCGTGGTGTTCTCGAAGGCGCTGAACCCGAATATGACCGTGCTCGCGCTGGAGGGTTCGTTCGCCTCGGTGCTCGGTGGCGCCCCGGCCGCCGCGGTGGTGTTCGCCGGTGAGGTCAACCGGCGGACCGCGGCCGACCCGCGGGTGCGGGAACTGGAGGCGCGCGCCGCGAGCGCGACCGGCACCGACCGGGCGGCCCTGACCGCGGAACTCGACGAGACCCGCTCGTCGGTCCGTGCGGAGAAGCTGGGCGAGGTGGCCGCGGAATTCGACCGCGTACACAATATCCAGCGCGCGGTGGAGGTCGGTTCGGTCGACGCCATCATTCGCCCCGCCGAACTCCGTCCCCGCATCATCGAGGCCATCGAAGCGCGCCTGGTCGACCAGGCCGTCCCGACCTCGTAGGCGAGGATTCCCGCACCCGGGGTAATCGAACAGGGCCGCGGTCTCGAAGCTTCGAGACCGCGGCCCTGTTCGTATCGTCGAAATCACGACAGGTGATCGGTTATGAGGTTTCGACCACTTGGGTGCCATCGGCCCATCGGTCGTGCCAGCCTTGTTTGGTGGGGCTGGAGCCGACCGTGACGGCAATGGCGAGGGCCGCGAAGAACCACAGCACACCGCCGATGCAGGGAATCAGGTTGAGCAGCATGTAGGCGTTACGCATGGCCGAGTCCTTGATACTCGGTTTCGACGCGCCACCGGATCCATTGACATGCAGACCCAGCAACTTCTTTCCCGGCGTGGATCCGGTGGCGACCTCAAAAGCGAGGAAGTACAGGAAACCGAATCCGGCACCGGGCAGGACCGAGATCCATGAGGGTGTGTGGGCCGATTTGTTCAGCAACCAGAAAAAGATTCCGCCAACGATCCCCGCGATAATCCAGTCGAGAAAGCGGGCGGCGGCGCGTTTGCCGAGTCCACCCGGGGTCACGCCCGCAACCGCTCCGAACCGGGGATCGTATCCGCCTGTGCTCATCGAGTTCCTCCTAGAAATAAACCATCGCATCGACCGGCAGAAGCCGAACCGGCCTCGTGCGACTCCACGATCTCATAGGTGGGCGGTACTCCGCCGGTGCCATTCGCGTGGTGCCGTGGAGGTTTCGTCCGGATCGTGTCGAGCCGGACGCTGCCGACGGTCATATCTTCGTCGCTCGAACGGCCGCGGCGACCAGCCGCGAACAGATGCCGCGTCGACAGAATCGGACGACCCGCCGACAGGAGATGCCGACAAAACCGAACACGCTAACTCGCGGCGCGTGCGAGTCTGCGGTTGGTGAGGTCCAATTGGCAGTCCGTGCTTTCCGCCAACGCGCGCACCTGAGCGGAGTCGAGCCGGGCACACAGGTGGTTCCAGTGGATGGCGACGATATCGCCCGGTCCCGCATCGGGGACCGCCGCGTATCCATCGATCCGTATCGGGACACGCCGGGCGCGGGGTTCGGTCAGGCACAGTTGTCGGCCATCCCACCCGAGTTGGCGACTCTCGAGGAGGACTTCGTCGTCTTCTCGGGCGACAACCTTCCCCCAGCCGATTCGACAGTCGTCGAGCACACGCAACGGAACATCGGTCGTCGCACCGCCGAGCAGCCGGGACCACGGGTAGACGCCGAAGACGTGGAAACAATGGTTCGGTGCCGCTTCGCCCGCGATCTCCACATCCAGATGCCGCCAGTACTGTCCCGCCGCGGGGGCGATCACCGCCAGTAGCTCGGCCGCGAACTCGTTCCGATCCAGCCGGGCGCCGATACCGCCGCCGAGCCAGTACGCGGCCACGAGACGGTGGTCGAGCGGATCGGCTATTCCGGTCATCCGCGCCATGACCTCGAGATAGGGCCAGGCCCCGGTGAATTCGCGTGCCGATGCCCGTACCTGCTCCGCCGAGCCGCCGCGCAACACCGCCGTGTCCCGAGGGCCGCAGTAACCGAGATGATTGGGCGCGTAGGCGAATCGGGCGAACATCCGCGTTCCCCTGCTGTCGCCGCGATTCTCGTGCGTCACGGGTCTCATTCCACCGGAAGTCGGGCGCGCCATCGACGTTCGACATCGCCGAAACGCCAGATCGCGATGGCCGTCGCCCAGGTGAGGACGAACAGGGCGACGATGATGAATCCCATTGCGGCGAGGTCGAGATTCCCGATCCACGCCACCGGCCCCGAGGTCACCTCCAGTTTCTCGGTCAGGATCGAGATGATCTCCTGCGCGCCGATGAGCAGCGCCACCGCAACCGACAGCCCGGTGACCACGATGTTGTAGTAGACCGTGCGCAGCGGTCCGGCGAACGCCCAACCGTAGGCGAAGTTCATGAAGGTGCCATCCACCGCGTCGAACAGCGACATGCCCGCCGAGAACAGAACGGGCAGCACCAGAATGGCGTACCAGGGCAGATCGGTGGCGGCCGCCCCGCCCGCGATCACCAGCAAACCCACCTCGGTGACGGTGTCGAAGCCGAGACCGAACAGCAGCCCGACCGGATACATGTGCCAGGGTTCGCGCACGGCCCGGGTCAACGGACCGAGCAGCCGGTTCAGCGCGCCGCGGTTGGCGAGTCGTCGTTCGAACTCCGCCTCGTCGTGGCCGCCGCGGCGTATCCCACGGAACACCCGCCAGATCCCGATCAGCGATACCAGGTTCAACAATCCGATCAGGATCAGGAACGTACCCGAAACCCCGGTGCCCAGGACCCCGGTCCACCGCTGCAAGCGGGAACCCTCGTCCTCCAGGTTCGCCGCCAGTGTTTTCACCCCCGCCGCGAGCAGGGCGACGAGCACGAACACGATAGTGGAGTGTCCGAGGGAGAACCAGAACCCGACCGACATGGGTTTGCGGCCGTCGGCCACGAGTTTGCGCGTCGTGTTATCGATGGCGGCGATATGGTCGGCGTCGAAGGCGTGCCGCATACCGAGGGTATAGGCGGTGATTCCGAGGCCGACGCCGAACACCGCGCCGTCGACGATGTAATGGCCGGGCACCACGACCAACAGCAGTTCGCCGAAGCCGATCAGGTGCAGCGCGATCACCGCGAGCGCCATTCCGGTCACACTGCGCCGCTGCCGGGCGTCCAGGCCCCACCATCGGCCACGTATCGTCGATACCGACACCCCCGCCATGGTCACCTCGTTTCTGTGCATCGGCGCGCCGAAAACGGCGTCGCGTCAACAGATCCGCGGCAGCTGCTCACCGGCGGGCAGATCCACCACCCGAGTGCCGCCGAGGCTCGTGCGTGTCACCACCATGCCCGGATGCTCCGCCACGCATTCGCCGATGATCTGCGCGTGAGCACCGAGCGGATGGGCCCGCATCGCCGCCAGCACTCGATCCGCGTCCCGCGCCGCCACGAATGCGATGAGCTTGCCCTCATTGGCCACATACATGGGATCGAGACCGAGCAGTCCACAGGCATCGCGTACGGCGGGGGGCACCGGTAGCTTCGTCTCCTCCAGTGTGACACCGACGTTCGCAGCGCGAGAGATTTCGTTCAATGCCGCCGCCACACCACCTCGGGTGGGGTCGCGCATCATGTGCACGTCAGCGCCGGTGGCCAGCATCGCCGCGACCAACCCGTGCAGTGGCGCGGTATCGCTGGACACCGTCGTACCGAATTCCAGGCCTTCCCGGCAACTCAGCACCGCGATACCGTGCACGCCGATCTCACCGCTGACCAGCACCACATCCCCCGGTTGCACCCGCTGTGGTCGGATATCGACACCGGGGTCGATGATTCCGATACCGGTGGTGTTGATGAAGATCCCGTCGCCGTGCCCGGCGTCGACCACTTTGGTGTCGCCGGTCACGAGAGTTACCCCGGCGCTCAGCGCGGCGGCGCCCGCCGCCTGCGCCACGCGCGCGATCTCGGCGAGTGGGGTGCCCTCCTCCAGGATGAACGCGGTCGACAGCACCAGCGGACGCGCGCCTGCCATCGCCAGATCGTTGACGGTGCCGTTGACCGCGAGCTCACCGATGGTGCCGCCGGGGAACACGATCGGTTTCACCACGAACGAATCGGTGGAGAACGCCAACCGGTTGTCCCCGACGGTGAGCACCGCCGAATCGCCCATGGCCGCGTCGGCGGCCGCCCCGAAGGCGGGGAGGAACAGGTGCTCGATCAGTTCACCCGACATCGCCCCACCACCGCCGTGACCCATGACGATATTCGGCGCGTCCCGCAACGGCATCGGACACACCCAGCCGTCCATATCGATCGTCGCGGGTGTCGCCACGTCGAGGTCCTCAGGCATGGGCCACCTCCGCGGGCTGCTCCAGCCGGCGGTACAGGTAGTACGCCGCACATGCGCCCTCCGAGGAAACCATGGTGGCCCCCAGCGGATTGCGCGGTGTGCACCGGGTGCCGAATGCGGCGCACTCGTGCGGTTTGATCAGCCCCTGCAGCACTTCACCCGAACGGCAGACCGCCGATTCCGCGGTGTTCAGTTCACCGACGGAGAAGCGGTGCTCCGCGTCGTAGGCGCGGTAGCGCTCCGACAACCGCCAGCCGCTGTTCGGAATGACGCCGATACCGCGCCAGGCCCGGTCGGTCACCTCGAAAACGTCCGCCAGCATCGCCTTCGCCGCCGGATTTCCCGTCGCCGCGACCGCCCGCGGATAGGCGTTGTCCAACTCGTACCGTCCGGCCTCCAGTTGGGTGACCGTGCGCCGGATGCCCTCGAGGATATCGAGCGGTTCGAAACCGGTGACCACCATGGGGACCCGGTACCGCTGCACCAGCGGTGGGTATTCCTCGGTGCCCATGACCGTGCAGACGTGACCGGCCAGCAGAAATCCCTGGACCCGACACAGCGGTGATTCCATGATCGCGGCGATCGCCGGTGGGACCAGCACATGCGACACCAGCAGCGAGAAGTTCGTGATGCCGAGACGTTGCGCCTGATAGACGGTCATCGCATTGGCCGGAGCGGTGGTCTCGAAACCGATACCGAAGAAGACGACCTGATGGTCGGGGTTGGCCTTGGCCAGTTCGAGGGCATCCAACGGCGAGTACACCACTCGCACGTCGCCGCCCTCGCTCTTGACGCGGAAAAGATCCCTGTCACTGCCCGGCACGCGCAACATATCGCCGAACGAGCAGAAGATCACCCCAGGTCGCGCGGCGATCTCGAGCGCCTTGTCGATGACCGACAACGGCGTCACACACACCGGACAGCCCGGACCGTGGATCATCTCGATCTGATCGGGCAGCAACTGGTCGATACCGTGGCGGATGATCGAATGCGTCTGCCCACCGCAGACCTCCATCAATGCCCAACGCCTGGTGGTGGTGGCGCGAATACGATCGAGTAGGCGTTTGGCCAACTCGGGATTGCTGAACTCGTCGAGATATTTCATGGTGTGTCCTCCGGTTCCTCGGGTCGCGCGGTCTCCGGGTTCTCCACACCCGCCTGACGGGCCGCGGTGGCGAAGCCGTCCCCGAACTCCTCGTTCAACACCCCGAGATGTTCGAATTCGGCCAGGGTCTTCAGCGCGGACGCCTCGTCCAGACGCTGGATCGCGAACCCGACGTGGACGATCACGTAGTCACCGATCGCCACATCCGGGATGTATTGCAGGCAAACGTCCTTGTGCACGCCCCCGAAGTCGACGACCGACATCGGGGTGCCGTCGCGTTCGTGCGTTTCGATCACCTTTCCGGGAACCGCCAGGCACATGGCCGCTCCTCCTTTCCACTCAACCCGCGCCGATGGCGAGTAACTGGCCGAACGCCAAACCACCGTCGTTGGGCGGCAGTCGACGCGGGCAGATGACAGGGAATCCGTGCGCGCGCAGCAATGTCCGGGCCGTGGACAACAGCAGGGCGTTCTGGAACACTCCGCCCGACAGCGCGACGGTTTGCGCCGGTGCGGCGTAACCGCGGGCGATATCGAGCACCAGTCGCGCGACCGCCGCGTGGAAGCGGGCACCGATCACGGCCGCGGGGACCCCGTGTGCGGTGTCGTCGACCACCGCCGCGATCACCGGTGTCGGATCGATGGGGGCCGGGTCCGGATCGGGGGCGACGGCGAACCGGTAGCCCGCCGGGTCGGGCCGCGCACGACGGGACAGGCCTTCCAGTTCGATCGCCGCCTGTGCCTCGTAGTCCACCACATGGCGCACCCCGGCCAGTGACGACACCGCGTCGAACAACCGGCCCATACTCGAGGTCGGCACACAGTTGAAGCCGGTGGCGAACTGGTGTGCCAGTACCGCGCGCTCGGCGGCGGGGCAGGCGCGCACCGCGGCGATGTCCTCCGACCATCCGATACCCGCGGACCACAGATGCGCCAACGCCATCCGGTAGGGGCGGTGCACACTGGCGTCCCCACCGGCCAGCGGAACGTACTTCAGATGCGCCACTCGCCGATAACTCTTGTACCCGGCCACGAGCGCCTCGCCACCCCAGATGGCGCCATCGGGCCCGTAACCGGTGCCGTCGAACGCGATCCCGAGCACGGTCTCGGTGGGGTCCAGCCCGTGTTCCCCCATGACCGAGGCGATATGGGCGTGGTGGTGTTGTACGGTGCGCACCGGTCGTTCGCCCGCGTGGCGTCGCGCCCATTCGGTGGACCGGTAGCCGGGGTGTGCGTCGGCGGCCACCTGTTCCGGTCGCACCGCCGTCAACTCCTCGAGGTGGCGTTCGGCGGCGTCGAAGGCGCGCAGGGTGGCCAGATCGTCCATATCACCGATGTGCTGGCTCAGCCAGGCCACACGACCGTCGGCCACGGCGCAGGTATTCTTCAGATCGGCACCGACGGCGAGGGTCGGCGGCAGCGGGACCGGCAACGCCACCGGTAGCGGGGCATAGCCGCGCGATCTGCGCACGGGCAGTTCGGCGCCGTCGAGCGAGCGCACCACCGAGTCGTCGCACGGCACCAGGATGCGCCGATTGTGCGACAGCCGGGCGTCGGCGAGCTCGGCGAGCCGGGTTCGGGCGTCGGAGTCCTCGTAGCAGATCGGCTCACCACCGAGGTTGCCCGAGGTCATCACCAGTGATCGCGGGCCGGGCGGATCGCCGGGCAGACCGAACAACAGCAGGTGCAAAGGGGTGTAGGCGAGCATGACACCCAGGTCCGGATTACCGGGTGCCACCAACTCGGCGGGGATGAGACCGTATGTCCCGGTGATTGTCGCGGTCTCGGGGCCCGGGGGGGTGTTGCCGGGCCTGTCCCGGCGCGGTAGCAGCACGATCGGTCGGGCCGGACCGGTCAACAATGCGGCGGCCGCATCGTCCACCGTCACGATGGCCCGGGCCGTGGCGAGGTCGGCCACCATCACGGCGAAGGGTTTGTCCCCGCGGCGTTTCCGCCTGCGCAGCTCCGCGACGGCCGCTTCGTTCGCGGCATCGCAGGCCAGGTGGTAGCCGCCGATTCCCTTGACGGCGAGAATGCCACCCGCGCGCAACAGTTCTCGGGCCCGGGCGAGCGGGTCACCGCTGCCCGGCTCCGAGTACATCAGGATGGGGCCACAGTCGGGACAGGCGATCGGCTGGGCGTGGAATCGCCGATCGGTGGGGTCGGTGTATTCCGCCGCGCAACGGTCGCACATGGCGAAATCCGCCATGGAGGTCCGTTCCCGGTCGTACGGCAGGCTCGCGATGATGGTGAAACGCGGCCCACAGTTGGTGCAGTTGATGAACGGGTGCCGGTAGCGCCGGTTGTCGGGGTCGCGCAGTTCGCGCTCGCAGTCGGCGCAGATGGCGACGTCCGGTGAGGCCAGGGTTCGCCCACCGCCGCGGGTGGTGTCGGTGATCCGGAAGCCGGTGCCCCCGCGTGGTGGGATATCGGTACGGTCGATCGAGTCGATCACCGCCAACGGTGGTGGTCGCAGGCGCAGCCGTTCGACGAATTCATCGAGCGCCGCAGGTGGGCCCTCGATCTCCACGATCACCCCGCTGCTGTCGTTGCCGACGCTGCCGGACAGGGCCAATTCGGCGGCGGTGGTGTAGACGAAGGGCCGGAATCCCACGCCCTGGACCACCCCGCGCACCAGGAGGCGCCACCGCCGGCGTTCGGTGCTGCTCATGGTCGGTCTCCACGTTGGAGCAGGCGCAGCCCGCCCATGACGGTCGCGGCGCCCGCCTCATCCGTTTTCTCCACGGCGAAGCCCATGTGGATGATCACCCAGTCCCCCGGATGTGCCGGATCGTCTTCCAGCAAACCGATATTCACCTTCCGCCGCTCGCCGGCGACATCGACGAGCGCCACCTGGTCGTGGTAATCGGCGAGAATCTCCACCACCTGTCCCGGGATCCCGAGGCACATCGGTCAGTCCTCCTGTCGCGCCGTGGTCTGCGTGGGCGAGGCGCAACGGTTCGGCTCCGCGGCACCGCCGAGGTGCTGATCACCGTGGACGAGGAACCCGTCGAGGACCCACCCCACGGCGTCGACCGCTTCGTCCACCGCGGCGGCGACGGGCCCGGACAGGCCGATCCCCTCCGCCACCGAGGACACCTGGCAGCCGACGACAACCGTCGGCGGCGGTGCGCCGCCCAGGGCGCGCAACCCGGCGAACACCGCGTCCGGTGTCATCGCGTGTGCGTCGAGGCGCGCGGTGTGCGGGTTTTCCGGTTCTTCGGGGCCGAATACCTCGATCCGGCCCGGCGCGCCGCGGTCGGGCACCGCGTCGACCAGCACCAATGCCTCCCAGGGGGCGAGCAGGTCGTAGGCGAGATGCATCCCGCGGATGCCGTAGTCCACGACGCGCACACCGGGCCTGGGGTGGTCCGGCAGCCGCCGCACCACCTCGGGCCCGAATCCGTCGTCGCCGAGGAAGATATTGCCGATCCCGGCGATCAGCACCCTGTCCGTCGGCTCACTCCTGTTCCTCGGTCGGCGATGTCGCCCCACCGACATTCGCCTCGTCGACCGTGCCAGTCGCCGTCTCCTCCGGTTCGTTGGCGGTTTCCTTGCGTTCCGCGTAGGGCGGGGTCACCGGTTCGCCGGAGCCCGGTTTCGAGGTGAACTCGGTCCGTCGCTCGGGATCGGCGCCGGGGGCGGAGGTCGTCTCCTCGTGCCCGATATCACCCGATTCCCGTTCGACGGGACCGCCGGCCGCGGTTTCGGCCCCGGTATCGCGGGAGCCCGGTTCGCCACGTTCCTGTTGGGGTTCTTCGCTGCGGTCCTGCATGACGTCTCCTTCCGGTCCGCCGCTACATCTGCCGCATTCGCAGATATCTGCGCAGGTCCGGTATCGACCGCACACCGACATAGAGCCCGACCGCCGCCAGCACGGCCACCACCGCCGTCGAGATCACTCCCACCGTTTGCATCACGAACTTCCTTTCACTTCTCGGGGTCGTCGAGCGGCTCCAGTTCGTCGGGGGCGAAATACAGGTAGCGGCCGTACCATTCGTGCAGCTCGGCCGCGGGGTCGTCGTCCAGCACCACACCGACGTGCGCCTGCCCGTCCACGTCCTCGTGCACCGAGACGACCCGGGCGGACCGGCCGGCGACGAACAGGTCCTGGGCATCGGCCCGACGGGACGGATGCAGCCGCACCCGACTACCACTGCGCACCAACACCCCCGCGACCGGCACCGCGTCGGCGTCCGGGCGCACCGCGCCGTCGACCGCCGGATCCCACCACTGCCCCCCGTGCGGAACCTCGGGTACCAGGGGCGAGCCATCCGAATACGGATCCCGCAGCACCCCGTGGAGCTGTTGCATCATGTCCGGGGACACGGCCTCGCAGCGATCGATGATCTCGGCCGCGCGAGGATCGGTCGCGCGCGCGGCCGCCTTCTCCGCATCGGTCATCGTCAGCACCCGCAGGGTGAGCAGCTCGTCGATCTCGGTGGAGTCGAACAGCGCGCCCGGGCTCTGTTCCGCGATCTCCGGGTGGTCGTAGAGGATGATCGGAGAGATCAACAGCAGACTGTGGTCACCGGGTGGGCCGGCCAGGACCGGGAAACACCGATATCGGTCACAGCGCGCGACCGCGGCCGCGGCGGCGGGTGGGGGATCCAGACACGAAACGAATCGGCCCCCGGCCACTTCGGCGATGACGTGCGCTCCGAGCAGCGAGTGTGCGGTGGCATCCGGTGCATCGGTCGCGGGCGCGCCCACATTGCGCACCGTGACCGCGAGTCGCAGAAATCCGTCGTCCTGCTCGACGGCGAGCTCGAACTCACCCGTGAGCGGTTCCCGGGTCCGCACGAACGCTCCGGCCGGCCGGCCCGAGGCGTCCACGATCTCCTCGGTGTCGACACCACCGGGAACCGTCAGGGCACGCACACAGGACACGGGCGCCACGGGCCCGACGACGATCTCTCGTGCGACGGCCTCGTCCCAGGACGGCCGGGTCTGCGCATCGACGATCAGTTCGTCGACCCGGGTGCCGGCGTTGTCCACCGCTCGACGCCGCTGAAGCTGCAGGAATCGGATCGTCCACGTCAGCACGGGATCCGTGACCGGCTCGAGCAGGAACCGGGCCGACAGGGACGAGTCTTCGCCCAGCGCGGTCTCGGCGGCCCCGGTCGGTCCCAACACCCCGAACTGCCAGCGCGACCGGTTCTTGGGTGCGTCCGCCCGATAGGGGTAGAGCAGGTAGCCCTCGTAGAGCACCGCGTCGGCGACGGCGCGGGCCCGGGCACGCGGATCGGTGATCACGACAACTCCTCGGCACGGTCCAGTAGTCGGGTCACCGCATCGTCGAAACCGAGCAGGCCATGACCGGTTTTGTAGGCGTTCAGCGCGTCGAGGGTGTCCCGGTGCAGGCGTAGCCAGCCGGCGTTCGGGAAATGCGCGGCCATCAGGTCCTGCCATACCGAAACCGGCATATCGAAGCTGTCCTCGCGGTCCCAGGGGATCTGCTGGATCGCGAATCCATCGCTGCCCTTGATGAACACCGTGCCGCTGAACAGAAACAGCAGCGGCACCGTGCCGCCGCGCAATGCGTGCAGATACTTCGATGCGGTCACCTCGAAGTCGTAGGTGCAGGGCATCGGCAGATCCACTTCGGCGCCACCGGAGAAGCCGGGAACCATGGTGGCGCAGTGCATCCAGAGGAACGATCGTTGGGTGTCCTGCCAGCGCTCCCGCGCACCGAACAGATCGGTCAGGCCGACGCTTTCCTCCTCCGAGTAACAGCGGCGGGACGGCTGGATCCGCACTTGGGCGCGCAGGGCGATCGCATGCACGGGTTCTTCGGCGAGGGCGGCGATACCGACCCGCGCGGTCAGGGCCGGAGCCGCCGCGTACGGCTCCGGTCGGATCTCGAGCACGGCGAACGTCGTCGAGTGGACGGGGCTCATACCACGCCCCCGGTTCGCGCACGGGCCGAGACGGTGGTGAAGAACTCGTCCAGGTAGCGACGCACATCCTGCCCACCGTCGAAACCGCGCCACAACAATCGCATCCGGCCGACGAACTCGTAGCACGCGTCGATCGGCAGCAACAGACACGTCGCGGACGCGGCCCCTCGTTCGGATATGCGGATCAGCAGGGCCTCGATATCGGGGACGAGAACATCCAGTTCGGGATGGCGTCGCAGAATCGTATTCCACTGCCGCAACGGCAGTTCCGATTCGGTCGCGCCGGCGGGACCCGGATAGAACGCCACGGTCCGGTCCAATGCCGAGTTGCGGAAGAAGAACGCGAGCCCCACCGGTATCTCCAGCGCGTCCCATTCCCGACGGGTGAGGGTGAACCCGGGGAAGGCGAGATAGCGGTCGGGGACCGACCGATACCGCAGTTCGGCCTGCCGGTCCACGAACAGCAGATGACACGCGCGGCACACACACATCAGTTGCCGGCTCTCGACGTTCACCACATGTCGGTGTTCGGCGGTGATCGGCTCGGCACACATCTCGCACCGTTCGCCCGCCCGCGGCGCGGGTGGGCGCTCGGCTCCGATCCGCCGCAGCACTCGGAACGGGGTGGTCACCCGGGCACCCCCATCGGCACCGCCACCGAGGGCTCGCCGGAACGCACGAGCACCGGAAGCGGGTCGAGATGCCCGTCGCCGTCGACCCGCGCACCGGCGTGGACGACATCGAAGTGGGCGTGACAGGTCGGGCAATCCAGTACCGCGTCGCCGATCGGGAAACCGGACCGCCGGTACAGTGCGGTCCCCGCGAGCGAGTGGTCACACACCGGGCATCGGTCCCGGTAGGCGAAGACGTTCTCCCCCACTCGGCAGGCCAGCATGGTGAATCCGGCGACGGCGAATCCGGCCACTTCCCCGGAGGCCAGTTCGGCCAGTTCGGGAACCACCACCCAGCCGCCGGGTCGGTGTTCCTCCGCACGCACCCGGGAAAACAGCGAGTCGGCGGGTATCGGTCCCGCCGACTCGGTGTGCGCGGTGACGACTTCGATGGCCTCGATCTCCGGCGCCGCCGCGCGCACCGCATCCTCCACGGCCAGTTCCAGCGTCACCGCCGAGGAGGGGCAGCCACGACAACTACCGGTCAGCTCCAACCGAACCACACCGTCGACGATGTCGACCAGGTCGACGTCGCCACCGTGCGAGCCGAGGTACGGGCGCACATCGTCCAGCGCCGCCCGCACCCTGGTCGCCACATCGTGCGGGTGCAATCCGTGCACCAGCAGCAGGCTCGCGATCAGATCGTCGCGGGCCAACCGTTCCAGGGTCTCCGAATCCAGCAGACCGACCACGCGGGTCAGTCCCTCGCCGTACAGGTCGACAACCTCGCGCACCAGTTGCTCGGCGCGCTCGCGGGCCACGGCGCCGCCCACCGAACAGGCCTCCAGCAGTGTCTCGATCCGCTCGCCGGCCTCCCGCCACCGGCGATCGTCGGATGCCGCGTCGTTCCGTTCCCGTGGGCGTGTATCCACCGTGACCTCCCGTCACCGGCACCGATACGGACTCATTCCGGGGTGAGTGTCTGCGTCGGTGAGTGCAGTTTCTGCAATGTCTGCCCCTTGCCCAGGTACATGTGCACCCCGCAGGGCAGGCAGGGATCGAAACTGCGCACCGTGCGCATGATGTCGATGCCCTTGAAGTGCTCGCGGTCGTTCTCCTCGAAGATCGGCTGTCCCTGCACCGCGTCCTCATAGGGGCCCGGCGTGCCGTAGGTGTCCCGCGGGGAGGCGTTCCACGGTGTCGGCGGGTACGGGTGGTAGTTGGCAATCTTCCCGTCCCGGATCACCATGTGGTGCGACAGCACACCGCGCACCGCCTCGGTGAAACCGCAGCCGATGCCCTCGTCGGGCACTTCGAACTCCTGCCAGGTCTTGGTGTGCCCGGCCCGGATCTCCGCCAGCGCCTTTTCCGCGAAGTGCAGAGCGCAGGCCGCCGCATAGGCCTGGAAGTAGGTGCGGGCGCGGTTGCGTTCGATGGTGTTGCTGCCGTGCGCGGGAATCTTCCATTCCAAGGTCACCGGGCCCTTCAGGGCGGTCTTGGGCAGGTTGATCTGCACACTGTGCCCGGTCGATTTCACATAACCGATATCGACCAGTTCGGCCAGCGCCGTGGCCCACAGTCGGGCCAGCGGACCACCACCGGTGTCCAGGGCCAGATATTCGCTGCCGTCGAACCAGCGCGGCGACATCACCCAGCTGTATTTGTCGTCCAGGTCTCGTTTCTGCGGTCTCGGATTGGTGTGCTGGTTCCAGGGGTGGCGCCGATCCACCGGATTGCCCAACGGGTCGGTTTTCACGAACATCTCCTGGTCGGTCCAGTCCTCGTAGTACGAGCTGCCCAACAGGATCCGCAATCCCAGGTTGATATCGAGCAGGGAGGTGGTGACCAGTTTGCCGTCCACCACGACCCCGGGAGTCACGAACATCCGGCGGCCCCAGTCCTCCATGTCCTTGTACTCGAAGTTGCAGAACTCGGGGTCCTGGAACGAACCCCAGCAGCCCAGCAGGGTACGCCGCAGCCCGACCTTGTCGTAGCCGGGCAATGCCTCGTAGAAGAAGTCGAACAGATCGTCGTGCATCGGCACGACCTTCTTCATGAACTCGACATAACGCATGAGCCGGGTCATGTAGTCGGTCATCAGCTGCACCGTCGCCACCGTGCCCGGGCCTCCCGGGTACAGCGTCGACGGATGCACGTGCCTGCCCTCCATCAGACAGAACATCTCGCGGGTGTATCGACTCACCTGCAGGGCTTCCCGGTAGAACTCGCCGGTGAACGGGTTGAGGGCGCGCATGATATCGGCGATCGTGCGATAGCCGTGGGCCCCCGCCTGTGGTGCCTCGGTCCGCTCGGCCCGGGCGAGCACCCCGGGATTGGTCTCGGCGACCATCTTCTCGCAGAAGTCCACGCCGACCAGGTTCTCCTGGAAGATATTGTGATCGAACATGTATTCGGCCGCTTCACCGAGATCGACGATCCACTCGCCCAGATGCGGGGGACGCACCCCGTAGGCCATGTTCTGGCAGTAGCAGGAGCAGGTGGCGTGGTTGTCGCCGCAGATACCGCAGATACGGCTGGTGATGAAGTGGGCGTCGCGGGGGTCCTTACCGCGCATGAAGACGGAGTAGCCGCGGAAGATGGAGGAGGTGCTGTGACACTCGACCACTTCCTGATTCTCGAAGTCGATCTTGGTGTATATACCCAGGCTGCCGACGATGCGGGTGATCGGATCCCAGGCCATCTCGACCAGGGTGTCCGGTTCGGTCGTCCGGTGCGACGGCTCGGGGATGATCTGTGTCATCGCGAGATCCTCCTACCAGGTTCGGGTCGCGCCGGTCTCGAGCTTGTCGCCTCGATGTCGCCAGCGTGGCTCCTTGTCGACGGTGCGGCCGGTGATATGTCGTAGGCCGCGGACCACCGATCCGTAGACGCCCGAGGCCGCGGAGGAGAATTTCCCGCCGGGCGGTTCG
This sequence comes from Nocardia paucivorans NBRC 100373, assembly GCF_000308675.1. Lineage (GTDB taxonomy): Bacteria > Actinomycetota > Actinomycetes > Mycobacteriales > Mycobacteriaceae > Nocardia > Nocardia paucivorans. Next base: position 210,005 of record NZ_BAGE01000038.1, on the reverse strand, counting down.
TCCATGAAGGGCATGAATTTGTCGGGGAAACCGGGCATGGTGCAGCCGATGCAGATACCGCCCACGTTCGGGCAGCCGCCCACCCCGTTGATCCACCCGCGTTTGGGCACATTGCACTTGACCACCGGGCCCCAGCAGCCGAGTTTCACAATGCATTTCGGCGAACCGTACTCGGTGGCGAATTCGCCCTCCTCGTAGTAGCCCGCACGGTCGCAGCCCTCGTGTACGGTCGCACCGAAGAGCCATTTGGGTCGCAGCGCCTCGTCGAGGGGAATCATCGGCGCCTGTCCGGTGGCCAGGTAGAGCAGGTAGGTGAGCGTTTCCGACATATTGTCCGGGTGGATCGGGCAGCCGGGGACACAGACGATCGGGATACCCGCCTTGCTCTTCCAATCCCAGCCGAGGTAGTCGGGAACGCCCATGGCGCCGGTCGGATTGCCCGCCATGGCGTGGATACCGCCGTAGGTGGCGCAGGTACCGGCCGCCACGATGGCGGTGGCCTTCGGCGCGAGACGGTCCAGCCATGTGCTGGTCGTCATGGGCTGTCCGGTATCGGGGTCGTTACCGAATCCGCACCAGTAGCCTTCCTCGTGCAGTTCCTCGTTGGGTATCGACCCCTCCACCACCAGAACGAAGGGGTCGATCTCGCCCCGGTCGGCTCGGAAGAACCACTCGAGGAAGTCGTCGGCTCCCCCGTTCGGGCCGCATTCGAAATCGATGAGCGGCCAGTGCACGGCGACCTTCGGGAGACCGGGTAGCGCGCCGAGGGCGATTTCCTCGACGCTGGGCTGGGTGGCGGCGGTCAACGCCACCGAGTCACCGTCGCAACTGAGACCGGCATTGATCCACAGCACGTGGATCAGCGTCTCTTCGGCTTGGACCGCTTCCTGGGTGGGCATGGCACTGCCACCTTCCCGAGCCGAAGGCGGCGTCGACCGTACTCGGCTCACATACCGCGGTTTGTGACGCTGGTCACAATCAGTCTAGGTGGGGCCCACCGCGTCCTCAAGGCGCGCCGCCGGCAGCCGATACTGCTGCATCAGCCACTCGTACCACCGATCGAGTCCGGTGCCCGCAGTCGCCGAGATCGGCACGATCTGCACATCCGGGTGGATCGACCGTGCGTACTCACCGAAGCGGGTGATATCGAAATCGACATACGGCAGCAGGTCGATCTTGTTGACCAGCACCAGCTCGGCCGCGGCGAACATATGCGGGTATTTCAGCGGTTTGTCGGCCCCCTCGGTCACCGAGACGATCACGACCTTGCCACGTTCACCCAGGTCGAACAATGCCGGGCAGACCAGATTGCCGACATTCTCCACGAACACCAGCGTCCCGGGCCGGGGATCGAGCACATCCAGCGCCCGCCGGGTCATCTCGGCGTCGAGGTGACATCCGGCGCCAGTGTTCACCTGCACCACCTCGACCCCGGTCGCCCTGATCCGCTCGGCGTCGAGCTGGGTCTCCTGATCGCCTTCGATCACCGCGATCGGGAGCTGCCCCATATCCCGGATCGTCCGTTCGAGCAGGGTGGTCTTACCTGCCCCGGGAGAACTGGTGAGGTTCAGCGCCAGGATGCCGCGCCGATGCAACCATTCCCGGTTGTGCTGGGCCAGGTGGTCGTTCTTGGCGAGAACCTTCTGTTCCAGGCTCACCGTTTCGGTCATCGTCGGGTGTCCATGTTCGGCATCGTGTTCGTGCTCGTGCCGATGACCATTGCCCGGGGCACGGTCCGGGTCGTGCTCACGGCCCGGTTCATGGCCTCGCCCGACGGTGATCACGTTCGCCGTGTCGTTTCCGCATCCGCAGGTTGCGCACATTCTCGGCTCACTTCCATCGACCGGATTCGTAGTTCCCGCCCGGACCGGAGCTCGATATCGGCGCTGCCGCAGACGCAGAGCAACACCGGGTCCATGACGGTGAAATCGGCACCGCAGGCACGGCAACGCGCCGTCCCCGGCATACACCGAATTTCCAGATTCGCACCCTCGGCGAGAGTGCCCTCGGCGACGAGGTCGAAACAGAATCGCATCGCGTCCGGCACCACCGCGGTCAATACCCCGACCTCGACGGTGACGCTGTACACGGTCCGCCCCGCCGCGTGCTCGCACACGGTCTCGACAACGCTTTGGGTGATCGCGAGTTCGTGCATTCGCCGCCTCGGCTCATCACGGGACATTTCCGAGGCTACTCCGATGGAGGCTGCTCCGACGCATGATCGCGCAGGATCAGCCACCCTCGACGTTGCCCCTCGCGACATGCTCCGCCAACACCTCGACGGTCTTCTCGACGGTTTCGGCGAGCACATCGATATCGGCTGCGGTGTCGTAATCACCGGTGATTCCGAAGGACAGCCGATCGTCGTAGCCGACAACCGTGACTGCAGTACGCAACCGCATGGCGATCGGCACGTACCCGGAGAGCTCGACCATCTCGCGACCCAGCAACCGCATACGCTGTTTCGGGCCCGGCACATTGGTCACCAGACCGGCCACACCCTGCTGCGGGAACACGGTCACCGCCCGCAGGAGCAAGGCGAGCGGCGCGAACGGCAGCAAGCGCGACAACGACAGAATCGAACCGACGGCCGACGATTCCCCGCTGCCTTTGTGAGCGGCCATTCTCTCGTGAACCCGACGCAACTGCTGCACCGGATCGGCGATATCGATGGGCAGCACCGGCAGCATGGCCGACACCCGATTGTCCGGAACGGATACCGCCTCCGCCGAACGCACCGACACCGGGGTGAGGACCCGCAGATCGATGTTCGTCGGATCCTCACCGCGGCGCAGCAGGATTTCCCGGTAGCCGGCGGATACTGCGGCGAGCGCCACATCGTTGACGGTGACATCGAAGAAGTGGGCCGTTGCGCGTACCGCCGACAGCGATGTTCGGGCCACCGTATACCGGCGTCGGGTACCGATCGGACCGTTCAACGAGGTTTTCGGGGCGGGCACCACCACCCCGGCAGCGAACGGACCGACCGCCCGGACCGTTTTCATCAGGGCACGCGGAACCTCGTAGGGCAATCGGAGCCATTTCCCCGGATCCGAATGCCCCCGCCCGGATCGGGGGCGCGCCGGCGCAGTGGCCGCCTGCCCGGGGTGCGGATCGCACAACCGCTGCAACAGCGATATCCCCGACACCCCGTCCACCATGCTGTGGTGGGCCTTGACGATCAACGCCCAGCGATCCGGTCGCACGCGTTCGACGACAACGCATTGCCACAGCGGGTGATCCCGGTCCAGCCGTTCCTCCATCACATGGGCGACCAGTTCCCACAGCGCGGTTTCGTCACCCGGTTCGGGGAGTGCCGTCCAGCGCAGATGACGGTCGATGTCGAAGTCGGGATCGTCGACCCAGACCGGTGCGGTGAGATCCCACGGCATTCTGCGCACCTTCTGTCGCAGTCGTGGTTGCCGCGACCAGCGCCCCACCGCCTCGACGAACTCGGCACGGGTGGGAAGCGGTCCGTTCAGGATCGCTATGGCGCCGATCCCCACACTGACATGGCGGTCGACGTCCTCGAGTTCCATGAATCCGGTGTCCAGCGGCCGCAACTCCGTCATCTCGGCTCGTCTCCTCTCGGTACCGGAATTCCCGTCGACGATCCGTTGCGCCGGATCATCGCAACGGAGACACCACCTCGTCGAGGGGACGCCGCGGGCTCACCGGCACCTCGTCCGCGCTGGTCGCCGCCCAACCGACCCGAATGATGAGCTGCGGGTAGCCGATATCGTCGAGCACATCACCTCGGATGAGATCGCGGGTTCGGGGCAACTCGAGCGGTTCCGACATGGGGCAGGTCGCCATTCCGAGCGCGGTGGCCGACAAGAGAACGGCACTGCTCGCCTCTCCGGCGCGCAACCAGGACAGTCGGTCGTCGACGGGGGTATAGACCAGCAGCAGACTGCCGCCCTCGGTCATATCCCGCACCACCGTCTCACTCTGGGTGGCGACAGCGAACTCGCGGGTGAGCGGATCCTCCGCCACCGGCACGGCATTGCGCGCCGGCACGCCGTCCGGTGCCGCGTGCCGGCCGCTCCACATCGCCAGTTCGGACCGGTAATCAGGGTCACCGCGATGCTGTTCGGCCGCCCAGGCGAAGGCCGCCACCAGTGCCGCACGGTTCGCTCCGCCGACGATCTCGCGGATATCCGCCCCTTCCTCGGTACCGGCGGCCAACAAGGTGGCCAGCTGTCCCGGCGGAATCTCCCACGAGGTGACCCGCCGGCGATCGGTGTGCCTGCGGTTTATCGCCCGCGCCAACTCGACGAAATCCGCCGTGGGGGTGACCCGGGCGAATTCGACGGCCGCGAGGTGGTTGGGCTCGGCGGGATTCGGAAACCGGTGCACAATGGTGCGCCATCCCATGGATCTGGCCGCGATCCGGAAATGATGCAATGCCACGCCGCAGCTGATGATCTGGTCCCGTCCGTCGGGGTCGGCGCACGATAACCGCCGCTCTTCGTCCGCGTACAGGTGAACCGTCCGATCACCGACCCGCCACTGCCACGGTTGCGTGTTGTGCACCGACGGCGCCCGAATGGCCAGCGCCAAGGCCGCGCGTACCGTGTCGACGCCGGGGTGCGTGTCGGTCGTGGTCATAGTCGTTCCTCGCTTTCGGATCGGAACCGACCCGGCGGTCCGGGACACCATGGGGGAACCGCGCCGGGTCACGACGCTTCGGGCAGATTCAGCACCTGCCCCGCGGTGGACCCGCCGTCCAGCACGAACTCCGATCCTGTGGAAAAGGTCGCCTCGGTGATCAGGAAGCGCACCATCGCCGCCACTTCCTCCGGTTCGCCGAAACGCGCCAGTGGTTGATCCTCGACCACGGATTCGTCCATCTCCGCCGTCATGGGAGTGCGGATCGGTCCCGGATGAACCGAACACACGCGGATATCCGCGCGGCCCAATTCCAGCGCGGCGGCTTTCGTCAGGCCACGCATCCCCCATTTGGCGGCCACATATCCACCGAGCCCCGCATATCCGATCAGCCCGGCGGTGGAGGAAACGTTCACGACGACCCCCCCGCCCGCCGCGCGCATCCGCGGCACGGCCAGATGCATACCCAACCAGGCGCCGTACAGATTCACATCCACCACATGTCGGAACATGGTGGGCGTTTCCGTTTCGATTCCTCCGAAACCGACGATGCCCGCATTGTTGACCAGGATCGACAACGGACCGGACCAGGCCTCGGCCTCATCGATCACCCGCCGCCAATCCGCTTCATCGGTCACGTCGAGACGTCGGAACATCGCCGACGGTCCCACCGATTCGACCAATGTCGTGCCTTCCTGTTCCAGCAGGTCGGCCGCGACGACATGGATGTGTTCCTTGGCCAGTGCGCGCACGATCGCGGCGCCGATCCCGCGGGCCCCGCCGGTGACGATCGCGCTGCGGCCGTCGAAGGCACTCATGATGACAACCTCTCATCGAAGGATGGGTCCGCCCCCAGCCTCGCGCGTCCGAAACCCGGGCGGGACCGCCGAAAGTCACCTGTCCCGGTGTCATCCGGCAGTACTGGCCCCGGTATCCGACGCCGGATCGCCGCGGTGGGTTCCTCGTGGGTCGATGGTCCTTCCGGCGGAGGCATCAGGACTCTCCCGGCACGCCGGGGTTCGGGGGACGCTCGGACCACCGGGGGTGAAACGGATGTCATCCGTCCCCGAACCTTCCGGCGAGGTACCGAAGGAGTCGATATGGGTCGATATGTAGCGCCGTTCGTGGACCTGCGACTGACGGACGCCGACGAGGCCGGGGGCAAGGGGGCGAACCTGGGTGAGCTGGTGGCGGCGCGGCTGCCGGTGCCGCCCGGTTTCGTGATCCTGCGCTCGTGTTACGAGCAAGTGGTGGCGCACGGCCCGCACGGCGCGGAGTTGGATCGCCTGCACACCGCCGCACTGGCGGCGGTCGGCGACGAACCCCGGATCGCCGAACAGTGCGCGACCATGCGGGACCTGGTTCGCGACACACCCTTCGACGCCTCGATACGCGAGATGATTCTGTCCGAATATCACGATCTCGGGGAGAACGCTCGGGTCGCCGTCCGCTCGTCCGCCGTGGGCGAGGACAGTGCGACCGCATCCTTCGCGGGCATGAATCTGACCCGCACCAATGTGTGCGGCGACGAAGATCTACTCGCCGCCGTCATCGACTGCTGGGCCTCGCTGTTCACGCCGCGGGTGGTGACCTATCGGGCCCGGCGCGGAATCACCACCCACCCGCAGATGGCCGTGGTCGTCCAACGGATGGTCGCCGCCCAGCGATCCGGGGTCGCCTTCACCGCGGACCCGGCGTCCGGGCGGCGGGACCGGGTGGTGGTCGAGGCGGCGCGGGGTCAGGGCGAGGTGGTGGTCTCCGGTGCCACCGAACCCGACACCTACCTTCTCGACGCGGCGGGCCCCACCCTGCTGCGTACCCGCCGCGGGCACCAGGAGTACGCGATCACGGCGGGACCGGACGGCGATCGACAGGTGCAGCTCACCGACGCCGACACGACCGATCCCGTACTGAGCGAGGCCGAGGCGGTCGCCGTCGCACGGCTGGCCCTAGCCGTCCAGGAGCATCACTCCGGCACACCCCAGGACGTCGAGTGGGTGTTCGACGAGGACACGCTCTGGCTGGTGCAGGCCCGTCCGGTCACCACCCTCGCCGACGCACCCGCACCGCACGAGGACACCGGACCGACCCGATCCGAGGTGCTGGTCCGTGGCCTGGCCGCCGCGCCCGGTATGGCCACAGGGACCGTGCGGGTGCTGTCCTCACCCGCCCAGGGGCCTATGCTGCGCGACGGCGAGATCCTGGTGGCGCCGATGACCAACCCGGACTGGCTGCCCACCCTGGGACACGCCGCCGCGGTGGTCACCGATAGCGGTGGAATGACCTGTCACGCCGCCATTGTCGCGCGCGAGCTCGGCATACCGTGTGTTGTGGGGGCGAGGACGGCGACGACGACGCTCGCCGACCACACGACCGTGACGGTCGACGGCTTCAGCGGAGAGGTCCGCGCCGGGAGAACACGAGCGCGCACCACCACCGAGACATCCGCACCCCCGACCGCGCCGGTGATCGGGACCGAACCGACCGCCACCCGGGTGTACGCCAATCTCGCACTGCCCGAAACCGCCGAACGCATAGCCGCGACCGACGTCGACGGGGTCGGATTACTGCGCGCGGAAACCCTGCTCACCCGGGCACTGGACGGCCGCCATCCGCGGGACCTCATCGCCCACGGCGAACAGGATCTGTTCGTGGACCGCATGGTCGAGCCGCTGCGGCGTATCACCGCGGCGTTCCATCCCCGTCCGGTGGTCTATCGGGCCAGTGACTTCCGCAGCAACGAGTTCCGTGCCCTGACCGAAGGCTCCCGATACGAACCCGTCGAGCACAACCCGATGATCGGTTATCGGGGCTGCTACCGCTATCTGCGTGAACCGGAGGTCTTCCGGCTCGAGCTGTGCGCCCTGGCCCGAGTGCGCGAGCAGTCACCGAATCTGCACCTGATGATCCCGTTCGTGCGGACCCGCTGGGAACTCGAGGCGTGCCTGGAATTGATCGATGCGAGCCCACTGGGCCGGGGGCGCGGTCTGCACCGCTGGGTGATGGCCGAGGTTCCCTCGGTGCTGTACTGGCTGCCCCATTACGTCGAACTCGGTATCGACGGTGTCTCCATCGGCAGCAACGATTTGACCCAGTTGATGCTCGGCGTCGATCGTGATTCCGACCAGTGCAGCGAACTCTTCGACGAATCCGACCCGGCCGTGCTGGAGGCGATTTCCCGCATAGTCACCACCGCCCGCGATCTGGGTATCACATCTTCACTGTGCGGCCAGGCACCGTCGAATCGGCCCGAATTCGCCGAACATCTGGTGCGTATGGGAATCACCTCGGTTTCGGTGGCACCGGACGCCATACCCGCCGCGCGGCGCGCGATCGCCGCGGCCGAACGACGTCTGCTGCTCGAGCACGCGCTGTTGCCCGGGGTGTCCGCATGAGCCAGGCACCGACTCGACCGCAGATGACATCGCCGGTGGCCCCGTTCGCCACGGCCACGGATACCGGAGCGCTCCTGCACGAGACCCACACCGGTCTGGTCGTGCTGTTCGGCAACCGCGCGTACAAGGTGAAGAAGCCGATCACGACCGATTTCCTCGACTTCGGCACCCCGCTTTCCCGGGAACGGGCGTGCCGACGCGAATACGAGCTCAACCGGCGGCTCGCACCCGATGTCTATCTCGGCGTCGCGCATCTGTCCGATCCGCTCGGCGGCCCCGAGGAACCGGTGCTCGTCATGCGGCGCATGCCCGAACAGCGACGACTGTCCACCATGCTCTCCGATTCGACGGCCGACGGAACGAGACTGTCGGTCCTGGTGCGGACTCTCGTCGCGTTCCACGACCGGGCCCGCCGCGGCCCCGATATCGACCGGGCCGGAACGGCGGACGCGCTACGCGAGCGGTGGCTCACGGTCCTGGACACCCTGCGCCGACAACCGGGCGACCTGATCGAACCCGGTCGCATCGCCGACGTCGAAGACCGGGCGATGCGCTATATCCGGGGCCGCGTCCCCTTGTTCGAGCACCGCATCGCCGACGGACGCATCGTGGACGGGCACGGCGATCTACTCGCCCAGGACATCTTCGACCTACCCGATGGCTTCCGAATACTGGATTGTCTGGACTTCGACGACCGGCTCCGCCATATCGATCGCCTCGACGATATCGCCTTTCTCGCCATGGATCTCGAATTCCTCGGCCACCCCGAACAGGCCGACGCACTGATCGCCGACTATCTGCGTTTCGGCTCGGACGACGCTCCCCTGTCCCTGGCCCATCACTATCGGGCCTATCGGGCGCTGGTGCGGGCCAAGGTCGACGCCATACGCTTCGCTCAGGGCGAGGTCACCGCACGCGACCGTCTCCGCCGCCACGTCTCGCTGGCCGAACGGCATCTGGCCCGGGGCACGATTCGGCTGGCATTGGTGGGAGGTCTACCGGGCACCGGTAAGACCACGGTCGCGAATCGGCTCGCGGCGGTAACCGGCTCACAGGTGCTCGCCACCGATCGGGTGCGCAGGGAGCTGATCGCCCGGGGCGAGATATCCGGTGCCGTCGGCGTCTACGATGCCGGCGCCTATGCTCCGGACGCCCGGTCGCGGGTGTACACCGAACTGTTCGACCGAGCCCGTCGGCTGCTCACCACGGGGGTATCGGTCGTGCTGGACGCGAGCTGGTCCGACGCGTCCCAACGGCAGCGGGCCCTCGAACTCGCCGCGGCGACCGATGCGGAACCGGTGCGGTTGTGCTGCGAATGTCCGCGCGAGACGGCCGACCACAGACTGCGGAACAGGCCGCCGACCGAGTCCGACGCCACCCCCGAGATCGCACACGCGATAGCGGATTCGGCCGCGGCCTGGCCCGAGGCGGATCTGCTCGACACCACCCGCCCATTGGATCTCGTCGTCGCCGAGGCGGTCGCCCGATGGCACGACACCCCACCGGGCGGGGTCGCCCGCACCGTCTCCTGAGCAGTTCGGGAACGATCGTCGCTCAGGGCACCAGCACCGCCGCACCGTCGAAACGACCGTGCGACAGGTCGGACAGGGCGTGGTCGGCCCGATCGAGCGGGTACCGGTGCGTCGTCACCCGAAGCCGATGCCGCTGCGCAAAGGTCAGGAATTCCCGCGCGTCGGCGCGCGTATTGGAGGTGACACTGCGAATCTGGCGTTCCCGGAACAGGTGGCGTTGATAGTTCAGCGGCGGGATATCCGTGAGATGTATGCCCGCCAGCGCGAGGGTTCCGCCCGCGGCGAGCGCTTCCAGGGCGGGCGGAACCAGTTCCCCGACGGGCGCGAACAGAATGGCCGAATCCAGCCGCTCCGGCGGTGCCGCCGCGGCGCCCTGCACGGAGGTGGCGCCGAGCTCGAGGGCGAGCGCCCGCGCCGCGGCGCCTCTGGTCATGACGTGAACCCGCGCGCCTTGCGCGAGCGCGACCTGCGCGGTCAGATGCGCACTACCGCCGAAGCCGTATATGCCCAGTACGCCCCCCTCCGGCAATGCCGCCCGGAGCAATGCGCGATAGCCGATTATTCCGGCGCACAACAGCGGCGCCAGCTCGACATCGCGATATCCGGTGGGCAGGGGCAAGGCGAAATCGGCCGGTACGGTGGTGTACTCGGCGTACCCACCGTCGGCGTCCCAACCGGTGTAGCGGGAATGTGGGCACAGATTCTCCGCGCCGCGCCGACAGAATGCGCATACACCGCAGGTGTGGCGCAACCACGGGATGCCGATCCGATCACCCACGGCGAATCCACCGCTCTCGGCGTGATCGGTATCGATCACCTCCGCCACGACCTCGTGTCCGGGCACGACATGCGGACGGTGCACCGGCAGATCACCCTCCACGACGTGCAGGTCGGTGCGGCACACCCCGCAGGCGAGCACCCGTACCAGCAGTTCTCCCGCTTCCGGTTCCGGGATCGGCTCGCTGCGTATCGTGAGCGGTTGCCGGTCGACGGCCCGCGGCGTATCCACTCGCCATGCCCGCATCGTCGCAACGGTGGATGTTCCCCGGGCACCCTGGGGTCGGGTCACGTCACGACCTCCTCGATCAGTCTGGTACCGGAAACAAGGGTGGGCTCGATCCCGATGAAGACACCGCTTCCCCGCTCGGCCCACCGCCCGAGCCGACGGGCGTACTCGAGGGCCAGATCGGGCGCGGCGACAATACGGGCCGGGCCGGTGACCACCACCGACCAACCGAGCCCCTGGGCCGGGTCGATCTCGTCGGCTTCGTAGGCGACCACCACCGATCGCTCCCGAAGCATTGTCGAGTACAACCCCGGAAACGGGCGGGTGCGCACGACCACCGCCCCGTCGTCGGCGATCATATGGGTCACCGGCCGCACGGCGGGCAGCGCGTCGTCGGTGAACACGAGCCGCCCGAACGGCACACTCGCGAGCAGACGCAGCGCTTCCGTCCGCTCGATCGTCACAACCCGCCGAGGACCGATATCACCTCCGGCGGGCACCTCGGATTCGGTCACCTGATCTCACCCACTTCTCACTGGGTTCTTCGCATCGATATCAGCACCGGGCCTCAGCGCGGCACAGGGTCGAACGCCCCTTCCCGGAAGGAACCAAGTACCCCGTGACCGTGCACCGAACGCCCCGGTGTAGCGGTGCGGCACCCGTCCGGCCCCGGTACCATCGCGCGGAGATCCGGGCGTATGACGGCCGAAGGTCCCCCGGCATCGGGGCCGGTCGGCGCTGGGCGACGTCGGGACGGCTCCGTAGCGTCGAAATCACGAGCCACCGGCCCACAGGAGATCCGTCATGCGCGCACCGATCGTCCACATGTCGATATGCGGCGATACCGTCGAATTCACCGTGATCGCCGAAATCACCGCCCGAGGGTTGCGCCGAGACGGTGACGGTGAAGCCGGTACCGACACCACCGTGCGAGAACAGCTCGGTCCCGGGCCGTCGGCCTCGGGGAACTGAGGAGCGGCGGTATGGCCTACCGGATCGACGTCGACGAATCCGCCCCGCATACCGTGCTCGGCCTGCACCGGACCGTCCGGGCCGAGCACGCGGGCGACGATATCGGAGCCGGTATGGACGCGCTGTATGCGATGGCCCGGGAACTCGGGCTGCTGCCGATGGGTCCGCCGGCCACCACCTACCACGGAGATTTCCGACCCGGCACCACCATCGAGGTCGATTTCGATCTGCCGGTCACCACCTCGGTGCCCGGTACCGAGGTGACGGAGTTCGCGGTCCGTCGTACTCCACGGCAGCTCTTCGCCCACACGAGTCATCGCGGCGACTACAGCCATATCGATGCGGCCTACCGGGCACTGGACCGATGGATCCGGACCTCCGGTCTGCACGCGGCCGGGCCGCCCACCGAGGTGTATCCGGTGGGACCGAACGAGGTCGCCGTCACCGAGGAGCTGTGTACCGAGATCCGCGTCCCCCTCGCTTCGAGCGCACTGCTCGCGCGGGTGACGGCGCCGGTGGACACGGCCCACGAGGCCACCCGCGAGGCCTTGCTCGACAACGGCTTCGATATCGCGGCGGAATTCGATGTGGGCGCGATATCGGCCTCGTGCTCCGGGGTCGACATCGGAGGTCATCGCATCATCTGCGCCTACGCGCCCGACCTCGTCCGGGACGTATTGGCGACCGACCACCACGATCCGTTGCCGCCCTACACCGTGAGCCTCCGCGCCGACGGCGCGAGGACCGTCGTCGAGGCGATCGACCCCGAACCACTCACCCGACGGAGCGTGCCCGCACTGCGGTCGATCGCCCGGGAAGCCCACACCCGCCTGGAACGGACATTGCGCCAACTGGTGCACCGGTTCACCGAAACCGATGCACCGCACCCGGCCGAAACGGTCCCTTCGGCGGGCACCCCGGCTTCCGGATCACCGGCCCCGGACAGCCGGTGAGGCCCATCGGGAATCCGCGGCAGCGACGGCACCCGGGCCCCGCGGCCCGAACCATTGTCAGGAGGAATCATGCGCTCCGACCATTACCCGGTCGGTGACGAATCCGATGCCCGTGACCACCGCGTATCGGCGGCCGAGGCATCCGAACGACGAACATCGCCCCGCGTGCTCACCATAACGTTGAACCCCGCCGTCGACGTATGCCTCGAGGTCGATCGACTGGCGGAAACCAGCAGGAGCCACGCCCGAGTGCGTTCCGTTCGGGCGGGCGGCGAAGGTATCGATATCGCGCGCGGTATCCGCCGGCTCGGTGGTGCGGCCACGGCGATATACGTCTCCGGCGGCGATACCGGACACCGACTGGATCACCTGCTCGAGGTGGAGGGCCTCGACCGGACCCGGATACCGGTCGCGGGCGAAACCCGCGAAGCGGCGATGATCGCCGAAACCCGAACCGAGCGCAACTTCCACATCGTCCATCCCGGGGCGCGGATGACCGAGCACGAAGTGGCCCGGTGCCTGGCGACGATCCGAGCCGAGGCGAGCGCCCACCGGGTGATCGTCGTCGCCGGCGGTTTTCCGCCCGGGGTTCGGGACGACTTCACCGCGACCGTGGTGCGCGCGGCCCGAGAAACCGAGACACCCGTACTCGTCGATATCACCGGCAGGCACCTGCGGCGGCTGTGTGGCGAGGACGCGTTCCTGATCGGTTTGGACCGGATCGAGGCGGCGGAACTGATCGGACATCCCATCGACTCCTTCGCCGATGCCGGGCAGGCGAACCGGCACCTGCTGGAAACCGGGGCGACCCGGCACGTGGTGACAACGGTCGGCGGGCTCGGCGTCGTGTTCTCCGACGCGGACACCGACCATATGATCTCCGCTCCCCCGCTGCCCACTTCGCCGCGTGGCGACACCTGCGGCGGCGCCGGTCTCATCGCCGCCCTCGCCTACCGCATCGCTTGCGGCGACAACTGTCTCGCCGCGTGCGAGTTCGGTGTCGCGGCGGCGACCGCGGCCGCGCTGTGGCCCGACACGGAGGTATTGCACCCCGAAACGATCGGAGCACTGATACGACAGGTACGAATCGAGCATGTCCCCGGCGGCCGGATCGGGCCGACGAAGCCGCACCGCCGGCGGGCACAGGCATCTACGAGGCGCGCTCACCCATACGACGAGTGGTGCGGTGAGTAGGAAACGTCAAAAGCGGTCAAGTGTCTTTCGTCATCGAATTCGGGGCCGATTCCGCCACGCCGGACCTCGGCCCGCTCCGTAGGCTGGAACTGCTTCGGACGAGAAAGAGGTGTGCCGGTGATCAGGGTTTTCTTGGTCGACGACCATGAAATCGTGCGACGTGGAGTTGCCGATCTCATCGGCTCGGAACCGGACCTGACGGTGGTCGGCGAGGCGGGGAACGTCTCCCAGGCGATGGCTCGCATCCCCGCGCTGCGGCCCGATGTCGCGGTCCTCGATGTGCGCCTGCCCGACGGTAACGGCATCGAGCTGTGTCGGGAACTGCTCTCGGCGAACCCGGACGTTCGGTGCCTGATGTTGACCTCGTTCACCGATGAACAGGCCATGCTCGATGCGATCCTGGCCGGCGCGAGCGGCTATGTCGTCAAGGACATCGCCGGCCTGCAGTTGATCGGCGCCATCCGGGAGATCGGTGCGGGCAAATCGCTGCTGGACAACCGCGCCGCGGCCGCATTGATGACCAAGTTGCGCGCCGAGGCCGAAGCCGCGACCGGACCGTTGGCCTCCTTGACCGACCAGGAGCGCACCCTGCTGGCATTGCTCGGCGAAGGACTGACCAACCGGCAGATCGCCGGGCGGATGTTCCTGGCCGAGAAAACGGTGAAGAACTACGTGTCGCGGCTGCTGACCAAACTGGGTGTGGAGCGACGCACCCAGGCCGCTGTCCTCGCCTCGAAACTCAACGCGTCCGGTGGCCGGATCGGATGATGCCGGTTGCCGGACCGGGGGAGGTGGCCAGGGCATCGGGCCGATGAGACAATGACCGTATGGGACCCAGGGTGTCCGGAGTGAACGGGCCACCTCCGGTGACCGAGACCCTGTCGCAGCTGCGTCTGCGGGAACTGTTACGCGAGGTACAGGACCGCATCGCCCAGATAGTCGACGTGCGCGACCGGATGGACCGGTTGATGGAGGCCATGCTGTCCATCACCGCGGGCCTGGACCTGGACGAGACCCTCCGCTCGATCGTGCACACCGCCATCGAGTTGGTCGACGCCGGATACGGCGCCCTGGGCGTCCGGGAAACCGACGAGTCCAGCCATCAACTGGCCGAGTTCATCTACGAGGGCATCGATGACCGCACCCGGGTCCTGATCGGCGATCTCCCCCGCGGCCACGGTGTGCTGGGACTACTCATCGCGGATCCCAAACCGATCCGGCTGAGCAATATCGCCAGCCACCCGTCGTCGGTCGGTTTTCCGCCCCACCATCCACCGATGCGGAGTTTCCTCGGTGTTCCGGTGAAGGTCCGCGACGAGGTGTTCGGCAATCTCTATCTCACCGAGAAGGCCGGCGGGCAGGACTTCACCGAGGACGACGAGGTCGTGGTCCAGGCGCTCGCCGCGGCGGCCGGTATCGCCGTCGAGAACGCCCGACTCTACGAACAGGCCCGCGCCCGGCAACGATGGCTGGAAGCGACCAGGGATGTGGCCACCGAACTCCTCACCGGCGGCGAACCCCACGAAGTCCTCGACCTCGTCACCGAACGCGCACTCACGCTCACCGCGGCGGCCTGCGCCTTCATCGCGCTGCCGGAGGACCCCGACCTGCCGCCCGCCGAGGTGAGCGAGCTGATCGTGTCCGCCGCAAAGGGTCACTGCGAGCACGCGCTACACGGCAGACGACTGTCGTTGCGCGACTCGTACGTGGGTGAGGTGTTCCGGCACGGACGCCTGACCACCATCGACCGTATCCACGACAGTGTCCTGCCGGATCTGGCCCCTCGACTGGGCCCGGCGTTACTGCTTCCACTGCGCACCAAGGAGGCGGTCATCGGTGTGCTCGCGACCGTGTGGCCCGCCGGCACCGCTGCCCTCGATCCCGCGGCGCAGGCCATGATGGCCGCTATTGCCGACCAGGCGGCGCTCGCCCTCCAGTTGGCCGAAACCCAACGCCGGATGCGCGACCTGGACGTGGTCGCCGACCGGGACCGAATCGCCCGCGACCTGCACGATCACGTGATCCAGCGGCTCTTCGCCGTCGGATTGGGCCTGCAGGGCACCCTACAGCGCGCCCGCGCCCCCGAAGTGCGCAAACGGCTCACCGAAACCATCGATGACCTGCAATCCATCGTGGAGGACATCCGGCATTCGATCTTCGATCTGCACAACGCCACCATCGATTCGACCAACTACCGCAAACGACTGCACGGTCTCGTCAGCGAGATGACCGCCGACACCGATCTGCGCACCTCGGTTCGCCTGTCCGGGCCCATCACCGTGCTGAGCCCGCCCCTGTCCGAGGATGTCGAGGCCGTATTGCGGGAGGCGATCAGCAATGTCGTACGCCATGCCCGCGCCACCAGCCTCTCGATCGATCTGCGCGTCGACGACGAGGTCGTCCTCGCCGTCACCGACGACGGTGTCGGCATCCCCGCCGACTGCCACCGGCGCAGCGGCCTGGCCAATATCGCCGCCCGCGCCGAACAGGCGGGTGGCACGTGCCGCATCACCGACGGACCGAATGGCGGCACCGTGTTGCGCTGGAATGCGCCCCTGCCCTGACGACCGACCCACCTCCGTCGAAGTGGTCGGCACCCTCCGATATCCGGAAGGACCCCGACAGTATCGTCCGGAAGGACCCCGACAGTATCGTCCGGAAGGACCCCGACAGTATCGACTCCGGCGGGTGACGCGAACAGGGTCCATCGGCCCGAATCGGCAGTGCCGATCGACCGGAATCCCGGTGTCCCGACGACCGTCGGCGGGCCCTGGTAGCCCGTATCGGCCCGAATCACACTGGCCATATGACCGACAACTCTGTGCACACCGCGGATTCCGTACCCGACCAGGCCACCCTGCTCGCGACCATGCGTCTGGCCGCGCGCGCTCCATCGGTGCACAACACCCAGCCCTGGCGGTGGGAATACTGCGATCGAGAACTGCGCCTCTATCGTGACGACGAGAGACGGCTGCCCTCCGCCGACCCCAACGGAAGACAACTCGTCATCAGCTGCGGAACGATGCTCGACCATGTGCGCACCGCCTTCGCCGCGGCGGGCCGGCACACCGATATCGTCCGGCTACCCGACCCGCATCGACCGGAGCATCTGGCCACACTCACCTTCCGGCCCTGGCCGAATCCGCCTTCGGACCTGCGGACCCGAGCCGAGATGATCGATCGCCGCCACACCGATCGCCTTCCGATGGACGATCCGGGGGATCTGTCCGACCTCGTCCGTAGGATCCGCGCGCTTACCGACCCATACGACGTCGATATCGGTGTCCTCGACACGAACGCCCCGGCCCGCTTGGCCGCGGTCTCCGAACAGTCCACGGCCCTCCGTCGCTACGACATGACATATCAGGCCGAACTGCGCTGGTGGAGCGGACATCGGCACAGCACCGAAGGGGTGCCGGCCGATGCGCTGATCTCCGAATCCGAGGCGGTGCGGATTCCGGTCGGACGCAAGTTCCCCGGCCCCGCCCATTCGGCGCGGCGCGCGGAAATGGAGGACCGGGCCAGACTCTGGGTGCTCGGCACGTCAGGGGATTCCGTTCTGGATTGGTTGCGTGCCGGTGAGGCGTTGTCGAAGGTCCTGCTCGAGTGCACCGCGGCCGGATTGGCGACCTGTCCGATGACGCACATCACCGAACTCCCCACCCCCCGACGCGCGGTCATGAATCTCACCGGCGGTCGTAACCAGGCCCAGGTGGTCGTGCGGGTCGGCCGCGCCCCCGCCCGGGAGGACCATCCGCCGACACCACGTAGGCCACCGTCGGATTTCCTCACGATTCACCCCACACCCCCACGGCGCACGGCACCGGATTCCGGTCGCAACCTCTGACCGGGACCGTCCCGACCCGCTCCATCGCCGGGGTCGCTGTGGTTCACCCCGCCGGCGGTGGGAGTCTGTTCCCGTGCCGAGAGACCCGAAAACCACTCTGTCCGTCGGTCGTACCACCGCACCACCGACTCCCGGGCCACTACACACCCGGATGAGCGCCATAGCGTTGGTCGGGGTGGGTGGACTACTCGGCGCGCCGCTGCGCTACCAACTCGGGGTGTGGTTTCCCCATGCGAGCGGTGAGTGGCCGCTCACCACGTTCGTGATCAATATCGTCGGCGCGTTCCTGTTGGGCTTGCTGTTGGAGGGATTGACCCGACTCGGCCCCGACACCGGCCTGCGCCGACGCGTTCGGCTGACAGTGGGGACCGGAGTTCTCGGGGCGTTCACCACCTACAGCACCCTCGCCGTGGACACCGATCTGTTGCTGCGCGACCACCACTGGTCCACCGCCGTCGGATATGCGTTCGGCACGGTGCTGGTGGGGCTGGTCGCCACCGCCGCGGGAATCGCGCTCGGAGCCCGGTTCCGGATGTGGCGATCGGAGGTCCCGCAATGACGACACTGTGGATCGCGGTCGCCGGTAGCGCCGGCGCGATGACCCGATTCGTCCTCGACGGCGTGATCAGGCAGCACCGGAACTCGCGTTTTCCCTGGGCCACCTTCGTGATCAATGTGACCGGGTCCCTCGTACTCGGGTTCGTCACCGGCCTGATGGTATTCCACGGCGCGGCCCGGGACCTCGGCTTGATCCTCGGTGTCGGATTCTGCGGCGGGTACACCACCTTCAGCACCGCCGGCATCGAAACCGTGCGCCTGATCCAGAGCCGGTACTACACCACCGCGGCCGCCAACGCGGTCGGCAGTCTCGTGGTCACCGTCGCCGCCGGAGGAATCGGCCTGGCGTTGGCCGCATTGTGAGGGTCCGGACCGTGCGGACCCGGATGGTGAGGACACCGAGATGACCGACGACAACGACCGGCCCGCCGCGAATACGCGAACCCCGCGCCGCATGGCCGGGCCCATCGATCCCACCGCGGCCCGCTGCCACCTGGTGGTCGGGTTCGATCGTCACCCGGGTGGCCGCGCCGCCCTGAATTATGCTGTCGGACTCGCGGGCCGACTCGATGCCTTCCTACATGTCGCCCATATCCTCGACGCCGACGATCTGCCGATCGATCCCGATTCCGCCGATTGGGAGCAGGTCGTCGCCGACGCCGTGAAGCGGGAACGCCGCGACGCGTGCGCCGTACTCGCCCGGATACCCGGCCCTTGGTCCTACTACAACCGCACCGGCAGACCGGCGCAGATCCTGCTCGATCTCGCCGAAGCCCATGACGCCGAGATGATCGTCGTCGGCACCTCCCGCGGCGGGCCCGCCTCGTTCCTGCACCGTCTCCTCGGTGACTCGGTGGCAGCGGATCTGATCCATCACGCCCACCGTCCGGTTCTGCTGGTCCCCGCTCCCCCGACCGGTCGATGAGCACCGATCGCCGGGCGTTCTCCCGCCGGAGGTGATCGCTGTGGCGGCAGAAACGGGTTCCGGCCGCTCGGGCAGACTGGACGGATGGCACGTTCCGCTGCGTACCGCCCCACCTCGGCCGATCTGGCCGCCGCGGCGGGAAAGACCATTCCCGACGTGGTGGCGCCGGATCTGCGGGTGTTGTTCTGCGGTATCAATCCGGGATTGTGGTCGGCGGCGACCGGTTACCACTTCGCTCGGCCCGGAAATCGCTTCTGGCCCGCGCTGTATCGATCGGGTTTCACACCCCGACTGCTGCGTCCCGACGAACAGGACCACCTGCTCACATTCGGACTGGGCATCACGAATGTCGTTCCCCGCGCGACGGCGAAAGCGGCCGAGTTGACGCCTCGAGAGTTGCGGGCGGGCGGCCGAGCCCTCGTCGAACGAGTGCGGCGTTACCACCCGCGCACCCTGGCGGTCCTGGGTCTGGGCGCCTACCGCACCGCGTTCGGCCGACCGCATATCGGGGTCGGCCGCCAACCCGACCCGATCGGCGATACCGAGGTCTGGGTGCTGCCCAATCCGAGCGGTCTCAATGCCCACTACACCCTGGACGCACTGGCCGACCGATTCCGCATCCTGCGGCAGGAAACGGAGCGGGATTTCCCCGACCGTCACCGGCCCACCGAATAGCCCGGATGCGGGTGCAGCCATGCGGCCCTGTCGGCCGACAACGCTAATCTGGCAGATCGTGGTCAGTCCCGATACGGCATTGCGCCGCCTCCTACGCGAAACGGCAAAACTGCTCCAGCGGTACGGATTTCACGGCACCGACCCCACCTGGACACGCATCGTGGACGGTGGGGTCGCTTCGGTCGGCCGTACCCGAGTTCTGCGCACCTGGACCAACGGACGTCAGACCCGCAGCTTCGGCCTGACTCTGAATGCCACGCCCACCGCTTGGTGGGAATACTGCAATTGGTGCAACGCGCAACGGGGACTGCCGGCCATCCCCTTGGAAAACGCCACCGGCCCCGGTGTGCTCGATATGCACCCGCACTCCGCGGAACTCACCACTCCCTGGATTCTGCGGGTCGACCCGGACCAGCTCGAGCAGCACGCGCTCCAGTCCGATATCGATACCATTCGCGAGCAGTTGCCCCGCCGCGTCCACGCCTACGCGCGCCGAGCACTGCAACTCTTGGAACCGCAGCGTTATCTCGACGAACTACTGGCCCACCCCGATCAGGGATTCCGAACCCGCGAAGCGATCGTCGTCCTGCTCGCCGACCGTGGTCCGGGGCCGCAACTCGACGAAGCGATACACAATCTCCGCCGGTACCGCGCGGAGCAGGAGACCTCGGACCGGGTGGACGAGATTCTCGACTACGTGCGCTACCGCGCCGACCTGCCGGTCGACCGCGTGGTGGAGGCATAACCGAAATCCATCCCGCGGTCGACCGGATCGATGCCCGCGTTCGGGCGGCGACCTATCGGCTCGTCCGGTATCGACCGAGCTCGAGTCGCGCCACCGTCCCCAGGTGCACTTCGTCGGGCCCGTCGGCCAGCCGTAGGGCGCGGGCATTGGTCCAGGCGGCTGCGAGCGGGAAATCGTCGGTCAGGCCGCCCCCACCATGAAGCTGGATCGCGAAGTCGATCACCTGCTGGGCCATCCGCGGCGCGGCCACCTTGATCTGACCGACCTCGCTGAGGGCGTTGAGCGGGCCGCCGGTGTCCAGTTTCCACGCGGCGTCGAGGATCAGCAGACGGGTGGAATTGATGGCGATGCGGGCCTCGGCGATCCGCTCCCGATTACCGCCGAGGTTGACCAGCGGTTTACCGAAGGCCACCCGTTCGCTGCCACGGCGGCAGGCCAGCTCCAGGGCCCTCTCGGCCAATCCGACCAATCGCATACAGTGGTGCACCCGACCCGGTCCCAGGCGTCCCTGGGCGATCTCGAACGCTCGACCGGGCCCGGAGATGATATTGGACAGGGGGACCCGCACATCGGTGAACGCCACCTCGCCGTGGCCGAGGGGTTCGTCGTGGAATCCCATCGTCGGCAGCATCCGCACCACCTCGACGCCCGGGGTGTCGCGGGGCACCAGCACCATGGAGTGGCGGTGGTGGCGGTCGGCGTCGGGATCGGTGAGTCCCATGACGATGAGGATCCGACAGTCCGGATGACCGACCCCGGTGGAGAACCACTTACGGCCGTTGAGCACCACCTCGTCTCCGTCGACGAGCGCGGTGAGCTCCATGGTGGTGGCGTCACTGGAGGCCACACCCGGCTCGGTCATACAGAACGCGCTGCGAATGCGGCCGTCGAGCAGCGGATCGAGCCACCGGTCGCGCTGCTCCTGGCTGCCGTAGCGGAGTAGCACCTCCATATTTCCGGTGTCCGGAGCATTGCAGTTGAACACCAGTGGCGCGAGGAACGAGCGACCCATCTGCTCGGCGATCGGCGCGTAGTCGACGTTCGTGAGACCCGCGCCCCCGTCGGTGCCGTACCGCTCGGCGTAGGGCCCCTCGTGTCCGGCGGGCAGAAACAGATTCCACAGCCCCTGCTCCCGGGCCTTGCGTTGCAGTTCGGCGATCACCGGCAGCGGCTGCCACGGGTCGCCACCGGACGCGCGGACCCGGTCGATCGCGCGGTGGTATTCGTGCTCCACCGGCTCTATCTCGGTTTCGACGAACGCCCGCACCCGATCGCGGAGATCGGCGGCGCGCGGAGAGAGGCTGAAATCCATGGTTGCAGGCTAGAACCTTATTGATCATTACTCAATAAGGTGTCCGGCGGTTTCTCCGCCACCGCGGCGGGTAGGCGCGAACCGAAGGCGGTATCCGACTCGGGCCCGACGACCGGTGCGTTCGATGGCGAGACCGGACAGAGCCTCGACGCCGGCCCGTGCGCCGCAGTGGGATGGGATGACGTTCCGAGGAGGCGCAATGCGCGATGTTCGTCGACGAGGACGTGCGAATTCCGATGGACGGTTTCCATCTGGAGGCCCGGTTGTGTTCACCGAGCCGGGCCGGCGGCCTCGTCGTCTTCGCACACGGCAGCGGTAGCGGTCGGCACAGCCCCCGCAATCGTCATGTGGCCGCCGTACTGCACCGCGCCGGCCTCGGTAGCGTCCTGCTCGACCTGCTCACCCCGGAGGAGGAGCGGCACGATCTGCGCACCCGCGAGTTGCGCTTCGACATCCCCCTGCTCGCCGACCGCCTGACGGGAACCGTGGACTGGTTGACCGAGCGACCGACGACCGCCCGAAGCCTACTCGGCCTCTTCGGCGCCAGTACCGGCGCCGCAGCCGCACTCGTCGCCGCCGCGGAGCGCCCCACCGCGATCCGTGCCGTCGTCTCCCGGGGCGGGCGACCCGATCTGGCCGGCGACGCGCTCACCCGGGTGCGGGCACCGACACTGTTGATCGTCGGCGGCCACGACGAGACCGTCCTCGAACTCAACCGGCAGGCCCTACGGCGTATGCCCGTCGCACCTACCCTGGAGATCGTGCCGGACGCCGGCCATCTGTTCGAAGAACCCGGAGCCCTCGACCGAGTCGCCCGGCTCGCCACCGACTGGTTCCTGGACCATATCGACACCGCGCCCACGACACATTCCTCGCCCTGATCGACCCGTTCGAGTATCAGGCGGGAAGGTGGCTACGGATGACCGTGGCATGGGTGTGCAGGATGGCCGACATCGTATCTATGGGGACGGTGTCGGCGGCATGGTCGATGACGAAGGCGGTATCGGTTCGGCGCAGGGTGAGGTCATAGCCGACGAGCGGATGGTCGAGCGCCGAGAGAAGGTGCGTCCAGTGGTCGATATCGATGCGCAGGGCGAGCTCGTCGAGAGCGGCCGCGACCTGGATACGGGTACCGATATGACGGACACTCCACCACGGGTTGCGTCCGGCCGGCCAGGTGATCTGCACCAGGCAATCCAGCCGCTCGGCTCGAGCCTCCTCGGAGTGTCTCACCTGTGCCATTTTCCCCGACTCTTCCGACGCGCGCCGCAACCGGATGCGGACTCGGCGTTTTCCACCCGGCGAGTGTCACCGCGCGGACCGGGAGCGGACTTCCGCTCCCGGCTGATCTCATCCGGCGGTACCACGCTTCGGTCCGCCCGAGAAAATCCCGTGGATCGGCGCAATGCCCGACAGGCGGACGCGGGTGCGGCGCCCTACGCGAAAGCGGCGGTACCCTGCGACCGTGACAGCGAGGTCGGTCCCGGCGCGCGGCTCCCGTCGACGACGGGCGGCGCTGCTGACGGTATTGCTCGGCATCGCCGCCGCGGGAGCGGCCACCACTCCTTTCGGTCGGCCGGCCACGGCGCTGGTGGTGGTGCTCGCGGCCGTTGCCATGGTGCGCGCGGTAACACTCCCGTCGCACCCGGTACCGACGGATCGGAGGTTGGGCAGCGGGTTGATGCTGTGGTCGGCCCTGATCGCCGTCCTGTTGGCATGGGAGCTGTTCTCGCTGCTCCGGCAACCGGAGTGGAACCGACCCGACCCGTCCGCACCGACGCTGTCCACCCTGCTGGATCCCGCGCTCGAGCACGGCCCATGGCGGCTGGTCGGTTGGCTGCTGTGGTTGGTGGTGGGGTGGCGATTGCTGCGATGAGCGAACGCTCCCTGGTGATCATCGGCTTCGCCGTAATCCTGACAGCGATGATCGGCGCGGCCGTGACGACACGACTGCGCCGGGACCGTATCGCCGGCCTGGGCGAGATCGTGGATCACCTGATGCGCAGGCGTGCGATACGTATCCTCGCCGTCCTCCTGTGGGCATGGCTGGGCCGGCATTTCCTCGCGAGGTGACATTCGAACCGGCCCCATCCCGGGCCCCCAGCCGTCGAAGGTCAGATGCGCAGAGATCCGGGATACAGATACGCCGGCGCGGGAACGGTCTCGTGGTCGAGCCAGGCCTCGAAGAAGGCCGTCAGATCGATACCGGTGCGAGACTGCACGAAACTGCGGAACTCCGGCATCGACGCATTACCGTAGGCGTGCGTCTGCACGAAATCCCTTATCGCGCCGAAGAACACGTCATCACCGATGAACCGACGCAGGGCATGAAGGAACAGCGGTCCACGACGGTAGACAACCGTGAATTCCTTTCCCGCTCCGGGATCCTGCAAGGGGATCCGCCAGAACTCCGGATCGTCCAGGTATTCGGAGACGGTCTTGTGATACCGCGCATCGATATCGACCCCCTCCTTGCGTTCCGGCCACAGATAGTCGGCGGTGTAACTGGCGAGGCATTCGTTGAGACAGATGTCCGACCACCGCCGTATCGATGTCGAGTCCCCCCACCACTGATGGGCGTTCTCGTGGACGACGGTCTCGAGGTCCGCCCAGGGCGCGTAGAGGGGACGCGTCTGGGTTTCCAGGGAGAAGTCCAACTCGGTGTCGACGTAGATTCCACCCCCGCTCTCGAACGGGTAGGGGCCGTAGAGAGACTCGAGGAAATCCAGTACCTCGGGCAGCCGACGCTCCAGCTCCCGCCCCCGGTCCGCACCGGGAGCGAAGGCACTGATCAACGGCGTGCCATCGGCGCGTGTCTGATAAAGGAAATCGAAGTGGTCGATCGCGACCGTCGTCAGGTATCCGACCGTCGGGTGCCGTGACGCCCATTCCACGATGCGGTTCGGGCCGTCGATCACCTCACGCACGCGCACCCCGTTCGACACCACCTGCCACTCCTGCGGAACCGTCACCCGCAACTCGAATGTGGCCTTGTCGGTGACCGTGTCGTTGAGCGGATACCAGCTCGCCGCCGAATGCGGCTGCCCCGCCACGAACGCCCCACCATCGGGCGAGAACATCCACCCGCTCCCGGAGGTCTCCGCCACGGGCCCCGCGTATTCGACGGTCACGGTGAACGGCAGCCCCGGCAGCACGGGCAATACCGGGGACACGCTGACCTTGTGGTCACCGTGGCGGACGAATCCGGCGGGCAGATCGTTCACCGTCACCCGGTGTATCGGCGGTCCGGCGAAATCGAGATCGAACACCCGCATCGCCTGGGCCGCCACCGCGTTCAGCCGGGCGGTCCCGGCCAGGTGACGACTCGGCGGATCGTAGGTGATCGCCACCTCGTAGTGCTCGACCTGGTAACCGCCGTTGCCGTCGTCCGGATAGTACGGGTCTCCGAGTCCCGAGGAACCGACGAACGGATCCGCGAATGGTTGGGCCTGTGCAGATGTCGCGAGAACACTCACGACCAGCACCGTCGCGGCCGACCACCGCACCCGCGTTCGCAGTCCCATGCGACGAACCACCCCTTCCCGGCACGATGTGCCAACAAGGAGCCGATGCTATCCCGTACGCATACTCCGGGGAGCACGCCCCGCCGAAAACCGAACCGGTTCCCCCACATTCGCTTCCGGGACCTCGACCGCCGATTCGAACGACCGCATCGACGCCGAAGATCGCGCCGCGGGCCGTGTCAGGGCCTATGCCCTGCCGTGCCGACGTTCGTAGGCCAGGCGTTCCTCAACGGCGCGCCGACGTTCCCGCGCATCCGCGAGAGCGGGATCGAGACCGTGCTTGATCAGGCGATGGCGTCGATAGACGTACAGCAGCGCGACGGTGAAGTAGATCAGGGGTATGTACAGCAACCCCATCATGGACAGTCGCATCCACAGCGGCCCCGGCAGTAGCAGAAACAGGCACAGCGGCAGGATGACCGGTATCAGGAACCGCATCAGGTAGCGACGGGTCGCTCCCGGACCGGTGAGATCGTGGAGCACCCAATCCGCCATCTCGGGTGGCAGCGTCGCGCCACAGATGTAGCGGATCCTTTGCCCGAAGGTCGGTTTCGTTCGAGAACCCATCGTCAGCTCCCCTCGGTCCGCGTGGGCCCGGGACGGGCATTCGGCAGCGCCACCGGACATCAATCGCACACTAATGTATCGTACGTTAACTATTGGTACACAACCGGCCCGCACCGAGAGTTCATGAGCATCCCACCGGAACCCGGTCCGGGCGCGAGCCGTTACCGCGGTATTCGACCGACGCCTGTGAGGAGTGTGTGCATGGACACCGCGACGTACGACCCCCTCCGGCTGGATCGACAGGTATGTTTCGCGCTGGCATTGGCCAATCGCGCCGTACTGGCCGTCTACCGCCCGTTACTGGAACCGCTGAAACTCACCCACCCCCAATATCTGGTGATGCTCACCCTGTGGGGTGAGGCGCCGCTGGCGGTGAAGGAAATCGGCGAACGACTGCAACTGGATTCCCCGACCCTGTCCCCTCTGCTCAAGCGGCTCGAGGCCCTGAACTACATCACCCGCACTCGCGACCGCCGCGACGAACGCAACCTGGTCGTCGACCTCACCCCCACCGGACGAGCCCTGCGCGCCGAGGCCGAGAGGATCCCGCCGGCGGTGGTCGAACGACTGGGCGTCGACCGCAAGGAGCTCGAGGAACTCCACGCCGTTCTCACCCGGGTGAACCGGGCCGCCCGCCGAGACCCGAATTCGTGACCACCGCCCATCGGGGCCGGTAGGAGTCGCTCACCGTGACCGCGTTCTCCGCACATACCGGATCGGCGGCTACGGTGGCCGAACCGATGTGGACAGGAGTGGCTCATGGTGCGGTTGGACCATCTCGTGAACGTATTGGGCGGGTACGGGGTGCGATTGCGCTACTGCCCGGTGCCGCGGACGACAACGATCCGCAGTGTGGCGATGTTCGATGCGACATCCTCGGAAAGCGCGACAGGCGATATCTTCCTCGCGGTGGGGGCTCGGTCCGTGCGCGAAGCGGTGACCGCCGCGCGAACGGCGCGGGCGATCGCGGTCCTGGTACGTGGTGGCGCCGACATCGAGCGAGCGGCCGCCGAACTCGGCCCGGAAGACGGCGTCGCGGTGCTGGTGATCGATCCGGCGGTGTCGTGGAGCCAGGTCGCGGGGGTGGTGTACGGGCTGGTTCTGGAAGGGCGGGAAACCGCCTCCGGGCGTGGCCCCACGGACCTGTTCGCCCTGGCGGACAGCCTGGCGGCCGCGGTGGGCGCCGCGGTGACCATCGAGGATCGACTGTCGCGGGTGATGGCCTACTCCGCCGTACCGGGAGAATCCGATCGGGCCCGGTCGGAGATCGTACTGAGACGACAGGTGCCCGATGCGCTGCGGACGCTGCTGGAGGCCCGGGGAGTCTACGCGCATCTGGCCGAATCCGAGGAACCCTTGTTCGTCGAGCCCGCGGAGGAATACGGCCTCATCGGACGAATGGTGGTTGCGGTGCGCGTGGGGCGGGAGCTCCTCGGTTCCGTCTGGGTGACCTGCGCGGCCCCGTTGGCGGGGACACGGCGGCGTGCGCTGCTCGAGGGCGCGCAGACGGTGGCCCTGCATCTGCTTCGATCCCGGGCGAGCGCGGATCTGGAACGACAGGTGGAGTCCGAGCTGGTGCTCCGACTCCTGGAGGGTACCCCCGACGCCACGACCGTGGTCGGCCGGCTCGGATTGGCACCGGGACCGTTGCGGGTGGTCGCGGTGCGCGCGCAGCTGTCGGGGAAGCGACATACCGGCCTACTCCTCGCCTTCGAACAGGCCACCATCGGCTTCGGCTGGTCACGTCCGGGACGCAGCGCCCTGTCGGACAACACCGTCTATACGATCCTGCCCGGTGAGCAGGTCCACGCGGCCCGGGAATGGGTGGCGGCGCTGCGGGCCGCGCTACCGCCGCGGACGGTGGTGGCGGCCGGGATCGGCGGAGCGGCTTCGGCCACAGAACTTCCCGCTTCCCGCCAGGAGGCAGACGAGTGCCTGGCCCTGAACGAACGCCGGCCGACGGACAGCGCACCGCCGGCGTACGAGGAATCCTGGGATGAGATATTGCTGCAACGGTTACGGGCGGCAGCGAGCACCGGTCGGGTGCCGTCGCGCGGACCGGTCGCCGAGCTACGCCGATACGACCGCACCCATGCCACGGCATTCGTCGCGACATTGCGGGCCTGGCTCGACGCGCAGGGCGATCTCACCGTGGCCGCCGATCGACTCGGTGTACATCCGAACACCGTGCGCAACCGAATGCGCAGGATGCGCGAGGTGACCACTCTCGAGGTGGACGATGTTCGCAAACGCCTGGCGATGACGATCGATTTGGCGATCCTCGACAACCCCGACAGCGATTGAACAACACTTGTGGAGAATGCACAGGCGTCGGGGGAAAAGCTGTATCGATCGAACAAGCGCGGCGGCATTCCGCGGGCCATCATGACGGAGACAGCAGTTCGTTCGACGGTGGAGGTGACCATGACACGCGCAGCGCGTCGGCTCGACCGCGAACGCGCGGCAGGGTATCCGACGGAAAGCGCGATACCCGGCTGAACCCGAAACCATTCCCCGATTCGTGGAGCCGGTGACGTCGACCCGGCTTCCCGAAGTTCTGCCGTCAGGGCGGTCGCCCTCTTCTCCCCGACCGCCCTGACGGCGGACGTCTCCCTTCCGATCGAATTCCTGGAGGACCGATATGACCGGCAGCACGCCCGTATGGCTGACCGCGCAGGCCTACGAACAACTCCAGGCCGAGCTCACCCATCTGCTCGCTTCCGATACACCCGATGACCGCGAAACTCCCGACCAGGAATACGAGGCCGCCACTCGCCATCGGCGCAGAGCGCGTATTCACCAGATTCGAGATCTGTTGAGCAACGCGGTGGTCGGCCAGGATCCACCCGACGACGGCATCGCCGAACCCGGCATGGTGCTCACCGTTCGCTACAACGACACCGACGACACCGAAACCTTCCTCCTCGGCGCCCGTGAGGTCGAGTACGACGACCTGGAGGTCTACTCCCCGGAATCACCGCTCGGATCCGCCCTGATCGGGGCACGCCGCGGCGAACAACGTACCTACCGGGTACCCAATGGCGCCACGGTGCAGGTCACCCTCCTCGACGCCGTCCCCTACGGCCACGCTGCCACCACCGCAGGCCGTGCCTCGGCCTCGGCCCGGTGAGGCCGGCACACGGCTCGCAACCCGGATGCCCGCCGGTAACCGCAGACGACCACCACCAATCCGGATCATCCGAGGATCGCCATGCCCGACGTGGAAATAACCCTGGTCAATATTGCATCCCCGACGATCGGGCACGGCAACCGGATTATCGAACTGCCGGTCGTCTCATGGCTGTCCGCGGGATTCTGGGAGCTCTACGATCTTCCGACCGTCGACCGTGTATTGGACGCACTCCCATTCGGGACCGAACACGCGCCCCGCACCTATATCGCCGAGGATCGCGAGGAGCCCACCGCCTGGACCTCGGCGCCATTGACCGTGCGAGTACCCGCGACCATCGGTTCCGGTCCGGGCCCGGGGGTGGTGCGGGTTTCCGGGACGATGACCGACGAATCCCGTCGGGCGCTCGAACGCACCGGACTGGTGATAGCCCTCGCCGCGGCCGGCCGGCTGCGAGTATGCCGAAACCTACCGGTGAAGATGTGGGAACCGCATCGGTGGCACACGACCGTCCTGGTCCCCACCCTCCCGTCCCCCACCCGATCGCGCAGGTCGACACCCGAACCCGCACCGCACCGCAGAACCTCCTCGGAATCGATCCTCGCCCCCTGGCGACGACACGAGAGAACACGCGGATGAGCGACCGCAGGGCGGAAGCGGTACCGAGCTGAAAGGTCGGCCGTCACGTCGATTTATCCGCGACCTGCATCCGTGCGCATGTGCAGTCGGTGGTCGGTATCGGCGCTCGGCAGGCCGGAAGATTTCACCGAATCGGTTGTAGGCGTCGCGGACCTCGCCGGGGATATCCTGCCGGACTATATGACCTTCATCGGGGTACTCGTCGAGGCGTTTGATCTCTCCCATGGTGACCGCGACGATCGATTTCGGATGAGGCGCTGTATCGGCATCGGGCCGGTTGCCGTACTTCATGTAATTCTCCAGGGAGACATCCGCGGTGGCCATGGCGACATGATCGACCGACACACGCTTGCCGTTCACGTCGGCAAAACCCTGCTTCATGACCGTCGCCCATACCCGGCGTGCGTGGAACGGGGTACACACCCCGATGAGCGAGGTATCGCAGCCGTGGTCGGCGAGCATCCGAACCGAGAAGGCGGCGTTTTGCCCCGTGTTGGCGGCCTCGGGTTCCTCGATCTCCCATTTCGGGTCGTGGCGCAGGTAATCCCATAGTTTTCCCAGGTCCGACATCACTTGGTCGGTATCCACTCCGCGCTCGTGGAGTTCACGGAACCATTCGGTATAGGTGTCTTCCCGGCGCCCTCCGTAGACCTCATCGTTGCCGATCAACGCTCGCGCGGACCTATCGACCGGTATCGCCGCATCACGTTCCGTGCGAAGGAGCATGCCCGCCGATGCGCGGGTCTCGCCGATCAGTCCTCGCTGTTTGCCGCCCGCATCCGAGATACCGGTGGTCAATGCTCGCACAACCCGAGTGGCAGCCTCTCGAGCGATCTCCGCCAGGCCGTTCGCCCCGGCAGGCCCGGACCACTCACCCGTCCCCTTGAAACTCACAATCCGAAACCACGCACAGATCAACCTGCCGACCATTGGCCCGAAACCCACACCTTGGCTCCGAATACCGGACGGCAACACCACTATCCTCTTTTCGACCTCGGTCCGGAAGCGCTCGCCGAGTACGACGCCTCGTCGCTGCGGGTCATCTCTTCCGCAAGCCACCGGTCGGGTGTCATATCGCGATCTACGACGAGAACCGCAACCGGATCACCACACTCGGTGTGGTGGGCACGATCGTCGTGTCCGACACAGCCCGAGTTTCCAGGGGCTACACCGACGGTCGCGACGACACGGAGATCAAGGACTACGTCAGATCCCACCTGGCCCGTCACAAGGTGCCCTGTGATGTCGTCATCGTCGATGAACCGACCCGCAACGCCACCGGCAAACTGCGTCGTCGGCTCCGAGCGCCCGTGGCGGGCGATCCCACGAAGACCGCAGGACCCCGCCGTCTCGATGGGACGTGTCGCAGCCGGATCAGTACCGTGACCCCGTCGGGTCGACAGGGTACGGCCTCATTCACCGCCGCGGAGCGTCTGCGACGATGGCACGATGTCGCCCAACCCCTTGACGCCGCCGGCCCGATGGCTCGGCCGGCAACGCTGGATGATGCGCATGGCGCCCCTGGTGTTACCGACCGAACGATTGATCCGCGCGCTCAGCGGAAAGCGATTCGGGGTACTCGACCTTGCCGGACTACCGTCGCTGCGGCTCACCGTGGTCGGTCGAAGGACCGGGCTACCACGGGAGACCTCACTGCTGTATGTACCCCACGGCGAGAACTTCCTGATCATCGGCTCCAACTGGGGCAACGCACAGCATCCTGTCTGGTCGACCAACCTGCGCGCGGCCGGAACCGCGACGGTGCGGCTACGCGGTGAAACCTTCCCGGTGCGCGCCGTCGAACTCACCGGCCCCGAGCGAGACCGCGCCTGGGATGAGGCGGTCGAATACTGGCCGGGCTACCGGGTCGAGGAAGAAATGGCGGGTGGGCGCGAGTTCCGGATCTTCGAATTACGCCGCCGCTGAGGCCCACTCGCTGTCCGGCGAGACCGGACCGGCGGCCGCGCCGAGCCGAGCCTACCGGGGCCATTCGTTCCGACGACGAACGGCGTAGGCGGCCGAACCGTGATCGACGATACGACTATTCGTCGATCACGTTCGTCGAACCGCGGGATCATGCGGGCAGAAGCGTGACCGGAACGCCGTTGAAGACGGCATTCCCCGAGGGCACATCCAGCACCGAATCGTCGGTGAGAATATTGACGTTCGCCCCCGCGTGTTCCCGCGCCACCCGTTGCCCGCTGTCACCATGGCCCCACCCGTGCGGCAGACTCACCACTCCGGGCATGATCGCCTCGGTGGGCTCCAGGGGGACAACGAGCGATCCGGTGGCCGATTTCACGATCGCTCGGTCACCGAGACCCCACCGCGCCACATCGTCGGGATGGATATGCAGGGTGCAGCGATTCGTCCCACTCACCAACCGCGGCACATTGTGCATCCAACTGTTGTTGGACCGCAGATGACGGCGTCCGATCAACACCACCTCGGGAGCCGGCGTCGACAGCACCTCCTGTAACCGGGCCACATCGGCCAGCAGCTGCGGCGGCGCCAAATCCACCTTGCCGGACGCGGTGCGCAGGATCTCCGGGAGCCGAGACCGCAGCGGACCGAGATCGACACCGTGCGGATTGTCCAACAGCGTCCGCAAACTCAGGGTGCCGCCGTTCCATTCGCCGTACGGCCCGAGACGCAGCATCAGGTCGATACGCTGCTCGGTGCTGTTCTCGCCGATCAGTTCGGGTCGGCGTTCCTCCAGACCCGCCCTGTGCAGCATTCCGGCGATCACCATCTCGTCGAGCGCCGCCACGGGATCGTATCCCTCGTCGACGCGGTGCGGCCGACCGGACACCGCCGCTGCCAATCGCGCGATCACCGCCGATTCCGACGGCCGGTCACCGAGCGGCACCAGCGGACGGGAATAGCGCGCGTAGTTGCGCACGGCGAACCGCAGCAGCGCGAAGTCGTAGTGTGGGGACTGCAGCAAACGCGGTGGCGGCAGGATCACATCGGCGTGCCTGGTGGTCTCGTTGATATAGCGGTCCACACTAACCATGAACTCGAGCTCGGCGAACGCGGTATCGAGCCGAGCCCCGTTGGGCGCCGACAGCACCGGATTACCCGCCACGGTCACCAGTGCGCGCACCTGTCCCGCACCGGGGGTGACGATCTCGTCGACGAGTGTGGCCACCGGTAACTCGCCCATGGCCTCGGGCAATCCGCGAACGCGGGAACGTCGACGACCGGGGCGGAACGGTTTGGTCCGCACGATGCCCTGGGCGGCCGCAGTCGCGAACATCGCCCCACCCGGCGCGTCCAGATTGCCGGTGAGAACGTTGATCACCTCCACCAACCATTGGGTGAGGGTGCCGAATTCGGCGGTGCAGGTACCGATTCGGGCGTAGACGGCCGCGGTCGGCGCCGCCGCCAGCTCCCGGGCCAACCGCACCACCGTCCCGGCGGGCACACCGGTTCGCCGCGCCACCGTATCCGGGGTGAAATCCATTGCCACTGATCGCAATTCGTCGATACCGGTGGTTTCCACCCGGGTATCGACCAACCCCTCGGCGAACAGGGTGCGCACGATCCCGAACAGCAAGTAGGCATCACTGCCCGGGCGGACGAACAAATGCTCGTCGGCGATCTCGGCGGTGCGGGTACGACGCGGGTCCACCACCACGAGTCGACCGCCACGAGCGCGCAGCGCCTTCAGTCGGCCCGGGAAATTCGGTGCGGTGCACAGCGAACCGTTGGATTCGAGCGGATTGGCCCCCAACATCAGCAGATAATCGGTGCGGTCGAGATCGGGCACCGGCACCGCGAGAGGATCGCCGAACATCAGCCCGCAGGCCACCTGTTTGGGCATCTGGTCGGCGGTACTGGCCGTAAACAGATTCTCGGTGCCCAACGCGCGGATCAGCGCCGGGACATACAACGCGCCGGCCACGGTGTGCGCGGTGGGATTGCCCAGATACAAGGCGACGGCCCGATTACCGTGGGCGGCCGTGATGGCCGGAATACGCTCGGCGATCACATCGAACGCCTCGTCCCAGGACACGGCGCGCCAGGCGCCGGTCGCGCGGTCGCGAATCAGCGGTTCGGTCACTCGGTCGGGATCCTCGTCGAGGTATCCCAGACTCGCGCCCTTCGGGCAGATGAATCCTGCGCTGAACGGGTCTGCGCGATCACCTCGCACGGCCGTGACATGGTCGTCGGCGTCCAGGGTCAATTCGAGCCCGCAGACGGCCTCACACAGCGGACAGGTCCGCAACAGATTTCGGGACTCGGTGCGGGGACTGGTATCGGAGGTGCTCGCGGCCATACCCCATCTTCGCGCGCGGAACCACATCTCGAGAAGATCCGAACGAGACTCTCTCAGAAACGATCGGGCCGGCGGATGTCACTCTCCGAGGTGGGCGAGTACCGCGAACATGGTCACCGAAACATGGAAATCACCCGAGGTGATACCCGCCTCCAGGTCGGCGGCGAGTCGGGCCCGTTCTTCCTCGGTGAGCACACCCCGCGCCACGGCCCGCTTCCCCATCGCCGCAGCCATGACCACAGCGATGGACTCGTCCCAGATCACCGCTTCCGATCCCATATCGTCGATCACGAACCCGGCCGCGGTGAGCCACCCCCGCAACCGCCGCCCGGAGGTGGGGTTCGGGGTTTCCGACAGCATTGCCGTGGTCAGCCGGTCGATGATCTCCGGATCACCCGGGTGGACGATCGTGGTACGCCAATCGCTGTCGACCAGCAGTACCCGACCTCCCGGCCGCAGTACCCGCGCGATCTCGGCCGTCGCCGCCACCGGATCGTCGAGATGCTGGAATACGCGCTCACACCGCACCGCGTCGAAAGAATCATCCGGGAACGGCAGTCGGTAGACCGTGCCCTCGACGAAACGAGCGCTCGCCCCGAGCTTCTCGACCCGCTCCCGCGCCACGGTGAGCATCGCCGGATTCGGGTCCACCCCGACCGCCTCACCCGAGGCACCGACCCGTTCGGCGAACTCGAGCACCTCGCTGCCGGTCCCGGAGCCGACATCCAGCACCCGCTCCCCCGAGCGGACGGCCAGGGCATCGTGTCCCCACCGACGCATCCGCCGAATACTCGACAGCTGTGCCTGCAGATCGAGCACCTCCACCAATAGCTGCGTCGACTCGTCCTGCGCCGATGCGCCGCCGGGACGCTCGACGGTCTCGTCCCAATGGAAAGACGACTCGGTTTCGTTGGTGCTCATCATGCTCCGACAGTAGTCCGCCCAACGGAATACGCGATGGGATGCGCCGATATCACCGCAACGGCAGACGGTATCGGCGGTGATCACCCGGCATCGGCAAGAAACGACAACCGTACCTGCCGATCCGGATTGTCGACATTCACGTCCACGAGGGCGATCGATTGCCAGGTGCCCAGCGCCAACGATCCGTCGAGCACCGGGACCGTCGCGTAGGGCGCGATCAGCGCGGGCATCACATGGGAGCGCCCATGACCTCGGGAACCGTGGGCATGGCGCCACCGGTCGTCGGCAGGTAGGAGCTCTCGCAGCGCCGCCAACAGATCCTCGTCACTACGCGCCCCCAATTCCATCACCGCCACCCCCGCGGTGGCATGCGGCACGAAGACGTGCAACAGTCCGTCACCGCCGATGTCGCGCACGAACGACGCACACTGGGCAGTGATATCGACGACGCTGTCGCTGTGGCCCGTCCGTACCGATATCAGCGTGCTCTTCATACTTGTATCGTCCCGCATCGTTTCCGATGTCGGTTCCCGGGTCGTGTCGCTGCCCGAACTCCGGAACTTCTCTCGTCCGGCGAGGCGATCACCCCCGCCCGTGGGGATTATTCGCCGCGGTTTTCGTCCTCGTCACGCGCGGCGCGCAAGGCCTCCTCGAGTTCGGCGCGTAGTTTCCGGGCCGTCGGCTCGTCCCCCGCATCGGATGCCGTGGTGATGTCCTGCCGAAGCTGGGCGATCGCATCCTTCGAAACCATCGAGACCTCCTGTCCGCACGGATTCATCGCTCCGTTCGGAGCGGGAACCACCTGCGTCCTACCCCGGGAACCGCACCCGAAACACCGCCGAGACCGAGAGCGACCAGGGCACCCACAGGCCACGGCCCTGCCCACCGCCCGATCCGATCGGAGACGAGCCCCGGACGAAGCGGTGGGATTCAGCGAGACCGAGCGACCACCCTGATGGTGTCCAGTGTCGGATCGGCGGCATCCGGCACATTCATTCCCGCCGCCACCCCCGAACGCAGATACTCCATCACGGCGGCATCAATACGCTCCCCCGGTAGGGCCACCGGAATACCAGGGGGATACGGGGTGAGCTGTTCGGCAGCGATCCGCCCCACCGACTCCGATATCGGAATCGATTCGACGGGCCCGAAGAAGGCGTCACGTGGCAGCATCACCGTCTCCAGCTGGATCTCCCCCGGATCGGGCAACCGGATCGGCGGCGCCGCACTACCAGCGATCTGCTCCCGCCAGGCGGTCACGGCCGCGATCAGGGTGTCGATGGTTTCGTCGTCATCGGCCAGGGACAACGTCGCCAGAATTCTGCGGTGGTCGCTGAGCCCCATATCGATTGCGCATCGGGTCCGCAACCAGTCGGCCGCCTCGTATCCCGTCACTCCGGTCTCGTGCAGGTCCAACAACACCTGCAACCGATCCAGGTCGTGCGAGGCCTCCGCGCCGAGCAACACATCGTCGAGCACCTCGATACCGTCGATCTCGGCCAGGGCGGTACGGGCCCATCGCGCCCTGTGTAGGGCCGCGTCGAGCAGGGCCTCGCCGTGTTCGACCATCTGCCGTCGCCATCCGTCCAGCGCTGCGTAGATGGGCACGCTCGGGCTGGTCGTCATCAGCAGGTCGGCGCACGCGCTGAGCCGAGCGCGGTCGATCAGATCACCCTGTGCGTGGAATACCGACCCCTGTTCGAATCCGGCGCCCATCTTGTGCACACTGACCACGCACACATCGGCGCCCACATCCATCGCCCAGGTCGGCAGCTCGTCGTGGAACGGCAGATGCGCACCCCACGCCTCGTCCACGATCAGGGGTTTACCCCGTTCATGGCACACCTCGGCAATTCCGGCGAGGTCCGCACAGGTACCGTACGGGCTGGGGCTGACGATCAACGCACCCGCCGCATCGGGGCATTCGTCCCATACACGCCGCACCTCGTCGGGTGACGGCGGGTGTGACATATGGCGTTCGGCGTCCCAGCGAGGGGCGATCCAGCGCGGGGGCACCCCGGAGAAGATCAGCCCGGCCACAATGGATTTGTGGCTGTCGCGGGGTACGAGCAGCCCGCCGTCGCATCCGCCGGCCACGGCCAACATCGCCGCCTTCACCGACAGGGAACTGCCGCAGGTGGAGAAGAACGCGGCGTCGGCGCCCACCGCGTCCGCCATGAGCGCTTCGGCTTCGGCGAGACACCCACCGCGGGAGAGCCGGTCGTCGAGGCCCGGGCTCATCAGCACGTCTGCACGGAACGGATCGATACCCACTACCGCGCGGACCCGGGGGTCGGCCCCACGCCCCTGCCGATGTCCCGGCGGCGTGAACCCGTACCGGCCGAGACGGTGATATTCGGCGAGCGCGTCGAGGACAGGAGCTCGTGTGTGGTCCATACCCGGGGCCTACCCACTGTGCGCGACTCACACCTGCGGCCCCACCTCCGGATACCGCCGAGGACCGAGCTTCGGCATCTGTCGTCCAGACCGACCGCCGGCCGAATCGGGTACCGACCTCCCGTCGGAACGAAAACGCCCGAACTCTCGGCATTTCGACTTCCCGTTAGGTGAGGTCACGGCGCTCGGTATCCGCATCGGGAACGCGCGGGTCACCGCTGTCACCGCGGATTCGGGGGCCACGGTCGACGATTCGGCCGGCAGCGACTTTTCGGACTCGGGCCTGTCCGGGATCGGGCCCGGACACCGAGGCTTCCCGGCCGACAGGACTTCCCCCGGAATTGCGGTCGACGGGAAATACGCCCGAGTCCAACGACTCTCGTCGAGCGGGTTGCGGTAGGTGTGCGAATCGATAGCCCACCGCCCGAATCTCGAAACAGAACTCGGTCGCGCCGGAAAGAGGACCACCCGGATCACAAGTGAGGCGTTACCGTTTCTGTCAACCTCTTGTTTTCAACAAGTTATCTACTCTAAATTCACTAGCTGCATGTTCATTATTTCGAGATGCTTTCGTCTCCCCTCGACGAGCGAGCATCCAGCAGGCTTGGAGGTCACGTGCTGGAGATCGACCACTTCAGTTACGGGTTGCTGACACCCGCGGTCGCCTACGTTATGTCGTTCACCGGATCGTTGCTCGGTCTACGCTGCATGGCGCGTGTCCGGGACGGATCCGCGCGCAACGGATGGCTCATCGCCGCCGCGGTCGCCATCGGCGGCACCGGCATCTGGGTCATGCACTTCGTGGCGATGCTCGGCTTCCGAATCCACGGGGCATCGATCCGCTACGACGTACCCGTCACCATCTTCAGCGCGATCGTCGCCATGCTCGTGGTGTGGGTGGGGCTGGCCCTGACCCAACAACGCGCACTCGGCGGCTCCGCACTTCTGCTCGGCGGCACCATTGCCGGGGCGGGCGTAGGCGTCATGCACTACTCCGGCATGTACGCCATGAAAACCGACGCCATCATCGGTTACGACGGGTCGCTCGTGGTCCTCTCGCTGGTGATCGCCGTGGCCGCATCGATCACCGCGCTCTGGTTCACCCTGCACGTGCGTGGCACACTCGCCACCATCGGAGCAGCGGCGGTCATGGGGGTCGCGGTCGCCGGAATGCACTACACCGGCATGTTCGCCATGCACGCCCAACCCAGCGGCCACGCGCACGTCCCGTCGGGCGCCGGCGCGGCGCAACTGCTGACGCCGCTGATCGTGACCGTCAGCCTGATCACGGTGGGGATGCTGCTACATCTGGGGATCACCGAGGTGAACGAGCCGGATCCCCGACCGATCCGGCACTCCCCCGCCACCGAGCACCACTGGCCCACCCGGGGATGACCACCGGCCGGTGCCCCCGCCCCCGGGCCGATGGATAGGCTCGCGGAGTGCGCCGACAGATCATCGTGGACGTCGATACCGGGGTGGACGATTCCCTGGCCCTGCTCTACCTCCTGGCGAGCCCGGAGGCCGAGATCCTTGCAATAGCGTCCACCGCGGGAAATGTGGGCGCGGCCCAGGTCGCGGTGAACAACCTGGCGTGGCTCGAACTGTGCCGGGCACCCGAGATCGAGGTGACGTTGGGAGCGGCCCGACCACTGGAGGTCCCCCTGCGCACCACCGAGGACACCCATGGGCCTCACGGCGTCGGGTACGCGGAACTCCCGACACCGACGCGGCGGGTATCGACCCGATCCGCGGCCCGTATGTGGGTGGAGCTGGCCCGGGAACGCCCAGGACAGATCATCGGCCTGTGCACCGGCCCGCTCACCAACCTCGCACTCGCGCTCCGGGAGGAACCGCGGCTACCACAGCTGCTGCGCCGACTGGTCATCATGGGCGGAGCCTTCAACCACCCCGGCAACACCACCCCCACCAACGAGTGGAATGTGCACGTGGATCCCGAGGCGGCGAAAGAGGTCTTCGATGCCTTCTCCGCGGCGCCGGCGGATCGGCGACCGCTTATCTGTGCCCTCGACATCACCGAAACCATCGAAATGCGCCCCGAGCATCTACTCCGGCTCGCTCGGCGCGCGGGTAGCGTCCCCCACGAGATACTGTCCCCCGACTGCCCCCCGCACACCCGATCGGCGGCGAGCAACCCCATCGTGCGGCATCTGACCGATGCGGTGCGGTTCTACTTCGATTTCCACCACTCCTACGATCTGGGCTATCTGGCGCATATGCACGACCCGTTCGCCGCGGCGGTCGCCCTCGACCCGACGCTGGCCCGCACCCGTCCCGCCACGGTGGACGTCGAACTGGCCGGTACGATCACCCGGGCCACCACCGTCGCGGACTGGGCCGGCATGTGGGGCCGTGAACCCAATGCCGAGATCGTGGTGGGAACCGACCCGGAACTCTTCTTCGACCGGATGATCACCCGGATCGGCGATTTCGCCCGCGCCCTCTACCCTCCCGAAACACCCGACCCGCACCCCCGCGAAACATGCCCACCCACGCCGAACGCGGCGAATCGGGCCCACCCCGCGACCGACACACCCGATCCGGCACGAACAGGGCAAACACGATGAGCGACGACCACGAGTATTCGACCGATTTGTGTCGACGCCTGGGCCTGCCCGGAATCATCGATGTGCACACGCATTTCATGCCCGAACGAGTGATGCGCAAGGTGTGGGCGTATTTCGATTCCGCAGGCCCCCTGACCGGGCGACCATGGCCGATCACCTACCGGGACGACGAAGCCGTGCGCCTGAAAACACTGCGCGGCTTCGGTGTCCGCGCTTTCACCTCGCTGGTGTATCCGCACAAACCGCGGATGGCGGAATGGCTCAACGAATGGACCGCCGAGTTCGCCGCCCGCGTACCCGACTGCCTGCACACCGCAACCTTCTATCCGGAACCGGAGGCGGCGGCCTATGTGGACGCGGCACTGGCCGGAGGCGCGCGGATCTTCAAAGCACATATCCAGGTCGGCGACTACGATCCACGGGATCCACTACTCGACCCGGTATGGGGAGCGTTGGCGGACGCGGGTGTGCCGGTGATCGCGCACTGCGGATCCGGTCCGGCGCACGGACGATTCACCGGCCCGGGACCGATTTCCGAAGTACTCCGGCGATTCCCGGGGTTGCGCCTGATCGTGGCGCATATGGGTATGCCGGAGTACGCGGAGTTCTTCGACCTGGCCGAGCGGTATCGGAATGTACTGTTCGATACCACCATGGCGTTCACCGATTTCATCGAGGAGGACGACCCCTTCCCGGTTGCCGATCGACCTCGACTGCGCGACCTGGGCGAACGGATCCTGTTCGGTAGCGATTTCCCGAACATCCCCCACCCGTATCACCACGCCGTCGCAGCCTTGGAACGCCTCGATCTCGGCGACGAGTGGCTGCGAGCGGTCTGTTACGGCAATGCCGCGGCCCTGCTCGAGATCGGGTGACTTTCGTTCTTCCCGGGTGGTTTTCGACTGCTCTCCTACAGGTGATATCAAATAATTAAATGCGAATATCTACGTATTGACGTTTATCCTTTCTTACTTGTTGCCTCATGGTTTGCAGCGCCGCACTTCTCGATGCGAGAGGCGGCCGGACGCGCGAGAGCCGCCGGCTACGTTCGGACCGAGTCGTTCTCGTCGAGGAAGGCCAGGAAACGCGGAACGATTTGTTCCGGGTTGACCCAGAGGAGATCGTGTCCGCCCCCCGGATAGATTTCGACATCGGCCGTCGGGATGAGTTTGCGCACCCGGGCCGCTTCGCGTTCGGGATCGTTGACAACTGTTTCGGCCCCCAAGAGCACGAGCAGCGGTGCAGCGATGGCCGCCATCTGCTCGTCGGTGAGCATGCGATCCCACGGCATCCCCGTCCGAAACTCCAGGGCCGCCGTCGCCATTGCGAACTCCTCCTCGGCGAGCTCGACATGGGGGCGGGCCAGGCATTGAGCTTGCGCATACCTTCGACGCTCGGCCGCAAACCGGCAAGGAAGAACCCGAGCAGAGTTTTCGCGGGCGGCCTGATGAACGCCTCCCGGCTCGAACATGGTGGTACTCGCCAATCGGTCGGAGTGATACACCCCGGCCACGCCCACCAGCCAAGCGCCGAGGGAGTTGCCTGCCAGATGGACTCACTTCCCCCCGAGCCCGTCGAGCATGTCGACCACCCACTGCGCAATATCGGCGCCATCGCGTAGTGGTGCGGTCTGGACACAGCGCCCCGACCATCCGATGACGTCCGGGGTGTAGACCACACGGTCGCGCGCGAACTCCTCGATGAACGGATGCCATACCAGGCCGTTACCCGAGATACCGGGAAGCAGCATGATCGGCGCACCGTCCCCGGCCACCGATTTGCGCACCCGCGTCGTCCCGAACGACGTCGCGACGTCGACCTCGGCCGATGGCACCGGCCACCGCGCTGCCAGGGTGTCATATGCGCGACGGTGAGCCAACCGCGCCTTCTCGTTCGTGAATCGTCCATCCTTCGGCACCAAGAAAGAGTTCCTCCTGGCGACCCACCGATCGGTGATGGCGGACGCCGGCGCGCGATTCACCCGACGATGGGAAGCATTGAGTGCGGACACCACCCCCCGCGAGACCGTCCGAGCGATCCTGACCGAACTACTTCCGCTGGACGACCGACGCCGAGAGGAGGCCATCGTCCTCGGCGCCTTCAATACCGCCGCACTCACCGGCGGGAGTATCACGGCCGAGGAAACGCCGGCGGCACCGCGCGCACTGGTCACCCTCATCGCCGAACGACTCGAGCGAAGCCGGGCCGCGGAGACGACCCCGGCCCACGCCGCCCTGGACGCCGAGCTCATTCTCGCGACCGTCGGAGGGATCGCCCAGGGCGTGCTCGCCGGCCACTACACCGCGCAGACGGCGACCGAACTCGTCGAGCGTCTGCTCGACCTCACTCTCGGAACGAAAACCGACCCCCCATGACGAACGAGTCGGCCTCGATACGGCACCTCGAGACGGAAAGGCGCCCCACCGATGGGCACGGCCTGCCCGAGCTCAGCTGTCGAAGGCGTCCAGCAGTTGTTCCGCGGCCAGGGCCGCGGTGAGCGTCCCCTCCCGGACCTGTCGCTCCACCTCGCCGCGTATGGCCTTGACCTTCGGGTTGTCCGCCAACCGCCGCAGCAGTTGGTCGTGCACCATCGTCCAGGTCCAGTCCACCTGTTGACGACGGCGCTTCTCGTCGAACTCCCCGGCCTCGGTGAGCACCCGGCGATGTTCCAGCACGGTGGCCCAGAACTTCTCCAGGCCTTTCCCTTCCAGACCGCTCATGGTGAGCACGGGCGGCCGCCACAATGCATCGTGCGGATGGATCAATCGCAACGCGCTCGACAACTCGCGGGCGGCAGCCTTGGCCTCGATCTCATGGTTGCCGTCGGCCTTGTTCACCGCGACCAGATCGGCGAGCTCGAGCACACCTTTCTTGATGCCCTGGAGTTGATCGCCGGTGCGGGCGAGGGTGAGGAA
The DNA here is from genome assembly GCF_000308675.1 of Nocardia paucivorans NBRC 100373. GTDB lineage: Bacteria > Actinomycetota > Actinomycetes > Mycobacteriales > Mycobacteriaceae > Nocardia > Nocardia paucivorans. The sequence goes on along the minus strand of NZ_BAGE01000038.1, from coordinate 167,314 downwards.
GCAGAAGACGTCCACCATATTGGCGACGGTCACCTCGGACTGGCCGACGCCGACCGTTTCCACCAGGATCACGTCGTAACCGGCGGCCTCCAACAACACGATGGTTTCGCGGGTGGCCTTGGCGACCCCGCCGAGGGTGCCGGCGGTGGGCGACGGCCGGATGAAGGCGTTCGGTTCCACCGCCAGGCGCGCCATCCGGGTCTTGTCGCCGAGGATGGAGCCGCCGGTGCGGGTGGACGACGGATCCACGGCCAGAACCGCCACCCGGTGCCCCTGCCCGATCAGATACATCCCCATCGAATCGATGAAGGTGGATTTCCCGACCCCGGGCACCCCAGTGATCCCGACCCGATTCGACAACACCTCCCCTGTAGCGGGAGTGAGCTGCAGCAGTAGCCGTTGGGCCAGTTCACGGTGGTCGGCCCGGGTGGATTCGACCAGGGTGATCGCCCGCGCCAAGGCGGCCCGCTCACCGGAGCGAACCGCCTGCGCGAGCGCGTCGACATCGATGACGCGCTTGTTCATTCCCGGATCATTCCTGCGCGGTCGCTCCCCCGGCGACCGTTTCGTGGCCCAGTTCGGCGCCGAGTTTGCGCAACAGGTCGATGGCCGCGTCGGCGATCACCGTGCCGGGCGGGAAGATCGCCGCCGCACCCGCGGCATACAGTTCCTCGAAATCACCGGGCGGGATGACCCCACCGACGATGACCATGATGTCGGGCCTGCCGACATCGGCCAGCGCCTGCCGTAGGGCGGGCACCAGCGTGAGGTGGCCGGCGGCCAGCGAGGACACACCCACGACGTGCACGTCGTTGTCCGCGGCCTGGCGCGCCACCTCTTCCGGAGTCTGGAACAACGGGCCCACGTCGACGTCGAATCCGAGGTCGGCGAAGGCGGTGGCGATAACCTTCTGACCGCGATCGTGGCCGTCCTGGCCCATCTTGGCGACCAGGATACGGGGGCGACGACCCTCCGCTTCGGCGAACTCCTCGACCAGTCGGCTCGCGGTGGTGATGTTGGTGGCCTTACCGGCCTCGTCGCGGTACACACCCGACAGGGTACGGATCTCGGCCTGGTGCCGGCCGTACACCTTCTCCAGGGCGTAGGAGATCTCGCCGACGGTGGCCTTGGCGCGGGCCGCGTCGATGGCCAGGGCGAGCAGGTTGTTCTCCATTCCGCCGCCGGTGGCGGCCGCGGCCTTGGTGAGCGCGTCCAGGGCGCGGTCCACCGCGTCCTGATCGCGTTCGGCGCGCAGTCGGCGCAACTTCTCGGTCTGTTCGGCGCGCACCCGGGAATTCTCGACCTTGAGGACCTCGATCTCGTGGTCCTCGTCCACCTGGTACTTGTTCACGCCGATCACCGGCTGCTGGCCGGTATCGATCCGGGCCTGGGTGCGGGCCGCGGCCTCCTCGATGCGCAGCTTCGGAATGCCCTCGCCGATCGCCTGGGCCATACCGCCGTGCGCCTCCACCTCGGCGATATGCGCGCGGGCGCGTTCGGCGAGTTGGTGGGTGAGCCACTCCACGTAGTAGGAGCCGCCCCACGGATCGATCGGCCGGGTGGTACGCGACTCCTGCTGGATGAGCAGCTGGGTGTTGCGGGCGATGCGGGCGGAGAAGTCCGTCGGCAGCGCCAGGGCCTCATCGAGGGCGTTGGTGTGCAGCGACTGGGTGTGCCCCTGGGTGGCGGCCATCGCCTCGATGCAGGTGCGCGCCACATTGTTGTAGGCGTCCTGGGCGGTCAGCGACCAACCCGAGGTCTGCGAATGGGTGCGCAACGACAGCGATTTCGGGTTCTTCGGCTCGAACTTCGATACCAGCTCGCTCCACAGCAGCCGGCCCGCACGCAGTTTGGCGACCTCCATGAAGAAGTTCATGCCGATCGCCCAGAAGAACGACAGGCGCGGCGCGAAATCATCGATCTTCATCCCCGCGTCGATACCGGCGCGGATGTATTCCACCCCGTCGGCCAGGGTGTAGGCGAGCTCCAGATCGGCGGTCGCACCCGCTTCCTGGATGTGATAGCCGGAAATGGAGATCGAGTTGAACTTCGGCATCTTCGCGCTGGTGTAGGCGAAGATATCGGAGATGATCCGCATCGACGGTTTCGGCGGATAGATGTAGGTGTTGCGGACCATGAACTCCTTCAGAATGTCGTTCTGAATGGTTCCGGCCAACTGTTCGGGGGCCACCCCCTGCTCCTCGGCGGCCACCACATACAGCGCGAGGATCGGCAGAACGGCCCCGTTCATCGTCATGGAGACGCTGACCTGGTCCAACGGAATGTGGTCGAAGAGCTGCCGCATATCCAGGATGGAGTCGATCGCCACCCCGGCCATACCGACATCGCCCTGCACCCTCGGGTGATCGGAGTCGTAGCCGCGGTGGGTGGCCAGGTCGAACGCCACCGACAGACCCTTCTGACCCGCCTGTAGGTTACGGCGATAGAAAGCATTGGAGTCGGCGGCGGTGGAGAAACCGGCGTACTGGCGGATGGTCCACGGCTGGTTCACGTACATCGTCGGGTAGGGCCCACGCACGAACGGGGCGATACCGGGAACGCTGTCCAGTGGAAAACCGGCCGCGGCGATCGCGTCCCGGTCGGCCTTGGTGAAGACCGGCGGCACATCGATGCCCTCGGGGGTCGACCACACCAGTTGCTCGGGGGTGTAGTTGTTGGCCGCGGCCGACGTCTTCAGGAAGGCATCCACCGCCACGGCGTCGACCGCGGCGGGCTCCGGGGCCCGCTCTGTCAGCGGCACCTCGGCGAAACTGCCGATCAGATGCTCGATTCGCTGTGTCGTCATCAGGCTCCCACCTTCTCCAGCAGATCGCTCAGCGCGGCGACCGCATCGATCCGCGCCGCCAGGTACCCGTCCGGATGTTGCGCCGGGTCCACATCGGCGAGCGCCTTGGCCTGTCCGGCCAGCAACACGGTCTCCACACCGGCGTCGCGCAATAGTTGGACGGCGGGCCCGGCCTCGGTGGCATAGCGGGCGTCCGTCCCACACAGCACCGCGATCCGCGCACCGGACTCCTCGACGGCCGCGGTGATTCCGTCACCGGCCAACGGCCCCGGATTGACGGATTCGATGCCCCCGGAGGCCAACAGGTTGGCGATGAAGGTCACTCGCACATTGTGCTCGGCCACCGTGCCCAACGGGACCAACAGCGCCCGGGGCCGGACGCCGCGCCGGGCCAGGTAGGCATCGGAACGATCACGCAGCGCCTCGAATGCGGCGCCGTAGCCGTTACCGGGCCCCGCGGCGCGCGCGGCCTCCGACAGGGGCGGTTCACCCAGATTCGGGAATTCGTTCACACCGGTGACCGCCGTTTTGCGGTGGGCGATATCGGCCTGGCGCGCCATCTTGGTCTCGGCGATGCGCTCGGCCACCAAACCGGACTCCACCGCCGCCGAATAACCACCGGCGGCCTCGATCTCCTGCATGAACTTCCAGGCCGCCTCTGCCATCTCGGCAGTGAGGCGCTCCACGTACCAGGAGCCCGCGGCCGGGTCCTGGACATGTCCGAGGTGGGACTCCTCGAGCAGCAGCAACTGGGTGTTGCGCGCCATCCGCTGCGAGAACGTCTGCGACACACCGAGTTCCCCGGGGGGCAGGGCAGAATCGAAGGGCAGCACGGTCACCGTATCGGCGCCACCGACACCGGCGCCGAAAGCGGCCAGGGTGGTGCGCAGCAGGTTCACCCAGGGATCGCGACGGCTCATCATGGCCGCCGAGGTCACCGCGTGCTGCGGCGCCGACCCTTCGGAAGGAGCGCCACAGACGTGGGCGACCCGAGCCCACAACTGCCGAGCGGCCCGGAACTTGGCGATGGTCGCGAACTGATCGTCGGTGGCGGCGAAGCGGAATTCCACCTGCCGCAGCGCCTGTACCGCCGACAGCTGTCCGGTCAGCGCGCGCAGGTACTCCAGACCGGCGGCCACGGCGGCACCCAGTTCCTGGACGTCGGCGGCGCCGGCGTCGTGGAAGACGGTGCCGTCCACCGTGATCGCCCGCACCGTCTCCGCCCGGGCGGCGGATCGCACGGCCAGCGATACCGCGTCCGGAAGGTCGACGTCTGCGATCCCGGCGAATCGTCCGGTCAACGGGGCAGCACCCAACCCGATCCGGATATCGGAGCGCTCCGGGGCACCGTAGCCGTCGAGAATCTCGAAAAGGGCCGTCGCGGCCTCGTTCATCGCGGCCCCGGCGTGCAGGGTCAGCGGCGCGAGTTCGAACAGCAGACCGGACAGCGCGGCAGGCAGGTCCGCCACCGGCACCCCGTGATCACCGACACCCAGCCAGATAGCACTCAGGCCGTTCTCCAACCCGGACAGGATCTCCTGATTGGCCGCCGCGGCGTTCTCGGCGCCGATCAGGGCACTGACATACCAGCCGCGGTGCACGTCCCGGGTGCCCGAACCGCCTCGCACGAACGGATACACCCCCGGCAGCGGCAGCTCGGGCAGCTCATCGCGGCGGGTGTACAGCGGGGCGATGGTCAACCCGTCGTAGGTCGTCTGATTCAGCAGCTTTTCCGGCTCCGGGCCGAGTTCGGCGGCATCGACCTTACGGGCCTTGGCCAGTACGCCCGCCACACCCTTGCGCCAGGCGGGATATTCGGGCACCGCGGACGAACCGGGATCCGCTCCGGCCGCGGGTTCTGAAGCAATCGCCATACCCTGTTCCCTCGTTCTAGTTCCAGTACGAGCGCACCGTTCCGCACGCAGGTACCTGTGCATCCGCCCAGCTCAGCGAATACTTTGGTTAACGGTCATTCATCCCGTTTCCTCTGATGCTAGCGGCCGACGTCACACCACCTCCCCCTACCCACCACTACCGGCGGGTAACCTCGGGCGGTGACCGAGGCAGGTAACCTCGGCCGGTGACCGAACTGATCCGTGACCGGCGTATCGCCCTGTTTCTCCTCGGCGCGGTGGTGGTCTGCGTGGCCGCGCTCGTGTTCCCATTACCGAGTCCCCGCCGGATCCAGGAGTGGGCTCAGAGCGTAGGGCCCCTCTTCCCCCTGCTGTTCTTTCTCGCCCACACCCTGATCACGGTGGCGCCGGTTCCGCGCACCGTGTTCACCGTCAGCTCCGGGATACTGTTCGGTCCGGCGTTGGGGATCACCATCGCCGCCGGCGCCACCACCCTGAGCGCGATACTGGCGTTCCTGCTGGTGCGGGCGCTGGACCACGACCGGGTTCGGGCCCGGCTGAACCATCCGGCCGTACGGGGTATCGACGACCGGTTGGCGCGACGCGGTTGGCTGGCGGTGGGATCGCTACGGCTCATCGCCTTCGCGCCGTTCTCGGTGGTGAATTACTGCTGTGCGCTCTCCTCGGTGCGGTTCTGGCCGTATGTGGCGGCCACCGTCATCGGGATCATGCCCGGCACGGTGGCCACCGTGGTTCTCGCCGACGCGCTCACCGGTGGGACCCACCCGGCCATGGTCGTGGTCTCGATCGTCTGCATTGCCGTCGGTCTGCTCGGTCTGCTCGTCGACCAGAAGTGGAAACCGGCCGAGGACGCCGAACCCTGCCTGTCGGTGGCCGGCGAACGCTGACGGCCGGATCGTCAGGTGAGGTCCTCGACCGGCCGGTCCGGAGCGGGCAGCGGCCACCGGAACAGGGGGCTGGACTCGGGGCGGTGACCGTCCGGAACGCGCAGCCGATACGGGGCACTCCGAGGCGAAACCCGCGCTCCGCGGACATGTTCGCGCGCATATGGATCGGCAGCGTCCGGTCGGCGACGTCGCGCCTCCGCCAGCCAACCCCGGGCCCGGCGTCGCACCTCGTCGATATCGGGCGGCGGATCGGTTCCGAGCAATAGATCACCGTGTTCGGGAACCAGGGTGATCGCCGAGCCGAGGTGCCGCAGACAGCGCGCGATACCGAGATCGTCGGCGAGTTCCCGGTAGCAGGTCAGGGCCTGTTGCCAGCAGCGCAGCGCCCGACGTGGCTCACCCCGCACCCACCACACCACCCCGGTGAGCTCGTGGACCTGGGCGCGACCGCTCGGGTCGCGCCCGCCCCGACTGCGGAACTCGGCCAATTCCAGACGGTCCCGGGCGGCATCGAGGCGCCCCTGCCGAATATGGGCCACGGCGAGGTTGAGCAGAACGCACACCTCGCCTGCGATGTCCTCGCGGGGCAGCAGCGACCAGGCGGTCTCCAGCCGATCCACCGCCTCGTCCACATGATCGGGGGCCCCGACCAGCAGCTCCACCGCTGCGCGGTGTTCCCATCGCGCAGCCAGTCCGGTGGACAGTTTGCGCGGACGGTATCGCCGAGGTCGCTCGCGCAGCAGACCGGCCCGCAATCTGGCCAGGTCACGGCTCAACACCAGCGGGTCGAGTCCACGGATACGCTGCAGCGACTCGGCCACCCCGTTCTCGTGCTCCGGGCGTCCGGTGCGGGCATACCAGCTGTCCAGCGCATCGGAGATCCGGACCAGCTCCGCGGCGGCGGTCACCGAGACCGGAACCGCCGGATCGGCGCATTCCCGCACCAACCGACACAGATACGGCTCCTCCACGGTGAACCAGCGACGGGCGCTCTCCGTATACGGCGCGGTATCCAGCGCAACCGCCCACCCGCAGGCACGGTCGGCACAGTGACGCAGCAGGGCGGGTAACGCGGCTCGCCACCGCGTGTCGGCCACCACCTCGTCACGGCGCGGTTCAACCGGAACCCGCGCGAGCCGGTACCGGTGAGCACCGTGTCGGACCAGGATTCCCGCCTGCGTCAGTTCCTCGAGCAACACGGTGGCGGTACGGCGCGGTCGATTCGCGGCCGGCGCCTCGAGCGGTAGCAGCGCCGGCGCGTCCAGGATGGCGGTCAGGACCGCCAGCAGGGTCGCGGTATCGAATTCCGCCACCGGCAGTTCGCGGAGGGTGGCCGCGGTCGGGTGGCGCCCGAGCTCCGGCGCCGATTCCGGCGCCGGCACCGAGAGACGCGGCGCCGGATCCGCAACCGGCAGGCCGAGCTCCTCGAGATGAGCCAGTGGTTCCAGCCGGCGCGCGATACCCACCTGTTCGCGCCGCCCGTTCAGAAACCGATATCCGGCGTAGACCATGGACACCGCCACGATCAACACCGACAGCCACCGCAGCGTACTGCCGAGCACCTGCAATGCGGCGCTCTCACTGAACGAGTTCACCACCAGGTTGCGGGCCAACTCCAGCAATAGCGCCGTGGCCAAAACCGACGAACCGGCCAGAAGTCCTTCCAGGAACGTCGGCCTGGACGGTGGACCACTCATCGCAATGCTCCCCCCGTCAATCCGGGCAGCAACCACCGGCGCCACGTGGCCAGTACCAACAACACCGGCAGTACGGCCGTTACGAGAGAGCCGGCGGCCAAGTGGGCGGCGTTCTCACCGAACTGGCGGGCCTCCCCCCACAGCAGCAGCGACCACGGGGACGAACCGGCACCACTGGCCAGCAGACCGACCACGAAATCGTTCCACACCTGCACGAACTCCAGTACCGCGACGGCACCGATGGCGGGCCCGGCGGTGGTCAGGATCCGCCGCGTGATGGCACCGGGTGGGGCGGGGCCGCGCAGCGCGTCGGCCGCCGAACTGTCCGGGGGCGACAACAGCGCCCCACGTAGGATCAACACCGCTATCGGCAGCCCGGCGGCGGCATGCACCAGGATGAGCGGAATCCGGGTGCCGGACAGTCCGTATGCGTCGATCAGCGCGTCCAGCGGCCCCAGATAGCTCTGCACGGGCAGCACCGCGAACACCACGAGAACGGTGACGATCCCGCCCGACAGGGGGTGGTCTGGGTTCAGGCCGGCGAGTCGGTACGCCAACGGCGCCGCCGCCGCGACGACCACGATCGTCGCCAGGGCGGCCACCCACGCGGTGGCCTGCAGCGAGGTTCGCAGCGCCTCGTCGCGCCATATCTCGGTGAGAGCCGCCGGACTCCAACCGTGCGGCCCCCGGAACGCGGCGACGAGCAGAACGATCAACGGCACCAGCGCCGCCGCGGAGGCCAAGGCGATTCCCGCCGTGCGCGCGACCCGCCCCGCGACGGGACCGGCCGCGACCGCGCGCGGGGTCTCGACGGGTTCGACCGGATCCGGGGCCAGACTCACCCGGTGCCGCCGGACACCGGTGCGCAGCACCCAGGCGGCCAGACCCACCAGAACCGCCAAGGGCAGGCTGTAGGCTGCCGCCTCCCCCGACATGGGATCCCGTTCGGTCGCCAACCGCCACCAGTGCACGGTGGCACTGTCCACCTGATAGTGCATGGAACCGGGCACCCCGATGAGCACCACGTCGAAGACCCGGGCCGCGGCGACACCCACCACCAACCCGGCCACCAGGACGATGGGGCGCAGCAACTCGTAGAGCCGCCGCAAGGTCGGCGCATCGTCGGCCCGGAGATATCCCCACCGCACCGGATCGTCCTGGACGGCACCGATACCGGCGCGGAAGAGTCCGATGAGGAACCCCAACCAGGTCCACAGGAACGCCGAACCGAGCATGATCCCGAACCACAGCCGATACCCCAGCACGCTCCCGATCCCGAGACGGTCGGCCAGGTACTGAAAGATCAGCCGGAACGCCACCCCGGAGACGAAGGCCGAGATACCGAACGGCACGATCAGCGGCCGCCACAACCAGCGGGCGTTACGGCTCCACCAGGCCAGCAGCAAAGCGACGAACAACAGGCCGAATCCGAACACCACCCAACCGAGGGTCCGCAGATACGACCACATTCCGTCGCGACCGAGCGCATCACCCAACGCGAACACCGCGACAGCGGCGACGGCCCCGGCCCCCGCCGTCCCCACCCACGGCAGACTTCGAGCACGGCGCCCCGAGCCGGCGGGGGTTCGGTCCTCGCACGCGGCCGATATCCGGCGCACGAAGCGGACCAGCGCGACAACCGCCACGGCGCACACCGCACACCACACCACGATCCCCGGGCGGGCGCGCGTAGCCGACACCAACGTCCATCCGGCCGGCACCACCAACAGCATCGACAACACGGCGGCGGGCAGGCACGCCAACCAGGCCGCGCCGCGATGTGGCGGGGTGCCGGGAACCAGGGAGCCGTGGATACGGCGGGTGGCCAATTCCAGGGTCAGGCCGTGCGCCCGGAATTCCACCGAACCCGTCATCGCCGGCTCCGTTCGTATCGGTCGAGCGCCGTCACGGCCCGAGCAGTAGCGGCATCGATCTCGATGCCGCTGTCACCGACCGCGATCAGGAAATCGGTCAGCACCCGCCACAGCCCGTCCCGGCCACCGATTTCCCCGATACGGTCGGACAGGTCGAAAACCGGCCAGGACGGCAACCGTTCGGTGGTGGGCGCCAACCACGCCGAATAACGGGCGACGGTACGCAGATTCGGTCCGAGGAAGCCACCGGTCCCTTCGATCCACGGCACCGGAGCCTGCGGGGTCGCCAGCGCCGCGACCACCGCCTCCGCCCGGGGATCGGCCGAGGCGGTCACCACCATGACGTCCCCGCCCACGATCCGGGGTCGATGTCCATCGGGCCCGACCGCCGGGAACTCCACGACGCCCACCACCGCCTCGGGACGCCGGGCACGGCGCAGTGCACCGCGTACCACCGGCTCCGCGAAATCGGGGGCGACCACCGCCACGGCCCGCCGGTATTCGAACACTTCCCGTATCGCGTCGGGGAATTGGCGGGTCAGCGCCGGACCGATCCCGCCCGCCAACACATCTCGCCGCCCCCACAGCATGGCGAGATGCGCGAAGGCGGCACGGATGGCCGGTTGGTCCCAGATCCGTTCGGTGCCCGTGGTTCCCATCGCCTCGTAGACCGCGGAAGATTCACCCGCCAGCAGGTTCTCGAACAGATCGGTGAGCACCCAACCGTCGGCGGCCCCGAGCGCGAGCAGTTTCCGCGGCGCGTCGGCGAGTCCACGCGCCCGGTCGACCCAGTCCGCCAGGGTCCAATCCCACGGATCGCCCAACCGATGCTCGCGCAACGACTCCAGGTCGTACCACACCAGAGATTTGGCCGCCGCCTTGAACGGAACCGCATACAGTATGTCCCGGTGCCAACACAGGCGCCGCCATTGCTCGACATAGCACGGCCCCCGGGCATCGTCCCACAACGATTTCGACAGCGACCGCAACCGGCCGCGCTCGGCCAACTCCCGGACCAGGCCGGCCTGCGGCAACATGACGATATCGGGTGCCGAACGCCCACCGGCGGCGAACGCGGTCCCGATATCGTCACCCAGCGGCACCACCTCCACCGGATACGGCAGCATAGGCGCCGCCGTCAGCGACCGAAACGCCGCCAGTTCCACCCCGCTCCAGGCCACCGCGATCCGCACCACGTCCGGATTACCGAGCAGGACATCGGGTGCGCAGGCGGCGACCAGCGGCGCCAACGCGGCCACTTGCAGAACCGTACGACGTGTTCTCACGAACCCCCGAAGTCGTTGTCTGTCAGAGGGTTCCGATTATTCCCGAGATACGGCCGGGACGGGCGGTTTCGGCCGCCCCCGATTCAGGGGCGGCTTCCGCCCTCCGCGACCGGGTCGGCCGCGGGACACCACCGGCGAACCGATGTGGATTACTGCTGATTCGGCGGGAAGGGCGGCAACGGTTGCCCCTGAGGCGGAGTGGCCGGTGGTTGCGCCACCGGCTTCACCGACCGCGCCGAGGGCGGCACGGCCGACTCCACCGGGGTACGCGCGACGGATTCGGCAGCCCGTACCGCGCGCTCGACGGCCGGATCGGTGCTGGTGTCGAACCAGTCGGCGACCTCGTCGGAATCGTCCTCCGGCTTGGGCGGGGTCTCCTCGTCGGTGGACGGTTCGTAGCGGAACACCCCGTCCTGTCCCTGGCTGGCAAAGCTCTTGGCGAAACCCTCCAGTGCCTTGCCGAAGTCGCTGGGCACCAACCACACTTTGTTGGCGTCGCCCCGAGCCACCAGGGGCAGGGTCTGCATGTACTGGTAGGCCAGCAGTTCCGGGGTGGGTTTACCGGATTTGATGGCGGCGAAAACCTTTTCGATGGCCTTGGCCTGGCCCTGCGCCTGCAGATAGGCGGCGGCACGTTCACCCTGGGCGCGCAGGATCCGACTCTGCCGTTCACCCTCGGCCGCCAGAATGGCCGACTGCTTGGAACCCTCGGCCGCCAGGATCTGTGCCTGCTTGGCGCCCTCGGCGGTTTTGATCTGCGATTCCCGGGTGCCCTCCGCCGTGAGGATCATGGCGCGCTTTTCCCGATCGGCCTTCATCTGCTTCTCCATCGACTCCTGGATCGACGGCGGCGGATCGATGGCCTTGAGTTCGACGCGTGCCACCCGCAGGCCCCATCGGCCGGTGGCCTCGTCCAGAACACCGCGCAACTGGTTGTTGATCTGGTCGCGGGAGGTGAGGGTGTCCTCGAGAGTCATACCACCCACCACATTGCGCAGGGTGGTGACGGTGAGCTGTTCGACGGCGGCGATGTAGTTGCTGATCTCGTATACCGCGGCCTGCGGGTTGGTCACCTGGAAGTAGACCACCGAGTCGATCTGGAGGGTGAGGTTGTCCTGGGTGATCACCGGCTGCGGCGGGAACGACACCACCCGCTCACGCAGATCCACCTTGGCGCGAATCCGGTCGGCGAACGGCACCAGGAAGGTCAGCTGTCCCGAGACCGTCCGCTGGTACCGCCCGAGGCGTTCGATCACCGCGGCCTCGGCCTGCGGCACCAGGGCCACGGACTTGAGCACCACCACCGCTACCAGCAGTATGAGAACAACTGCCAGTATCAACAACTCCATCAGGGTCCTTTCCAGACGACAGCGGTCGCGCCGTCGATCTTCATCACGTACACCGTGGTCCCCTCCGGGTACTGTTCCCCCGGATCGAACGACCGCGCGGTCCACACCTCACCGCTCAGCTTCACCAGACCGCCGTGTTCGTCCACCGGTTCCAACACCTGCGCCGTCCTGCCGGTCAGCGCGTCGACATTGGTGGGAGTCGGCGGCGGAGTTCCGAAGCGACGCAACAGAACCGGGCGCACACCCAACAACAGCACCATGGCCGAAACAGCGAAGATCACCGCATCGACCACCAAACCGGTGTCGGCTGCGAACGCGACGCCTGCGGTGATCAGGGCACTGCCCCCGAGCATCAACAACGTCAGTTCACCGACGAACATCTCGGCCGCCGCCAGCACCAGGCCGGCGACGAGCCAGAAAACTGCGGCCACATCCTCACTGTAGTGGCTGTGGCCGACATTCGGGGCCGTCCGCGCAACACCGCCGGATACCGGATACCGTCGAGCGGCTGTCGGGTGCAGTAGTTTCGGCCCCGTGAGTGCGGGTGACAGGTACGGCGACATCTTTTCCGGGCATACGCGAACCAGGAAGCGGGCAGTTCCGCGGGTGGTCGCCGAACGCGACCTCGTGGTGGAGGACGCGGCCGGCGGCTTCTGTGGTGCGGTGGTGGGATTCGACCGCGGCTACGAGGGAGACTTCGTGAAACTCGAGGACGCCCGCGGTGTCGTGCGCCTGTTCGCGCTGCGCGAGGCCGCGTTCCTGATCGACGGTGAACCGGTGACCCTGGTCCGTCCGAAGGCTCCGGTGCGGACCGCGCCCACCCGTTCGGCGTCCGGTTCTACCCGGGTGGAAGGTTTACGGGCCCGGGTCGCGGCGGCCGGTCGGATCTGGGTGGAAGGGATGCACGACGCCGCGCTGGTGGAGCGGGTATGGGGACATGACCTGCGGGTGGAAGGTGTGGTGGTCGAGCAACTGGAGGGGCTGGACAATCTCGGCGCCCGACTCGCCGAGTTCGAGCCCGGTCCGGGGCGACGGATCGGGGTGCTGGTGGATCATCTGGTGGCCGGATCGAAGGAGACCCACCTCACCACCGGACTGGGACCGCATGTCCTGGTCACCGGACACCCCTATGTCGATATCTGGCAGGCGGTACGCCCGGCCGCACTGGGGCTGCGGGAATGGCCGACCGTACCGCACGGTGAGGATTGGAAGACCGGTATCTGTCGGCGGCTCGGTTGGGGTACGCCGCAGGACGGCTGGCAGCGGGTCCACGCGGCGGTGCGCACGTTCCGGGATCTGGAGGCGCCGCTGTTGGGGGCGGTGGAACGACTTATCGACTTCGTCACCGAACCCGCATGACCCCGAGGTCGCCCGCGAGTAGCGACGAGCATTTATGCTCGATGATTATGTGCTCCCCCAGCGCGACCCTCACCGTATGGGCCGGCTCCTGGCTGGCCGGTTGCAGTGCGCCCGACGACGTACTGGAGGCCATGCACGCCTGGGCATCCCTGCACACCATCGCGGCGGGCGATCCGGTGACCGGGGGCCGCACCGATCTGCCGTGGTCCTCCCGGGGTGATACGCCCACCACCGGAGTCATGGCGCTGCTCAAGATGATTCGGGAAACCATGGCGTCCCCCGGTGCCCGATTGCGGCTGGTGCTCCCGGTTCCCGGTGATGTCCGCGGGGTGCCCGTCGGCACCGCCTTCGCCGCCGACGCCATCGAGGCCGGGGAGGGCATTCTGATCGGCGTGCCGGACGGCGAGGGCACCGGTCTCATCCCCCGTTGGGTGGATGAGAACACCCTGCAATGGAATATCTACACCACCGCGATACCCACCCTTCCCGGTCCCGATATGACCCTGGGCGAGGCCGAATACGCCATGCGCGAAGCGGTACGCGATGCGGCCGACGCCCTCATGCGGCTGCACACCACCGGCCTGGGAACCGGTGACGCAGACCCTCGAGAACTCATCGAAGCCGAACTCGCCGACTACTCCAGGCATATCTACCCGGACTCGATCCCCTTGCGCGCCAAGCGAATTCTCGATACCGCCGATCATGTGGCGGCCATCCTCACCGTCGCCCAGCGGGAACCGGCCTCCTCGCCGACCTCCGCCGGTGCCGCCATGGCGCACGAATCCCTGCTGCGACCCCTCTGGGATGCCATCCGAGCCGCCCGCCTCATCGCCATCCACACCTCGACACCCGGCGCGCGCTGACCATCACCCACGTTCGGGGCACGACCACCCGGACCCGCCGGGGACCGGCACGCCCGGATGGGGGTACGAACCATCGAACGGCCCCGCCCGGGGGCGCACCACTACTCCCGTCCGGGCGCGCGACGAAGCGGTTCGCAGCATCCTGCCCGGCAGGCGGTGCCGTTGACCGTGCACCCGTAGGCGGGAATCTCGCTCGAACGACGCGGCGGTATATCCCGCACCTGCTCACCGATCAGTTCCACCACCAGCCGGGCGAACCGAGGATCGGTTCCCGGGGTGGCGGCCCGGGCGAAGGCCATATCGAGTTCGGCAGCCTTCTCGGCGGCCTCGTTGTCGAGGTCCCAGATCACTTCGAGGTGGTCGGAGACGAATCCCACCGGGCACACCACCACCGCGTCGACCCCCTTGCCGGAGAGGGCTTCCAAGTGGTCCACAATGTCCGGTTCCAACCACGGCACCTGCGGCGGACCGGAACGGGACTGCCATACCAGGTCGTGATCGGGGAAACCCGTTGCCGCGGCGCACAATCGGGCCGCCTCGGCCACCTGCCGGCTGTAGAGCCGGCCGCCGTCGGCAGCCGGTCCGGCGGCGGCGTCGGCGGCCACCGGCACCGAATGCGCGGTGAACACCAGCCGGGCGTCCTCCCGCCGATCGGCCGGTAGGCGCTCCCGCGCGGCACGGATGGCGTCGGCGAAGGATTCGATCAACAGGGGGTGGTCGAAGTATTGGCGCAGCTTCACCAGTTCCGGTGCGCCGGCGCCGACCGCGGCCCGGGCCCTGGCAATGTCCTCGTGATACTGACGGCAACCGGAATACCCGCCCCAGGCCGAGGTGGGGAACACCAGCGCCGACCGGACACCGTCGGCGGCCATCCGCGCAACGGTGTCCTCCACCAGGGGATGCCAGTTGCGGTTGCCGAAGTACACCGGTAGATCCAGGCCGGCCGCGTCCAGTTCCCGCTCGACGGCGGCGATGATGTCGCGATTGAGCGCGTTGATCGGGGACACCCCACCGAAGTGCAGATAGTGCTCGGCCACTTCGGCGAGACGTTCCGGCGGCACGCCTCGCCCCCGGGTGACATTCTCCAGGAACGGCATCACCTCGTCGGGTCCTTCGGGCCCGCCGAAGGACAGCAACAACAGTGCATCGACCGCCCGGGCCACGGGGTGTCTCCTTCCGGCTGTGGTGAATGGGTCCGATCAGGCGACCGGCATGTTCTCCGGGAACCAGGTGTTATGACTGGCGCCACCGTCGACGTAGACGATCGACCCGGTGGTGCCGGGCAGCCAGTCCGACAACAGCGCGACGATGGACTTGGCGACAACCGTCGGATCGTCCACATCCCAGCCGATGGGCGCGGCCCCGTCCCAGTAGACGTTGAGCTGGTTCAGCTTGGCGGCGTCGTCGGTGGCGGTACCGGCAATGGCCTTGGCGGCCAGGGTCTTGATCGGCCCCGCCGCGATCAGGTTGGACCGGATCTTCTTGGCCTGACCCACCTCACGCGCCACATATCGGTTCACCGATTCCAGGGCCGCCTTGGCGACACCCATCCAGTTGTAGAACGGCATGGCGGTGCGCGGATCGAAGTCCATACCGACCAGCGAACCACCCTCGTTCATCACCGGCAGGACGGCACGGGCCAGCGAAGCATAGCTCCAGGCCGAGATCTCGAACGCCTTGGCGGCGTCCGGACCGGGGCCTTCCAGGAAGGGTTTCGCCTCCGGACCCATGAGGGTCTTCGGAGCGAAGGCGATCGAGTGCAGCACCCCGTCCAGGCCCTCGGGAGCCAATTCCCGGACCTTGTCCGCCAGGGCGGCGAGGTCCTCTTCACTGGTGACATCGAGCCCGATGGCGGGCGGTACTTCTTTCGGCAGGCGCTTGGCGATGCGGTCGATGAGCCGTAACCGTTCCGGAATACCGGTGATGATCACCTTCGCGCCCTGCTCCTGCGCGATCGCGGCGGCGTGGAAGGCGATGGAGGCATCGGTGATGATGCCGGTGACGAGGATGGTCTTGCCGTCGAGCAATCCGCCCATGAGTATTCGATTCTCCTGACGTTGGAATTGTGTCGGTGCGCTCAGTGCCCCATGCCGAGGCCGCCGTCGACCGGAATGACCGCACCGGAGACATAGGCGGAATCGTCGGAGGCCAGGAAGCTGATGACCGCGGCGACATCCTCCGGTTTGCCCTTACGCTGCAGCGGAATGGCCTGAACCGCCATCTCCTGGTACTTGTCGTCCAGGGCGTTGGTCATATCGGTTTCGATGAAGCCGGGGGCCACCACATTGGCGGTGATGGAACGCGACCCCAGTTCGCGGGTCAGCGATCGCGCCATACCGATGAGACCGGCCTTGGTGGAGGCGTAGTTGACCTGACCGGCCATACCGGCCATCCCGACCACCGAGCCGAGGAAGATCAACCGACCCCACCGTGCCCGCAACATGGCCCGATTGGCCCGTTTGGCGCAGCGGAAGGCGCCGGTCAGGTTGGCGTCGACAACCCTGCTGAACTGTTCCTCGCTCATCCGCATGAGTAGGGTGTCCTCGGTGATGCCGGCATTGGCGACCAGTACTTCCACCGGGCCCTGCCGCTCCTCGACCTCGGCGAACGCACGATCCACCGAGTCGGAATCGGTGACATCGCATTTCACGCCGAGCAGCCCCTCCGGCACACCGGAACCCCGGTGGGTGACCGCCACCTTGTGGCCATCGGCGAGCAAACGTTGCGCGACCGCGAGCCCGATACCGCGGTTACCGCCGGTCACCAGGACCGAGCGCGATACTGTGTTCGACATGCGGACCAACCTACCCGGCCGCGTTTCCCACAGACCATCAGGACCTCCCACATATATCGGCGGCGATCCTGCCCCGGGATCACCGAAGGCGAACACACTTCGGGCCGGACCCGTCGTCCGCGACTCCGGCCCGTAGCAGTGCGGCGTATGGCCCGGCCGGAATAGGTGCACCGGGCCGATAACACGCGTCTTCGGCCCTACACGACGATGTCGAGAACCTCATGGCAACAGCGGGCGCGACCGGCGCCACCGAACCGACCGAGAAGGCCCCACGCAGCGAACCCTCCCATCGAGGCGCTACACAGAACGTCGCTACACAGAACGTAATGCGCCGACCATGGGAGCGGCGCCCTTTCGTTTCGAACAGGCGCCGCCCCAATGGTTCTCACCGTGAATCGGTCACGGAAGACGCTGCCGGAACGCAATCGCCAGGACGACACCCGCGAGGGTGGCGGCCAATCCGAGCAGCCACCACGGCCGACTCGCGTCGCCTCGTCTCATCTCGTACCCGATCTGCTGTTCCAGGGTGTCGTACACATTGGACAGTTCCTGGAGGGTGGCGGCGCTGTAGTACTCACCGCCCGACAACCGGGCGATCTCCTGCATCGCCTCGTCGTCGACCTCTACCTTCACCCGGTCCGTGCCGCCGTCCTCGCGGGGAATGTCGACCGTGCCCCACTTGGTGCCGAACGCAATCGTCGACACCGGCACCCCCTTCTCCTTCGCCAGTCGCGCGGCGACGTATTCGTGGCGGGGGTTGTCGACATCGTCGAAGTCCGGGACGGTCTGCTTACCGTCCGACATCAGCACGATCCGAGCCGGCGGCGGTGTCTCCGCACCACCCAGTACCGAACCCAGGACGTCGATGGCCTGCAGGGCGGTGTGTATCCCTTCGCCGGTCGCGGTCCGCTCGGCCAGTTTGATGTTGTCGATGGCGGCCTTCACCGCCTCCCGGTTCGTGGTGGGACTGACCATCACCGATGCGGTCCCCGCATAGGTGACCAGACCCAGGTTGATTCCCGGCGTCAAACCGTCGGCGAAGTTCTTCGCGGCCTCTTGGGCAACCTCCAGTCGGCTCGGCTGCACATCGGTGGCCTCCATCGACAACGACACGTCCATCACGAGGACGACGGTCGCCCGGTTGCGCGGCACCTTCTCCACCGCGGTGGGGGCGGCCGCCCCGATGGTCGAGAACACCATGCCGAGCAACAGCAGCACAATCGGCAGGTGACGCCGGAAATCCGGGCGGTTCGGAGCCACCTGCTCCAACAGCTCCATATTGGTGAACCGCATCATGTGCTTGTGCTTACGGCGCTGGGCCAGCAGATATCCCAGTGCCAACAGCAGGATGACGGCGAGGAAGCCGAGCCAGATCGGGGCGGTGAAATGCGAAATACTCATTGGCGGGGCACCCGCTGGGTCGAGGCGCCGAGGCTGTGGCGCCGGGTGGCGACGAACCGGACCACATCGGCGATCCAGTCCCGGTCGGTCTGCAGGGTCAGCACCGGCGCGGCACAGTTCCGCAGCGCCTGCGCGACATGTTCTCGGTGCTGCCGGGCGGCGGCCGCATAGTCGGCGCGCAGAGTGGGGGTGACGCTGAACTCCCGCGTACGCCCGGTCTCCGGGTCGTGCAACACCACATCGCCCAGATCGGGCAGGGTGAGGTCACGGGGGTCGAGCACCTCCACCGCGAGCAGCTCGTGTCGGCCGGAGATGGCCCGCAGCGGTCGCTGCCAATCGATTTCGCCCAGGAAATCGCTGATGACCACCGCGAGTCCGCGTTTGCGCTGCGGACGCCGCAGCGATTCGATCGCCCCGCGCAGATCCCCGCGCACCCCGTCGCGGGCGTGCGGGGTGGTGGCGATGGAACGCAGTAGCGACTGCGCATGCGCCCGGCCGCCGCGCGCGGGGATGCGGACCAACCGCTCACCGGTCGCCACGATGGCACCGATCCGGTTGCCACCACCGCTGGTGAGGTGGGTGATGGCCGCCGCGGCGGCGATGGCCAGATCGCGTTTCTGGCAGGCCGCGGTGCCGAAGTCCAGACTGGCCGAGAGGTCGATCACCATCCAGGTCTCCAGCTCCCGGTCGGCGATCATCTGCCGCACATGCGGGTGGGTGGTGCGGGCGGTGACCGACCAGTCCATCTGCCGCACATCGTCACCGGGCTGGTAGGCACGGGCCTCCCCCGGCTCCGAACCCGGGCCGGGGATCAGGCCGAGGTGGTCTCCGTGCAGCACCCCGTCGAGACGACGCCGCACGGTGAGTTCGAGCGTCCGCAGCGCGGCCGACAGCCGCGGGTCACGCAGATCACCCCCACGGAACGACGGCGGAGCGTGATCGGGCGTCGCGGCGGGGTGTTCCGAGGGGCGGGTCACTTGGGCTGGTTGTTGCCGGCGGCCTGCGGGATCTGACCCGCGGGCGGCGGAACCTGCTGTTGCCCCTGCGGCGGACCCTGCGGTACGGGCGGCGGGACCGGACCGCGGCCGTTGTCCCCGACGGGCGCGGTCTGGCCCACGGCCTGCGGCGCGACCTGGGGCATGCCGACGGTCTGCAGCACCCGGGTGATCACGTCCTCGGGGCTGATCTCGTCGGCGAGCGCGTCGTAGGACAGCACCAGGCGGTGACGCAGCACATCCGGAATCACCTCGACCACATCCTGCGGCACCACGTAGTCACGGCCGCGGATCAGCGCGACGGCCCGAGAGGCGGCGATGATGCCGAGGCTGGCGCGCGGCGAGGCGCCGTAGGAGATCCAGCCCGCGACGTCGTTCAGCCCGAACTCGGCCGGTGCGCGGGTGGCCGAGATCACCCGGACCACATAGTCGACCAGCGCGTGGTGCACGAAGGTGTTCGAGGCCAGTTTCTGCAGCCGAAGCAGCTCGGCCGGTGCCAGGATCTGCTTGGGTTCGGGTGGGGTGACACCCATCCGATAGATGATCTCGCGCTCCTCCTCCACCGAGGGGTAGTCGACGACCACCTTGAACAGGAAACGGTCGCGCTGCGCCTCCGGCAGCGGGTACACACCTTCGCTCTCGATCGGGTTCTGTGTGGCCATCACCAGGAACGGATCCGGCATGGGGTAGGTCTTGCCGCCGATCGACACATGCCGTTCGGCCATCACCTCGAGCAGCGCCGACTGCACCTTGGCGGGCGCGCGGTTGATCTCGTCGGCCAGAACGAAATTGGCCACGACCGGGCCGAGTTCGGTGTCGAACTCCTCCCGGCCCTGCCGGTAGATCCGGGTACCGATCAGGTCGGTGGGCACCAGGTCGGGAGTGAACTGCACCCGGGAGAACGTGCCGCCGACCACCTTGGCGAAGGTTTCCACCGCCAACGTCTTCGCGATGCCGGGAACACCTTCGAGCAGAACGTGCCCACGCGCCAGCACCCCTACGAGCAACCGTTCGACCAGTCGATCCTGGCCCACGATGACCCGCTTGACCTCGTAGATCGCCTTCTCCAGGGTCTGGACGTCACGCTCGAGGGTGTCGGATGAGGACGCCTGTGGCCGCTTCGCCACATCCACCCCGCTGACACCGTCCGTCGAAGTCACCAACATCCCCGCTTTCGCCTCGGTCCTGTGCGTGCTGTCACAACTATTCCAGGTAATGGCCTGCCGTGCCGCAACCGGGGACACCGTGGGCGAGAACCCGGCCCCCTCGGCACGACGGATCCGGCTCGGACGGCACCCGTCCGGCCCCGAATCCGACGGCCACCGCGGTGGCCGTCTCAGTCGACGATACGCACCGCGAACGGCATGATGCCCGCCTCACGCACGGGCGAAACCCGGACCACGCCCCCGGACTCCGGGGCCTCCACCATGGTGCCGCCACCCAGATACAGCGCCACGTGCGCACTGCCACCCGGCCCCCAGAACAGCATGTCCCCCCGTCGGCGCGCGGCCGCCGGGACACGGGTACCGGCGTTGTACTGGTAACCGCTGTAGTGCGGGAGCGACACGCCGATACCCGCGAACGCGTAGACCATCAACCCGGAACAGTCGAATCCCACCTTGCGGTAGTCGCCGTGGCTGTCGGCCACCCCACCGTCGCGGATACCGCGCGTAGGACCGGTCTCACTGCCGCCACCCCAGGCATAGTCGACGCCGAGCTGGGACAGGGCGCGATCGACCACGATTTCGATGGCCGCCGGCCCGGTCACCCTCGGGATGGCACTACCGCCGGTGTCATATGGCGACACCCCGATCCGGCCGGTTCGCCGAGACCGATCCTCCATGAGGGTGTGTGCGGGTTTTCCGGCGCCCGCCGCGGCGGCGCGCGCCCGGGAGGCGTGGTCGGCGGCGGTGCGGGCGGCCGCGGCCGTGGCCAATGCGAGTGCGTCCTCGGCACGCTGCTGTCGCTCCCAGTCCGCGTAGGCCGTCTGTTGACGCTGCAGGCCACTCACCCGGTCGCGTGCGGCGTTCAACCGGTCCTGGGCCGCGGCGCGCTGCCGCAGCAGGTCGTCACGCAGGGCGGTCCGGCGGTCCAGTTCGGCCGTCGCGGCCCGCATGGCCGCTTCCGCGTCGGTTCGCCGCTGTTCGGCGGTGGCGCGAGCGGCTTCGGCGAGATCCCGGGCGCGCCGGGCGGTGGCGTGGGCGTTGCCCAATTCGATCTGCGCTCGGCGCAGATCGTCGAGCACCTGCTGTCGATTCCGGGTCACCAGGTCCAGGACCCGAGCGCGGTCGAAAGCGGCGGCGGGTCCACCGGGGGCGAGGTAGGAGAGCATCGCATCGGCGGATGGCCGGGTGTAGACCCCCGTGGCGAATCGATCGAATTCACCGCGAGCCCGTCGTATGGCCGTTCCGGCATCGGCCAATGCCCGCCCGGTGTTGTCGACCTCCGCTTCCGCGGCCGCGGCGGCGGCGCGCGCGTTCTGGAGATCCACCAGAGCCTTGTTGACCTCTTCGCGGGTGTGAGCGACCTCGTCGTCATGTTGCCGGATCCGTTCGTCGGCCGCGACCACGGCGTTGACCAGCGCGCCGACTTCATCGATACCGCCGTCCACACGGGCCCTGGCATCGGCGATATCCCGTTCGTCGGGGCGAGGCGGTGGTGGTGGAACCGCAAAAGCGTGTGCGGACGACATTATCGCGATACAAAGCAGCAAACATATCGTTATCCACAACGGTTGACCGTGACCCATTCGCCGAACCCAGTGCATCGCACCTCCAGCGGTTCCGATTGCGACCTCACCCGACGGGGCCGGAAGAATTGCCTGTTCGACGCCTCGCCGATACGCGGACAACGATCTTTTCCAGATACGGTCGGTCGAACGGTACGGCACAATTCATCACGAAGTGGGCTACGACAGTCCGGATCACGGAAACGCTATATATCGGTTGCGCAAAATTATCCGACCCGTCGAGCGGTTTTATAACGAGAGAACAAAATTGGCCAGGCGATAAACCGGCAAATGGAGTCACCCGCCGAAACCGGACGGAATCCCTATGTACGACACACCGAAAATCGATGTGCCCCCGACGTCGGAACGTCGGGGGCACATCGAACGATGGAGACGGCAGACCACTTCGAACCCATGGGGCACGGGGCCCACGCAACCGCCCCGCCGGGCCCGGGACCGGACAGCGGCCGGCGTAGGGTGCCCTACGAAATCTTTTGGGGCACTTCGTCCGTACGCTCGGCGCGACGCGACTTCACCCGATACAACCCCCCGATCGCCAGCACCATCCCCACCAGGAGGATGATCGTGATATGGGTCCAGTCGATCATGGGCTCGTGCTCGATCCGATCGACGAAGGTCTGGGTTTTCGTATCGATCGCCTCGACCGGGCGCACCCACTCGACCGCGTCCTCGGCGGCCTCGAGTTTCACCCGGCTGAAGGTATCACTGTAGGTGCCCGCCCAGTCCCGGCTCAGGACCAGGATGGTGCCGTGTTCGGTCTTGGCCACCTCGGTGGCCAGGTCACGCAGCTCCGAATCATGCCAGGGATTACCTTCCGTGACCACCACACTGAGCTTGATCCCCTTCGCCCGCGCCTGCGCCACGATGGCGGCCACATCGTCCTGGTCCACGCCGCTCGGTGCCGCCACGTGGTTGTCCGCGAGATCCGCGCGGAGCTCGTCCAGATCGATATTCTGCGGCAAGCCGGCAATCTGGGGGACGAAAACCCGAGTGTACGAAACGGTCATTTTCCATCCGGTCATGTCGAGCCGCATCGACACGCGAGGCGACGGGGAATCCAACACTGCGGGATGAGCGTAGAAGATGCGCTCGCGGACACGAAGCACACCCCGGCAAACCCGACAGGCACAGTACGCGATGCGTTCCGGATACCATGACGCACATCACGCCCATGGCGTGCCGAGGCTCCTCCGGCACCGCGCTTCGCCGCCCCCACACGGTTCACAGGACAAGCGTACTGTTAGAGTCGCAGATGCGGGAAACCCGGTACGTAACCGGCCGGTGGTCCTTTCGAAGACATACCCAGCCGTCGGCACAGCCCCGCCGACGGCACCCTCACCGACGAGTGGAGCTGACGTGACGAAAAGTATCGATACTTTCGGCGCCAAGGGCACCCTCGAGGTCGGAAGCAACTCCTACGAGATCTTCCGGCTCTCGGCCGTCCCCGGCACCGAAAAACTCCCCTACGCACTGAAGGTCCTCGCGGAGAACCTGCTTCGCACCGAGGACGGCGCCAACATCACCGCCGACCACATCCGTGCCATCGCGAACTGGGATCCCACCGCCGAGCCCAGCGTGGAGATCCAGTTCACCCCCGCACGCGTGATCATGCAGGACTTCACCGGCGTGCCCTGTGTGGTGGACCTGGCCACCATGCGTGAGGCCGTCGTCGCCCTCGGCGGCGACCCGGCGAAGGTCAATCCCCTCTCCCCCGCCGAACTGGTCATCGACCACTCGGTCATCCTCGACGTCTTCGGCCGCGCCGACGCCTTCGAGCGCAATGTCGAACTCGAATACCAGCGCAATGCCGAGCGTTACCAGTTCCTGCGCTGGGGCCAGACCGCGTTCGACGATTTCAAGGTCGTTCCCCCCGGCACCGGCATCGTGCACCAGGTGAACCTCGAGTACCTGGCCCGCACCGTCATGGTCCGCAACGGCCAGGCCTACCCGGACACCTGTGTGGGCACCGACTCGCACACCACCATGATCAACGGTCTGGGTGTCCTCGGCTGGGGTGTCGGTGGTATCGAGGCCGAGGCGGCCATGCTGGGCCAGCCGGTGTCGATGCTCATCCCGCGGGTGGTCGGCTTCAAGCTGACCGGTGAGATCCAGCCGGGCGTCACCGCCACCGACGTCGTGCTCACCGTCACCGATATGCTGCGCAAGCACGGGGTGGTCGGCAAGTTCGTGGAGTTCTACGGCCAGGGTGTGGCCGAGGTCCCGCTGGCCAACCGCGCGACCCTGGGCAATATGAGCCCCGAGTTCGGCTCCACCGCGGCAATCTTCCCGATCGATGCGGAGACCATCAACTACCTGCGCCTGACCGGCCGGTCCGAGGAGCAGCTCGCCCTCGTCGAGGCCTACGCCAAGGAACAGGGCATGTGGCACGACCCGACCCGGGAACCGGCCTACTCCGAGTACCTGGAACTGGACCTGAGCACCGTGGTGCCGTCCATCGCCGGCCCGAAGCGCCCGCAGGACCGCATCCTGTTGAGCGAGTCGAAGATCGCCTTCCGCAAGGACATCCACAACTACGTGGAGGAGGATCTTCCCACCCCACACACCCAGTTGGACGAGGCGGTCGAGGAGACCTTCCCGGCCTCCGATCCGGCTCCGGCGCTCTCCTTCGCCGACGACGGCGCGGTCGACGTCCAGTCCGCGGCCACCCACGCCGACGGCCGGCCCTCCAAGCCGGTGCGGGTCGTCTCGGAGGAACGCGGTGAGTTCATCCTCGACCACGGCGCGGTCGTCGTCGCGGGTATCACCTCCTGCACCAACACCTCCAACCCCTCGGTGATGATCGGCGCAGCCCTGCTCGCTCGCAATGCGGTGGAGAAGGGGCTGTCGACCAAGCCGTGGGTCAAGACCAATATGGCTCCGGGCTCGCAGGTGGTCACCGACTACTACGAGCGGGCCGGTCTGTGGCCGTACCTGGAGAAGCTCGGCTTCCACCTGGGTGGTTACGGCTGCACCACCTGCATCGGTAACACCGGTCCACTGCCGGAGGAGATCTCCAAGGCCGTCAACGACAACGACCTCACCGTCACCGCGGTGCTGTCCGGCAACCGCAACTTCGAGGGCCGCATCTCCCCCGATGTGAAGATGAACTACCTGGCCTCGCCGCCGCTGGTCATCGCCTACGCGTTGGCGGGCACCATGGACTTCGACTTCGAGACCCAGCCGCTGGGCACCGACCCACAGGGCAACCAGGTGTTCCTGCGCGATATCTGGCCCTCGGCGCAGGAGATCGACGACACCATCAAGTCCGCGATCAGCCAGGAGATGTTCACCAAGTCCTACGCGGACGTGTTCAAGGGTGACGAGCGCTGGCAGGGCCTGCCCACCCCGGAGGGCGACACCTTCGCCTGGGACGAGAACTCGACCTACGTCCGCAAGGCCCCCTACTTCGATGGGATGACCAAGGAACCGACCCCGGTCGAGGACATCAAGGGTGCGCGGGTGCTGGCCCTGCTCGGTGATTCGGTCACCACCGACCACATCTCGCCGGCCGGCGCCATCAAGTCGGGCACCCCTGCCGCGGACTACCTCGAGTCCCACGGCGTGGCGCGCAAGGACTTCAACTCCCTCGGCTCGCGTCGCGGTAACCACGAGGTGATGATCCGCGGCACCTTCGCCAACATCCGGTTGCGCAACCAGCTCCTCGACGATGTCTCGGGCGGCTACACCCGCGACTTCACCCAGGAGGGCGGCCCGCAGGCGTTCATCTACGACGCCGCGCAGAACTACCAGAAGGCCGGTATCCCGCTGGTCGTGCTGGGCGGTAAGGAGTACGGCTCGGGTTCCTCGCGCGACTGGGCGGCCAAGGGCACTCGCCTGTTGGGTGTGCGGGCCGTCATCACCGAGTCGTTCGAACGTATCCACCGCTCCAACCTGATCGGCATGGGTGTCATCCCGTTGCAGTTCCCCGAGGGCGAATCCGCTCGGTCGCTGGGTCTGGACGGTACCGAGGTCTTCGATATCGAAGGCATCACCGCCCTCAACGAGGGCACGACTCCCCGCACGGTGAAGGTGACCGCCACCAAGGACAGCGGCGAGAAGATCGAGTTCGACGCGGTGGTGCGTATCGACACCCCCGGTGAGGCCGACTACTACCGCAATGGCGGCATTCTGCAGTACGTGCTGCGGAATATGATTCGTGGCTGACAGCGCCGCCTCCGGCGGAGTCGCGAGAAGGCCGACAGGTCTCTCGTTCGCTCGCTCGTAATCCGAGGACCCCGCGCGGTGATCCGCCGCGCGGGGTTCGCATATCCGTTGAAGGAGACCGATGCCCAAGGTCAGCGATGATCATCTGGCCGCCCGGCGTTCGCAGATACTCGACGGCGCACGCCGTTGCTTCGCCGAGTACGGGTACGACGGCGCCACGGTGCGCCGCCTGGAGGAAGCCATCGGACTGTCCCGCGGCGCGATCTTCCACCATTTCCGGGACAAGGACGCCCTGTTTCTCGCCCTTGCGCAAGAGGATGCGGAACGGATGGCCGAAGTCGCCGCCAACCAGGGCATCGTGCAGGTCATGCGGGATATGCTGGCCGACCCACAGGCCTACAACTGGCTCGGCACCCGACTGGAGATCGCCCGCCGGTTGCGCACCGATCCGGAGTTCCGGGCGAGTTGGACCCAGCGCTCGGCCGAGCTGACCGCCGCCACCCTGGCCCGACTGGAACGTCGCAAGGCCGCGGGCGCGCTGCGCGACGATGTGCCCACCGATGTGTTGTTGGGCTATCTCGACCTGGTCCTGGACGGCCTGATCGCCCGGATCGCATCCGGGCATACGAACGAAAACCTTTCCGCGGTATTGGATCTGGTGGAGGCGTCGGTACGCCGCCGCCCCTGATCCGACATCCTCATCCTGCCCTCGTCCCGAAATGTCCCCACAGCGGTGACCGCCCCACGGCGGGAACAACGCGGGGGCACCTACCCGTTCGCCCTGTTATGACCTTTACTGTGCCTGTTACCGTTCGCGGCTACGAACTGGACGTTCTCGGCCACCTCAATCAAGCGGTGTATTTGCAACACGCCGAACATGCGCGCTGGGAATGCCTCCAGGCCGCCGGTATCGGCCAGGAGAAGCTGCGCGCGAGCCGGGTCGGACCGGTGGTGTTGGAGACCACGATCAGTTATCGGCGCGAATTGCGCGGCGGTGACGAGGTACGGATCAGCTGCGAGTTCGAATGGGGCACCGGCAAAACCTTTCGTATTCACCAGCAGACCCGCAAATTGGACGACACCCTGTCCGCCGAGATACAGGTGATCTGCGGTCTCATGGACCTCGATGCCCGAAAACTACTCGCCGACCCCGCCGATCGCTTCCGCGAACTGGCCGACAATCCCGGTCTACTCGGATTGTGAACCCGCCTCGGCGGAGAAATCCCCGGCCGCCCTCCCGGAGACCACCCCACCGACGGCGGTCGACATCGACCGAACGGTCCGGACGACCGCATCCCTACGGGCTCGATGTCATCGCAGCCGAATCCGACCAGCCGCATGCAACCGCCCGGTGGCTCCCTCTCGGGAGCGCGATTGCCCACGACCACGACCACGACCACCGAGGGAACGTGGTCGACCGGGGCGCCAATACCGAGGCGTCCGACGCGTGTGAACGCGGCCGCCGAGCGTGGCGAGGCGGTCGATTCTCGCGGCAGAGGTGCGGCTCTAACGCGCCTTGCGGCGGTTGGCCCCACCACGGCTGCGGAGTTGGACGTGCGACTCCACCAGTACGTTGTGAATGAAGCCGTAGGAGCGTCCGGTGGACCGGGCCAGCGAACGGATGCTCGCTCCCGCCTCGTATTGCTTCTTCAACTGTGATTGCAGGCGGTCCCGGGACTTACCCGTGACCCGTGTGCCCTTCCCCAGGGTGGTTTTGGTGGTTTTGCTCTGTGCCGGCCTGTCGCCCATGGCTTCCTCCGAGTCGCCGAGCAGCGTCCTCCTCAGGCTAAGCACTCGACGGGCAATGATCAATCAATTCTTGTGAGGAATGTCACGTTCGACACCGGGAAATCATCGGACGAAACTCACGCGAGCTGAATCAATTCCAGGTACTCCGCCGACCAGTGGTCCTCGGTGCCGTCCGGCAACAGGATCACCCGCTCCGGTGACAGCGCCTCGGCCGCACCGGGATCATGGGTGACCAGGACGACCGCGCCCGCATAGGTGCGCAGCGCATCGAGCACCTGTTCCCGGGAGACCGGATCCAGGTTGTTGGTGGGTTCGTCCAACAGCAGGACGTTCGCCGCCGAGGACACCAGACCGGCCAGGGCGAGACGGGTTTTCTCACCGCCGGACAGGGTTCCGGCGGGCTGTTCCAGCTGGGGTCCGCTGAACATGAACGCACCCAGCAGCCCACGCAGATCCTGTTCCCCGGCGTCGGGCGCCGCATGCCGGATGTTCTCCCACACGGTGGCGTTGTCGTCGAGGGTGTCGTGCTCCTGGGCGAAATAACCCACTTTCAACCCGTGGCCGGGCACCAGCCGCCCCGCGGTGGGCTGCTCCACACCGGCGAGCAACCGCAGCAAGGTCGTCTTACCGGCGCCGTTGAGGCCGAGGACCACGACCCGGCTGCCGCGGTCGATGGCCAGGTCCACGCCGGTGAAGATCTCCAGCGAGCCGTAGACCTTGGTGAGGTTCTCCGCCATCAACGGCGTCTTACCGCAGGGGGCCGGTTCCGGGAACTTGATCCGGGCCACCTTGTCGGCCACCCGCACCTCGTCGAGTTCGGCCAACAGCCGATCGGCCCGCTTGACCATGTTCTGGGCGGCAACGGCTTTGGTGGCCTTGGCGCCCAACTTCGCCGCCTGGGCGCGCAGGGCCGCGGCCTTCTTCTCGGCATTGGCCCGTTCGCGACGCCGACGCTGTTCATCGGTGGCGCGAGCGTCGAGGTATTTGCGCCAACCCATGTTGTACACGTCGACCTCGCCGCGCACCGCGTCCAGGAACCACACCTTGTTGACCACATCGGCGAGCAGGTCCACATCGTGGCTGATGACGATGAGGCCGCCGTCGTGGTTCTGCAGAAAACCGCGCAGCCAGGTGATCGAATCGGCGTCCAGGTGGTTGGTGGGCTCGTCGAGCAGCAGGATGGTGTCCGAGCGGCCGCCGCTGCCGTCGGAGGCGGCGAACAGGATGCGCGCCAATTCGATTCGACGCCGCTGACCACCGGACAGGGTGCGCAGGGCCTGGTCCAGCACTCGGTCGGGAAGGCCGAGGCTGTGGCAGATCCGGGCGGCCTCGCTTTCGGCGACATACCCGCCGAGCGCCGAGAAACGTTCCTCGAGCCGGCCGTACTTGCGTACGGCGCGTTCCCGCTCGGCGTCGTCGGCCACCTCTGCCATCAACGCCTGCTGTTTCTCCATCTCCCGGATGAGGGTGTCCAGACCGCGGGCGGACAACACCCGGTCGCGGGCCAGCACATCCAGGTTGCCCTCCCGCGGGTCCTGGGGCAGATAGCCGATCTCACCCGACCGAACGATCTTCCCGGCATAGGGTTCGCCCTCCCCCGCGAGGATGCGGAGAGTGGTGGTCTTGCCCGCGCCGTTGCGGCCGACCAACCCGATCCGGTCCCCGGCCTGCACCCGCAGCGCAGGTCCCGGCGCCGACAGCAGGGTACGGATGCCGGCCCGGACCTCGAGGTCCGTCGCGGTGATCACAGATGTCTCCTCAGCACATGATCGCAGGGCAGTTGTCCGGCTCGTACGGGCGACCGCGGAAAGGAGCGGCCCACACCCGCCTCGGTGCAGTGTGGTCGAATACCGGACACGGAACCACCGATTTTACCCGTCCACCCGGCTCGCCCCGGCGGATGCCGACACCGATAACTGCCGTAACCTGCCTTCACATGACTACCGATCTGTTGGGCAAGAGCGCGCTGGTGTCCGGCGCCAGCCGGGGAATCGGCCATGCCGTGGCCGCGGAGCTGCTGCGACGTGGTGCCAACGTACTGATCACCGCCCGTAAACCCGAGCCGCTGGAACAGGCTGCCGAAGAGCTGCGTGAACTCGGTCACCAGGGCGAGGTCGTCGCGCTGGCGGGTAATTCCGGGGATGCCGAGGCACGGGCGGCCGCCGTCGATCGGGCCGTGGCCGAATTCGGCTCACTCGACATTCTGATCAACAACACCGGGATCAACCCGGTGTTCGGGTCGCTGATGGAGGCCGATCTGGACGCGGTGCGCAAGATCTTCGATGTGAACGTCGTCGCCGCGCTCGGCTACGTCCAGCAGGCCTACCGGGCCTGGATGCGCGACCACGGTGGTGCGATCGTGAATGTGGCCAGCGTGGCCGGTATCCGCTCCACCGGAGTCATCGCCGCCTACGGCGCGTCCAAGGCCGCGCTCATTCGGCTCACCGATGAACTCGCCTGGCAGTTGGGTCCGAAGATCCGAGTGAACGCGGTGGCTCCGGGAGTGGTGAAGACCAAGTTCGCCGATGCGTTGTACTCCGCCGACGAGGAGGCCGCGGCGCGCACATACCCGCTGAAGCGATTGGGCTCCCCCGAGGATGTGGCCCGACTGATCGGTTTCCTGGTTTCCGACGAGGCATCCTGGATCACCGGCGAGACCGTCCGCGTCGACGGCGGCCTGCTCTCCACCGGCGGCATCTGACCCGCCGGAAACGGCCGAGGGCCCGACGACCGTTCACCCGGTCGCCGGGCCCTCGCCGTCCGGGCAGATCAGGAGCGTGCGGGTAGATCAGGAGCGTGCGGGTAGATTCTGCAGGCGCACTTGCCCGCGGGCCACACTCCGGCCCTCCGCATCGGTGATCACCACCTGCCACAGTTGCTGGAGTCGACCGCGGTGCAACGGAGTCGCCTCGCCGAACAGGGTGCCCTCCCGCACCGCGCGCAGGAAGTCGGTGCTGTTGTGCACGCCCACCACGCTGCCCTGCTCCCCGTACCAGGCACCGGCGCCGGTGCTGGCGAGCGTTTCGACGACAGTGCACAGCACGCCACCGTTCTGGATCCCCGCGGGCTGATGCAGTTGCGGGGTGACGTCCCATTCACCACGCACCCGATCCGGGCCGAATTCCGTGAACCGCAGACCGATCAGATCGGTGAACGTGCCCTTGCTGAATTCGTTCAGCTGTTCGGGGGTGAGACCGACGAGCGAGCGTGGCCGCTGGGTTTGCTGTTGCGTCATGCCTAAACCATGACATGACCCGAGAAACGCCGTGCCGACCGGTCTCGGCGGTGACCGCCGCCCGGCGATCCGCGCGGAAGATCCGTGCCGAAAGGAAAGCGCGATCGACGAAAAGGGCGGGCTCCACCGAAGTGGAGCCCGCCACGGCTCTGGATCGGGAGTCGACCGCAGCCCTCGGGACTCACGCGCGATCCGCCGCCGAAATAGACTATAGGGCAGCCTTACCTAACTAGGCAACCCATTGAATGCGACGCACCGGACGTCCACGGTTCTCCAACGCCAACAGAAACCCCTGACCACGCCGCATACCGGCCACGGCATCGGTTCGAGCCAGTTCGGGAACATAGGTGGCCGCGCCGGAAACGGATTCGCCCACCAGGGACCAGAAACGGCGCGCAGGCAGATCCGCACTCCGCGCCAGAACGTCCTGCACCAGAACCAACGCGGATTCGCATCGATGAGCCAACCACACCGACATGGCCTGTTCGCACGGCAGCACCACCACCCCGGCCTCACCGACCGAGCAGTCACCCTTCACCACGCGGATCGTGGTGTCGGTCAGCCCGGCCCAGTCGATACCGCCGTCGTTGTCGGTGTGAACCCACAGGTTCTCCAGCCCCGGGTCCCAGGCCCGCCCGTCGGCGACCCAGAGGGCGACGACACGTCCGACCACCGCGTGGATCAGCGCCGTGGCAACGACTTCCGCCGCCGCCCGAGCACTGATCATCTCCGCGGCGTGCCGCCGGTACATCAGCTCGATACGCCCTTCCCGCGGGTCGTCGGCCAATCGCCACCACCGCCGTTTGCCCTGGTCGGCCATGGCCGCCACGGCATAGACCCGGGGATGTTCCGGTTGCAGCGCACGAAGACGGGAACAGACGTGCCCGAACGTCGGCTCGTAGGAGCGAATGACGCGCGGGGGTGCAAGTTCGGACATCGGGCCTCCTCGGGATGAGAGTCGCACGGCGACTGCTCGGAAAATAGGTTAGCCTTACCAGACCTGGCAAGTATTTCGCTCGAGCAAGGAGTCACCCCGCGTGGCAATCATCGGCACCGTGCGCCGCCGGCGCCTGGCCGGTCTCGCACTGTTGGCCGGGCTGCCGGCGCTACTGATCCTCGGAGTGGCGGTGGGGAGTCGCACGATCTCACCCATCACGGCCTATTCGGCCCTCGAGCACGCTCTGACCTGCCCGGACGGCCTCTTCCGCTGTATGGCGCGCTCGACGGACGAACAGATCGTGCGGGGGATGCGCCTCCCGCGTACCGCCCTGGCAGCGGTCACCGGGATGGCACTGGGACTGACCGGCGCGCTGATCCAGGGCTACACCCGCAACCCTCTCGCCGACGGCGGACTGCTCGGCCTCACCGCGGGCGCGAGTTTCCTCTGCGCCCTGGGCACGTCCCTGTTCGCCCTCACCACACCCGTCCAGTACATCTGGCTCGCCTTCGCCGGAACGCTACTGGCAGGTCTGGCGGTCTTCGCCACGTCGGGAGTCGGCATGGGACGGGGCGGGCCGTTGGGCCTGATCCTGGCCGGGGCCGCGATGACCGCGTTCCTCCAGGCGCTGACCGATGCCATCGTCACGCTCGACGCGAACGTACTGGACAGCTACCGCTTCTGGGTGATCGGTGACATGGGCGGCCGGGATGCCTCGGTGTTCTGGCAGATCCTCCCGTTCCTGGTGGTCGGGATGGTACTGGCCCTGGCCGCCGCCCCAGGGTTGAACCTGCTCGGCCTCGGCGACGATATGGCACGCGGACTGGGGGTGCATATCGGCCGAAGCCGCGCATTGGGCCTGACCGCGGTGGTATTGCTGTGCGGCGCGGCCACCGCCGCGGTGGGGCCGATCGCGTTTCTCGGTCTGGCCGCCGCGCATATCGCCCGGTCCTGCACCGGACCGGACCATCGATGGCTGTTGCCGTATTCGGCCCTGTTCGGCGCGGCGGTATTGCTGATCGCCGATATCGCCGGTCGGATCGTGGCCCGGCCGGCGGAACTCCAGGCCGGAATGATGCTGTCGCTCCTGGGCGTACCGTTCTTCATCGCCCTGGTGCGGCGACGGAAGGCGGTGAACCCGTGACCGCTTCCCTTCCCGAGACCACATCGGCCACATCGAGGACCGCCCGAGTTCCGGCCGCCCTGCGACTCGGCACCGTATCGCTGGTGTGGCGCCCGGCGATGGTGGCCGTGGTGGCGTCACTGGCAGCGACACTGTTCCTCCTGTTCTGTCTGCACATCGCCTTCGGCGGGACCCCGTTACCGCCGGCCCGGGTGCTCGAGGTGCTGGCCGGGGGTGGAACCCGCTCGCAGCGGTTCATCGTGCTGGAATCCCGGCTCCCGCGGGCACTCACCGCGGTCGTGGTGGGCATCGCCCTGGGGCTGGCGGGCGCCATCACCCAGTCGGTGCTGCACAACCCGCTCGCCGCGCCCGATGTTCTCGGTATCGGCGCGGGCGCCGGATTGGGTGCGGTGGCGGTGGTGGTCGGCGCCGGAGGCGCGACGACGGGCCTGGCCGCCGGTCTCGGCGCCCCCGCGGCCGCCATCGCGGGCGGACTGCTGACCGCGGCGACGATCCACCTGCTGTCCTGGGGGCGCAACCCGACCGGCGATCGCGGGGCGAGCGGACTGCGGCTGGTACTCATCGGCGTCGGGGCGAATTCGCTGCTGCTGTCCGGGATCAACTGGTTGCTCGCTCGTTCGCCGCTCACCGAGACCATGCGCCTTCAGCAGTGGCTGACCGGGTCGCTCGCCACGACGTCCTACTCCGCCCTCGTTCCCGCCGCCGTGGCCACGGCATTCGTGGTGGCGATCGCCCTGGGATCGGCCCACACCCTCGCCGCGCTCCGGCTCGGCGCCGACACCACCCGCGTGCTGGGGGTGCGCCTCCACCGCCGGCAGGCCCTGTTGATCGGGGCCGCGGTCGTGGGCGTCTCGGTGGCGACCGCCACGGCCGGGCCGATCGCCTTCGTGGGCCTACTCGCCCCGCAACTGGCCCGCCGGCTGCTGCGGACACCCGGGGAACCACTCATCGGGTCGGCGCTGCTCGGCGCGATCGTGATGGTCGGCGCGGACCTCATCGCCCGCAACCTTTTCCCCGTGGAACTGCCGGTCGGTATCGTCACCGCCGCCATCGGCGGACCGTTCCTACTTTTGCTGCTCGTGCACATCAATCGGAAGGCAACGCTGTGACCACCGGACGAGCCGCGTCCTCCGGACCCTCCGGGACCGCCCCCGCCCATCGACTCTCCGCCGAGAACCTCACCCTCGGCTACGGTGAACGCACCATCGTCGACGGCCTGCACCTGGATATAACTCCTGGTGTGGTGACCACCGTGATCGGCCCGAACGGGTGCGGCAAGTCCACCCTGCTGCGTTCGCTGGCACGGCTGTTGCGGCCGCGCTCCGGACGAGTCGTCCTGGACGGTAAGGCCATTTCGTCGCTGAAGACGAAGGAGGTGGCCCGCCTCCTCGGGATGCTGCCTCAGAGTCCGGTGGCCCCCGAGGGGCTGACCGTGGCCGATCTGGTCGCCCGCGGCCGACATCCGCACCAGTCCTGGCTACGACAGTGGTCGTCCGACGACGAGGCCGAGGTGCACGCCGCACTGGAGCAGACCGGTATCGCCGACCTGGCCGACCGCCCCCTCGACGAACTGTCCGGCGGACAACGCCAACGCGCCTGGATCTCCATGGCCTTGGCGCAGGGCACCGATATCCTGCTGCTCGACGAACCCACCACCTATCTGGATCTCGCGCACGCGCTCGAGGTGCTCGATCTGATCGACCGGCTGCACGCCGATCTGGGCCGCACCGTGGTGATGGTGTTACACGATCTGAATCTGGCCATCCGTTACAGCGATCGGCTGGTGGTCATGCGCGCGGGCCGGATCGTCGCCCAGGGGTCCCCCACCGAGATCATCGACATCGATCTGTTGTACGAGGTCTTCGGACTGCGCGCCTCGCTCCTACAGGACCCGATCTCGGGCCGACCGATGATCGTGCCGATCGGCACCCGGCATATCGACCGCACCGACGAGGGCCGCGATACGCCGCACGAACCGGCTATGACGCATACCACATGACTACCGCCGAGTTACGACGACCTGTAGTACGCCTCCCTGTCGTTGAACCCGTAAAATCGGTGGAATGGCAGGTCTTGGTGAACTCGAGAAAGCGGTCATGGACCAATTGTGGTCGACCGATGAACCGCAAACGGTCCGACAGGTCCACGAGGCCCTGTCCGCACGCCGCGAACTCGCGTACACCACGGTGATGACGGTGCTACAGCGGCTGGCGAAGAAAAACCTGGTGGTCCAGCGACGTGACGACCGCGCGCACAGGTACGCTCCCGTACATACCCGCGACGAGCTGGTGGCCGGTCTCATGATGGACGCCCTACAGCAGGCCGACGAGGCAGGCAGCCGGGCCGCGGCCCTGGTGCACTTCGTGGAGCAGGTCGGCAAGGACGAGGCCGCGGCGCTCCGGGATGCACTCGCTAAGCTCGAAGCAACGGAGGACACCGGGAACTCGCAGTGACCTCCGACCCTGACCGCACAACGCAGTGAGTCGAGTCGATGAATGCAGCCGCGCCGGTTTTCGCCGGACTCGCTTTGCTTCTCGCGGGGCCCGCCCCGGAATTGCTCAGTCGGGCGAAATGGACCCATCGAACTCCCCGTGCGGCACTCGTGCTCTGGCAGGCCATCGCCCTGGCCGCGGTGCTCAGCGCGTTCGGCTCCGGGCTGGCGATCGCCAGTGAACTCCTGGTTCCCGGCCCCGACGGACGGCCGACCACCAGCCCCACCGACGAGATCGATGTCCTGGGCCTGCCGCTGTGGTTGGCCTATGTCATCGTCTTCGCCCTCACCCTGCTGATCGGCGCCCGATTGATCTACGCCGTGATCCGGGTCGGCGTGCACACTCGGCGGCGCCGCGCCCGCCACCGCATGCTGGTCGATCTGTTGGACCAGAGCGGGCCGGTGCGGCGCGCCGCCGATATCCGGGTGCTCGCGGCCGCCGAACCCATCGCCTATTGTCTGCCCGGTCTGCGGCAGCGGGTGGTGGTCAGCGCGGGCACCCTGGACAACCTGGACGAACAGGAACTCACCGCCATCCTCAGCCACGAACGCTCCCACCTGCGGGCCCGGCACGATCTGGTGCTGGAGGCGTTCACTGCGGCCCACCAGGCCTTTCCCCGATTCGTCCGCAGCAAATCGGCGCTGGACTCGGTCAAACTGCTCATCGAGCTGCTCGCCGACGATTCCGCGGTGAAGGTGACCGGTCCCAAACCCCTGGCCCGTGCCCTGGTGGCGTGCTCGAAATCCCCCGCCCCGCGCGGCGCGCTGGCGGTGGGCGGACCCAGCACCCTCATCCGTATCCAGCGGCTGGCCGGTCCGGTGGGCGATGTGCGGATCGCGATCGCCGCCTATTCGGCCTCGGCCGCCATCCTCGTGGTGCCGACCCTGGCCGTGGCCATTCCCTGGTTGGTCGAGTTGAGCCGGTTGTTCCGTGCCTGACCCCACCGTGTCGGACACCCCGCCGGGGCGTCCGGTTTTCACCGAGCTGGGGCTTCCGGTTCCCTTGGTCCAGGCCTTGCGCCGGGAAGGAATCACCGATGCCTTCCCCATTCAGGTGGCCACCATCCCCGATGCCCTTGCGGGCCGCGACATATTGGGCCGGGCGCCGACCGGCTCCGGAAAAACCCTCGCCTTCGGGCTGCCGCTACTGGTCCGGCTGGCCAATGCGCCCGCCATACCGCGCCGCCCCCGCGGCCTGATCCTGGCTCCCACCCGGGAACTGGCGATACAGATCGAACGGTCCCTGGAACCCTTCACCACCGCCCTGGGCCTGCGTTCGGGAACGGCGGTCGGGGGAATACCCGTGGCACGGCAGGCCGATCGACTGCTGCGCGGCCTGGATCTGCTCGTCGCCACCCCCGGCCGGCTGGCCGATCTGGTGGATCGGGGCGCGGCGGCGCTCGACGAGGTACGCGTCACCGCCGTCGACGAGGCCGACCATATGGCCGAATTCGGTTTCCTACCGCAGCTTCGGCGACTGTTGGACCTGACCCGCCCCGACGGGCAACGTCTGCTGTTCTCGGCCACCCTGGACCGAGACGTCCAGGACCTCGTCGACCGATATCTGCACGACCCGGTCACCCATACCGCGGACGTGCAACCCACCACCACCCCGGCCGCGACCCACCATTTGTTGCATGTGCGAACAGAAGACAAACCCGAGGTCATTGCCCGAATCGCGGCCCGAACCGGCCGAACGCTGTTATTCGTGCGCACCCAATACGGCGCCGAACGCCTGACCCGCCGACTGCGTGACGCCGGTATCGCGGCCTCCGCCCTGCACGGCGGCAAGGTGCAACGGAAACGCACCCGCACTCTGGAGTCGTTCGCCGACGGTTCGGTCGACGTTCTGGTCGCCACCGATATCGCCGCCCGTGGTATCCACATCGACGACGTCTCGCTGGTCGTCCATGTCGATCCGCCCGCGGATCCGAAGGACTACCTGCATCGCGCCGGCCGCACCGCACGCGCGGGAGCCACGGGCACCATCGTCACCCTGGTCACTCCCGAGCAGCGCACCGAAGTCGCCGAGCTCTTCCGATCGGCCGGAATTCCGGTCGAGCAGCACCGGATACGCCCCGACGACCGCGAACTGCACCGTCTCACCGGTGCCCGCACCCCACCCGGTACCGCATCGCGCGCGTCTCGGGCAGCATCGGACCGCGCCCCCGACACGCACGGACGCGCGCACCGCCCCGGACGCACCGCCGATCCACGCGACCGTTCGCCACATCGCCCCGGACGCACCGGCCCGGCCCGCCGCGCTCGCAAGCGCCCCACGGCCTGAGCCCCTCGGACCGCTCCCACGGCCTGAGCCCCTCGGGCCGCTCCCACGGCCTCGACGAAGCGCCGGGCACCGAGCGGAGACACCATATCCGTCGAGACGCACCGAAATCTTTCGATCGACGCCGTACGCTCGAGAGCGACCCGCGGACGAGGTGACCCGATTAACATCGGAGCAGTGCAATTTCTCCCCGGACATCAGCCGCCGTACGACCTGACCTACGACGATGTCTTCCTCGTTCCGAACCGCACGGATGTGGCGTCCCGGTTCGACGTGGACCTGTCCACCGTCGACGGATCCGGTACCACCATCCCCATCGTGGTGGCGAATATGACCGCCGTCGCCGGTCGTCGGATGGCCGAGACCGTCGCCCGGCGCGGCGGAATCGTCGTACTCCCCCAGGACCTGCCGTTGAACGCGGCGGCCGAGACCATCGCGTTCGTCAAGAGCCGCTCGTTGACGGCCGATACCCCGGTCACCCTGACACCCGAGCATTCGGTGTCCGACGCCATGGCCCTGATCCACAAACGCGCGCACGGCGCGGTGATCGTGGTGGAGCAGGACCGGCCGGTGGGTGTGGTCACCGAAGCCGGCTGCGCCGATGTGGATCGGTTCGCCCGGCTTCGTGATGTCGCGACCGCCGATTTCGTCACCGCACCGGTAACCGCCCAACCGCGGGAGATCTTCGACCGTCTCCACAGCGAGCACTCCGATCTGGCGGTTCTACTCGCCGAGGACGGCACCCTCGCCGGCGTGCTCACCCGCACCGGCGCCATACGAACCGGTATCTACACCCCGGCCGTGGACACCGCGGGCAAACTGCGGATCGCCGCCGCCGTCGGCATCAACGGCGACGTCCCGGACAAGGCCAAATCGCTGGTGGACGCGGGGGCCGATGTGTTGGTGGTCGATACCGCGCACGGCCACCAGGTGAAGATGCTGGATACCCTGCGCGCCATCCGGGACCTGGGATTGGGGGTGCCGCTGGTGGCCGGCAACACCGTCTCGGCCGAGGGAACCCGAGACCTGGTGGCGGCCGGCGCCGATATCGTCAAGGTCGGGGTCGGGCCGGGCGCCATGTGCACCACCCGCATGATGACCGGTGTCGGTCGCCCCCAGTTCTCGGCGGTCGCGGAATGCGCCGCCGCGGCAGCGGAACTGGGTGCTCACGTCTGGGCCGACGGCGGGGTTCGCCATCCCCGTGACGTCGCCTTGGCACTGGCCGCGGGCGCGTCCAATGTCATGATCGGGTCGTGGTTCGCGGGAACCTACGAGTCACCCGGGGACCTGCGGATCGACCGTGACGGCAATGCCTACAAGGAGAGTTTCGGCATGGCCTCCAAACGCGCCGTTACCGCCCGCACGGCCGGCGACCGGGCCTACGACCGCGCCCGCAAGGCATTGTTCGAGGAGGGTATCTCCCATTCGCGGATGCGGCTGGATCCGGAACGTCCCGGCGTCGAGGATCTCATCGACCACATCTGCTCGGGGGTGCGCAGCGCCTGCACCTACGCGGGTGCCCGAACCCTGCCGGAGCTGCACGCCAAGGCGGTCCTGGGTGTGCAGTCGGCCGCCGGTTTCGCCGAGGGCCGCCCGCTGCCCAAAGGCTGGTGAACCCGGCCGGCATCCGCACACCACCGCACCGGCTCATGCACCTGTATGCATGAGCCGGTAGCATGAGAGTAGCCGGCGGCCGCCGGCCCGACTCACAGTGCGAAAGGAACCACTTGTCACCCGCGTCCGAGGGCGCCACTCAGGAGGGCTCATCTACCGAGCCGGGTGACAAACCCGGCGCCTTCTCTCTCCCGGCAATCCACCACGACATGATCGACTTCCCGTCGACTCCGGGTACCACCGTCCATTCGGGGGCGACGCCGGCGCGGTGGTGCTGATATGACCATCGCACTCACCGTGCTCAGCCTGATCGGATTCGTGGCGCTCACCGTCGGCACGGCATTGTTCGTGGCCGCCGAGTTCTCGCTCACCGCGCTGGAACGCAGTACCGTCGAAGCCCACGCCCGCGAGGGCGACGTTCGCGCCCGCGCGGTCCGTCAGGCTCATCGAACCCTGTCGTTCCAGTTGTCCGGGGCCCAGCTCGGTATCACCATCACCACACTGATCACCGGCTATATCGCCGAGCCCGTGCTGGCCCGCCTCCTGTCCCCCCTCTTCACCGCGCTCGGTATGTCCGAGACCGCCACCACCGGGATTTCTCTGGTGCTGGCGCTGCTGTTGGCCACCTCGCTGTCGATGGTCTACGGCGAGCTGGTGCCGAAGAACATCGCCATCTCCGCGCCACTGGCCACCGCTCGGGTCACGGCCGGACCGCTGGTCGCGTTCTCGGTGGTGTTCAAGTGGATGATCCATTTCCTCAACGGCACCGCAAACTGGATGGTGCGGCGCTTCGGAGTGGAACCGGCCGAGGAACTGCGCTCGGCCCGTTCCCCGGCCGAACTCGGTTCACTGGTACGCACTTCCGCCCAGCGCGGCTCCCTGGACCAGCGCACCGCATTGGTGATGGATCGCTCGCTGCGGTTCGGCGAGCGCAGCGCCGAGGAGTTGATGACCCCGCGGGTCAAGATCGAATCGCTGGACCGCTCGGACACCATCGCCGATCTGCTCGCCGCCGCCGCTCGCACCGGTTACTCCCGGTTCCCGGTGGTCGACGGCGATATGGACAACACCCTCGGCGTGGTGCACGTCAAGCAGGCGTTCACCTATCCGGCGCAGCAGCGCCGCGGCGTCACCCTGCAGCAGCTCGCCCGCCCGGTGCCGGTGGTGCCGGCCAGCCTCGACGGCGACGAGGTGCTCGAACGCGTCCGCGCCCACGGCATGCAGGTCGCGCTGGTGGTGGATGAATACGGCGGCACCGCGGGCATGGTGACCATGGAGGACATCATCGAGGAGATTCTCGGCGACGTCCGCGACGAACACGACGAGGAAGAACGCGATGTGCGTCGGGTCTCCGACGGTTGGGACTGCTCCGGGCTGTTGCGCATCGATGAACTCTTCCGCGCCACCGGCTACGAGGCTCCCGAAGGCGAGTACGAAACCCTGGGCGGTCTGATGCTGCACCGGCTCGGCCGAATCCCGGAAACCGGAGATGTCGTGGTCCTGCCCGAACGCCGGGCGCACGACCGGCACAATCCCGAGACCCCCGGCGGTTGGCTCGCCCGCGTCGACCGAATGGACGGTCGCCGTATCGACCGGGTGCGGCTGGTCCCGGTCGACGCCACGGAACTCGCCGAACAACAACGGCAGGAACCGGCGCTTCGCGAGTGGGAGCATCATCATGGGTGATCTGCTCGCCATCGCGCTGACCGTTGTCCTATTGGCCGGTAACGCCTTCTTCGTCGGCGCCGAATTCGCCCTCATCTCCGCCCGCCGCGACCGGCTCGAGGCCATGGCCGCTCAGGGCAAACGGCAGGCCGAGACGGTGATCCGGGCCGGACAGAACCTGTCCATGATGCTGGCGGCCGCCCAGTTGGGCATCACCATCTGCTCCATTCTGCTGGGCCGTATCGGTGAACCGGCGGTGGCGCATCTGCTGGAATATCCGTTCCACCTGCTCGGTCTGCCCGACCGATTACTGCACCCGGTGGCGTTCACCATCGCGCTGATCATCGTGGTGATCCTGCACATCCTGTTCGGCGAGATGATCCCCAAGAACATTGCCTTGGCCGGCCCGGAGCGCAGCGCCCTGTTGTTGGTGCCGATCCACCTGCTATGGCTGCGCCTTGCCCGCCCGCTCATCGCCGTCTACAACACGGCCGCCAACCTGTCGCTGCGAATGCTGCGCATCGAACCCAAGGACGAACTCGAGAGCACGGTCTCCAGCGACGAACTGGCGGAGATGATCGGGGAATCCCGTTCGGAGGGTTTGCTCGACGAGGAGGAACACCGCCGCCTCACCCAGGCATTGGGCACCGGCGACCGCACCGTCGGCGAAGTGATGGTTCCGCTGTCGCGAACCCGCACCATCCCGTTGCGCGGTGACGGCACCACCCTCGGAGATATGGAGAACGCGGTGGCCGAGACCGGGTTCTCCCGGTACCCGGTACGCGCCGATACCGGCGCCCTGGTGGGGTACCTGCACGTCAAGGACGTTCTGGACAAGGTCGCCGACGAGTCGGCGGGGCCGGACACCCTCATTCCGCGCACCGATATCCGACCGCTGCCCGCCGTTCTGGTCGGCACCACACTCTACGAGGCACTCGCCCGGTTGCGGCGCACCAATTCGCATCTGGGTCGGGTCGTCGACGCCCGAGGCAATACCGTGGGCATCGTGGCCCTGGAGGATCTGGTCGAGGAATTCGTCGGCACCGTGCGCGACACCACCCACCGGGTGAGCGAATGATGGTGGCGACCGAGCTGCGGGTGCTACCCGAGTCGGAATGGCGGGCCCGTGCCGCGATTCACCGTGAGCGGGTGGATACGCTGGTCGGGCCGTATCTGCGTCGGCGAGCGGCGGGTGCGCCCCACCCCGTGATCGACTTCTTGTTCACCTACTACGGCCACAAACCCGCCCAGCTGCGACGTTGGCATCCCGGCCACGGAATCGCATTGGCCGATGCCGCCGAGTACGACGGAATGCGCGGCTATCACCGCATCCCGCTGTCCGAGGTGGAGAAGGAATCCGGTACTCGCTCGGCCGAGGAGCCGGATCCGACCCGGATCGACGCGATCGAGGCCACACGTCCCGGTGGCACGGTGGTGACCACCGACCCGACGTTCCTGCGCAAACGGCGCAACACCATAGAATTCGTCGCTCAACTGCTGCGCGCCACCGCGGCCCGTCCGACCCGACTGTCCTGTTTCGGTCTGCACGAATGGGCCATGGTGTATCGCACCGATGCGGTTCGCCACCGCACGGTTCCCCTACGACTGGGCGCCGCCGGCACGAATGCCGTGGTCGAATCGATGTCGTTGCGCTGCACTCACTTCGATGCCTACCGCTTCTTCACCCCCGAGGCGGTCGGGCGCAATGCCCACCCCCTCAGCCGGGAAACCCAGATCGACACCGAACAACCGGGCTGTCTACACGCGAATATGGACCTGTACAAGTGGGCTTTCAAGATGACGCCGCTCATCTCGTCGGATCTGGTGTTGGACTGCTTCGAATCGGCAATGCACGCGCGGGAGCTCGATATGCGGGCGAGCCCCTACGATCTCACCGATTACGGGTACGAACCGATTTGTATCGAGACTCCCGCCGGACGGGCCGAATACGTCCGACAACAGTCCGAGATAGCGGAACGCTCCAGGATACTGCGCGCCCGGTTACTGACAATGTGTGAAACCCTGCTCGCGCAGGCATAGGAGCGATCGACTCCATCTCTTCCCCGCTGCTGTGGGCCCACTATCGAGTGCCACATGCACAACTCGGTCGGCGGCATACCTCGATGCTTCCGCGGGTGACACTTCCGATACGGACCTGACGCGAACGTGCCGATGTCTTCGCGTACCTCACGGCATACCCACTCGTCCACACCGGTTCGGACCATTCCGGTTCCTGTGGAAAAACCGGCCCGCGAAACGCGGGTAACGGTACGCTTCGGAGGTCGTCAGGCGAATTGTCCGAAGACGATCCACTGGCACCGTTGTTCCGTGATGTAAGGCTACCGTGAACAGTTTGACGAAACTGATGTCGGCGATCGTCTTCCGGCTCAAGACCGCGGTAAAGGGTGGGACCGAGACCGTAGCTCGCGATGTCTACATGAGCGCCGAGACACTTCATCGAGTCGGAAAAGACCATCCCGGCCTGGATTACGAACTCTCCAAGCGCTTCAGGTCGACCGCGCACAACGATATAGATCCCGATGAGGATACATTACCAGGAATCAAACCCATACAGCACAGGACTTCTCCGCCCTTTGCCACCATACCCATGCAGGAAAGATTTATAGGGGAACACGAAAAAGGCATGAGCATCTGGAATAAAAATCCAGTAAAGTACTATGACGAGAAATCGCGTCAGAGATTCCTTTTGGCAGTGCGTGACGGAAAGATCTACGACTCCGACGGCAGATTGTTCGATACTACAGGAGGTGGACTGCTCGGGGATGGAAACGCCATTTTTGTCATGGATGAACAGGGGCGGTTCTACGCATCCAAGTTCGCCAAGATCGGCGAATTCCAACACTCCAGCTTCCTTGCCGGCTCCCCTGTCGCAGCCGCAGGGACGATAAAAGTCGAGAAAGGGATAATACAGGCGATGTCGGACCGCAGCGGCCACTACGTACCGAGCGTTATGCACACGCTACAGGCCTTGGAACACCTGCGCAATCTGGGGGTGAAACTACCCATGGACAAAGTCGTTCTCTACGCATCGGAATAGGAATCCGACAGTGGATACACCATGGCCCGGCATCGTCAATGCCATTCTCTACAGAGTTCAGTTCGACAGAGCTCTCGATACAAACCTGGCGCGACGGGTCGCAATTGAGCTGGTAACCGACCCCCTCTGGTCCCTCACGGCGGAGGAGGAGTACAACGCTCTCGCATTCGGCCTGGACTCGGGATCTCCCATACCATCGGATGCCCTCACCAGTGAAAGCGAAAAGGACATAAGACTGTTCCTCTCCGAGGTTGCAGCACATATGCAGGAGCTTCGCCCTTGGCCGAAGAGGCCCTTCGATCGACTTCCAGAAAACAGACTGTCCAATTTTTTATCGGCACATCCGATAGCTCGCATAAAGGGGTCGGTAAATGACATCGAATCCTTGATGAGATGCGCATTCAGCAATGCTCCCGATTTCGGCGAATTCTTGCTGATCCGTTTGAACTCGGGTGCAGAGGTGGGTTTCCTCCATCCATATAACGCCGGGCTGGACGGAACAGTGGTGACCACCCGAGACCCCGGCGCGAAGCCGCACGAAATAGTGGCAGAACTACACGAATCAGCAAGCCTGAAAGCCGATATGTTCATCATTA
This sequence comes from Nocardia paucivorans NBRC 100373, assembly GCF_000308675.1. Taxonomy (GTDB): domain Bacteria; phylum Actinomycetota; class Actinomycetes; order Mycobacteriales; family Mycobacteriaceae; genus Nocardia; species Nocardia paucivorans. The sequence continues at coordinate 122,443 of NZ_BAGE01000038.1, read as the reverse complement.
TGGACCAACGGTAATCAACCGCATTCACCCGCACCCACTCCCGGTGACAAGCAATTTCTCCGGCCGCAGCCCATCCGCGCCGGAACTACTGGAAACTGCACTCCGCGGGACATACGGCGATGAGCAACACTCTCACCGACACCGGTATCGCAACGGTACCGAAACCGAAGCAGGGGCCTCCCTGGTATCGACCGACGAAGGATCGGTACACATTCCAACCAGGCGCCATGTCACCGGCTCATGACGCGCCGGGAGTCCGGACACCCTGAGATGTCCGGACTCCCGGGGACGGTCGTCTACCGACTCACAGTGGCGGGAAACCGGCCGAACCGGTGACGAACCATTGCCAGAACGCGCCCAACCGATGCACGATCAAAGCAACGATATCGAGGGCGGTACTACCCATCAAACATTCCTAACGTCGGTTCCGTTTACCGCGCCCAGGCTAGGGGCCGACCACCGCCTGCGACAAGACAGGACCGAGTGCAACCGAGGAATCCGACCGATCACTCGCCGTATCGGTAGAAACCTTCCCCCGTGGCGAGGCCGAGTTTGCCCTTATCGATGTACTCGGCTTTCAACCAGTCCGCGAGGCGCCGCTCGTCCTCACCACCGTGCACGAGAATGTTGTAGGGCGTGGTCAGGCCGATGACGTCCAGGATCTGGAACGGACCGACCGGGGCGCCGGTGGCAATACGCCAAGTCTTGTCGACCGCCTCCGGTTCGGCGTAACCGCCCGCGGCGAGCGTGATCGCGGAGTTGAGAAACGGCACGAGCAGCGAGTTCAGCACGTAACCCGCTTTCTCCTTGTGCAATTCGATCGGCACCATGCCGATCCGCTCGGCGAAATCCACCACCGCCCGGAATACCTCCGGATCGGTCTGTGGTGTGCCCATCACCTCGGCGGTGTTGAACTTCCACACCTGGTTGGCGAAATGCAGTGCGAGAAATTTGTCCGGGCGACCGGTGAAGTCCTTCATGGCGCTCGGCAGCAGGGTCGACGAGTTCGTGGCGAAGATGGTGTGATTCGGCGCCAGTTCGCCGAGGCGCGTATAGATTTCGCGCTTGATGTCGAGGACCTCGGGTACCGCCTCGATCACCAGATCGGCGTCCTTCACCGCAGCAGCGAGGTCGGTGGTCGAAGCGATGCCCGATCGAGTCCGCTCGATCTCGTCGTCGGTGGCACCGGACACCTCCGCCCGATAGGCCGCGGCAAGGCGGTCGAAGCGGTCCCGCGCGGCGGCCAATGCCCGGTCATCGATGTCGTAGACGGTGACGTCGAATCCGTGGAATGCGGTCTGGAACGCGATCTGTGAACCGAGGACGCCGGTTCCGAGGACCGTCACAGAACGGATCTCGATAGCCATCGTGTTCTCCTCCCGGCGGCGGGAAGCGGCCGCCTGTCGCTGTTGTGCCGTCGCACTACCCGTGGTCGCCCAACCCAATCACATTCCGTCCGGCATGCGTCCGATACATGGGAAGCCCCGCCGTTCGTCCCCGATACGCGTGGGCGCCCCGGCCTTTCGACCGGGGCGCCCACCATCCGCTCGGATCTACCGCTGTCAGCCGTTGTTCTTGGCGGCCAATGCCTTCGCCTCGCGCCGGCGGCGGTGCAGGATCGGCTCGGTGTAGCCGTTGGGCTGCTTGGCGCCTTCCAGGATGAGGTCCTTGGCGGCCTGGAAGGCGATACTGCCCGCGAAGTCGGGCGCCATCGGCCGGTAGTTCGGATCACCGGCGTTCTGCCGGTCGACCACCGGGGCCATCCGCTCCAGGCTGGCCACCACATCGTCGGCGGTCACCACACCGTGTCGCAGCCAGTTGGCCATGAGCTGACTGGAGATGCGCAGGGTGGCGCGGTCTTCCATGAGCGCGACATCGTTGATGTCGGGCACCTTGGAGCAGCCGACGCCTTGATCGATCCAGCGCACCACATAACCCAGAATGGACTGGGAGTTGTTGTCCAGTTCCTGCTGCTTCTCCTCGTCGGTCCAGTTCGGATCGGCGGCCAGGGGGATCTCCAGAATGTCGTCGACGGTAGCGCGGCGGCCGCCCTTGGCGATCTCCTGCTGCCGCTTGAAGACATCCACCTTGTGGTAGTGGGTGGCGTGCAGGGTGGCGGCGGTGGGCGAGGGCACCCAAGCGGTGGTGGCACCGGCGGTGGGGTGACCGATCTTCTGGGTGAGCATATCCGCCATCAGGTCGGGCATGGCCCACATACCCTTGCCGATCTGCGCCTTGCCCGGCAGTCCGGTGGCCAGGCCGATATCGACGTTCCAGTCCTCGTAGGCCAGGATCCACCGCTGGGTCTTCATCTCCGCCTTGCGGATCATCGGACCCGCCTCCATGGAGGTGTGGATCTCGTCGCCGGTGCGGTCCAGGAAGCCGGTGTTGATGAACACCACGCGCTCGGATGCGGCCTCGATGCAGGCCTGGAGGTTCACCGTGGTGCGGCGCTCCTCGTCCATGATGCCGACCTTGAGGGTGTTGCGCTCGAGGCCGAGCACGTCCTCGATCCGGGCGAACAGCTCGTTGGTGAAGGCGACCTCGTCGGGGCCGTGCATCTTAGGCTTCACGATGTACACCGAGCCGGTGCGGCTGTTGCGCACCCGGGCGTTGCCGAGAAGGCTGTGCTTGGCGATCAGCGAGGTGATCAGGCCGTCCATGATGCCTTCGGGGATCTCGTTGCCCTCGGCGTCGAGAATGGCATCGGTGGTCATCAGGTGACCGACATTGCGCACGAACAGCAGCGAGCGACCGGGCAGCACCAGTTCGGAACCGTCGAGCGCGGTGTAGACACGATCGGGGTTCATGGTGCGGGTGAAGGTCTTGCCGCCCTTGGTGACCTCCTCGGCGAGGTCACCCTTCATCAGACCGAGCCAGTTGTGGTAGCAGAGCACCTTGTCCTCGGCGTCGACGGCGGCGACCGAGTCCTCGAAGTCCATGATGGTGGTGACGGCCGCTTCCAGCACCACGTCCTTGATACCGGCGTTGTCGGTCTTGCCGATCGGCGAGTCGGGATCGATCTGGATCTCGATGTGCAGACCGTTGTTCTTCAACAGCACCGCCGAAGGCGACGCCGGGTCACCGACATAGCCGACCAGCTGCGAGGCGTCGGCCAGGCCGATGGTGGTCCCGTCCTCCAGGGTCACCTCCAACTCGCCGTCGACGATGGCGTAACCCCGCGAGCCGACATGTGAGCCGGTGACGAGGGGAACCGCGTCGTCGAGGAAGTTGCGCGCCCATTCGATGACCTTGTCACCGCGCACCTTGTTGTAGCCGGTGCCCTTCTCGGCGCCGTTCTCCTCGGAGATGGCGTCGGTGCCGTAGAGCGCGTCGTACAGCGATCCCCAGCGGGCGTTGGCGGCGTTGATGGCGAACCGGGCGTTCATCACCGGCACCACCAGCTGCGGTCCGGCCGTGGCGGCGATCTCGTCGTCGACGTTGGCGGTGGTGATCTGGAAGTCGGCCGGCTCCGGACGCAGATATCCGATCTCGGTCAGGAACTTCTTGTAGGCGGCCTTGTCGTAGTTCGCGCCGGGGTTCTCGGCGTGCCACGCATCGATCTTGCCCTGGATCTCGTCGCGTTCGGCCAGCAGCGCCCGGTTGCGCGGGGCCAGATCGTTGACGATCTGCTCGACGCCGGTCCAGAACGTGGCGGAGTCCACGCCGGTACCCGGAAGTGCCTCGTTCTCGACGAACTCGTGGAGAACGCCGGCCACCTGGAGTCCACCGACCCGAATCCGCTCTGTCATCTACTGCCTCACTTCCGAAAGCCGGGTGAAAAGTCGATGCCATGTTACCGGTCGGTAGCACGCTACCGATGCACCGGGTGAGAGCGCTGCCACCCCGCACTCTACTCGGATAACGCCACCGATCGAGGTTGCCCGAGATTCGCCGCGAGGCGCGAGCCATGATCGACGATCGGCCCGACACCGCACTGCCGATGGCCTTCCCACCTCGCCCGGTGCAAATCATGGCTCGAAATTCCGAAACCGTCCCGAATCACCCGATGAAGGTAGATGAGCATGCGCGGACCTACCCGGACAATCGCTTGCGCGAATTCGGTTTTCTCCCGACGGCAGGACAGGAGATCATTTTCCGATGCCCGGTATTCTGTCGTGCGTCGATCCGCTCGATCGGCGACGAACCGACCCTCATTTCGCCGCGGAGACCGCCGTGGCGCGCGAACTCGGTGCGACCATCGGGTTGATCGACCACGATCTGCTGATGGCCGGTGATGCCGCGGCGGCGGTTCGCAATGTTCCCCGCGATATCGGGCCCGTGTGGTATCGCGGGTGGATGATCCCCTCGGCCGAGTACTCCGCCCTGGCCGACGCTCTTCTGGCCCGCGGAACATCGCTCATCACGGATGCCGCGGCCTACCGGAGCGCACATGAACTACCCGGTTGGTACGAAACGTTCGCTGCCGTGACTCCGGCGAGTCGGTGGTTGCCCACCCCGCCGGGCCGGGTACCGGACCCGGCCACCCTGTCGGATCTGGCGGCCCCGCTCGGCGACGGTGCGGGCATCGTCAAGGATTTCGTCAAATCGGCCAAGCACGCCTGGGATACCGCCTGCTACATCCCCGACCTCACCGACCCCGACTGCCTGCACCGCGTCGTGGCCGCTTTCGTCGCCGAACAGGGCCCCTATCTCACGGGTGGGATCGTGCTACGGACCTTCGAAGCCTTCGCGGCCTTCGGCACCGGCGCCCATCGAGCGGCAGAGGCACGGGTGTGGTGGCTGGACGGGGCGCCGCTGCTGGTCGGCGCGCATCCCGACACACCGGGCGAATGGTCGATACCCCCGTTGGATCACATTGCCGAATGCGTCACACGACTGGGCGCCCGCTTTCTCACCACAGATCTCGCCCGGCGCGAGGACGGTGTCTGGCGGCTGGTGGAAGTCGGTGACGGCCAGGTATCCGACCTGCCCGCCGATATCGGACCGGAGCCGCTCGTCGAAGCGCTGGTCACCGCTGCGAGTTGACCGATCCCCACACTCGTCGGCGTCACAACCGATGAAATCCCCACCCACCGAACCGATATCGGCTCGATTCCCTCGGCCGGTCACGCGGATATAGCGGCGCGAAAAATGAACTGACAAAAGCGCCTTCGGTACGCCACCATGATCACATCCGATTCGCCGCGGTGGCGAATCTACGAGCATCGAAAGGAGGAGACGCCTTTGTATCCGGTCGAATACACCGACCCGGCACGATCACTTCGCGGTTACAACGATGTCGTGCTCGGCGGCCTCCTCCCGGCGCGACAGTAACTCGCATATCCGCCTTTTCGCCCAATCACCCACCCGCGGGGGTATTCCCGCACGTCACGAACAGGGTGCTCCCATGCCTATTCTGCACTCCACCGAGCCGGTAACGCTCACCGCCGACAACTGGACACACACCCGCGTCCTGGTACTCAACGCCAGTTACGAGGCGTTGGACGAGATCACCGCCGACCGGGCCGTGACCCTGGTGGCCGGTGGAGTCGCCGAATCGGTCGTGGTGCGCCGGCCGCATTTCCCCATTCGGTCGCAGCACCTGGAGATCATGCTCCCCGAAACCATTCGGCTGGTCCGCTACGTCTACCTGGCCGCGGCGACCCCGCTGCGAGCGGACGGTCGGGCCGGACACGCCGGGGTCCTGCGCCGCGACGGCAACCGGTGCGGCTATTGCGGTGGATGGGCGCACACCGTCGACCATATTCGGCCGCGCAGCCGTGGTGGGCCCAATACCTGGGAGAACCTCATCGCCTGCTGCGCTCCCTGCAATACGGCCAAGGCCGACCGCACCCCGGAGGAGGCCGGGATGCGGTTGCTGTGGGAGCCGAAGGAGCCCGACCCCTTGGCCAAGAAACAGCGGCGCGTTTGGAAACAGCTCGCCGCGTGCCCGTGAAGACACCCGAGGCGATCCACGAAAGGAGGGATCGACATGGCCATGGAAGTACTGACCGATCTGCTGCCGATGTCGGACAGCCACGACTGGCATCGGGCCGCGTGCCGGGGCGACCCGAACCATGAGGCATGGTTTCCGTACCCGTCCCAGGACTTCGCCTATGCCCGGCAGGTGTGCGGAAGCTGCCCCATCCGTCGGGAGTGCGGTGAGTTCGCCGAGCGCACCGGCCAGTCCGGTGTCTGGGGCGGCCGGGAGTTCGACCGCGGTCGGATGATCCGCGAGTAAAGAGGGTATGGGGTCACGCGGGGTGGCCCCATACCCCCTCCCGCCCGCACTTACACTTGGCGCTCGTGGGATCCCATCGCAGCGCAACCAGTTCCAGAAGTATCAGCGCGGGGCCGGTTGTCGTCGTCGTGGCCGTGCTACTGCTGGTATCCGCGGTCTTCCTCTGGTTCCGGCTGAGCGAACGTTCCGACGAGCGGGCCGGCGTCGCCGCCGGAGAATGCGTCGAGGGGCCCGCCACCCTGGACGTCACGGTCGACCCCGAGATCGCCGCACCGGTCCGCGCCATTGCCGACCGGTACAACGCGACCGAACCGAAGGTGCGGGACCACTGCGCGAAGGTGGTGGTGACGGACCGTCCGTCGGCGGATATAGCCGCCGCGCTCGCCGCGAACGGCCCGTGGGATCCGGCGCTCGGCCCCCAGCCGGGATTGTGGATCCCCGATTCCACACGTTCGATCGAATCCGTACGGGTACCGGGCCTGATCGAGGGACAACCCGAATCCATAGCCTCCAGCCCGATCGTGCTCGCCGTTCCCGACCAACTGCGCGGCGCCCTGGAATCCGCCCAGGTCTCCTGGGTGGACCTGCCGCGTCTACAACAGGGCTCCCTGGACGAGATCGGCCTGTCCGGCTGGGGTGGGTTGAAGCTGGCGCTACCGGTCGGTGACTCCTCCCTGGCCGTGGCCGCCGCCATCGCGGGTTCTGTCTCCGGCACCGACCCGCTCACCGCCGAAGGCGCCGCATCCGGACAAGCGGTCGCCGCAGTGTCCGGGGTGGCCACCCACGCGCCCGAGTCCACCGATATCCCGGCGGCCCTGGCCGCGCTCTCCGCATCCGACCCGGCCGCGGCCTCGATACACGCGGTGCCGGTGACCGTGCGCCAACTCGACACCGCCGGCGGCGCGACCGCATTCGTACCCGCCGGCACCGCACCGATCGCAGACTATCCGGCCGCCCTGATGGCGGGTCCGTGGGTGGACAAGACCCAGAACCTGATCGCGGGCCTGTTCGCCCAGTTCCTGCGTAAACCGGAGAGCCTGCAGGAGTTCACCACCGCGGGTTTCGCCCCGCCCCCACCGAACCCGGTGCCGGTCCCGCCGCGCGCCGCCCTGGACAAACTGAGTACCACACTCGCCCACCCGGTGCTGGGCGTGAACGCCACCGTTCTGGTCGACGTATCCGCGTCGATGAGCACCGATGAGGGCTCGTCCACCCGGATGACCAATACCGTCGGCGCGCTGGCCTCCACCGTCAACGTGATGCCACCCGATTTCGGTCTCGGCGTCTGGAAGTTCGGTAAGAACCTCTCCGGCGGCGATTCCTACCAGGTGGCCGCGCAGACCGCACCACTATCCGATGCGCATCGCGGCGAGGTCATGGACGCGGTCGGCTCCGTACGCGCCGGATCCACCGAGGCCGACGAATGCTATCCCGCGCTGGTCGCGGCCTACCGGGCGGCCGTGTCCGACTATCGGGACGGCTACACCAACTCGATCCTGCTCATCACCGACGGCCCCGAGGACGACTCCGAGCTCACCGACGACGAGCTGTTGTCCGAGATCACGGATATCGGCTCGTCGGATACCCCCGTGCGGATCGACGTCCTCGTCGTCGGCGGTGCAGGCGCAGATGCCCTGCGCACCCTCACCGAACGGACCGGCGGCACGTACACCGTTCTCCCCAGCAGTAACGATCTCCAGTTCGGCACAGCGGTCGTGCAGGCACTCACCACCCCGTAGGTACAGATCGGCCGATAACGCTCGGGCAGACGGACCACCCTCTTACGACTACCCGGGCAGGAGCAATTCCTGCCGATCACACGGGATTCCGGTCGTGTGCAGTGCCGCGGGCCCGGCTCCCGGACGTACGTGGACGGTGAAACCGGGGCCGGACACCGGCTGTCACAAAGCCATATCCGCGACAACGGATTCGATGGCGTACTCGTCACCGTACAACCCCGCCACTCGCAGAACCGAGGCGGTTTTCACGGTCGGCCAGATATTCACCGAGCAGTTCACCCTCGACATCCGACACCGTTGAGGTGTGGAGGGAAGATGGTGAAGGTCGACTTCCTGCTGCCGATCCGCTGTTGACCTGCCCCCTCTGGTTCGGTCCGGGTGGACCGAACACCGGGGTCCTGTCAGCGGCTCATACCCTTGACTCTCACGCGCCGCGGCCAGGTGTGCGGCTCCGATCATCGGGCACCGGCTCATAGCCGACCGCGAGGTTTCGGGCCAGGCCGGCCCGATCATGAACCCGGCGCGCCAGGCAACCCATCCCATGGAGAGCTGCGCTCTCAAAGAGACACAACTCGAACCTCGAGCCCACACAACGCACCCATGTCCTCGGGATCGCCGGTGAGCATGACGACCGGCGGAGGCTGTCTCAGAGCCATCTCCGCAACAACGGAATCGATGACGTACCTGTGACCGTGCAACCCCGCTGCTCGCAGCAGAGCCGACGCGGCTTTCGCGGTCGATTCGTCGATGGGCTCGATGCGAATCGCGGAGAGCAACCAGGACAGGCGTGCCCGATCCGTTTTCCGATGTGTTGCTTCGATTATGGTCAGCGCGCTGATCACCATCTCCATTCCGCATGCGCGCGCTTCCGCGACCAGCGCGACGGTGCGGGGGCAGTCGTCGACGAGCCGGGACAATCCCTCGCAGTCGAGTACCAGCGTGCCGTGGTGGGGTGGAGATGAGCGACGAGGGGTGTGGGGGTTCAGCCTGCCGTGGGCCATTGCCCCGTCTCGCCGAGGACGGTATCGAAGATTTCCCGGGCCCGCTGTCGCTCACCGGCGGGTACAGGACCGTTGCGGCGCTCGTAATCGGCCAGATACTCGTCGAGCAGCAGTCCACGTAACTCGCGTTCGACAGCCGAGGCCACGAACGAGGAGAACTCGCGTTTCCCCGCCCGCCGGCGAACGGCCTCGGCCGTGCCTTCGGGCAGCGACAAGCTGACCCTTGTGGCCGGGCCTTCCCCGATACCGTACTCGGGCTCACCCATACCGAATAAATTATCGAATGAAGTAGGAATCACCACGTCGATCGCCGACGCTTTCCCTACTCGATATCTCACCGCACCGATCGAGGGCAGCGCTTCCGACCGAGTTCCGTCGGATAACCGCTCAGTCGGTGTAGGCGTCCAGGGGCGGGCAGGTGCAGACCAGATTGCGGTCGCCGAAAGCGCCATCGATGCGCCGGACCGCGGGCCACACCTTGGCCCGGGTGTGCGCGATACCACGCGGATAGACGGCGACCTCCCGGCTGTACGGATGATCCCACTCCCCCACCAGACAGGCCGCGGTGTGTGGGGCCCCGCGCAGCGGATTGTCCTCGACCGGCCACACCCCGGCGCCGACCTGATCGATCTCCCGTCTGATGGCGATCATGGCCTCGACGAATTCGTCCAGTTCGGCCAGGTTCTCGCTCTCGGTGGGTTCCACCATGAGGGTTCCGGCGACCGGAAAGCTCATGGTGGGCGCGTGGAAACCGTAGTCGGCCAGGCGTTTGGCAATATCGTCGACGGTGACACCGGTTTCCTTGGTGATTCCGCGCAGATCCAGGATGCACTCGTGCGCGACCATGCCGTTCTCGCCGGTATAGAGCACCGGGTAGTACTCGTTCAGGCGGCGCGCCAGGTAGTTGGCCGAGGCGATGGCCGTGAGGGTGGCCCGACGCAGACCATCCGCACCCATCATTCGGATATACGCCCAGGTGATGGGCAGGATCGACGCCGACCCGTACCGGGCCGCCGACACGGCGTGCGAATCGGTTTCCAACGGGTCGCCGGGCAGATACCGCGCCAGATGCGCGCGCACCGCCACCGGACCGACTCCCGGTCCGCCACCACCGTGCGGGATGCAGAACGTCTTGTGCAGGTTCAGATGGCTCACATCGCCGCCGAACCGGCCGGGTCGGGCCAGGCCGACCAGGGCGTTGAGGTTGGCGCCGTCGACGTACACCTGTCCGCCGGCATCGTGCACCAGTGCGCACAGCTCGGCGATCTCGTGCTCGTACACCCCGTGGGTGGACGGATAGGTGATCATGATGCAGGCCAGCCGTTCGGCATGGTCGGCGATTTTGGCGCGCAGATCGTCGAGGTCCACATCGCCGTTCGGACGGCATCTCACCACTTCCACCCGCAGACCGGCCATGGCCGCGGACGCGGCGTTGGTGCCGTGTGCGCTGGACGGAATCAGACAGGTGTCGCGGTGGGCATCACCTCGGTCCAGGTGATAGCGGCGGATCGCCAGCAGACCCGCGTATTCGCCCTGGCTACCCGCGTTCGGTTGCAGACTCACCGAGTCGTAACCGGTGATATCGGCCAGCCAGGTCTCCAGATCGGCGATGATCCGCAGCAGACCGGGCGCGTTCTCGACCGGCGCGTACGGGTGCAGTCGAGTGAAGCCCGGCCAGGTGATCGGCTCCATCTCCGCGGTGGCGTTGAGTTTCATGGTGCAGGAGCCGAGCGGGATCATACTGCGGTCCAGGGCGATGTCCTTGTCGGACAGTTCTCGCAGGTAGCGCAGCATGGCGGTTTCGGTGCGGTAGCGGGTGAACGCCGGATGAGTGAGGAATTCGGAGGTGCGGTTCTCGATATCGGCGCGGACCGGTTCGGCGGGCGCGACCCCGAACGCATCCAGCACGGCGGCGATATGGGCGTCGGTGGTGGCCTCGTCGCAGGCCACCGCGACATGGTCGGCGTCCACCACGCGCAGGGTGATACCACGTGCGGCGGCCTTGGCGACCACCTCCTCGGCCTGTCCGGGAACGCGGGCGGTGACGGTGTCGAAGTAGGTGTCGTGGACCAGGGCCGTGCCGAGGGCCGCTGCGATCCGTTCGGCGTGGCCGTGCACCCGACGCGCGATCGATCGCAGGCCGTCGGCGCCGTGGTAGCAGGCGTACATGGCGGCCACAATGGCGAGCAGCACCTGGGCGGTGCAGATGTTCGAGGTGGCCTTCTCTCGCCGGATGTGCTGTTCTCGGGTCTGTAGGGCCAACCGGTAGGCGGGGGTGCCGTCGGCGTCTTTGGAGACGCCGACCAGGCGGCCCGGTAACTGGCGGGCGTGGGCGCTGCGCACCGACAGATATCCGGCGTGAGGGCCGCCGAAGCCCATGGGCACCCCGAATCGTTGGGTGGTTCCGAAGCAGACGTCGGCGCCCTGCTCGCCCGGCGGGGTGATGAGGGTCAGCGCCAACAGGTCCGCCCCGACCGCCACCAGTGCGCCGCGGTCGTGTGCGGCGGCGATGAGCGGCGCCCAGTCCACCACCCGACCGGACGCCCCCGGTACCTGCACGATCACCCCGAAGAACTCCCCGTCGGGCAACTGCCCCGAGGCGAGGTCCGCCTCGACGATCTCGATCCCCAACGGCTCGGCCCGGGTGTGCAATACGGTGCGGGTCTGGGGGAACAGGTCGCCATCGATCACCAACCGCGCCGCGCCCTTGCGGTTGACCCGCCGCAACAGCGTCATGGCCTCTGCGGCGGCGGTCGCCTCGTCCAACATGGACGCGTTCGCCACGTCCATACCGGTGAGATCGGTGATCATGGTCTGGAAATTGAGCAGCGCCTCCAGCCGGCCCTGGCTGATCTCCGGCTGATACGGGGTGTAGGCGGTGTACCAGGCGGGGTTCTCCAGCAGATTCCGCACCAGCACCGGCGGGGTGAGGGTGTCGTAGTAGCCCAACCCGATCATGGAGGTGGTCACGGTATTGGCGGCGGCGAGTTCGGCCAGTTCCGCCAATACCTCGTGTTCGCTCACGGCGAGTGGTAGTGCGGAGATCGCATCGTCCCGGATACCCGTCGGCAATGCGGCCGCCGCCAGTTCCTCCGGGGATCCGACCCCGATGGTCTCGAGCATTCGGGACAGCTCGTGGTCATCCGGTCCGATATGGCGGTCGGCAAAGGTTCGGGTCACGATCTCACTCCAGGGTGGGCGGGCCGATGGGTCTCGGCGGTATCCGGCCCTCCCCCTCTGTCGTGGCGCCTGAGAGATTCGGGGCCCGACCACGGCGACAGGTCCCTTTCCCCATGGGCGGGCGGCTCGAGGCCACCGCTTTCCAGAGACGTCGGATACCGCACGGTCCTTGGTGCCTGAGAGATTGACGGGGAGGTGTTGCTCCTTCGGCGTCCGAGCCTGGATGACCCGGAACTCTCCCGCACGGATACGACGCGGTATCAGTCTAGGACGGCGCGGAGGGCCGACGAACCTGCGACTCGTGTGGGGCGCGCCACTTCGGTCGGTGTGATCACCGGGTGGTTGCTATCCGGTTTTGCGGTTCATGCGCGCTCGCCGGCGATAGGACAGCTCATCCTCGGGCCGATCGTCGATTTCGGTGGCGCGTTCGGCGGGAAAAGCCGCGATGGCGCCGGTGAGTTCCCGCATCGCCCCACTGACGGCGATTCCGAAAACACCCTGCCCGCCCTGCAGTAAATCGACCACCTCCTCGGGGGAGGTGCATTCGTAGACGGAGGTGCCGTCGGAGAACAGGGTGATACCGGCCAAATCCTGGACACCGCGGCTGCGCAGATGGTCGACGGCGATACGGATGTTCTGCAGGGAGATTCCGGCGTCGAGCAATCGCTTCACGATTTTCAGGACCAGTATGTCCTTGAAGGAATACAGCCGCTGGCTGCCCGACCCGGTCGCGCTGCGAATGGACGGTACGACGAGTCCGGTGCGGGCCCAATAATCGAGTTGTCGATAGGTGATCCCGGCGACCTGACAAGCGGTTGGCACCCGGTATCCGACCAGGTCGTCGGGGACGGAATCGTCGGGGAACAGGCCTGGCTGGATCTCGTAGCGTTCGGCCGGAATGTCATCCGACCACACATTCTGCATGTTCTCTGCCACTGACCACTCCCTTGCTCCGCCGATACTTGGCTCTTCGATACCGGCCCAGCGCCAACTATCGAGGCTACTCCTGTTCATTCTCTCGGGAGTCGATCGCCGTACCAAACGCGACGCGCGGTAATAGTCTCAACCTCTAGTTCAGATCCAGAGATTATTCCGGGACTGTTCAGCTGTCGGTCGCCTTGAAATCGTCCGGCGATACCGACTCGAGGAACTCCTTGAACTTCTCCACCTCGTCCTCGCGCTCGTCCGGCATGACCAGACCGGCCTCCTCGAGCACCGGCTCCTCGGCGTATATCGGACAACCGACCCGCAAGGCGATCGCCACCGAGTCGGACGGCCGGGCCGAGATCCGCAGATCGTTCTCGAATACCAGGTCGGCGTAGAACGTGCCCTCCTGCAAATCCACGATGCGCACCTCTTTGAGCGTATGCCCGAGGTCGGCGATCAGGATTTTGATCAGATCGTGGGTGAGCGGTCGGATCGGGGTGACCCCCTCCTGCTCCAACACGATGGCGGTGGCCTCGGCCTGCCCGATCCAGATCGGCAGATAACGTTCTCCGCTCACCTCCCGGAGCAGCAGTACGGGCTGGTTTTGTGGCTGTTCGACACGGATGCCGATCACGCGCATTTCGCTCATCGCACTGCCTCCCATAATCGCGGCCGCTCGTTCTCACCCTACCGAGCTCGCCGTACCACGAGTCTAGGCGAATTCCCGGTCTCGCCGCGATTGCTTCGCCCCCCGAGAAACACCGAGGTGCCGGTTCCCTCGGCCGACTCAGCCACCGAGGGAATCGCGCACCGACGCCCGCACCAGGGCGGCATGCAAGGTCAGTGACAACCCCGCCAGCTCGCGCACCGTTTCTTCCGCACGCGCCTGCGCGCCGGCGTTACGGCTCTTGGCAATGGGAGCCGCGATCTGCGCGATCAAGGAAGCCTCTCGGTCGGCGGCCAGTTTGAACGCGCGCAGGTGCCGCGCTTCCAGGCCGAACTCGGACAGCGCGCGCGCCGTTGCGGCCAAGGTCACATCGTCGGTATCGAAGAATCCGCCCGGCCCCGGGGTGATGAGGTTGGCGCGGATCAGTTCGGTGAGGAAATTGTCGTCGACATCCGCCCGCTCGAGCAGATCGGCCCGAGTGAGGCGGACCTCGCGATCGAAGTGGAGCTCATCCGGGGATGTCTCCCCGTCCACCACACCCAACAGGCGTGGCATCCGAGATCGGCCCGACCGGCCGTCGTCCCCCGCCGCCGGCCCGGCCTGGAAGCGAGCGGTATGTGCTCGGGCACGGGCCTCCCGCACACCGAGCGTCGCCGCACCGCTATCGATCGCCTCCAACTGCTCCTTGATCACCTTCAGCGGCAGGTACTGGTCGCGCTGGGCGGTGAGGATGAAGCGCAGACGTTCGTAGTCGGCCACCGAGAACCGGCGGTACCCGGACGGGGTCCGTTCCGGGTGGATCAGGCCCTCCGATTCCAGGAATCGGATCTTGGAGATGGTGATATCCGGGAAGTCCGGGCGCAGCAGGTCGAGCACGGAGCCGATCGACATACCCCCGTGCGCCCACTGTGCCGCGCCCGTCATGACATCCAGTCTTTCATGTGCCCGCGCCGATGCCGGTTATTTATCGGCGCACCGTCCCGGAACTTCCTCTCACAGGCTTCCCGCGCCGGCCGCGGAGTCGCTGGTCTGCGCCCGCGGGCCGGTCAGGAAGACCAGCCGGAACTTTCCGATCTGTACCTCGTCGCCGTTCTGCAGCTCCGAGGAATCCACCGGCTCCCGGTTGACGTAGGTGCCGTTGAGGCTGCCCACGTCGACCACCTGGAAGGAATTCTCGTCCTGTCGGAACTCGGCGTGGCGGCGGCTGACGGTGACATCGTCGAGGAAGATATCGCTGTCGGGATGCCGGCCCGCCGACGTGGTCGGCTGATCCAGCAGGAACCGTGAACCCGCATTCGGGCCGCGCTTGACGACCAACAGCGCCGCCCCGACCGGGAGGCCCTCGACACCCTGCACCGGCTGTTCGCCGGCCGGCTCTCCGGAGCGCGACGCCTCGACCTCGTTCAGGAAATCCGCGCGGAAGACCGACGTCGTCTCGGCCGCGGTCTCCCCGTATCCCGGGTCTTTGTTCTCGCTCACCGTTTCTCTCCTCCTCGAACCTGATAACCATGCGGGCAGGTACCGCATCGCGACTCGCGTCGCGGTCTTGCGAAATCCGCGCGGCACTGTCGTTGGCATTGACCGTACCCTGCCGGGGCGCACCCGTGCAGGGAGAACTTCGAAGGCGGGATCAGTCCCCGATAACTCCTTGATAACCTGCGGCATCCAGTAGTCCATCGAGTTCCGCATCCAGTGCCGCTGCGTCGCCGGCCATGAGCTCGAACAACCACCCCTCGCCGTAGGGGTCGCTGTTCAGCAGCTCCGCGGTGCTGTCCAAATCCTCGTTCACCGCAACGACTTCCCCGCTCACGGGAGCGTAGATGTCGGAAACGCTCTTGGTCGATTCGACTTCGGCGATGCTGTCTCCCGCGGTGACCCGGAGACCGATTTCCGGCAACTGCACGAACACGACATCACCGAGCTGCGACTGGGCGTAGTCGGTGATACCGACCCGTACGTTGGTCGGATCGGTCCGGAGCACCCACTCGTGTTCCTCGGTGTAGCTCAAATCCTGCGGGATCTGGGTCACGTGGTGTCCTTTCGTCGTGCACGATGACCGCAACTCTATGCGAGCCTCCGTCACCCGTCCGCTTCGACGCCCGGCGAGGCGGCCTTTTTCGCGGTCTGCTATGTCGATCCGCGATCAGCGGTCCGGCGTGGCGCCGGCGGTATCGCCCGGGCCACCGCGACGGCCTTGCCGGTGTAGAGCAGACCGGTCCATACGTACACCGCGGTGCCCCAGATCAGCAGCGCACCACCGAACGCCCGACCGAATCCGGCGCCCACCCAATCCATCTGCCCGGCCAGTAGCCAGGGAAGTGCCGACATGAGCGCGAAGGTGGCGGCCTTGCCCAGATAGATCACCTCGGGCGGATCCAGGTCGCGGCGCCGGTAGACCGACAGGGTCAGGGCGAGCACCGCGTCCCGGCCGATCAGCAGGGCGGCCGCCCACCACGGGATCAGTCCGCGCACCACGAAGGCGGCCAGGGTCGTCACCAGATACAGCCGGTCGACGAACGGATCCAGCAGGGCCCCCAGTCGGGAGGACTGGTCCAGCAGTCGGGCGAGTTTGCCGTCCAGGAAGTCGGTGGCCCCGCTCAGGACCAGCAGGATGAGCGCCCATCCGTCGGCGTGTTCCACCAGAAGCAGCCACAGGAACACCGGCACACCGACCAGTCGCAGCACGCTCAGCACGTTCGGCACGGTCAGCAGCCGGTCGGACAGGATCCGTTCGACGGATCCGCCGGAATTCTCGGATGCCGCGGCGCCGGAATCGCCGGCTCCCGATTCGCTCGTCACACGCCGTGCATACCCCACCCCGCCGAGGCGCCGCCGGCCCACCCCCTCTTCACCCCCGATTCGTCTCGCACGACGGGACCTCGGATGTGTTCCTACCCACCACGAACCGGATGAAAGAATGAATGTGAAATCATCTCACCTATCCGGAAGGTGAGAGGAACTTCATGTCCGCATTCGACTACGACGTAGTAGTGATCGGCTCCGGTTTCGGCGGCAGCGTCAGCGCACTGCGACTGACCGAGAAGGGATACCGGGTCGGGGTCCTCGAGGCGGGCCGACGTTGGGAAGCCGAAGACCTGCCGCGCAGCAATTGGAATCTGCGCAAATCCATCTGGGCCCCTCGCCTCGGTCTGATCGGCCCCCAACGGGTCAGTGTGCTCGGCACCTGCGCGGTCTTCTCCGGGGCCGGGGTGGGCGGCGGTTCACTCATCTACGGCAACACCCTCTACGAGCCGCTGCCGGGCTTCTACACCGACCGTCAGTGGGCCCACATCACCGATTGGCGGGACGAGCTGGCGCCCTACTACGACCAGGCCCAGCGAATGTTGGGCGTGGCGACGAATCCGCGGCTGACCCCCGCCGACTCCGTGATCCGCGAGGTCGCCGAGGACCTCGACGTCGGGGACACCTTCCACCCGACCGAGGTCGGTGTTTTCTTCAACGAGGACGAACCGGGCACCGAGGTCGACGACCCCTACTTCGGCGGTGTCGGTCCGCGCCGGCGCGGGTGTATCCACTGCGCGCGCTGCCTCACCGGCTGCCCACACCGCGCCAAGAACACCACCACCACGAACTATCTGTACCTGGCCGAACAGGCCGGGGCCACGGTGCATCCGCTCACCGAGGCGACGGCCGTGCGACCACTCCCGGACGGCGGCTACGCCATCGATACCCGACGCCCGGACCGCTGGGTGCGCCGACAGCGACGCACCTTCACCGCCGAACAAGTGGTGTTCGCCGGGGCGGCGCTGGGCACTCAGAAACTGTTGCACAGGATGCGCAACAGCAAGACGTTGCCCCACATCTCCCCGCGTCTCGGGGAACTCACCCGCAGCAACTCCGAGGCAATCCTCGTCGCGGCGAGCCGTAACCGCCGTGATTTCGCGGAGGGAATCGCGATCACCTCCTCCATCCACCCGGAGAAGGACACCCACATCGAGGTGTGTCATTACGGCAAGGGGCAGAACGCACTGTTTCCGCTGTCGGCCCCCATGATCGACGGCGGGCCGTTCCGCTTCCTGCGCTTCCTGCTGGCGATCCTGCTGCATCCGTTGGTGTTCCTGCGCAGTCTCAACGCCCGACACGCCTCGGAACGAGCGGTGATCCTGTTGGTGATGCAATCGCTGGACAATTCGCTCACCTCGTTCCTGCGACGCGGCCGGTTGAAGACCCGACAGGGCACAGGCGAACCGAACCCCACCTGGATTCCGCTGGCCCACGATGTGACCCGCCGGTTCGCGGAAAAGGTCGACGGCGACACCCTCGGTCTGTACACGGACGTGTTCAATATCCCGGCGACCGCCCACTACATCGGCGGTTGCGTGATCGGTGACAGTCCGGAAACGGGTGTCATCGATCCCTATCAGCGGGTCTACGGTCATCCGGGACTGCATATCGCCGATGGTTCGGCCGTCACCGCCAACCTCGGGGTGAATCCCTCGCTGACCATCACCGCCCAGGCGGAACGGGCGATGGCGTTCTGGCCGAACAAGGGCGAACCGGACCCCCGCCCGGAGCTCGGCGCCCCGTATCGACGCATTCGACCGGTGGCTCCGGTGAACCCGGTGGTACCGGCGGCGGCCCCGGGCGCACTGCGGCTGCCGATCACCCCGGTCGACTCGCACTGAGCCCCGCTCACGCTCCCGGTGCGGATACCACGTCGGGAGCACGAGGGAGCGGCGGACCGTTGGCCGCCGTGGTACCGGAGGTCGCTACGGTACCGAAGGTGTCGAACAGTCGAATCCGGTTGCGCTCATACACTTCCGCCGAAGAGGCACTCGCGCGGGGACGAGCACTGCGCGATCGGGTGCCGCTCACGGCACGGGATCGACCGGTGGGCGCCGCAGGACGACCCGGGGTGGTCGAGTACGTGACGGCCACCAATTCGGGGCGACTACCGCATCTGATTCCGTTGCGGATCGGGCGGATGATCACCTCACCGTTCACCTTCTACCGCGGCACGGCGGGGCTGATGGGCATCGACCTCGCGAACAGCCCGGA
The DNA here is from genome assembly GCF_000308675.1 of Nocardia paucivorans NBRC 100373. Taxonomy (GTDB): domain Bacteria; phylum Actinomycetota; class Actinomycetes; order Mycobacteriales; family Mycobacteriaceae; genus Nocardia; species Nocardia paucivorans. The sequence continues at coordinate 103,726 of NZ_BAGE01000038.1, read as the reverse complement.
CACGGGACTCACGGCGCAGCTGTGTGGTGATGCCCATGCGGCCAATTTCGGTCTCTACGGCACCTCGCGTGGTGAGATCGTCATGGATATCAATGATTTCGACGAAACCGTGCCGGGGCCGTGGGAATGGGACCTCGAGCGACTGGCGGCGAGTCTGGTCCTGGCGGGCCGGGAAGGCGAGGCCGAGGCCGACGACTGTCGCACCGCCGCCCGCGACGCAGCCCGCTCCTACCGGCGCACAATCGCCGAACTCGCCGAGTGGCCGTTCCTGCGCTCGTGGACCGCACTACCGGACGAATCGATCATCGAGGCGGTCGAGGCCGATGATCTCCTGAACAACTTCCGCAAGGCCGCCAAGAAGGCGCGGAAGAACACCAGTGCCAAGGTCGCGACGAAATGGACCGAACACCTCGACGACCACGAAACCGGAATCAGCCGGCGCCGGTTCATCAGTGATCCGCCGGTCCTCACCCGGGTCGACGAGGAGGTCGCCGAGGCGGCCGTCGACGCCCTGGAACGCTATGCCGATACGCTGCGGGAATCCCGGCGCGGACTGTTGGGCCGCTTCGCCGTTTCCGATATCACCTTCCGCGTCGTCGGCACCGGCAGCGTCGGCCTGCACAGCTATGTCGCCCTGTTACACGGCAATGGCGAGGAGGTCCTGGTACTCCAGCTCAAACAGGCCACCTCCCCCGCGCTGGCACCCGTACTCGGTCTCTCCCCCGCCGAACACGAAGGTCGGCGAATCGTGGAAGGCGCCCGATTGGTGCAGTCCGAGACCGATATCCTGCTGGGCTGGACGACCATGTCGGTTCCCGAAAGCGACGGCAGCACAAGGGAACTGCCGTTCATCGTGCGTCAGTTCCGCAATCTCAAGGGCGGTATCGCCCCGCAGGAGCTGAAACCCCACGCCCTGGACGACTACGGCCGGCTGGCCGGGGCCCTGCTGGCGCGCGCTCACTCCCGGTCCCTCGACCCGCGGGTGATCCACGGCTATCTCGGTGACGACGACCGCTTCGACGAGGCGATCGCCGCGTTCGCGGTGCGCTACGCCGACCGCGCCGAGGCCGATCACGCCGAACTCCTCGCCGCGGTGCGGGCCGGAAAACTTCCGGCCGAGCTCGGCGACGGGTAGTTTCGACAAGAGCGCCGCACATCGGCGCAGCCATCGGTCAGCACACACCCGAACGGCGGGAAACCGTTGTGTCACGCCGAGATCCGGGTCGGCACCGCCGGCCCGTATCCTGACCGTGCCGGGTGTCGACGGGAAGGGCGGGTCGCCGGATGCTCGTACAGGTGCGCAACAGCACAGGCAGCGATGCGGAACGCGTGGTGGTCGAGCTGCTGCAGAGTCTGCAGAACCTGGGGGCACCGTACGGTGTCGCGGCGGTCAACTGTGGTTTCGTCCACAACGAGGTGCAACACCGGCTCGACGCCGTGGTCTGGACCCCCACCGGCTGCGTGGTGATCGAGGTGGTCACCCTGCCATCCCAACACGGTGGGACCCTGCAGATCCCGTTGAACGGGCCATGGCAGCTGTCCGGACAGCCGCTTTCCCTGGAAGACCCCGAGGGCCGCACCCCCCTGGACCGGTCCCGCGACCACACCTTCGCCCTGCAGAGCTGGCTGGCCGACCGAGGACTCGGGCAGCGCGCGGTGCACGGCGTAATGCTGATCGTGCCGCCATACGGTTCCCACCTGCAGATCGAACAGCGGTGGCACGATCCCAGTTTCGATGTGATCGCCGGAGACGACTCCGAGCGACTGCGGCACTCCTTCGAAGTGATGGCCCGCAAGGAATCACACCGTTGGACCGCCAACGATGTGGCGGTCGCGTTCCGCGGTCTCGGAATCCTGGCCTATCTACCGCCACCGCAGGACCTGCTCGACGAGGGCTTCCTCGGCCCGATCGATGTCACGCTGTGGCACGGCGGACCGGCACAGGCCGCGGCCGAGCAGTATGCCGAGGAAATGGCGCGCGCCGCCCAGGAGGACGCGACGGGTTTGGCGGCGCTGCGCTCGCCCTGGTACAGCCCGTGGCGGCTCTACCCCCGGGAATACGGCGATGTGGACCTCGGACGCGCCTTCATGCGGACCACCCTGGCCATCGGCATGTTCGTCGCCGCGGCCTGGCTGATCTGGTTCGTGATCAGCGCTTTCCTCACCTACGGACCGGGCTGATCGCGCCCTGTCCGCGATGCGGTCACGGGACCCCGGAATCGGGGCCGGCCGTTGTACCCGCGTTACGACTATCGTCGGTCCGGTGACAACCGACCCGGGATCGTGCTGTTCGGCCGGATCGGGCACGGACCCCGGTAGCGGACTGCGCGCCGAACCGGCCACCGGGTTCGGACCGCTTCGCGCTCGCCGGCACCTCGGTACGGTCGCGGCGGGCGCTGCGGTGACCGTGGGGGTGGCCCGAACCCTGCCGCCCGACGGCGCGGCGACCCCCTTCGACGAGGCGATGAGCGAACCCGTGGACACCGCGCTGGATCCGCACCCATGGTTGGCCGAGGTGTTCGCCCTGCCCACCAATACCTGGGTGGTACTGGCGCTGCTGTGCGCGGGAGCGGCCTGGTTCGCCTGGCAGCGGCGCTGGTGGGAGACGGCGGTGATGATGCTGGCGCCGCAGGTCGCGGTTGCGGTGAACGCCTGGGTGCTGAAACCGGTGTGGAGCAGGCCGCTGCACGACTATCTCGCCTATCCGAGCGGCCACACCGTGCACCTGATCTCGGTCGCCACCATATTCGTGCTGCTGATCGAGTCGCTGCGGGCCCGGATCGTATTGGTCTCACTCACCGTATGCGCTCTGCTCGTCGGGGGAATCGGAATGATCGCCCTCGACTACCACCACCCCACCGATATCCTCGGTGGCGCGGGGGCGGCGGTCGCCTTGTCCGCTCTGTTCCATTGGGCCGCCACGACGGTGGGGTGGGCGTATGCGCGCCGCGCCCCACTCGCCTGACCCGCGGGCCGGCTCGGCCTACCCGCGTTGGTGGACGCTCGCGTCGTCGAGCATTGCCGCGCGCAACATGCTCTCCGGCACGCCCAGCCCCTCGACCAGGGTGAGCGCGTCCGGACGCAACCGGTCGACGAGTTCGTTCACTCCCCGGCGCACGGCCTTGGCCCGCTCCACCGTCATGAACCGATGCATGATGAACCAGGCCGAGTTCTCCTCCAGCAGCGAATACACGTGGAGATCGCAGACACGTTCGGCGAGTTCTCGGGCCTCGGGATCCTCGATGCCGTTGATCCCCTCGATGAACGCCTCCAACACCAAACGGTCGATATGGGCGGCACCGGCGGCGAGGATGTGGTCCTGAGCGTTGTTGAACGCCTCGAACGGACCGGTCTCCTCCGCTCGGGCACGCAACCGGTGCGCGGCGGTGCGGAGCAGATAGTCCTCCCGATCGGCGAACAACTGCAGTTGCACCGCGCGCCGGGACAGGTCGCCGTCCTCCACGACGTCGCCGCCGCGGTCGCGCAGGGTCTGGATGAGCTGACGCACGCCGGAGGTCTTGCGCACCACATCCCCGGCCATGGTGGCGGCGAACCGCACCCAGCCCAATGCATCCAGATCGCGGACCTCGTCGGCGTAGGCGGTGAGCAGCTCCTTGGCGACCAACTGGGTCAGGACGACATTGTCGCCCTCGAAGGTGGTGAAGACATCGGTATCGGCCTTGAGGGTGACCAGCCGGTTCTCGGTGAGGTATCCGGCACCGCCGCAGGCCTCACGGCATTCCTGGATGGTGCGGGTGGCGTGCCGGGTCTGCGCCACCTTGAAGCCCGCGGCCCTTTTCTCCAGGGCCCGTTGCGCACCGGGTTCGTGGTCCTGGCCGGTCTGGATGAGGTCCATGCGGCGCACCAGGTCGTTCTGGGCGAACGCCAGCGCGTACGAATGGGCCAGCAGCGGTAACAGCCGGCGCTGGTGCATCCGGTAGTCCAGCAACAGGGTTTCGCTCCCGTCGTCCGGATCGGCGAACTGGCGACGCTTCAACGCGTAGCGCAGGGCGATGCTCAAGGCCACCCGGGCCCCCGCCGCCGCGGCCCCACCCACACTGATCCGACCGCGCACCAGCGTGCCCAAGGTGGTGAAGAACCGACGGCTGGGGTTTTCGATCTCGGAGGTGTAAGTGCCGTCGGGCGCGACATCGGCATAGCGGTTGAGCAGGTTCTCGCGCGGCACCCGCACATGATCGAAGACGATACGACCGTTGTCGACGCCGGGCAGACCGCCCTTGAGGCCGCAGTCCGAGGTGGTGACGCCGGGCAGGTCGTTACCGGCCTCGTCCCGGATCGGCACCAGCAGGCAGTGCACACCCTGGTTACCGGAGGGGGTATGCAGTTGGGCGAATACCGCCGCCATCCGGGCATGTTCGGCGGCGCCGCCGATGTAGTCCTTTCGGGCCGACGGCGTGGGAGTGTGCACCACGAATTCCTGGGTGGCCGGATCGTAGGTGGCGGTGGTCTCCAGTTCGGCGACATCGCTACCGTGCCCGGATTCGGTCATGGCGAAACAGCCGAGCAGATCCAGGGAGATCAACCGTTCGATGTAGTGCCGATGCCGTTCGGTGCCGAGGTTCTCCACCGCGCCGCCGAACAGCCCCCACTGCACGCCCGACTTCACCCACAGCGACAGATCGGCATACGCGACCATCTCCAGGGCAACCACCGCCGCGCCGGGATCACCGGCGCCACCGTGTTCCTTGCGGAAACCCTTTTCCGCGTATCCCAGTTCGGCCAGCGCGCGCATCTGCTCCAGGACCCGGGCCCGCGCGGCCCGAAGATCGAGGCTCGGGTCTCCCGCGAACCGTTCGTCGGCCAGATGAATCCTGGCCTGCTCGCGGACCTCGACCCAAGGGCCGTCCAATGCCTCGCGCAACCGCTCCGCCGTCGCTGTGGTGCCGGTTTCCATGACATCGACCTTAACCGGCGGAAACGCCCCCGGTTCGTCGACAGACCGAGGTGAGACCAGCGATACAGCCACGGCGCGATACCGGGGCACGGTGGGCCGAACCGGGGAGCGGAGATGGGTACCCGATGGTGACCGTTCGAATACGACTATCTGATCTGTCGATACGAGCGCGCCCCATTATCACCGAGACCGAAGTTCAAACCTGATAGTGAGTGAGATCACAAAAAAGAGAGGGGTTTTCACCTGGTACTCACCACCATCCAATGACTACCTTCGGCGGCTGTGGCTGCATGCGTACTCCCGGAAGGGGTGAACACCGAAACCCAGGCCGACGACTCGCCCGCCCACGGGCCTCGTCGACCGCTGCCGTTGCGTTTGGCCGCGGTATCCCAGGCCGTAGGAAAGCTGGTCGCCGACCGGCAGGCGACGGCCGATACCATCGTCGCCGCACCGGCTCCGCTGCAGCCGATCGACCTCGCCGACGACGCCGCGGTCGCCGAAGTACTCGACCTGGCGGTACGGATGGGCGAGGTGGTGTTGGCCTCCGGTTCGGCCGTCACCGACACTTCCACCACCGTGCGGTTCATCGCCGCCACCTACGGCCTGTCCCGCTGTGATGTCGACGTCACCTACAACGCGATCCGTATCTACGTGCACCGCGGCCCCAACCTGCCGCCCGCCAGCTCCATGCGGATCGTGCAGTACCGGTCGCTGGACTTCACCCGACTCGCCGCCGTCGACCGGCTGACCCGCCGAATCCGTAACCAGGTCGTACCACCGCACGAGGCACGGGCGGCCCTGGACGAGATCACCTCCGCCTCGCACCCGTACAGCCGATGGGTCGCGACCCTCGGCTGGTCGGCGATGGCCGCGGCGATCGCGGTACTGCTCGGCGGTGGTCTGGTCGTCGGGGCGCTCAGCTTCTTCACCACCGCTGTCATCGACCGCACCAATCGGGTGCTCAATCGCCGCGGACTTCCGTTCTTCTTCCAACACCTGGTCGGCGGCGCCATTGCCGCCACCCCGGCGATCGTCCTGGCCACCCTCGCGGGACCGCTGCACATGGAAGTGAACCCCACGCTCATCATCGCCGCCGGGATCACCGTGCTGCTCAGTGGGCTGAGCCTGGTCGGTTCGGTACAGGACGCGATAACCGGTGCGCCGATCACCGCCACGGCCCGCATGTTCGAACTGCTCATGATGACCGGCGGCATCATCGCCGGTATCGCCGTGGCGCTGCGGGTGGGCGATACGCTCGGCGCCACCGTCCCGGCGCTGGACCTACGCCCGGGACAGGTCATCACCTCGTTGCCGGTGCAGGTCGCCGCCGGTGCGGTGGCCGCGACGGCCTTCGCGCTGGCCTGCTACGCCGAACGTCGCGCGTTGGCCGCGGCGGCGGTCAGCGGCGCGGCGGGCACCAGCTGTTACCTGCTGGTCGGCTCGGCCGGGTTCGGGCCGGTGTTCGCCGCCGGTGTCGCCGCGACCGTCATCGGTCTGGGTGGTGGTCTGATGGCGCGGCGCGCTCTCACCCCGCCCCTGGTGGTCGCGGTGGCCGGCATCACGCCGTTGCTGCCGGGTCTGAGTGTGTACCGGGGCCTGTACGGCCTGCTCAACGACCAGCTGGCGCTCGGCGCCGATCAGCTCCTGGCGGCGGTCGGTATCGGTTGCGCCCTGGCGGCCGGGGTGACCCTGGGCGAATGGTTCGACCGCACGGTCAGCCGCCCACCGAGCCTGCGCCGATTCGGGTCCCTGCGGCGACCGGTGGTTCATCGCCGACTGCTCCCGGCCCGGGTGGTTCTACGCAAGCGTCGGTCGACCACTGCGCCGGCGCGCCCACCGGCCGCCCCGGACGCTCCGGCGCCGCCGCGCGTCGCGGCGCATCCACCGATGTACCGACGCTCTCCGACAACGGGCCCCATCCCGGCCCATCCGCGCACCACCGCCCACGGTCGACGCACCGATGCGACGCCGCGCGTGCGGGCCAGATGAGGTGGGTCCGACGGTTGGCGAACCTTCGCCGACACCATGACGAGCCGGTATCGTCGAAGCGATGACGGGGTGGTCTCGGTAACGAAACCACCCGCACCACACCGCAGGAAGGTTTCGCCCGATGACGGAGACCGCGCGCCCCTCGAGCCCCGCCACCGGCCACCCGGATCCGGTGCCGTTCTCCACCATGATCCGAGAGGCCACGGCCCGCGAGCACGAAGCGGCGGAGAACTCCACATTCATCGCCGATATGCTCGGCGGAGAGCTGGGGCCGGAATCTTATCTGCGCTATACGAGCCAGCTCTGGTTCATCTACCGCGCGCTCGAACAGTATTGGGACGAACTCGCCGACCATCCGGTAACGGGCCCGTTCATGCGGCCGGAACTGGTCCGGACCGCGGAACTGGAACGGGATCTGGCCCATCTGGACGGACCGGACTGGCGCGCCAACCTGGATCCGCTGCCCGCCACACTCGCCTACGCCGAGCGGATCGCCGAGTGCGCCCGGAACTGGCCTGCGGGTTACCTCGCCCATCACTACACTCGCTACATGGGTGACCTGTCCGGCGGACAGGTCATCCGTGGGACCGCGGAGAAGCTGTGGAGTCTGCCGCATCGTGGCGACGGGGTGCGGTTCTACGTTTTCGAGGGCGTGGGCAATCCGGCGGCGTTCAAACGGGAATATCGCGCCCTGCTCGACCGGGTTCCGCTCGACGAGCTGGAACGTCGACGCGTCCTCGACGAGGGTCGGCGGGCGTTCGTCATGAATCGTGCGGTTTTCGATGCGCTGGCCGCCGAGTTCCCCGCTCAGCGGCTCTCCTGAGACCGCCGGATGGCCTCGGCCGGGTCGAGCGGATGTCCACCACGGCCCCGGCAGCCATATCCCGGAGCCATATCCCGGCAAGTTCCCGATTGCCGCGACCGCTGCTGCGGGTCGCGGCGTTCTGATACATTCCCGGCCCAGAACACCGCGAACGAAGGATGAACCGTGTCCGAACCCACCACCGATACCGGCGCATTCCCCACCGACGAGGCCGCGGTCATCGTGGTCGGCGCCGGACTCGCCGGGTTGGTCGCCACCTACGAGCTGGCCGCGGCCGGGCACAAGGTGCTGGTACTGGATCAGGAGAACCGGAACAACCTGGGTGGTCAGGCGTTCTGGTCGCTGGGCGGGCTCTTTTTCGTGGACAGCCCGGAGCAGCGGCGACTCGGTATCCAGGACTCCTACGAGTTGGCGCTACAGGATTGGCTGGGTTCGGCCGGGTTCGACCGCGAGGACGAGGACTACTGGGCACGTCGGTGGGCGCAGGAATACGTCCGGTTCGCGGCCGGTGAGAAGCGCGACTATCTCTACGGACTGGGTCTGCGGGTCACCCCGTTGGTCGGCTGGGCCGAACGCGGCGGTGGATCGGCCGACGGGCACGGTAATTCGGTGCCACGGTTTCACATCTCCTGGGGCACCGGGCCCGGGGTGCTCGAGATCTTCCTGAATCCGGTATTGGCGGCCGAGAAGAAGGGGCTGGTGCGGTTCGCGTTCCGGCATCGGGTGGACGAATTGATCGTCACCGACGGAGCGGTCACCGGCGTACGGGGCAGCGCGCTGGAACCGACGAACCTCGCCCGCGGGGTGGCGTCCTCCCGCGAGGTGGTGGGAGATTTCGAGTTCCACGCCCGTGCGGTGATCGTGGCCTCCGGCGGGATCGGTCACAATCACGACCTCATTCGGCAGAACTGGCCGACCGACCGCCTCGGACCGGCCCCGAAAACCCTCATTTCCGGGGTCCCCGCGCATGTGGACGGCCGGATGCTCGGTATCAGCGAGTCCGCCGGCGGGGCGATCGTGAACCGCGACCGGATGTGGCATTACACCGAGGGCATCCACAACTGGGATCCGATCTGGCCCGACCACGCCATTCGGATCATCCCCGGCCCGTCGTCGCTGTGGTTCGACGCGAACGGTAAGCGGATGCCCGCGCCGTGTTTTCCCGGTTTCGACACCAACGCGACCATGAAGGCGATCCTGTCGACCGGGTACGACTATTCGTGGTTCGTACTCACCCAGTCGATCATCGAGAAGGAATTCGCGCTCTCGGGTTCGGAGCAGAATCCCGATATCACCGCCAAGGATCGACTGGCCACGGTGCGCAGCCGGTTCACCCACGGCGCGCCGGGGCCGGTGGAGGCGTTCAAGAAACACGGCGTCGACTTCGTGGTCGCCGATACCCTGTCCGAGCTCGTCGAGGGGATGAACAAGCTCGCGCGCGGTCCGAAGCTGGACTACGCCGAGATGGAACGGCAGATCGTTGCTCGCGACCGCGAGATCACCAACAAATTCGCCAAGGACGCCCAGGTGATGGCGATCCACAATGCCCGCGCCTTCTTCGGCGACCGGGCCGCCCGGGTCGCCAAACCGCATCGGATCCTGGACCCGGCCGCCGGACCGCTCATCGCCGTGCGGTTGAACATCCTCACCCGCAAAACCCTGGGTGGTCTGCAGACCAATCTGAATTCACAGGTCATGCGCCCGGACGGCACCCCGCTGCCCGGGTTGTACGCCGCCGGTGAGGTGGCCGGATTCGGCGGCGGCGGGGTGCATGGCTACAACGCGCTGGAGGGCACCTTCCTCGGCGGGTGCATCTTCTCCGGCCGCGCCGCCGGACGCGCGATCGCCGCAGAGCTGGCCGGCGAGCGCTGACACCACCCACCTCGGGACACCCGACCGGTTCCGATCGATCTCCGGGTGTTCGGCGGCATCGGGGTTGCGTTCGTACCGACCTCGGACCGTCGGCCCGGTCGGGCACGCCCCGAGATCACCCTCGGCTCAGCAGCCGAGTGGCCTCGTTCGCCAGCGGAATGAGCAATTGGGCCTGCCGAGCGGTGTCGGTGGGCACGCGATCGACCGTGACCCGGGTGGCCAGCGACACCGCCGCGACGGTGACCCCGCGGCGCCGGATGGGCACGGCCACACAACGGATACCGCTCACCGATTCCTCGTTGTCCACGGCCACGCCCTGCCGTTTCCGAATGCGCGCGAGTTCACGGTGCAGGTCGGCCCGGTTGGCGATGGTGCGCGGGGTCAGCTGCGGAAGACGTTCGTACAGCGACTTCTCCACGACGCCGGGGTCCAGCGCAGCCAACAGGGCCTTGCCCAGGGCGGTGCTGTGCGCGGGCATCCGGCCGCCGAGCCGGGTCGGGACAACCGGGCTCCGTCTGCACCCCACCTTGTCCAGGTACAGCACATCACGACCGTCCAGGACACCGAGATGCCCCACCGATTCGGTGTGAGAACACAGTTCGTGCAACAGCGGCCCGATGACGGCGCGCAGTTCGTTGTGGCCGGCGGCCAGGCCGCCCAACTCCAGAGTGCGCAGGCCCAGCCGATAACCGCCCGGCGCATGCGCCAGCCAGCGCAGGCGGACCATCTGGTCCAGGATGCGGTGCACCGTCGAGCGGGGCAACCCGGTGCGTTCGACGATCCCGTGCAGGGTGAGGACCGGGGTCGCGGCATCGAACGAGTCCAGGATCAGGGTCATCCGCTCGATCATGGATACCGGGGGCACGGCCCGATGCGGCTTTTCATCGCGCCAGGGCCCGCCCGGTTCGGGATGGGCGAGCACCTCGACCGTCACGGCGTCTCCAGTCCCGGCCACCCGTAACGCACCGGCCCCGGAGCGAGACCGGCCCGGACGGACGGTGCGGTGCGGGCCTCTTCCGACACGGCGGCACGGCCACGTTCCCGATGTACGGTCTCCATATCCATCCAGCGGATCTGTTGTACGACTTCTTCGAGATGGGCGGCGGGCAGGAAACCGGACTTGGAGTAGACCAGCATTCCTTCCCGGAAGCCCAGGAGCCAGGGATAGCTGTCGATGCGGAAGGTGGCCCGCACCCCGACCTCGGCATCGCCGTCGACGACGGCGTGCACGATATCGCGATGGGCTTCCGACGATGCCTCGTAGATCGGTGCGAATCGTTTGGTCCACTCGCACCACGCCGCGCCGACCATCACCAACACGATGTACTCGGCGGACACGGTCCTGTCGAAGGTCTGTTGGGTCAGTTGTGTCGTCGGCATCGTCGTCCTCCCGGCGACCGGTGGTGCTCTGGTGTTGGTGTTGGGTACGGCCGTCCGAATCCTCCCATGGATTGCGGGCGGCCGTCGGCAGGACCGTATCACCCGCCTTCACCGATGAATACGGCCACCGAACACCGTCTCCGGAACGAGACAGCGATCGAGACAACCGAGGAGGACCGATGACGGAAAACGCCGTACGCGAGGCGATCGCGGGCCGACGCCGAGACCTGGTGGACCTGCTGACCGACCTGGACGAGGCACAATGGGCCGCGCCCAACCTGTGCGCCGGGCGGCGGGTACGCGAGGTGGTAGCGCATATGACCATGCCGTACCGCCTGTCGACGGGGCAGTTTCTGCTGGACATGATCAGGGCGGGCGCTTCGACCGGATGTCCGATCGTCGGGCCAAGGCCGATACCGCCCGGTTGAGCGATGCCGAGCTGCCGGCCTCGCTGCGCGACAATGTGCACCATCCGTGGAAGCCGCCGGGGGCGGATATGTCGGCGCGTTGAGCCACGATGTGATCCACGGTCTGGACATCACGATCGCTCTCGGCCTGGATCATGTGGTGCCGCTGGAGTGGATGCGCATGATCCTGGCGGCCGGCGGCCCGAAACAGGTGCGCTATTTCGGTGTCGACCTCGACGGCATCCGATTGCGCGCCGATGATCTGGACTGGTCGTTCGGTACGGGTACTGATCTGACCGGCCGGGCCCAACATCTGCTGATGGTCCTGTGTGGACGGCGTCCATCGCCGGGGCTGGTCCACGGTCCCGCCGCCGACCGTTTCACCCGCGCCGAGTGAAACGTCCCCGCGCCTTACAGTCGAGTCGTGATGTGGATCGCCCCCGAAGTCGAACGTATCGAGGCAATACCCACCGGCGCGGAGCGTCCGATGCTGCAGTCGATGCTGGACCGACAACGTCGCACGCTGCTGTCCAAATGTGTCGGCCTGAGAGCCGAGGAGTTGAAACGACGCAGCGTCGAGCCGTCGACTCTGTCGCTGCACGGGTTGATTCGGCATCTGGCCGAGGTCGAACGTGGTTGGCTGCGTATCACCGCGGCCGGGGAGCAGCTCGATTACCTCTACTGTTCGATCGAGAATCCGGATGGTGACTTCGCCGATATCGACGAGGCCGATCCGGCCACCGATTTCGCCATCTACCACCGCGAGATCGAACTGGCCGATGCCGCTGTGGCCGAGCTTCCCCTCGATCATATCTGCCGCCATCCTGCGGGTATCGACTTCAGTCTGCGCCGGGTCTATCTGCATTTGATCGATGAATATGCCCGCCATACCGGTCACGCGGACCTGCTGCGCGAACGTATCGACGGCCGGACCGGGTACTGACCGGCGGTCCGCGGACGAGCTCGACATCACGGGACCCGTCATGGGCTTCGGGAGGACAAAACGATAACGTGTTCTCATGAGCGAGCACGAGGGCCGGGACGCACTCCCGAACGCCGAACATCACGAAGGCGGGTTTCGGCCGATGACGGAGCTGATGGATGCCGCCCGCAAGGCCGAGGGCATGCGCGGCGGACCGCACTACGGTCCGTTCATCGAACAGGTGCGCACGTTGATGGATCGGGCGCGGTTGGTTTCCCCGTCCGACGAGCTCGCGCTCGAGGCGGTGGAAGTTCTGGAGAAACTGAACGACCGGTTGGCGGCGGCGGTTGTCGACGAATGGTCGACCCCCAGCTGGACCCGTTTCGACCTGCCGGCCCGCGGACTCATCACCTTGCCGCCGTATCGGCTCGTCCGGCGCGACAAGGAGGGGGTGCACGCGCGAATCACCTACCGCACCTTCCATCTCGGTGGGAACGACGCCGTCCACGGTGGAAACATCTCGCTCGGCTTCGACGATCTGATGGGCGTGGCTGCGTCGGCATATTGCGACGAGGTCACCCGCACCGCGTCGCTCACCGTGGACTACCGGTCGATCACACCGCTGAACACCGAGTTGGATCTACGCGCCTGGGCCGAACGCCGAGAGGGCCGCAAGGTTTTCATGCGCGCGACGCTGCACGACGGCGACCGCCTGTGCGCGGAGGCACATGGGCTGTTCATCACGCTGAAACCCGGCCAGCCGTAATATTCCGACCACCCTCGTTCCCATTGTGGGATGGTTCGCTTCATCGTGGTGGCCGAACACATGTGTCCGCCTCGTGTCCGGAGTTGTCACGTCTTGAATATTCCCCATGGTTTCGGCGTCCCCACTATATCGCTCCGTACCACGAGACCGTTGTCCACGAGCGTGGCACTGTTTTGTTTCACCAGATAACCCACGACCTCGCTGCTTCCGAGAACCTGAGTACCCTTGGGGGCGTATACGTCGAATGCCCCTGTTCCGGCGGCGTTCAAGGATTCGAACGATTCCCGGGCGGCGGGGCCACGGGCCGGTGCGCACGACAGCTGGACCACATTGGCAACCACCGGCTTTCCGGAATTCTTCTTTTTGATATTGTCGTAGGCCGCATTGAAGTGTTCGTTGGCCGCCAGAATCCGACCGTATGTCTTTCCGTCGACCGTTACCCGCACCCACCTACTCAATCTCCACACCAGCTTCACCTTGATATGGACGTCGTATCCATCGGGGCCGGCGTGTGCTCGTGGGAATATCAGGTTCTCGTTCGGCCACGGCGCCGGCCACCCCTTACCGATGATCCATCTCGGCCTGCCCGGTATAGGAAATATTCTTTCCATCAGCTTTTTCCATGCCGATGATGTGGTCACCCGCGAGACCTTGCCGTACTCCGCGCTCACTTTCTCGAGTCCTTCACAAGTGAAGGTCCAGGACGCCTTGTTGTCACGTAGCTTCGACGGAAAATGAACGCCGACGACATTCTTGTCCGAATCCAGTATCGGGGCACTGCGAATTCGATCCGGCGTGAACTCGTGGATCCGAACCTTGCCCGACCTGCTCACATTCCGCCCGACGAAGCGCGGCGCGGTCGGATCGATCTCGGGTAGCACGCGAGAGGCTCGGGCATCAATTGTCACGAAGTTCTCGACAATACGTCGCACATCACCCACGGGCCCGGTGATGTCCCGGTAGAGTACGCGACCGGCCGTGACGGCGCAGGTACGCAGTCGCTGCGCGACCTTCCGCGTCAATCCATCAACGAACACCGCAAATCCTTGACCCGGAGGGCTTCATCGGTGGAAACAATGTCGTGCGTCCCCAGGTGCTCGAGATCTATCTGCCCGACCGCCGCAACGCCCGGGTGAGAAGCCGAAACTGTGCGGGACTGCCCGGATTGATCAGAATGTCGACCCCAGGCGGTACGAGGTCCGGTAGCGCGCTGCCCGGCACCGGCCACCATCTATCCGCGTCGACCCGACGCTTATGCACGGCCGCGGTGACGACCGCGACACAGGGCACCCCATCGGGCGCCGACCCCACCAGCGGTTCGTTGTACTCGTCGCACCCGATCTCCACCACGGCGTCGCGCAATGTCGGCACGATCTCGTCACCGACATCGTCACCGCGAACACTCCGCCGCAGCACGGCATCGGTGGGGTCGGTTGGCGCCGAGTCGTCGGCGGGCAGATAGTTCGGATTGGGTTGAAACGGACCGGGCTCACCGTCTTCGCCGAGCAGCCAACCGCCGACGATCATCTCCTCCGGCGGTACCGCGGCGGATGCGCTCTCCTGCCACCGTGGATCGACGAGCATCAACCAGTTGTCCCGCCGAATCACACCCGCCGTGGAATCTTCCATATCCGCCCTTCTGCGCCCGATACGTCGTGGGCCGAACGGGTCCCGCACGGAACCGCCGCCCACGTGGCCACACCGTAACCGAACATGATCGGGAGCGAGGGCCGATACGTGATCGAAAACCTTCTGCGCTAAGGACTTTAGCCGGGATAGTGCGTTTCCAGATAGGAGGCGAAGGCCCGGTCGACCTCGGATTCGGTGAGGCCGAAATCATCCAGGGTGTAGCGATGGGCGGGACGGGCCGCTCCCGTGGTGGATTCGGCGTGCAACTCGGTCATGGCCGCTCGTGCCGCCTCGGTGAAGGTGAGACCGAAGTGATCGTAGATCTCGGCGACGGTGCCGATCGGGTCGGAGACGAAATCCTCGTAGTACACATCGCAGAACTGCGCGGCCGGGTACTTCTTCCGATCCGCGAGGAAGGTGTGGGCACCGCGGGACCACAGCTGCAGCTGTGTCCGTCCGACGACCGGACCGCGGAACTTCTCCGACCATCCCGCCGACGCCTGCTCGTTGAGACTGCACACCGACGCTACGATGGTCCTGGGCGCCCGGTGCATCTGGATCACCAGGGCGTCCGGGTACACGCTCATGAGGGCGTCCAGGGCGAACAGGTGGCTCGGATTCTTCAGCACCCACCGCCGGTCGCGGTCGTTGAGACCGATGAGCTGTAGGTTGCGGCGGTGTCGCCGGTAGGCACCGGTCCAGTCCTGTTCCCGCAGCCATTCCGAATAGGTGGGCAGGTAGGCCAGACATTCGTAGGAGATCGACATGGCCGACTGACGCAGCAGCTGCCAGCACTCCTCCACCTGATCGGCCGAGATATGGTGCACACCCATGAATTCCGGGTGTTCCACATGATGCTTCTCGTATCCGGCCTGTAGCTTTCGGAATACCGGATTGTGCTCCCAGGTCTCGCGCGGCGGCCGTGGTTGCGGCATTTCGGTGAGCCACATCTCCAGGCCCTGATGTCCCGGGTCGGCGGTGAGCAGCCGATGGACGGCCGTGGTGCCCGAGCGGGGCAATCCGGTTACGAAGATGGGTCGTTCGATGGGGATCTCGGTGTATTCGGGGTGCTGTTTCCAGGCCGCTTCGCTGAGCAACCGGGCAATGAGCGCGCCGCGCAGAAACGCCCGGTTGACCTTGTTGCCGAACGGGGTGAGTTCGGCGTCCTTCTCGTATGACTCCAGCAGCACCGCCAGCCCGGTGCGGTAGTCGTCGTCGCCGAAATCGTCCAACCCCACCACTTTGGTGGCCGAGGCGCGCAGATCGTCGACGGTGCCGACATCGTCCCTGCCGATCATGGTGTCTCCAACTCCCTCAGTGGTGGAATTCGCCGCAGTTCACATCCAGACATGCCCCGGTGACGGCCCGGGACATATCGGAGGCGAAGAAGACCACGGCATCGGCGATCTCGTCGGGTTCGGGGAGCCGGCGTAGATCGATGGTCGAGGCGGTCTCGGTGTAGATGTCTTCGGCGGTGACGCCACGTTCCTTCGCCAGATAGTCGAAGTACCACTTCAGGGTGTCCGACCAGATCCAGCCCGGAGCAACGGAATTCACACGGATACCGCGGGGCCCGAGTTCGGTGGCCAGGCTCTGCGACACGGCCAACAGTGTCGTCTTGGTCATCTTGTAGGGGCCGTAAGGTTGCCGGGAGTGCCGCAGCACCGCCGAGTTGATCATCACCACCGATCCCTTGGTCTCGGCGAGCGCGGGGGCGAAGAGTCGGGTGAGTCGCAGGGCGGCGAACACATTGGTTTCCAGACCGGTGCGCAGATCGTCGAGTGCGACATCGGTGAGGTCGGCCATCGGCGGCATGGCGAAGGCATTGTTCACCAGGGCGTCGACCCGGCCGAAGGCGTTCGTTGCGGCCTCCACCAACCGCTGCGCAGAGTCCTCGTCGGTGATGTCGGTGGGCACCGTCACGGCGCGACGGCCCGAAGCGGTGATCTCCGCGGCCACCTCGACCAACCGGGATTCGGTGCGCGCGGCCAACACCACATCGGCGCCGGCTGCCGCACTGCGCAATGCGATGGCACGGCCGAGTCCGGGACCGATCCCCGAGATGACGACCACTTTGTCCTGTAGGAGCATCAGCCCAGCATCCTTTCCGCCACCGCGGCCTGTCGGGCGGCGATCCGCGCGGCCCAGTCCTGCGGCGTGATCCGCGACTGCGTGTAGTAGGGCAACCGGTTCGGCAGCTCGTCGAACGACACCACCTCCACGGTCGGCCCGTCCTCGGGTTTCATCTCCCGTGACAGGCGCTGCCAACGGAACTGCAGATAGCCGCGGTCGTGGCCGATCCGTTCGATCCAGTTGACCAGGCCGGGGTCGCGTTCGCTGATGACGAGCCGGATCATGCCGTCGGGGTCGACCTGCGCCTGATCGGCATTGAGGCTGGTCTGGTGGTTGATGTAGTCCAGCGACAGATACCACATACTGCCGAGTTGGAAGCCTTGATAGGGTGCGTCGGATTTGGGAACCGTGAGGATCATGACCTGGTCGTCGGTGAGTTCGTAGTGACCTACCGAGGAGAACTGGGTGGCCAGGCCGCCGGGGGTGCGACGCGGCTCGGTCATGGTGTTGACCGGCAGGTTCAGGTAGAACCATTCGGGAAACGCCAGGAAGGTCTTCAATCGCGAGATCAACATCTTGCCCGCGACCTCATAGCGTTTGGCCATCAGATCGGTGGTGACGGGCGGCGGCGCGGCACCGATCTTGTCGACGCGGGCGATGCGGATGGTTCCCGGCTTCTCGGTATTCCAGTCACCGAAGACCTCCCGCACCGCGAGCATGGTCGAATCGGGGGCCAGTTGGATGTGGTTGCGTCCACCGGGCCGAGGGCCCAGTCGCAGTTCGAACGAGCCGTCGGGGGCGATGTCGAGGGCGCGGTCGTCGAAGGCGGTTTCGCCGTCGGGCACCTCGGTGGGCGAATAGTTGCCGTTGAGCACCTGGAAACTCAGGTCACGGGTGGTGCCGCGGATGCCGGTGACCACGTATTCGGCATCGGGACGCAGATTCGCGTGGTAGTAGAGGGTGTCCGGGTTGTCCAGGCCCATCTTGGTGTAGGGGCCGGTGGATTGGACGAAGAACGGAAAATCCCGTTCGTACGCCCACGACATCTGGATGGCGGCGCGGATACTGCCCGCCAGATAGTCGTAGCCCTCGGCAAGGTCCTGTTCGGTACGGATATGCGGGGCGCCTTTGATGATCTCCTCGGCGGCGGCGACGGCGTCCGCGAACGGCTGGGTCAGCACGATACTCCCGGTGTTCCATATATGTACCGCTCTGGTACATTTCGATGAAAAAGACATTAGAACCTGTTCTAGGAGTGGTCAATGTCGCCCGAGGCATCCACACCGTCTGCAACCGCCCTGCGATCCGCGATCGCAAACCCCCGGGAGGTAGGGCGTCGGTCCGCACCCACCCGGCGGGTGATCCAGGTGCTCGACTACTTCGTCACCCGGCGGGGCCGTCGGGCCGGATTGTCGGAGATCGCCCGGGAGCTGAGCCTGGCCAAACCCACCTGCCTGGGCATCCTCACCGAACTCACCGCCGCCGGGTATCTGACCCGCGACCCGCGCGGCCTCGACTACGGGCCGGGACCGGCGCTCATCGCCGCGGGCCGAGTCGCCCAGGACATCTTCTCGATCGCCGGTCTGGCCCACCCCGAACTCGAACGGCTCGGTGCCGCCTACCACACCACCTGCACGGCCTCGGCGATCGTCGGGGAGCGGATCAGCATCCTGGACAGCGCGGGTCCGGGGATGGTGCGAGTGGGCGCCACCTACCCGTTCGCGCCACCGGTGGGACTCATGTATGTGCTGTGGGACACCGACGCCGCCTTCGAGGCCTGGTTGGCCACCCCGCCCACGGTGCCACTACGCCAGGACGAGACCCGACTGCGCCGTATCGTCGCCGAATGCCGGGAGCGCGGATACCTGGTGGAGAGCATGACCGGCGCGGGGCGGCGACTGTATTCGCTCCTGGCCGGCGTGGCCGCCCACGATCTCCCCGACGAGGTGCGCAGCGCCGTCGCCGAACTGGTCACCAGCCTCGGCGAACGGGTGTATCTGGGCGCGGACCTGCGCCCGCGCAAGGAACACCCGGTGAGCCTGCTCGCCGCCCCCACCTACGATGCCGACGGCCGACAGCAGATGGTTCTCACCATGTACGTGGGCAAGTCCGTCACCGGCGCCGAGATCGCCCGCAGAGGGGCGGCGCTGGTGGCCGCCGCCGATGCCGTCACCGCCGCCGCGGGTGGGCGCAAACCGTTGACCTTCGATAGAAACGTGTTCTAGTTTTCTAGTGTGAGCCAGCACGCGAAGTCGACGGCAGGCAGCTACGAGCTCTCCCATCAGGCTGCGCTCGAGGCCGAATCGACCCATATATTCCGCGAAGTCGCGGCCACCTTCGAACGTCCCGTCCTGTTGTTCTCCGGCGGTAAGGACTCGGTGGTGATGCTGCACCTGGCGACCAAGGCGTTCTGGCCCGCTCCGCCGCCATTTCCGATTCTGCACATCGACACCGGACACAATTTCGACGAGATCATCACCTACCGCGACGAGACGGTCGCCCGGCTGGGGCTGCGGCTGATCGTCGGACGGGTACAGGACGATATCGATGCCGGGCGCGTCGTGGAGGACACCGGCCCGGGGGCGAGCCGAAACCGGCTGCAGACCACCACCCTGCTGCGGATGATTCGCGAACACCGTTTCGACGCGGTATTCGGCGGCGCCCGCCGCGACGAGGAGAAGGCACGCGCCAAGGAGCGGGTGTTCAGCTTCCGCGACGAATACGGACAGTGGGATCCGCGCCGCCAACGCCCGGAACTGTGGAACCTGTACAACGGCAAACACCGCCCGGGTGAGCACATCCGGGTGTTCCCCCTGTCGAACTGGACCGAGCTCGATATCTGGACCTATATCGCCGACGAGGGCATCGAACTGCCCCCACTCTATTACGCCCACCGCAGGAAGGTGGTCCAGCGGGACGGAATGCTGTTGGCACACACCCGTTTTCTGCATCTTCTGGACGGAGAGCAACCCTACGAGGCCACGGTCCGCTTCCGCACGATCGGCGACGCCACCTGCACCGGCTGCGTGGAGTCCACCGCCGCCACCCCTGAGGAGGTGGTGGCCGAGGTCGCTGCCTCCCGCATCACCGAACGCGGTGCCACCCGAGCCGACGATCGCATTTCCTCCGCCGGGATGGAAGACCGCAAACGAGAGGGCTACTTCTGATGAGCACCCTGCTGCGCCTGGCCACCGCGGGCAGCGTCGACGACGGGAAATCCACCCTCATCGGCCGGCTACTGTTCGATTCCAAGGCGTTGTTCACCGATCAACTCGACGCCGTGGAACGCGAAGGCCGCGAACGCGGCGAGGACCATCCGAATCTGGCACTGCTCACCGACGGACTGCGCGCGGAACGCGAACAGGGCATCACCATCGATGTGGCGCACCGTTATTTCGCCACACCCCGACGGAAATTCATCATCGCCGACACCCCGGGCCATATCCAATACACCCGCAATATGGTCACCGGCGCCTCCACCGCCGATCTGGCGCTGATTCTGGTCGACGCCCGTAAAGGTGTGGTGGAGCAGACTCGTCGACACGCCTTCCTGGCCTCATTGCTCGGGGTTCCCCACCTGGTGCTGTGCGTGAACAAAATGGACCTGGTCGACTGGTCGCAGCAGCGGTTCACCGAGATCCGGGAGGAGTTCGCCGGTTTCGCCTCCCGGCTGAACATCGCCGATCTCACCTTCATTCCGGTCTCGGCGCTACAGGGCGACAATATCGTGCATCGCAGCACGGCCATGCCCTGGTACGAGGGCACTCCCCTGCTGCACCACCTCGAGGAGGTGCATATCGCCTCCGATCGCAACCTCATCGATGCACGGTTGCCGGTGCAATACGTGATACGCAGCGGCGCAACGGATTTCCGTGGCTATGCGGGAACGATCGCGGGTGGGGTGTTCAAACCGGGCGACGAGATCGCGGTGATGCCATCGGGTTTCACCACCACCGTGACCCGGATCTGGGGTCCCGGCGGTGTTCCGCTCACCGAGGCGTTTCCCCCGCAGGCGGTCACCGTGGAGCTGGCCGATCAGCTCGATATCTCGCGGGGCGACCTGTTGTGTCGTCCGGCCAATCGCCCGCAGGTGGGTCGCGACCTGGACGCCATGGTGTGCTGGTTCGCCGACGATTCCACCCTGCGTCCGGGCGCGACCTACCAGGTGCGTCACACCACCCGCAGTGTGATGGCTCAGGTGCGCTCGCTGGACTACCGACTCGATGTCAACACCCTGCACCGCGACGAGGGCGCGCGCGCACTGGCGCTCAACGAGATCGGCCGCGTCCAGTTGCGGACCCGGCAACCGCTGCTGTTCGACCCGTACCGCCGCAATCGGGGCACCGGAAGTTTCGTCCTGGTCGACGACACCACCGGCGACACCGTCGGCGCGGGAATGATCGCCGGCGCCGGCCTCCCGTCGTCACGGGTGGTCTGGCATGCCACCGCGGTGGGCCGCGACGAACGCGCCACCCGAGGCGCGACCGTCTGGCTGACCGGCCTGTCCGGTTCCGGTAAATCGACGGTGGCGGTGAAGCTGGAACGGCGGCTGGTGGCGGCCGGTCGCCCCGCCTTCCTGCTCGACGGCGACAATCTGCGTCATGGTCTCAACTCCGATCTCGGTTTCACCACCGCCGACCGGGCGGAGAACGTGCGCCGGGTGGGTGAGGTCGCGCGATTGTTCGCCGAGGCGGGGGTGGTCGCGATCGTCTCGCTGATCAGCCCGTATCGCGCCGACCGCGACCGCGCCCGCGCGGTCCACGAGGCGGCGGGCCTACCGTTTCTGGAGGTCTTCGTCGATACTCCACTCGAGATCTGCGAGGCCCGCGATCCCAAGGGGATGTACGCCAGGGCACGAGCGGGAGAGATCCGCGGCTTCACCGGGATCGACGATCCGTACGAGCCACCGCTCACCCCCACCCTGGTCCTGCGTCCCAGCGATGGCGACCCGGCCGCCATGGCCGCCGCGATCTTGGCTAGGCTCACCTCGACACAGTGAGATCCCCGCGGTATCACAGCCCCTATATTGATACACTCACCCTAATATGTATCGAAAGGGTTGGGTATGCGACCTACTCTGCTGTCCCGGCGGGACCTCGACTTCCTGCTGTACGAATGGCTCGACGTCGAATCGCTGACCGCCCATCCCCGCTACGCCGAGCATTCCAGGGAAACCTTCGACGCCGTCCTCGAGCTCGGCGAACAGCTCGCCACCAAGTACTTCGCCCCCCACAACAAACTCAACGACGCGCACGAGCCCACTTTCGACGGCGATAAGGTCACCATCATCCCCGAGGTGCGCACCGCCCTGAACGCCTTCGCCGAGGCCGGTATGGTCGGCGCCACCATGGACGCCGAACTCGGCGGCGCCCAACTGCCCGCGGCCGTGGCCCAGGCCGCCCTCGCCTGGTTCCACGCCGCCAATCCGGGGACC
The DNA here is from genome assembly GCF_000308675.1 of Nocardia paucivorans NBRC 100373. GTDB lineage: Bacteria > Actinomycetota > Actinomycetes > Mycobacteriales > Mycobacteriaceae > Nocardia > Nocardia paucivorans. The sequence continues at coordinate 81,516 of NZ_BAGE01000038.1, read as the reverse complement.
AGCGCCTACCCGATGCTCACCATCGGCAATGCCAATCTGCTCACCAGCCATGCGGATGCCGAGCTGGTGGACCGATTCGTGCGTCCGATGATCGAGGGGCGTTTCTTCGGCACCATGTGCCTGTCCGAGCCGCAGGCGGGATCGTCGCTGGCGGATATCGTCACCCGCGCCGAACCCCGAGCCGACGGCACCTATCGAATCTTCGGCACCAAGATGTGGATCTCCGGCGGCGATCACGAACTGAGCGAGAACATCGTGCATCTGGTGCTCGCCAAAATTCCCGGCGGCCCGCCCGGCACCAAGGGAATATCCCTGTTCGTGGTGCCCCGCTATCTCGTCGGCGCGGACGGGTCGCTCGGCGAGCGCAACGACATCGCCCTGGTGGGGCTCAATCACAAGATGGGATTTCGCGGCACCGTCAATACGGTCCTGAACTTCGGTGAGGGTCGGTGGACACCCGGCGGCGAATCCGGTGCGGTCGGGTATCTCGTCGGAGAACCGCACCGGGGGCTGAGCTACATGTTCCACATGATGAACGAGGCGCGGGCCGGCGTCGGCCTGGTGGCCGCGGCACTCGGCTACACCGGATACCTCGAATCCCTCGACTACGCCCGCACTCGCCTGCAGGGCCGCACCAAAGGCACCGATCCGACCACCCCGCAGCGACCGATCATCGAACACGCCGATGTCAAACGGATGCTGCTGGCACAGAAGAGCTATGCCGAGGGCGCGCTCGCCCTCGTCCTGTACTGCGCCCGGCTGATCGACGAGCAGCGCACTGCCGAGTCTCCGGAGCAACACCGCGCCCGCACCCTACTGTTGGATATCCTCACCCCCATCGCCAAGAGCTGGCCCTCCCAGTGGTGTGTGGCCGCCAACGATCTCGCCATCCAGGTACTCGGCGGTTACGGCTACACCCGTGAGTACAACGTCGAACAGCACTACCGCGACAATCGCCTCAACCCGATCCACGAGGGCACCCACGGTATCCAGGGCCTGGACCTACTCGGCCGCAAGGTCACCCAACACGGTGGCGCGAGTCTGCGTGAACTCGACACCCGCGTGCGCGCCACGATCGCCGCCGCCCGGATCGTCGGCGGCGAGGCCGCGGAGTTCGCCGATGCCCTCGAGGCCTCGTGGGAGCGGCTGGCCCGGGTGACCATCGAATTGTTCGCCACCGGAGATGTGGAGCGCGCCCTCGCCAACAGTTCGATCTATCTGGAGGCCTTCGGTCATATCACCATGGCCTGGATCTGGCTGGAACAGCTGCTCGCCACCCAGGGCCGCACGGATGATTTCTACGAGGGCAAACGGCATGCGGCGCGCTATTTCTACCGATTCGAACTACCCCGCACCGGACCACAACTGGACCTGCTCGCCGCCCTCGACACCACCACGCTCGATATGCGCGACGCCTGGTTCTGAGAAATTAGATACATTTCATTCATCGTGTATCATTCAGCGATGAAGACCGTTTCCAATGCTGCCCGCCCACCCGGTCGGCCCGCATCCGCCACCCGCGAACAGGTCGTCGAACTGGCACGGCAGGCCTTCCTGGCCGGCGAACGCGTCGATATCCAGGCCATCGCCGCCCAACTGCGGCTCAGCCGCGCCTCCGTCTACCGCTGGTTCGGTTCCCGCGACGGGGTGCTGGGCGCGGTTCTGGCCGGTGAGTTCGAAGCGCTGATCGATCGCGCAGACGCCCGCCGCCGCAGCAGCGGCGCCCGCCGTATCCTCGACGTCCTGGACCGGGTCAATCGTTGGATGGCGGGCAACGAACCGTTTCGTCGCTATTTCGAGAACGAACCGATCGCCGGCCTGCGCATCCTCACCTCCAGCGACGGCCCGGTGCAACCTCGTGTCCTGGCGGCGGTGGAAACGCTCATCGCCCGCGCCGAAGAGGACGGCTATCGTCCCCTACTGGAGCGATCACTGCTCGCCTATTCCCTGGTCCGCCTCGGCGAGGCCTTCCTCTACAACGACAATGTCACCGGTCTGCGCGGCGATGTGGACCGGCTCTACCAGGTACAGGCGGCGCTGCTCAATATATCCCCCGACATCTCCCCCGACGGTGAATAACCCACCGTGCGTCTCGTTTTCCGCATCGAACAGGGCAAGATGATGGAGAGCCGACCGCACCCGCCGCGATCGGATCCCCCTCGGCACCGGGGAACCGTTCGGCGGGCCGCCGCGTCGAATACAGATATGGCACCGAACTCGGAAACAGAGGTAACAGGATGACCGGCAGCGACCGCGCGGCGGCGGCCGCGCGCAACGACGCCCTGCGCGCAGACGTCGACGAACTATTGGCGACCCTCGAGCGGCAGCGCCAAGGCCTGGCCGAGGCGCAGGCCCGCCTGGCCTCGATGACGGTTACCGCTTGGTCGTCGGACAATCTGGTGCGCGTCGAATCCAATGCGGCCGGCGTACCCGTACAGGTGCGCCTGGAACCCGAGGCGTTCAAACGCTCCACCCCGGAGAAACTGGGTCGTTCCATCACCGAGGCCGTCCAGGCCGCGGCCCGCCAGGCCACCGAGGCCGCCGAACAGGCCTACGCCCCGGTCGAAGAGGTAGCGGGCGATGTGCCGGATCTTCCCGATCTGGTGCCCGGCGCGCCCAGTATCCGCGCGCTGGTCGATTCCCTGTTCCCCGATCCCGCCCCGGCCCCGCCGCCGGAGCCGATGGATCCGGAGGAAGAGGACTCCTACTACCGCGAACGCCGCTACCTGGGAGGTGACCGGTGAGCACGATCAAGGTCGACCCGGAAATCCTGCGGGCGAGCCGACCCGCGGTCGCCCAGGCAGCGGACAAGGTCTTGTCCGTGCTGAACGCCGCCAAGTCGGCCATCGAGGCCGAAGGCGAATGCTGGGGCGGCGACGAGATCGGCACCAAATTCGCCGAGAAGTACAAGCCGGGCGCCGAGGAGGGGATGAAGGGCATCGACCTGTTGAGTCGGGCCATCACCGCGATCGCCACCGGCATCGACGAGGTCGCGACCGATTTCGAGAACCAGGACCAGCAGAACGCCGCCGCCCTCGGAAACGCGGTTCAGTAGGCCGGAGCACAACCGTTCTCGGTGCCCGCACCACGCCGCGTCGGTTGTCGCTTCGAACCATCACCGGAAGGATCTGTTCATGAGCACATCCGAGGACTGGAATGCCAAGATCATCGCCGAGTTCCGGGCGAATCAGGGGCGCGTCGGTGGCGACTTCGAGGGCGCTCCGATGGTCCTGGTCCACCATCGGGGTCGCAAAACCGGCCGCGAGCTGGTGACTCCGCTGATGTACCTGCCCGACGAGCACGATCCCGACACCGTCTACGTCTTCGCCTCCAAGGCCGGAGCCCCCACCGACCCGGCCTGGTACCACAACCTCGTCGCCGCCGGCACCGGCGAAATCGAACGCGACACCCGGACCTACCCGGTGACAGTGGAGGAAATCACCGGCGAGCAACGCGACCGCATTTACGCCGAGCAGGCCCGCCGCTATCCCGGTTTCGCCGACTACGCTCGCAAAACCGCCGGTATCCGAACCATTCCGGTCCTGGCACTGCATCGTGCCTGATCGCGACACCGAGCCGAAACAGACACCGGCCGCCGTTGGGCGCAAGCCTCGATCACCCCGCCCTACGGCCGTCGGCGAGCCGTGCCCCGTTGCGACCTACACCGTCAGCACGGTCCGACCGATGGCCGTCCTGGTCTCGATGGCGGCGTGGGCGCGATCGGCCTGTACGTGGACACCGCGCCGATACTGCTCCGCGGCGTCGGCCTGCAGATCGAACAAGGTCACGACCTCGACATTCCGATCCACACCCGTGGTGGTCGCGAAATCGCCCCCAGCCGCGCCGTACCCGATGAACCGGCCGCCGTCGGCGGTCACGGCCGGCGCGGCCGAGCCCAGCGCACCGCCGGCGCCGTCGAACATCAACCGAGGACCGGATCCCCCGGTCGCGGCCGGCACCTGCTCGGTCCAGTCGTTCTGCGAATAGTCGATCACCGCATCGGCTCCGAGACGGCCGGCGAGCTTCAGTTTGGCGGCACCACGGACCGCGGCGATCACCGGCGCGCCGGGCGAGCTGGATCAGCAGGGTGCCCAGCCCTCCGCCCGCGGCGGTGATCGGCACATGATCACCGGCCTGCACCGCGGCCCGCTCGAAGATCCCCAACGCGGTACGACCGTCGTGCACCACGGCGACAGCCTTGGTCGGGGATATCTCGGGCGTTTCGATCAGGGACAACGCCTTGGCGAGTGCCCGTTCGGCATATCCTCCGATGGGCAGGCCACCGCCGATACCGCTGCTCGCGGTCGCCGTGGCCACCGATTTACCGATCCAGGCCCGATCGACATCCGCGCCGACGGTGCGAACCGTACCCACCACGGCCCCACCGGGATGTACGGCGGCCGCACCGGAAAGTAGTCGACACCCCACCCGGAACGCAGCCGGGTGTCGAGGAACATGACATCCGCAGCGGCGACCTCCACCAGCACCTCGTCCTCCCTCGGCACCTCGTGCACCGTCAGGACCTCCGCCCGCCGAATTCCGTCACCTGTACTGCTCTCATGAGAATCTCCTCGAGTTCGATCGAACAACGACCAGCCTGATACCTCGAGTAAGCTTCAGGCCAAGTGCTCGGTGGAACGGAAGGGGATTCCCCCGACGACAGAGCCCGCCGCGGCGGCCCGAGGTCACGGTTACCGCTTCGGAACAGACCCGCTCCGTCTTTCTCCTCCCCTCCGATGTCCCGTCGGGGCACACTGAAGGGAAGTGTTTCGGGACAAGTGGCGTCTCGCCTCCGGGCAGGCGCGCGGCATATTCTCCGCCTCCGCTGTTTCCTCGGTGCAGGAGCGCTCATGAATATTCTTCCCGCCCATCGCCGCACACGACACCGGTTGAGCCCCCCAGAAAACGGCTCGCGTTACCTCGGCGGCCACAGAGGTCGACGCAACCGATGAGCGGCGCCCTCACTCCCGCCCGCGCGGCACTCGTTTCGCCGACTCTCGGGCTGTTCATCTGCGGCTTCGCCGGCTCGAGCCCGATCGTGGTGGTCGGCGATATCAGCGCGGACCTGCACACCACCGTCCAGGGCGTGCAACTGGTTATCACCACCTTCCTGCTGGTCGTCGCCATGCTGATGATTCCCGGCGGCAGGTTCGCCGACCGCTACGGCGGTAAACGCTGTTTTGCCGCGGGGCAGGCCTTCTTCGGTATCGGAGCCGTACTGAGCGCGCTCGCGCCTGGAACGGGATGGCTCTTCCTGGGTGACTCGATCCTCGAGGGTGTCGGGGCCGCTTTGCTGATCCCGTCCGCTTACGCCCTGGCCGGCCCGTCACGCACCGATACGGCCACCCCCGCGCGGGCATTGGTCGGGCTCACGACCGTGGCCGGAATCGGGGCCACGGCGGGGCCGCTGCTCGGCGGGATCATCGCTGCCGGGCTCGGCTGGCGGGCGATCTTCGTATTCCAGGTGTTGGTGATCGCGGCGGCGGGGTGGCTCGGTCGACACATCGATGCCCCCGCGCCCGTGGACCCGGCGAAGCCGTTCGACATTCCTGGCGCCGTACTGTCGACGGTCGGGGTGACTCTGCTCGTCATGGGCGCCCTGGCCGCCGACGAAGATGTTCGTTTGATGTGGGCCCTGCTCGCGCTGGGCGCGGTGGTCCTGGTGTGGTGCTTCCGTTGGGTTCGCGGGGAGGAACGGGCCGGTCGCGAACCGTTGGTCTCGTCGGATCTGTTTCGCCATCGCGCTGTCGTCCTCGGTCTCATCACGCAGAACCTTCAATGGCTGTTGCTGACGGGAACCGTATTCGTGGTGGCGGCATACCTGCAGGTGGTGTGGGGTTACGGTCCCGGCCGGACGGGCGTGCTCTTCCTCGCGACCATCGTGGGTCCGTTGGGCGCGAGGTGGGCGGCCGCCCGATCGGCGCGCCGGTACACGCCGCGCGTGCTCATCATGACGGGCTTCGCCGTGGCGGTCATCGGCGTCGACCTGCTGCTCGTTCTGGCGGGCCGCGATGTGAGTTCCTGGGCTTTCGTACCGGGATTACTGCTGGTCGGCATGGGATCGGGGGTGATGCTGTTCCCGTCGATCGATGTCGTTCGATCCGGATTCGGTGAACGACAGCCCAGGGAGATCCCCGGTTTGTCCCATGGCGTATCCGCTCTCGGAGCAGCGCTGGGCCCCGCCGTCGCCGGGACCGTCCTCACCGCCGGCCCGACCGGTCACGCCTACGCCACCGCGATGATCGTCCTGGCCGCCTTCGGCATCGCCGGATTGGGCGTCGCGGCCTTCCTCCCGACACCTCCGGCCACGCCCCGCGCTCGGTGACCGCGAAGGTGGCATGACCGTCCACGGCGATATACAAGGTGGCGATATACAAGGTTCGGCACCATCCGAATGGGGCTCAGCCGGCCGATTCCTCGACCAGGACCACGATTCCGCTCGGCGCCTCCAACAGCGAGGCGATGCGGGCCGCCGCCTCGTCCACGTGGATACGTGGCGGCGCCGGGGGTTCACCCTGGTAGTACGTACCCGGCCCGTACAGATGGCCGTATCGCACGACCACCCCACCCATCTCCAGTACGGCGTTCTCGTGCCCGGCGAGGATATCCCCGGATCCGGGCAGGCTCAGGACGGTACTCCAGGCGAGGAAACGCTGCGCCCCGGCCGCCTTGGCCGCCGATATCAGGTTCGCGGTGCCCTCGGTCAGCATCCGGGCGACCGCGACGGCCGATGTCATCAGGCGCGCGGGGTCGTCGGGTAGTGCGGTGATCTGGTGTATCACCAGATCGGGTGCGAAGACCACCATCGCGGAGGTGAGAGCGTCGAGGTCGTAGACATCACAGACCACCGGCACACCACCGGCCGCGCGGATGGCCTCGGCACGGTCGGGGGAAAGCGTGGTTCCCGCGACCTGGTGCCCGGCCGCGACCAATAGCGGTAGTAGGCGACTCCCGATGACACCGGTCGCCCCGGCCAGGAAGATGCGCACCCGGTCAGGCTACCGTGGGTCGGGTCCGAATCGGCGGTGGCAGACAGGAAAGTCACGGTTACCGGACGCCGAGGCGGCGCACTCGGGCATCGCCTCAGCCGTACGCCGGGATGCGGCGTAGTCGTCGGCTCTCCTCGAGGCGGGTGATCGCACCCTGGATGGCGCTTTCCGGAATGTCGAGATCGGCGAGCGCGGCATGGATGTGCTCGGGGCGTACCGCGTCGACGGCGCGGAGCACGTTCTCATGGAGAGGGTCTGCGCTGCCACGGTGGAGGGTGACGAAATCGGAATTCAGAATGAACTCCCGGGAACCGCGGGCAGGATCGGGAGTTTCCGGCAACGAGTAACCGTGGTCGAACGATACGAGGTCGCCGTGCAGATCCGGCCGGTAGTTGGAGCGGTGGCCGTCGGAGTTGCCGATGACATAGTGCAGAACGGCGACCTGCTGCTGTTGCACCGGGTCGAACTCGTCCCATCGCTTTCCACGTCCGAGCTCGACGAACTGCTGTACCGAGCCGGGGCCGTCCGGGCCGTCGATCAGCGCCGTCGGCGGTACCCGGCCGAACCCGAACAGCTGGTCGACCCGATAGGCGGCGACCTCCCGGCAGGCGAGCCGACCCGGTTCATGGGTGATCCAATTCCGAGTTCCGAAGGATTCGCCGGAGAAGGGCTTGTAGACATTGAGCGTTCCCCCGTCGTCGGACGGCAGGATGCGCACCGTGTTCGAGGTGAATATCAGATCCGCTTCGAACGGGTCGTCATCTCGTAGTCGCCGCCGCTGCATCTCCAGCTCACCGGCGGGTGGGGTATAGGAATCGCGGTGTTCGGTCGACGGCGGTATCGAACCGTCGACCGTCGTGCTCCGCTCGTTCGTAAGCAGGCCGATGATCGGACCATGGTCCGCGCGGCCATCCATCCGGCCCTGGAATTCACCTGACGAATCGAACATCGATACTCACCCCCAGGCGATCACTCCTCGTGGTCAGGGGACGCCGGTGTCGAACCGGACGTGGTGTCGGGGACGATGCCGTCCGGGACACCGTATCGCGCGACTCACACCGAAGTAGACGGGGTTTCGTCAACCAAACGGCAGTAGCTCATCCGTAACGGCTGCTGCATCAGTGCGCGCATGAAAGCGGGCCCGGCCGCAGGCAGGACATTCGGTCCGTCGTCGACCTCGGCTCCTTCGTCGTACCACTGCTGAGCCTGCAGACACCCTTGATCGTCGCTCGAGGTGAACAACACCCGCCCGGCCGCCGTCAACCGGAACTCGGCCACGCGCTGCGCACGACGGGCGACTATTTCGTACACTCCGAGCTGGGTCGGGGTTTGCTGGCCGGCCATTCAAACCTCCATCCTCTCCGCGGCAACCGTCACCACCAGCATCCCAGTTCCGGGATGCGAGGTCGACCTCGATTTGCCGAGCCCGTCCGCCCGAAGGCGCCCTCGGGGGGAAAGGCGACGACGGCAGGCTCGAATGACGGACAAATCGTTATCGTCGCCGACTCGTGCCTTCGTCCCCGATCGCGGCGCACGAGGTGGTACCGGGCCCGGCCTTATTCGCGGTAGCGTTCGGCCAGTTTCGCGATCTCGTCGAGTTCGCGCAGTGATTCCGCTTCCGGTTGGGTTTCCAAGCGCAAGGTCACGCGTTCGACACCGGCCTCGGCGTAGGCGTCGAGGACGGCCGGGTCCGGCGGGGCCGGAGTCACCGTCACCGGAAGACCGCTGTCGGCGAACTCCGCGAGTTGGGTCCGGACCTCCGCTGCCTCGGACACGCCGTTGGGGATCCAACCCATCCCGTGTCGAACCGCGCGGCGGGCCGCTGCCTCCGCACCACCGATATAGATGGGTGGGTACGGTTGTTGCCGCGGTTTCGGCCAGGCGTACATGGGATCGAAATCGATGAATTCGCCGTGGTATTCGGCGAGATCCTGGGTCCAGATCGCGATAATGGCCTCGAGCTGTTCGTCCAGGAGCGCACCGCGGGTCCTGGGGTCGGTACCGTGATCGGCCATCTCCTCACGGTTCCACCCGACCCCCACGCCGAAGACCACCCGACCGTCCGAGATCCGGTCGAGGGTGGCGACCTCTTTCGCGGTGTGGATGAGATCGCGCTGGATCAACAGCGTGACCCCGGTGCCCAGAATCAACCGCTCGGTGACGGCCGCGACGGCCCCGAGCGCGACGAAGGGGTCCATCGTGCGGTAGTAGACGCGCGGCAGTTCACCACCGCCGGGATAGGCGGACTTCCTGGAGGCGGGGATATGGGAATGCTCGGCGAGGAACAACGATTCCAGTCCGCGCTCCTCGAGCGCGGGGCCGAGTTTCGTCGGGCCGATCCCCTCATCGGTCAGGAAGGTGTTGACTCCGATTTTCATACCGGATGCGAACGTCGCGAACGTACCCGGATATTTCTCCGTCGGGTATGCCGGCCCGAGTGAACGTCTGCCGCGAAGACCGGCGCGATGGAACCGCCGAGTATGCGACGGATCCCATACGGCGGGTGGCTAGCGGAGGTGTTCGTTCGCCGCGGCGAGGGCGGCCAGTTCGGTGCGGGAGGAAACTCCCAGTTTGGTATACAGGCGGGTGAGATGGGCCTCCACCGTCTTCTCGCTCACGTACAGTTCCTCGGAGATCTGTCGGTTCGTACGCCCGAGCACCACCCGCGCAATGATCTCGGCCTGGCGTTCGGTCAGATCGTCGAGCCGGACCGCCGTCTCGTGCGAACCGTTCCGCTTACCGCGGGGCGTCCGAGCACCACTACGGTGCAGGGACAACCGGGCCCGCTCGGCGAGTCGCGCGGCCCCGCACTGCTCCGCCGTCACCAACGCCTGCTCGAATTCGCGCCGAGCCGCGGCCGTATCACCGTGCTCGGTGAGCACCTGACCGAACAACAGCTGCGCTCGGGCCAGTTCCGCCCGGGTTCCACTGGCCTCGTAGGCGGCGACGGCGTCGGAGGCGGCGGTCAGCGCGGCCGGTACGTTCTTGCGGACCAGGTGCATGCGCGCTCGGGAATATCGCGCATCCCCCATTCTCATGTGCAGTCCCGCCATACCGTCGACGATCGACTCGATATACCGGGTGGTCCGTTCGGCGGCCTCCACCCGGCCGAGCGCCAGCTCGCCCTCGACCAGAAAGCGATAGAAGTGCGGCATGGTCGTGGGATACATGGCCCCCAGCTCCTCCCCGCCGTCGATGGCGCGGATCTCGCGGCAGCCCTGGCGGTAACGACCGGCCTCGATGAGCGCACACCCGTAGATGAGCGGGGGATGCCAGGCGAACAGCGCGTCGGGTGCCTGGGCATTGACCTGCATGGCCAGCGCCCCGGACTCCAATGATGCCGCGGTGCGGCCCATCAGCAACAGCAGCCAACACCGGGTGGCCTCGGTCAGGGCCACTATCGGCGAATTACCGAGCATATGGGCGGTATCCACGGCGCTGGTCGCCGCCGCCAACCCCGGCTCCAGCATGCCCTGCATCTTGTATCCGAGTGCGCGCAGATGCTGCAATTCCACCAGATGTCGACCGTGACCGGTATCGCGGGACAGCCGAATACCCCGGTCGGCGTGGGCGATCGCGCTCTCCCAGCGTTCCATGGATATCTCGGCGTACACCACATTGGTGAGGCCGTCCAGGAGATCGGGAGCCACTTCGTTGTCGTTCAGGGCATCCAGGGCCGACACAGCTTCGTGGAGGTAGTTGCGGGCGTGGACCAGCGAGTCGCCGGACTGCATCGTGCCCATATAAGCGCTCGCCGCGGTCGCCATGAGATACAGGCGTCGGTCGTGCCGGACCTCGGCGCTGCGCTGCACCTGCCGAACGATCCGGGAGGCCTCCTCCCATTGGCGCATCATGAGGTGGTTCTTGGCGAGCTCCAGCCGCAATGTGGCTGCGGTGAGACTGTCCGGTGGGGTCATCGAAAGCGCCGTGGTGAGAAGACGTTTCCCTTCCCACGAGTTGCCCACTCCCTGCTCGGCCAACGCTATTCGCGCCATGATCCCGGCACGATCGCCCAGGGCCTCGGGGGGAATGATGGTCAATATCTCCCGTAGCACCGCCCCGCACGCGTCGAGGCGACCGGTCGAGCTGAGGGCGTCGGCCAATGCCAACATCAGGGACAACCGCTGCTCGGTAGGTGCGTCGTCGGGCAGCAGGCGCAGCGCGGCACGGAACCACCGGGCCGCCGCGACCGGCGCTCGCGGCGCCGCCGAAGCGCCCGCCCGGGTCAGCACGGCGATGGCCTCCGCGTCACCGATATCGCCGGCCTGTTCCAGGTGATGGGCCCGTATCGACAGCGCAGACGGCCGATGTTCCAGGGCGGCCGCGGCACGTCGATGCGCTTGTCTGCGCCGGCCGTATCCGATGCTCTCGTAGAGAGCGAGGCGGAGTATGGGGTGGCGGAAGGCGAGCCGCCCCGGGGTGGCGGTGCTGTGCACCAGCCCGGCGTGGACTATCTCGTCCGTGGCCGACCGGGCCGGTTCCTCGTCCAATTCGGCGATCTCGACAGCGAGATCGATATCGAACACACCGCCCGCAACGGCAGCGGCATGCAGTAGCCGTCGCCCCTCGTCCGACAACGACCGCACTTCCCGGGTAATGGCCGCTTTGATGGCATCGGGAACACCCGACGGGTCCGCGGTTCCGAGATCGGAGGGAATCGTGCTCTGCCGAGAACGCGCGATTTCCTGAAGGTAGAACGGATTCCCGCCACAGTGATAATGCAGACGGCTCAGTTCGTCGTGGTCGAAACGACCGGACAGCAGTTTCGCGGCGTCGTCCAGCGACAGGGGCCCCAACTCCAGTTCCGTGAGGGTTCGGTCGTAGACGGCGCGGGACAACAACGCCGAATGGGTTTGCGGTAGCTGCCGAGCCCGATGCGCGATCACCAGTGTGAGGCCGGAGATCCGGTGGCGCAGCAGGTGCGCGATCACCTCGATCGAGGCGTGATCGGCCCAGTGGACGTCATCGAGTACCAGCAGGGCGGGGCGACGGGCGACCAGCCGCTGCAGCAGGGCGTGCACCGCCCGGTGACATCGGTGCCGTTCGACCTGCAGAGTCGTTCGCAACGGTGTTGCCCAAGTGTTGAGAGAGGGGAGCAACCGACCCAGCTCGGCGATATTGTCGCCACCCAACTCCCGTAGTTCGCTACGGCGCAATGAACCCGCCGGCCCGTCCAACGCATCGATCACCACGGCGTAGGGCAGTGCGCGCTCCAGCTCCGTCCCACGTCCCTCGAACACCTGGAACCCCAGTTCGACGGCGCGCTGCACGGTTTCCGCCAATAGCCGGCTCTTGCCTATTCCCGGTTCTCCGGTCACCGCCACGGTTGTCGCCGCGCCGTCCCGCGCCTCGACAAGGGCCTCCCGGAGCACCCCCATCTCCTCGACCCGACCCACCAACGGCACTTCTTCTCGATCCGGTGAGACCACCGAACTGCCACCTCCGGACCTCGTACCGGCCCGGTCCACCGAACTACCGAGCCCTGGGCCGGGATCGTAACGAGAACGAGTTCTGTTGTCGCGCCAAATCGTCGATTACCGGAGTACCGCCCCCTTGATGTAGGGAATCCCCTACTGCCGTACCACCGGTACCGCATCCCATTCTTGGGGTGGCGGCGCCGCCGGCGCGAATTCCGTTGTACCCGGCGGCCTGCCGGGCGAGAGATTGGACAGCAGGTCCGTGCAGTCGACCGTTGTGTACCCCAAATTATCGGTTCCGGTCGTGGTTGTCCCCCCGCGACAGATACCGCACGGTGAACTCGTGGACGCGGTGCGTCGGGGATATGAGGGAGTGTTTCCGGTCGGAAGTCCGCGGGCCCGAGCGGTCGACCGAGCGGTCGCCATGGCGGGCCGCCTCGCCATCGACGCGCACCCCATGCACCTGGACCCCGGCGAGGTCATGGGCATACGGGGCCTGGCGGCGCGTAATGCCGCCGCATGGAACGCCTTTCGGGCCTATGCCGTGCCCGCCGCCGAGACGGCACTGCGCCGCGCCGGCGTCTCCGCCCACGAGGTCGACGCGGTGATCCTCGAGACATCCACGCTGATCGCCATGCCCTCGCCGATCACCGAACTGAGCAGAGCGCTATCGCTACGACCGGACTGTGCGGCATTGCCCGTGTTCGGTATGGGTTGCCGCGGCGGCGCGCACGCCATCACCCTGGCCCACACCTGGTTACGGGCACGCCCGCAGGACACGGTTCTCATCGTCACGGCCGATATCGCCTCACCGCATTTCCACATCGAATCGGAATTGTCGGAGACGGCCCTGGTCGGCAGTATCGTGTCGAGCACGCTGTTCTCCGATGCCGCTGCGGCCGCCGTGGTGTCCGCCGGTGTCGAGGAGGGTATCGAGCTGCTCGACGTCGCACGGTACGAGGTGCCCGGCACCCCCGACGCGATCGCCTGGGTCGCCACCGACGAGGGGATGCGGTTCCGGCTGACCAAGGACGCCGTGCGTTCCATCCCGGCCGTCGGCCCCACCCTGCTCGGACTGGTGGCCGGACAGGGGTGGACGGGTGCGGACCTGGCCGTCTGCGCGCTGCACTCGGGGGGGAACTCCATCATCCGCGACGCTCGGCAGGCGCTCGGGCTGACCGAACACCAGGTGGCGCCGGCGTGGCTGTCACTGTCGCGCGGCAACCTCATGTCCTCGGCCGTATTGGACGCAATCGCCCTGATCGCCGGTCGCGACGACCTACGGCCGGAACCGGGCGCCCCGGTTCTGGGCGCGGGTTTCGGGCCGGGGTTCGGCACCGACGCCTTCGTCGGCCGTGCTCTGTTGCCCACACCGTGCCCCGCACCGGCCCACCACGAAACGTCGGAACGCCACGACGTGGCGATCGCCTGATCCCGCACACGGCGGGGTCGAGAGAAAGGACGAACATGTCGTCGATATCGGGTGGACCCGACCGGATCATCACCGTAGAGGAACACGTTCTCCCGGACTTCCTGGGTGAATACCTCGACGGCGCCCGCGCGAACCTGGATGCGGCGTACTGGGCGGAGGCCGAACACAAACTCCGCGATGTCGGCTACGAACGATTGGCCGATATGGACGCCCACGGGGTGAGCATGCAGGTGCTCTCGCCGACCGCCCCGGGTATCCAGATCGAACCGGATCCGGCGAAGGCCACCACCCTCGCGGCGCGCGCCAACGACTGGATGGCGACCGTTGTCGCCTCGGCTCCGGATCGGTTCGCCGGGTTCGCCACCGTGGCGTTGCAGGACCCGTCCGCCGCGGTAGCGGAGTTGCGGCGCGCGATCCGTGACCTGGGCATGGTGGGCGTGCTGATCAACGGCCACACCTGCGGGTCCTATCTGGACGAACCGCGGTACCGGGACTTTCTGGCCGCGGTCGCCGAACTGGGCGTGCCACTGTATCTGCACCCGGCGAACTCGCCCGATGCCGCCGCGTGGACCACCGACCATCCGGAGCTGCGCGGTCCGCTGTTCGGGTGGGGCGTGGAAACGGCGGCGCATTTCCTGCGCTTACTGTTCTCGGGTGTATTCGATCGGCCGGAGACCGCCGATCTCACGGTGATCCTCGGCCACGCCGGCGAGGGTCTGCTCGCGGCCCCTTCCCGACTGGACTCGCGGTGGTCGGCCGCCAATGCCGAACGGCACGGATACCGACTGGATCACCTTCCGTCGCACTATCTTCGGACGAATCTGTTCGTCACCACCTCGGGGGTGACGGACGCGGTCGCCTTCTGGGCCGCGGTACAAGGATGCGGCCCCGACCGGGTGGCGATGGCGCTGGACTATCCGATGGAGGACATGGCTCCCCAACTCGACGCCCTGCGGTCACGGTGGCGTATCGAGGTACTCGGCACCGCGGCCGACGACGAACTGGTGGAGAAGGTCGCCTGGCGCAATATCGGCCGCCTGCTGGGGCTACCCGAACCCGCCGAGCAGCTCCGGTCCGCCGCGCGCTGACGGGAGAGACGGTGACCGAAACCCCCGCGCCCGCAGCGGATATCTCTCCGGCGGTATCACATCGCGCCACTTGGCTGCCGATCGCGGCGGCGCTGGCGGCGGCGGGGTTCTGCCTGCGCCCCGCCATCACCGCCATGGGCGCCGCCCTGGAATTCGTCCCGGCCGATATCGGGCCCACGGTTCTCGGGTGGGTGGTCACGATACCCCTGTGGTGCTACGCGATCGGTGGATTGGCGGCTCCGCGCCCGGCGGCCCGGATAGGGGCCGAACGCGCCGTGATCGGGGCCTTGGCGGTCATGGTCGCCGGCCAGTTGTTGCGGGTGCTCGGCGGCGCGTGGGCCTTGCTCACAGGCACCACGATCACCGCGCTCGCGACGGCGGTGGTGTCGACCCTGCTGCCGGTGCTGGCCGCTCGTCCGGGACCGGGGGTGGCGCGGATGACCGCCGTCTACGCACCCGCCATCGGAATCGGCAGTGCGGCCGGAGCCTTTCTCACGGCACCGGTGAGTGCGGTGAGTTCATGGCGTTGGGGGTTGGGCCTGTGGGCGCCGGTGACCGGGCTGGCACTGGTGTTGTGGCTGTACGCGTTCCGACGGTCCGGCCCGGCCGACACCGAGCGTCCGCCCGGCGCCGAGACGACAGGGCCCGGACCGCTGGACCCGGTGCCGTGGCGCACGGTGCTGCGCAGCCGGCTGTCCTGGTCGCTGGCGGTGATGTTCGCCGCATGGGCAGTCACCGCGTTCGCCGTCATGAGCTTGTTGCCGTCGATCTATTACGACGCCGGTATCGACCGGGCCCGGGCCGGGCTACTGCTCGGCGTCGCCGCCGCGGTGGGGATACCGATCGCGGCGGTGCTTCCGGGTCTGCTGCGGCGCACGCATCGAGGCCCGCTGCGGGACGGTCCGCTACTTCTCGCCACTGCGGCGCCCGCCGCGGGTCTGTTCGGTCTGTTGTGGTCACCGGCGGACGCGGCATGGTTGTGGGCCGCCTGCGTCGGCGCCGGGCTCGGAACGCTGTCGCTGCTGTTGGCCCTGGTGCCGTTGAAGGCGCCGGACCGGGGCACCGCCATCGCGCTGTCCGCCACGGCGCAGGGAGTGGGTTACGCCTTGGCCGGACTGGGAGTCGCGACGCTGAGCACCCTGCACGTGCGGACCGGTGACTGGCAGGCGGTGCTGTGGCTGTTGCTGGCGATGTTTCCGGTGCAGGTGGTAGCCGGTATGCTCGCGGCGCGCAGCGGCGTGCGCGCTCCGCGACCGGCTACGACCCCATGAGAGTGTTCATAATGGTGCCTGCGCTGGTGGCCACCGTGCCACCGGCCATGGCGCCCGCGATCATCTTCGGCGACTGCAACGGACCGCCCGACCATTTCTCCCAGGCGAGCTTGCCGCCGGCGTAGGTGACCGCAGCCATCCCGGACAACAAGGTGAACCAGGTGAAATAGCGGGTCATCTCCATGATCTTGTCGCCCAACGGCGGCTCTTCCGGGGTCGGGTTGCCCATTTGGGCCAGAACCGAGTAACTGTCCTGTAGGGCGGTGAGAATCATACTCATATCCGTACTCCTTGCTCGGGTACCGAATGATCCTGACAACGCCCAGGCCCCCGTCGTCACCGTTGCTGCGGTCGGCTTCGAGGGCACCTGGTGAACACACCGAGTGGTATTGAACACCAATCGTTCGGCGTACGGGAGAAGACACACCAAATATTTCCCGACCTGCGGCGTGTCGCGTATCGCGTGTCGGCGATTCGACCCGTCACCAGGTCAATACGGGTTTGACCACTCCACCCGCCCGCTGGTCGGCGAGGGCGGTCTCGATCTTCTCGTGTGGATAGACCCCGATGAGTCGGTCCACCGGCAGACGCCCGCGAGCGTGCAGATCCAGCAGGTGCGGGATGAACTCGTTCGGCACCGCGTCCCCTTCCAGACAACCGCGGATGGTCTTGCCGTTCAACACCAGATCGCCGATATCCACCGGCGGGGTTCCGGCGCCGAGCCCGACCGCGACCACGGTGGCCCCGGTGGTGAGAGCGGCCGCCGCGTCCGCCAGCACCGCCGGAATACCGGTGGTGTCCAGGGCGTGCGTGGCACCGCCGGCGGTCAATTCCCTAATGGTGGGGACGATTTCGCGTTCGGTCGGATCCAGAACCACATCGGCGCCGAGTTCGCGGGCCAATTCCCGACGGGCGAGCGAGGTCTCCACGACGACCGTCCGAACCCCGTCGACCGTACCGGCGGCCAGTAGGGCGGCCATACCGACCGCCCCGGCACCGTATACCGCCAACCAGGCGCCGGGGCCCGGGCGCAGGGCGTTGAGGACCACGCCCGCGCCGGTCTGGAATCCGCAGCCGAAGGGCGCGGCGACGGTGAGGTCCACCTCCCGGTTCACCACCACGGTGTTGTCCTCGGTGGCCAGTGCGTACCCGGCGAAGCTGGACTGTCCGAAGAACCCGTCCCGCACCGCAACACCGTCGACGGTTACCCGAGGGGCGTCGTGGGCGCGTTTGCCGAAGTGGTTCAGTTTGGTCGCCCGACGGCAGTAGGCGGGGCGACCGTCCCGGCAGGCGGCGCAGTAGCCGCAGTGCCGGAAGGTCAGCACCACGTGGTCACCGGGACGGACGCGGGTGACGGACGATCCGACCGCTTCCACGATGCCCGCCCCCTCGTGGCCGAGCAGGAGGGGACGGTCGGCTGCGCCCATCGGGCGGTTCACCAGGTCGGTGTGACAGATCCCGGCGGCGACGATCCGAACCAGGATCTCACCTTCCCGTGGATCGTCGATCTCCACCGGTTCGACCGAGAACGGGGCCTTCGGGTCGCGGGACAGTACCGCCGTCGTTCGCATCAGGAGACCCGCTCCAGCAGGAAGTAGAAGTGCTCGCCCTGCTTCGACAACACCAGTTCCGGGCGACCGTTCATGATGCCCATGAGAGTTTTGTCGTCGAGCCATTTGAAGTGGTCGAACACCGCGCGACCGTCGTAGACCATGGTGGCGGTGACCTCACCGCGGAATTCGATGTTCCACAGGGTCGCCTCGCCCTGGCCGAGCTCGACATCGGAGAACAGCGATCCGTCCTCGGCGCGGCAGATGAGTGGTTTCGCGTCGTCGAGGGCGTGGAAGGTTTTGCCGTACCAGCGGCTCGCGGGCAGGGCCCGGCACAGGGGGTGACCGGTCTGGAAGGCGTCGCCGCGCCATCGGCCGAGGATGTCCTCGGCGCGGGCGGGTTTCAGGCGGGCCCACAACTCGTCCAGTTCGGTGGCCGAGACTCCTTCGGTTCGTGCCCGCAGTTGCTGCCAGCGGGGTATGTCCGCGCTCATCGCCCGTCCTCTGCTCGCCGATTTCCAGAACCATTTGGTTCGGGAGCAACCATAATCCCGAACCAAATGGTTCGGCAAGCTAGGATCCCTACATGCGCGCAGCAGGTCAGGCCACTCGGGAGCGGATTCTCGCCGCTGCCAAGGCCGAGTTCGCCGAGTACGGCACCGCCGGCGCCCGGATCAACCGCATCGCCGCCGCCGCACATGCCAGCAAGGACCGGCTCTATGCCTACTTTCCCGGCAAGAGCGAGCTCTACGCCGCCGTCACCGAACAATGGACCCGCGAAACCGCCGCCGAGACAGCGCTTCGCGCCGAGGACATCCCCGGGTATGTGGGTCGACTCTTCGACCACTTCCTCGCTCACCCCGACAATGCCCGGCTCCAGGCGTGGACCGATCTGGAACCCACCGACGAACGCATCGACGAGGTCCTGCGCCGCACCGTCGAACCGAAACTCGCCGAACTGCGCCGCGGCCAGCGTGCGGGTCTGATCACCGCCGATATTCCCGCACCCACCCTGCTGCGCATGCTCACCGAACTGGCCCGCACCACGGCCACCCATGCCGCCCAACGCTCCCGCGGACCCGAACGCATCGCCGCCCACCGGGCCGCCACGGTGCTGGCCGCCCGGCGTCTGATCGCACCGTGACGCAGGCCCCGCTCACACATCCATGAGATGCGGCAGACCGGCCCGGAAACGGTCGGCGTCGATCTTCTTGGCGGGTTCGAATATCGGCAAGGTCACCAGCGGGAACACCGGGACACGTGGGGCCGGGTCGTCGGTGGCGTCGAGAATGGCATTGGCCACGGCCCGACCGGATTCGTTGGCGCCCTCCATGGTCGCGAGATCGATATGGGTGCGCACATGGTCGCCACCGAAGAACAGGTTCGGAATGGCACAATGGGCGTTCGGCCGATGATCGTAGGAACCGACGGTATTGACCAGCAGCGGGGTCTCGTTGTGGATGGTCCCGCCCGACCAGGTGATCCCCGGGTCCAGATGCCAGGAGTGCAGATCCTCCTTGCGCAGCCAGCCGGTTGAGGTGTTGAGCCATTCCTCCAGTTGTGCCCACACCTCGGCGGCGATCTCCCGGGCGGTGCACTGTTTTGCGGGGCGACCGAACAGGATGCCGGGGGTGTCCCAGTCGGAGATATCCACCGATAGACATTCCTGCACCGAACCGTCACCGTAGGTGGCCGAGAAATCCCCCACCCACATCGGCGCCTGCCGCAGGGCGGTGAGCGCCCACGGGGAGCCCAGCGCGGCGATATGCCCTTCCGGGATATCGGTCGGTCGCCGGAGGTAGTACTGGATGCCGACCATCCAGTCGGTCCGCAGTTCCCGCATCCCGGCCAACGCGGGGTCGGCGTCGAGGATGCGGTCGTTCAGCAGCGGAACAGTCTTCTCCACCGGCATGGCGCAGACATAGTGGTCGGCGGTGACGGTGGCCGAGCCCGCCGAACCGCCCACCCGCGCCGAATCTATCCGTCCGCCGCTCGAACTCAGGCCGGTCAGCCCCTGCCCCATCACGAACCGCACCCCACGAGAGCGCAGATACGCCACCCATGGATCGATCCACGCCTCATTGGTGGGACGGTTCAGAATACGGTCGACACCACCGGAGAATTGCGGAATCAGACCGGTTCCGGCCAATACCAGCGCCTCACCGATGGTGCCGATGGTGCGGGCCGAGCTCATATGCGGTTTCGCGGCCACGGTGATGCGGGTGAGCGCGTTCACCAGATAATCGCGATAGGCCGGCGACTTGCCCTCGGCGTGCATGATCTGTTCCCAGGTCACATACTCCCACTGTCCGAACCGTCGTTCGGTGCTCGAGGTGAACCACATGACCATCTGTTTGGCGAAGAACGCCAATTCGTGCGGTGGCAACTCCGGGACGAAACTCAACGCGCCGACGATACTGTCCTGCAGCCGCTCCGGGGTCAGTTGCTCGATGGCCCCCGCCTCCACCGGCGCGAAGATCGGCGGCCGACCGCGGAAACCGGCGACGGTGCCCTGCACCCGGATCAGATTGTCCAACACCCCGTTCGGATTGCCCGGAAACGGGATCCGGCGCATGGTGTCCGGAATGTTCTGGTAGCAGCCGGGAAAGAACCGGAATCCGTGCTCACCGGGTAGGTCTCGCCGGCCACCGGCCCCGGTGCCGAGCACCGGCATACTGCGCGCCTTGCCACCGAGATGGGCCGGTTCGTACACGGTGACCCGATAGCCGCGTTCGACGAGTTCGTGTGCGGCCGACAGTCCGGCCATACCGCCGCCGAAGATCGCCACCGTCCTACCGGCGGACCGTGGGCCGGGGGTGCGGCGACGCCCGACGGAGGCGGCGGTGGAACCGGACGGCAGCGCGGTGGTGGCCAACGCGGTGCCGGCGGCGAGCGCACCACGCAGCACGGTGCGGCGAGCGATCGATGCTGACGTCATCGGCAGCTGATCAGACATGGTCGTCTCCTGGACTGGCGAGTGAGGTGGAGATATCGGAATCGTCCGCGGACATCACTGTCGTCGCGGGCAGTCGAGGAGGAGCGCCGGCCAGGCTGGTGTGGGAATCGCGCCATTCCATGGCGGTATCGCGAATTTCGCGGACCAGATCGGCGACGACCGGCGCGGGATCGGCCCGATGGCGCCACAGCGCCGCGGCGGCCAACCGCAGACCACGTTCCGGGGTGTACAGCTCGGCGGGACGTCGGGTACGGCAGAAGATCCCGGTGGCGATCTCGCCGAGTTCAGGTCGGTGGGCCGCTGCCCGATAGAGCTCGAGTTCCAGGGGACGCACGGCCTCGCCGCGGGCCAGGCGGTTGGTCCAGTGATAGATCTCGCGACATTCGAGCACCCGCCGGCGTTCCCAGTCGGCGAGCGCACGATCGAGTCGGGCACTGTCGTCGAGCACCGGCACGACGGCCTCGGCGAGACGCCGACCGTAGTGCAACGCGTCCCGGATTCCCTGGGCGGTCACCGGGTCCTTGAAATGTCCGGCGTCGCCGGGCAATGCCCATCCCGGTCCGGACGAACGGCGGAAATACGAGGCCAGCTCGGTGGCCGCACGCACCCGACCCATCCGTTCACAGCCGCGCAGGCGCTCCCGCAGGTCGGGGAGTCGCTCGATGGCCTCGGTATAGCGGCGCTCGGCGTCGCCGGGGCGAAGTTTCGCCGAACCGGACCGACCGACCGGCGGCTGCACCAGGCTCAGCAGCAGCCCGTCGTCACAGGGGAAGGCGGTGCCGAGATCGCTTCCGGCCCGCCATTGCGCGGCGATCGAACGCCATTCGTCGTGGGTGTCCCGCCAGTACGCGAAATAACATTCCCGCCCACTCGGCACGGCGGCGAACGGTCGCTCGGCCCCGACCAGTCGCGCCACTGTACTGTGTCGTCCGTCCGCCCCCACCACCAGGGACGTCCGGATCTCGGCGAGTTCGCCGGAGGCGGTGCGATAGCGCACTCCGACGCAACGCTTTTCGTCCCACACCAGCTCGGTGACCCGAGCTTTCTCCCGTACCTCGGCGCCTGCCTCGATCGCGGTCCGAACCAATGCCTCGTCGAGTCCGGCCCGGCGCACGCACAGAGCGTGATCGATCCCTTCCACGGTCGGGAAACGGGACTTCACCCGGTATCCGTCCACCGCGGCGAACGCGGTGGTCAGCGGGGGTGCGCCGAGGGCACGTACTCGGTCCCACACGCCCAGACGGGCCAGCTCGGCCACACCGGTGGGCCACAACAGGTGGGTGGAGAGGGTGTCGGAGGGAAAACGCGCACTGTCCAACACGATCACCCGACGACCGGCCCGAGCGAGCGTGATGGCGGTGGCCGATCCCGCGCATCGGGCTCCGACGACGACGACATCGCTGTGTTCGGTGACGGGCACGGCGAGATCGGAACCGCTCATGAGATCGCCTCGGTCATCGAGTCTCGGACATGGTGTCCGATCGATAGTGCGATGGCGCACAAGGGAATGTCAATGGTCACCGCCGGTGCGGGCACAATGGGCACATGCGATATGTGATCGGAGAACCACCGCAACGGGACCCGAACGCCCCGTCGCCGGAGGCCCGATGCCGTCGCTGACCCGGGTTCGGAAAAACCCCCGCAAACAGACCGTCGACCGGCGCGCCGAATTCGAACAGCGCGTCCTACACGCGGTGGAAGATCTACTGTCCGACGGCACCCCGTTCACCGAGCTCGCGGTCCAGAAGATCGCCACCGCCTCGAACGCGGCCCGCTCCACGTTCTACCGCTATTTCCCGGACAAGAGCCAACTGCTCATCCGGATGGCCGATCTGGCCACCGCCGATCTCTTCGCCGCCGCCGAACACTGGTGGAGCGCCGAACACACCGATCGCCAGGCCGGCGTGTTCCGCGCCATCCACACCATGATCACCGGCTTCCGCCGACACCGTTATCTGTTGCTCGCCCTCGCCGAGGTCTCCGCCTACGACCGCGATGTCGGCGCCTACTGGCGCACCCGCGTCGCCGGTTTCACCGATATGGTGCGCACCCGGCTCGACACCGACCGGGCCGCCGGCCGAATCAGCCCCGATATCGACCCCGACGCGACCGCACTCGTCCTCGTGTCGATGGTGGAGCGATCCATCGCCTCCGCATTCGCGACGGACACCGGTATCAGCGACGAGGCCCTGGCGCAGGCCCTGGGCCGCTCCATCTGGCTGACCGTCTACGGCGATGCGCCCCGACCCGACTGAGGCTCCCGCCGCACGATCAGATGCGCACCGCCTCCGCGATCGAGTCGGCCAGCGGCCGCCAGGTCAGATTCAGCTCCTCGAGGGTGCGCGAATCATCGGTCGGGGTGGCAGCGGTGAGCAGCCAGGCGGCCTCGTAGCTCAGTCCGGCACTGATCGGCAGCACTCGGGAAACGAGATCACCGACGCGTCCCATTCCGCGGAAAACCGCTGGGGACAAGGGAATACGTCGAATGGGTTTGCCGAGACCGGTTTCCAGCATGTCGACGATCTCGTCGAAGGTCACCAGATGCCCCCCGCACAGATAACGTTTCGGCCCCCGCCCCGGTCGCATGACGGCGGCGTGCACGGCCGCCACATCGCGCACATCGATCATCTGCATCCCACCCGGCACCCGGGGCGCCAGCCGCGTCCGCACCATCACGTCCCATCCCGCGGCGGTGATTCCCGCGGACGTGCCGAGAGCCGGACCCACCACACTGGACGGATAGGTGATGACCACCGGTGCGCCGGTGGCCTGCAGGGCGCGGGCGATCCGGTCGGCCGTCGACTTCGTCCGACCGTAGGCGCTGCGGCCGGGTGCGGTCGGGCTGTCGGGCCCGATCACCGGGTCGGGACACGGAAACAGGGCACTGTAGCTGGCGACGTGTACGACCGGGTCCAGCCCGGCGGCGACCGCCTTGGCCAACACCGCGCTCGTGGCATCGACATTGACCTCCCACATCAGCTGCTCACGCCGGTTGTCGGTGCCGACCACACCGGCCATGTGCAGGACCGCGTCGCAACCGTCGAGCAGCGCATCCACCACTTCCGGAACCCGGATATCGCCGGTCAGGGTCTCGATCGCCCCTGTCGATTCACGCTCCACGTCCCGAAGCGCCTCGGGCACCGTATCGTTCGGCGCGACCAACAAGCGGATATCGTGCCCGTCCGCCAATAGTGCCGCGACGCTGTGCGCGCCCAGATAACCGGTTCCGCCGGTGACCGCGATCCGCATGCTGCTCCTTGCTCGATTACGCCGCCGATGCGGGACGGGGTCCGCGTCATCGGCGCCGTGGTACCGAGGGCATCGTAAGCGGACATAGCGGTCCGGTACACGGTTCGGCCCACTCAGCGGACGACCACAGGCCTTTCTGTGATCCCGCACCCGGAATCGGCGAAACGGCTGTTTCCCGGAAGACTCACGGCCAGAATGAGGTTCGGAACCGAGATCCGGTTCTTGGGGAACGTCGACGGGAACGTCGGCAGAAGTATGTGGGGAATCGAAATGAGAATCAGACATATCGCCGCTACCGCGGTGCTCTCCATCGGCGCGCTCGGAGTCGCCGCGGGCACCGCACACGCCGAACCACCGGCCGCCGCCGAGGTCAGCGTGCGCGGCGTGGAACAGGGGCTCGGTTATGTCATGGCGCCCAGTGACGACGGCTCGAGTGTGGTGACCACCTTGGACACCGGCAGTTTCCACCTGGCCCCGGACGCCGGCAGTGTGGCCCTGGCCGATCCCGGTGGGCAGGTCGTGGCCGCCCTACCGCTGACGGTACAGACCTTCGGGCAGTCGACGACACTGGCCGCGCAGATCTCCTCCGACGGACGCACCCTGACTCTGACCCCGATCGGATCGCCGCGCAGCAGCGACCATATCGCCCAACTGGTCGATGACGGCGAGACGCAGGCCCGCAAATTGCACAATGCCGGGATCGGAGCCCTCATCGGCGCCGGAATCGGGGCGGTTCTCGGCTTCTTCCTCGGCGGAGTCGGGGCTTTGGTGACCGTACCGATCGGCGCGGGAATCGGGGCACTCATCGGATACTCCACCCCCTGATATCCACTCGATCCGAACCACCCGATCGGCATGCCCGGCGGCTCTGACGGCCGTCGGGCACGCCGATCTCGGACCCCTACGGCGACCCGGTCACCACCTCACCACTCGGCGAGCGGGCATCCTGCTCACCGAGCACCCATATCCCGAGGACGGTCTCGCCAACCGCTGTTTCCGCTCGAATGGACCGGGTATCTCGTCGGCGTCCGGCCCCGCCTCGCGCGGGCCGATACCAACTGAGGAAAGGGGTCTCCATGCTTCTACGTCGGCTGGCCCGCCCGCTCCTGGCGAGTACGTTCATCGTGGACGGGGCCGAAACACTCCGTAACCCGGAGTCCCGGGTGAAGGAGGCGTCCGCGCTGGTCCACAAGGGCGAGGAATCGCTGCCGCCCGATATCGCGACGAAACTGCCGTCGGACCCCGGAGCCCTGGTGCAGGTTACGGCCGTTACCCAGATCGTGGGCGGAGCACTACTGGCATTGGGCAAGGCTCCGCGCCTGGCGGCACTGGCCCTGGCGGCGACGGTGGTGCCGGCGACGGTGACCGAGCAGAACTTCTGGGCCGAGAACGACCCACAGCGCCGGGCCGCCAAACGGACCGCCTTCCTCAAGGACATGAGCCTGCTCGGTGGGCTCATGATCGTCGCGGCCGATACCGAGGGCAAACCCTCGCTCGGCTGGCGGGGTCGCCGAGCCGCCAAGGCTGCGGCCGCGACGGTGAGCGGCGCACTTCCCCTCGGCGAGTCCGCCAAGAACGGCACGGCGGGAACACTGCGCCACCAATTGCATCAGGCCGCCGAACGCGGACGTGAGCTCGCCGGCACCGCGGCCGAGAAGAGCACCGAACTGGCCGAGGTCGCGCAGCAGCGGGCCCCGATATGGGCCGAGACGGTCAAACATCGAGGTGTCGAAATCGCCGATATCACTCGCCACCGCGGCGCGGAACTGGCGGAAATCGCCAAACAGCGCGGGGAGGAACTGGCCGAGGTGGCCCAGCAACGCGGACCGGAATGGGCCGACCGCGCCAAATACCGCGGCGCCGAAATCGCCGATATCGCCAAACACCGCGGCGCGGTCCTGGCCGAGGTGGCCCAGCAACGCGGACCGGAATGGGCCGACCGCGCCAAGCACCGCGGCGCCGAAATCGCCGATATCGCCAAACACCGTGGGGAGGAACTGGCCGAAACCGCCCGTCATCGCGGCGCCGGCATCGTCGGTGTCGCCCAAGAGCAGGGCCCTGAGTTGGTGAGCCGCGCCAAGCATCGCACGGCCGAGCTCGCCGACCGCGCCCGTTATCGCGGCGTCGGTATCGCCGACACCGCCAAGGCACAGGGAAACGCCGCGCCCCGGAAACGAGCGCGCGGCGTGTTGTGGTTCGGCTGACTCCTGTGCCGCGTGCGGTGGGGCGTAAGGAGGCCACGCCCCACCGCACACCCCCTATTCCTCGATGGGCACGATGTCCACCGATTCCGCGGCCTCGAACTCGATTACCCGACGCACCCGGGATTCCCCGACCGGACCGAGATCGACGACAACCGTCCCCTCCTGATGGGTGACCGACTCGACCATCGCCTCGAGCGGATGTCCATCGGCGTCGGTGATTCGGATACGGTCACCAACGGCCAATGCGTCCGCCCGCACCCCACCGGTGCCGGCACGCGGGGTGTAGACGCCGCAGTAGGTGCGGCCGGTCGTCTCCCCGAGACCGCGCTGCGCAATGGTCCACCACACCGGTCGGGCGCTGTCACCGGCGGTGCGGCGATGCCAGTACAGCACCCGATCGCGCCGCGCCTCGGCGGCGGCCCGACTCTCGTGGACGGAGACATGGCGCCGCACCGGTGCACTGCGCGGTTTCGCGGTACCCTCCGCACCATCGACCACGAGCACCCAGCTACTGGAGATGTCCTGATCACGAGCGGCGCTGACCCGTTTTGCCAGTGCCTGGCCAGGTGTGGCGCCGAGCCGTTCCACGACCTCCGCGAGGCTGTCGGCCAGCCCGAGCGCGCGCAGGAACCCGGCCGCCGCGATCTCGGCTGTGCCCAACCGCTGCGCCAATACCGGCATCGGGGTGCGTTCCCGCCACGCGGTGCGGGCCAGATGCTCGTGTTCGGTGAGCCACAGTGACGACGACCCGTTCCGGTAGTGGTCCACCACCACCGACCACCAGTCCCATTCCGGATCCGCCAGCCGCTCCCGGATCCAATCCACCCGTTCGCTGCGGCGCACCCGTTCATCCGGTGGAATGAAATTGCGCAATGCCGCCTCCACCGCGGTGGGGGTTCGGCCCAGTTCGGCCGCGATCTCGTCCAGTGCGACACCGGTGCGCAAGGCCGCGGCGATCGCTCGATACTCCGATTCCCGCCACGAGGTGCCGTGCTGCCGTGGCGGCAGCAGCCGTTCCTGTCCGATTGCACTCATCACAGAACCCCCGTTCCGATGCGCCGACGAGCGCCGCGATGCCCAGGGACCCAGGGACCCAGGGAATCGATATCGCGGAAACCGCCCGCCGAACTGTCCTACCAGCACAGAATACGCGGGGGGTATGACAGAAACGGCCGCCGAGAACTACCCCGGACCAGCGAGGGAACCCCGACGACCCACCGTAGACCCACGCCCTGATCCCCTTCCGAACGCTCGACGAACGACGGGCCGTCGACCTGTGATCGATCACAATCACCCCCCGTGCGGATTCACGCTCACCCAACGGGCCGACAAATCTCCCCGTAACCTGTTCGTCACTCGCTACCGTGATTCGGCAGTCTCGTCATCGGGGGTCGAAGGAGATCATCATGAGCGCCGACAGCGCTATCCGGACGAAATTGACCGTGTCCGGACAACCGATGTCTGCACCGCTGCAGGATGTCAGGACACTGTCCCGACGTATGGTCGGCCATTTCGTCGAAAACGTGGTGCCGTGCGGCACGCTGCCCGGGGATGCCATCCACGGCGATATCACCACCATCACCCGAATCTGCCTGGAACTCGCGGTCAGCATGCTCGACGGCCAGGACATCCCGGAGAAGACACGGCGCCTGGAGAACGCCGCCGCGGGATGGGCGCGCGAAGGTGTCCCCATCGACACCATTCATCACGCGGTGCACGAGGGCGTCAAACTGGGGCTCGACCTGGTGGTGTCGAACGCGACGGTCACCGACTATTCCAACCTGGTGGACGGCGCCAAACTGGTGGTGGAGATGCTGGACAAGATGACGGTCTGCATTTCCATGGCCTATATCCGGGAACTACGAGCGGTGGTGAGCGAACACCACACCGCCGTGCACACCCTCACCTCCGCGCTGTTGGGCGGGTACAGCACGTCCACCATGGCCCGCGAATGCGGAATCGAGATCGCACCCGCCTACACGGTGCTGGCCATGGCGATTCCCGCGCATCCCGACGAATCGGCGCCCAATCTGGACGGCAAGGTGGTGGCGCGACGCAAACTGCGGCGAGTGCAGGCCGAGCTCGCCACCCGATGCGGCGAATCGGCGCTGTCCCTGTTGAGCGTGGACGGGGGAACGGTTCTGCTGCCCGCCGGAATGTTCGAGGGTGAACAACTCGACGAATTGGTGTCCAGACTGTCCCGGGCCGCACAGGTGCAGATCAGCGCCGCCGTGGTGGAGGCGCCGACACCGCAGGTGCCCGCGGCCGCCGATCAGGCGCACGAATTGCTCGATATGGTGCAGCGGCTGGACTGTGTGCCCGGACTGTACCGATTCGACGATATGGCGCTGGAATACCAACTCACCCGTCCGGGGCCCGGCCGCGAGTATCTGGGGTCGCTGCTCGACCCACTCGACGACCATCCCGAACTGTTGGAAACCCTGCAACGGCATATCAGCAACAACCTGAACCGGCAGCGCACCGCCCGGCTCATGCATATTCACACCAATACCATCGACTACCGGCTCAAACGAGTCGCGCAGCTCACCGGTTTCGACCCGACCCAACCGTCGGGCCTGTGGTATCTGCGCTCGGCGCTGGTGGCGCGCAGCTACTGCGCCGACCGCAACTCGGCCACGTAGGCGCGCGAGACGGTCGTGGTGAGCGTCTCGAGCACGTCCACCACGAAACAGCCGTCGACGAGACCGGACACGCCCCGGGACGGGGGTGAATCCCGCAGTCCGAGACCACTTTTCACCCCTTCGTGCAGCGCGTGCTGGACAACCTCCAACGGTATCTCCTGCCGCGCCCAGCACACCGCGGCCTGCTCCAACCGCGCCAATATCCTTCGGCCCGAGGGATCGGAATCGTCCAGCAGCGCCAGCGCCAATCCGAGACCGATCTGCAGGGCCGTCCCGAAGTCGGTACCACCGGGCACGGAATCGGGGGCGTCCGCCGGGAGCAGAGCTCGGATATCCAGTGGTTCGACCAGTTCCGAGAGTTCCGGTAACCGCGGTGAATCTCCCGTACCGGGGTCGTGCGACCCGCCCGCCTTCATGCGCACTCCCTTCACCGGCGACGATCCCTTATGGACGAACGTATAGTTCCGCGACGAAATACTCGTTCACATCGCTCGCACTTCGGCACACATCGGAACGACGACGACGAAAAATTGTGAAGTGTCCCATTCACGCCTGTTCGCGGTCGTTTCCACACCACCGGGCCGATCCCACAGAAGCGGGTATCCGTGCGTCTGCTCGCGAACGGGCGAGTGCCCGACCCTATCCGTTAGGGTGCGGCGGTGGATACAGCCGAATTGATCGACCGCAGCACGTCCATCGCGGATCGGCTCACGACAACGCAGGCGGCGCCGCCGCCGTGGCTGGTGTTCGCCGCCGCGGCGGCGGCACTGGTGCTGGTCGGGTATCGCCCGCTGTGGCGCCTGACCCGCAATGTGGTGACCATCGCGCACGAGGGCGGACATGCTCTGATGGCCCTGCTCACCGGCCGCCGCCTCAATGCCATCACGCTGCACTCGGACACCTCCGGACTCACCGTGTCCAGCGGTAGACCCTATGGCCTCGGCATGATTCTCACCACGTTCGCGGGCTATCCGGCGCCGCCCCTGGTGGGACTCGGGTTCGCCGCGCTGCTGGGTGCCGGCCGGATCACCCTCATGCTGTGGATCTCCATCGTCGCACTGGCCGCCATGCTGGTCATGATCCGCAATGTCTACGGGGTGGTATCGGTGCTCGGCACCGGTGCTCTCGTCTTCGGCGTTTCCTGGTTCGGCTCCGACACCCTACAGGCCGGATTCGCCTATCTGGCGACCTGGATGCTGCTGTTCGCGGGCAGCCGGCCGGTCCTCGAACTACAGCGCACCCGTCGCCGGATGCGCGATGGCACCACCGACGCCGATCAGCTGGCCCGATTGACCCGGCTCCCGGCATCGCTGTGGGTGCTGGTCTTCGGCGCCGTCGCGGTGGCGGCGCTCGTGGCGGGGGCGAGTCTGTTGCTGTCGGCCACGGCGGGGATCTGCCTGCCCATCCCGAATGGCGCCGATTGCCCCGCCGGCTGATTCCCCGCACCCCGGGAGCGAACTCATGGCTATACCGCCTATGCCGCCGGCGGTACGGAGGTCATGCCCCGCCGCTCTCAGCGGCGGCGAGCTCCTTCTTCCAGACCCGGAACCCTTCCTCGGTGCGGCCACGACGCCAATAACCGGAGATGGAGGCGAACTCTGCCGGTACCCCACGTTCCTTCCGGATATAGGGGCGCAGATTGTGCATCACCGCTTGCGCCTCACCGTGAATGAAGACCCCGACCCGACCGGGTAGCCAGGCGGCATTGCGCACGGCCGCGACGAGCGGCGCATTGTCACCGGCCCGGTCCTCGCCCACCTCGTGCGCGGCCCCACCGCGGTGCACCCAGGTCACCTCCACCAACGCCTCGGTGGTGAGGGGGATCTCATCCGCCGCATCGGCGACCTCGATGAACACTTTCGCAGGTGCGTCCCCGGGCAGGGCTTCCAGGGCCGCGGCGATGGCCGGCAGTGCCGATTCGTCACCGGCGAGCAGATGCCAGTCGACATCTGCGCGCGGGGCGTAGGCGCCCCCGGGACCGTACATATCGATCCGCTCCCCCGGCTGCACCGAGAGCGCCCAGGGGCCGGCGATGCCCTCGTCACCGTGGACCACGATATCGATGGCGACCTCGCGGGCCACGGTGTCCACCGAACGGACCGTGTAGGTGCGCATGACCTCGCCCTCGGGCCGGTCGAACAGCAGCTTCACGTACGCGTCGGTGAATTCGTTCGGGGTGAAATCGTCGAATCCGGGATCACCGAGAACCACCCGGACGATATGCGGGCCCACCCGCTCGGTCCGGAGCACGGTCATGGTGGTGCGCTTTCTGGCCATCCGGTCTCCTCACTGGATTTAGGCATACCTAACTCAACGTACCAGTCGCGATTCGACCGGGCGGTAGCACTCGCCCACGGTTCTGCGAAACACAGGGTGAGAGCCCGGATTTGGGCTAATCTCTCAGCAAGCTCTCAGGGAGGGGTCCGCCATGACCGCAGCTACCGTCATTCGTCCACTGGCGCCGAGCGAACAGATCTACGCCTTCAGTGAAATATTCGTCGGATATTGCGTCCGGGTATCGGGGCGCCTGGACATCGCCGCGCTGACCACCGCGTTCGACGCACTGGTGACCGCACACCCGACCCTCGACGCGCAATTGGTGCCGGATGGGGTTCTCGGACACGTCCTGGTGTCTTCCGGGCCGTCCGAAACCGAGATCACCGTAACGGAGGGCGACCCGGAGCTGCTGCTCACCGGCGCCGACCCCGACCAACGACGGGCGTTGTGCACGCTGTGTGTGGTTCGCGGCGCGGAGACCACAAGCGTCACCCTGTTGGCCCACCACAGTATCGCCGACGCAATGCACGCATTGGCACTGCTCGAACGCCTGTGGGCCGCTTACGGTATGACGGTGGCAGGCGGGACACCACGCCTGTCGGAGGCACCTTTCCCGCAGCCGGTGGAGGAACTGCTGCGCGCCCGTGGCATTCACGAACCCGCCACATCCGATTCGGTCGCCGCCCTCACGGGACCGGACGGGGGACCGCCGTGCGCCGAGGGGCCATACCCCACACTCGTCACCTCACGATGCCTGTTGAGCCGAGAGGCCACCGCGGCGCTGGTGGATTTCGGACATCGCACGGGGGTGACCGTCCACGGTCTGGTGTCCGCGGCGCTACTGCTCACCGAGGCGGAGGAGAGACGGGTTCCGGTACACGACCTGATGTACTCGTACTCGGTGGATCTGCGGCGGCGTATGCATCCCCCGATCGGCCGGATTGCGGGTACGAACGTCCTCGGATTCACCACCCACCGGCCCGACCCCGATATCGAACCGACCCTGGTCGGCCTGGGCCGCGGCATCTGCGACGCGCTCCGCGAGGGCCTCGAGTCCGGATTCATCCAGCGCACCCCGCTTCGACTCCCCAGGACGAACGCCGCCCCGACACCGGGCATGGTCGATACGGTCATGACCACGAACTGGGGCCGTATCCCTTCGTTTCCGGAACCACCGGGCCTGCGGTTCACCGACTTCCGCTCCACCATGATCGCCAAGCCCGATCCCACCGGACGTCGCCGGCCGCAACCGGGTAGCGGAACCATCATCATCAGCACATACCAGGGCCGGCTGAGTATCGAGATCCACCATCCGCCGGAGTTCACCTCCGTGCAGTCGCCCCGAATAACGCACCTCGAGGCACTCTTGGGGCAGTTCGGCTCCGATCGGGTCAGTCCCGCTGCTGTGCGGCGAGTTCGAGAACGGTGATATCCGACGGCGCCGCCACCCGGACCGGCGGCCCCCACGCCCCTGCGCCGCGGCTGACGTAGAGCTGGGTGGCGCCATAGTGCTCCAATCCCGCCAGCGTCGGATTCGCCAGGGCGGCAACGAGATTACCGGGCCATAGCTGCCCACCATGCGTATGCCCGGACAGCTGGAGGTCCACCTCGTGCTCGACGGCGTCGTGTACCAGGAGAGGCTGGTGTGCCAACAGCACACACGCGCGATCGGGGTCGCGGCCGGCCAACGCCGCCGTGAAATCCGGGCCCCGACCGTGCTTCTCACCTTCGATATCGTCCACCCCGGCGAGATCGAAATGGGGCAGTTCGACCCTACTGTTCAGCAGCACCCGCATGCCCAGCTCGTCGGCGACATACGCCATCCAGGCATCGGCATCGGAGTAGTACTCGTGGTTACCCGGCACAGCGAAAGTGCCCAACTGGGAACGTAGACCGGCCAGCGGGGCCACCTCGTCACGTAGATCGGCCACCGTACCGTCGGTGAGATCTCCGACGACGGCAATGAGATCGGGAGCGGTCTCGTTGACGGCGCGCACCACTTTCTCGCAGAACTCACCACCCAGCACCGGGCCCAGATGCAGATCGCTGAGCAGGGTGATGCGGAATCCATGGGCGGCGGCGGGCAGTTTGGTCAACGGGACGGTGACCCGGCGCACCAGTGGACCGTTCAGCACACCGCGGGTTCCGAGACCGACCGTCGCCATGGAGGCCGCCACCGTCGCACCGGCGGCCAACCGGGAGACGAACATTCGCCGGGAAACCATCGTCCGATCCCCCTGGTCAGGGGTATTCGGCGCCGACAGTTGCTTCCCGAGCGCCGTCGACGCCGACGCGGTCGCCCCCGCCTCGACGTCGACGGCGTGGGCCCGGGACGCGGCGGACGATTCCGCGGATACCGCGGCGGCCGCCGCCACGGTATCGGCGTCCCGCCGCGACAGCGAACGCAACAGTAGGGGCCGGACCACCTCGCCGATCAACGCACCGATGAACAGGTACAGCGACATCGCTGTCCACAACAGTCCCGGCCACATCAGGAACCGCACCGTTTCCCAGGACACGCCGGCCACCATCAGTCCCAGCGCGACGGTCATGAGCACGGCGCCCGACGCCAGAATCACCCCGCCGAACCACCGCCAGAATGTCCGAGGTCGCGTGGCGTCCCGGACGAGTCGCCGCCACAGGTACCAGTGCAGCGCTGCGACCACCACCGGTGGAACGATCCCTGCGAGTACGGAAACTATGGCCACGGTGGAACTGCCTCTTCCTGCCTTACTGCACCTGTGGCTGCTGAATCTACCGTCACGGCGAATCACCCCGTACGCCCGCCGGGCCGTGCGGTCGTCGACCCGTATCGACCCGCGGGTGTATCACACACCGCCGGCTGCGTGTTCCGGCCGTCCTCACGCGGAGCCGGAAGCCCCCAACCGGCCGATTTGCGGCGGCGTCATCGGCATCTGCCCCGATTGTGGCCCGGCGAGCAACCGTTTCAGGACCTTGCCGGTCTCACCACGCGGTAATGACGGCAGAAAGGTGACATCGCGGGGCACGGAGAATCGGCTGAGCCGATGCCGGATATAGGTGCGGATCATGTCCTGATCCAGTCCGGCGCCTTCCCGTTTCACCACGAATGCGGCCAACCTCTGCCCGAATTCCGGGTCGGGCACCCCGACGACGGCCACCTCACGCACCTGCGGTAGATGCGCCAACGCCTCCTCTACCGGCCGCGGAAAGACGTTCTCCCCGCCGGAGATGATCATCTCGTCATCGCGACCGACCACGAAAAGCCTTCCGGTAGCGTCCATATAGCCCAGATCACCGGTGTCCAGCATGCCGTCGACCTCATCCGGTGGGGCCGCGTTGACATAGCCGTCGAAAAGCATGTGGTTACCGACGAAGATATGTCCGATGGCACCGACGGGCACCGGTCGCTCGTCCGGGCCCAGAACCGCAACTTTCGTCCCCAACGGCGGACGACCGGCGGTGGTCGGCGCGATGCGCATGTCCTCCGGTGTCGCAACCGACGCCCACGACACCTCGGTGGAACCGTAGACGTTGTAGAGGATGTCGCCGTAGGCATCCATGAAGCGCAGAACGGTGGATCCGGCCAGCGGGGCACCGCAGCTGATCACCTGCCGCAGAGCGGAGGTGTCGTAACGATCACGGATATGACGGGGAAGTTCCAGGATGCGATGCACCATGGTCGGCACCACGACGAGTGTGGTGACCCCGCGTTCCTCGATACGGCGCAGACAATCCTCGGCATCGAACCGTTCGGGGAGCACCACCGTGGAACGCAGCGCGGTGCTCAACTGGAGTCCGGCCAGTCCCCAGGTGTGGAACAGCGGCGCCGGAATGAGCATCGTCCGGTCCATCTGCATCGGAATCCGCGACAGCAACGCCGCGATGGTGGCGAACCCTTTCGGATGCGGGCGGCGTGCGCCCTTCGGGGTGCCGCTGGTCCCGGAGGTGAGCACGATCAGCCGGCCGTGGTGCGGTGCGCGGCGGAAACCGCTCTCCCCCGTATCCATCAGATCATCAATGGTGCGACGCGTGGATACCGGCGGTCGACCATCGGTGTTGTAGCGCGGGATATCGGAGTGCAGATAGGCGATGAGCTCTTCCAATTCACCGTCGACGAATATCGCAGAGAGTCGGTGGCGCTGCACGATCTCCTCGATTCGGCGGCCGGACAGGCCCACGTTCAGCAACACCACATCGACACCGAGTTTGCCCGCCGCGACCATGGTTTCGACCATGCCCGAGTGGTTGCGCGCCAGCAGGCCGATCGCGTCACCGGCGACCAGACCGACCGCGCTCATTCCCGCGGCCAACGCATTGGTGCGCTCGTGCATCTCGTGGAAGGTCCGCATCCCGCGGTCGTCGACGACGGCGACCCGATGTGGGGAATGCGCGGCACCGGCGGCATACCCACCGGCCAGGTTGAATCCCCAGCGGGTGAACGACCGCAGCTGTTTCATCGCGACACCCATACTGCCGGGGCGCACCACACCGCTGGTCATCACCTGCCGCACGACCTCGACCTGTGTGCGCACCACCGTGTTCTCGCCGTTGACGACGACCGAGGTGGGCGCCCCGCACACGATATCGGCGATACGTCGCAGTCCCCGTTCGGCCCAATCGACCACCACGGAGTCGGACAATCTTTCGATATGGGGGTGTATCCGGCCGGGAGCGAAGAAAGTGACCGCCACCGTACAGCGATCACCTTCCCCGCGCAGTCGCAATGAGACGAAACAACCCAGGCCCGGACACTGCAGGTCCAGGCTTTCGTACCAGCGCCCGGCGACCACTTGGACGGTGACGGTACGAATCCCGACATCGGGTGTGCCGATACGGAATTCGAACATCGCCTGCCGGCCGGGGCGGGTCGACTGCACACCGGCGCCGATCCCGGGGAAAACCCGAGGATAGGTCTGGGGATCGAGCAGCAGATCCCATACCGCGCCACGCGCCACGGGCAGATGCACTTGCACATCGATGAGGTCGGTGACCAACTGCTGATACTCCTCGTCGGCCCGCGCCAACACTCGAAGTCGGCGGGTAACCCGGCTGTAACGCTCATCACGATAGCGACGCCGAGGTAACCGAACCAGCAGGTAGAAGTGTTTCGGAGCGGTTTCGTGGCAGATCACCAAAGTGGATTGCCGATCATTCACCGCGGCCATATCCGATATGACCGGTCGACCTGGTCGGGCGGTGATCATCTGTACCGACGAGATCTCGATTACTTCGGTAAATGCGCCCGGGCGGATATCCGGCGCGCGTCTCGGCCGTCACACACGTCTACGTCCGGGGCGACACCGAACGCCTCGCGATCGCCGGCTACGCCCTCCCGTGCGGGCGGTCGGGCGCGGTGGTTCCGGTCACAATGACGGAGCGTTCATTCCCTTCTCCGCCGCAGCGGGTACGGCCCGGCGAGAGGTAGCGCACACGGTGCCGCACCGGCCGTGTCGCACGTTCGGGAATGCGGCACGATGGTCGACATGGAACTGCGTATCTTCACCGAACCGCAGCAAGGCGCCGATTACGACACATTGCTCCGGGTGGCCAAAACCGCCGAAGACCTGGGGTTCGGCGCTTTCTTCCGCTCCGATCACTACCTGAGCATGGGTGATGCGGACGGACTGCCCGGCCCCACCGACGCCTGGATCACCCTGGCCGGGCTGGCCCGGGAAACCAGCCGGATCCGGCTCGGCACCCTGGTCACCGCCGCCACCTTCCGCCTGCCGGGGCCGCTGGCCATTCAGGTGGCGCAGGTGGATCAGATGTCCGGTGGGCGGGTCGAGTTCGGGTTGGGCACCGGGTGGTACGCCGAGGAACACACCGCCTACGGAATCCCGTTCCCGAACGACCGGTTCGGCCGCTTCGAAGAACAGCTGGCCATCATCACCGGGCTGTGGGAAACGAAACTCGGCGATACGTTCGACTTCACCGGTAAGTACTACCAGCTGAGCAACTCACCCGCGCTCCCGAAGCCGGCGCAGCAACCGATTCCGGTGCTCATCGGTGGTCTGGGGGCGCGCCGCACTCCCCGACTGGCGGCCCGCTACGCGAGCGAGTTCAATATCCCGTTCGCGTCCGTCGAGGACAGCGCCGCCCAGTTCGAGCGGGTCCGCGCAGCCGTGACGGAACAGGGCCGCGCGCCGGACGACCTGATCTATTCCAACGCGCTGGTGGTATGTGTGGGCTCGACCGACGCCGAGGTCGCCCGGCGCGCCGCCGCCATCGGCCGCGAGGTCGACGAGCTGCGCGCCAATGGACTGGCGGGCTCCCCGGACGAGGTGGTCGACAAGATCGGCCGATACCGGGAGATCGGCGCCGAACGAATTTATCTGCAGGTACTCGACCTGTCGGATCTCGACCACCTGGAACTCGTCGCCGAACGGGTCATGCCGCAGCTGTAACCCCGGCGGGTGTGGCCGGCCACCGATCAGAGGGCGGCCACACCGTCGAGCAGATGTTCGAGAGTATCGAAGGCGGGAATGTCGACGACGTCGTACAGCTCACGCGAGACCGGCACCTGGTGTTCGGCGACGATCTCGGCGAACCGGGCGGTGTCGCCGGTGCGGAACCCGTGTTCGGCGGCCAGTGCCTGCAAGGTCGTATCGGTGGACAGCAGCTCGCCGACCCGTTCACCCGCCGGGTCCAGCGGTACGAGAATGTGCCGGGAATACACCGTCGGCGACGGATACAGCAACACCATATCCGGCCTGATGCGGCCCTGAACGGTCGCCGCCACATACTGGGCCTCGTAGATCCAGACCATCGGTACGGCACCCATACCGACGGTGAGGTACTCCTCGAAAGGCCCCCGGCTGGAGTCCTCGGTGTACCCCTGGGCGCCGAACAGTCGACGCAGCATCGGCAGCACATGCTGTTCGGCGGCGGTTCCGCGCACCACCGCGTTCTCGTTGAGTACATAACTCGCCGCCGCCACATACATGGCCGCCGAGTTGGAGGTTCGCGCGTCGGTGGTGGAGATCAGGATGTTCTTGCGTACCGGATAGGCGGTGTTGCCTTCCAGATCCGCCCATCGGGTGCCGCGGGCCACCATATCGAGGTAGGCGCCGATATCCAGGGTCGGCACCGGACCGTCGTGTTTCACGGCGCCGGCACGGTTGAGCAGGTCCACAATGGGCCCGAAGGTGGCGATTGCCATCGGTGAATGGAACGGCGAGTACTGGGTGCCGACCCCCACCTTCTGTTTCAGCCGCTGCGCGGCGGGCAGACCGGCCGGGAAGGCGAAAGCGAAGGCACTCAGATCGACGGAGGTGGCGATCTCCCGCGAACCGGCGGGGTGGACCTCCACCCGCAGGCCGTAGTGGTCGAATACGTCCACCACGCGAGGATCGGTGAAGAAATCGATCTTCTCCGAGCCCACCACCCCCGAGACCAGGGTCGGCGTGGGAGTCGCCGAGGCGACCGGGGCGGGGGCAGGATCGGGTTCGGACCGGGTAGCGGCCCAAACCGCCGCCCCTGCGGCGAGCACACCCGCCCCGGCCAGGGCGAGCGCACCCCGTCGGTCGCTCACAATTGCGCGCAAGTTGTCCGGTAGGTTACGAGCGAGCGAATTCGATCCGATATTTTCGTTATCTTTATTCGAATAAACCGCGACGGTAGTGGATTTCGTGGTCCCGTCGGCGGATCCCCCGGCTTCTTCGGCATTTTCGGGACCGTTACCCGGTTCCAGTTCTCGGCGGACGATGCGTTCCACCAGAATAGGAACGAAATCACGAACCGGCATACCCTCGAAGCGCTTGTGCACATCATGGACGACGGCGCCCACCCGATCGGGAGAGTGGGTCTCCGTATAGTCCTTCACCAGGCGATTCTCCAGTTCACGAATCGCCTTCTCCTCACGGACGGTATCGAGTTCCACCTATCGCTCCTCGGCGCGGACATATCTTTCGGAACGGCTCGAGCCGGCCCGCGGTCGACAAGCCTACCGCCCCAGCGGATTCCGATGCTCCCAGCCATGAACGATGGAACCGAATTCTGATCAGGAATTCATATCGTATTTCCCTGACGTGTCGTTTGTTCCAGCACGGCCATGGCGGCGTTGTGCCCGCCGATACCACTGACACCGCCGCCGCGTACCGCACCGGACCCACACAGGAACACATTGCGCAACCCGGTGGACACACCCCATCGAGAGGCGGAATCGTCAGCGACATCCGACCGGTAGGGAAACGACAGATCGCCGTGGAAGATATGGCCTCCGGGCAATCCGATATCGCGTTCCAGGTCGAGCGGTGTCCGCGCTTCCAGGCAGGGCCTCCCCTCGGCGTCCACGGCAAGACAGTCGCGGATGGGCTCGGCCAGGACGGCATCCAGTTGCGCGAGAACGGCATCGACCGCCGTTACGCGCCGTGAGATCGGGTCGTTCTCGAAAATCCTTGCGGGAGTGTGCAAACCGAATAGTGTCAAGGTGTGCAGGGCATCGGCCCCGCGACCGCGGATACTGGGATCGGTGAGTGTGTGGCAGTAGATCTCCGACGGTGGCACCGAGGGGAGTCGACCACTCACCGCTTCTCGATACGACCGTTCCAGTTGTGTATAGGATTCGGCGATGTGGAAGGTACCGGCGAAGGCTTCCCCGGGGTCGACGGCGGTGTCCCGCAATCGCGGCAGTCTGCGCAACACCATATTGATCTTCAGTTGCGAGCCTTCGGCTTTCGGGACCTCCTCGGATCCGAGGAGCCGGGCCAGTTCCGTGGGTGCGACGTTCACCAGAACATAGCGCGCACCCACCGTACCCGCCTCGAACCGAACTTCCGCGGTGCGCCCGTCGGTCTCGAGTCCGGTGACCGCGGTATCGGTGACCAGCTCCGCCCCGGCGGTTCGCGCCGCGGCGACCAAAGCGTCCCGAAGCGCGCCCATTCCGCCCACCGGCACATCCCAATCGCCGGTGCCGCCGCCGATCACGTGGTAGAGGAAACACCGATTCTGCGCCAGCGACGGGTCGTGGGCATGGGTGAACGTCCCGATCAGCGCGTCGGTGAAGACGACACCGCGCACGATATCGTCGGCGAAATACCGTTCCAGGGTTTCGCCGAGCGGACGTTCGAACAACGCGTCCCAGCTCGACGCGCCCACCAGATCCCGTAGTTCGTCACGGGTGGGTAGGGGTTCGGTCAGGGTGGGGAACACCTTTCGCGCGACTTCGCCGGTCATCGCGTAGAACCGCCGCCACGCCTCGTACTCGCTGTCCGAGCCGGTGACGCGGGCGAAACTCGCACGCGTCCGGTCGGGTGCACCGTTGTCGACGAGCAGACCACCGTCACCAACCGGTGTGTACGAGGAGATCCGCCGCCGACACGTGGCGAACCGCAACCCCAGATCCCGCACGATCCG
Organism: Nocardia paucivorans NBRC 100373; assembly: GCF_000308675.1. GTDB lineage: Bacteria > Actinomycetota > Actinomycetes > Mycobacteriales > Mycobacteriaceae > Nocardia > Nocardia paucivorans. The sequence continues at coordinate 41,105 of NZ_BAGE01000038.1, read as the reverse complement.
CGTGGGGAGCAAACTCACCAGGTACGAGTAGCGCGACAACCGCACATCCACACCCGCGAACACCCGTTCCGACACCGCCGCTCCCCCCAGCTCGCCGGTTCGTTCGAGTACCAGCACCGATTTACCGGCCCCGGCCAGATAGGCGGCGGCCACCAGGCCGTTGTGTCCACCACCCACGATCACCACATCGTATTGGGAGCGCGTCACCATCGGTCATCGATACCACGAGAGCCGGTGGGGCCGAAGGATCTCCTGTCCGGCCGGAGCGTCCGGCCCCACCACCGCGTCACGCTGCCTAGCCCACCGAGTATTCGGCGCTGCAATCCCCGTAGGTGTAGTTCTGATCCGATCCATGGTTGGTGGCCTTCAGCACGAAGGCGATACGTCCGGGTTCGGTCCGCACACCGGGAATCGTCAATACATTGTCGGAACCTTGGACCTCGGCGGCCACCTCACCCTGGCCATTGCGGCCGGTATCCAGATTGGCCCAGGTCACGGCGAACGTCTGCTGGTAACTCACCTGGGATGCGGCGTCGGTGAGCATGATGAGATCGACCGTGCCCGGACCCGCCGCCACAGCGAAGGTCGCGCTGGAGGCCGCGACGTCGAAGTCGTCCGGAGTCGGATAGGTGAACTCGCACAATGCATCGCCCGGTGCGTTCGGGGCGGCGGATACGGCGGGAGCCCCACCGAGGGCCAGACATACGGCGGCGATACCGAGCACGATCGAGCGAATTCGTGAGGTCATGGTCCGTCCTTCGAAATCGTTTCCGAAAACGCCGGCCCGGTTCGGCCCGGCCCGGCCCGGCGACTATCGGTACCATACGAGAACACGCTTCTCCGACGCCGGCGAGTACCGACCCTATCGCCGTACCCGGTGCGATGTCCTCACTTTCGGTGAACGTTCCCGCACCGCGCAGGGCGGCGGACCGACCGGCAGGGCACGGTGGGTCACCGGCAACCGGTGCGCCGAAATGCGCCTCAGCTGAACAACCCTCCGAGCACACCGCCGCTCTGCCCGGCCTCTTCTCCCCCGCCGGTGCCGCCGATCAAGCCGCCCGGCGGCAGTTCCGATGGCTGGACGATGACGAACCCCTGCCCGGAGAACGAAAGGGTTACTCCCTCACCGGTGCTGCGGCCGAGGAAAATTCGGCCGAAGCCCCAGGAGTCGTTGCGTTTGATCCCGGTCCGCAGACTCGACGACCAAGCGATCGCGGCCTGGGGGTCGGCATAGGTGGGTTGGTCGACGTTCAACACCACCGGGGTGCCGTGGCTGGTGATGGCGATTCGACCGCGCCCGGTGAATACACAGTTGAACAGGCCGGCATTGCTCGCCAGACCGGCCGCTCCCTGCACCATGCGAATCTCGTAGGAGAGGGTGGGGTCGAAGGCGAGCACATTGGCACCGTTGATGGTGAGGCCGTCGGTGCCGTCCAGGTCGATGAGATGCACCTCGGAGGCGCCGTTGGCGAGGAAGAGGTCACCGCGTCCGGACACCTTCATCAGCGGCACGCCCTCACCGGTGAGGTGTTGTTGGATGGCACGACGGATACCGCCCGAACCGAGCGCCTGGAAATGCAGCTCACCCTGGTAGGCCACCATGGATCCGGCACGGGCCAGCACCTCTCCGTTGACGCCGACCTTGACCATCTTGCCGCCCTGCTTCTGGATACCGAGTCCACTCACTTCGGCATGGATCGGATCGAACAGTTCGCTGTGCATCGGCAGCGCTCCTTGCTGAGGTGATGGTACGGGTACGGAGTGAGGACGGCCGTGCGGCGGAGGACCCGAATGTCCGGGTGGCGCATAGGGACCGCCGTGCGCTGCCGGATAACCGGCGGGCGGCGGATATCCGCCCGGAGCGGGCGGTGCCGGCGGTTGACCGGGCATCGGCGAATAGCCGGGTGGGGGCGGGTATGCGCCCGGGGCGAAACCTGGGGCCGGTGGTGAGTTCTGTTCTGGCATGGGCGCACTCGCCGGCCGAGCCACCACGGTCGGGTCGGGAACGGACGGTCGCGCGGGGGCGGCGGGCCCCGGTTCCTCGTCGATGTTCACCCCGTAGGCGGTCGCGATCCCGGCCAGCCCGTTGTCGTAGCCCTGGCCGACGGCCCGTACCTTCCAACCGGTGCCGCGGCGGTAGACCTCCACGCATACGACACCGGCCTCCGTGGTCAGCCCCGAGATCGGGAAGGTCAAGGTGCCCGACTCACCGGTGATCGTGGTGACCAGCGATCCCACCGCCCCGAAGGTGGCGGGTCCGCGGCCGTCGAGGCTGGCGGTGATCACCACCTTGTGGATGTCGTCGGGTAGGGCGGGTGTCTGCACATCGACCATATCCCCGGCGCCCTGGCCATGCCGATAGGTGACACCGGTGGCCACCGGCTGGTTGAAGAAGACGAAATCGGCGTCGGAACGAACTCTGTCGTCGGCCGCCAACAGGAGCGCCGACACATCGACCGGCGCCGAACATGTGACGGTGACCGTCATCCGCAGACCGGGAGCGGGACGGTTCTCCCCACGTGCCAACGTGCTCATCACGCACCGCCACGATGCACAGCGGCACGGCCGGCGGCCCTCCGAGTGAATGACATCTGATCCACGATATCGAGTTTGCCGTATATCGTCCGCGACGCGCCGGCGAGGATGACATCCCACACTGTAACGCCCGAGCGCTCGATCCTGAGAAAACTCATAGGAACGCCACAGCCTACGACCAGGCGTGACGACCACTCTGGAAACAGGTCCACAGCTCGCAATCGGGAGGTGCTCGATGGTTGAAGTCGAAGTCACGGGTAGCACTGTCACGGTTCACGTCCGCGGCGCGCACCGCGTGCTGGCGCTGCGGGACCATCTCACCTTCGATCTCTCGAATATCACCGCGGTCGCCCCCGCCGAGATCGACCGACGCCCGCCCTGGTTGCGTGCTCCCGGTACCTTCTTCCCCGGCGTGATCGCCGCCGGCACCTTCCGAGGCAAGGGGCGAAAAGAGTTCTGGGACACCTTCTTCGACGGTAAGGCCATTCGTATCGACCTCACCGGAACCGACTACACCCGCCTGGTCGTCGACGTCGACGATATCGAGAGCACCATGGGGATGCTGCGTCGCGCCGCGGCGGCATGAGCGTGGCCCCGGCCGACGAGCGTCGTCGACGATCCCGGTTTCGAGTTCAGCCCCGGTCCGGGGACGCAGGAATCCGGCGGGTGCGCAGATAGTTCTCGTGCTCGAGATCCTCATGGTGGAAGCGCCGAGTTCGTTCGGTCAGACGTGCTATCTCCCCGACGAGGTCCGAGGTGGACACGGGTTCGGCGGTTATGGGGTTGCCGGTGCCCACCCGGTAGCGGCCGTCGGGGTAGTCCATCCACCAGAATCCGCGACCGAAGGACGGGCGGGCGTCTACGGCCGGTCCGGGATGGATCCGGATCTCCCCCATGGATCGGCGGGGGCGTTTGAAGATTCGGTTCAATCGCGGCACATGGTACTGGCGGTCGGCAGCGATATCCGCGCGATGCACCCGTACCGATTCATGGGTTCCCGCCGCCTCGACCGGTAGTACGGCCACTGCCCGAGCGGGCACCTGCTCGGGCGCGCAGGTCGCGACGAGAACATCACCACCCGTGCGCGAATCCGAACCCGGTAGCTGGACGAGAACCGCGGCACGGTCGTTGCGGATCGCGCCGTGGAAGCGGCGGATATCGGGCGCTCCGGCATCATCGGTATCCGCGTCGCCGTATCCCACGAGTTCTATACGAACCTCGGGTTCGCGCAGAATATCGAGCATGCCGATCAGCCGGTGCGAGTAGCGCTTCGCCCACAGTGCCTCCACCGCGGCTTCTCGTTGCCGACGCAGATCGTCGAAATCCATGGCACACGGACGGAAGCGCAGGGGATACGGCAGACGGTCGTGGCCGAACGCCGACCACAGGATCGAGAACTCGAGGCCAGTGAAACGCCAGGTGGGCATGGCGGTTCAATCCTCTGTCCACACGGGCTGCACGGTCACCGGCCCGGGATCGGAACCGATGAGCTCCGCGCCGTTCTGCGCGGTGATCAGATACTCCTTGATCGCCGATCGGTTTTCCTTCTCCTCCTCCACGCCACGGGCCGTTATCGGAACAGCGCTCCACGACTGTCCCATCACCGCGGCACGGGTCGACGACGCCCCGGCAGCCCCACCGTGGGGTGTCGCGTCGGTTCCACCGCTGCGCTGCGACGCGTCCGCAATTCTCCGACCGGGCCATGGTGGGGCCGATGCGATCGCGGGCCCCGGCTCCCGACGGTCCGGTGTTTCGGGAGTGGTCGGGGCCGCGGAATCGGTTACCCCGGCGGCACGGGCAGAGCTTCGTGGGCCGCCCGGGCCACTCCGGAGACCGAACAGGTCTGGTGCGACGAAGGAGGTCGGAGCGCTCGGGCGGGTGAACGCCCCGACGCTTTCGGTGCGGAAATGGCCGGGCCCGGTCGACCGGCCGGTGGACGACAACGCATCCGATGGCCCTGTCTCCTCGGCGGTGGCCGCCGAGGTCTTCGTCACCGCCTCTGGTGTTTCGGCACATTCCCGGTTGTGCTCGGTCCCCTGTGCTCGCTCATCCCGTTCCGCTCGGACGGACCCGTACCCACCGTCGTCCGTAGGGCTCTGCTCCCGACCGACCGCCCACACTCCCATATCGCCGGACCGCGGCCCTTCGTCGCCCGATCGACGTGTTACGGCCCATTCGCCTTTATCGCCCCCGTTCGATCCGGACAGCGTCTCGGGCGATATCTCGGACGATATCGCGTCGACCACCGCGGGTGGACCGGGCAGAACCGGCACACCGAGATCGGCGCGATGTACGGCCGGCGCGTAGATCGTGCGCAGAACTCTGCGCGCCTCGTCCTCCGCCTCTTCGAGGAGATAATCGCCTTCCTTCGTGATCCCTTCGGGTGGAAGGGTTATATCGCGCGGTTCAGGGCGCTCACAGGGTGCAGGCATCGAGGATCGGGTCAGTTCCAGGCCGGTTCCCAACTCCGCCAATCCGAGTGCGATCAGCTGTGCGGCCAGCGCCAGATCCGTCACGGCTTCAGTGCAGCGCCGAACACCGTCGACAGCGGCCCGGGCCGCCGAACCGGTCCAGCCCGCCCGTCCCACAACGCCTTCCACCGCGTGTCGGAATCGTTCGTCGAAGGCTCGCGCCCCCTCTGCCAGTTGGGTTGCGATATCACGCCATACCCGACCCGCGGCGTGAACGGCGGCCGGGTTCATCTGTTCGACCGCCGCGACCGATTGCTCCAGTGTCAGGGTGTCGTAGTCGTCGGGGCCCGGAATACTCGGCGGCTCCAGTTCGCCCCGGAAACCCGAATCGACCGGCGCCCCGCCCACGAAGGCCGCGAATCGTTCTTCGTCCCATTGCCGCTGGGCGTCGACGATCCGCTGCCGGTACTCCGCAGGACCGATCATCACCGCACCACGCCCGTGATCCGCTGCCCGAGCGTCCGGTCGGCCTCCGAGGTGCTCATCAGCGATACCGCAACCGTATGGGCGAGCAACCGCACCGTTTCGATGTGCTCGCGGAGAACCACATCGATCGACCCCGGGGTACCACTCGCTTTGCGAGCGAACTTCTCGCGCAATGCCCGCCCGGAGCGAAACGGACCGAACCCGTCGACGACGGCGGTTCGCTCCGCCATGTCGTGGACGGATTCCAGACAGCCGAGAAAGTCACCGAACGCCCGCGCCACCGCTACCCCGACATCCGGATCGAGGATCAGATCCTGCGTCCCGCCCCACTCCGATACCGAATATCGATTCGATGCGTCCGCCCCCGCCATATCCATCCCTCCCCTGGTCCGTTCATTTTCCGCGACCCTATCTCTCACCACGGACCTCGAACAATGTCACTCAGGGAAATGTGTGAACAAGATAAATTTCACAACACGTCCTGGGCGTCCCCCACACACGACACCGGCGGCGCCGACGAATATCGACGCCGCCGGTACGACGAACTATTCCTCCGGAACGCTCGCGGTGGGTTTCGGACGGCGGACGAGCCGGCCCATGACCGGCTCGACGACACGCGCCGCAATGGGTCCCAGAATCGCCATCAACAGCACATAGGTGGTCGCCAATGCGGCGAACTCCGCCGGCACGGCCGCCGCCGCCACCGCCAGACCCGCGATGACGATGGAGAACTCTCCACGCGCCACCAGCGCGGTCCCGGCACGGGCCCGGCCCAGCGGCCCGGCGCCCGCCCGACCCGCCGCCCACCATCCGGTGGCAACCTTGGTCACCGTGGTCACCACGGCCAGCAGCACCGCCCATCCCAGCACCGGCGGAATACTGCGCGGATCGGTGGAAAGCCCGAACAGGACGAAGAACAGCGCGGCGAACAGGTCGCGCAACGGTTCCAGAATCTTGAGGGCATTGTGCGCGGTGGAATCGGAAATCGCGATACCCAGCAGGAACGCGCCGACCGCCGCGGAGACCTGGAGCGCGGAGGCGATACCGGCCACCAGCAGGGCCGACCCCAGCAGCTTGAGCAGGAAGATCTCCCGGTCTTCGCTGGCCACCAATGCGGAGACGTATTTGCCGTAGCGCAGGGCCACGATCAATACGGCGGTGACCGCGACCAGCGCGATACCCAGCGTTTTCAGACCGGAGAGGAAACCGAGTCCGGCCAGGACCGCGGTGAGCACCGGCAGGTAGGCCGCCATGGCCAGATCCTCGAACACGAGGATCGACAGAATCACCGGGGTCTCCCGGTTACCGAGTCGGCCCAGGTCGTTGAGCACTTTGGCGACGATGCCCGACGAAGAGATATAGGTGACCCCGGCCATGGCCAGGGCGCCGGTGGGGCCCAATCCGAGCAGCAATGCCACGATCACCCCGGGCGTGGCATTGAGCGCGAGATCGAGCAGGCCGGCGGGCCATGATCTTCGCATACCGGTGAACAGTTCGGCGGCGGAATACTCCAGGCCCAGCAGCAACAGCAGCAGGACGACGCCGATTTCACTGGCGATATGGATGAACTCGCCGGCTTCGTGCAGTTCGACGACCCCGCCTTCGCCGAACACCAGACCACCGACGAGATAGAGCGGAATGGGTGACAGGCCTATACGGGCAGCGATCCGACCGAGCACACCGAGCCCGAAGAAGACCGCACCCAGCTGGATCATGGCCAGCGTGGTGGAACTCATTCGTCGATCAGCCCTCGGTCAGTATCTCGGCGGCGGCATCCAGTCCCTCGCTGGTTCCGACCACGACGAGCAGATCGCCGGCGGTGAGGGGGAACTCGGGTCCCGGAGCCGGATGCACCTGCCCGGCGCGCATCACGGCCACGATGGAGGCCTTGGTCCGGGTCCGCATCCGAGTGTCACCGAGTGTCCGACCGTCGTAGGGAGAACCCTCACCGATGGGCAGCTGGCGTGTATTGACACCCTCCATGTCCTGATGTTCGGCCCGCAGCTGCGCGACCAGCTGAGGCGCGCCGAGCAGGTTGGCCAACGCCCCGGCCTCGGTCTCGGTCAAGGGGATCTGAGTGGTGGTGTCCGGATCACCGACCTTGGTGAAGATCAGGTCGATGGTGCCGTCCTTGTGGTCCACGACCCCGATCCGTCTCCGTACGCCGGAGAGTGGGAAATCTTTACGAACACCTATTCCCGGAAGAGGGGTCACATCCACGTTCACGTAACCCACCCTATCCGGTACCACCCGGTCCGTTTACCGGCACTCCGCACATACAGGCACCCCGAACAGCGAGATCACCCTTTCACCCCAAGGGCTCCCACCGGCGGGAACAGGGCGTAGCGGACGGGGCCGCCCCCGTTTACGCTGCCGGACAGGGCTCGACGGCAGACAGCGACCCGAGCAAGGAGTGAAGCGGCGAGGCGTGCACCATGAAACAGGACACCGATATCACTCGCCGTATCGGTGTCGGGAACAACTGTATCCTGACGCACACTGTTCCGGTACGACAGCGGGTGCTCGCACCGCGGCATGCAGGGAGTGAAGCATGGCCCTCGAGGTGAAATTCCCCGATGTCTCGGGCGCTACGGTTCTGAATTCCTATGTCGACCGAGTGGAATGGATATTCCGTGGTTTGGCGAAAGGTCTCGGCGACGGAAAAGCGGAGACGGTCAAGCCCAGTGTGTTGAAGGCACTCGCCGACGACGACCCGGCGACATCGCCCACACCCGAGACGAAACGCCCGGAGCAACTCGGCGAGGGGAAGCTGAAGGAAGAGTACGAGGCCCAGAGCAATCAGTACCAGCAGTACAAAGAAGAGCTGGACGACCTGGACAAGAAGGTCGGCGATATCGCCTCGAAGGCCGCTGTGGCCAGCAACACCGCCTACACCGCGACCGACACCTTCATCAAACGCACCAAGGAGATCCTGGGCGATGTCCGCCCGAAGAGCGATTTCGTCGACAAAGAGGGTCGACTGAACAAGCAGGCCTGGTTGAAGGAGCAGTTCCGGGCCATGGCCGCCATCGACGAGGAACTCGGCATCGCGAAGGACAAGGTCAGCCAGGCGCACACCCAGTTACAGGACCCCGACATACCTCAGCCGTCCCCGCTCCAGACCATGGGGGGCAGCTCGCCCCTGGGCGGCGGCTCGCCGTATATGCCGCCCGTTATGCCGACTTCGTCCACGCCGTGGAGCGGCTCCCCCGGTACCAGGGGCAACGGTGTGCAGTACACCAACGCTGTGCAGCATGCGAGCAATGTGAAGCCCGTCGGCCAAGGGGAAAAAGTTCCACCCGAGTTGATCTACCAGCGCCTACGTGAGCACGGGCTGACCCACGCCCAGGCAGTGGGCATCCTCGGCAACCTCCAGGTCGAAGCGCCGGGCTTCGATACGGGCGCCCTCTACGCCGAAGAAGGCTCCTACGGTCTGGCCCAATGGCGAGGGAGCCGACTGGAAGGGCTCTACGCGTTCGCCGCGAATCATCCGCTCAAAGACCCGAGCAGATGGGAAGTCCAGATCGACTACCTGGTGCACGAATTGAATACGAACGAATCGAAGGCATATGGCTATCTGAGAGGCGCGAGTACGCCCGCCCAGGCCGCTGCGGTCTTCGACGAATACTACGAACGAAGTTCCGGTGTGCACCGCTCAGATCGTATCGGCTACGCGAACGGGTACGACCAGTACATCAGGGCCTATTTGCAGAAGCAAGCCCAACTAAACCGCAACCAGCCCACGCAGCCTCCCACCCAGATACAACAGCAACCCACCCTGGATACCTCTCAGATGGTGTGAACATCGGTCCCATCGAGCGCTTCGTTCGATGGGACCCCGGCTCGACGGGGCCGCCGGTCTCGGCATGCCCCGGTCTCTCAGCGTCCTTGTTCGGCGGCGAGCACCACATGCCGCATGAGCAGTGCCGTGGTCACCGGTCCCACCCCGCCGGGAACAGGGCTCAGTCCCACTGCCTTCCCGCGCACCGATTCGGCATCGACATCCCCCACGATGCCACCGTCGGCCGCCTCGTTGGTACCCACGTCGATCACCACCGCTCCCTCGCGCACATGCTCGCCGGTGACCAGTCCGATTCGCCCGGCGGCGGCGACCACCACATCGGCGGCCGAGGTCACGGCCGGTAGATCGGTGGTTCGGGAATGGCAGACGGTGACCGTGGCATTCTCCGCCAGCAGCAGCTGGGCGAGCGGTTTGCCGACCACATTGGAGCGGCCGACAACGGCGACGTGCCGGCCGGCGAGCGGGATCTCGTGATGTTTCAGCAACTCCACCACGGCCTCGGCGGTGGCGGGGGCGAAACCGTCCAGGCCGGCGGCGAGCAGACCGAGTGAGAGCGGACTCACACCGTCGACGTCCTTGGAGGCGACGATGGCGGAGGAGACGTCGTCGAGGGTGACACCGGCGGGCAGCGGGGTCTGCAACATGATGGCGTCGGTTTCGGCGTCCTTGCTGCGGGCCGACAGTTCACCGCGAATGGTGTCGACGTCGGCGTCGGCACCCAGGTCCACGGTTTCGCAGTCGATTCCGAGACGGGCGGCCGCTTTGCGCAGCGAATTGACATACCAGGCACTGGCCGGATCGTCATTGGCGACGACCAGCGCCAGCCGCGGGGCGCGGCTCGTACGCTCGGTCAACGCGGCGGCGCGTGCTGTGGTATCGATATTGATGGCGGCGGCGAGGTCCTTACCGGGCAGCGATGCGGTATCCACGGGGATCCAGCCTATCGTCGCCCGAATCGTGCCCATGACGGGCCGCCACGGTTCCCACCGGTACGAAACCGTCGGACATATCGTAGGGAAGCTCCATATCGGCACAGCGCTCGCTTACCTACCGAAACCCAATCCTTCGCGGAAAGGTGTCATCAGTAGTGAAAATCTCCAGAAGTATGCGCCGGCTGCTGGCGGCCGTCGCCACGGCCGTGGCTCTCGCGGCCGGTTTCGCGAGCTCTCCCGCCCAGGCCGACAGTCCGGATACGGATGCCCTCTACAATTCGGCGCAGCGGCATTTCACCGCCGGTAACGACGCCGCCGGACGCGCGGATCTGCGTATCCTCATCGACCGCAACCCCACCGACGCCAAGGCGCTCTCGCTGCAGGCCATCTGGTCGCATTACGCCGGCGATCTGCTCGCCTTCCACGACACCATGGCCCGCCTGCGCGCGGTGGACGGCGATCTGGCGGCGGGCACCGACCGGGTGATCCACGCGGTCGGCTCTGCGGTGGCCACCCTGCCCAATCCGCTGCCCGCGCTGGTGGGACCGCAGACCGGGATCGTGGTTCTCGGCTACGGTCTGCTGCCCGACGGTTCGCTGCGCCCGGAACTGGTGAACCGGCTGACCGCGGCCTGGCTCCAGTCCATCGCCTCCCCGTTCTCACCGATCGTCGTCACCGGCGGCAACCCCAGCAACGGGATCACCGAAGCGGAGGCCATGCGCAACTGGCTGGTGGGGCACGGGGTGCCGGCCCAGCGGATCCATGTGGAGAACCGGGCCGGATCAACGGTGCAGAACGCCCTGTTCAGCAGCCGTATTCTGCGTGATCTCGGCGCGACGAGCGCGGTGGTGGTGACATCGCCGAACCATATCCGCCGCGCGGTGGCCGACTTCATCGTCGCGGGCACACATGTGGTGGGCGCGACCACCTCACTCGAGCACCTGGTCTCCCAACTGCCGCCCCCGAGCAGACAGGCGCAGCGGGGGATCTACCTGGACGCCGGTCGCACCCTCCAGCTCGCCATCGCCCGGTGAACGCGACGCCGCCGGGGGCCGGACGGCGTCGTCCGGTCTCCTGCGCGGCCGTCCGGTGGGGCGATAAATCGGGTGCGCTCGCCGGTGCGCCACCGGCACACTGACCCGGTGCATACGCGTGATGCGGCGATGGTGACGGCCCGGCTGCGAGCGGCAGGCTGTGTGTTCGCCGAGGAGGAGGCCCGACTATTGCTGGCGGCGGCGAGCTCGGACGAAGAGCTCGACGATCTGGTGGCCCGTCGGGCCGCCGGCACGCCGTTGGAGTATCTGCTCGGCCGGGTGGAGTTCGGCGGGATCCGGGTCGGGGTGCGTCCGGGGGTTTTCGTGCCGCGACAGCGCACGGTATTCCTCGTCGAGGAGGCCGCTTCCCTGCTCCGCGGGCGGTCCGATCGCCCCACGGTGGTCGACCTGTGTTGCGGGTCGGGAGCGCTGGGACTGGCCCTCCTTCATACGCTGGCTCGGCCGATGGAGTTGGTGGCCTCCGATATCGACCCGGTCGCCGTGGCCTGTGCCCGCGACAATCTCGTGGCGATCGGTGCGCGGGTGTATCGGGGCGATCTCTTCGACGCGCTTCCCGACGAGCTGCGCGGCCGGGTCGACGTCCTGCTCGCCAACACCCCATACGTGCCCACTCGTCGGATCACGCAACTGCCGGTCGAGGCACGCGACCACGAACCCGCCATCGCGCTCGACGGCGGGTCGGACGGTCTGGACGTGTTCCGTCGGGTGGCCGCCGGTGCCGGTGCCTGGCTGCGTCCCGGTGGTCATGTGCTGATCGAGGTGGGCGTGGATCAGACCGCCGCGGCCGCCGCGGTCCTCTCCGAACATGGCCTGGCGGCCCGGATGGTGCACTCCCCCGAACTCGAGGCCACCGTCGCCATCGGTCGGTCCGAATGACCCGCGGTATCACTTTCGTCCGGTGAAATCCTCCATGGAGTGATACACGCCCACCATGTCGAGGAAGAAGTCGCGCAGTCGAATGGGCAGTAGGCCCGACAGCACCTTGTTGAGTCGAGAGGTCCATGGCAGGATCACCACCGGGGTCCCCTTTTTCATCGCGTTCCACGAGGTGTCGACGACCTTGTGCGCGTCCAGGATCGGGGTGAGCCAAAAGCCCTTGGCGCCCTCGAACATCCCGGTATTGATGTAGGTGGGGCAGATGGTGGTGACGCGGACGTGTCGATGTCCGGCCTGATCGAGTTCGATCCGCACCGAATCCGACCAGCCCAGCGCCGCCCATTTCGAGGCGGCGTAGACGCTCATGCGGGGATTGTGCACCAGACCCGCCGACGAGGCGATGGTGAGGATTCGCGCCTCGGACCCGTTCGCGATCATGGCGGGCAGGAATTCGAGGGTGATGTACATCGGCGCCAATGAATTGATCGCCATGGTCTTCTCGATATCGGAGCGATCGGAGGTTTCCCAGAAATAGGAATTGCCGCGCACGATTCCGGCATTGTTGACCAGAACATCGATATCACCGACCTCGTCACGTACCTTTTCCGCGGCCGTGTGGACGGCCTCGGGGTCGGAGACATCCACGGTGTACCGGTGAATCCGCGCCCCCTTGCCGGACAGTTCGGCGGCGGTGTCGGTCAGCGCAGTGTCGTTGACGTCCCAGAGCACGACCGCGGCGGCACCCTCACGGACGGCCTGTTCGGCGAACAACTTGCCCAGGCCCATCGCGGCCCCGGTGACGAGTACCTTCTTGCCGGCGACGGTATCGAGTTTCATCGAATTCAAATCCTTGTTCGAGCAATCCCAGGGTCGGTGCGACCTATTTCTGGCGCAGGGTTTTCATGACCCGGAAATAAAGCGTCATGGTCTTGGCCCACAGTTGTTCCGACATACCCGGCAGCGGCGCGATCCGCAGCAGCCGCTGGGCGGCGATGGTCTGCGTGTCGACGTATTTGAGCAGTCCTTCGGGCCCGTGTCGTCGGCCGGTGCCGGAGATACCGAGACCGCCCGAGGGAGCGTCGGCACTACCCCAGGCCGCGATGAACCCCTCGTTGATGTTCACCGATCCGGCCTTGATTCGCGCCGCGATTTCTCGACCGCGCGCCGGATCTCGGGTCCAGACACTGGCATTGAGGCCGTAGGCGGTGTCGTTGGCCTGCTCCACCGCCTCGTCATCACTGCTCACCTTGTACACCGAGACGACGGGACCGAAGGTTTCCTCGCGATGGACGGTCATCTCGGGGGTCACCCCGGTGAGCACGGTCGGTTCGTAGAAGTACGGGCCGAGATCCGGGCGATGCCGCCCGCCGGTGAGTACGGTGGCGCCCTTGGCGACGGCGTCGTCGACATGCGCTCGGACGGTGTCCAGCTGCCGCTGGAAGGTGAGCGAACCCATATCGCTGCTGTAGTCGAGTTCGGCCCCGAGCTTCAGTTTCTGCACGTTTTCCACGAACTCGGCCACGAACCGGTCGTAGACCGCCTCGTGCACATAGATCCGCTCCATCGATTCGCACAGCTGCCCGGCGGAGGAGAAACTGGCCCGAACCGCGGCCTTGGCGGCGGCGCCGATCCTGGCGTCGGCCAGTACCAGCAACGGGTTCTTACCGCCCAGTTCCAGGGAGCAGCCGATGAGCCGTTCGCCGGCCTGTCGGCCGATGGTGCGGCCGGTGGCGCTGGAACCGGTGTAGTCGACGTAATCGGCGCGGTCGATCACCTCGGGGCCGATCACCGATCCGCGTCCCAGCACGATCTGCCACAGATCCCTCGGGAGACCGGCGCGTTCGGCGGCGTCCACCGCCCACAGCGCGGTGAGCGCGGTCTGGTTGTCGGGGCGACCGATAACGGCGTTTCCCGCGATCAGCGCCGGCAGGGCATCGGAGACGGCCAGCGCCAGTGGATAGTTCCACGGCGAAATAACCGCGACCACTCCCTTGGGTCGGTGCCGCACCCGGACCGTAGTGAGCCCGGGAAGCACTCCGCGCGGGGCGCGGTCGGCCAGTAGCCGCGCGGCCGTGGCGGCGTAGTACCGCGAGTTCACCGCCACATCGCCGACCTCGTCGAAGGCGTGCGCCCGGGATTTTCCGGTTTCGGTCTGGACGATGTCGAGAATGGTGTCCTGCTCGGCCAGCACGATGTCGTGGAAACGGCGCAGGACAGCGGCCCGCTCCCGAACCGGGACCTTCTCCCACCCGCGTTGCGCCCGACGGGCGCGTTCGAAGGCGGCGTCGATATCGGCGATCGAGGACTGCGGCAACTCGACGAGCGGACGACCGGTAGCGGGGGCGACGACCTGTACCGAGGCGGCGCCACCGGCCGCGGCCCGGTCGAGCAGCGGTTTCACCAGATCCGGAGGCAGCGCGTCGATATCGGCGAGCCGGGAAGCGGTCGTCATGGGCGACGTACTCCTGGAAATTCTCGGCCATGCGGGCGAAGCCACATCACCTGGATTAATTGAACAGCAGTGTTAGAGTAATGGCCGTGTCCTGTACCGTGTCAAGCGCCTCGTTCCGAACGACAGCCCGGCCCGCATTCGGACTGTGCGGTATCACAACCACCCGGCATCGATGCGGATGACGGCGAAGAGCACCACCCGCCGAGGCCGACCACCACAGACACGAGAACAGGCCGATCAGGTGCGCGCTCGGATCGTGCGCGCCACCGCTGAGGTGTTCACCCGTGGCGGATCCCGAGGACTGAACGTCGCGCAGATCATCGAACAGGCCGGTCTGGCGCGACCCACTTTCTACCGATACTTCGCCAATGCCACCGAACCCCTGCACACCGTCCTGGACGCCTCCAATGCCGGACTGGTGGGCGGTATCCGGAATGCGTTGGACACACCCGCGGAAAGCGTGGAACTGGGTATCCGCCTCATCGACGCCTACCTGGACTGGGCCCGAGGCCACGGGCCCATGTTGCGGCCCCTGTTCGCCGAACTCCACGACCCCGCCTCACCGGTCTCGAGCTACCGCAATCGGGCGCTCGACGATATCCGCCAGATCGTCCGCACCAAATTCGCCGAACTCGACCGACCGGTTCCGGCGCCGCTGGACCTCGACGCCGCGCTACACGTCTGCGAATACGTCGTCTACCGCATCGCCGCGGATACCCGTCCCGGCGCCGAACCCGATCCGGAGACCGTCGCCGCCGCCCGGGTCACGATGATCCGCGTCGTCCTGGCGACACTGGGCAATACCGACGATGTCCGCTACGCCCTGGAGTTGCCCGGTATCTTCCCAACTCCGCCGTCGTAGGCCCACCGACCCCGGTTCAGGGCAGGTATTCGGCCAATTCGAATGCGGTGCTGCCGACCTCGAGATACGGGCCGGTCTCTCCCGCACGGAAATACGTCACCATCATCGGCACCCGGGCGACCGGCGTCATCCCCGCCGCGAGCAGACGACGCTCGGCCGCCACCACATCCGAGGTGAAATACACCAGATGCACCGGTGTACGGTCCGGGGCGCAGGTCTGGGCGGGCGCCGGATCCGGACTCTCCACACTCAGATGTGGCGCCCGCTCGTCCGAGGAGTGCAATTGGTGTACGAGCGGACGCACCGCACCATCGGTGTGCTCCCACGGCAAGGGCACGGCCATGGGTATCTTCCAGCGGACCCCCAACGCGGTCCCCAACTGATCACGCACCGCCGCGATATCGCACGGGGCCAGGGTGAACGACCGCACCGGACCGAGACCACCCGCCCTTCCCGATTCCGCCGCGGGAAAAGACGATTCGGCGATCAGTCGGACCAGGACACCACCGGCGCCGCGCCAGAACGTGAAGTCCCGCGCCGTGGCGACGAGCCGGAAACCGTTGTCGGCCAACCGTCGTCCCGTGGCATCGAGATCGGTCACCGCGTACGACAGGAACGCCGTATCGGGCTCGGCCCAGGGGCCCACCGCGGGCGCGGCCTGTTCGAAGGTGAGCACCGGCGCGCCGTCCAGCGACCGCGTCCGGTGCAGCACGATCGAACGCGGTCGGGACTCGCCCGCCAGAGTTACCGACACCGTTTCGGTCGCCGCCGGAGTGAACCGGGTACCGATACCGGATTCGAAGGGAGCGGTGGCCGTTTCGATCCGGGGCGCGATAAATCCCAAGTGCTGCGGCACCCCGAGCGAGGTGGTGATCTCCGCATGGGCGGGGCCCGCGGGATCGACGGCCGGAACCACCCCGAACGGCAGCAATGCCATCAACGCGCCGACCACCGCGATGACGAGTTTCCTGGTTGTGCGCAAGTTCATTTCTGTTGTAGTCCTCACCACCCGGACGCCGTGGCGCGTCCACTCGCGGCGATCGTAGAGCGGCGCCGGTTCGGAATACCCGTCGGGAAATCCCTATTTCGCCCGATCGACCGGGCCGATGCTGAGTCCGCTCGCCCGCAGCACCCGACGGTCGACGGCGGCCCGAATGGCTTCCTCGGTACCGATGACCCGAACGTGGTGCCGGGCGCGAGTGATGGCGGTATAGAGCAGTTCTCGGGTGAGCAGAGTGGATTCGGCTTCCGGTAAAACGATGGTGACCGCGTCGTACTGGCTGCCCTGGCTGCGGTGGATGGTCATGGCGTAGACGGTGACCACGGCCGGGAACTGGGTGGGGTGCACCAGATAGGGTTCGTCGCCGCGTTGCAGCGCCACGCGCAGCGAACCGTCGGGCAGGCGTAGCACCACACCGGTATCACCGTTGTAGATCCGGGCCTCGTGATCGTTGGCGGTGACCAGCAATGGCTGGCCGGGATACCAGGTGGCATGGGAGTTCTCGGGTCCGACACCGGCCAGGGCCGACCATTCGGCAGCGAGGCGATCCCAGCGCTCCACCCCGTAGGGGCCTTGGCGATGGGCGCACAGCAGTCGATGGGATTCGAAGGCCGTCAATGCGGCGGCGGCGTCACCGACCAGGGCCGCCTCGGTGATCGACCGGGACGTCCGCACCACATCGGCGCGCACGGCGGCGATGTCCTCGGGCGCGCACAGGCTCAGGGCCTCCCCACCCGCGCGCAACAGTTCCAGGGCGGTATCACCGTCCCCGGCCCGCACCGCGACGGCGAGATCGGCGATACGTCCGCCGAAGCGGCGGCCACGAGTGAGCCGGACGATCCCACCGCGGAGCCTGGTGCGCTCCAGTTCGGTCAGGGCCTCCGGATCGTCGGACGGATCGGCCGCCGGGCCGAGGATCTCGTCGAAGATCGGGTTCGGGGCATCGGTGACCGGGGCGGCGACCAGATCGGCGAGCACCGCCCCCGCGTCCACGGACGCCAACTGGTCGGGATCGCCGACGAGAACCAGGCGGGTGTCGGGGCGCAGCGCCGCGAACAGTCGGCTCATCAAGGTCAGTGACACCATGGAGCTTTCGTCGACGACGACCACGTCGTAGGGCAGCCGGTTGTGCTCGTGGTAGCGGAAACGCGTATCGCGGCCGCGCTGCCAACCCAGCAGCCGATGCAGGGTCGCCGCGGTGAGTTCCCCGAGACCGAGTTCCGCGGCCTGGTCGCGGACCGCCTCCTGGAGGCGGGCCGCAGCCTTTCCGGTGGGTGCCGCCAGCGCGATCCGCAGGGCGGGCCGGCCCGGTTCCGCGGCGCGATGCGCAACGAGCAATGCCAGTATCCGCGCAATGGTGTGGGTTTTCCCGGTTCCGGGACCGCCCGCGACGACCGTGGTCCAGTGAGTCGCCGCCAGCGCCGCTGCTATTCGCTGCCGATCCGGGGTCGCGGTAGGCGGACCGAACAGACGGTCCAGTTCACGCCGAACCAGGGTGGGATCGATATCCGGGTGTCCACCGGCCCGTTCGGTGAGGACGCGGCGGATGATCTGTTCCTGTCGGTAGTACCGGTCCAGATAGAGCAGCGGCCCTACCCCGGGGCGGGTGGGCTCGACCAGCCGCAGCGGCCGCAATGGTCCCGCCGCCCCTCCGCGCACCAGGGGGCTGGCCCGCAGCGCGTCGACGACGGCCCGATCCTCGGGCCACGGCAACGTGTCGGGGTCGAGAGTCGTTTCCCGATCCTCCTCGATATCCACACCGATATCCCGCATACGGGACAGGTCCAGACATACCGATCCCGACCGCACCGCCCGCACTGCCAATGCGGCCGCGAACAGCACCGACTCGTCCTGTTCCCCACCGAGGCGCCCCAATCGCAACGCCACGTGCACATCCGCCGCCGACAGCACCCCGGCCTCGTTGAACTCCCGCAACAGCCCGGTCCCCCGCTGGGCCACCTGGATCGATATCACGCCCACCTCCTCGCCCCCGGCCCCCGGGGGGCACGGGCCGACCGACCTGGCCGGGCGGTTGCGCTCATTTGCGACACACCCCACCTCCGGCCAATAGATCGGAGAGTTCGGTGATCAGCGCGACGGGCGGATCCCAATCGAAAACCCCCACACCCGATGGGGTTTCGGGGCCGATCATGCCCCGAACGAAAAGGTAACGGACACCACCGAGATGCCGGGCCGGGTCGTAACCGGGCAGCCGCCAACGCAGATAGCGGTGGAGGGCCACGCTGTACAGCAGTGCCTGTAACGGATAGTGCGCACGACGCATCTCGGCGGCCATGCGGTCGCGGGTGTAGTGCGCGACGGTGAGATCACCGGTGCCGAGCCGGTTGGTCTTGTAGTCGACAACCACGAAACGCTCGCCCCCGATCCGCAGCACGGCGTCGATACTGCCGGTGAGATAGCCCCGTAACGGGAGATCGCCGAGACCGGCCAATTGGTCGGCGTACTCGTGGAAGTCGTCTGCCGGTGTCAGATGCGCGCGTAATAGTTCGGCGATACGGTGTGGACTCGCAGAATCGGCGCCGGGTGTGTCACCGCCGGCGAGGGGAAGCTCGAACTCCAACTCGCACAACCGGTCCCGGGTGCGGATATCGGCGAGCGTACCGAAACCGAGCGGGGTCCGCAGGACGGCGAGCAGGGCGGTGGCGAGCAGCTCCGGATCGGCCTCGGACATCATCTCGGTCACCTGATCGGCGCATCGCGCGCGCACCTCGGCGGCAAGGTCCGGGACATCGGTATCGATCCGTTCCAGCACCCCGTGGACCAGGGTGCCGAATTCGGCGCCGAAGGGTAGTTCGTTCATCAGCGAGGGCGCGCCGGGTTCGGGTTCGACCGTGACGAGCGAAGGACCGTCGGGTTCGTCGACGGGACCGGGCCCTTCCTCCGGTTCGGCGTCCGGGGCCGTGGCATGCGCCGCGGCGGTGAGCGCCGAATACGAGGTGCGCCGCCAGTGGTGGTCCAGGATACGGTCGAAGGTCGCGGCGGCGAGCTCGGCGGGGGCGGTGTCGACGGGTGGACGGCGTGCGGGCAGCGCACCGGAACCGTCCACCGCGGTCACCGATATCGCGTCCCCGGCCGCGGCCGTCCGTTCCGCAATCCGCCGCACCGCGACCGCATCCGCGGGAACCGTCACCCGCGCGGCGATATCGACCGCACCGGTGTCCCGCCCCAGCAGCAACCGATGCAGCGGGGAGACGGCGGTGGTGAAAGTTGGCGCCCACCAGGCGACGACCTGGCATTTCGCCCTGGTCAAGGCGACATAGCAGAGCCGCAGCTCCTCTCCGGCCTCCTCCGACTCGGCGCGACGCCGCCGCTCGGCGCCGCCGGGGGCCTCCTGACCTCCCACATCGAGCACCCGAACACCGTCGACATGCAGCAACTGGGTCTCGGCATACGGATTCTTCGCGCTGTCCCACGCGAACGGCAGGTACACGACCGGGAATTCGAGTCCCTTGCTGGCGTGCACGGTGGCGATCTGCACCGCCGCCGCGTCCCGATCCAGACGGCGGCTGCGGTCGGTGACCGTACCGGAGGCCGGATCCCGGATCCGATCGGACAACCAGCGGGTGAGGGCCGTGAGCCCGAGTCCTTCGGATGCGGCGACGTGGTCGAGCAATTGGGCGATATGTCGCAGATCGGTGAGTTCCCGCTCGCCGTTCTCCATGGCCAGCAGCCGTGGCGCCAAACGGGTTTCGGCCGACAGTTTCTCGAAGAGAGCGGCGAATCCGGCTCGCGTGAACAATCGGGCCGCATCCCGCAGTCGGGCGCTGACCCGCCCCACCAGATCCGCTCCCTGCTCATCGATCTCGTCGACGGTGTGACCGAACAGCGGGGTGCCGGCCGCCAGTCGCACCCGGTCGGCTCGATGGGGTTGTTCCAGGGCGCGCAGCACCCACAACCAGTCCGTGGCGCTCGTGGTGGCGAAAACACTGGTGCCACCCGCCAGTACCGACGGCACCCCCGCTCGGTCCAGCGCGCTGCGCACCACCTCGATCTGCGAGCGGGTACGAACCAGGATGGCGATATCGCCGGGCCCGAGCAGACGATGGGCCGGGCCGGTCGGCTCGCCTCCACCGGCCGAAGTACCCACGGAATCCGCCGGAACGGCATCGACCGGATCCTGGAACGGCTGTGTCGCCGCATCGTTCGCCGCCCGAGAGTCGACGGCGATCCGCACCCCGGATTCCAGCAGGCGCGCGATATCGACGGCCACGTCCTCGGCGACCTTCGCCCGCATCCGACCGATACTCGGGAACCCCGACTTGTTCAACGGCCCGGCCCCGGTGCGCGGCAGACAGCGCAGGCGCAGCGGGGTGAGCAGATCGGCGGGCCCGGACAGTCGGGTCCAGGGATGGGTGGGGGTAACCGGTCCGACGGTGATCTCGGGATGTCCCAGGGCCGCGCCGCCGAGCAGATGGTCGAGTGCCGTCAACAGGCCGGCGTCGCTGCGTCGGTTGATGTCGAGCTCGCGGCGGTCACCGGCGTGGGCGACGGCGTCGAGATAGCTGAGCACCTCCGCACCGCGAAACGCGTAGATGGCCTGTTTCGGATCACCCACCAGGACCAGGGTGGTACGGCCGTGGAACGCCCGGCGCAGGATCTGCCACTGCAGCGGATCGGTGTCCTGGAATTCGTCGACCAACACCACCCGATATCGGGAACCGATCCGTCGGCAGGCGTCCGCGCCATGGCGGGGATCGGTCAAGGCCTCGTGTAGCAGCGCCGGCAGGTCGTCGAAATCGACGATCCCGGCCAGCCGTTTGCGCCGTTCGGTTTCGGCGCGGACCGCAGCGGCGAAAGCGGCCCGTTCCCCGGCGACGCCACCGTCCTCCGGCGCCAGGCGAGCCTGTCGGTCGGCCACCGCGGCCAGGGCCAACTCGTGGGCCACCCGCACCTTGAACGGTGGACGGGTGCGGGCATACCGGCTCAGATACAGATCGTCGGCGACGGTGCGGACCAGGTCGTCGATATTCTCCACCAGTCGGATATCCGGGTCCTGTTCCCCGACCGCACCCAACTCGTCGAGCATGCGACGGCAGAAACCGTGGGTGGTGGCGATGGTGCCGGCATCGAAGTCCGACAACGCCACCAACAGCCGTGCCCGCCGGCGGCGCACCTCATCCGGGTCTGCGGCGGCCAGGTATCGCGCCAATTCGTCCGGTCCGGTGCGGGCCGCATCCGGGTCCGCCAATGCCGCGGCCACCGCGACGAACCGGTCCCGAGCCCGTTCCCGTAGCTCCTGGGTGGCGGCCCGGCTGAAGGTGACCAGCAACAGTTCCGAGATATCGATCCCCAACTCGGCGACATACCGTACGGCGAGACCGACGATGGCGAAGGTTTTCCCGGTTCCCGCACTCGCCTCGAGCACGGTGGTGCCGGTGGGCAGCGGTCCGTACAGGTCGAAGGTCGTCCCGCCGCCGGCGTTACGGCTCGGAGACGGGGTCGTCGGCGCCGCGCCCCGTGTCGATACGGCTGCGGGCCGGGCCGGCCGGGTCGTGGTCATGGAGCCCCCTGCTGTTCGGCGCGCAGAACCGGTGCCCACAACCGACGTGCGAGGGAACCGAAAAGGGTGGGTTCGGTGGCTTCGCCCGGTGGGGCGGGTGCGGCGGCGAGATCACTCAACCGGGGGGTCGATCCCCACAGATAGCGCAGGTGACGGTCGGTGTGTTCACCATAGCGGGTGGGACCGTCGGGGCCGCCGAAGAATTCGTTCTCGGCGGCCTCCAACGCCTCGTCCGGTCCGGCGCCGCGGAAGCGACGCTCGGCGTAGGTGGCGGTCGCCGCGGTGACGATCGGCAACGGTTGAGTGAGCCCCAGATCGCGCAGTGCCGTCAGATCACGCAATATCTCGCGCGCCTGCGGGGCCGCGGGTGCGGTGAGCTCACAACGCCAGGCCGGGCGTCCGAACCTGCCGCGGCCGGTGATCACCGCCCGCCAGGAACGTTCTCCGGTATCGTCGCCGGCGGCCAGGGCCAACAGCGCCACCCAGGCACCGAGCCGATGTTTGGCCGATACCCGCGAATACGTGGTGCGGACCAACACATCACCGTGCACCTCGGGCACGGTGCCGGTGATCCGACGACCGGCTCCCAGATCCACGGCGATATCCACCGCCCGCGGCGGCAGCCGGTAATCGTTGCGGGCCGCCCGCACCAGGGTTTCGACGGTGCGTTCCACTTCGTCGAGTACGGCACCGCCGAGCCCGGCCGGGGGCAGGGTGCCACGACGCCATTCCGCGGCGCGCAGATCGGCCGGATCTGCGCCGGTGAGCCGAGCCGAGAGCATGCGCTCGCCGAGATACCAACCGGCCAACCCGTCGAGTTCGATGGGCAGCCGGTCGTCGACTTCGTCGTCCCGGTCCGGGATCCGCAACCCCAATCGCTGCCACAGGAAACCGCGGATCGGGTGTTCGACGAACGAGATCAGTTCGGTCAGCCCGATATCGGCCGGTTTCACCGCCGGCAGCGGCGTGTCCGACAGCCGCGGACGTGGGACGGGCGGTTGCCCATAGGCCACCGCGCCGGCCAATGCCACCGTGTCGAAACCGAAGGGCCGTTCCGACCGGAAGTTGCGCGGATCGTGGGCCTGCAACGGATGCCGGGCCACCACCTGCCTCATACCGTCCGGCCCCACGTGGGCGCGCAGGACGTCCAACAGTTCGGCCACCGGGACGGCGGGTGGGCGGTGGGCGCCGGTCACCGGATCGGCACCGGTGTAGAACAGCAGCAGTTTCTCCCGCGCGGCCAGGATCGCGTCCAAAAACAGCTGCCGGTCCTCGATCCGTGCGTCCCGCTCGCCGGGCTGGGGGTTCCGCGCCAGGACGTCGTCGCCGTCCACCGCGGCGGCTCGCGGGAACACCTCGTCGTCCATCCCGAGCAGCACCACCACCCGATGCGGTACCGAACGCATCGGCGCCATCCCGCAGACGGTCAGCTCGCCGGTGCGGAAATTGGTGCGGGTGGGCCGGGCGGCGAGCCGGGTCCGCAGCAGCGCCGCGATATCGTCGCGACGCAATGCGATATCGCCGGCGTGCGCGATGGCGGCGGCCAGTTCGCGATGCGCCTCGATACGCAACCAGGCCTGGGGTTCGGGCACATCGGTGAGCAGGTCGAGCGCACGGGTCAGGATCGCCGACCACTGCGCGGCCGGACGGGGACCGCGCAGATCCCGTAGTACCGCCGCCAATCGGTCCACATATTCCGCGAACCGGCCGGCCAGGTCCACGTCGTTGCTGTCGACATCACCGAGCGGCAACGCCAGATCGAGCCAGTCGGAGGTGGTTTCGTCCGCCGTCACCCCCAGCAGTATTCGGTCCACGGCGCTGTTGAGGGTGTTCTGCCCGAATTCGGCCAGTCCGAACGCCTGCCGCTGCCGTTGCCCGATCCCCCATCGCGCCCCGGCCTCGACCGCCCATTCCCGCAGTCGCTCGATATCGTCGTCATCGAATTCGCAACGCCGGCGCACGGTTTCGGTCGCCGCCAGATCCAGGACCTCGGTGACGGTGACCCGCCCGGCCGCCATATCCAGCAGCCGGCCCACCACCAGCAGCAGCGGATTGACCGCCGCGCGACCTCGATCGGCCAACCGCACCCGCAACCGATGGGCCGGATGCTCCGAATCGTCGGGCGTGTCGACGTCTTCCGCGGGCCGCGGACCGAATGCGGCCCGCACCAGCGGCGCATACGCCTCCACATCGGGGCACATGACGAGCACCTCTCGCGGCTCCAAGGTGGGGTCGGCGGCGAAGAGCCCGAGCAGACATTCCCGCAACACCTCCACCTGCCGCGTCGGCCCGTGGCATGCGTGTATCGCCACCGTGCCGTCGCCGACACAGTGCGTGCGCGGCGGCCACCGATCGTCGCGAATATGCTCCTGCAGGGTCCGCAACAATGTGGTCGACCCGTCCCCTGACCCGGCCGATGTGTCCTGCACCGCGGTGCCGTGGCGGGTATCGCTCGCGCACTCGGGAAGTCGCTGCTGGAGTTCTCGAATATCGCGTCCCAGCGCGGACAGCAGGGGATGCCGGATCGATGCGGCGATATCGTCTCCCGACGCCGTCACACCCTCGATGTTCCTCGGGGCATTCCGCACCGACCGATCCCACAGCGCCGGACTCGGATGCACCAGCCACAGATGCACATCGCGATGTGCCGCCAGGGCGGAGACGACCGCCAGTTGATCGGCCGCCACCCGACTCACCCCGAAAAGGGACAGCCGAGCCGGCAGGTCCACCACATCGGGTTCGGCCCGCAGCCGATCGGCGGCCAGGGTCAGCCGTTCCGCCGGACCGGGAACGTCGATGGCCGCGCGCAGCCGGCGCCAGAGAGCGGCCTGCCACCGCAGATCGTCCGGGAGGGGCTGCCCCGCACCGTCGGTATCGGCGCCCGCCACCCATTCTGCGAGCACCGCGGGTCGCCGACTCGCATAGCCGTCGAACAGCGCCGTCAGCCGTCGGGCGGCGGCATAGCGGCGGCTGCGCCGGTCTTCGGTGTCGGTATCGGACCGCGCGACACCGAGATACCGGGCCGGCACCGCACACCACGGCTCCCCCGCCGATTCGTCGACAATCCGCAGCAGCGTCCACACCATACGGTCGGGCGCCCACGGGTCGTCCTCCGGCGCGATACCGGATGCTGCCGCGAGCACTTCGGTGACCAGCGCACCCGGCGAGGGAAAGGCGATATTCGCCGCGACCCCGTCGCCGGCTCCGTCCGTGGTGGCCCCGAGTGTCGTGGCCCCGAGTGTCGTGGCCCCGAGTGTCGTGGCCCCGAGTATCGATGAGAGCCGGTGCGCCAACCACCGTTCCGTGCCCTTGGCGGGTACCGCGATCACCTCCGCGGCGAACGGGTCCGGTAGCGGGACGGCGAGCAGCTCGGCCAGTGCCGCCGCGAGCACGTCCGCGCACTCGGCGCGGTGGATGTGCAGCGGCATACGTGCCCTTTCCTCCGGTCTCGACGATCACCACCCTCCGCGCCCGAACCGCGGGCGCATCGTCCAACCGTTATACGCCCGCCACCCGGCAACCGCTCTCGCGCCCCCGGTCCCCTATACCCGAAATCGGCGCACTCGCACGTGACTTGTCCCACATGCGACGCCGACACTCGGTCGTGTCGTGGCGATTTCGCCCGGACGCTGTGCCACAGTGCTGCCCCGGGAGGGGAAGTCGGGGTTTGCGCGAAAGGCTGGTTCACGCTCATGGATGCGATGGTGATCCCCCTGGTCCCGAAAGATGGATTCACCGTCCGTCGGGTCGGCGACCGGTGGGAGTTGGTCAATTCACGCCACTACGGGCGCGATGTGGTGGTGCACTGGTGGCCGCGCGATCGACACACCGAGGCATTCGAACATTGTCACCGACTCAACGGGCGCACCGTGGCGCAGGCCCCCGCGGCCCATCGCTGAGCGTGCTGCAACCTCGTTCACCTCGAAAACATGCGTGGCGGACGGCGGTGTGCCAATGTGTACGCTCGTGCGTTACCTGTCTGTCACCGAGGCCGCTCCCCGTCTCGCCGCGTCCGCATGTGTTGTCGCGGCCGCCGCGATGGCTGTCACCGGCGCTCCGATCGCCCATCCTCACGCCGCCGCCGCACCGCCCGCGCTCACCCAGGGCTGCGCCCACGGCTTCGACTGCGATATGGCCGCGCGAATCGAGAACGCCAACGCCTATCTCGCGTCCCGCCCCGGCGTAACCGGCTATGTGCTGCGTGATCGGCAGACCGGCGCGGTCTACGCCAACAATCACGCCGAGGACATGGTGTGGACCGCCTCCACCATCAAACTCGCCATTGCCTCCGATCTGTTGAATCGGGCTCGGGTCGGGGCGATCAACCTACCCCCGGAGGATCGCGGCCTGATCGAGTCGATGCTGGCCACCTCCAACGACCAGGCCGCCGACCTGCTCTGGAACAAATACGCGGGTATGGACCGGATGGCGTTCAACAATGCCTTCCGCGCCAATGGGATGACGAGTCTGGCCCCGCAACCCAACCCCAGCGGACCCGGACCGCACTGGGCGTTCCAGAAGTGCACCGCCGCCGACCTGGACCGGTTGATGTCGCATGTCCTGGACCGAATGCACCCCGACGATCGCAACTATCTGATCGACCGGATGAGGTCGGTCGACCACAACCAGCATTGGGGTGTCTGGGGCGCGGGCGCGGCCATGCGGCCCGGTCTGAAGAACGGCTGGTCGGAGGAACAGGACGGCTGGGTGGTCAACTCGGTCGGTTTCGCCGGTCCCGGTGAGCGCTACACGCTCGCGATCATGACCGCCATGGGCCGGGAGGGCGGTTACGCGGAGGGGTCGGCCACCGATACCCGGGTCGCCGAGATCCTGCTCGCCGGACGCTGATTCCCGCACACGCACCACCGCCGAGACGGACACGGGGCCGGTTTCCCGTACACGGGAGACCGGCCCCGTCGCATATTCGGCGCGGGATCCGCTGTTTCAGGTGATCCGCTGCAGATGCAGCGGGGCATTGTCGCGCGGATACGGTATGGTGCTGAATCCCCAGGGCATTCGGTAGGTGTCGGGGATATGCCAGCGGTAGTCGCGCACCATGGCGGAGATGATGGTCTTCACCTCGAAGCTGCCGAAGTGCATGCCGATGCACTTGTGCGCCCCCGCGCCGAACGGCATCCACGCCAGCCGATGCGATTTGTCCTCGCGCCGCGCCTCGCCGAACCGCTCCGGATCGAAAACCTCGGGGTCGGTCCAATATTCGGGCAGCAGATGATTGACCTGATAGGCGAGGTCGACCGGGGTGCCCGCGGGCACATAGTGACCGAGGATCTCGGTATCGCGCACGGCCCGGCGCACCATTCCCGGCACCGGCGGCATCAATCGCAGGCTCTCCTTCAGCACCAGATCCAGATTGCGCAGACGATCCAGGTCGGCGATGGTCGGGATACCCCCCTCGGAGTCCAACGCCCGCACCTCTTCGCGCACCTTCTCCTGCCACTCCGGATGTTTGCCCAGGTAGTAGGCGACGGCGGTGGCCGTGGTGGTGCTGGTGTCGTGGGCCGCCATGATCAGGAAGATCATATGGTTGACCACGTCGGCATCGCTGAACATCTCACCGTCCTCGGTGCGCGCGTGGCACAGCCCGGAGAAGAAGTCCGGGGCGTCGCTGCGCCGCTTCTCCGGCAGCATCGAGTAGAAGTAGTCCTCCAGGACCTTGCGCCCCCGGATCCCGGCTCCCCACTTTCCGACGGGCAGCGGATACCGGACGATCGCCAGTCCGGCATGGGTGCACGCCACGAACGCCTTGGTGAGGGCGCGTCGTTGTTCACCGACCTCGACATCCATGAAGGTTTCCCCGGCGATGTCGAGGGCCATCTCCTTGATGGCGGGGAACAACCGCACCGTGGCGCTCGCACCGCGGCCGGGTGGTACCCAGCGCTCTATCGTGGAACGGACGACGGGGGTGAGTTCGGCCAGATGCGCCTCGAGCCGTTCCCGGGTGAACGCCTGCTGCATGATCCGCCGGTGGAACATGTGCTCGTCGAACTCGAGCAGGAGCAGTCCACGCCGGAAGAAGGGACCGATGAAGTAGTCCCAACCCTGCCCGAAGTCCCGACGGCGCCGGCCCAGCACCTCGTCGAGCGCCTCCGGGCCCGCGGCGAAGACCCGATCCAAACCCATCCCGCTGTTGAGGGTCACCGGTCCGTAGCGGCGGTAGCGGTCCATCATCTCCGCCGGCCCCCATCGCATGAAGTGCAGGCTGCGGCCCACATAGGGCAGGCCGGCGTCGCCGCGGATCGCGCGGGTGTCACTACCCTGTGGCGGGGTGGCCAGGGTTCGCGGTCTCTCCGGTGTCCGGGCGAGAAGCCGGTCGATCACACTCGTGCGGGGCGGCTCGATGAGCGACCAATTCTCGGTATCGATGTGTGCGCGTGACACGGACGCGGCACGGTCCACGGTGACCATGACGAACCTCCTGAGATATAGAGTCCATCGTATTCTCTTTGTGTCACACGTCTCACTCATTCCACCGAATCGCCGTCACGTCGGCCCAGTCCGCCCGTGACGCTCCTCGCCCGGACGACTACCGTGAGCGGTGTCCGCAGATGATCACCGGGACACCGCCCGGTCTGGCGAGGAGCGACGATGAGCACTGAACCTGTCGGAAACCACCGGCATCGGGTGGTGGTGATCGGCTCCGGTTTCGGCGGCCTGTTCGGGACCAAGCAGCTCGCGAACGCCGACGTCGACGTCACCCTCATCTCCAAGACCTCCACCCACCTGTTCCAGCCGCTGCTCTACCAGGTGGCCACCGGCATCCTGTCGGTCGGCGAAATCGCCCCGGCCACCCGGCTGGTACTACGCAAACAGAAAAACGCCCGGGTACTGCTGGGCGAGGTCATCGATATCGACCTCCAGGCCCGCACCGTCACCTCACGGCTGCTCGCACGCGACACCGTCACATCGTTCGACAGCCTCATCGTGGCCACCGGCGCGCAACAGTCCTATTTCGGCAACGATCATTTCGCCACCTTCGCCCCCGGCATGAAGACCATCGACGACGCCCTGGAATTGCGCGGTCGCATCCTCGGCTCGTTCGAACAGGCGGAACTGGCCACCACCCAGGAAGAACGCGAACGGTTCCTCACCTTCGTGGTGGTCGGCGCGGGTCCCACCGGGGTGGAGCTGGCCGGTCAGATCGCCGAACTGTCCGATCGCACCCTGGAAGGCACCTTCCACAACATCGATCCGCGTGAGGCGCGGGTGATTCTGGTGGAGGGCGCGGACGCGGTCCTCGCCCCCATGGGACCCAACCTCGGTGGGAAGGCACAACGGCGACTCGAGCGGATGGGGGTGGAGATCCAGCTCAACGCGATGGTCACCGATGTCGACGCCCGCGGGGTCACGGTGAAGGACGCCGACGGCACCGTTCGCCGAATCGAAGCGGCCTGCAAAGTGTGGTCGGCCGGTGTACAGGCCAGCCCGCTGGGCCGAATGCTGGCCGAACGTTCCGAGGGCACCGAGGTCGACCGGGCGGGCCGCGTGATCGTGGAACCGGATCTCACCATCAAGGGCCACCCCAATGTCTTCGTGGTGGGTGATCTGATGTCGGTTCCCGGGGTGCCCGGCCAGGCCCAGGGCGCCATCCAGGGCGCCGTCTACGCCGCCAAACAGATCAAGGCCGGTCTGAAAGGCCAGACACCGCAGGAGCGCAAACCGTTCCGGTACTTCAACAAGGGCAGTATGGCGACGGTTTCCCGGTTCAGCGCCGTCTGTCAGATCGGCAAACTGGAGTTCGGCGGCTTCCTGGCCTGGTTGGTCTGGCTGGCACTGCACCTGTACTACCTGATCGGCTATCGCAGCCGGATCATCACGGTGATCCAATGGTTCGTCACCTTCCTGGGCCGCAGCCGGGGCCAGATGGCGGCCACCGAGCAGTGGGTGTTCGCCCGACTGGCGCTGGAGGCGGTGAACGGCGTCGGCGACGACGCGGCCGAGCAGGCGGCGCTACGCCGCTCCCTCGGCTACCGCGGACGACCGAAATCGGGCACCGGCGAACCGAGCGGAACCGGAGCCACGGAGGTCGGTGACAAGGCGGGCTGAGCACATGGCCCATCCGCAGGCCCATCCGGGTCCGAATGCCGTAGCAGACACGGCACTTCTCCTGGATGAAAGGCCAACATGGGCAAACACAGCGTTGTCGTTCCGCCACGGCGCATGGTTGGGTCGATCGTCGCGGCGGGCACATTTCCGCTCGTCATGGCGTTGATCGGTAGCGGCACCGCCAACGCGGCGCCCCAACCCGCTCCTCCCGTCGAACAACTCGACCCGGCGCGGATCGTCTCCGACGCGGTCACCCGAGTCGTCGCCGATACGGTGACCCATCTCGGCCTCGAACCGACCCCGGCGCCGCTCCCCCTCACCGCATCCGAGAGCGCCGTCGGTCCGCTGCACCGTATGCCCACCCCCGCCCCGTACGTTCCCGCCGGTCGGCCGGCCGCGCCTCTCGCCGCGACCGCGGCAGCGCCGGCATCGACCGAAACCGCCGACGCCGTATCGCGGCCCATGCCGGACCAGAGCTACCTGGCCCCCTTGGGGCAACTCCATGGGCCGGTTCCGGTGCCCGCCGTCGAGCCGATCGAAGCGCCCCCGGGCAAACTCCGCATCGGCAATATCGTCATGGATCCCCCCGGTATCGACCCGACGCCGATCAACGAGGGCGCGGCCCAAGCCGAGGCCGATCTGGCCACCTTCCTGGATTCGGTCGGCATAGAACGCAGCCGATCCGACCGTATCGCCGCCCAAACCCTCGGTTCGGCCGCCATCGGCGCCTCGGTCGGTTCCACGGTGGCCTCGCCCTTGGCGGCCACCTCCGCGGTGGTCGGCGCGGTCGCCGGGTTCGTCGCGGGCATACCGTTCCTGCCGATCGGTCTGCTCATCGGCCCGATCCTGGGCGGAGCCATCGGCTACGGGGTCATCGCCGCCCCCGCGCTGGCCTTGGGCGCGGCCATCGGTGGGGCCGTCGGCGCGGCAGAGGGCCTGGCCGCTGCGCCTTACGGAACCCCACCCGCCGAAACCCCGGCCGCACCCGCCTCCGCCACGTCGTAATCCAGCCGTCCCGCAGCCGTCGTTCGACGAGCCCACCGATTCCCGTCGAACGACGGCTGTGTCCGGGCACCGACCCCGCGGGTCGTTCCCGCCCGAGCCGCATCCCATGGTTCGATCCGAGAATGGTCGACGAGCAACCATGTCACGGACGTCACCCGCGAGTCGGAGCGGCGTGGTGAGCGATATCGTCATCTGCGGGCTCGGCCCGGCCGGTCGCGCCCTCGCCCACCGCTGTCTGGTCCGAGGGATGGCGGTCACCGTGGTCGACCCGAACCCGTGCCGCCGGTGGACCGCGACCTACGCGGCATGGGCGGACGAATTGCCGGACTGGCTCGACCCGGCGGTCACCGCCACGACGATGCCCGAACCGACGGCCCACGGCCGGCGGCCACATCGAATCCCGCGCCCCTACACGGTCTTCGACACCCGCCTGCTCCAGGAATCCCTGGACATCACGGGCGCAGAACTCGTCACCGACCGCGCGACCGCACTCGACCGGCACACGGTGACACTGGCCTCGGGCGCCGTCCTCCGCGGCGACCGCATCATCGACGCCCGCGGTCTGCCCCGCGCCCCGAACCGAGCCGAACAAACCGCCTACGGCCTGGTTCTCGACCACGCCGAAGAGACCCTGTTCATGGACTGGCGTCCCGACAACGGCGCCGACCCCACCGACCCACCGTCGTTCCTCTACGCCATCCCGCTGGGCGACGGCACCACCCTGTTCGAGGAAACCTGTCTGGTCGGACTCCCCGCACCCTCTCCCGCAGCGCTCGCGCAACGCCTCCACCACCGGCTACGGGCCCGAGGCATCTCGGTGCGCGGCGACGAGCGCGTCGAACGCGTCCGGTTCCCGGTGACCGGCGGGCGCCCGAGCCGTTCCCGTTTCGGCGCGGCCGGCGCATTCCTCCATCCGGCCACCGGATACAGCGTCGCCGCCGCCCTGTCCGCCGCCGACACGGTCGCCGCGGGCCGTTCCGCATGGCCTCCCACGGCACGCGCGGTGCATCGTCTCCGCCTGGCCGGCCTCCGGGCCCTGCTCGCCCTGCCGCCCTCCGAGATACCGGTATTCTTCGACGGCTTCTTCGACCTCCCGCTTCCCGCCCAGCGCGCCTATCTATCCGGTCGCACCGAACTCACCGGCACGCTCACCGCCATGACGCGGCTGTTCACCGCGCTTCCCGCCCCGACCCGAACCCGATTGGTCACCGCGACACTCGCGTTACCATTTCCCGCCCGGTCCGGTCACAGCGCCTGAAGAAACCAGTCCAACCTCCCGTACACCGGGTCCTCACTGCTGTGGTGATAGGTGAAACCCACCCGATGCGCCACCGCCACCGCCAATTTGTTGTCCGGATGGATCCGCAATACCGCCTCGTCAGCCATATCGTCTCGGGCGAGATATCGGCAGGCCAACACCAGTGCCCGCACGCCCAATCCCCGATACCGTCGCGCCGGGTATATCCCGTAGCACACATTGGCCTGCCGAGCTGCCAGGAAATCCCGGGCGAGTTCGATGGCCATCGTGCCGACCGGTTGTCCGGTCGTATCCACCACCATGAACACCTTGTTCGGCGCGTCGGCCGCCCAGTCGTCCGCACAGCGACGGAAACAGTCCGTCACTTTCGCCGCCGGATTCGCTCCCCCGTAGAACCGCCGCAGTATTTCACCGTCCTCCTCGGCCAGATGCACCGAGGCGTCGGCGACCTCGATGGGACGTAGTCCGATGACCCCATCCGATATCAACACGTGATCATGATCGACACAGAAGCCCGGACGAACAAGTGTCCTCCCGGCGCGCCGCGGGGAAAGATCGCAGGTGACACGCCGTGCGATGAATATGTGAAACGCACCATACCCCGCCGCGAACCCGGCCCCACGTTTCGATGCGACCGTCGAGGGGATACCGCCGGCATGAGCGAACACGTCGAGGATCCACATCAGCTGGTATCCGCCGCGGTCGTGGTGGGGGTCGACGGTTCTCCCGCCTCCGACGTGGCGGTTCGCTGGGCCGCCGAGGTCGCCGTCCAACGTGGACGCAGCCTGTTGCTCGCCCACGGTATGAATGTGACCCCCGCCAGGTCCCTGCTCGTCGCCTACCAACCGATGATTCCCGAAGCGATCGAAACCCTGCGCGCGCACGGAGAGGCGGTCCTGGCCGACGCGCGTCGGCTCGCACAGGAGGTCGACCCGAATCTGCGAGTGGAGACCCGGCTCTCGGAGGACGGCCCGGCAGCCCTGTTGATCGAATTGTCCGAGGACGCGTATCTGGTGGCATTGGGCTCGCGCCCCGGCGGCGCACTCGCGCACATGGGTTCGACAACGCTGTCGGTCGCGGCCCACGGCCACGGCAATATCGTCGCCGTGCGTGAAACCGACGGCCGACACAACGGTCCCGTGGTGGTCGGTGTCGACGGCAGCCGCATCAGCGACGCCGCGGTGGCGGCCGCCTTCGCCGAAGCCGCCGAACGCAAGGCCGAACTGGTGGCAGTGCATACCTGGAGTGATCTCATCTTCGCCGAATACGCCAGTACCGCCATGATCGAAATCCCGGTCGCGGATCTCGCCGCCGCCGAGCATGCGGTCCTGGCCGAACGTCTGGCGGGCCGGCAGGAGCAGTACCCGGAGGTCACGGTGCATCGACGGGTCTACCCGTCGTCACCACGCCAGCATCTGCTCGAATGGTCGGAAACCGCTCAGCTCGTGGTCGTGGGCAGCCGGGGCCGCGGCGGATTCCGCAGTCTCCTGCTCGGCTCCACCAGCCATGCCCTCGTCCAGCGCGCCCGCTGCCCGGTAATGGTCACCCACCCCCGCTGACCGGACGGCCGATCCCGCCTCACCCCAACAGTTCGTCCACATAGCACCAGCGCCACGCCTCCCCCGGCTCCAGACTGCGAATGACCGGATGCCCGGTGGTCGCGGCATGCCGGCTCGCGTGACGTCCAGGCGAGGAGTCGCAACAAGAGACATTCCCGCAGGTCAAACACATCCGCAGATGCACCCACCGCAATCCCTCGGCCACGCATTCGGCGCACTGTCCGGACACGGCGGGTTCGCACAGCAACGGCGTGGACCGCAGATGCACGCACTCGGCGGCGGACTCGTCACCGACCAGCAACTCGGTGTGATCGAGTTCCCCCGCATCGTCGAGCCGGTCGATCATGGACTCCTCCAGATCGAGCCAGGACAGCACACGCTGCAGGATCTCGTAATCCACCTCCCCGGAATCCCGCACCCGCAACACCGTCTCCCGTTCCGCGCGCAACATCTCCAACCGCAACCGCCGATACTCCGCGGTCGGAGTCACCTGCTCGGATTCCGGTCGACCCAATTGCTCCCACACCGCGTTGGTCCGCATATCCGACCGCTCGCGCAGCAACCGCACCACCTCATCGGGCGTATCCGGGCCCGTGGCCCGCTCGAGCGCCTCCAATCCCGCGGTGGCGGCCCGACTGAACAGCGTGGCCTCCTGCAACGCATCCTCGGCACGACTGGGCCCCCGCAACCGCAACAACCGCACCACCCACGACAGCGACGTCCCCTGCAGCAGCAGAGTGCCCGCGACCACCACCAGCGCGAGCAGTTTCAACACCGGCAACTGCGGAGTGTCCTGCGGCAGCAACAGCACCGCCGCCAATGTCACCACACCCCGCATCCCCGCCCACGACACCACCATCGAATGAGCCGCCGGCACTCCGGACCGACCGAAGGCACGCCGCGCCAACGCCCACCCGAAAACCCACACCGGCCGCGACACCGCAATGGCGAACAGAACCGCGACCACGGCGATCACCAACGTCGTATGGTCCAGTCCACTGCTCCACGCGTCATCGACAATGCCGCGCACCTGTAACCCGATCACGAGGAACACCGCGCTCTCCAGGATGAACTGCACGGTACGCCAGTTGATGCGTTCGGAGATCCGTGAGGCCGCTCTCTGCCACACCGGCGCACGGTGGCCCAGGATCATTCCGCAGACCACCACCGCGATCACCCCCGAGGAGTGGATCCCCTCGGCGGGCAGATACGCCACGAACGGCGCGAGAAACGACAAGGTGGTGTCGAGCACCGGATCGATGATCCGCCGCCGCAGCACCCCCAGCAACCACGCCACCACAATCCCCACCAGCGCGCCCCCACCGGCCGCGAGCAGAAAATCCGCCCCCGCCGACCACACCGACACCGCCCCCGCCGACGCGGCGATCGCGGTGCGCACCGCCACCAGCGCGGTGGCGTCGTTGAACAGCGACTCCGCCTCCAGAACGGAGACGATCCGACGAGGCATCCCGATCCGGCGCGCGACCGCCGTCGCCGCCACCGCGTCCGGCGGGGCGACCACCGCCCCCAACGCCACCGCCGCCGCGAACGGCACCGGCAACAGCCACCACACCACCGCCGCCACCACGAAGGTGGTGAACAGTACCAACCCCACCGACAACAACGCGATGTATTCGAGATTCGCCCGGAAATCGACCAGCGATGTCCGAAGCGCCGCGGTGTACAGCAGGGGCGGCAGCACACCCAGCAGCACGAGCTCCGGTTCGAGGTGCACCACCGGCACGAACGGCAGATACGACCCCGCCACCCCCGCCAGGGTCAGCGCCAGAGGTTCGGAGACGCCGACCCGTCGCGCCAGCGCCGCCACCGCGGCCGCCGACGCGACGAGTACGACCAATCCGACGGCGATCTCCACCGTGGCATTCTCGCAGAACGAAAACTCACGGCGCGCCCGCCGCCCTACCCCGGATCACTCGGGCGACGGGATCAGCGTGTTCTGCCGGGCCGCCACCCACCACCGACCGTCCCGCTTGACCAGGATGTACAGCGCGATCGTCGTAGGGTCGATATCGATGGGCTCACCCGTGGCCGTCACCTCCCGGGCGCGCTTGTGGGCAATCGCGATATCGGGTCGCAGAAAAGTGATGTCGGCGACCTCGTAGTGGACGAACTGGTCCTTCAGGAACCCGGCGAGCCCCTGTCGGCTCGCCTCGAGCAGCGCCTCCCGGCCGGTGATCTGCACCCCGTTCGCGTTGACCACCGAGGCGTCGGCGGCGAAGTCCGCGACCATCAGCTCGGCGTCATTGGTGTTGATCGAGGTCTCGACATTGCGAACGATCTGTTCGATCGCGGCGATGTCCTCGGCGCGATCTTCGGTGGTGTTCGCAATCACGGGCGGTGTGGGCGTTTTCGATTCCATACCTCGATCTTGCAATCTCAACCTGACTTCAGGTCGAACGGCGGGTGTTGTACGCAGTACAAAATATCTTTTTACCAGGCGATTAGCCCTCCGGAACCACACTGAGGTAATCTCTTCGAGCGTCCCGAGAGGGACGCAACGGGCTGTGGCGCAGTTTGGTAGCGCACTTGACTGGGGGTCAAGTGGTCGCAGGTTCAAATCCTGTCAGCCCGACCATAGAAAAACCCCTTCCCACCTGCATGGGAAGGGGTTTTCTGTTATTCGACCAATCGGAGTTTTGGGACCATCTCGGCCCTGTCGGGCCGTCGCAGGGCCTTGACCAGGGGCTGCCAGGAAGCGTGACAGCCGGTCACCGTCGCCGCGCAGCTCGTCCAGATCGGGGTGCAGGTATCGCTGGGTGATGCGTGGGTCGGTGTGGCCGGCGATCCGCTGCAGCCGGTGCAACGGCACGCCGGCGTCGGCGAACCAGGTCAGACCGGTGTGCCGCAGATCGTGTCGACGCAGGTGCTCGAACCCCAGCTTCGTAACGACCTCGTCCCAGTGCGTCGCCTTCCGCAGGACACCGGTCGCGATCCGGCCGCCGCGCGGGCCGACGAATAACCGCGCCCGCATGAACGCATTGTGGCGTGTGTCCTCGTCGGCCTCCGCGAGTGCCGTGTCCGCGGTGATGCGTGCCCACGCGGCATTCATTCGACGAAGAACCACCGGGCGCACCTCCTCGATGATCGGGATCGGTCGAGCCCTCTTTCCTTTGGTGCCCTTGTCCTTCATGCCGCCCGGGCCGGGGGTGGTCTGGCGCCGCAGCATCCACACCCAGATGTCGGTGTCGATATCTCCGATACGGCACCCGGATACTTCGCCGATCCTGGTCGCCGTGCACGCCGCGAATACCGCGGCGTCGCCCCACCCCTGGTATTGATCGGAGGATGCTTGCACCAGCGCTGTCGAGAGCTGCTGTAGCGTCGCCCAGTCCGGCAACGCCAGCGCCCGGGGTCGTCGACCTCGTCCTCATGCCGTTCGTAGAACCGCTGCCAGCCCGGGACTTCCACCCGGTTGCGGTCTATGACGTCGTCGCGGACCGCTTGGTTCAGTACACGAGCCAGCGCGGCCAAAGTGTTCTTGACAGTGGAGCGCCCACAGCCGACCGCCACCCATCTCGCGACCGCCCGATCGACGAGACCGGCGTTGTCGGCGGCCGATAAGGGCAGGTGACCGAGCGTCGGCACGATACGAAGCCGCCACCCTGCTCGGTACGGATCGAGCGTCTTGGGTTCGCCGCCTCGCATTGCGGTATCCCAGTGCGTGTTTCCGTATTCCGCGAGCGTGGCCGTCGCAGTTTTCGGGTCGACACCGTGAGTCGCGGTGACAGGACCCCAGTGATCGGTCCACGTGATCTGGTCCCCTCTGGTCGGGCCGGTCTTACGAGAGTCGAGGGGTTGGTCGGGTATCGAGCCACAGCGTCTCATACTCGGTGGGACTCGCGTAGCCCAGGTAGGAGTGGCGGCGACCGGTGTTGTAGAAGTTGTCGATCCAATCGGCCATCGCGATGCTCGATTCGAGGGTCGTCGCCCGTTTCTTCGTGTTGAGTAGTTCGGTTTGCGAACGACCCCAGAATGATTCGATTGCGGCGTTGTCGAAGCAGTCCCCGACCGTCCCGAACGAGGGCAACAGATTGTGTCTTCGAAGGTTCTCCCCGAACGACCACGACGTGAATCGGCTGCCGTGATCGGCACGCAAGATCAACCCCGGATTCCCTATCCGCTCGGTCATCGCCATGTTCACCGCGTTGTTCACCAACACGGTGTCGGCAACCGCAGAAAATGCTCGTCCCACGATTTTCTTGCCGAAGCAGTCGAGAACAGCGCGGCAGCGCACTTTCCCATCTCCGGCCGGACGCTCTGCGATGTCCGCACACCACGGCTCGTTGGGCCGACTCGCGGGGAAGACCCGGTCGACCAGGCCCGAAGGGGTGTCGACGCCGAGCAGTGGGTGAGCGCGTCGTTTCGGCCGCGGAACACCGCATGACCCCAGCTCCGACATGATCGAGGCGACGAGCCTGTGGTTCACGACCGTGCCGCTGCCGGCGAGTAACTCGGCCTTGACCCGGCGCGTGCCGTAGGTGCCGCGTGATCGGGCATGTATCCGGGATGTCTCGTTGGCGACGACAATCCGGCGGAGCTGTCCGGTGGACATCGGTTGCCGCCGTTGCCGCAGGAAAGTCGAGCGGTACACACCGACAACCCGGCAGGCCGAGCGCTGCGAATGTCCACGCGCGATCAATCCTTCGACGACCGCGATTCTCCCTTTAGAGGACACCATCGCCTGATCGTCGAACAATTCGCAGGCATTGCGGGTCGGTTTCGGTTCGGCTTCCAATGCTGCGAT
This sequence comes from Nocardia paucivorans NBRC 100373, assembly GCF_000308675.1. Taxonomy (GTDB): domain Bacteria; phylum Actinomycetota; class Actinomycetes; order Mycobacteriales; family Mycobacteriaceae; genus Nocardia; species Nocardia paucivorans. The sequence continues at coordinate 2,522 of NZ_BAGE01000038.1, read as the reverse complement.
CCGCTTCCTCGCCGAGGCGAGCTCGTCGGCTTCCACGCTCGGCACTCCTTCACGGACTCCCGCATCGACAAGGACCTGAGCCTTCCACCAAAACAATGCCGCCGGCGAAATACCGGTTTCGGCGACGATCTCGGCGACAGGCTCCCCGGCTCGCAAACGAGCGCACCCCTGCCTGCGAACCGACTACGGGAAAGACTTCGGCCTCATGACCTCCTGCGGATCACTCTGCCTCAACTCTCACAACCATGGCCCGGAAACAGGGGGTCAGATCATGGCAGCCCCGACTGGTAGAAGAAGGTTTACCCATCGTCGCTGGGAGGATGGTCGGGGGTGTCAGCGCAGTCCTTCTCCGGTGTTGGCGAGTTGGGTGCCGGTGTCTTGGTCGGTGGTTTGGAGTTTGCCGATGGCGGCGAGATAGGTGTCGCGCATGAGTTCGGCCAGTTCGATGTGTTGTTCCAGGCGTTTGACGGCGTTGTCGTCGGCATTGTCGCCACCACCGACGGCCTTTCGCTGGAACTTGTCCTGTAGAGCGAGAGCTGAAGGTAGGCCGCCGTAGCCTGAGAGACGGCCGAGCCGTTGGTCGCTATCTTTGGCGTCCAATAGTTTTTGGCGGTAGCCTTCGCAGGCTTTGGCCAAGTCGGCGCCGATGCCCTCTTCGAGCCGCATCTCCCCGCTGATTGCCTGCTGTTTGAACTGCTGCCATTGCTGCAGCTCATTCTGTAGGTTTTCTGACATCACGTCCCCCTGTCGCGGCTCTGGAACTCGGTGGCGGCGTGCGGCTATTCGGGTAGATGCGGTTCGAATCCGACCGCGTACTGCATGGCGATGGCGCAGATATCGCCATCGCTGGGATCACCGTTGAGCCAACCGGCTGCGATTTCGAACATTCCTTGTTGGGCAGAAAAAGAGACGTAGCAGCTGTCGCGATCGACATCTGTTTTGTCGCGGGAGTAGATGGCGGGTCGACCGTTTACCGTGGTCTCCCGGATATCGACGTGGTCTTTGTTCGTTCGGGCTTCGTCAAGTGTGTGGCTGGTGGACATCACACTGATCGCGTATAGGCGGTCGGCGGGTCGCCATGAGCAGACACGCCAGGAGGAGGGGCCGGTTGGCGGGTCGGTGATGACGTTCTTGGAGTCCGGGTTCAGTCCCACGGAGATGAGTACGTCGTCGCCGATCTGGGAGCAGGGGTTGAAGACCACTATCTCGTCGATATCGCGGGTTGTGGTGGTTCCGGCGCTTTCGGTGTCGGCTTTCCCGCTCTCGAGTACCCCGCACCCGGAGGCCAGTGTCACTATCGCTGCTGTGAGCAGTGTGGTGCGTAGGGCGGTGGCGATGCGCATGGATGTCTCCCCGTGGGCCGTGGTGCGGGATTCCCCGCCATGACTATATGACGCACCCTGGCCGGCTTCGGTTCCATCCCGTTTCGAGGTCCGGTGGGCAGGTAGCGGGGCTGACAGGATCCCAGTGATCGGTCCACTGGCTGTGAGAGCCGGTCATTGATGTGTGCAGATGGCAGCGTATCCGGCCGGGGTGCGATATCCCAGGGCCGAATGCCGCCGCCGCTGGTTGTAGTCGGTTTTCCACTCGGTGATCACGACCCGGGCCTGGGTCGGCGACCAGAAGCTGTTGATGTTGAGGCATTCGTCGCGAAGACGTCCGTCGAACGACTCGATATAGCCGTTGCGCCAGGGCCTACCAGGAGGAATGAACGCCAACCCGACACGTTCACCCGCCCGATCGGCCATCACCGAGCACACCAGTTCCGGGCCGCTGTCACAGCGCAGCACTGCCGGGTGGCCTCGCTCGGCCGCGATGCGGTCGAGCTCGTCGATCAGCCGATCGGCAGTGATCGAGCGCTCCACCGGTCCGCCCAGGCGTTTGCGGCGCCGCCGCACCGGCGCCCGCAGCCCCTCGGCCCGCCACAGGCGCTGGATCTTTTTGTGGTTCACCGCCCATCCTTCGGCGCGGGCATCGTGGTATGCGCGGCGAAACCCTTGTCGTGGATGGGTTTTCGCCCACTGCCGCAACCATTCCCGCAACCCGGAATCCGGGTCGGCGCCCCGTCGGCCGGCCGGTGGACGGCGCTGGGCACTGCGATGCTGCCCGGTCGCCCGGCACGCGGCGCGTTCACTCATACCGAACAGTCGTCGCAGGTGAGCCACCGCCGCACGCCGGCGTTCCGGGCCTAGAAGTTTCCCTTCGCGACCTCCTTCAACGCCGCCTTCTCCAGCTCGGCCTCGGCCGGCAACCGCTTCAACACGGTGTTCTCACGTTCGAGTTCCTCGAGCTTCTTCGCATCATCGGCCTTCACCCCGCCGAACCGGTTGCGCCACCGGTAATAGGTGGCCTCGGTGCCCTGCAGGACCCCGCACACCCCGGCCACGTCCTTGCCCTCGGCCGGCAGCCGATCGGCCTCGGTCGGTTTCCGCACCACCTGCTCAGGGGTGCGCCGTGCACGCGTCGCCATGATCGTCGTCGAGCCTTCCCGCCCAAAACCTGGGCATTCAGACTCTCGCAAA